>NZ_JBJNMU010000026.1:0-506 GCF_052167655.1 Serratia sp. CY55921 | reverse complement strand
CCAGAAGAAAAAGCTCGTGGTATCACCATCAACACCTCTCACGTTGAGTATGACACCCCGACTCGCCACTACGCGCACGTTGACTGCCCAGGGCACGCCGACTACGTGAAAAACATGATCACCGGTGCTGCTCAGATGGACGGCGCGATCCTGGTAGTTGCTGCGACTGACGGCCCAATGCCTCAGACCCGTGAGCACATCCTGCTGGGTCGTCAGGTTGGCGTTCCTTTCATCATCGTATTCATGAACAAATGCGACATGGTTGATGATGAAGAGCTGCTGGAACTGGTAGAAATGGAAGTTCGCGAACTGCTGTCCGCGTACGACTTCCCAGGCGACGACCTGCCAGTGATCCGCGGTTCCGCGCTGAAAGCGCTGGAAGGCGAAGCTGAGTGGGAAGCGAAAATCATCGAACTGGCCGAAGCCCTGGACAGCTACATCCCAGAGCCAGAGCGTGCTATCGACAAGCCGTTCCTGCTGCCAATCGAAGACGTATTCTCCATCTC
>NZ_JBJNMU010000025.1:0-560 GCF_052167655.1 Serratia sp. CY55921 | reverse complement strand
TAGGTAGCTTAACCTTCGGGAGGGCGCTTACCACTTTGTGATTCATGACTGGGGTGAAGTCGTAACAAGGTAACCGTAGGGGAACCTGCGGTTGGATCACCTCCTTACCTAAAGATATTAGTTCGAGTGGCGTGCTCACACAGATTGTCTGATGAAAAAGTAACGAGCAAAAGCGTCATAAAAGTACGGTGTCGTGTCCCCTTCGTCTAGAGGCCTAGGACACCGCCCTTTCACGGCGGTAACAGGGGTTCGAATCCCCTAGGGGACGCCAAGCTTCCGACCCACCCGGTGAAAGCGGCGGTCTCAAGTATCTGACGATACACCATATCTTAAAGATGACTTCCGAGTCATGTTTAAGATATTGCTCTTTAACAATCTGGAACAAGCTGAAAATTGAAACATGACGGCTGAAATTTGTCCCTCCGTAGATGTATTGGGATGAAGAGTAACCTGTCATAGAGTCTCTCAAATGTTTGCAGCGCGAACGATGGAAACATCTTCGGGTTGTGAGGTTAAGTGACTAAGCGTACACGGTGGATGCCTAGGCAGTCAGAGGCGAT
>NZ_JBJNMU010000024.1:0-582 GCF_052167655.1 Serratia sp. CY55921 | reverse complement strand
AAGGCCCAGGGAAGACTCATCTTGAGGCAAGTTTCGCGCTTAGATGCTTTCAGCGCTTATCTTTTCCGCACTTAGCTACCGGGCAATGCCATTGGCATGACAACCCGAACACCAGTGGTGCGTTCACTCCGGTCCTCTCGTACTAGGAGCAACCCCTCTCAATCTTCCAACGCCCACGGCAGATAGGGACCGAACTGTCTCACGACGTTCTAAACCCAGCTCGCGTACCACTTTAAATGGCGAACAGCCATACCCTTGGGACCTACTTCAGCCCCAGGATGTGATGAGCCGACATCGAGGTGCCAAACACCGCCGTCGATATGAACTCTTGGGCGGTATCAGCCTGTTATCCCCGGAGTACCTTTTATCCGTTGAGCGATGGCCCTTCCATTCAGAACCACCGGATCACTAAGACCTACTTTCGTACCTGCTCGAGCCGTCACTCTCGCAGTCAAGCTAGCTTATGCCTTTGCACTAACCTCACGATGTCCGACCGTGATTAGCTAACCTTCGTGCTCCTCCGTTACTCTTTGGGAGGAGACCGCCCCAGTCAAACTACCCACCAGACACTGTCCTCACCCC
>NZ_JBJNMU010000023.1:0-703 GCF_052167655.1 Serratia sp. CY55921 | reverse complement strand
GGGGCCGAGTTAGAACATCAAACATTAAAGGGTGGTATTTCAAGGATGGCTCCACGCAGACTGGCGTCCACGCTTCAAAGCCTCCCACCTATCCTACACATCAAGGCTCAATGTTCAGTGTCAAGCTATAGTAAAGGTTCACGGGGTCTTTCCGTCTTGCCGCGGGTACACTGCATCTTCACAGCGAGTTCAATTTCACTGAGTCTCGGGTGGAGACAGCCTGGCCATCATTACGCCATTCGTGCAGGTCGGAACTTACCCGACAAGGAATTTCGCTACCTTAGGACCGTTATAGTTACGGCCGCCGTTTACTGGGGCTTCGATCAAGAGCTTCGCCTTGCGGCTGACCCCATCAATTAACCTTCCAGCACCGGGCAGGCGTCACACCGTATACGTCCACTTTCGTGTTTGCACAGTGCTGTGTTTTTATTAAACAGTTGCAGCCAGCTGGTATCTTCGACTGGCTTCAGCTCCATCCGCGAGGGACTTCACCTACATGCCAGCGTGCCTTCTCCCGAAGTTACGGCACCATTTTGCCTAGTTCCTTCACCCGAGTTCTCTCAAGCGCCTTGGTATTCTCTACCTGACCACCTGTGTCGGTTTGGGGTACGATTTAATGTTACCTGGAGCTTAGAGGATTTTCCTGGAAGCAGGGCATCAACTACTTCTGCACCGTAGTGCATCGTCATCACGCCTCAGGGTT
>NZ_JBJNMU010000022.1:0-720 GCF_052167655.1 Serratia sp. CY55921 | reverse complement strand
GGGGCTGGACTCGGCGGCGGCGGCCGACTGGCGGCTGGGGGTGGCGACCGGCTACACCCGCACCTCGCTGCACGGCGGCTACGGGTCGAAGGCGGACAGCGACAACTACCACCTGGCGGCGTACGGCGACAAGCAGTTCGGGGCGCTGGCGCTGCGTGGCGGGGCGGGCTACACCTGGCACCGCATCGACACCAAACGGTCGGTGAACTACGGGATGCAGTCGGACCGTGACACGGCGAAGTACAGCGCGCGCACCGAACAGCTGTTCGCGGAAGCGGGCTACAGCGTGCAGGGCGAGTGGCTGAACCTGGAGCCGTTCGTCAACCTGGCGTACGTGAACTTCGAAAACAACGGCATCGCGGAAAGCGGCGGCGCGGCGGCGCTGCGCGGCGACAAGCAGCACACGGATGCGACGGTGTCGACGCTGGGGCTGCGTGCGGACACCGCGTGGCAGGTGACCCCGGGCACGACGGTGGCGCTGCGTAGCGAGCTGGGATGGCAACACCAGTACGGCGGGCTGGAGCGCGGCACCGGGCTGCGGTTCAACGGCGGCAACGCGCCGTTCGTGGTGGACAGCGTGCCGGTGTCGCGTGACGGCATGGTGCTGAAGGCGGGGGCGGAAGTGGCGGTGAACGAAAACGCCTCGCTGTCGCTGGGCTATGGCGGGCTGCTGTCGCAGCACCATCAGGATAACAGCGTCAACGCCGGCTTCACCTGGCG
>NZ_JBJNMU010000021.1:0-898 GCF_052167655.1 Serratia sp. CY55921 | reverse complement strand
TAGGTAGCTTAACCTTCGGGAGGGCGCTTACCACTTTGTGATTCATGACTGGGGTGAAGTCGTAACAAGGTAACCGTAGGGGAACCTGCGGTTGGATCACCTCCTTACCTAAAGATATTAGTTCGAGTGGCGTGCTCACACAGATTGTCTGATAGAAAGTAACGAGCAGAAATACCTTTATAGGCTTGTAGCTCAGGTGGTTAGAGCGCACCCCTGATAAGGGTGAGGTCGGTGGTTCAAGTCCACTCAGGCCTACCACTTCTTGTAAGTGGAAAAGGTACTGCACGTGACTGTATGGGGCTATAGCTCAGCTGGGAGAGCGCCTGCCTTGCACGCAGGAGGTCAGCGGTTCGATCCCGCTTAGCTCCACCATATAGTCCGGTATTGAATACTTCAGAGTATATTGGCGACAGTATGCTGCGAAGTATTTTGCTCTTTAACAATCTGGAACAAGCTGAAAATTGAAACATGACGGCTGAAATTTATCCCTCCGTAGATGTATTGGGATGAAGAGTAACCTGTCATAGAGTCTCTCAAATGTTTGCAGCGCGAACGATGGAAACATCTTCGGGTTGTGAGGTTAAGTGACTAAGCGTACACGGTGGATGCCTAGGCAGTCAGAGGCGATGAAGGGCGTGCTAATCTGCGAAAAGCGTCGGTAAGGTGATATGAACCGTTATAACCGGCGATACCCGAATGGGGAAACCCAGTGTGTTTCGACACACTATCATGTCATGAATACATAGTGGCATGAGGCGAACCGGGGGAACTGAAACATCTAAGTACCCCGAGGAAAAGAAATCAACCGAGATTCCCCCAGTAGCGGCGAGCGAACGGGGAGGAGCCCAGAACCTGAATCGGCTTGTGTGTTAGTGGAAGCGTCTGGAAAGTCGCGCAG
>NZ_JBJNMU010000019.1:0-1307 GCF_052167655.1 Serratia sp. CY55921 | reverse complement strand
TGACCACCTGTGTCGGTTTGGGGTACGATTTAATGTTACCTGGAGCTTAGAGGATTTTCCTGGAAGCAGGGCATCAACTACTTCTGCACCGTAGTGCATCGTCATCACGCCTCAGGGTTAGTATGCAACCGGATTTACCAGGTCACACCCCCTACACGCTTAAACCGGGACAACCGTCGCCCGGCTAGCCTAGCCTTCTCCGTCCCCCCTTCGCAGTAACACCAAGTACAGGAATATTAACCTGTTTCCCATCGACTACGCTTTTCAGCCTCGCCTTAGGGGTCGACTCACCCTGCCCCGATTAACGTTGGACAGGAACCCTTGGTCTTCCGGCGAGCGGGCTTTTCACCCGCTTTATCGTTACTTATGTCAGCATTCGCACTTCTGATACCTCCAGCAACCCTCACAGGCCACCTTCAACGGCTTACAGAACGCTCCCCTACCCAACAACGCCTAAGCGTCGCTGCCGCAGCTTCGGTGCATGGTTTAGCCCCGTTACATCTTCCGCGCAGGCCGACTCGACCAGTGAGCTATTACGCTTTCTTTAAATGATGGCTGCTTCTAAGCCAACATCCTGGCTGTCTATGCCTTCCCACATCGTTTCCCACTTAACCATGACTTTGGGACCTTAGCTGGCGGTCTGGGTTGTTTCCCTCTTCACGACGGACGTTAGCACCCGCCGTGTGTCTCCCGTGATAACATTCTTCGGTATTCGGAGTTTGCATCGGTTTGGTAAGCCGGGATGGCCCCCTAGCCGAAACAGTGCTCTACCCCCGAAGATGAGTTCACGAGGCGCTACCTAAATAGCTTTCGGGGAGAACCAGCTATCTCCCGGTTTGATTGGCCTTTCACCCCCAGCCACAAGTCATCCGCTAATTTTTCAACATTAGTCGGTTCGGTCCTCCAGTTAGTGTTACCCAACCTTCAACCTGCCCATGGCTAGATCACCGGGTTTCGGGTCTATACCTTGCAACTAGTCGCCCAGTTAAGACTCGGTTTCCCTACGGCTCCCCTATACGGTTAACCTTGCTACAAAATATAAGTCGCTGACCCATTATACAAAAGGTACGCAGTCACACCACGAAGGTGCTCCCACTGCTTGTACGTACACGGTTTCAGGTTCTATTTCACTCCCCTCGCCGGGGTTCTTTTCGCCTTTCCCTCACGGTACTGGTTCACTATCGGTCAGTCAGGAGTATTTAGCCTTGGAGGATGGTCCCCCCATATTCAGACAGGATGTCACGTGTCCCGCCCTACTCATCGAACTCACGACCTGTGCATTTTAGTGTACGGGGCTATCACCCTTT
>NZ_JBJNMU010000018.1:0-1844 GCF_052167655.1 Serratia sp. CY55921 | reverse complement strand
TCTCGTAAAGAGCTTGCCAACGCCATCCGCGCACTCAGCATGGACGCCGTACAAAAAGCAAATTCCGGCCACCCGGGGGCCCCTATGGGCATGGCGGACATCGCCGAAGTCCTGTGGCGTGACTACCTCAACCACAACCCGACTAACCCGCACTGGGCTGACCGCGACCGTTTCGTGCTCTCCAACGGCCACGGCTCCATGTTGATTTACAGCCTCCTACACCTCACCGGCTACGACCTGCCGATGCGCGAGCTGGAAAACTTCCGTCAGCTCCATTCCAAAACCCCGGGCCACCCGGAGTACGGTTACACCCCGGGCGTTGAGACCACCACCGGCCCGCTGGGCCAGGGTATCGCCAACGCCGTCGGCTTCGCCATCGCCGAACGCACCCTGGCGGCGCAGTTCAACCGCCCTGGTCACGACATCGTCGACCACCACACCTACGCCTTCATGGGCGACGGCTGCATGATGGAAGGCATTTCGCACGAAGTCTGCTCCCTGGCCGGCACCCTCAAGCTCGGCAAGCTGACCGCCTTCTACGATGACAACGGCATCTCCATCGACGGCCACGTCGACGGCTGGTTCACCGACGACACCGCCCTGCGTTTCGAAGCCTACGGCTGGCACGTGGTGCGCAACGTCGACGGCCACAACCCGGACGCCATCAAGGCCGCGATTGAAGAAGCCCGCAAGGTGACCGACAAGCCATCGCTGCTGATGTGCAAGACCGTTATCGGCTTCGGCTCGCCGAACAAGGCCGGCACCCATGACGTGCACGGCGCCGCGCTGGGCGCCGCCGAAGTGGCCGCCACCCGCGAAGCGCTGGGCTGGAAATACGCCGCCTTTGAAATCCCGCAGGACATCTACGCCCAGTGGGACGCCAAGGAAGCCGGTCAGGCCAAAGAAGCGGCCTGGAACGACAAGTTCGCCGCCTACGCCAGGGCCTTCCCGGAACTGGCCGCCGAGTTCAAGCGCCGCATGAACGGCGAGCTGCCGGCGGACTGGAAAGCGGACGCCAAAGCGTTCGTGGAAAAACTGCAGGCCAACCCGGCCAACATCGCCAGCCGCAAGGCGTCGCAGAACGCGCTGGAAGCGTTCGGCAAGGTGCTGCCGGAGTTCCTGGGCGGCTCCGCCGACCTGGCGCCGAGCAACCTGACCATGTGGTCCGGTTCGAAAGCGCTGAACGTTGACCCGGCGGGCAACTACATTCATTACGGCGTGCGCGAGTTCGGCATGACCGCCATCACCAACGGCATCGCGCTGCACGGCGGCTTCCTGCCGTACTCGGCGACCTTCCTGATGTTCGTGGAATACGCCCGCAACGCGGTGCGCATGGCGGCGCTGATGAAGCTGCGCAACGTGTTCGTCTACACCCACGACTCCATCGGTCTGGGCGAAGACGGCCCGACCCACCAGCCGGTGGAGCAGTTGGCGAGCCTGCGCGTGACCCCGAACATGAGCACCTGGCGTCCGTGTGACCAGGTGGAATCGGCGGTGGCGTGGCAGTACGGCATCGAGCGCAACGACGGCCCGACCACGCTGGTGTTCTCGCGCCAGAACCTGACCCAGCAGCCGCGCACCGCAGAGCAGCTGGCGAACGTGTACCGCGGCGGCTACGTGCTGAAAGACTGCGCGGGCACGCCGGACGTTATCCTGATTGCCACCGGCTCCGAAGTGGGTATCACGGTGGAGGCGGCGGACAAACTGACCGCGGCGGGCCGCAAGGTGCGCGTGGTGTCGATGCCGTCGACCGACGCGTTCGACAAGCAGGATGCGGCGTACCGCGAGTCGGTGCTGCCGGCGGCGGTAACGGCGCGCGTGGCGGTGGAAGCGGGTATCGCGGA
>NZ_JBJNMU010000017.1:0-1964 GCF_052167655.1 Serratia sp. CY55921 | reverse complement strand
GCGCCGCAGGGTGAGCGCGAAACGCTGCTGGCGGAGATCTGGCGCGAGTTGCTGAACGTGGAGCGGGTTGGCCGCCACGATAACTTCTTCGAACTGGGCGGCCACTCGCTGCTGGCGGTGAAGTTGATGGCTCAACTGCGGCGTGCCGGTTTGGCGGCGAACGTGCAGACGCTGTTCTCAACGCCGACGCTGGCGGCGCTGGCGCAGGCGGTGAGCGCGCAAGGGGAAATCGACATACCGGAAAACCGCATCTTGCCGGGTTGCGCCGCCATTACGCCGGAGATGTTGCCGCTGGCGACGCTGAGCCAGCCGGAGATCGACGCGGTGGTGGCGCAGGTGCCGGGCGGCGTGGCTAACGTACAGGACATCTACGCTTTGTCGCCGCTGCAGGAGGGGATTTTGTTCCACCATCTGCTGGCGGAGCAGGGCGATCCGTACCAGCTGTCCGCGGTGTTGCGTTTCGACAGCCGCGCGCGCCTGGATGCCTGGCTGGCGGCGATGCAGCAGGTGATCGATCGCCATGACATTCTGCGCACCGCGTTCATCACGCAGGGCGTGTCTTCGCCGGTGCAGGTGGTGTGGCGCAAGGCCGAACTGGCACTGAGCGAGCGGCGTTTCGATCTGGCCGACGGCCCGGTTTGGCAACAGTTGGCGGCCGGTTTTGATCCGCTGCATCAGCGACAGGATCTGACCCGTGCGCCGCTGCTCAACTTTACCGTCGCGCAAGAGGAGGATGGCCGGTGGTGCGCCTTGCAGCAGTGGCATCATCTGATTGGCGATCACTCCACGCTGGCCTTTATGGAGCAAGAGGTCAGCGAAATCCTCGCCGGTCGCGGCGCACGGCTTGGCGCCGCCCAGCCGTTCCGCAATGCGGTGGCGCAGGCGCGCCTGACGCTCAGCGAAGCAGAGCATGAACGTTTCTTCCGCGACATGTTGGCGGATATCAGCGAGCCGGTCCTGCCGTTCGGTTTGAGTGATGTGCATGGCGAGGGACGGCAGATCGTCAGCCGCTACCAGGCGCTTTCTTCGGCCTTGAACCTGCGGCTGCGGCGGCAGGCGCGGCGGTTGGGCGTCAGCCTGGCCAGTTTGTGCCATCTGGCCTGGGCGCAGGTGCTGGCGCGCGTCAGCGGGCGAGACGCGGTCGTATTCGGCACCGTATTGCTGGGGCGCCTGCAGGGCGCTGAAGGCGCGGAACGGGCATTGGGGCTGTTTATCAACACGCTGCCGCTGCGCCTGGACATCGATCGGCGCGGCGCGGAGGCGGCGGCAAGGGAGGCGCATGTGCGTTTGAGCGGGCTGCTGGCTCATGAACATGCGCCACTGGCCTTGGCGCAGCGCTGCAGCGGCGTCAGCCCTGGAGCGCCGCTGTTCAGCGCCCTGCTCAACTATCGCCACAACAACGGCGAGGCCGTGGCGCTGCCCGAAGGCGTCAGCCTGCTGAGCGCCGAAGAGCGCACCAACTATCCGTTCGTCTTGTCGGTGGAGGACGGCGGCGATTCGCTGGGCATTACGGCGCAGGTAACCGAGGCGATCGATGCGCAGCGCGTATGTGACTATATGGTGCAGGCGCTGGACTCACTGGCGCAAGCACTGGAGCAGGCGCCGGATACGCCGGTGTGTTCACTGGCGGTGGTGCCGGAAGCGGAACGCGAGCTGCTGCTGCATGGCTGGAACCGCACCGAGCGTGACTACCCGCTGGATCAGACGCTGGCGGCGCTGTTCGAGCGGCAGGTGCGCCGCACGCCGGATGCCATCGCGCTGGTGAGCGGGGCGGAAAGCCTGAGCTACGCCCGGTTGAACGCCCGCGCCAACCGGCTGGCGCACGCGCTGATAGCGCGCGGCGTCGGCCCGGACAGCCGGGTGGCGGTGTGCGCCGAACGCGGCCTGAACATGGTGACGGCGCTGTTCGGCATCCTCAAGGCCGGCGGCGCCTATGTGCCGTTGGATCCGGCCTATCCGGGCGA
>NZ_JBJNMU010000016.1:0-2741 GCF_052167655.1 Serratia sp. CY55921 | reverse complement strand
CCGCCAGGTGGTAGTTGTCGCTGTCCGCCTTCGACCCGTAGCCGCCGTGCAGCGAGGTGCGGGTGTAGCCGGTCGCCACCCCCAGCCGCCAGTCGGCCGCCGCCGCCGAGTCCAGCCCCACCAGTACCCCGTAGGTCGAGGCCTGATAGCCGGTGGCGTTGGCGTCGCCCGACGCGTGGTCCCACGCCCCCAGCAGCTGCGCCCAGGCGCCGTCCTCGTCCGCCTTGATGGCCGACGAGCTCGCCAGCCCTTCCGCCTGACGCAGACGCCCGTTCAGCGCCTCACGCAGGTAGCGGCTGTCGTTCACCAGCGCCGACGCGATATCCGCATGGATTTGCCCCGACAGCTGACGGAACGCCTGCCGCGCCTCGCCCGCCGTGCCGCTGTTAAGAACGCTTTCGTACACCGGGTTGCCCGCCGCCAGCGCATCCGCCGCCGCCGCCACCGCCCGCTCGTTCGGCGTCTGCGCCACGCTGGCGAAGCTCGTGCCGTTGCGCCCGACGCTCAGCGTCACCCCGGCCGGCTGGTAGCTCAGCCCGGTGCCGAGGAACAGGTAGTTCGGCGCCACCGCGTCAAACTGCCCGCTCACCCCCTGCTGCGCGCTCAGGATGGTGTACTGCTGGCCCAGCAGGCTGCGCACCTCGCTTTGCGTCAGCAGGTTGGCGCTGTTCTCCAGCGTCACCGCCACCTCACCGCCGCCAATCGTCGCCGAGCCGCTGCTCTGGATCCGATCGCTCTGGCCGTTCGGCCCCACTTCCACCGCGTAGCGCGAACCCGGCTCGAAGCTGACGTTGCCCGCCACGTTCAAGGTGCCGATCGAGTTGCCCGGCGCCACGGTGCCGCCGCGGCGGGCGGTCAGCGAACCGACCGTGCCGCTGCCGCCGACGATGCCGCCACTCTGCACGCTGACGTCCGAGGTGACCGAGCCGTTGATCGCCAGCCGCCCCTGATTGACCAGCGTCGGGCCGGAATAGGTGTTGTTACCGGTCATGACCAGCGTGCCCATCCCTTCCTTGGTCAGGCCGCCGTGGCCGGAGATGTTATTGGAGTAAACGTCCAACTCACAGCTGATATCGTCACACTTCCTGGCATGCAACGTACCGGCATCCACCTCGGCGCCCAGTCCCGGAATATTGACGACAAACTGGGTCGGGCCGTAGGCCACGCCCGTCGGATCCGGGATGCGGAACTCTGCGGGAATATCCTCGACGGTATAGAACATGCCCGGGCCGTTGATGGCCTTGCCCAGGTTGATCATCCCCCAGCCGTAGAGCGCGTCGATGCCCGGCGCGCCCATGTCGGTGGCGGTGGTTTTCAGCACGTCGGCAATCTGCGCCGAGTTCATGTACGGGAAACGCTGCAGCAACACCGCCACTGCGCCGGTGACGTGCGGGGTCGCCATCGAGGTGCCGTTTTTATTGCCGTAGTCCGACACCAGATTGGCCGGATCGGAACCGTTGGCCACGGTGCTGTAGATTTTGCTGCCCGGCGACGAGACGCAGAAGCTGGCGGTATAGCCGCAGCGGGACGAGAAGCTGCTGATGGTGTAAGGCACGCTGTTGGCCGATGCCGCATCCTGCGCCACGCTGGCGACCGACAGCCAGTTCGGCGCGATGTCCGGTACGAAGTAGGCCAGCCCGCTGATCACATCCGGTTGGTTGTAATTGCCGTCGTTACCGGCGGCGAACAGCACCAGAATATTTTTGCGCGCCGCGTCGATGGCGCCCTGATAGCCTGCGCCGGCCAGGCTACCGAGCAGCGGCTTGACCTGATCGAATTGCTCCTGCGCATCCTTCAGCTCGAAGTGCAGCGCGTTAGGATCGCGGCCGCCGTCGGACAGGAAATCGGGAATGCTGACGCCCCAGCTGTTGTTAATCACCCGCACGCCGCTCTTGATCATCGCCTGCCAGCCGGCATTGGTGACGGCGCCGTCCAGGCCGAGGAATTCGCCGTACGCCGGGCCGTCGTTGTCATTATCGACGCTGATCACCTGCGAATCGAAGGCCACGCCGTGCATGCCGACGCCGTCGCGATTCGCCGCGCTGATCCCCGCGACGTGCACCCCGTGATTGCTCAGCATGCCCTGCGAACCGCTGTAGAAGTGGAAGGTGCCGTCGAAGTAAAAGCGATCGCCGGCGTTAATTCCCGGCCGGTGCGGATCGGTATAGGCGCGGTAGCCTTCGGTGACGACGTTGATCAGTTTGCCGTCGCCGGCGAATTCGGGATGGCGGTTAACCGGAGTGTCGAAAATGCCCACCTTTTGCCCTTTGCCGGTGTAGCCGGCGGCGTAGGCCTCATCGGCGTGGATCGCCCCCAACCCCCAGTTGGCGTTGAATTCAGCGCTGCGCCAGCTGGCCGGATCGCCGGGTTGGCCATTCACCTCGTGCGGCGCCGCCTGCGCATACCCTGCCAGCGCCATGCAGCAGACCAGCGCATTCAGCCGCCACGGCGAGCGACGAACGTTTCCTTTGCTATCAAAACCCATTGTTGTTGTCATTTCCTTACCTTTTGCTTGTTATTGGCCGACGCCCCAGGTGCGCCGGGTTCTCATTAGCAGGATGTGAAAAAGGAACCGCCCGCAGGCGGTTCCCGTACAAGGATTGAGTCGATGTTGCTTAGAAACGCCAGGTGAAGCCGGCGTTGACGCTGTTATCCTGATGGTGCTGCGACAGCAGCCCGCCATAGCCCAGCGACAGCGAGGCGTTTTCGTTCACCGCCACTTCCGCCCCCGCCTTCAGCAC
>NZ_JBJNMU010000015.1:0-2959 GCF_052167655.1 Serratia sp. CY55921 | reverse complement strand
AGTGCCGATGGCAAGCGGGAGTTAGAAACCACGGAATTGCTGCGTGTGTACGGCGAACTGCTGCCTGCTGGCACGGATCCGCGGCACATGGTGTCACAGTCCGTTGGCACAGAAGATCAGGCGGTGTTACTTGCCGAAATACGCGCATTACGGCAGGAGGTCGCCGATCTGAAAGCGACCGTCTTGCGTCTGGAGCACCACCCGGTCCCGACGGAACCGGCGAGCGTCAAACGGTGGTGGCAGCGCTGGCGCAGTTGATCCCCACTGCCGCGCCGCCGGCTTGGCCAACGCTTCACGGCCGCGCAATAAATTGCCCGCCCGTTCACCGTTTCTCACATTGGCAGAACGGCAAAAAAACGCGATTCAGTCGCGTTTCTCCCTGAAACTGATCTCTGCACACCGGGCTGCATAACCATTCACGCTGCCAAACGGCCTGTATGCCATTTTGCGGGCGTTTTAGCGGAGAAGTGATGGGGTTTTGTGGATTCCGCCTCGGAAGCGCGTTGAGGGCGCCTGAGGCGGTGCGGGAAACGGATGTTATGGTAAATGAAGGTGACCCAGAATCTTGCGCATTCAGATTTGGACTAATTTACACAACTGCTGTTGTATTTTTGAGCGATATCCATATATACTCAATATTACCTCGTAATACACTCGACATTCGAGTGTGTTTGGGGTAATATCTAGACTGGAACTCATTGCGCGGTGTGATGAGTGCGTCTGGAGATTACGATCGTGAGCGAGACTCAACGTAACTCATCGACCTCCAGTGGCGGTGAAGACTGTGCCGATTACAAGGAGATGCCACCTAAGGTGCTTCTTCCTAAAGATTGGTTCGTCGGATTTGCTGTGGTCGATGCTTAAAACCACCATGGAGGAGATTTTCACAACCTCCTCCATGGTGAGGTTGAAGTGTTTGGCTTGCGATGATGTGTGATGACGAATGTTTTCGTCAGGGTGTCACACAACCTAAAAACTTAATTTTTAAGTGAATTTAAATATATAACTTATACAGTTAATAAAGCGGCATGACTTACATGGATTTCGATTGCCCTTGCGGAGATTTCATATGAAAAATGTACGTATGCAATTCGACCTTCCTGAAGACAGGTTGAAAGAGCTCGATTCTTTGATGGATAAGTGCGGCATAAGTACAAAGAAAGAGTTATTCAACTACGCGTTAACTATGCTTGAGTGGGCTGTTGAAGAGTCTGAAAGTGGACATGATATAGCGGCCTTCGACCGAGAGAAGAAGGAGTTCTACTCTCTGAGAATGCCTATCCTTAAGCGTGGGCAGCGCGCCTCTGCTTGCTAATTGATTGATTCTTTTTAAGTAGGGCCAGATTTTTCTGGCCCTATTTTTTTGGTGACATGCATGGCTGAAAGTTATGAAGGCTTTACCGAAAAAACAGGGAAAGTCAGAGAGAAAGTGTTTGTTACAGGGGTGACTGTTGAGGAAGAGGTCTCCGATAGGCGTCATCTCCGGTGGACTAAGACCATCGTAACTTTGGGTATGGCCGTCTTGGTAGCCTTCATGAACTGGGGGGTTGTTGACATGCTTAATCATGTCATCGATGAAGAGCTAAGATTGATTCGCAGTGGTTTTATGAGAGCAGAAGATAGAAGTATCACAACAGGGGTTTATATGGCTTTGATTGGCGGTACTGTGGCCGAAGTTTCAGCTTTATTCTTTATTATTGTGAAATCAATGTTTAAGTAGTTGATGATTGCGCCTTTGGCGGGCTTGATATGATTCTTTCTAACGCGTAATCTGAGAAAGAAAAAAACCGCCTGGGGAGGCGGTTTTTTCGAAGGTTCAGTAAGTTGGGGAACTTCTGAACCGTGGTAACAGGGTGTACAAGACCGCTGCCACCAAATTCGTCCTTCCAGTTTAGCCGTAGTTGGGCTGATTCTTCAAGAACTCTGCGTTAGTAATCTCTTGTACATCCTCTTACCAGTGGCTGCTGCCAGTGGCGTTTTGTCGTGTCTTTCCGGGTTGGACTCAAGTTGATAGTTACCGGATAAGGCGCAGCGGTCGGACTGAACGGGGGGTTCGTGCATACAGTCCAGCTTGGAGCGAACTGCCTTCCCGGAACTGAGTGTCAGGCGTGGAATGAGAGAACCGCGGCCATAACAGCGGAGTGACACCGGTAAACCGAAAGGCAGGAACAGGAGAGCGCACGAGGGAGCCATCAGGGGGAAACGCCTGGTATCTTTATAGTCCTGTCGGGTTTCGCCACCACTGATTTGAGCGTCAGATTTTGTGATGCTTGTCAGGGGGGCGGAGCCTATGGAAAAACAGCCCTGCGGGCTGCGCCTTTGCCTCGCTTTTTTGTTTCTTCCTACACTTTGCTCTTTCCCTTTTTACTTCCTCCGCTCCGCTCGCCGCAGTGTTGACTAGCGAAGTCTGTCAACTCGAGGAAGCGGAAGTGCATCTGACGCTGATATGTCGCACGGTCATCCGGGGGCTTTGTTGACGATGCAAGATAGGCAACGTGTTCCCGTTTGACGTCATTCCACGCCTTCATTCGGTGACGTGTTGCCGACCCTGCCGGTGGCTCTCATGCGGGACAGGATATGTTTTGTAGCACCGCCGTTGGCGACGCTTCCAAAACGAGGGTGACGGACAGGAAATGTGTTGTCATTACCGCCGGTGTTCTTGGCTTTGACAACACGCTGGTCAGGGCTACGCCCCGACACCCCAAATCTCCCCTATACTGTGCCAAAAAAAGGAGGTATCCATGGCATGGCACAGTGTGGCGCAGGCTCAGGCATTGACCGGCAAAAGTCGGCGGACGTTATATCGAGATATGGCTGCAGGCCGCGTGTCATGGCGAACTAGTGCCGATGGCAAGCGGGAGTTAGAAACCACGGAATTGCTGCGTGTGTACGGCGAACTGCTGCCTGCTGGCACGGATCCGCGGCACATGGTGTCACAGTCCGTTGGCACAGAAGATCA
>NZ_JBJNMU010000014.1:0-5538 GCF_052167655.1 Serratia sp. CY55921 | reverse complement strand
ATCATGTTTTTCACGTAGTCGGCGTGCCCTGGGCAGTCAACGTGCGCGTAGTGGCGAGTCGGGGTGTCATACTCAACGTGAGAGGTGTTGATGGTGATACCACGAGCTTTTTCTTCTGGCGCGTTATCGATCTGGTCGAAAGCACGTGCAGAACCGCCGTAGGTTTTAGCCAGAACGGTAGTGATCGCTGCAGTCAGGGTAGTTTTACCGTGGTCAACGTGGCCGATAGTACCGACGTTAACGTGCGGTTTTGTACGTTCAAACTTTTCTTTAGACATCGATTGTCCCTCTAAGACACGGATAAATCGGTGGTATCACCACATCAACCAAGCATTTGCTCGTTGAATCCAGAACAGAAAGAAAATCAGGGGGCGAGAAATTAAGAAGTGGTGCTGATAGGCAGATTCGAACTGCCGACCTCACCCTTACCAAGGGTGCGCTCTACCAACTGAGCTATATCAGCACATCTTGGAGCGGGCAGTGGGAATCGAACCCACATCATCAGCTTGGAAGGCTGAGGTAATAGCCATTATACGATGCCCGCATCCTGGAACTCGGCTACCTGATTTTTCTGTAGAATTTTGGGGATAGAGCAGGATTGTTCATCACTCTGCTCGTATCCTTCGGGCCGGCTGCGCCTCGCGCTGCACAACTCGAACCTTGCCGAAGGCTTTCGCCCTCTCCTCCCGCCATCAACCGTTGCGGTGTTTATCGCATCTCAGTTAATCGCCGAAGGCAAGATTTGGTGGTGGGGGAAGGATTCGAACCTTCGAAGTCTGTGACGGCAGATTTACAGTCTGCTCCCTTTGGCCGCTCGGGAACCCCACCAGATTTTAACTACTTGTGACTTGAATGGTGCCGGCTACCGGAATCGAACTGGTGACCTACTGATTACAAGTCAGTTGCTCTACCTACTGAGCTAAGCCGGCATCAAGTGCAGCGCATTCTAGGTAGAGCGGGCGACCTATGCAACAAAAAAATTGCTTTACGCGCACTTTCGCTCATAAATCAGTCAATTTTGCATGCTGTCATGCAATTCGCAGCCTGTGGCGTGCAAACATTCATCACTTGCGGCAATCATTCTCTACAATTTTATCCACTTTTTGCAAGCTTTGAACGCCCCTTTCTCCGTGTCGGGCTTCTCAAAACACGTAACCCACGGCGGTAAACCGTGAGCGGGATCGATGCACCAAAAAGAGGATGGCTGCCCTGGTTCGTGGCGTGAACTACACTTATTCCTCGCCCTTTCGCCGTGGCTATGCCTTTTATCGCTCTGGCGCAGTTATTGCTTATCTTCATTACCCCCATATCTGGAGGAATGACCGATGAAAATAGTGCCTATCAACGCCGCTACGCTCCCGATTTATCGCGATGAATTGGCTCGCCTGTTGACCGATGCGGTCACCCACGGCGCTTCAGTGGGCTACGACACCTTAATCCCGCATGAAGACGCCGAGAGTTACTTCCACAGCCTGCGTCCGGCCTTGGCCAAGGGTGAGCTGCTATTGTGGATTGCCCGCGACGAACGCGGCGTCGTTGGCACCGTTCAACTCGAGCTCTGCCAGAAACCGAATGGCCGTAATCGTGCGGAAGTAGTGAAACTGCTGGTTCATAGCCGCGCTCGTCGCAACGGCGTAGGCCTGGCGCTAATGAAGACGTTGGAGCAAGCGGCACTGCAACAGCAGCGCGGGCTACTGTATCTGGATACACAGGCCGGTTCGGCGGCAGAAGCACTTTATCGCAGTCTGGGCTATCGCTGCCTGGGTGAAATGCCTGACTATGCGGCCGGACCCGATGGCTATTACCACTCAACCGTCATTTATTACAAACGTCTGTTCACCGTGACCCCGTCTTCACGCGCTATCGCCAGCTAACCTTCAGGCGGTATCCTGACGCCATGATACCGCCTTGCAACCCCGCTTTATCAACTGCGCGCCGCTTCGCACAATTGACATAAACTGCTGCCTATCGACAACTTTTGCGAAAAAAGTCTACGCCAAAAACGAAGCTGTCTATAATATGCAGCTTGTTTATTCTCTGGAGTTGGCGTCCGGCGCCTTTCCCAACCTGCGTTAACAGGCAGAATTTGGCTTATGATAAAAAGAGATCAATCTTTAGCAACGCCTTACCTACAGTTCGATCGTACCCAGTGGGCTGCGTTGCGAGATTCGGTGCCGCTGACGTTGTCGGAAGAAGAGATCGTTAAACTGAAAGGGATTAACGAAGATCTCTCGTTGGAAGAAGTTGCGCAGATTTATCTGCCGCTGTCACGACTGTTGAACTTCTATATCAGTTCCAACCTGCGCCGGCAGGCGGTACTGGAACAATTCCTCGGCACCGACGGGCAAAAGATTCCCTATGTCATCGGCATCGCCGGCAGCGTAGCCGTCGGCAAGAGCACGACCGCACGTCTGTTGCAGGCGCTGCTGAGCCGCTGGCCGGAACACCGCAGCGTTGAGCTGATCACGACCGACGGCTTCTTGCATCCAAACAAGGTGCTGAACGAACGCGGTTTGATGAAGAAAAAAGGCTTCCCGCAGTCTTACGATATGCATAGCCTGGTGAAGTTCGTGTCGGAAGTGAAATCCGGCGCCAAACGTGTCACCGCCCCGGTTTATTCCCATTTGATCTATGACGTTGTGCCCGAAGGTAATAAAGTCATCGAACAGCCGGACATTCTTATCCTGGAAGGGCTTAACGTATTGCAAAGCGGTATGGATTATCCTCACGATCCGCATCGCGTATTCGTTTCCGACTTCGTCGACTTCTCTATATATGTCGATGCGCCGGAGACGCTATTGCAAAGCTGGTATATCAACCGTTTCCTGAAATTCCGTCAGGGCGCATTTTCCAATCCTGATTCTTATTTCCATAATTATTCAAAATTGCCGGAACCGGAGGCGATTAATATTGCCACGCAATTATGGAATGAAATCAATGGATTGAATTTGCAGCAGAACATACTGCCTACCCGCGAACGCGCGAGCCTGATTATGACCAAAAGCGCCAACCATGCCGTTGAAAGCGTGCGTTTAAGAAAATAAGCCTACCGAACGATCAAGGGGACGCTGCCGTCCCCTTGTCTTTTCTCACTATTCCGCGCTGCGCAGCGATATCTCTCCGCCGATAAAGGGTTTGATTTCCCCTTCTTGTTCCAGCAGGAGTGCACCTTGCGCGTCGATACCCCGGGCGATACCCACAATCTGTCGCTCGCCAATCAGCAGTTTGACCGGTCTGTCGATAAAATTATCCAGCGTGCGCCAACGGCCAATGAATGGCGCCAGCCCATCTATCTCGAATTGTTTTAAGGACTGCCGCAATTCATTAAGCAGAGTGGCGGTCAGCTCATTACGATCGATGTTAATACCGGCTTCTTGCAGGTTGATCCAACCTTGGTTGATCCCACTCGCATTGGTATCCCGCATCGCCAAATTAATGCCGGCGCCGATGACCAACTGAGCCGCGTCGCCGGTTTTCCCCGTCAACTCGACCAAGATCCCTGCCAATTTACGATCGTTCAGGTAAAGATCGTTGGGCCATTTGACTCGCACATCTTTAGCGCCAAGACGCTGCAAGACCTCCGCCATCACCATGCCGATCACCAGGCTCAGCCCCATCGCCGCAGCTGGCCCCTGTTCCAATCGCCAAAACATCGACAGGTATAAATTGGCGCCAAACGGCGAAATCCACTGACGCCCACGACGACCGCGGCCGGCCAGTTGGTACTCAGCGATGCAGGCGTCGCCAGATTGCAGCGTTTCGATACGATCCAGCAAATATTGATTGGTAGAGTCTACGACCGGCAGCACGGTAACTCGCTTGTCGTCCAGCCCTCTAAGAATGCGTTCCGCCTCCAATAGCTGCATGGGAGCAGGCAAGCTGTATCCTTTCCCCGGTACAGTAAAGACATCCAGCCCCCACTCGCGAACGGTTTGAATATGCTTATTGATCGCGGCACGGCTCATGCCCAATGACTCACCGAGCTGTTCCCCGGAATGGAATTCACCGTCGGCCAATAGCGCGATCAGTTTTAACGGGACCTTGGTATCTCTCATGACAGCACCACCACAGCGTTCAATTCGCCAGTTGCGCCAATGAAACGCACCTCAGGTTCCAGCCATACGCCAAATTTATCGGCCACAGTCTTACGGACATGGCGCGCCAGAGCCACCACATCCTGACTATGCGCATTATCGATATTCACCAGCACCAGCGCCTGCTGGCGGTGTACGGCTGCGCCACCGATGCGATACCCCTTCAGTTCGCACTGATCGATCAGCCAGCCAGCGGCCAGCTTCACCTGACCATCCTGCTGCGGATAATGCGGCATGCCGGGATATTGTGTGATGAGTTCTGCGGCTTTCCCCGCGTTCACCAGCGGATTCTTGAAGAAACTGCCGGCATTACCGGTTTCGCGCGGGTCCGGCAGCTTGCTGCGGCGCATGGCACATACGGACTCGAATACCTGAAGTGGCGTCACCGTGGCGGGATCCAGCTTGGCCAGATCGCCATAGCTCAACTTGGGTTGCCACTGCTTGCTCAGACGCAGACCCAGCCCGACAATGGCATGCCCAGTTTGGAAGCGATGTTTGAAAATGCTTTCCCGATAGCCGAAACCACAATCGGCTGCCGGAATGCGATCGATGGCACCCGTAGAGAAGTCCAGCAGGTCGACATACTCACAGACATCTTTCAATTCGACGCCATAGGCACCGATATTCTGGATAGGCGCGGAGCCGGCCAATCCAGGAATCAACGCCAGGTTCTCCAACCCG
This sequence comes from Serratia sp. CY55921, assembly GCF_052167655.1. Lineage (NCBI taxonomy): Bacteria > Pseudomonadati > Pseudomonadota > Gammaproteobacteria > Enterobacterales > Yersiniaceae > Serratia > Serratia sp. CY55921. The sequence continues at coordinate 763 of NZ_JBJNMU010000014.1, read as the reverse complement.
CAGATCCCGGCCTGCAGCGTATATTGCACCAGATCGTGCCAATTCTCACCGGCGCTGACATGGAGATACCAGGCATCGTTATCTTCTCGAACATCGATGCCCTTCAGTTGGTTAACCATGACCGTACCCGAAAAGTCTTCCAGGAACAGTACGTTGCTACCTTCACCGAGAATCAGCAGCGGCTCCTGACGCTTGCGCGTTTGTTGCCAGACTTTGAGCATCAACTCAATTCTATCGGCGATGACCAGGTGCGCTGCGTTGACCGGGAGCGCAAAAGTATTGTGGTTTTTTAAAGACGCGCTTTCAGTAGACATAACGTTCAGTACCCATGCGGAAATAATCTTTTGCTTAGTCTACTCGATTCGAAGCGTCTGGCTAATATTTGTTTTAATTAACGTGAAATTTATCGAGTAATGCACTGAAGAATTAGGATTTATCTTTGATATAACAGGATAATTCTTATCAACATGTTCATAAATAGGCATTTTTATTATTTAAATAATAATCTTAATCTATCAATTATATATTGAGCTGGTTATTCTCCTGCTCAAAAGCATTATACGTGCTTATGTAAATAAGCCACGTCCGCTGAAATAGGTATTTTTCTAAGCAATAGATACGATCAGGGGATTTATTTTACGCATAGCAAAAAGCCCTGAACGTCAGTTCAGGGCTTTCGGCTTTGTTTGATGCCTGGCAGTGTCCTACTCTCGCATGGGGAGACCCCACACTACCATCGGCGCTACGGCGTTTCACTTCTGAG
>NZ_JBJNMU010000013.1:0-25787 GCF_052167655.1 Serratia sp. CY55921 | reverse complement strand
GATTGTCTGATAAATTGTTAAAGAGCAGTGAGTTAGGCGCTTTCGCTTGCTAACTCGAGGTGGCGTATATTACGCTTTCCTCTTTCAGAGTCAACCCTAATTTTCAGGATTTTTTCTCTTTCTTCCCGGCCGCTGTGTGAAGTGAATCACTTGCGCCGTGTCGATGGAGGCGCATTATAGGGATCCGAGTTTTTTGCACAACCCCTTTTTTGATCTTTTCTTTCTGTTTGCACACTTTTCAGCCCTTCCGAGTGGATCTTGTGCGATCAGGGCCATTTTCCGCAGGATCCGGCGCTGCGATTGGTTGTAATTCCATCGCCAGAGTCTAGTATTGCCGGTAAATATGATCCCGACGTGAGGCAAGCACCATGTCCGATGCAGTACGTTCTTATCTTCAATACACCCCCAAACTCGGTCAACGCGTCTTGATCGATCCTTCCAGCGTGGTGATCGGCGACGTCGATCTGGCGGATGACGTCAGCATCTGGCCGCTGGTCGCCATTCGGGGCGACGTCAATGCGGTAAAGATCGGCGCGCGCAGCAATATACAGGACGGCAGCGTACTGCATGTGACTCACCGCTCCGAACATAACCCCGACGGTTATCCCCTGTTGATTGGAGAAGACGTGACCGTAGGCCATAAAGCGATGCTGCACGGCTGCGCCATCGGCAACCGGGTGCTGGTCGGTATGGGATCGATCCTGCTGGACGGTGTAGTAGTAGAAGACGACGTGATGATTGGTGCCGGCAGTTTAGTGCCGCCGGGCAAACGCCTGGTCAGCGGCTATCTCTATATGGGCAGCCCGGCACGCCAGGTTAGGCCGTTGACCGCCGCCGAGTTGGAAGGATTGCTTTATTCTTCGAACAACTATGTACGCTGGAAAGATGAGTACCTGTCGGAAGACATCTGACGGGAACCCCGTTCTCTATAAATAAAGAGAACGGGGCAGGATTTATGCCGCCAGTTCGCTGCGCAACTGGCGCAATACCGGCTCAATCTCTGGCATCACTCCATGCCAAAGCAGGAAAGCATGCGCCGCCTGCCCCACCAGCATGCCCAGCCCATCGGCATATTCCGTTGCCCCCTGCTGCTGCGCCCAGGCCAGGAATGGCGTAGCGCCCTGCTGATAGAACATGTCATAGCAACGAGTGTGTGCATTAACTACGCCCGCCGGCAACGCCGGGATCTCTCCGCTGATGCCGGACGCCGTCGCATTGATCACCAGTTCGAACGCTTGCTGATCCAATTGATCCATCGGCGCCGCCGAGATCTCCCCCAGATGCCGAAAAGCGTCTGCCAACGCCTGAGCTCGGCTGAAGGTGCGGTTGGTGATCGTTAGCCGACAGCCGAAAGACAGCAGCGGCAGGATCACGCCGCGCGCTGCGCCGCCGGCGCCCATCAGCAGGATGCGATCCTGCGGCCGGATCAATTGCTGACGCTGTAGATCGGTCAGCAACCCGATGCCATCGGTGTTATCCCCCAACAGCTCGCCATTCGGCAATACCTTCAGGGTATTGACCGCACCGGCCATCGCTGCGCGCTCGCTCAGCTCAGAAGCGGCCGAATAAGCACGCTCCTTGAAAGGCACCGTGACGTTCGCCCCCAGCCCTCCGGCGCGGATAAACGCCTGCAGGCTGGTTTCAAAACCGTCTAACGGCGCCAACACCGTCCCATAAGGATGCTCAATGCCGGTCTGGGCAGCAAACAGCGCATGAATTCGCGGCGACTTGCTGTGGCCGATAGGGTTGCCAAATACCGCAAACTTCTCCATGCCCATTACCTCTAGCCCTGACGGATCTGTTCGCCGGTCAGAACGTCTCTGATTTCGGAAGGATTAAGACGGCCACCCACCTTGCCGCGCAATACCGGGAAAGCTTCGCCGAACTGCCGCGTAACCTCATCCGCACTGCGGCATGGCTCCAGCCCACTGAGATTGGCGCTGGTCGACACCAGCGGCTTGCCATACTGCCGGCACAGCTGCTGCACCAACGGATGATCGCTGACGCGCACCGCCAGCGAGCTGAAGCGTCCGGTCAGCAAACGCAGCGTCTCCGGCCGAGCGGGCAAAACCCAGGTTACCGGCCCAGGCCAGCTGGCAAACATCGTCGTGCGCTGCTGTTCGCTGAGCGCACTGTCGTCGATATAAGGTTTAAGCTGTGCATAGTCGGCGGCGATCAAAATCAGCCCCTTTTCCCACGGCCGCTGTTTCAGCGCCAGCAATGCATTGACCGCCTGCTCGCTGTCGGGATCGCAACCCAGGCCGAATACGGCTTCGGTGGGATACGCAATCACCTGCTGTTGATGCAAAGCATCGATGATAGATAAAAGGTTCGGGCTTAATTCTGAGTTCATGATGTGATTATTCTGTAGTCGCGACGGGTTTTCCGCACAGCTTGCTGGCACAGCACAGGACGGGGCCTTTTGCCGTGCGCTTTTCCATCAGCAGCGGATAATGGCAATAGGCGCACTCACCGGCGACAGGTTTAACATTGAGGGCAAACTGGCATTCCGGGTAACGATCGCAGGAATGAAAAACTTTGCCGTAACGCGACTTGCGCTGCAGCAGTTTGCCTTGGCCGCACTGCGGACAGGTAATGGCGGTTTCGTCAGGCTTATCGATCACTTCAGTGTGATCGCACTGCGGATAATCGCTGCAGCCGATAAACATGCCATAGCGCCCCTGGCGCAGCACCAACGTCGCCTGACATTTCGGGCACTGTTGCCCATCCAAGACCTTAACGATATGTCCATCGGCCTGCGCTTTCAGCGGCCGAATATATTGGCATTCAGGGTACTGGGAACAGCCGAGGAAGGGGCCGTGGCGACCGCTACGGATCACCAGTTCGGCCCCGCATTCCGGACAGGGTTCATTTTGCCTGGCGGCAAAAATCGCGTTTTTTGTCATAACGTCTTCTATGCGCGTTATCGGCTCAATGCAGATAACCTTCGTTCACTTCAAACAACAGTTCTTCCATTTGCTGATAGGCGCTTTCATATCCGGGGATATTAAACAGCACCATCAACACGACCCATTTCAGATCTTCGAGATCGAATTCCGCATTATCCAAAGCCATAACGCGGTCGATAACCATTTCACGGGTTTCGAGGTTCAATACCTGAATCTGTTCCAGGAACAGGAGAAAACCACGGCAGCCGGCGTCCAGACGTGCGCCTTCTTCTTCGGTGTAGATCCGCATTGCCAGCGGATCGGCATCCATAAAGTAAGGGGCATTTTGACCCTCTTGCAGGTCAGCCAACTTCTCAAGCCAATTCAACGCGTTGTAGATATCATCCCGATGAAACCCCGCCTGAGCGAGATCATCGGTCAGTTGATCCTGATCGACGCGCATCTCTGGTTCATTGTGGATATAAGTTTCAAACAAGTACATGAGTACGTCGAACATGGCTTGCCCTCCTTATTCGGACATAGCCGCCGGGTACAGCTGCGATCCACCCTGCTAACTCCAGCTCGAGTAACTTGATTACCACCACTGGCACAGGTTGGCCGGCACGTTCAGCGACGACGTCAACAGGTGTCACCTCATCTCCTACGTTAGCCAACACATCGCCAAATGGCAATTCAACTTCAGCCTGCGACGCACAAATAGTTGTATTTTCGTTCAGTGACAGCCATTGAAGGCCGCTTCCCAGCAATTCGGCGATATCTTTCGGCCCGGTGACCAGATGCGCGCCCTGCTGGATTAACCAATGCGTCCCCTCACTCATCGGGTTTCCTAATGGCCCAGGCAAGGCGAACACCTCACGCCCCTGCTCCAACGCGTAGCGAGCCGTCACCAGGGTACCGCTGCGCAGCGAAGCTTCTATGACCAGAACCCCCAGGCTGAGCCCGCTGATAATGCGGTTACGGCGTGGGAAATGGTCGGCCAGAGGCAAATCGGTGACTAAATGATCTGAAATCACGGCGCCGCCCTGCTCGACTATCTGCTCCGCGAGCCGGCGGTGCCGGCGCGGATAGATATTGCCCAGCCCGCTGCCCAACACCGCAATCGTGCAGCCATCGGCCGCCAGCGCCGCACGATGGCAAATGCCGTCGATGCCGATCGCCAAACCGCTGGTGATGGTGAAACCGCAACGCGCCAACTCCTCGGCGAAATGGTTCGCCCAACGCTCGCCGTAATGGCTGAACTGCCGGCTGCCGACCATAGCGAGCTGAGGTTGCAACAGCACCCGAGGATCGCCCTCGATCAGCAGAAACAGCGGCGCGTCGTCGATCTGAGCCAGGTTTTCAGGATAGCCGGGCGCCCCATAGTTCAGCATACGGTGCGCCGGCTCCTCCAGCCAACGCAGGGTGGCCGCCAGATAGACAGGATCCACTCGGTTGAACTGTGCCTGCTGCCGTTCGTTCAATCCCAGCTCATGCAACACGCGGCGAGGCTCGCCACTCATTTGCGATAACTGTCGCACGAGCCGACTGGCCACGACAGTCTGTAGCCCCGTGACTCCCCGCATCCGTAAAGCGATCTCTTCCGGCCGCATCGTCTGTTCCCTCAGCAAAAACGGTGGTATTGCCAATCTGAGCAATTGGTGCGCAATGCTGTCAATCAGGTCGGGAAATGTCTAGAATAGAGGTTAAACCTCGTTCATTACTCGGATACAGATCTAAAGATATATGTCAGTCTTGCAGGTATTACATTTCCCAGACGAGCGTCTGCGCAAAGTCGCAGCGCCGGTAAAAGAAGTCAATGCAGATATCCAGCGCATCGTGGATGATATGTTTGAAACCATGTACGCAGAGGAAGGCATTGGCCTGGCTGCGACTCAGGTGGATATCCATCAGCGCATTATCGTGATCGACGTCTCCGAGAATCGCGATCAGCGCCTGGTGCTGATCAACCCGGAGCTGCTGGAAAAGAGCGGCGAAACCGGCATCGAGGAAGGCTGTCTTTCCATTCCCGAGCAGCGTGCGCTGGTGCCGCGCGCCGCGCAGGTGAAGATCCGCGCGCTGGATCGCGAAGGCAAACCTTTCGAGCTGGAAGCGGACGATCTGCTGGCGATCTGCATCCAGCACGAGATGGATCACCTGATGGGTAAACTGTTCGTCGATTACCTGTCGCCGCTCAAGCGTCAGCGCATTCGTCAGAAACTGGAAAAAATGGCCAAGCTTCAAGCCCGCGCCTAACCGATCAGGAAATCAACGTGTCTGACTCTTTACGGATTATTTTCGCCGGAACACCAGACTTCGCAGCGCGTCATCTTGACGCGCTGTTGTCATCTGAGCACCAGATTGTCGGCGTATTCACTCAACCCGACCGTCCAGCAGGCCGCGGCAACAAGCTAACGCCCAGCCCGGTCAAAATGCTGGCCGAACAACACCAATTGCCGGTATTTCAGCCTAAATCGCTGCGCCCCGAAGAGAACCAGCGCCTGGTGGCAGATCTCAACGCCGACGTGATGGTGGTGGTTGCCTACGGGTTGATTCTGCCGCAAGCGGTGCTGGATATGCCGCGTCTTGGCTGCATCAACGTACATGGTTCGCTGCTGCCCCGCTGGCGCGGCGCGGCACCGATCCAGCGTTCGCTCTGGGCCGGTGACAGCGAAACCGGCGTGACCATCATGCAGATGGATGTCGGTCTCGATACCGGTGACATGATGCACAAGATCGCCTGCCCGATTGAGAGCAGCGATACCAGCGCCAGCCTCTACGACAAGCTGGCGCAGCTCGGTCCGCAGGGCATGCTGACGACGCTGCGCCAAATGGCCGACGGCAGCGCCACCCGCGAAGTGCAGGACGAGTCGCAGGTCACCTACGCCGAGAAGCTGAGCAAAGAAGAAGCTCGCCTGGATTGGACACTGTCCGCCGCACAGCTGGAGCGTTGCATCCGCGCCTTCAACCCTTGGCCGATAAGCTACTTCACCATCGATGAGCAACCGGTGAAAGTGTGGCAGGCCAGCGTACTGGCGCAAAGCGCCAACGCGGAGCCAGGCACCGTTGTTCATGCCGACAAGCACGGTATTCAGGTGGCGACCGCCGACGGTATCCTCAACCTGATCCAACTGCAGCCCGCCGGCAAGAAACCGATGTCGGCGCAAGACCTGTTAAATTCACGTCGTGAATGGTTTACCCCGGGTAACCGGCTGTAAGTCACCCCACTGCCCGGCCGTTCATCGCCGGGCCGTTATTTTCTTAATGCCGATCGTTATCAGCTTCAGCCTATGAAAAATAATTACAATCTCCGCAGCATCGCTGCCAAAGCCATCGGCCAGGTGCTGGATCAAGGGCAGTCGCTCAGCACTGTCCTGCCGGCGCTGCAAACCGCCATCAACGATAAAGATCGCGGGTTGCTGCAGGAACTGTGTTTCGGCACGTTGCGCGTGCTGCCGCAGCTCGAGTGGTGCATTCAGCAACTGATGGCCAAGCCGCTCACCGGCAAGCAGCGTACGCTGCACTATTTGCTGATGGTCGGCCTGTATCAGCTGTTGTATACCCGTATCCCGGCGCACGCCGTGCTGGCAGAAACCGTGGAAGGCGCGGTAGCGCTGAAACGCCCGCAGTTGAAAGGCCTGATTAACGGTGTCTTGCGGCAGTTCCAGCGCCAACAGGAAGAGCTACTGCAGCGCGCCGCCAACAATGACAGCCGCTATCTGCACCCGAGCTGGTTGCTGAAACGTATTCAACAGGCTTATCCCGCCAACTGGGAACAGATCGTCGACGCCAATAACCAGAAGCCACCGATGTGGCTGCGCGTCAACCGCCTGCATCACACCCGCGCAGCCTATCTGCAGCTGCTGATTGACGCTGGCATCGCCGCAGAGCCTCATGCAGACTATGCCGACGCAGTGCGGTTGCTGGCGCCTTGCGCCGTGACCGATCTGCCTGGGTTCGCCGACGGCTGGGTCACCGTGCAAGATGCCTCAGCCCAGGGCTGTGTCGATCTGTTGGATCCGCAAGACGGTGAACAGATCCTCGATTTGTGCGCTGCGCCTGGCGGCAAAACCACGCATATTCTGGAAGCGGCGCCGAAAGCGCACGTCATGGCCGTCGATATCGACGAACAGCGTCTGGCGCGGGTGAAGGAAAACCTGCAGCGCCTGCGTTTGCACGCAGAGGTTAAGCTGGGCGATGGCCGCACTCCGCAACAATGGTGCGGTGACAAACAGTTCGACCGCATCCTGTTGGACGCGCCTTGTTCCGCCACCGGCGTGATCCGCCGCCACCCCGACATCAAATGGCTGCGCCGCGATCGCGATATCGCCGAACTCGCCGCGCTGCAGGCCGAAATTCTGGAAGCCGTCTGGCCGCATCTGAAATCGGGCGGCGTGATGCTTTACGCCACCTGCTCTATCCTGCCGGACGAAAACAGCAGCCAGATCGCCGCGTTCTTGCAGCGCCACGCCGATGCCAAGCTGGTTGAAACCGGCGATGCGCAGCGGCCTGGGCGGCAGAATATCCCGCATCCCGAGGACGGCGATGGCTTCTTTTACGCTAAGCTGATTAAAATGTAATTCTTCAGGGCGTGCTCGCGCGCCCTAAGTCTTTCAGTGTGAAGCAGAGAACACGATGAAAATAATTATTCTTGGTGCCGGTCAGGTTGGCGGGACGCTGGCGGAAAACCTGGTGGGTGAAAACAACGACATCACCGTCGTCGATACCGATTCCGGCCGGTTGCGTCAGCTGCAGGATAAATTCGATCTGCGAGTGGTTCAGGGACATGGCTCCCACCCTCGGGTGCTGCGCGAAGCCGGCGCAGAAGATGCCGACATGCTGGTTGCCGTCACCAACTCCGACGAAACCAACATGATCGCCTGCCAAATCGCCTATTCTCTGTTTAATACCCCCAACCGTATCGCCCGTATCCGCGCGCCGGAATATATCCGCGAGTCGGAGAAACTGTTCCTGCCGGAAGCGGTGCCGATCGACCATCTGATTTCGCCGGAGCAGCTGGTCATCGACTATATCTACAAGCTGATTGAATACCCCGGCGCGCTGCAGGTGGTCAACTTCGCCGAAGGCAAGGTCAGCATCGCCGCGGTTAAAGCCTATTACGGCGGCCCGCTGGTCGGCAATGCGCTCTCTTCGATGCGCGAACACATGCCGCATATCGACACTCGCGTCGCCGCCATTTTCCGCCAGGATCGGCCGATTCGTCCGCAAGGCTCGACCATTATCGAAGCCGGTGATGAAGTGTTCTTCGTTGCCGCCTCACAGCACATTCGCGCGGTGATGAGCGAACTGCAACGGCTGGAAAAACCTTATAAGCGCATCATGATCGTCGGCGGCGGCAACGTCGGCGCCGGCCTGGCCGCCAAGCTGGAGAAAGACTATAACGTCAAACTCATTGAGCGCAATCAGCAACGTGCCGCCGAACTGGCCGAGCAGTTGCACGATACCATCGTGTTCTACGGCGATGCCTCCGACCAGGAACTGCTGGCCGAAGAGCACGTCGAGCAGGTGGATGTCTTCATCGCCATCACCAACGACGATGAGGCCAACATCATGTCGGCTATGCTGGCCAAGCGCATGGGCGCCAAGAAAGTGATGGTCCTGATCCAGCGGCGCGCCTATGTCGATCTGGTGCAAGGCAGCGTGATCGATATTGCCATTTCTCCGCAGCAGGCAACCATCTCCGCGCTGCTTGGGCATGTGCGCAAAGCGGATATCGTCAGCGTCTCGTCACTGCGCCGCGGCGTAGCGGAGGCGATCGAAGCGATTGCCCACGGCGATGAAAGCACGTCCAAAGTGGTTGGCCGCATCGTTGAAGATATCAAGCTGCCACCGGGTACCACCATCGGCGCTATCGTTCGTGGCGACGACGTCATCATCGCTAACGGCAACAGCAAAATCGAACAGGGCGATCATGTCATCATGTTTATTACCGACAAGAAATTCGTGCCGGACGTTGAACGCCTGTTCCAACCGAGCCCGTTCTTCTTGTAGAACGAATTTATTTGGCGATGGTCTATAATCGCGTAGTTGTTCTCTGCCTTGAGAGGAGATAAAACTTCTCTCCTTTTGTGGCAAAGGGAAATTGCTTTGTTAAACTTGAGTTATTAATTCTGCAAGGGGTGCGTTCTATGAGTATGTTGAAAGAGTTTCGCGAATTTGCCATGCGCGGCAACGTGGTCGATCTGGCCGTCGGTGTGATTATCGGTGCCGCGTTCGGCAAGATTGTTTCATCCTTCGTCGCTGATATCATCATGCCTCCGCTGGGCTTACTGATCGGCGGTGTCGACTTTAAACAGTTCCATCTGGTATTACGTGAAGCTCAGGGCGCCGTACCGGCGGTGGTAATGAACTACGGTTCATTCATCCAAACCGTATTTGACTTCGTGATTGTCGCCTTCGCCATCTTCCTGGCGATTAAATTGATGAACAAAATGCGCCGCAAACAAGAAGAAGCTCCGGCAGCGCCGCCAGAACCTACCGCAGAAGAGAAACTGCTGACGGAAATCCGTGATTTGCTGAGCCATCAACAGCAGCCAAAACTGTAAGACAGCGTTTGGTTATGCCAATAAAAAGCCACCTGATAAAGGTGGCTTTTTTAATGCCTTAAAACCAGAAGGCCAGTGGTAAATTATCGCTTGATACTTTACCACTGGCCTCCCAGTTACCGCCTTTGTTGTGTTTTTCTTTACGCCGATAGCTGCCTTTGCCTTTCACATTCTTTTCTACCCGTTGACGGAATAGCGGATCATGCAACAGCGCCTCAATGGCGTTATCTTGAATCTGGCCTTTGGTGTGACGATATTTCGTCATGGTAATGCTCCTGTAAAATATGAGGGATAAAACGGGGCGATAATACTGCCGGCGATATAAAAATTAAAGTGCCGTCAGCAACCTTTTTTGCCTTTGTCATCGCTGGCGCCCTGTTCCAAAGCTTCCAGGATCGAACAGTAGTTGCTGGTATGGGCGGTACCGCAGCAGGCGTCGCTCAGCCGTTTCAACGATTCACGCATCCGGGTCAGCTCCGCCAACTTGCTTTCCACTTCGCTCAGGCGCGCATCAACGATAGACTTCGATTCCTGGCAGGTGTGATGTTCCGGATCGACCCGGATCGACAGCAGCTCGGCGATCGTTTCCAGAGTAAAGCCCAACTGCTTGGCATAGCGGATAAAACGCAGCCGCTGCAGATCCTGCTCGGTGTACAGCCGATAACCGCCTTCAGTACGGACATTGTGATCCATCATGCCCTGCTTTTCATAGTAACGCACGGTATCCGGCGTCACTTCGGCAAGCTTGGCCAACTGACCTATCTTGAACATTACTTCTCCTCTCGGGTGAGTTTACCGTCCAGCGCACGCTGATATTCGCCATGCAAGAAGTCCGTGCTCATTCCAGCGTGACGCAACCGATGTTCCAGCAGCGCCATGCGCTTGCTGAGATCGACATAGTCCGGATGCTCACTGTTGATCCCTTGCAGTAAGTGAGCAACGGTTAATGCCTCTTTGCGATCTTCCAGCGCCGGCGGCAGATAACCGGCATTTTTCAGCAGGCGGTAACCGGCGCGTAGCTCAGCAGGCACCGCGCTGTCATCGTCCAGCACGAGCGGTTGTCCCTGGCCGGGCAGATTGTCGAACTCGCCTTTATCCTGGGCATCAAGGATATGACGTTCCGCCCATTGGTCGAGCAACCCCATAACAGACAGCCTCAGTGAGCTTATTGAATGAGTCTAAGCATAACGGATAGGAGCGGGGATCTTAAGCTCGGCGGGGGGAATTGAGCACATTTGGCTGGATTTGGACGTAAAAAAACCGGGCAAGCCCGGTTTTTTTACGCGTCTACAGATTACTCTGCAGTTGCTACTTCTGCTTGAGACTCAGCACGATCAACCAGCTCGATGTATGCCATCGGCGCGTTGTCGCCTGCGCGGAAGCCACACTTCAGAATGCGAGTGTAACCACCGGCACGGCTCGCGAAACGCGGGCCCAGCTCGTTAAACAGTTTTGCCACGATCTCGTTATCACGAGTACGGGCGAATGCCAGACGACGATTAGCTACGCTGTCGGTCTTGGCAAGAGTAATCAGCGGCTCAACAACGCGACGCAGCTCTTTTGCTTTTGGCAGGGTCGTCTTGATGATCTCATGACGAACCAAAGAGCCGGCCATGTTACGGAACATAGCCTGGCGATGGCTGCTGTTACGGTTCAGTTGACGACCACTCTTACGATGGCGCATGACCTTATCCTTCTCAGTAAAACCTTAACCTGTGATCCGGTTACTCGTCAGCAATGCTTGCCGGCGGCCAGTTTTCCAGGCGCATGCCCAGAGACAGACCACGTGAGGCCAGCACGTCTTTAATCTCGGTAAGAGATTTTTTACCCAGGTTTGGCGTTTTCAGCAACTCAACCTCGGTACGCTGTACCAGATCACCGATGTAGTGGATAGCTTCTGCCTTGAGGCAGTTAGCAGAGCGGACAGTCAATTCCAGATCGTCAACAGGGCGCAGCAAGATCGGATCGAATTCCGGTTTCTCTTCTTTAACTTCCGGCTGACGTACATCACGCAGGTCAACGAAAGCTTCAAGTTGTTCAGCCAGAATGGTGGCCGCACGGCGGATCGCCTCTTCAGGATCGATCGTGCCATTGGTCTCCATCTCGATGACCAGCTTATCCAAGTCAGTACGCTGTTCTACACGCGCAGCTTCAACATTGTAGGCGATACGCTCTACAGGGCTGTAGCAGGCGTCAACCAACAGACGACCGATTGGGCGCTCATCTTCTTCCGAATGAATTCGGGCAGAAGCCGGCACATAACCGCGACCGCGCTGAACTTTGATACGCATGCTGATAGCCGCGTTCTCATCAGTCAGGTGGCAGATCACGTGCTGAGGCTTGACGATTTCGACATCACCATCATGGGTGATGTCGGCAGCGGTCACAGGGCCAATGCCAGATTTATTCAGGGTAAGAATAACTTCGTCTTTGCCTTGAACTCTCACCGCCAGCCCTTTCAGGTTGAGCAGGATCTCCAGGATATCTTCCTGTACGCCTTCTTTGGTGCTGTACTCATGCAGTACACCATCAATCTCAACCTCGGTCACCGCGCAACCCGGCATAGATGAAAGCAGAATACGGCGCAGTGCGTTGCCAAGAGTATGGCCAAAGCCACGCTCTAAAGGCTCAAGGGTCACCTTGGCGTGCGTCGAACTGACTTGCTCGATATCTACCAGGCGCGGTTTTAGAAACTCTGTCACAGAACCCTGCATTGTGTCCTCTCTTTGGTACTAAGCTTTACTTGGAGTAAAGCTCGACGATCAGGTGTTCGTTAATGTCCGCAGACAGATCGGTACGTTCAGGCATACGCTTGAACACGCCTTCCATCTTAGCAGCATCAACTTCCAGCCAAGTCGGCTTTTCACGCTGCTCAGCCAGCTCCAGAGAAGCTTTAACACGAGACTGCTTTTTAGCTTTCTCGCGGATGCTGACTACGTCATTCGGAGATACCTGATAAGAAGCGATGTTAACAACGCGACCGTTTACCATAACTGCTTTGTGGCTAACCAGCTGACGTGACTCTGCACGAGTAGCGCCGAAGCCCATACGGTAAACAACGTTGTCCAGACGACCTTCCAGCAGCTGCAACAGGTTTTCACCGGTGTTGCCCTTCAGGCGGGTTGCTTCTTTGTAATAGTTACGGAATTGACGCTCCAGAATGCCGTACATACGGCGAACTTTCTGCTTCTCACGCAACTGAACACCGTAATCAGACAGACGCGGTTTACGCGCACCGTGCTGACCAGGTGCTTGTTCAATTTTACACTTGGAATCGATCGCGCGAACGCCAGACTTAAGGAACAGGTCTGTGCCCTCACGACGGCTCAGCTTGAGCTTAGGACCCAAATATCTTGCCATTTTCTTTCTCCAACAATCCTAAAAGCTGCGTTACACGCGGCGCTTTTTCGGCGGACGACAACCGTTATGAGGGATCGGAGTCACATCAGTAATATTAGTGATGCGGAAACCAGCCGCGTTCAGAGCGCGGATAGTAGACTCACGACCAGGACCAGGTCCTTTAACCATAACTTCCAGGTTCTTGATACCGTATTCTTTTACTGCGTCAGCACAACGTTCTGCTGCAACCTGTGCTGCGAACGGAGTGGACTTACGAGAACCACGGAAACCGGAACCACCGGCTGTTGCCCAACCCAAAGCATTACCCTGACGATCAGTGATGGTAACGATGGTGTTGTTGAAAGAAGCATGGATATGAGCCACGCCGTCAGAGACTTGCTTTCTTACACGCTTACGTGTACGAACAGGTGCCTTTGCCATTATTCAATAACCCCGATTATTTCTTGATCGGCTTGCGCGGACCCTTACGGGTACGAGCGTTGGTCTTGGTGCGCTGACCGCGTACCGGCAGACCACGACGATGACGCAAACCACGATAGCAACCAAGGTCCATAAGACGCTTGATGCTCAGGGTAATTTCACGACGCAAATCACCCTCAACGGTGTATTTGGCAACTGCATCACGAAGCTTTTCGATTTGCTCTTCAGACAGCTCACTGATCTTAACATTTTCAGCAATACCCGTGGATGCACAGATAGCCTGTGAACGGGTTTTACCGATACCGAAGATCGACGTTAAGGCGATAACGGTATGTTTATGATCAGGAATGTTAATGCCTGCTATACGGGCCACTATGCACTCCTACTATTTTATACAGCAACACCATTCTGAAAAGCCCGTTTTCAGGATACTCAAATAATGTTGCAGTGCGACATACAAAAGATTGGCTGGCTAATCTAGCCAGCTCAACCCAACTTTGCAAGAAAAATATGCGAGATAATCAGCCTTGACGCTGTTTATGCTTCGGCTCGGCGCTGCAAATCACACGAACGACACCGTTACGCTTAACGATTTTGCAGTTACGACATAATTTCTTGACGGAAGCACGAACTTTCATTTTTACTCTCCGTAACTTCTCAAACGAATCTGACTAGCGGTTATAGCCTTTCAGATTTGCTTTCTTCAATGCAGACTCGTACTGACTTGACATCATCAGAGTTTGCACTTGAGCCATAAAGTCCATGATGACGACAACCACGATCAGTAGCGAGGTACCACCAAAGTAGAATGGTACTTTCATTGCATCACGCATGAACTCCGGGATCAGGCAGATGAAAGTAATGTACATCGCGCCCACCAGGGTTAAACGCGTCATTACTTTATCGATATACTTCGCCGTTTGCTCTCCCGGACGAATTCCTGGTACGAAGGCACCGGACTTCTTCAGGTTATCTGCTGTCTCACGCGGGTTGAATACCAACGCCGTGTAGAAGAAACAGAAGAAGATGATTGCAGACGCATAGAGTAACACATAAAGCGGTTGCCCTGGCTGCAAATACAGCGAAATCGTAGTCAGCCAGTTCCAACCGGTACCGCCCCCAAACCATGATGCAATCGTGGCCGGGAACAGAATAATGCTGGAAGCGAAAATCGCCGGGATAACACCCGCCATGTTCACTTTCAACGGTAAGTGTGTACTCTGTGCTGCATAAACACGACGACCTTGTTGACGCTTCGCATAGTTAACGACGATACGACGTTGACCACGCTCGATGAAAACAACGAAGAAGGTTACTGCAAACACCAATACTGCAACCAACAGCAGCAGGAGGAAGTGCAGGTCGCCTTGCCGCGCTTGCTCGATAGTATGGGCCACTGCCGGCGGGAGCCCCGCTACAATACCCGCGAAGATAATGATCGAGATACCGTTGCCGATACCGCGCTCAGTAATCTGCTCACCCAGCCACATCAGGAACATTGTCCCGGTGACCAAGCTCACAACCGCAGTAAAGTAGAATGCAAAGCCTGGGTTTAACACCAGGCCCTGCATACCAGGCATATTCGGCAGACCGGTAGCAATACCGATCGACTGGAATATGGCCAATACCAGCGTACCGTAACGGGTGTACTGACTAATCTTGCGACGGCCAGCCTCCCCTTCTTTCTTGATTTCCGCCAACGCCGGATGAACCACCGTCAGCAGCTGGATAATGATCGACGCCGAAATATACGGCATGATCCCCAGAGCAAAGATAGAAGCACGGCTGAGGGCACCACCAGAGAACATGTTAAACATTTCAATGATAGTGCCTCTCTGCTGCTCAAGCAATTTGGCAAGCACAGTGGCATCGATACCAGGAATCGGAATGAAAGAGCCGATGCGGAAGACAATCAGCGCGCCGATGACAAACAAAAGTCTGCGCTTCAGCTCGCCGAGCCCGCCTTTAGCACTTTGAAAATCTAATCCTGGTTGCTTAGCCATCTGCTACTTATTCCTCAATTTTACCGCCAGCAGCCTCGATAGCAGCACGAGCGCCTTTGGTGACACGCAGACCACGCAGGGTTACCGGACGAGCGACTTCGCCAGAAAGTACAACTTTCGCGAATTCGATCTGGACACCAACTACGTTAGCGGCTTTCAGCGCGTTCAGGTCGATAACATCGCCTTCAACCAGAGCCAGTTCAGACAGACGAACTTCTGCCGTGATCATCGCTTTGCGTGAAGTGAAGCCGAATTTCGGCAGACGACGGTACAGAGGCATCTGACCACCTTCGAAACCACGACGTACGCCACCGCCAGAACGAGACTTCTGACCTTTGTGACCACGGCCGCCGGTTTTACCCAGGCCAGAACCAATACCACGACCTACACGCTTAGGCGCATGCTTGGCACCTTCAGCCGGAGACAGAGTATTTAAACGCATCTGTTACTCCTCAACTTTAACCATGTAGGAAACCAGGTTGACCATACCGCGAACAGCAGGAGTATCCTCGCGCTCTACGGTGTGACCAATACGACGCAGACCCAGACCGAGCAGAGTAGCTTTATGCTTCGGCAGACGGCCAATTGAGCTGCGAGTTTGTGTAACTTTAATAGTCTTAGCCATGGTCAATTACCCCAGAATGTCGGCAACGGATTTACCACGCTTAGCAGCGACCATTTCAGGAGACTTCATATTCGCCAGAGCGTCGATAGTTGCACGAACCACGTTGATCGGGTTGGTGGAACCATAAGCTTTAGCCAATACGTTGTGCACCCCAGCAACTTCGAGAACGGCGCGCATTGCACCGCCCGCGATGATACCGGTACCTTCATGAGCAGGCTGCATGAACACGCGAGAACCCGTGTGAGCGCCCTTAACAGGGTGCTGCAGGGTGCCGCTGTTCAGCGCGACGTTCATCATGTTGCGACGGGCTTTTTCCATCGCTTTCTGGATCGCTGCTGGAACTTCGCGTGCTTTGCCGTAGCCAAAACCAACGCGACCGTTACCATCACCAACTACAGTCAGTGCGGTAAAGCTGAAAATACGGCCACCTTTTACGGTTTTAGATACGCGGTTTACCGCGATCAGCTTTTCCTGCAGTTCGCCAGCTTGTTTTTCGATGTGAGCCATCTTAAACCTCTTCCTTAGAACTGAAGGCCAGCTTCACGGGCAGCATCTGCCAGTGCCTGGACTCGACCATGATATTGGAAACCGGAACGGTCAAAGGATACTTTCGCAATCCCTTTTTCCAACGCGCGCTCAGCCAGAGCTTTACCTACGGCTGCTGCTGCGTCTTTGTTACCGGAATACTTCAGTTGCTCCGCGATAGCTTTTTCTAAAGTAGAAGCGGCTACCAGTACTTCAGAACCGTTTGGAGCAATCACCTGTGCGTAAATGTGACGCGGGGTACGATGTACCACCAGGCGGGTTGCACCCAGCTCTTGGAGCTTGCGGCGTGCGCGGGTCGCACGACGGATACGAGCAGATTTCTTATCCATAGTGTTACCTTACTTCTTCTTAGCCTCTTTGGTACGCACGACTTCGTCGGCGTAACGAACACCCTTGCCTTTGTAAGGCTCAGGACGACGGTAAGCGCGCAGATCTGCTGCTACCTGGCCAATTACCTGCTTATCAGCGCCTTTCAGCACGATTTCAGTTTGGCTTGGGCATTCAGCAGTGATACCTGCCGGCAGCTGGTGATCGATAGGGTGAGAGAAGCCCAGGGCCAAATTCACCACGTTGCCTTTAACGGCAGCACGATAACCAACACCTACCAGTTGAAGCTTCTTGGTGAAGCCTTCGGTAACACCAACAACCATTGCGTTCAGCAGAGCGCGCGTGGTACCCGCTTGGGCCCATGCGTTAGCAAAACCTTCGCGCGGAGCGAAAGTCAGTGCGTTAGCTTCTTGCTTCACTTCAACGGCGTCGTGGATAGTACGAGTCAACTCGCCGTTTTTACCCTTAATCGAAATAACCTGACCGTTGAGTTTTACCTCTACGCCGGCAGGAATGACGACGGGTGCTTTTGCAACACGAGACATTCTTTCCTCCCGAATTAAGCTACGTAGCAGATAATCTCGCCACCAAGACCAGCCTGGCGAGCTGCACGATCGGTCATAACACCTTTAGAGGTAGAAACAACAGCGATACCCAAACCGGCCATAACTTTTGGCAGCTCATCTTTTTTCTTGTAGATGCGCAGACCTGGACGGCTGATACGTTGAATGCTTTCTACCACAGCTTTGCCCTGGAAGTACTTCAGTACCAGTTCCAGAACAGGCTTGGCGTCGCCTTCGATTTTGAAATCTTCAATAAAACCTTCTTCCTTCAGCACGTTGGCAATTGCCACTTTCAGCTTGGAGGAAGGCATGGTGACCGCAACTTTGTTCGCGGCTTGACCGTTACGGATACGGGTCAGCATATCCGCGATCGGATCTTGCATGCTCATCTGTCTTTACTCCCGTGATTCAATTGGTAATTACCAGCTAGCCTTTTTCAAGCCTGGTACTTCACCGCGCATAGCGGCTTCACGAAGCTTAATACGGCTCAACCCGAATTTGCCCACATAACCATGTGGACGGCCAGTTTGGCGGCAGCGTTTACGCTGACGAGACGGGCTGGAATCACGCGGCAGAGTTTGCAGCTTGAGAACGGCATTCCAACGATCTTCATCGGATGCGTTCACATCAGAGATAATAGCTTTCAGTTCAGCGCGTTTTGCAAAGAACTTGTCAGCTAATTTCACGCGCTTGACTTCGCGTGCTTTCATTGATTGCTTAGCCATCAGTAACCCTGCCTTACTTGCGGAACGGGAAGTTAAAAGCAGCCAGCAGCGCGCGGCCTTCATCATCAGATTTCGCAGTAGTGGTAATGGTAATATCCAAACCACGAACGCGATCGACTTTGTCGTAGTCGATTTCTGGGAAGATGATTTGCTCACGCACGCCCATGCTGTAGTTGCCACGGCCATCGAATGACTTGGCGGACAGGCCACGGAAGTCACGGATACGTGGAACAGCAATGGAGATCAGACGCTCAAAGAACTCCCACATGCGTTCGCCACGCAGAGTTACTTTACAGCCGATCGGATAGCCCTGACGGATTTTGAAGCCTGCAACGGATTTGCGGGCTTTGGTGATCAACGGTTTTTGACCGGAGATAGCTGCCAGGTCCGCTGCTGCGTTATCCAGCAGTTTCTTGTCAGCAATCGCTTCACCAACACCCATGTTCAGGGTGATCTTCTCGACCCGAGGGACTTGCATGACAGAGTTGTAATCAAACTGAGACATCAGTTGTTTGACTACCTCGTCTTTGTAGTAATCATGCAGTTTCGCCATCGTATTACTCCAAATTACTTGATAGTTTCGCTGTTAGATTTGAAGAAACGGACTTTTTTGCCGTCTTCGAATCTAAAGCCTACACGGTCAGCCTTGCCGGTAGCCGCGTTGAAGATAGCAATGTTAGAAACCTGAATTGCAGCTTCTTTCTCAACAATGCCGCCTGGTTGGTTCAGAGCCGGAACCGGCTTCTGGTGTTTCTTAACCAGGTTGATGCCTTCAACAATGACCTTGCCAGCAGACAGGACATTTTTTACTTTACCGCGCTTACCTTTGTCTTTCCCGGTAATCACGATAACTTCGTCATCACGACGGATCTTCGCTGCCATGTTCGCTCCTTAGAGTACTTCTGGTGCCAGAGAGATAATTTTCATGAACTTCTCATTACGCAGTTCACGAGTTACCGGCCCAAAAATACGCGTACCGATTGGCTGCTCGCTGTTATTGTTCAAAATAACGCATGCATTGCCATCGAAGCGAATGACAGAACCGTCCGGGCGACGTACACCCTTCTTGGTGCGCACCACTACCGCCTTCAGAACATCGCCTTTCTTCACCTTACCGCGAGGAATTGCTTCCTTGATGGTAATTTTGATGATGTCGCCGACGCCTGCGTAGCGACGGTGCGAGCCACCTAGAACCTTGATACACATTACGCGACGTGCACCGGAGTTGTCGGCGACGTTCAGCATAGTCTGTTCTTGGATCATTTTAGTGCTCCGCTAATGTCAACTACTACTTTAAAGACCCAAGTAAAAATTAGGCCGTTGAAAAGCCCCATAACCGAGGGCGCAGCATTATAACACCGCTTACTTGGTATGGGTAGAAAAAATAAACGGCTCATTTTCTGAGCCGTTTATTAAGTGAGAGCCAGCTACTCTATTACAGAATCGCTTTCTCTACAACGCGAACCAACGTCCAGGACTTGGTCTTGGACAGTGGGCGGCATTCGCGGATTTCAACCACGTCGCCGGTACCACATTCGTTGTTCTCGTCATGTACGTGCAGCTTGGTCGTACGTTTGATGAATTTCCCGTAGATTGGGTGCTTCACAGTACGCTCGATAGCAACAACGATGGATTTCTCCATTTTATCGCTAACAACACGACCCTGCAGGGTACGGATAACTTCAGTCATTTACACACCCGCCTTTTGAGTCAGTAAAGTCTTAACGCGTGCGACGTCACGACGCACTTGTTTCAACAGGTGAGTTTGTTGCAGCTGGCCACTGGCCGCCTGCATGCGCAAGTTGAATTGCTCACGCAGCAGGTTGAGCAGCTCGGCATTCAGCTCTTCAACGCTTTTTTCACGCAGCTCTTGTGCTTTCATTACATCACCGTCTTAGTTACAAAGGTGGTTTTGATCGGCAGTTTCGCTGCTGCCAGTTTGAATGCCTCGCGGGCAACCTCTTCTGGCACGCCGTCCATTTCGTACAGGACCTTACCAGGCTGGATCAGGGCAACCCAATACTCCACGTTACCCTTACCTTTACCCATACGCACTTCCAGCGGCTTCTCGGTGATCGGTTTGTCCGGGAATACACGGATCCAGATCTTGCCTTGACGCTTAACTGCACGAGTCATTGCACGACGAGCTGCTTCGATTTGACGAGCAGTCAGACGGCCACGGCCAACAGCTTTCAGACCGAAAGTGCCGAAGCTAACATCCGTACCTTGCGCCAGACCACGGTTGCGGCCCTTGTGCACCTTACGGAATTTTGTACGCTTTGGTTGTAACATCAGCGACTCTCCTTACTTGCGGCCTTTACGCTGCTGCTTTTTAGGTTGAGCAGCCGGTTCCGGTTGTTCAACTGCAGCCATACCACCCAGGATCTCACCTTTGAAGATCCATACCTTAACGCCGATTACACCATAAGTGGTGTGCGCTTCAGATGTGTTGTAGTCGATGTCCGCACGCAGAGTGTGCAATGGAACACGACCTTCGCGGTACCATTCGGTACGTGCGATTTCAGCGCCGCCAAGACGGCCGCTTACTTCAACTTTGATACCTTTAGCGCCAAGACGCATTGCGTTCTGTACTGCACGCTTCATAGCACGACGGAACATAACGCGACGTTCCAGCTGAGAAGTGATGCTGTCAGCAACCAATTTAGCGTCGAGTTCCGGTTTACGGACTTCGGCGATGTTGATCTGTGCAGGAACGCCAGCGATGTCCGCTACGACCTTGCGCAGTTTTTCGACGTCTTCACCTTTCTTGCCGATAACGATGCCTGGGCGAGCAGTGTGAATGGTCACACGGATGCTCTTCGCAGGACGCTCGATAACGATGCGAGAAACGGAAGCTTTCGACAGTTCCTTAGTCAGGAATTGACGAACTTTAAAGTCGCTGTCCAGGTTGTCAGCGAATTCTTTGGTATTCGCATACCAAGTAGAGTTCCAAGGTTTGACAATACCCAGGCGAATACCATTAGGATGTACTTTCTGACCCATTGCTAGTCTCCAGAGTCTCAGCGATCGGACACAACCACAGTAATGTGGCTGGTGC
This sequence comes from Serratia sp. CY55921, assembly GCF_052167655.1. NCBI lineage: Bacteria > Pseudomonadati > Pseudomonadota > Gammaproteobacteria > Enterobacterales > Yersiniaceae > Serratia > Serratia sp. CY55921. Next base: position 4,709 of record NZ_JBJNMU010000013.1, on the reverse strand, counting down.
GCTTCAGGATGCGATCTGCACGACCTTTTGCACGCGGCATAATGCGCTTCATGCTTGGGCCTTCGTCTACGAAGATTTTCGTAACTTTCAGATCATCGATGTCAGCGCCATCGTTGTGTTCTGCGTTAGCAATGGCAGACTCCAGCACTTTCTTAACCAGACCAGCAGCTTTCTTGTTGGTGTAGGTCAGAGTTTCCAGAGCTTGCGACACTTTCTTACCGCGAATCAGGTCAGCAACAAGGCGAACCTTCTGAGCAGAAGAACGAGCGTGGCGATGTTTAGCGATAGTTTCCATCTCTTCCTCCTACCTTAGCGCTTTTTAGCTTTTTTATCAGCCGCATGGCCGCGATAAGTACGAGTCGGCGCGAATTCACCCAGTTTGTGACCGACCATTTCATCGGAAACGAACACTGGTACGTGCTGACGACCATTATGGACAGCGATGGTCAAACCGATCATGTTAGGAAAGATCGTTGAACGACGGGACCAAGTGCGCAAAGGCTTCTTGTCACCGCTTTCCACCGCTTTCTCTACCTTCTTCAGCAAGTGCAGGTCAATAAAAGGACCTTTCTTGAGAGAACGTGGCATGGCTTATCCTCTAATTATTTTTTGCTACGGCGACGTACGATGAACTTATCAGTACGCTTGTTGCTACGGGTCTTCTTACCTTTGGTCTGAACGCCCCACGGAGTTACCGGGTGCTTACCAAAGTTACGACCTTCACCACCACCGTGCGGGTGATCTACCGGGTTCATCGCCGTACCGCGAACGGTAGGACGAACACCACGCCAACGTGCAGCACCTGCTTTACCCAGAACGCGAAGCATGTGTTCAGCGTTACCGACTTCACCCAGGGTGGCGCGGCAATCAGCTGGAACTTTACGCATTTCGCCGGAGCGCAGACGCAGAGTTACGTAGGAACCATCACGAGCAACGATCTGAACGTAGGCACCAGCGGAGCGAGCCATCTGGCCGCCTTTGCCTGGTTTCATTTCTACGTTGTGAACCGTTGAACCAACTGGAATGTTGCGCATCGGCAGGGTGTTACCCGCTTTGATTGCAGCATCAACGCCAGATTGAATCTGGTCACCAGCTTTCAGGCCTTTCGGCGCCAGGATGTAACGGCGTTCGCCGTCTTTGTACAGAACCAGCGCGATGTTCGCGGAACGGTTCGGATCGTACTCCAGACGCTCAACCACAGCAGGGATACCGTCTTTGTTGCGCTTGAAGTCAACCAGACGATAATGTTGCTTGTGGCCACCACCGATATGACGGGTGGTGATACGGCCATTGTTGTTACGACCACCGCTTTTGCTCAGTTTTTCCAGCAGCGGGGCATAAGGTTTACCCTTGTGCAGCTCAGGGTTAACCACTTTAACAACGTGGCGACGACCCGGAGATGTAGGTTTACATTTAACAATTGCCATTGTTCTTACTCCTCCGACTTACTCTGCGCCGCCGATGAAGTCCAGATTCTGGCCTTCTTTCAGGGTGACGTAAGCTTTTTTCCAGTCGCTACGACGACCAACACGCTGACCGTGACGTTTCACTTTCCCTTTAACAACCAGGGTGTTCACGTCTTCGACTTCGACTTCAAACAGTTTCTGCACTGCAGCTTTGATTTCTGCTTTGGTCGCGTCTTTGGCAACTTTGAGAACGATGGTGTTGCTTTTTTCCATCGCAGCGGATGCTTTTTCAGATACGTGCGGTGCACGCAGCACTTTCAGCAAACGTTCTTCACGGATCATGCCAGCATCTCCTCAACTTGCTTCACAGCATCAGCAGTCATAACCACTTTGTCGAAGGCGATCAGGCTAACCGGATCGATACCTGCTACATCGCGCACGTCAACCTTGTACAGGTTGCGAGCTGCCAGGAACAGATTCTCATCCAGTTCACCGGTCACGATCAGCACGTCTTCCAGAGCCATATCTTTCAGTTTCTGTGCCAGCAGCTTAGTTTTAGGCGCTTCTACAGAGAACTTCTCGACAACGATCAGACGATCTTGACGTACCAGTTCGGACAGGATGCTTTTCAGCGCGCCGCGGTACATCTTTTTGTTTACTTTCTGACTGTGGTCCTGTGGCTTAGCAGCAAAGGTCACGCCGCCTGAACGCCAGATCGGGCTCTTTACAGAACCTGAACGCGCACGGCCGGTGCCTTTCTGACGCCATGGCTTTTTGCCGGAACCAGTTACTTCAGCACGGGTCTTCTGAGCACGGGTACCTTGACGGGCACCTGCTGCATAAGCAACAACAACCTGGTGTACCAGCGCTTCGTTGAAATCACGACCGAAGGTAGTTTCGGAAACAGTCAGCGCGCTTTGCGCGTCTTTCAATACTAATTCCATTGCTATCCCCTTACGCCTTCACAGCTGGTTTAACGATCAGGTTGCCACCGGTTGCGCCCGGTACAGCACCCTTAACCAGCAGCAGGTTGCGCTCAGCGTCAACACGTACTACGTCCAGGCTCTGAACGGTTACGCGCTCATCACCCAGGTGGCCAGCCATTTTCTTGCCTTTGAACACTTTGCCCGGAGTCTGGTTCTGACCGATAGAACCCGGAACGCGGTGAGACAAGGAGTTACCGTGGGTAGCGTCTTGGGTACGGAAGTTCCAGCGCTTAACAGTGCCAGCAAAACCTTTACCTTTAGAAGTACCGGTAACATCGACTTTTTTAACGTCAGCGAAGATTTCTACGCTAATTTCCTGACCTGCAGCGAATTCTTGACCTTCTTCCAGGCGGAATTCCCACAGACCACGGCCAGCTTCAACGCCAGCTTTAGCGAAATGGCCCGCTTCCGGCTTGGTTACACGGTTAGCTTTTTTGCTACCAGTGGTAACCTGAACGGCACGGTAACCGTCGGTGTCCAGGCTTTTAACCTGAGTCACGCGGTTCGCTTCAATTTCAATTACGGTTACTGGGATAGAAACGCCATCTTCAGTGAAGATACGGGTCATACCCACTTTTTTACCGACTAAACCAATCATTGTTTCAACCTCTCAATCGCTCAATGACCTGATTAACCCAGGCTGATCTGCACGTCTACACCGGCAGCCAGATCCAGACGCATCAGAGCATCAACGGTTTTCTCGGTTGGCTCAACGATGTCAACCAGACGCTTGTGAGTGCGAATCTCGTACTGATCGCGCGCGTCTTTGTTGACGTGCGGAGAGATCAGAACGGTAAAGCGCTCTTTGCGAGTTGGCAGCGGGATCGGACCACGGACTTGCGCACCAGTGCGCTTTGCAGTCTCGACGATTTCCGCGGTTGATTGATCGATCAGACGATGATCAAACGCTTTCAGGCGGATACGGATTCTTTGGTTCTGCATGAGACCAGAGCTCCAATTATTTATAAACGTAAATAATTACTCCTCACACCCATTTCGATTGATGGGGGAGTGTAATCGTCAACATATAACCCCCATATCGGGAGTATTGTTCGAAAGGCAAAAAAGGCCTGCCAATCGACTGATTCGCTAAAATCAGGCTTACCAAGATTAGGTAAGCCCGCGCATTATACGCAAAATGGCCCAGGAAGCAAGCCGCAGTTGGAAATATGCTCAGGAAATCGTCATTTTTGCGCGTTCAGTGGCAGTTGGCGTGTTAACACGGCGAACAGGGAATGAATTAGGCTTGGCGGGAACACTCTCCCCTGCCCCACCGAGAAAACGGCCGCCGGCAGGAGAGACGATGACGAATGGACGGAAGGCTTACTCTTTGCGCTCTAAAATCTGGGCCTGGGCATAGTTCTGAATACCGAGACGGGCAATCAGATCCAGCTCCGTTTCCAGCCAGTCGATATGCTCTTCTTCATCGGCCAGGATTTCAATCATCAAATCGCGGCTGACGTAATCGTGGATCGAATCGGCATAGGCGATGCCTTCGCGCAGGTTCTTGGCGCCCGCCAGCTCCAGCGCCAGATCGGAACGCAGCATCTCTTCGATGTCTTCGCCGATGTTCAGCTTGCCGAGATCTTGCAGATTCGGTATCCCTTCCAGGAACAGGATACGCTCGATGTAGCGATCGGCATGTTTCATTTCGTCGATCGACTCGTGATATTCCTTGTCGTTGAGGCGCATTAAGCCCCAATTCTTGAACATGCGGGCGTGCAGGAAATATTGATTGATGGCAACCAGCTCGTTGCCGAGCAATTTATTGAGGTGAGCAATGATCTTTTTATCGCCTTTCATAGGTAACTCCTCCTGGCCAGTTCTAAAAGTGTAGAACCTGTAAGCCAAGAGTCAAAAATAACCTTACCCTTTGTTAGGCAACTTCATGCATTGGGATGATAGTTCCGCGTTCCTCCACCATAATCTGTCTTGCCTGACGAATGCACTTTCCACAATCGGTACCAATCGGCACAAGTTCACGCAGTTGCTTCATGGTATGGGGATTGTGCTGACGCACCGCATTACGGATCGCTTTGTCAGTCACCGCATTACACAGACATACATACATAGAGAGACTCACTTCTTAACCAATGCATTGAGTCTAAATAGGAATGGTTTTTATTTCAATTAAGATTTGTACAAATTGCATAAAAAAAGGGCACCGAAGTGCCCTTTTTTGTGTCGAAAAATTATTCGCGATTAAGCGATAACTTTAGCAACAACACCAGCGCCTACAGTACGGCCGCCTTCACGGATTGCGAAACGCAGACCGTCGTCCATCGCGATTGGGTGAATCAGGGTTACAACCATGTTC
>NZ_JBJNMU010000012.1:0-31197 GCF_052167655.1 Serratia sp. CY55921 | reverse complement strand
TACTTCAGTTAGTCACTCTTCAAGACTTGATATTTTTTTGCATCCGAAGATGCTGGATATCGTCTTGTGGAGTGCCCACACAGATTGTCTGATAAATTGTTAAAGAGCAGTGAGTTAGGCGCTTTCGCTTGCTAACTCGAGGTGGCGTATATTACGCTTTCCTCTTTCAGAGTCAACCCTAATTTTCAGGATTTTTTCTCTGCGACCCCCGGATACTCTGTGAAGTTGTTCACATGTTCCGTGTCGATGGAGGCGCATTATAGGGAGTTCCTCGCAGGCCGCAACAGGTATTTTCAGCAAAAACGATCGTTAGCTGCATTCCACAGCAAAACCCCGCTTTATACCCACTTACACACAGTGTTATCCACAGATGCGATTTGTACGGAAAATTTACGAGCGCCACGCAAACGTTTTCGCTACAATTCCCCGCGACGAAACGATCCCCCTTTTTACGGGGGCGTTACCTGAATTTGTGCCTGTCCCTCCCTTTATAAGGCAGAAAACCGCGCTTTATAGAGAGATCGAGGTGGACATTCACGTAACGCTCTTTAATTGCGACTCAAAGCCAAGGGATAAAACCATGCAACAACCTCGTCCAATTCGCCGGGCTCTGCTCAGCGTGTCTGACAAAGCCGGTATCGTTGAATTCGCCGAAGCGCTTTCCCAGCGCGGCGTTGAACTGCTCTCCACCGGCGGCACCGCCCGCCTGCTGGCAGACGCCGGTCTGCCCGTTACCGAAGTTTCCGACTATACCGGCTTCCCGGAGATGATGGACGGACGAGTAAAGACCCTGCACCCGAAAGTTCACGGCGGTATCCTCGGCCGCCGCGGCCAGGACGACGCGGTCATGAATCAGCATGACATCCAGCCTATCGACATGGTGGTCGTCAATCTGTACCCGTTCGCCCAAACCGTGGCGCGCCCGGATTGCTCGCTGGAAGACGCGGTCGAAAATATCGATATCGGCGGCCCGACCATGGTGCGCTCCGCCGCCAAGAACCATAAAGACGTCGCCATCGTGGTGAAGAGCAGCGACTACGCCGCCATCATTACCGAGATGGACAACAACGACGGCTCGCTGCGCTATGCCACCCGCTTCGATCTCGCCATCAAGGCTTTCGAACACACCGCCACCTACGACAGCATGATCGCCAACTACTTCGGCGCGCTGGTGCCGGCGTACCACGGCGAGACCGAACAGCCGTCCGGCCGCTTCCCTCGTACCCTGAACCTCAACTACATCAAGAAGCAGGATATGCGTTACGGTGAGAACAGCCACCAGCAAGCCGCCTTCTATATAGAAGAAGAGGTAAAGGAAGCGTCCGTCGCGACCGCCGAGCAGCTGCAGGGCAAAGCGCTGTCCTATAACAACATCGCCGATACCGACGCCGCGCTGGAATGCGTGAAAGAGTTTGCCGAACCGGCCTGCGTGATCGTCAAGCACGCCAACCCTTGCGGCGTGGCGATCGGCGACGACATCCTCGCCGCCTATGAGCGCGCTTACCAAACCGACCCGACTTCCGCCTTCGGCGGCATCATCGCCTTTAACCGCGAGCTGGACGCCGCCACCGCGCAGGCGATCATCAGCCGCCAGTTCGTGGAAGTGATCATCGCGCCAAACGTCACTCAGGAAGCGCGCTCCCTGCTGGCCGCCAAACAGAACGTGCGCGTGCTGGCCTGCGGCCAGTGGCAGCAACGCGTGGCGGGGCTGGACTTCAAGCGCGTCAACGGCGGCCTGCTGGTGCAGGATCGCGATCTCGGCATGGTGACCGCCGCCGATCTGCGCGTGGTATCCGAGCGCCAACCGACCGAACAGGAACTGCGTGACGCGCTGTTCTGCTGGAAAGTGGCCAAGTTCGTGAAATCCAACGCCATCGTTTATGCACGTGACAACATGACCATCGGCATAGGCGCCGGCCAGATGAGCCGCGTTTATTCCGCCAAGATCGCCGGCATCAAAGCGAGCGACGAAGGGCTGGAAGTGAAAGGATCCGCCATGGCCTCCGACGCCTTCTTCCCGTTCCGTGACGGCATCGATGCCGCAGCTGCAGTCGGCATCACCTGCGTGATCCAGCCTGGCGGCTCGATCCGCGACGACGAAGTGATCGCCGCCGCCAACGAACACGGCATCGCGATGATCTTCACCGACATGCGTCATTTCCGCCATTAATTCCTTTTGCCGCGTGCGCTCCGGCGCACGCCATTCGTGGAGCCCCTGATGAACATTTTGATTATCGGCAACGGCGGGCGCGAACACGCGCTGGCCTGGAAAGCCGCCCAGTCTCCGCTGGCGGATAAAGTCTACGTTGCGCCGGGCAATGCCGGTACCGCGCTGGAAGCCAATCTGGAGAACGTGGCGATCGCCGCCACCGATATCCCCGCCCTGGTCGCTTTCGCCCAGAGCCATGACATCGGTCTGACCATCGTCGGGCCGGAAGCCCCGCTGGTGATTGGCGTGGTCGACGCCTTCCAGGCCGCCGGTCTGAAAATCTTCGGCCCGACGCAGGCCGCCGCGCAGCTCGAAGGCTCCAAAGCTTTCACTAAGGATTTCCTGGCGCGCCACCGCATCCCGACCGCCGAATATGAAAACTTCACCGACGTGGAGCCGGCGCTGGCCTACGTGCGCAGCAAAGGCGCGCCGATCGTCATCAAGGCCGATGGCCTGGCGGCCGGTAAAGGCGTGATCGTCGCGATGACGCTGCAGGAAGCGGAAGAGGCGGTGCGCGACATGTTGGCCGGCAACGCCTTCGGCGACGCCGGTCATCGCATCGTGGTGGAAGAGTTCCTTGACGGTGAAGAGGCCAGCTTCATCGTGATGGTCGACGGCGAGAACGTGGTGCCGATGGCCACCAGCCAGGACCACAAGCGCGTCGGCGACGGCGACACCGGCCCGAACACCGGCGGCATGGGCGCCTATTCTCCCGCACCGGTAGTGACCGACGAAATCCACCGGCGCGCCATGGACCAGGTGATCTGGCCGACGGTGCGCGGCATGGCGGCGGAAGGCAACACCTACGTCGGCTTCCTTTACGCCGGCCTGATGATCGCCGCCGACGGCCAGCCGAAGGTGATCGAATTCAACTGTCGTTTCGGCGATCCGGAAACCCAGCCGATCATGCTGCGCCTGCGTTCCGATCTGGTGGAACTGTGCCTGGCGGGAGCCGAAGGTCGCCTGAACGAGAAAACCTCCGACTGGGACGAGCGCCCCGCGCTCGGCGTGGTGCTGGCGGCCGGCGGTTATCCGGGTGACTATCGCAACGGCGAGGTGATCCAGGGGCTGCCGCAACAGGAAAGCGCCGACGGTAAGGTCTTCCATGCCGGCACGCGCCTGCAGGGCGATGACGTCGTCACCAGCGGCGGTCGCGTTCTGTGCGTGACGGCGCTGGGCGACACCGTGGCGCAGGCGCAACAACGCGCCTATCAGCTGGCGGAAGGCATCCAGTGGCCGGGCAGCTTCTGCCGCAAAGATATCGGTTATCGCGCGATTGCGCGCGGCAAGTGATTTGACCTGATAAGGTCATGACAAGAGGCTCCGCAGCGCGGGGCCTTTTTTATAGCTGGTCTTCTTTCGGTTCCCAGCTGCAGAAGTCGTCGTTCGCCACCAGCAGCAGCTCGCTGCCTTCCGGCGCTTCCAACCAGGCGACGCTCACCGGCCGGCTGCTGCTGCGGGCGCGTTTTTCGATCCAGGCGATGGCGGAGGCATCCAACCCGGGTTTTAAGCGCTGCCCGTCGCAGGTTTGCACTTCGCCCTGCAACCAACGCCCCTGCAGCAATTTGACCTTGCCGGCGCGCAGCGCATTGCTGACTTCGAGGATACGTCGCGCCTGATATTGATACAGGGCGATTTCATCGCGGGTCAGCGGTTCGCGGCGTGTCGCCAGCTGGCGCTGCATAAAGCTCACCGTGCCGTCGTCGGCAAAGCGCAGTTGAATGGAATCTCGATCGCCGTCGGCGTCGTTGCGTTTGATTTGGCGCAGCACGTCGCCCTGATAGGTGTACAGCGTGGTGATGGTACCCGGTCCGCGGTAGGGACTGTAGACGCTGACCAGCACCTGCGGGCGATGTTGCTCATCGTCTTTACGCCACAGGCGTATCACGCCTTGATCGGCCACAAAGCCGCTGGCGGTAAAGCTGGGAATATCGGAATGGAAACTGCAGGCGCTCAGACCGAGGGCGATGCCGGCGGCCATGAGCACCCGACGAGTAAACAAAAGGGGCGCCATCGCCCCTCTGTTTAATCTTTTCACCGAGGCGCGGTCTTATTTAACAGCGTCTTTCAGTGCTTTGCCAGAAACGAACGCAGGCACGTTGGCTGCTGCGATTTTGATTTCTTTGCCAGTCTGTGGGTTGCGGCCAGTGCGCTCGCTACGATGGTTTACTTTGAAAGTACCGAAGCCAACCAATTGTACTGCATCACCTTCTTTCAGAGACTCAGTAATAGCAGCCAGGGTGGATTCCAGAGCCAGTTTAGCTTGTGCTTTGGAAAGGTCAGCCTTGTCCGCGATTACATCAATCAGTTGAGTCTTGTTCATAAGTTATCCTTACAGTGTGTTTATCGTTTGCAAAGCATCGAGTGCGACGGATATGCCGATTGACAGCACTCTCCTGCATACACGCACCGATAGCCACTTTTTTTACGCCCCCCAAATGTAGACCAGACAGGGTGCGGATGTGAAGCCTTAAGGCATGACAAATCAGGCGTTAAATCACGTTTTGTTGCCTTATTGCGCTAAATTTATCCCGATGTTGCTGACACCGGCCTCTCGAAGGTCGGATCGCAGCCCCTTGATCAGGTCTATATCGCGCTCTTCACAGGCGTCCAACAGGCGGAAAATTTCCCATTGAATGTCCCATTCTTCCTCTACCGCAGGCAAACTTCCCAACTCTTCGTCGGTCATTTCCCTACCGGCTTGAGTCATTTCCAACATCGCCACGGTGCGAATCGATGTTTCGCTGATGGCGATGGCGTGCTCCAGCGTCTCCCCGCCGAGCCGCGAATGGATCAGTTCCCCTAATGCGATACAGGCATCAATTGCCGGGTAAACGCCGTAAAGATCGTAATCTTCCGCCGACGGAATCGCCTCTTCCAACTTCTCGAGCTGGCTGTCGAAGTTGACCTTGGCGTCCTTCACCACCAGCGTTTCCCACACCAAATCCAGAATGCGGCGATAAATCGCCGGATCGCCGAACTCGGTCTGTTTGCAGAACATCTGGTAATTCGGGTACATACGCTCGCACAAACTGGCCATAAAGGTCAAATGTTGCCAAGCCTCGTGCCGTTCCAGACGTAAATGAATCGGGTTACGTAGCATGCTTTACTCTCTTACGCGTTATCTGCGGCGCAGTGTACCCGAAATCGCTCATGGCGACACCTCCGGATGCTGCTGCAACCAACGCTGAAACGCCGGACGGCGCGAAGCGATGGCGTCGGCCCAGCGGGTCGGCTCCGGCAAACGGTAGCCCGCCATACAGCGCTGCACCCACGCCAGCGCGCTGTCGGCGCCCACGCGGTGACCGGTAGAGATGAACAGCGGGTTGCAGCGCGCCTTGCTGCGCCATACCCAGCCCAGCTGTTCCCCCTTATCTTCCAACGGTGCCAGCGCGCCGACGGCGGCCTCCAGCGGCGCGAATTTGCCGCACAGGCGCTTCTTGGCCACGCCGATGGTCGGTACATCGACCAGCAGGCCGAAATGGCTGGCGACGCCGAGGCGCCGCGGATGTGAAATGCCATGCCCATCGACGAAGATCAGCCCCGGCTTTTGCCGCAGCTGTGCCCAGGCGGCCAACAGCGCCGGGTATTCGCGAAACGACAGGAAGCCCGGGATATAAGGCATGACGGTGGCGATGCGCGCCACCTGATATTCCACCAGCTCCAGCGACGGATAGCGCAGTATGGCGATAGCGGCACGCGTCACCGCCCCCTCCTGCTCGAAGCCCACGTCGGCGCCGGCGATGAAGGTCGGCGGTTCGGCCGGCAGATCGTCGTAGCGAATGATTTCAGCCGCGCGCCGCAGCTGTTCGGCGCGCAGGGCCGCCATATCGGTCACATCGGATCCTTAACGGTGGTATTTCGCCGAGTGCGCGTGTACCGCCTCGACGAAGGCGCCGGCGTGCTCCGGCGGCACATCCTGGTGGATGCCGTGGCCCAGGTTGAACACATGGCCGTTGCCGTGGCCGAAACCGGCCAGAATGGTCTCCACTTCTTCCGCGATGCGCGCCGGAGAAGCATAGAGCATCGACGGATCCATATTGCCCTGCAGCGCCACTTTGTCGCCCACGCGCCGACGCGCGTCGGCGATGTCGGTGGTCCAATCCAGCCCCAGCGCATCGCAGCCGGTGGCGGCCATCGCCTCCAGCCACTGCCCGCCGCCTTTGGTGAACAGCGTCACCGGCACGCGGCGGCCGTCGTTTTCACGCAGCAACCCGTCGACGATCTTGTGCATGTAGTGCAAAGAGAACTCGCGGTAATCGCGCCCGGTCAGCACCCCGCCCCAGGTGTCGAACACCATCACCGACTGCGCGCCGGCCTTGATTTGGGCGTTGAGGTATAGGATCACGCTGTCCGCCAGCTTGTCCAGCAACAGGTGCAGCGTGGCCGGTTCGGCATACATCATCTTCTTCAGCTTGGTGAAGGCCTTGCTGCTGCCGCCTTCGACCATATAAGTCGCCAGCGTCCATGGGCTGCCGGAGAAGCCGATCAGCGGCACTTCGCCCTTCAGCTCGCGGCGAATGGTGCGCACCGCGTTCATCACATAGCCCAACTCCACTTCCGGATCGAACACCGACAGCTTGTCGACGTCGGCGCGGCAGGTAACGGGGGAGCTGAAACGCGGACCTTCGCCGGCTTCAAAGTACAGGCCAAGCCCCATGGCGTCGGGAATGGTGAGAATGTCGGAGAACAGGATGGCGGCGTCCAGCGCATAGCGGCGCAGCGGCTGCAGCGTGACCTCGCAGGCCAGCTCCGCGTTCTTGCACAGCGACATGAAATCACCGGCCTGGGCGCGGGTCGCCTTGTACTCCGGTAAATAACGACCGGCCTGGCGCATCATCCATACGGGGGTCACATCCACCGGCTGGCGCAACAGCGCGCGCAGGTAGCGATCGTTCTTCAACTCAGTCATTTATGGGGCTCCCTTAATAATCTGCCGGCCATTGTACATTATTCTGCCCGGCACAGCGCCACGGTGTCCTCAATCAACCGGCGCGCCACGGTGCCGGGCGGCGGCAACAGCGGCAGCTGGTCGTAGCGATACCAGCCGGCGTTGAGCAGCTCCTTGGGGTCGTGACGAAGGTCACCCTGATGGTAATCGGCCATAAAGGCCATCATCAGCGAGTGTGGGAACGGCCACGGTTGTGAAGTGACGTAGCGCAGGTTCTTGATTTCGATATTGCTCTCTTCCATCACTTCGCGCGCCACCGCCTGCTCCAGCGTTTCGCCCACTTCGACGAAACCGGCCAGCACCGTGTGGATACCGCCGCGATGGCGCACGTGCTGCGCCAGCAGGATCTGATCGTCGCGCCGAATGGCGACGATCACGCAGGGCGCAATCTGCGGGTAGTACCGTTCTTTGCAGTGGCCGCAGAGGCAGGCGCTTTCGGTGCGGCTGAGATGCATCTCATGGCCGCAGTAGCCGCAAAAGCGATGGGAGCGGTAGAAATCCGCCAGCTGCACGCCGCGCCCGGCAAGCTGGAACAGACCACGATCCTGATCCAACAGCTGACGCACCGATCCCATCTCCCGCGGCATCGCCTGGCGCACCAGCCAGACCGGCGCGCCCTCCCACTCACCGATGATGCGCGCCATGTGGCCCTGCAGCCCGAGGACGGCGGCCGTCCCCGACGGCAATTCACCGTTCGGTAACCAAAGTTTGCTTTCATGGCTGACGATCCACCAGCCGTTTTCATTGCCCGTTAATGCAAGTTCCATATCGTTGTTGCACAACCTCAGCTTCACTGGCACTCTACAAATCGGCTTTGTTACATTTTAATAACTTACCGGTTACTTTTATTACTTACACGGAGTCAAACATGCTCAACCGTTTGGAAAGGCTGACTCAGCGCGTTGGCGGTAGTAATGAATTAGTTGATCAATGGCTTCAGGCCCGCAAGCAGTTGCTGGTCGCCTACTGCACGCTGGTAGGCCTCAAACCGAATAAAGAAAAGCATACGCCGCTGAATGAAAAAGCGCTGGAGAACTTTTGCCATAACCTGGTGGATTACCTCTCAGCAGGGCATTTTCATATCTATGACAGAATTATCAAACAAGTGGAAGGCGCAGCCAGTCCGAAAATGTCGCTGGCGGTGAACATCTACCCCAAGCTATGGGCCAACACCGAACAGATCATGGCGTTCCACGATCGCTATACCGAAGTGGATATCGATCAGGAGGTCTGTCTGGAATTCCATCAGGCCTTGTCGGATATCGGCGAAACGCTGGCGGCGCGCTTTGCGCTGGAAGATAAGCTGATCCTGTTGGAAGCGGAGGCCGCGCAGCAACCGCTGCCGGACCAGGCGCTGGATCCGGCGCGTTAAAATTTTATAGTTTTTTTTCTTATCCCTCCTATACTGGGGGACATCTTGTCGGAGTGCCTAGCGCCTGATTTGTTCATCGAATCAGCCAGGCTGAGACCGTTAATTCGGGATCCGCGGAACCTGATCGGGTTAATACCCGCGAAGGGAACAAGAGTAATCTATCGCCACAGGCACGGCCTTCCCCTTGCGGGCGCCCAGCCTTATCGGCCACCATCATTACTCCCTCCGAGCTCCAGACAAGCAACTTTCCCAACCCAACACACTGGTAGGAACTTGCTATGTCTAACGTTAATCCACCGCGCGCCCGTAAAGCGCAACGCGAAGCCGCCCAGCAGTTTATCGACACGCTGCAAGGCATGGCTTTCCCAAACTCACGCCGCATCTACCTGCAGGGCTCGCGCCGCGATATCCAGGTGCCGATGCGCGAAATTCAGCTCAGCCCGACCCTGGTCGGCGGCAGCAAAGATAGCCCGCAGTATGAACAGAACGAGGCGATCCCGGTATATGACACCGCGGGCCCCTACGGCGATCCGCAGGCCGAGCTCGATGTGCACGCCGGCCTGGCCAGGCTGCGCGCCGGCTGGATCGACGCGCGCGGCGATACTGCGACCCTGAGCGGCGCCAGTTCCGGCTTCACCCAACAGCGTCTGGCGGACGAGGGGCTGGATCACCTGCGCTTCGAACATCTGCCGCTGCCGCGCAAAGCGCTGCCGGGCAAGTGCGTGACCCAGCTGCACTACGCCCGCGCCGGCATCGTCACCCCGGAGATGGAGTTTATCGCCATCCGTGAAAACATGGGGCGCGAACGCATTCGCGGCGAGGTGCTACGCCACCAGCATCCGGGCCAGGGCTGGGGCGCCAACCTGCCGGACAACATCACGCCGGAGTTCGTGCGCCAGGAAGTGGCCGCCGGCCGCGCCATCATTCCTGCCAACATCAATCACCCGGAGGCGGAGCCGATGATCATCGGCCGCAATTTCCTGGTGAAGGTGAACGCCAATATCGGCAACTCGGCGGTCACGTCGTCGATCGAAGAAGAGGTGGAGAAGCTGGTGTGGGCCACCCGCTGGGGCGCAGACACCGTGATGGATCTCTCCACCGGCCGCTATATTCACGAAACCCGCGAGTGGATCCTGCGCAACAGCCCGGTGCCCATCGGCACCGTGCCTATCTACCAGGCGCTGGAGAAGGTCAACGGCGTGGCGGAAAACCTCACCTGGGCGATGTTCCGCGATACGCTGCTGGAACAGGCGGAACAAGGGGTCGATTACTTCACCATCCACGCCGGCGTGCTGCTGCGCTATGTGCCGATGACCGCCAAACGCCTGACCGGCATCGTGTCGCGCGGTGGCTCGATCATGGCCAAATGGTGCCTGTCGCACCATCAGGAAAACTTCCTCTATCAGCACTTCCGTGAAATCTGCGAGATCTGCGCCGCCTACGACGTTTCGCTGTCGCTCGGTGACGGCCTGCGCCCCGGCTCGATTCAGGACGCCAACGACGAAGCCCAGTTCGCCGAACTGCATACGCTGGGCGAGCTGACCAAAATTGCCTGGGAATACGACGTGCAGGTGATGATCGAAGGCCCGGGCCATGTGCCGATGCAGATGATCCGCCGCAACATGACCGAAGAGCTGGAACATTGCCACGAAGCGCCGTTCTACACCCTTGGCCCGCTGACCACCGATATCGCCCCGGGCTATGACCATTTCACCTCCGGCATCGGCGCGGCGATGATCGGCTGGTTCGGCTGCGCCATGCTGTGTTACGTCACGCCGAAAGAACACCTCGGCCTGCCGAACAAAGAGGACGTCAAGCAGGGCCTGATCACCTACAAGATCGCCGCCCACGCCGCCGATCTGGCCAAGGGCCATCCGGGCGCGCAGATCCGCGATAACGCCATGTCCAAGGCGCGTTTCGAATTTCGCTGGGAAGATCAGTTCAATCTGGCGCTCGATCCGGCCACCGCGCGCGCCTATCACGACGAAACCCTGCCGCAGGAATCCGGCAAGGTCGCCCACTTCTGCTCAATGTGCGGGCCGAAATTCTGCTCGATGAAGATTTCACAAGAGGTGCGCGACTACGCCGCCGCCCAAGAGGCCGCCAAACCGATCGAGGTGCAGCTGACCGGCATGGAAAAAATGTCCGCCGAGTTCCGCGCCCGCGGCAGCGAGCTGTATCACAGCGCCGGCAATCTGCAGGAGGAGACGAGCAATGACTGATATCACGACGCCCTTCCCGGCGACGCCCCACAAACTGGGGCTTTACCCGGTCGTCGACAGCGTGGAATGGATCGCTCGTCTGCTGGAGGCCGGCGTTACCACGATCCAGCTGCGCATCAAGGATCTGCCGGACGAGCAGGTCGAAGAGGATATCGCCGCCGCCATCGCGCTGGGCCGGCGTTATCAGGCGCGGCTGTTCATCAACGATTACTGGCGGCTGGCGATCAAGCACGGCGCCTACGGCGTGCATCTGGGCCAGGAAGATCTCGATACCACCGATCTGGCGGCCATTCACCGCGCCGGGCTGCGGCTCGGCGTTTCCACCCATGACGATGCCGAGCTGGCGCGCGCGCTGGCGGTGAAACCCTCCTACATCGCGCTGGGGCACATCTTCCCCACCCAGACCAAAGACATGCCTTCGGCGCCGCAGGGGCTGGCGGAGTTAAAACGCCACATCGCCGGTTTGGCGGATTACCCGACGGTGGCGATCGGCGGGATCAGTATCGATCGCGTACCGGCGGTGCTGGCGTGCGGCGTCGGCAGCGTGGCGGTGGTCAGCGCCATCACCCAGGCGCCGGACTGGCGCGCGGCGACGGCCGAACTGCTGCGGCTGATCGAAGGTAAGGAGCCGAACGATGCTTAACGATCGGGAGTTCCTGCGCTACAGCCGCCAGCTGCTGCTGGAGGATGTCGGCCCGGAAGGTCAGGAAAAACTCAAGCGCGCCACGGTGCTGATCGTCGGCCTGGGGGGGCTGGGGTCCCCGGCTTCGCTGTATCTGGCCGCCGCCGGGGTCGGCACGCTGCTGCTGGCCGACGACGACACGTTGCACGTCACCAACCTGCAGCGGCAAATCCTGTACCGCAGCGCCGATACCGCCACCGGCAAAGCGGCGCTGGCGCAACGCCATCTGCAGGCGTTGAACCCGTTGGTGGAGTCCATCCCGCTGGCGCAGCGGCTGCAAGGGCAAGCGCTGCGCGACGCGGTCGCCCGCGCCGATCTGGTGCTGGACTGCTGCGACAACATGGCGACCCGCCATGAGGTCAACGCCGCCTGCATCGCCGCCGCCAAGCCGCTGATCAGCGGCAGCGCAGTGGGTTTCAGCGGCCAGCTGCTGGTGCTCGAGCCGCCCTATGCGCACGGCTGCTACGCCTGCCTGTACCCGGAGCAGGAAGAACCGCAGCGCAACTGCCGCACCGCCGGGGTGCTCGGCCCGGTGGTGGGCGTGATCGGCACTCTGCAAGCGCTGGAGGCCATCAAGATGCTGGCCGGCCTGCCTGCCTCCCTCAGCGGCAAGCTGCGGCTGTTCGACGGCAAGCAGCAGAGCTGGAGCACGCTGCAGCTGAGCCGGGCCCGCGCCTGCCAGGTCTGCGGAGGCGCCGCATGAAGATCCGTCTGAACGACCAACCGCTGGAGCTGGCGCAGCCGCTCAGCGTCGCCGCCCTGCTGACCCAGCTGGAACGCCACCAGCCGGGCACCGCGCTGGCGATCAACCAAACCATCATCCCACGTGCCGACTGGGCCGACCATCAGGTGCAGGACGGTGACGACATTTTGCTGTTTCAAGCGATCGCCGGAGGCTGACATGCTGAAAATCTCCGATACCACTTTTACCTCGCGCCTGTTCACCGGCACCGGCAAGTTCGCCACCCCGGCGCTGATGTTGGAGGCGCTGGCGGCCTCCGGCTCACAGCTGGTGACCATGGCCATGAAGCGCGTCGATCTGCGCGGCGGCAACGACGCCATTTTGGCGCCGCTGCAACAGTTGGGCGTCAGGCTGTTGCCCAATACCTCCGGCGCCAAAACGGCCGCCGAAGCGGTGTTCGCCGCCCGACTGGCGCGCGAAGCGCTCGGCACCCACTGGGTGAAGCTGGAGATCCATCCCGATGTGAAATACCTGCTGCCGGATCCGATAGAAACGCTGAAGGCGGCGGAAACGCTGGTGAAAGACGGTTTTGTGGTGCTGCCCTACTGCGGCGCCGATCCGGTGCTGTGCAAACGGCTGGAAGAAGTGGGATGCGCAGTGGTGATGCCGCTCGGCGCCCCTATCGGCTCCAACCGCGGTCTGCGCACCCGTGACTTCCTCGAAATCATCATCGAGCAAGCTAAGGTGCCGGTGGTGGTAGACGCCGGCATCGGCGCGCCAAGCCACGCGCTGGAAGCGATGGAGCTGGGCGCCGACGCGGTGCTGGTGAATACCGCCATCGCCGTGGCGCGCGATCCGGTGCAGATGGCGCGGGCATTTCGCCTGGCGCTGGAGGCCGGCGAGCTGGCACGCAGCGCCGGATTAGGCTCCAGCCAGCGCGGCGCGGTCGCGTCCAGCCCGCTGACCGCTTTCCTCAGCCAGCCAGAGGAGGCGCAGTGATGACCGACGATTTCAGTAGCCGCTGGCAACAGCTGGACTGGGACGACATTACGCTGCGCATCAACGGCAAAACGGCGCGCGACGTGGAACGCGCATTGAACGCCGACAAGCTGACGCGCGACGACTTTATGGCGCTGATCTCCCCCGCGGCCGCGCCGTATCTGGAACCGTTGGCGCAACGCGCGCAGTTGCTGACCCGTCAGCGGTTCGGCAACGTCGTTAGCTTCTATGTGCCGCTGTACCTGTCCAACCTGTGCGCCAACGACTGCACCTACTGCGGCTTTTCGATGAGCAACCGCATCAAGCGCAAAACGCTGGATGCGGCGGAGATTGCACGCGAGTGCGAAGCCATCAAGGCGCTGGGGTTCGAACATCTGTTGCTGGTCACCGGCGAACATCAGACCAAGGTCGGCATGGACTATTTCCGCCAGCACATTCCGGCGATCCGCCGCCACTTCAGCTCGCTGATGATGGAAGTGCAGCCGCTGGCACAGGAGGAATACGCCGAACTGAAAACGCTGGGCCTGGACGGCGTGCTGGTGTATCAGGAAACCTACCATCCGGCCACCTATCTGCAGCACCACCTGCGCGGCCAGAAACAGGATTTCCATTGGCGCCTGGCCACGCCGGATCGCCTGGGGCGCGCCGGGATCGACAAGATAGGCCTCGGCGCGTTAATCGGCCTGTCCCACAGCTGGCGAACCGACTGCTATCTGCTGGCGGAACACCTGTTCTACCTGCAGCAAACCTATTGGCAGAGCCGCTACTCGATCTCGTTCCCACGCCTGCGCCCCTGCGCCGGCGGCATTGAGCCCGCGTCTATCATGAGTGAGCCTCAGCTGGTGCAGCTGATCTGCGCCTTCCGGCTGTTCGCGCCGGACGTTGAGCTGTCGCTGTCTACCCGGGAGTCGCCGTACTTCCGCGATCATATGATCCCGGTGGCGATCAATAGCGTCAGCGCCGGATCCAAGACGCAACCCGGCGGCTATGCCGACGACGTACCGCCTGAGCTGGAACAGTTCGAGCCGCACGACGGCCGCACGCCGCAGCAGGTCGCCGAGGCCATCAGCAACGCCGGGCTGCAGCCGGTGTGGAAAGACTGGGACGATTATCTGGGACGCAGCGCGCAATAAGCGGCAACGTTTACCGCCGTGCGAAGAAAACGCTGGAGCGGCCGCGCAATGCCGAACGGTGGCGCTGGCGCCGGCAAACGCGCCGATTATAGTGACGTTGCCGACCGCCAAACCCGGTGTCGGCCGGGGCCGTTACCCTCTCGATGGCCCCGCCTTATCCAACCCCGGATCGCGCACAGACGCTCTTGCGCGACTCCGGTTCCTCACCAACGGCCATCCTGGAACCTGCGCCTGAGGGCACGCACGAACAGGCGGTTTTATCGGCTCAGGTGACGGGCATGATGAGGGAATAGCGGTGTTCAGCACTCACGCAGAGTGTTTTTCAATGGAGCCCGTTGCGGCAGAGAACGGCAGAACGAGGAAAAAGTCGATGCGGAGACGAAAAGTGACTCGAGGGGTAATCCCCGATACTGCCAATGGCCCTGGTGTTGGCCGTCGCGTTTTTTTGCCGCCTGCTCCCTGCTTACAGACAAGAGCAGGCGGTTTATTTTGTGAGACTGGCAACCCCCCCAGGACGCGAATCACACAGTATGTGCGCTAATTAACCATACAAACGATTAAATGTGAATGTCTTTTGAGTGTTTTTTTATTTGATATCGAGTGTATTCTGAGTTTGCCAAGGAAAATCAAACTGATATCACCGCAACCTCCGGGGCATCATCTATAATCCAGCACGGGTCCTCGCGCAGATTTGCCACGCTCGCGGTCAACATCAAAAAAGCCAAGGTTGTCATGAAGAAAACGCCAAATTACATCGATGCAATCAGCGCGTTGCTCACTCTTAAAGGGGTTGGCGACAGAAAACATGCCTCCACGATGGCCAACATACTGAACCTTCAGTACAACAGCGCCAAGCAGAAGCTGGATGGTAAAAGGGGCATCACCCTCGACGAAGTCAGAAAGGTGTTTCAGTACTTCAACGAGCCATTCGCCGGCCAAAGAACGCATAACGGCGTTTTTATCATGAACAGCATTCACAAACGCTGTAAGGTTGAAGTCGACGAACACCCGGTGACACAGCTGGACGACGACGAAACCTACGCCTACAAAAAAGATGACCTTTTCATCATCAATACCAGCCGGGATACGCAGGCCGACGTACCGCTGTACAGAGTCAACAAGATAGACTTTCTGCCGGCGCCGCGCATCGCGATCCTGGACAACGACAGCGATATCCTCGAGCTGTTGAAGAAAATCGCCTGCCGCTACGGCATTGAGACCGAGACCTTTCAAACGGCGGATGCCATGCTGGCCGCACTTGAGCAACAGTCCTTTGAGGCGTTTATTCTGGACTGGCTGTTGGACTTCGGCGAAACCTCAGAACGCGTCGTGAAGAAAATAAAGGACACTCTCGATCCGCATGCGCGCATCATCATTCTGACCGGCCAGCTGAATCACTATGAGAAGAATATCGGCGATATGATCCTGCACTATGACGTGCACCTGGTGGAAAAACCGACCAAACCGCTGATTATCTCCTCACTGCTGTTGTCGAATTTATTCTTTAATTAGTTTGACCGGAATGCGGATGAAAAACGATGAACCAACGCCTTCGGTGGATTTGACTCTGATGGCGCCTTTCAGCGTCGTCACATAATTCTTGATAATGGTCAGCCCCAGCCCCAGCCCCTGCCGTGTTTCCCTTTCTACTCCCTGATTGAACGCCTTGTACAACCGTTCCAGATTATTAACGTTAAATCCGATGCCGTTGTCTTTTACCCATAAATACAGATTGCCGTGGCACACCTTCACGTTGAGGATGATCGCGCCGTGGTGAGTAAATTTGTCCGCGTTGCTGAGCAGATTGGCCAATATTCGGTAGAGCTTGTATTTGTCGGAGCAAATCAAACCAACATAGGATGAACGACGCACCACGATGCGATTACCGCGCCCGGCGCTGATACTGGTCATGGCATCGTCCACCACCTCATGCAGCCGAAAGGTGGAAATATTGACGTTGACCTCCCCCATTTCAAACCGCGAATAATCCATCACCTCGCGCGTTTGTTCGGCGATCTTGTTGCCGTGGTAGGAGATCAGGCGAGCCTCCTTTTTCAGCTCTTCCTGCGCCAGCTCGTGCTCCATGATATCCGCGGCGATGACGATGGCCTGCGTCGAACCGGCGATTTCATGGTAGATGGATGAGATAAAGATGTTCTTGTTCTTGATGATCTCTTTTAACGAGAAGGCGTTTCTCACCACCAGGAACATCATCAGGAACACCAAAATCAGCGATAAGACGGCGAACATCTCGGCTTTTCTCGAATTATCCTGGATGATGCCTTTAACCTCGGTGAAGTTTTTAATTTGTATCCGATAAATAATCTCCTGGATATCGACCAACGTGCCCTCGATGTCATCCATATAAGCGAGGATATCCGCCTTGCTTTTCCGCCCTGCCAGCAAACCGCCGGAAAGATCGCCCAGCGTTCGGTACTGTTGCTTCAGCAGAGCGACGTTCTTGATAAATTCGTCGTCGTAATAGAAAGAGTCGCTGAAGGTGGAGCGGCTCTCCAGGATTTGGATCTTCGAGTAAAATATTTTCTTTTTGATCAGGAAAGCGTCGTAGTCGTCGTTTTCACTGAGCAGCAGCGCAGTTTTGGTTCTTTCAAACGCCAGAAACAGGATCTCGGCCACCGAGTAGTTATCCAGATTGGGTTCGATCTGCTTATAGCGCTCTTTTACGCCACCGAAGTTAATGGCAATCAGCAAAATTAATAAGGAGAAGATGGCAACCAACGCGATAAGAGTACCGATCAGTTTCTTGCTCATCTCATTTAATCTCCAGCCGTTTGACTTGCCAGACGGTTTTCGCGTTCACGTCCAGGTTATTCAGCTCGGGGTATTGATCGCGCGGATAGATAATGGCGAACGGCCCCAGCTCCCCCACGTCGATCGGCTTACCGCCGCGCAGATAGGCGACAATCACGCGATATTTAATCATCTCGTCAATCGGCATCGAATAGGAATAGTCGTCCCACGCGAAGGCACGCACCGACTTCCCTTGCAGATGGTACGCTTTCACCAGCTCCGAAAACTCAACGCCGGTGAACGCCTCTTCCGGGGTGAAATTGGTCGAGGTTTTAATCGTGTGCGACGGCATCGCCTCCAGCATCTGTCGGGTGACCTTGATCTTCTCGCCGTCCGCCGGCTTCAGGTAAAAAAAGTCAACGGCCGCGTACAGCGGCGCGCTGAACAGCGAAAGCAGCAGTAACGTCATCAATCCTTTGATTTTCATTATTCACCCTCTTTGCGTTTCACCAGCTCCGCCTGACCGAACTCATCCCGCCCGATCACATCCCAACCGTGATGTTGATAAAAACCTTCGGCTTTAGAGCCGGGATCGGTGGTTAAGTGAATGGCTTCGGCGCCGTGCTCAAACATCCAGGCAGTGACGCGCGCCAGCAAGGCAGAACCCATTCCCATTGATTGGTATTCCGGCTTCACGAACAGTCCGCCGATCAACGGTTCGGGGATGAACAACCCGAATCCAACGCCGGCATAGTCCTCGCCATACTTGCAGATCCAGCCACCGCCCTGGTTGATGTCTTCCAGCGCCTGCTTGCGCTGCAGATACTGGATCTGATGCGGATGCAGCAGGTTCTCTTCGACGGAAAAGCGGATCTCATACAGGTAAGGCAGGTGTTTCGCCGTCAGTTTTTCGAAGGTAATGAGGCTGTCCATGTTTCGTACTGTCCTTGGTTGTCAGGTAAAAAGCGCCGGTCAATTTCTGCTGTAACCATAGTAGCAAAGTTTGTCATAACCCGGCGCGAGGCGAAAAAAAACCGCCCCCGAGGGAGCGGTTTATCTGGCGATAGGCCCGGCGTAGCGGGCCCACGGCGCGGATGACGATTACTCGTCGTCGCTGCCGCCCAGACCTGCGTTGAGCAGTTCGGCCAGGTTCGCGGTCGCTTCTTCCGCGCTGACTTGCGGAACAACCGGCGCTTCGCCCTGAGCACGACGACGCATGCGATCCTGATGATAAGCGTAACCGGTACCGGCTGGGATCAGACGGCCCACGATGACGTTCTCTTTCAGGCCACGCAGTTCGTCGCGCTTGCCGGCTACGGCAGCTTCGGTCAGAACGCGCGTTGTTTCCTGGAACGATGCGGCGGAGATGAAGGACTCGGTCGCCAAGGAAGCCTTGGTGATACCCAGCAGATCGCGCGAGAAGGTTGCCGGGATCTTACCTTCAGCTTCCAGCTGACGGTTGGCAATCTTGACGCGAGACACTTCAGCCTGCTCGCCTTCCAGGAACTCGGAGCCACCAGCGCTAACGATAGTGCCTTTACGCAGCATCTGACGAACGATAACTTCGATGTGCTTATCGTTAATCTTAACGCCTTGCAGACGGTAAACTTCCTGCACTTCGTTGGTGATGTAGCGGGTAACCGCATGCACGCCACGCAGACGCAGAATGTCGTGCGGAGACTCTGGGCCGTCGGAGACGACGTCGCCACGTTCCACCACTTCGCCTTCGAACACGTTGAGCTGACGCCATTTCGGAATCATCTCTTCGTAAGCGTCGCTGCCGTCCAGCGGAGAAATCACCAGGCGACGTTTGCCTTTGGTCTCTTTACCGAACGAGATAATCCCGCTGATTTCAGCCAGGATTGCCGGCTCTTTCGGACGACGCGCTTCGAACAGGTCGGCAACGCGCGGCAGACCACCGGTAATATCCTTGGTACCGCCGGATTCCTGAGGAATACGCGCCAGGGTATCACCCGCACCGATCTGAATGCCGTCTTCCAGCTGAACGATCGCTTTGCCCGGCAGGAAGTATTGAGCAGGCATATCAGTACCTGGGATCAATACGTCTTCGCCCTTAGCGTCAACGATTTTCAGTGCCGGACGCAGGTCTTTACCGCTACCGGTACGCTCTGCGCTGTCCAGGACAACCAGAGAAGACAAACCGGTCAGTTCGTCGGTCTGACGAGTAATCGTCTGGCCGTCGACCATGTCGGCGAAGCGAATGAAGCCGCTGACTTCACTGATGACCGGCATGGTGTGCGGATCCCAGTTAGCAACGGTTTCGCCGCCGTTAACTTCTTCACCGTCGCCTTTGCCCATCACGGCGCCGTAAGGCACCTTGTAGCTTTCTTTGGTACGGCCGAATTCGTCGATCAGTTTCAGTTCGGTGTTACGCGAGGTGATCACCAGCTTGCCTGCGGCGTTCATAACGAACTTCGCGTTGCTCAGCTTGATGCTACCCTTGTTTTTCACCTGAATGCTGGATTCAGCAGCCGCACGAGATGCCGCACCACCGATGTGGAACGTACGCATCGTCAGCTGTGTACCCGGCTCACCGATGGACTGTGCCGCGATAACGCCGATGGCTTCACCTTTGTTGATGATGTGGCCACGTGCCAGGTCGCGACCGTAGCAGTTTGCACACACACCGAAGTCGGTTTCACAGCTCACCACGGAACGGACTTTAACGCTGTCGACAGAGTTCTCTTCCAACAGGTCACACGCCTTCTCGTTCAGCAGGGTGTTGCGCGGCACCAGAATGTCCGCCGTACCCGGCTTGAGGACGTCTTCTGCCGTCACACGGCCCAGAACGCGTTCACGCAGCGGCTCTTTCACGTCGCCACCTTCGATAACCGGAGTCATCAGGATGCCGTCGTGGGTGCCACAGTCGTCTTCGGTCACCACCAGGTCCTGCGCCACGTCAACCAGACGACGGGTCAGATAACCGGAGTTCGCGGTTTTCAGTGCGGTATCCGCCAGACCTTTACGAGCACCGTGAGTGGAGATGAAGTACTGGAGTACGTTCAGACCTTCACGGAAGTTCGCGGTGATTGGCGTTTCGATGATGGAGCCGTCCGGCTTCGCCATCAGACCACGCATACCGGCCAGCTGACGAATCTGAGCGGCGGAACCACGCGCACCGGAGTCGGCCATCATAAAGATGCTGTTGAAGGAAACTTGCTGTTCCACTTCGCCGTCACGGTTAACCACGTCTTCTACCGACAGGTTTTCCATCATCGCTTTCGCAACGCGTTCGTTCGCGGCAGCCCAGATATCGATCACTTTGTTGTAGCGTTCGCCGGCGGTCACCAGACCAGACTGGAACTGCTCCTGGATCTCGGCAACTTCGGTTTCCGCTTCTTCGATGATCTCCGCCTTCTTGGCCGGGATAACCATGTCGTCGATACCTACGGAAGCGCCGGAACGGGCTGCGTAAGCAAAGCCGGTGTACATGATCTGGTCAGCAAAGATAACGGTCGGCTTCAGGCCCAGGATGCGGTAACAGGTGTTCAGCATCTTGGAGATCGCTTTCTTGCCCAAAGGCTGGTTAACGATCGCGTACGGCAGACCTTTCGGTACGATCATCCACAGGATGGCGCGGCCGATGGTGGTGTCGATGATGCTGGTCTGAGAGGTCCACTCGCCTTCGGCGTTCTTGACGTCTTCGGTGATACGCACTTTAACGCGCGCATGCAGCGACGCCAGGCCGGCGCGGTAAACACGCTCAGCTTCTTTGGAACCGTTCAGCACCATGCCTTCGCCTTTGGCGTTAACACAGTCGCGGGTCATGTAGTACAGACCCAGTACAACGTCCTGAGAAGGAACGATGATTGGCTCGCCGTTCGCTGGGGACAGGATGTTGTTGGTGGACATCATCAGCGCACGCGCTTCCAGCTGGGCTTCCAGCGTCAGCGGTACGTGAACGGCCATCTGGTCACCATCGAAGTCGGCGTTATATGCCGCACAAACCAGCGGGTGCAGCTGGATCGCTTTACCTTCGATCAGAACCGGTTCAAACGCCTGGATACCCAAACGGTGCAGGGTTGGTGCACGGTTCAGCAGTACCGGGTGTTCGCGAATCACTTCGTCCAGGATATCCCAAACGACGGCTTCTTCACGCTCAACCATTTTCTTGGCGGCTTTGATGGTGGTGGCCAGGCCACGCAGCTCCAATTTGCCGTAGATGAACGGTTTGAACAGCTCCAACGCCATCTTCTTAGGCAGACCGCACTGATGCAGACGCAGGTATGGACCTACGGTGATAACGGAACGGCCTGAGTAGTCAACGCGTTTACCGAGCAGGTTCTGACGGAAACGACCCTGCTTACCTTTGATCATGTCGGCCAAAGATTTCAGAGGGCGTTTGTTGGAACCGGTGATCGCACGACCGCGACGGCCGTTATCCAGCAGGGCGTCTACCGCTTCTTGCAGCATACGCTTTTCGTTGCGCACGATGATGTCCGGCGCAGCCAGATCCAGCAGGCGTTTCAGACGGTTGTTACGGTTGATCACGCGGCGATACAGATCGTTCAGATCCGACGTCGCGAAACGACCGCCATCCAGCGGAACCAGCGGGCGCAGATCCGGCGGCAGTACCGGCAGCACGGTCAGGATCATCCACTCCGGCTTGTTACCGGACTGTACGAACGCTTCCAGCAGCTTGATACGCTTGGTCAGTTTCTTGCGCTTGGTTTCGGAGTTGGTTTCGTTCAACTCTTCACGCAGCTGCTCGCACTCGGCTTCCAGATCCATGTTTTTCAACAGGGCCTGAATGGCTTCCGCACCCATCTTGGCGTCGAATTCGTCACCGAACTCTTCCAGCGCGTCCAGATACTGCTCTTCGGTCAGGATCTGACGACGCTCGAGGTTGGTCATACCGCCTTCGACCACCACATAGGATTCGAAGTACAGTACGCGTTCGATGTCACGCAGCGGCATATCCAGCAGCAAACCGATGCGGGATGGCAGCGATTTCAGGAACCAGATGTGCGCAGTCGGGGAAGCCAGCTCGATGTGGCCCATGCGCTCACGACGCACTTTGGTCTGGGTCACTTCAACGCCGCACTTCTCACAGATCACGCCGCGGTGTTTCAAGCGCTTGTACTTACCGCACAGGCACTCGTAATCTTTTACCGGCCCGAAGATACGGGCGCAGAAAAGGCCGTCACGCTCTGGTTTGAACGTACGGTAGTTAATGGTTTCCGGCTTCTTAACTTCACCGAACGACCACGAACGGATCATGTCTGGCGAGGCCAGAGCAATCTTGATCGCATCAAACTCTTCGGTCTTAGTTTGCGCTTTCAGAAACTTCAATAAGTCTTTCACGGATTGGCTCCTGTCGGAGTTAAACCTGTTGGGCACCCACAACCGCAGTAGGTACCCGTGTGACCTGAACAACCACCCTCAGGCTCCCTTAGGCGGGGAGCCTGAGCCGGAATGACGATTACTCGTCTTCCAGTTCGATGTTGATGCCGAGCGAGCGGATTTCTTTCAACAGTACGTTGAAGGATTCCGGCATGCCTGGCTCCATCCGGTGATCGCCATCCACGATGTTTTTGTACATCTTGGTACGGCCGTTAACGTCATCCGACTTAACGGTGAGCATTTCCTGCAGGGTATAAGCCGCGCCGTATGCTTCCAGTGCCCACACTTCCATCTCACCGAAGCGTTGACCACCGAACTGCGCTTTACCACCCAGAGGCTGCTGAGTAACCAAGCTGTAAGAACCGGTTGAACGGGCGTGCATTTTATCGTCAACCAAGTGGTTCAGTTTCAGCATGTACATATAGCCGACAGTAACCTGGCGCTCGAATTGCTCACCGGTACGGCCATCGAACAGCGTGATCTGACCGGAGGTCGGGATACCGCCCATTTCCAGCAGCTTCTTGATTTCAGTCTCTTTCGCACCGTCAAACACCGGCGTTGCGATCGGCATACCTTTTTTCAGGTTCTCTGCCAGACGCAGCACTTCGTCGTCGCTGAAGGTGTTCAGGTCAACTTTCTGGCAAACGTCGTCGCCCAGATCGTAGGCCTTCTGGATGAACTCACGCAGCTTGGCCACTTCCTGCTGCTGCTTCAGCATCTGGTTGATCTTCTCACCGATGCCTTTCGCAGCCATACCCAGGTGGGTTTCCAGGATCTGACCGATGTTCATACGTGATGGTACGCCCAGCGGGTTCAGTACGATGTCTACCGGCGTGCCGTTTTCATCGTAAGGCATATCTTCGATCGGGTTGATCTTGGAGATAACACCCTTGTTACCGTGGCGGCCCGCCATCTTGTCACCCGGTTGGATCTGACGTTTAACGGCCAGATAAACCTTGACGATTTTCAGTACGCCCGGCGCCAGATCGTCGCCCTGAGTGATCTTACGACGCTTGGCTTCCAGCTTCTTCTCGAAGTCGGATTTCAGTTCGTCGTACTGCTCAGCCAGCTGCTCCAGCTGGTTTTGTTTCTCTTCGTCGGTCAGGCCCAGTTCCAGCCAGCGATCGCGCGGCAGCTTGCTCAGCTTGTCGGCTTCGATGCCACCGGCAACCAGTACCGCGTGGATACGCGCAAACAGGCCGGCTTCCAGGATCTGCAGTTCTTCAGTCAGGTCTTTCTTCGCCTGCTTCAGCTGCATCTCTTCGATTTCCAACGCGCGCTTGTCTTTTTCCACGCCATCGCGGGTGAAGACCTGCACGTCGATAACCGTACCGGAAACGCCGTTCGGCACACGCAGAGAAGAGTCTTTAACGTCAGACGCTTTCTCACCGAAGATCGCACGCAGCAGTTTCTCTTCCGGCGTCAGCTGGGTTTCGCCTTTAGGCGTTACCTTACCGACCAGGATGTCGCCGCCGGTCACTTCAGCACCGATATACACGATACCGGACTCATCCAGCTTGGAGAGCGCCGCTTCACCCACGTTAGGGATGTCGGCGGTGATCTCTTCAGGCCCCAGCTTGGTGTCGCGAGACACGCACGCCAGTTCCTGGATGTGGATGGTGGTGAAGCGATCTTCCTGCACCACGCGCTCGGAGACCAAGATGGAGTCTTCGAAGTTGTAGCCGTTCCAAGGCATGAACGCTACGCGCATGTTCTGGCCGAGCGCCAGTTCGCCCAGGTCTGTCGATGGGCCATCCGCCAGCACGTCGCCGCGCTCGATTGGCTCACCCAGATTCACACACGGCATCTGGTTGATGCAGGTGTTCTGGTTAGAACGGGTGTACTTGGTCAGGTTGTAAATATCGATACCTGCTTCGCCCGGGTACATCTCGTCTTCGTTAACTTTGATAACGATACGGGAAGCATCCACGTACTGGATCACACCGCCGCGTTTGGCAACGGCGGTTACGCCGGAGTCAACCGCTACAGCGCGTTCCATACCGGTACCGACCAGCGGCTTATCGGCGCGCAGGGTTGGTACGGCCTGACGTTGCATGTTCGCACCCATCAATGCACGGTTGGCGTCATCGTGTTCCAGGAATGGAATCAGTGAGGCACCAACGGAAACGACCTGTTGGGTGGATACGTCCATGTAGTCAACCTGGTCGCGGCTGAACAGGCTTGATTCGCCTTTGCTGCGGCAGGTGACCAGGTCTTCTACGAAGCGGCCTTCGTCATCCAGGTTGGAGTTCGCCTGGGCGATAACGAAGTTGCCTTCTTCAATAGCAGACAGGTAGTTGATTTCATCGGTCACCACGCCGTCACGCACGCGGCGGTACGGGGTTTCCAGGAAGCCATACTCGTTAGTCTGTGCGTACACGGACAGGGAGTTGATCAGACCGATGTTTGGACCTTCCGGCGTTTCGATTGGGCACACGCGGCCGTAGTGGGTCGGGTGTACGTCTCGAACTTCAAAGCCGGCGCGCTCACGGGTCAGACCGCCCGGGCCCAGTGCGGAGATACGACGCTTGTGCGTGATCTCGGACAACGGGTTGTTCTGGTCCATGAACTGGGACAGCTGGCTGGAGCCGAAGAACTCTTTCACCGCCGCCGAAATCGGTTTGGCGTTGATCATGTCCTGAGGCATCAGGGTATCCAGATCGCCCAGAGACAGACGCTCTTTCACCGCACGCTCAACACGCACCAGACCTACGCGGAACTGGTTCTCGGCCATTTCGCCGACGGAGCGGATACGACGGTTGCCCAAGTGGTCGATATCGTCCACTTCGCCCTTGCCGTTACGGATATCGATGAGCTTCTTCATCACTTCGATGATGTCGTCTTTGCTCAGGATGCCCGAACCTTCGATCTCGTCGCGCAGCAGAGAACGGTTGAACTTCATACGGCCAACCGCGGACAGATCGTAGCGGTCTTCGGAGAAGAACAGGTTCTCGAACAGGCTTTCGGCAGCTTCGCGCGTTGGCGGCTCACCAGGGCGCATCATGCGGTAGATTTCTACCAGCGAGCTCAGACGATCGTTGGTCGGATCGACACGCAGCGTTTCAGAGATGTACGCGCCGTGGTCCAGATCGTTGGTGAACAGCGTTTCGATGCGCTTGTGGCCGGACTGGCTCAGCTTGGCCAGCAGATCCAGCGACAGCTCCATGTTGGCTGCGCAGATCAGTTCGCCGGTATTGGTATCGATATAGTCTTTCGCGACCACTTTGCCCGCGATGTACTCTACCGGTACTTCAATGCTCTGAATGTCGTCTTTTTCCAGCTGACGGATATGACGAGCGGTGATGCGACGGCCTTTCTCTACGTAGATCTTGCCGTTGGCTTCGATATCGAACGAAGCGGTCTCACCACGCAGGCGCTCTGGCACCAGCTCCATCTGCAGCTTGTTGTCGCGGATTTCGAAGACGATCTTGTCAAAGAACAGGTCGAGGATCTGTTCAGTGGTGTAGTTCAGCGCGCGCAGAATGATGGTCGCAGGCAGTTTGCGGCGACGGTCAATACGCACGAACAGGTTGTCTTTCGGATCGAACTCGAAGTCCAACCATGAACCGCGGTAAGGGATGATGCGTGCGTTGTACAGCACTTTACCCGAGGAGTGGGTTTTACCCTTATCGCTGTCGAAGAATACGCCAGGACTACGGTGCAACTGAGATACGATAACCCTCTCAGTACCGTTGATCACAAAGGTGCCGTTTTCGGTCATGAGCGGAATTTCGCCCATGTAGACTTCTTGTTCCTTGATGTCTTTGACCGTACCTTCAGGCGCTTCGCGCTCATAGATAACCAGGCGCAGTTTTACGCGCAGCGGTGCAGAGAACGTCACACCACGGATCTGGCACTCTTTGACGTCGAAGACCGGCTCACCAAGACGGTAGCTAACGTATTGCAGCTCCGAATTGCCACTGTAGCTCTGGATAGGGAAAACAGAACGGAATGCGGCTTCAAGGCCGTACTGCCCTTCTGGATCTTGCTCGATAAACTTCTGGAACGAGTCAAGCTGGATAGAAAGGAGATATGGTATGTCCAGCACTTGTGGACGTTTACCAAAATCCTTACGAATACGTTTTTTCTCGGTATAGGAGTAAACCATAGGGTTCCTCAGCTCGCTGATCAGTGACCCAATCTGTCCGTCCGATTAGGGACAGTTCATGCAACACCGTTTTGTCGACCGGAAAGCGGGAACACTTTCCGCAATATCTCTTGCTATCACGCTTAAACCATTTCATCGCGCCTTCCCCCAGAACTCCTGGTAGTGCAAAGACCGCGGTATATTAAGTCGTCGATAGAAACAAACATTGGGAGGCGAAACCAGCAGCCAAACAGTGTGAAACGCTACTGGCGCCCTACAGCGCAAAAAGGCTGGTGACTAAAAAGTCACCAGCCATCAGCCTAAAAGACTAGGCTGCAACCGGAAGGGTTGGCTTATTTAACTTCAACTTCTGCGCCAGCTTCTTCCAGAGATTTTTTCAGAGCTTCTGCGTCATCTTTGCTCACGCCTTCTTTCAGAGCGGCTGGAGCAGATTCAACCAGGTCTTTAGCTTCTTTCAGACCCAGGCCGGTAGCGCCACGTACTGCTTTGATAACAGCAACTTTGTTAGCGCCTGCAGCTTTCAGGATAACGTCGAATTCAGTTTTCTCTTCAGCAGCTTCAGCTGGGCCAGCAGCTACAGCTACAGCAGCAGCAGCAGAAACGCCGAATTTTTCTTCCATAGCGGAAACCAGTTCAACAACGTCCATTACGGACATAGCGGCAACTGCTTCCAGGATTTGGTCTTTAGTGATAGACATAACAATTGTTCCTAAAATTCAGAAATAGTTTAAATACGTTAGCAAAGGCTAAGAAAGAGTGGCTTACGCCGCTTCTTTCTGATCGCGTACTGCAGCCAGAGTGCGAACCAGTTTGCCGGCAGCGGCTTCTTTCATGGTTGCCATCAGGCGTGCGATCGCTTCTTCGTAAGTTGGCAGCGTCGCCAGGCGGTCGATTTGCGCCGCTGGGATCAGCTCACCTTCAAAGGCCGCAGCTTTAACCTCGAATTTTGCATTCGCTTTCGCGAACTCTTTGAACAGACGAGCAGCAGCGCCCGGGTGTTCGTGAGAGAATGCAATCAAGGTTGGACCGACAAACGTGTCTTTCAGGCATTCGAATGGAGTGCCTTCAACTACGCGACGCATCAGGGTGTTGCGAACAACACGCATGTAAACGCCAGCTTCACGACCTGCTTTACGCAGTTCAGTCATTTTATCTACGGTAACGCCGCGGGAATCCGCAACAACCGCAGACAGCGCGCCTTTGGCTACTTCGCTGACTTCAGCAACAATCGCTTGTTTGTCTTGAAGATTTAATGCCATTAGCTTTTTGCTCCTGGATTAGCCGGGGAAAATCCCCCGGAACTCACTTCACTCGGCGCTTTGTAAAACGCCACGCCGAGCGGCTTAACACGGTGAGCAGAATCCAGCAAAGACATTCTTTTATAAAAAAGAAAAATTTTCTTAGGCTCTGTCACCGTCTACGCAGGAAGGATTAAGTATCTTGCGATACACCTGCGGTCTTGGACGGAGGCCTGGATAGGCCAGGCTCCAACCGAAAAATCTTTGTTTTGCCTACGGCATAGCCAATAGCAAAACCTTGGGGCATAAGATTCTAGACAAATCTCGGCCCCAAGTCAAAGCGATAATCGCACGATTAGTTCGCTGCGGCAGACAGACCGCTTTGATCGATAGCAACGCCAGCACCCATGGTGGTGGAGAGGCTAACTTTCTTGATGTACATGCCTTTCGCCTGAGAAGGTTTTGCTTTTTTCAGCGCAACCAGCAGGGCTTCCAGGTTTTCTTTCAGTTTGTCTGCGTCGAAATCAACCTTACCGATAGTGGTATGGATGATGCCGTTTTTGTCGTTACGGTAGCGAACCTGACCTGCTTTAGCGTTTTTCACTGCTTCAGCAACGTTCGGAGTAACGGTACCCACTTTCGGGTTTGGCATCAGGCCGCGTGGACCCAGGATCTGGCCCAGTTGACCTACAACGCGCATTGCATCCGGAGAAGCAATAACAACGTCGAAGTTCATTTCGCCTTTCTTGATCTGCTCAGCCAGATCGTCCATACCTACCAGCTCTGCGCCGGCAGCTTTCGCTGCTTCAGCGTTAGCGCCTTGGGTAAATACGGCAACGCGAACGGAACGACCGGTGCCGTGTGGCAGAACGGTAGCGCCACGAACGTTTTGGTCAGATTTACGAGCGTCGATGCCGAGGTTAACGGCAACGTCAACGCTTTCTACGAATTTAGCGGTGGCCAGCTCTTTCAGCAGAGCAACAGCTTCAGTGATGTCATACTGTTTAGTAGCATCAACTTTGTCACGGATCACGCGCATGCGCTTGGTCAGCTTAGCCATCTCTTAATCCTCCACTACCAGGCCCATGGAACGAGCGGTACCTTCGATGGAGCGAGTCATCGCTTCAACGTCAGAACCAGTCATGTCCGCAGCTTTGGTTTCTGCGATTTCACGTACCTGAGCACGGGTCACTTTACCTACTTTGTCTTTGTTCGGCTTACCGGAACCAGACTTGATACCAGCCGCTTTTTTCAGCAGAACTGCTGCTGGCGGGGTTTTGGTAACGAAAGTGAAGGAGCGATCAGAATAAACGGTGATAACAACCGGAATCGGCAGACCTTTCTCAACGCTGTCAGTTTTAGCGTTGAATGCCTTACAGAATTCCATGATGTTAACGCCCTGCTGACCCAGAGCTGGACCCACTGGTGGGCTCGGGTTAGCCATACCAGCTGCAACTTGCAGCTTAACGTAGGCTTGTACTTTCTTAGCCATTTAAATTTCCTCGGTTTGGGTAGTATCGCCTCGTGAGAGGCTCCCCGTGTTTAACCTCGCCAGACAAACATCAGGCAAGGCATCTAAAAACAAAAGGCGCGAAATTGTAGTTCAATTTCGCGCCTTTGACAAGCGGCAACGGACCGCTTATTGCTGATTATTCGATCAGCCTTTTTCAACCTGGCTGAAGTCCAGTTCCACCGGCGTTGCACGGCCGAAGATGGAAACGGAAACTTTCAGGCGGCTCTTCTCGTAATCGACTTCTTCGACCACGCCGTTGAAATCGGCAAACGGGCCGTCGTTGACGCGCACCAGCTCGCCCGGTTCGAACAGCGTTTTCGGACGCGGTTTGTCACCGACCTGCTGCAGGCGGTTCATGATCGCATCAACTTCTTTATCGCTGATCGGCGCAGGACGGTCAGACGTACCGCCGATGAACCCCATGACACGCGGTACGCTGCGCACCAGGTGCCAGCTGGCGTCATTCATCACCATCTGCACCAGCACGTAGCCAGGGAAGAATTTACGCTCGCTCTTGCGACGCTGGCCACCACGGATTTCAACCACTTCTTCCGTAGGCACCATCACTTCGCCGAACAGCTCTTCCATATCGTGCAGTTTGATGTGTTCACGCAGCGATTGCGCTACGCGACCTTCAAAACCGGAAAACGCCTGAACGACGTACCAACGTTTTTTTGGAGCTTCAGACATTTTAGAACCTCAGGCCAGTAATAAACGACACCAGACGGACCAGAATACCATCCAGCCCCCACAGAATCAGTGACATCACGGCGGTTACCGCGGCAACGATCAACGTGGTGTGTAGCGTTTCCTGACGAGTTGGCCAAATCACTTTACGTACTTCGGTACGCGCTTCGCGGGCAAACGCAACGGTAGCTTTGCCTTTGGTGGTCATCAGAGCCACTGCACCTGCAACGGCGATGATCAGCACAACTGCCAGCGCGCGCAATGGCAGGCTTAAATCACGGTAGTAATAGTTACCGACAATAGCCACAACCAACAGAACGGCGACGATCAGCCACTTTGCCGCTTCCAGGCCGCGTCCGCTCCCTTGAGCCTCGGTATTCGCACTCATAAACCAACCTGTCACAATGATGATTCAGAACAAACAACTTTGCCTCGCATTGCGAGGCAAACCAAACCGATCGGATACCGCACTAGCGATATCCCGGTGTTTTACGCCATGACGTATTCAGTCAATACGGTTTAAGAGCCCATCTCACCAATGATTATGACTGCAAAATCGCTGATGAGATAGGTTCTAGTTCACAGCGTAGAAAAAGGGCATCAAATGATGCCCTTTTACCGCGTGTCGCGTCAAACTTTATCAGCGATTAAGCGATAACTTTAGCAACAACACCAGCGCCTACAGTACGGCCGCCTTCACGGATTGCGAAACGCAGACCGTCGTCCATCGCGATTGGGTGAATCAGGGTTACAACCATGTTCACGTTGTCGCCTGGCATTACCATCTCTACGCCTTCTGGCAGTTCGATGGTACCGGTCACGTCAGTAGTACGGAAGTAGAACTGTGGACGGTAGCCTTTGAAGAATGGAGTGTGACGACCACCTTCATCTTTGCTCAGGATGTACACTTCAGATTCGAACTGGGTGTGCGGCTTGATGGAGCCTGGTTTAGCCAGTACCTGACCACGTTCGATTTCTTCACGTTTGATACCACGCAGCAGAACACCTACGTTCTCACCAGCACGGCCTTCGTCCAGCAGTTTGCGGAACATTTCAACGCCAGTACAGGTAGACTTAACGGTGTCTTTGATACCAACGATTTCAACTTCTTCGCCAACTTTGATGATACCGCGCTCAACACGACCGGTAACAACGGTACCACGACCAGAGATGGAGAATACGTCTTCGATTGGCAGCAGGAACGGCTTGTCGATAGCACGCTCTGGCTCTGGGATGTAGCTGTCCAGGGCTTCGGCCAGTTCGATGATTTTCGCTTCCCACTCAGC
>NZ_JBJNMU010000011.1:0-32727 GCF_052167655.1 Serratia sp. CY55921 | reverse complement strand
CCGCCAGGTGGTAGTTGTCGCTGTCCGCCTTCGACCCGTAGCCGCCGTGCAGCGAGGTGCGGGTGTAGCCGGTCGCCACCCCCAGCCGCCAGTCGGCCGCCGCCGCCGAGTCCAGCCCCGCCAGCACCCCGTAGGTCGAGGCCTGATAACCCGTGGCGTTGGCGTCGCCCGACGCGTGGTCCCACGCCCCCAGCAGCTGCGCCCAGGCGCCGTCCTCGTCCGCCTTGATGGCCGACGAGCTCGCCAGCCCTTCCGCCTGACGCAGCCGCCCGTTCAGCGCCTCACGCAGGTAGCGGCTGTCGTTCACCAGCGCCGACGCGATATCCGCATGGATTTGCCCCGAAAGCTGACGGAACGCCTGCCGCGCCTCGCCCGCCGTACCGCTGTTAAGAACGCTTTCGTACACCGGGTTGCCCGCCGCCAGCGCATCCGCCGCCGCCGCCACCGCCCGCTCGTTCGGCGTCTGCGCCACGCTGGCGAAGCTCGTGCCGTTGCGCCCGACGCTCAGCGTCACCCCGGCCGGCTGGTAGCTCAGCCCGGTGCCGAGGAACAGGTAGTTCGGCGCCACCGCGTCAAACTGCCCGCTCACCCCCTGCTGCGCGCTCAGGATGGTGTACTGCTGGCCCAGCAGGCTGCGCACCTCGCTTTGCGTCAGCAGGTTGGCGCTGTTCTCCAGCGTCACCGCCACCTCGCCGCCGCCGATCGTCGCCGATCCGCTGCTCTGGATCCGATCGCTCTGGCCGTTCGGCCCCACTTCCACCGCATAGCGCGAACCCGGTTCGAAGCTGACGTTGCCGGTCACGTTCAGGGTGCCGATCGAGTTGCCCGGCGCCACGGTGCCGCCGCGGCGGGCGGTCAGCGAACCGACCGTGCCGCTGCCGCCGACGATGCCGCCGCTCTGCACGCTGACGTCCGAGGTGACCGAGCCGTTGATCGCCAGCCGCCCCTGATTGACCAGCGTCGGGCCGGAATAAGTGTTGTTACCGGTCAGCACCAGGGTGCCGATACCCTGCTTGGTCAGGCCGCCGTGGCCGGAGATATCGTTGCTCCAGACGTCCAGCCCGCACAGCACATCGCTGCAGACGCGCTCGGTCGGTTTGCCCTTGTCCAGCACCGCGCCGACGCCCGGCAGATCCACCACGAATTGGGTCGGGCCGTAAGCCACGCCCGTCGGATCCGGAATACGGAACTCCGCCGGAATATCCTCGGCGGTCACCAACATGCCTGGCCCGTTGATAGCCTTGCCCAGGTTGATCATCCCCCAGCCGTAGAGCGCGTCGATGCCCGGCGCGCCCATGTCGGTGGCGGTGGTTTTCAGCACTTCCGCCACCTGTGCGCCGCTCAGATACGGGAAACGCTCCATCAGCACCGCAACGCTGCCGGCCACGTGCGGCGCCGCCATCGAGGTGCCGCTGTATTTGGCGTAGCCGGTCGTCAGATTCTCCACGCTGGTGCCTTCAATCACCGAGCTGTATACCCGGGTGCCCGGCGCCGAAACGCAGAAGCTGGCGGTGTAGCCGCAGCGGGAAGAGAAGGTGCTGATGCTGTAGTCGCCGGTATTGGTGGGATCCTGCAAGCTGGCGACCGACAGCCAGTTCGGTGCAATCTCCGGCACGAAATAGGCCAGGCCGGCCATGGCATCGGGGTTATTCAGATTGCCGTCGTTACCGGCGGCGAAGATGGTGACCACGCCGCTGCGCGCCGCGTCGATCGCGCCCTGATAGGCGCCGCCGGGCTTGGTGCCCAGGATCGTTTTGATCTGATCGAACTGCTTTTGCGCATCGTTTACTGTGAAATGCGGATAAGCCGGGTCATAACCCCCCTCATCAAACTTTTCGGTAATGCCGATGCCCCAGCTGTTGTTGATGATGCGCGCGCCGCTGGCCACCAGCGCATCCCAACCGGCCTGGTACACCGCGCCGTCGTTGCCGAGGATGATGCCGTCCTCCGGGCCGGGATCGCCGTTTTCGGCACTGATGATCTGCGCATTGAACGCCACGCCGTGCATGGCGCCGCCGTCGCGGCTGCCGGCGGCGATGCCGCCCACGTGGGTACCGTGCGAACCGAGCGTGCCATCGGAGTCCACGCTCGGCGTACCGTCATAGCGGAAAGTGTCGCCTTTTTTCACCGGAATATAGGGATCGGTGTATTCGCGGATGCCTTCGGTAACCAGATTGATCACCTTATTCTCACCGGCAAACTCCGGGTGCTTGGCGTAGACCGGCTGATCGAAAATGCCAAGTTTGATGCCTTTTCCGGTATAACCGGCGGCGTAGGCCTGGTCGGCGTGGATCGCCCCCAGCCCCCATTCCGCGTTGAACTCACTGCTGCGCCAGCTGGCCGGATCGCCCGCTTTGCCGTTCTCTATATAGCTGGAGGCCTGCGCGCCGCCGATCGCCGTCAGGCAGATCAGCATCGCGCTCCATTGTGCGCGATGAACTCCGATTTCAGGCCAGCCGAAGGCCGCCCGAGCGGATTTAACTCCTCTAAGTTTCTTCTCCATCCCAGATACCGTCCGTTGTTGTTTGCAAATGTTTTATAAGATTTTTTGTGTAACAGTTTGGTAACACCAAATAAATAAAGCACAACAATCTCAAGTGCGCTTAATGTGTCACTCGGCAGTTCGGTGGGCGGAGAGAACGTTTCAGGGATGAATCAGACGGGGGACGATAAGGAAAGAGAATGATCTCGCTCAGCGCTGAGGCGGCATTTATTCGCGGGGGATAATTAAATTAATACAATGATAAATAATGATATTTAATTAAAAGACAACCAAAGAAAGCGTCGCCTGAAAAGTGCTTAACAGGCGCTTTTTATCACTTTTAATTATAACTTTTGCCAATATTTACTCAGTGAATTATGCTGATTTTTCACTCAGGCAGCGGCAAAAATTGGATTATCCTGCTGATGTTTTTTTGCTGTTCATCGCATCCTCTTCCGCCTGACGCAGGATGGCTTTGGCCATCCATTGCGTGACATCCTGGATACCCTCAAGCTCCAGCCCCCAGATATCTTTCAGCACCAGGAACACCTCAGAACCGTAAATCAGCGAGAAAGCATGAATCACTCTCTGTAAAGAATCTGGCGGCAGTTTACCCTGCAACGGCTCTACCGCCAGCGCCAGCAGCCGCTTGCGGTTGCCGCGCACGAACTTTTCGCCCGGCGTGGCGTGCGCCCACTGCTGCAAAGAGAGCTGCAATGCGGCGCGCAGCGCCCCTTCGTGTCGCTCCATCTGAGGATAGGCCAACGTCAGCAACTGCTGGATGCGCTTCAGGGCATCGTCGTCCTGCGGGCGCCACGCCAGAATAGGCCCCAGACTTTCCGCCACCACCGCAGTAATTAATGCGCTTTGGGTCGGGAAATAGCGGTAGGCGGTCGCGCGCGATACCTGCGCATGCGCCGCCAGATCGGTGATCGATGGAAACGCGCCCTCGCCATACAGCGTCATTGCGCTGGCCAGCAACAAACGATGTGTTTTCGCCCGGGCGGAGGTCAGAGAAAGGTCGGACGGGGTGGGAAAAGCATTTATCGGCACTTAAACCTCATACATCTGTACACGCTTGCGCGACAGGCGAGACGCCACTGCCGACAGGTTGACGACAAAGGGTTGGCCGCGCAAAAAGCTCAAAAATGAGACAGGAGTCCCATTTTGCACTGAGCTGCCCTTGCAAAAATGATACTGCCGTCTCATTATATAAATACATTAATCAATTTAATTTAAATGCCAACACCAGGGCACCCAAAAAAAACATAATACATTAATTTTTAAATAAAAATTAGAAACACCTCGGAAAAATCCATGAAAGATACTTCAAATTTTGTCTATATTGCTACCACAGCAGATACCAAAGGACAAGAGTTGGAGTATGTGCGGCGGCTGATTGCCAGCCTGAATTTACCCACGCGAACCGTCGATCTCTCCACCCGAAGCTTGCCGTTTGACTCCCCGGCCGATATCGGCCCAGAAGAGGTCGCTCGCCACCATCCGGCGGGCGCAGGCGCGGTCTTTCTAGCCAGCCGCGGCCAGGCAATCGCCGCCATGGCGACCGCTTTCGAACGTTTTATCCTGACGCGCCGCGATATCGCCGGCCTGCTTGGCCTGGGCGGCTCCGGCGGCACCGCCATCATCACGCCGGCAATGCAGCAGTTGCCGATTGGCCTGCCGAAATTGATGGTCTCGAGCATGGCGGCGGGAGACGTTTCCGCCTATGTCGGCGCCAGTGATATCAGCATGTTGTATTCGGTCACCGATCTCGCTGGCCTGAACCGTATCTCGCGCCGGGTGCTGGGCAATGCGGCGCGCCAGATAGCCGGTGCAGTCCGCTTCGCCGCCGTCGATCATCACGACGACAAGCCCGCAATCGGCCTGACGATGTTTGGCGTCACCACCCCCTGCATTCAGGCGCTGGTTGCCGACCTTGAACCGCAATGGGACTGCCTGACGTTTCACGCGACCGGCAGCGGTGGCAGAGCGCTGGAAAAACTGATCGATAGCCGGCAACTGCACGGCGCCATCGATTTGACCACCACCGAAGTGACCGATTACCTGTTTGGCGGTGTGCTGCCCTGCAATGCAGATCGTTTCGGTGCTATCGCGCGTACCGGCATCCCGTGCGTACTCTCCTGCGGCGCGATCGACATGATCAACTTCGGCGCGCTGAATACGGTGCCGGCTCGCTACGCGAACCGCCTGCGCCATCATCACAATCCGCAAGTGACGCTGGTGCGCACCAGCCCACGGGAAAATGCGCTAATCGGTCATTGGATTGGCGAGAAAATCAACGCCTGCGCGGGCGAAGTGCGCTTCGTGATACCGGCGGGCGGCGTGTCGGCTCTGGATGCCCCTGGGCAACCGTTCTGGGATCCCGCAGCGCTGGCCGCCTTTACGCAAACGCTGGAGGAGACGGTGCACGCCACCCATAAGCGCCGGTTAATAAAAACGCCTTACCATATTAACGATCCGCGCTTTGCGCAGGCCGTTGCCGAACAGTTCCGACATATTGCCGCTGGGGAATGATAATCACTCGCTGCCGGGTCTGCCGGAGATAACGCCGAAAAAAAAGGCCAGACAAATAGTCTGGCCCTTTTTTATTTACCGCGAGCGTATATTACTGACCGGAGGACATCTGCTCCTTCATTTTATTCATATGGTCCATCATCTTTTGCTCACGTTTCTGATAATTCTCATTGTATTGTTTTTTCTGCTCAGGGGTCAGCAGGTTATACATTTTATTTTCCGCCTTGGCGCGTTCCAGCATGCGTTCGGATTGCGCTTTGCCGATCGCGTCAATTTGCGCCTTCGCCTTCGCTTCATCGAAGCTGTCGGAAGCCACCAGATTATGCAGCGCCTGGCGTTCCTCTTTCATGCCCGGACCGCGTTTCGAGTGCGACTCTTTCATGATATCGCGCATTTGCTGGCGCTGCTGCTCGGTCAGGTTCAGCCCGGCAAACGGGCCGCCTTTACCTTCACCCTTGTGATGCATCATTTTCATCGGCGCGGCATCCGCAGCCGGGGCCGCCGTCGTATCAGCGGCGAACGCCGCAGAAGCAGAACCCAGAGCCAGCGTGGAAGCAATAAATAAAGCCGTCAATTTACGCATAATCATTTCCTTAAAAATTTTTCTTCATCAGGAGCGCTGTACGTTAACAGGCTCATTCGTTCGTCGAAGATAATAATAGGCTGATAAAATTCAAGTAATGCGAGGGTGTGTAAACTTTTTAAAACCCGTCACGGGTTTATTCACCAATTATGAGAAAACTATGAAGAAGGCGTTTATTTGATGGAAATTTTAATTTCCCGGCAAAAATCTCCCCGACAGGGTTATTTTTCAGCCGCCCTCTCACCGCTATAATTTACTCGCCCACAAGGCAACCTTGCATCAACCGTTTTTCGTTAGCGGGGAAGCCGGTACAAACTTCGCACGACCCGATGTTCTCCTCCTACACTTTAAGGCAACCGGTCGCCGGGTGGCGCGTACACCGCAAAACTAATCATTGCTTATAGAATAGTTTCCATTACCCGCCCCGCCTGTGAAAACCTGTTATATGATGCACAGACGCGCACGGCGACCACTTTCGGGCCCACAGGCCGCCAGCGGTTCTTCGTGCTGACCGGCCGCCCGTGCTCTTTTGAGGAATCATCATGTCCGCAGACCAAGGCCCTGAGCTTCTTAACGCCCACTTCGGCAC
Source organism: Serratia sp. CY55921 (assembly GCF_052167655.1). NCBI lineage: Bacteria > Pseudomonadati > Pseudomonadota > Gammaproteobacteria > Enterobacterales > Yersiniaceae > Serratia > Serratia sp. CY55921. The sequence continues at coordinate 26,538 of NZ_JBJNMU010000011.1, read as the reverse complement.
CCAGAGCCCCCACTGGCGGCTGGCGTTTGACAGCAATGCCCTGGAGCTGTCCGCCGTTAAGGGCAAAGCCCACGTCGCGGTGGCGCTGAGCGCCATGGACGCGGCGAAAATTCGCCGTTTGACCGGCGTGACCGCCAGCCTTGAACTCACCATTACGCTGGCCGGCGAACCGCTGCATCTGCATCTGGTCGGGCGCCGCGTCAATAACCTCGAATGGGCGGGCACCGCGTCCGCGTTCAGCGATACCCAATCCGTGGCGCGCGATCTGGTGCATGGGCTCTCCTTCGCCGAGCAGGTGGTGTCCGAAGCCAACTCGGTGATCGTGATCGTCGACCAGCACGGCCGCATCCAGCGCTTCAATCGGCTGAGCGAGGAGTACACCGGGCTGCACGAACACGAGGTGATCGGCAAGAACGTTTTCCAGCTGTTTATGAGCCCGGAAGAAGCCGCCGCCTCGCGGCGCAACATCGCCGGCTTCTTCCGCAACGGTTCTTCGTATGAGGTGGAACGCTGGGTAAAGACGGTCAAGGGCGAGCGACTGTTCCTGTTTCGCAATAAGTTCGTGCACAGCGGCAGCGGTAAGAATGAGGTGTTTCTGATCTGCTCAGGAACCGACATCACCGAAGAGCGTCGCGCGCAGGAACGGCTGCGGGTGCTGGCCAACACCGATATCATCACCGGCCTGCCGAACCGTAACGCCATCCAGGACAAGATCAACCACGCCATCGCCACGCGCGGCGAAGAGAGTTTCGGCCTGGTGTACCTCGATCTCGACAACTTCAAAAAGGTCAACGACGCCTACGGCCATATGTTCGGCGATCGGCTGCTGGTTGAGGTCTCGCTGGCGATCCTCGGCTGCCTGAGCCCGGATCAGGTGCTCGCCCGCCTCGGCGGCGACGAATTTTTGGTGCTGGCGCCTCAGACCGATCGCGAACGTTTGCAAACGCTGGCGCAGCGCATCATCGATCGGCTGAAGACCCCTTTCCGCATCGGCCTGATCGAAGTGTATACCGGCTGTTCGATCGGCATCGCGCTGTGCCCGGAGCACGGCAACGATCTCGACAGCCTGATCCGCAGCGCCGATACCGCCATGTACGTCGCCAAGGAGCACGGCAAGCGCACCTATACCGTCTTCTCGCCGGAGATGAACAAGCGCGTCGCCGAATACATGTGGCTGGACACCAACCTGCGTAAAGGGCTGGAGCAAAATCAGCTGGTATTGTATTACCAGCCTAAAATCGACGCGCGCAGCGGTGAAGTGCACAGCGTGGAAGCGCTGGTGCGCTGGGATTCGCCGGAGCGCGGCCTGATCCCGCCGCTGCAGTTCATCTCCTATGCCGAGGAGTCCGGCCTGATCGGCCCGCTGGGCCAATGGGTGTTGCAGACCGCCGCCTGCCAGGCGGCGCAGTGGCGAGAGCGGGGATTGAATCTGCGGGTGGCGGTCAACCTCTCCGCCCGGCAGCTGGCAGACGACGGCATCGTCAACGATCTGCTCGGGGTGCTGCGCCGTCACCGCATGGCCCCTTGTCTGCTGGACTTCGAGTTGACTGAAAGCAGCCTGATTGAAGACGAAAACCGCGCGCGCGTGCTGATCACCCGGCTACGCGAGCTGGGCGCGCAGGTGCATCTCGACGACTTCGGCACCGGCTATTCGTCGCTGGCGCAGCTGGCGCGTATTCCGCTGGACGCCATCAAGCTGGATAAAAGCTTCGTGCGCGGGGTGAATTTCAACCCGGTTTCGCAATCGCTGGTGCGCGCGATCGTCGCGGCGGCGGAGGCGCTGGCCTTCCGCGTGATCGCCGAAGGGGTGGAGACCGAGAGCGAAAATCAGTTCCTCGACGAGGTCGGCGTGGACGAAAAGCAGGGCTTTCTGTTTGCGCGGCCAATGCTCCCGGAACAGCTGGAGCATTGGCTGCAGTCCTATCGCCCGCGCTCACCTTCCGCGTGAGGCGGGCGCGTTAACGTTAGCCGGCACGACGCAGGTTCAGGGTGTGGCGATCCTGCAACATCACCAGCCGCTCGATGTAGGCGCGATCTTTTTCCTCAATGGTGAAGGCCGAGTGCACCCAATCCTCGGTAATGTCCATCAGCTCGGAACGCGTCAGCTGCAGCACGCGCTGACGCGCCCGCAACATGGCGCGCATGCCGTTGAGCTTCGGCCGGATGGTATCGATGAAAGTGCGCGTCGCCATGTAGGCGTCGCCGGGCTGGAACAGCTGATCCACCAGCCCACGGCTCTCGAACCACTCTGCGGTGTGCGACTCGCCGCCCCAAATCAGTTCTTCGGCCAAGCGCATGCCCGCCTTGCGCGCCACCAGCGAGTAACCGCCCATGCCGGGAAACAGGTTGAACGCAATCTCCGGGAACCCCATGCGCGCATTGTTCTGCGCCAACACGAAATGGTGCGCCAGCGCCGCTTCAAAGCCGCCGCCCAGCGCGCTGCCTTCGACCATCGCAATGCTGACCGCGCCGGTATCGAAACCGCGCGCCGCCGCATGCACGCAGTCGATGCAGGCACGCGCGTAGGCCATCATCGCCTCGCGTTTGCGGTTCTTGATGGCTTCGGCGAAGAACTGCAGATCGCCGCCGACGTTAAACATGTTCGGCACCAGCGAGCCGGTGACCCAGAAATCGAACCGCAGCGAAGACTCTTTCGCCGCCTGCGCCAGCGTCATGATGTCTTCGATCAGCGCCTGATTAAAGCAAGGACGCGGCGCAGCGCGCAGCAGCATCCACATGATATGCCTCTCCTCTTCATAGTAGGCGGAAAGCTGCGACAGATTGCCCGCTTCGGTAAACGGACGGCAGGTGGGGTGATTAAGCAATTTCATAAGACCTTCCAGTTTTTCTGTTGATGACGGGTGAGACCGTTCCAGCCCCTACGGCTGCAGCGGAGCGGCGCTCGGCAACGCGTGGCGCCACATCATGAGTAAACGCTTTCTCGCCGACGAAACAGATAAAAATTGGAGGTAGGGAAGTGAAAAAAACCGAGGCGCGGCGGGGTTTTCATAGGAATTTTACCTATCGGCTGCCTCCTGGCATTTCATGCCGGGCGCTAACGCGTTAAGCTCGGAAAATGACCGTTTGCCGCCCCGGCGCTCAAAACGCCGCGGGGCTTTGGCTATAATCAACGCGGATACATGCCGTTTAACGTTAAGGAAATCGTGAAGTAATGCCTACAGGACCAGACCAGGAACGCCGCCAGCCCGCACAAGACACGCCGCCGAAGCCGCTTATCGCCATCAAGACCGGCCATGAAACGCTCGACCGCCGCATCAGCGGTTTTTCACGTCTGATTGAACGCATCAAAGCCTGGCCGAGCGTTGCGCACCTGCTGCGCGCCGCCGAACGCTTTAACGATCGGCTGGGCAGCCAGTTCGGCGCCGCCATCACCTATTTTTCATTCCTCTCGCTGATCCCGATCCTGATGGTGTCGTTCGCCGCCGCCGGTTTCGTGCTGGCTTCCAACCCGGATCTGCTGGCCCGTTTGATCAACCGGATCGTCGGCAGCATCAGCGATCCGACGCTGGCCAGCACGCTGAAGAACACCGTCAACACCGCCATTCAGCAGCGCACCACCGTGGGATTGACCGGCCTGGCGCTGGCGCTCTATTCCGGCATCAGTTGGATGGGCAACCTGCGCGAAGCGATCCGCGCGCAATCGCGTGACGTCTGGGAGCGCAATCCGCAGGATCAGGAGAAAATCTATTTCAAGTACACCCGCGACTTCATCTCGCTGACCGGCCTGGTGGTCGCGCTGATTATCACGCTGTCGCTGACCTCGGTCGCCGGCTCGGCGCAGGCGGCGATCGTCAACGCGCTGGGGCTGGACGGCATCGAATGGCTGCGGCCGGCGCTGACGACGATCGCGCTGTCGATCTCGATTTTCGCCAACTATCTGCTGTTCCTGTGGATTTTCTGGATGCTGCCGCGCCACAAACCGAAGAAAAAAGCGCTGCTGCGCGGCACCTTGCTTGCGGCTATCGGCTTTGAGGTGATCAAGTTCGTGATGACGATGACGCTGCCGCAGGTGGCGAAATCGCCCTCCGGCGCGGCCTTCGGCTCGGTGATCGGGCTGATGGCGTTCTTCTACTTCTTCGCCCGCCTGACGCTGTTTTGCGCCGCCTGGATCGCAACGGCCGACTACAAAGGCGACAAAGCCTTGCCGGAACGCGAGCCGCCGGCACGCTGAAGCCATGCAATCGTGCCGGTGTTCTCGCACGCGCCGGCACTTTCCTCTGGTTAATAAGCAAAAAACCAGTCAATCCCTCTAAATCATGCGGCATGGCATTCGAAAAACCAGCATAACAAACTACCCAGTCACTTTTCTTTCCCGTTTTTACAGCCATTCACACTGTATGAACCCCATTTCTCAACGTTTAACGCTACAGAAAAGAAGTCAGGGAAAACATTAGTCTTTTTAACCGGTTAGCGGCGGCACTGCCCAGAGTTCCAGCGTTGAAAAGGCGGAATGCTGTCACTAAGATGGATTTTTACCCCCTCCAACAATAAGAAATAGATATGCAAGCCACCATCGCACCCCCACTCGACGCCGACGACGCGTCTACACCGGTGAATTCCCGCGGGAAAGTCATCGTCGCCTCGCTGGTCGGCACCGCCATCGAGTTCTTCGACTTTTACATCTACGCCACCGCCGCGGTGATCGTGTTCCCGCACATCTTCTTCCCGCAGGGCGACCCGACCACCGCGACGCTGCAGTCGCTGGCCACCTTCGCCGTCGCCTTTGTCGCGCGCCCTATCGGCTCTGCGCTGTTCGGCCACTTCGGCGATCGCGTGGGGCGCAAGGTGACGCTGGTCGCTTCGCTGCTGACCATGGGGATTTCCACCGTGCTGATCGGCCTGCTGCCGAGCTATGAAACCATCGGCATCTTCGCCCCTATCCTGCTGGCGCTGGCGCGCTTTGGCCAGGGGCTGGGGCTGGGCGGCGAATGGGGCGGCGCCGCCTTGCTGGCGACGGAGAACGCGCCGGCCAAAAAACGTGCGCTGTACGGCTCCTTCCCCCAGTTGGGCGCCCCGATCGGCTTCTTCTTCGCCAACGGCACCTTCCTGCTGCTCTCGTGGCTGCTGAGCGACCAGCAATTTATGGAATGGGGCTGGCGCGTGCCGTTCATCCTCTCCGCCGCATTGGTGCTGATTGGCCTGTACGTCCGGGTGTCATTGCATGAAACGCCGGTGTTCGCCAAAGCGGCCAAGGCCGGCAAACAGGTGAAAGTGCCGCTCGGCACGCTGCTGAGCAAGCATCTGAAAGCCACCATCCTCGGCACCTTCATCATGCTGGCGACCTACACGCTGTTTTATCTGATGACGGTCTATTCGATGACCTACGGCACTGCGCCGCAGCCGCTGGGGCTCGGTTACTCCCGCAACAGCTTCCTGTGGATGCTGATGGTGGCGGTGATCGGTTTCGGCGTGATGGTGCCCATCGCCGGCCTGCTGGCGGACGCGTTCGGCCGTCGCAAGACCATGATCGCCATTACCCTGCTGATGATCGGCTTCGCGTTCCTGTTCCCGACCCTGCTGGGTTCCGGCAACCAGGCGCTGGTGATGGGCTTCCTGCTGTGCGGCCTGAGCATCATGGGGCTGACCTTTGGCCCGATGGGCGCGCTGCTGCCGGAGCTGTTCCCCACCGAAGTGCGCTATACCGGCGCATCGTTCTCCTACAACGTCGCGTCGATTCTCGGCGCGTCCGTGGCGCCTTACATCGCCACCTGGCTGGCGGCCCACTACGGGCTGTTTTACGTCGGCATGTACCTGGCGGCGATGGCCGGGCTGACGCTGCTGGCCCTCCTGCTGATGAAAGAAACCCGCCACCAGTCGCTGTGATCCTCTGCGGCCCCCTCACTGCGGGGGGCCGCACGCGTTGTTCGTTTCCTGTCATAAAACCGGGCTATGCTGGACGTTTCTCTCGGTAACAGGATCGGCCGATGTCTCTGCGTCGTGGGGTATTTGTCTGCGTGGTGCTGCTGGCGGCTCTCGCCATCGCGCTCTATTACGGGTTGAAACCCGACCATCCCGATGCGCTGTGGCGCATCGTCAGCCAGCAATGTCTGCCCAATCAGCAGGCGCATGACAACCCGGCGCCCTGCGCGCAGGTGGATGTGCAGGCCGGTTTCGTGGTGTTTAAAGATCGCAACGGGCCGCTGCAATACCTGCTGATGCCCAGCGCCAAAATCACCGGTATCGAAAGCCCGGCGGTGCTGGACGCCGCCACGCCGAATTTCTTCGCCCAGGCCTGGCGCGCGCGCCACGTGATGGCGGAACGCTATGGCAAACCGATCGACGACGGCGATATTTCACTGGCGATCAATTCGGAATATGGCCGCACGCAAAACCAGCTGCACATTCATATCTCCTGCCTGCTGCCGGCGGTAAAACAGCGGCTGGCGCAGATCGGCCCCCATTTCATCGAGCAATGGCAACCGCTGCCCGGCGGCCTGTTGGGGCATGACTATCTGGGGCGGCGGGTGACCCCCGCCGAACTGGAACAACAGGGCGCCTTCCGCCTGCTGGCCTCCGGCCTGCCGCGCGCCGACGGGCGCATGGGCAGCTTCGGCCTGGCGATGACCGCGCTGCCGGACGGGGATTTCCTGCTGCTGGCAACCGAGCGCAGCCTGCTGCCGTTCACCCTGGCCTCGGCGGAAGAGATCCAGGATCACGACTGCCGGCTGCTCACGCCGCCGCCGCGCGCCTGACTATTTTTTGCCTTTCATCTCCCGCAGGATCTGCCCGCACTGGTTCTCCTCGCCGCCTTCACTGGGCGAGACCAGCGCCAGCAGCGCCGCCGCCGGCGTCAGCACCGCCCCCAACGCCACCGCCGCCGCGCCGCGCGCGATCAGCGGCCCGGCTTTGACCCCGGCGTCCGGATGCTTGAAGGTGCCTTTCACGTACAGCGGCGATCGCAGGGTCAGCACGCGCATGCCCTTGCTTTCCGGATCGATGGACAAATCCAGCCGTTCGGTGGCGAGGTTGGTGTTGCCGGTGATGTTGATCACCGCGTTTTCGGTGTCGAACACGAACAGTCGCGGTGCGGCGACGCCGCTGCGGATGCCGACGTCCGCCGCCGCGCAGTTGATGCCCACCACGTCGTCACCGAACAGCTGCGCCACCAGATAGTTACCGACGTTCAGACCGAGGATCTCCATCAGGCTACGGCTGATCACCCCGTTATTGATCAGCAGGCGCAGATCGCCGTTGCTGGTCGCCAGCAGCTCGGCCACCGAATTGCCGCTGCCCGTCAGCCTGGCGTCGCCGTTCATCTGCCCGAGGCTGCGCTTCATCGCCTCCACATTCGGCAACAGCTGTTTAAGCTGAAGTTTGCGTGCATGCATATCCACCTGCCCGCGCATCGGCTTTTTGCCGCCGTCGAGGCGCACGACGGCGTTCAGGCTGCCGCCCGCCATGCCGAAGCGCAGCGGATCCAGGCGCAGTTCGCCATTGTTCAGCTTCAGGTGCGTGGCCAGATCGCTCAGCGGCAAATCGCTGCCGCGTTCAATGCGCGCGGCGGCAAACTTCACGTCCGCATCCATCTTGCTCCAGCTTTGCGTATCGAACTGTTCGACCGGCAGCACCTTATCCGCCGGCTGACGGCTTTTCTCGCCGCGCCCGGCTTTGGCGGCGTTGGAGTCGGCGCCGATCAGCGGCGCCAGATCCGCCAACCTCAGCTGCCGGGAGTTCACCGCGCCGCTCAGCGTGGGCCGTGGTTTACCGGCAACGTACTTCAAGCTGCCGTGAATGTCGCTATCGCCGATTTTTCCGTCGAATTTCTGGTACTCAAACACCGCGCCGCCCGGCTGATGCAGACGGGCGGTCAGATGGCCATCGGTCGCATACGGCGGGGTATTCGGCAACAACACGCCGGTCAGGCCATAGAGGTTGCTCAGGCTTTCACCGGAAAATTTCAGCTGTACATCCAGGCCGCCGAGGTTCAGCGGATCGGACAAGGTGCCCGCGACCACCACCCGGGTGCTGCCGGAGCGCACATCGGCCTGCAGCGGGAACGGCAAATCGGCGCTCTGCAGCGACAGCATGCCGCCAATCTTGCCGCTGCCGCTCAACGGTTCGCCGTTATATTTGCCCTTCACCTGCCAGCCGAAAACGTAATCGGGGGTCGCGGTCTTGTCGCCGCCCTGTTTGCCGGTCACTTCACTGAACGGCAACGGCTTGCCAAGCGGATCGATGACGGCGCGGAAATCCGCCTTCAGCGTGGCGTCTTTAAAGGCGATCTGCCCCTTGTCGAATACGATGTCGTGAACGGTGAACGACCAGTCGGAAGGCGGCTGCTTGGGATCCTGGCCGGCAGCCAGGTCAAACGTCCAGTTGTTGTCGCCGTTGGCCAGACGTTGCAACGAAGCATTCGGCTGCTTCAGCCAGATGCGCGGGATCAGCAGTTCTTTACCCAGCAGCGCCAGCGGCGCAATGCTGGCGTCGACGCGCTGCAGCGTCACCATGCTGTCGCCGGGCATGTTTTTCGGGTTACCCAGCCACACGTCTTCGGCGTGAATATGCGGCCAGGGCACCCAGGCGCGCCAGCCGCCCTCATCCGGATTGCGCGACCAGTCGACGCCCAGATCGCCGCGAATGGCGAACGGTCGCCGCAGTTCGGCCGACACTTTGTCGTTGATGGTGGGCTTGAGTCGATTCCAGTCGAAGGTAGCAATGAAGATCGCCAGCGCGACGATCAGCAGCAGCACAATGCCGCCCAGCCAGCTGAAAACCTTTCCTGTTCTTGTCATAGCGGCTCCCTCAGCGCATAAATCGGGCTGCCGAATGAAAGGAAAAGGAGTTAGCAGCCCCGTTTAAGCCTAGCTGAGGATAGGCCGGAGTTCACGCCGGCGTGCCGGGCGCGGCGAACAGCGTCGGCACGCTGTGCAGAGTTTCAAAGCACGCCGGGCGGGAAAGGTAGTAGCCCTGGGCAGCCAACGCGCCGGAACGCTGCACCAGCCGCCACTCTTGTTCGGTTTCCACGCCCTCGACGATCACCCCGTCGCTGTGCTGGTTCATCATCTTGATCAGGGTGCCGAGCAGCTGGACACCCTCTTCCGACTGTTTGAGCAAGGTAAACAATTCGCGCGCCACCTTGATGTATTGATAACGCCAGGCGCCGACGGCGGAGAAGTTGGCCAGCCCGCTGCCGAAATCGTCCAGCCACAGCCGCTCGCCGCCGACGATCTGCTGCAGCGGGCGGTTTGACGCCGTTTCGGCGTGCTCCACCAGCTCGAAGCGCAGATAAGGCATCTCGGCGATCTGCCGTTGCAACGCGCTATGGCGCTGCAACGCTTGCAGCGCGATGCCGTCGATATTGACCGACACCATCACCGCGTGACGAATGAACAACGCCTGCCAGCGCTGCAACAGCGCCAGCTGTTCCTGGATCACCCGCAAGCGCTGGGCGACGCCGAGCGCGGAAAAATAATGCTCCGGGGATTGCCGCTTGTCCGGCTCATTCGGGTGATACACCGCCGTCAGCAGTTCCACCGCCAGCAGCGCGCCGCTGGTGCGATAAATCGGCTGGAAGGTATACAAGCGCCGGCATTGCCGCCAGTAGCGCCGCGATTTGGCGCAGGCATAGAGGGCAAAACAAGGCGCCAGCAGACCAGAGATCAGATTGGTTATCATCGGTACTATCGCCGTGGCGGGGAAATGAGAGCGCTGCCGCTGTTTCTTTACCCAGCTTATCGGCAACGCAGCGTAAAACTTTAAGCCGAATTGCCGCCCGTTTCGCCTCCGTCCTGCCCGCGTTCGCCGATCGCGATCATAAAAAATTAAAACGCCGTTTTAATTTATTGACTCCCTGACCGCCTTGCGTGGAGACTGACAGCTATTGCTTCTTCTTTAGCCAGGGCTTATTGACGATGACTATCCGAAATCTCGCCGTGATCGGCGAATGCATGATCGAGCTGTCGCAGCAGGGCGCACAGCTGACGCGCGGCTTTGGCGGCGATACCCTCAACACCGCCGTCTACCTCGCCCGCCAAATGCCGGAACAGACGCTACGGGTGCATTATGTCACCGCACTCGGCACCGACAGTTTCAGCGGCGACATGCTGCAGGCCTGGCGGCAGGAGAAGATCGAGACCGGGTTGATTCAGCAATTCGACAACAAGCTGCCGGGCCTGTACCTCATCGAAACCGACGCCGCCGGCGAACGTACTTTCTACTACTGGCGCAATGACGCCGCCGCCCGGTATTGGCTTGCGGGACCGCAGGCCGACGCACTGTGCGAACGGCTGGCGCAGTTCGATTACTTGTACCTCAGCGGCATTAGCCTGGCGATCCTCGCGCCTGCCGATCGCATGAAACTGCTGGCGCTGCTGCGCCGCTGTCGCGCCAACGGCGGCAAGGTGATCTTCGACAACAATTACCGTCCGCGCCTGTGGCAAAGCCGTGAGGAAACGCAGCAGGCCTACCGCGAGGTGCTGGCCTGTACCGACATCGCTTTTCTGACGCTGGATGACGAAGAGTTGCTGTGGGGAGCGCAGCCTATCGAACAGGCGGTAGCTCGCACGCAGGCGCTCGGCGTCGGCGAGATCGTCATCAAACGCGGCGCGCACGCCTGCCTGGTGTTCAGTATGGCAGGGGAGAAACTTGAGGTGCCGGCGATCGCGCTGCCGCCAGAGCGTGTCGTCGACACCACCGCAGCGGGCGATTCTTTCAGCGCCGGTTACCTGGCGGCCCGCCTGAACGGCGGCAGCGCCCAACGGGCGGCGCAGCGCGGCCATCTGCTGGCCGCTACGGTGATCCAGCATCGCGGCGCCATCATTCCCGCCGCAATGATGCCGGAGGCATAAAAAAAGCCGGCATCGCTGCCGGCTCTTTCTCTTTGTGCTTTGCCTTGCGGAAAATCAGCCCGCGACGGCGATGCGTTTCATATCGGTCATGTAGCCGCGCAGTTTACGGCCGACGGTTTCGATAGGGTGGCTGCGCACCGCTTCGTTCACGTCGCGCAGCTGCGCATTGTCCACCGCCGTACCCGTCACAGCTTTGCCCAAATCGCCCGCCTGCAGGGTGGTCATGAAGTCCTTCAGCAGCGGCACAGCCGCGTTGGCGAACAGGTAGTTGCCGTACTCTGCGGTATCGGAGATAACCACGTTCATTTCATACAGACGCTTACGCGCAATGGTGTTGGCGATCAGCGGCAGCTCGTGCAGCGACTCGTAGTAAGCCGACTCTTCGATGATGCCGGCATCGACCATGGTTTCGAACGCCAGCTCAACGCCCGCTTTCACCATCGCCACCATCAGCACGCCGTGATCGAAGTACTCTTGCTCGCTGATCTTGCCTTCAAACTGCGGCGCATTCTCGAATGCGGTTTTGCCGGTCTCTTCGCGCCAGGTCAGCAGTTTCACGTCGTCTTCCGCCCAGTCGGCCATCATGCCGCTGGAGAACGCGCCGGAAATGATGTCGTCCATGTGCTTCTGGAACAGCGGCGCCATGATGGTTTTCAGCTGTTCGGACAGCGCATAGGCACGCAGCTTGGCCGGGTTGGACAGGCGATCCATCATCAGGGTGATGCCGCCCTGCTTCAGCGCTTCGGTGATGGTTTCCCAGCCGAACTGAATCAGTTTCTCGGCGTAAGCCGGATCGGTGCCCTCAGCAACCAGCTTGTCGAAGCACAGCAGCGAACCCGCCTGCAGCATGCCGCACAGAATGGTCTGCTCGCCCATCAAATCGGATTTCACTTCGGCAACGAAGGAAGACTCCAGCACGCCGGCGCGGTGGCCGCCGGTCGCCGCCGCCCAGGCCTTGGCGATCGCCATGCCTTCGCCTTTCGGATCGTTTTCCGGGTGAACCGCAATCAGGGTCGGCACGCCGAAGCCGCGCTTGTACTCTTCACGCACTTCGGTGCCCGGGCATTTCGGCGCGACCATCACCACGGTGATGTCTTTACGCACCTGCTCACCCACTTCAACGATGTTGAAGCCGTGGGAGTAACCCAGCGCCGCGCCGTCTTTCATCAGCGGCTGCACCGCGCGCACTACGGAAGAGTGCTGCTTGTCCGGCGTTAGGTTGACCACCAGATCCGCCTGCGGGATCAGGTCTTCGTAGGTGCCGACCTTGAAGCCATTTTCGGTCGCCTTGCGCCAGGAAGCGCGCTTCTCGTCGATCGCTTCTTTGCGCAGGGCATAGGCGACATCCAGACCGGAATCGCGCATGTTCAGACCCTGGTTCAGCCCCTGGGCGCCACAGCCGACAATCACCACTTTTTTACCTTTCAGGTAGCCGGCTTCGTCAGCAAATTCGTCGCGCGCCATAAAGCGGCATTTACCCAATTGCGCCAACTGCTGACGCAGGTTCAATGTGTTGAAATAGTTAGCCATGGTGGTACTCCGGTTTGATGTTGTCTTGCATTGTTATTTTCATTCCCCGCCCTGTCTGTGCGGAGATTCGTTAAACTCAATGTATAACAGGAAATGCGTTGCTTAAATTGATATATTGAGAACGTGATATTGCAATTTTTGCAACACTCTCACTGCGAGCGTATCGATATGGATTTACGTGATTTAAAGCTGTTCCTGCATCTGGCCGAAAGCCATCACTTCGGGCGCACCGCCAAGGCGATGCACGTCAGCCCGTCGACGCTCTCCCGCCAGATCCAGCGGCTGGAAGAGATCCTCGGGCAGCCGCTGTTCCTGCGCGATAACCGCACCGTGCAGCTCACCGACGCCGGCGAACAGCTGAAAGAATTCGCCCAGCAAACGCTGCTGCAATATCAGCAGCTCAAGCACTCGCTCGGCCAGCACGGCCCTTCGCTGAGCGGCGAACTGCGGCTGTTCTGCTCGGTGACTGCCGCGTACAGCCACCTGCCGCCGATCCTCGATCGCTTCCGCGCACAGCACCCGCTGGTAGAGATCAAGCTGACCACCGGCGACGCCGCCGACGCGGTCGACAAGGTGCAGTCCAACGAGGCCGATCTCGGCATCGCCGGCCGGCCGGAAACGCTGCCCGCCAGCGTGGCGTTCACCAAAATCGGCGAAATTCCGCTGGTGCTGATCGCGCCGGCGCTGCCCTGCGCGGTGCGCAGCCAGGCGTTCGCCGACAAGCCCGACTGGGCCGAGATCCCCTTCATCTTGCCGGAGCACGGCCCTTCGCGAAAACGCATCGAACTGTGGTTCCGCCGTCACCGCATCAGCAATCCGCTGATTTACGCCACCGTCGGCGGCCACGAAGCCATCGTGTCGATGGTGGCCCTGGGCTGCGGCATCGCGCTGATCCCGAGCGTAGTGGTGGACAACAGCCCGGAACCGGTGCGCAACCGCATCTCGCAGTTGGATAACATCTCGATGGTCGAACCGTTCGAGTTGGGGGTCTGCGTCCAGAAAAAACGCCTCAGCGATCCGCTGATCGACGCCTTTTGGCGATTGCTGCATCCCCGCTGACGCGGGGTTTTTACAGGTCGGCCGGATCGACCTGCTTCATCGCCTCCACCTGCATCAGCCAGTGATAGAGCGGCTCAAGCTGCAAAAATGCCCCGGCCAGCAGCGGCGCCAGATCGGCGTTGAACAGCTTTTCAACTTCGCTGTCGCTGACCATCACCGCGAACGATTTGCGGTTGTACCAGGTGGCGATCTCCGCCGCCTGCTCCTTGACCAGCGGACGCTTGTAGCTCTCGCCCACCAGCTCGAACGGCGGCCGGCAACAGGCGGCCACCTCCAGGAAAGGCTGCGGCCGCTGTTTCAGCGTATGGCGGAACAGATCCATGGTCGGCTTGTTGGCGCTGTAGTAACCGAGCCCATAGCGCAGCATGTCCGGCCCCAGTTCGAAAAAGTAGACCGGCGCATCTTTCCAGTCTTTGCTCGGGCGCTTGAACGTCAGCCACATGCGGCTGCGGTAGCGCGACTTGTCGTGAGAAAACCGCGTATCGCGATGAATGCGCGACAGCGTTTTGCCGATCGCCGGGCGAGTCTCGAACTGCGGATCGATCGCCAGCATGCTGGGAGCAAGCTGCTCCACCAGCGCGCGAAACGGCGCCAGCAGCTCGCGATCGTAGATATCGCGGTTGCCGTCGAACCACGCCTTATCGTTCTCGATCCGCACCTGCTGCAGGAAATTCAGGCCCTGCTGGCTAAAGCCGGAGAAAGGTTGCGTCATAAGTTTTTCCGTTCTGACGGTTTATCGGGTATTGCGCAGATCTTCCCTCTGCCAACGGCGTTTGATAAACACGCGCCGACGCGTGCGGAAATAGGCGACATACAGGTAGAACGCCGCCCGGTTGCTGAACAGCGCCCCGCCAACCGCGCCCCCCAGCAGCAGGGCGCCGGTGGCGATGCCGGTCATGCCCGCCGCCCACGCCGCCGCGCCGCCGAGGCAACACAGACCGAGCATGCCAAGGTAATATTGCAGCAATACCACCCCGCTGTTTTTACCCTGCACCAGTTGGAACAGGATCAGCGTCATCCACACCGCCACGATCGCGCCGCTGCCCATCAACACGGCGGCGGAGGTCTTGCCGCTCCAGGCGGCCGCCACATCCGTGACCAGACCCATCACGCCCGCCAGGCCCAGCATCAGGCACACCATCAGCAGCATGACGTTGCCGACGCCCGGCGGTGACAGCCGCTGGCCCGGCGTCATGAAATGCTGCTCGAGCTGCGCATCCACGCCGGCGAAAAGCGCACGATCGCGCGCCGCGATTTGGCTTTCCATCTCCTGGCCTTCTGCCGCTAAACGGGACAACCGGTCGGATAAACCCACCGGACTCACCCCTGCAAAAAGAAGCGGAACGCCGGGTTGTCGGTTTCGTCGTGGCAATCGTAGCCCAGCGCCTGCAGGTGCCGCTCGAATTCCGGCTCGCTTTGCGCCAGTTCGAAGGCCGCCAGCACCCGGCCGAAGTCGGTGCCGTGGCTGCGATAGTGGAACAGCGAGATGTTCCAGTGCGTGCCCAGCGTCTGCAGGAACTTCAGCAGCGCGCCCGGCGACTCCGGAAACTCAAAGCTGTACAGCCGTTCGCGCAGCGGCTTCGACGGACGCCCGCCCACCATGTAGCGCACGTGCAGTTTAGCCATCTCGTCGTCCGACAGATCCACCACCTGATAACCGTCGGCGTTGAGTTCGTCGATGATCTCCCGCCGTTCGGCGTGGCCGCGCGTCAGCCGCACGCCGACGAAAATGCAGGCGTTGTCGGCATCGGCGTAGCGGTAGTTGAATTCGGTCACCGAGCGCCCGCCCAGCAGTTGGCAGAACTTGAGGAAGCTGCCCTGCTGTTCCGGAATGGTCACCGCCAGCAGCGCTTCGCGCTGTTCGCCCAGTTCGCAACGCTCGGAAACGTAGCGCAGCCCGTGGAAGTTGAGATTGGCGCCGGACAGCACGTGCGCGAGACGCTCACCCTGAATGTTGTGCTGCTGGACGTACTTTTTCAGCCCCGCCAAAGCCAGCGCGCCGGAAGGTTCGGCAATGGCGCGCACGTCCTCGAACAGATCTTTGACCGCCGCGCAGATGGCGTCGCTGTCCACGGTGATCACGTCGTCCAGATACTCACGGCACAGGCGGAAGGTTTCGTCGCCGATGCGCTTCACCGCCACGCCTTCGGCGAACAGCCCGACGCGCGCCAGATCCACCGGATGGCCGGCATCCAGCGCCGCGCGCAGGCAGGCGGAGTCTTCCGCTTCGACGCCGATCACTTTGATCTGCGGCATCAGCTGTTTGATCAGCACCGCCACCCCGGCGGCCAGGCCGCCGCCGCCGACCGGCACGAAAACCCGATCCAGATGCGCGTCTTGCTGCAGCAGCTCCATCGCCAGCGTGCCCTGCCCGGCGATCACCGTCGGGTGATCGAACGGCGGCACAAAGGTCATGCCCTGCTGTTGGGAAAGCTCGATCGCCTTCGCTTTTGCCTCGTCGAAATTGGCGCCGTGCAGCAACACTTCGCCGCCGAAGCCGCGCACCGCATCCACCTTGATGTCCGCGGTGGACACCGGCATCACGATCAGCGTTTTGATGCCCAGCCGTTTACCGGAGAAGGCGACGCCCTGCGCGTGGTTGCCGGCCGAAGCCGTCACGACGCCGCGCGCCTTCTGCTCTTCGTCCAGCCCGGCGATCATCGCATAGGCCCCGCGCAGCTTGAAACTGTGCACCGGCTGGCGATCTTCGCGCTTCACCAAAATGGTGTTGCCGAGGCGCGAAGAGATTTTGCTCATGGCCTGCAACGGGGTGACTTGCGCCACCTCGTAAACCGGCGAGCGCAGTACCGCTCGCAGATATTCCGCGCCGCAGGGGGCGCTGGGTAGGGGTTGAGAGACCGCCATGCTGCTTATCCCCCCAGTTTGCTCTTGTCGCGCACCGCGCCTTTGTCGGCGCTGGTGGCCAACGAGGCGTAGGCGCGCAGCGCGAAGGACACCTGACGTTCACGATTTTTCGGCGTCCAGGCCGCGTCGCCGCGCGCCAGTTCCGCCTCATGCCGCGCCGCCAACTCCTGCTCGCTGACATCCAGCTGGATGCCGCGATGAGGAATGTCGATCGCAATCATGTCGCCGTCCTGCACCAGGGCGATCAGGCCGCCGTTAGCCGCTTCCGGCGAAGCGTGGCCGATGGACAACCCGGAGGTGCCGCCGGAGAAACGCCCGTCGGTGATCAGCGCGCATGCCTTGCCCAGCCCCATCGATTTCAGGTAGGTGGTTGGGTAAAGCATTTCCTGCATGCCCGGCCCGCCTTTCGGCCCTTCGTAGCGAATCACCACTACGTCGCCCGCCACGACTTTACCGCCGAGGATCGCTTCTACCGCATCGTCCTGGCTTTCATACACTTTGGCCGGGCCGCGGAAGGTGAGGATTTCCTTGTCGACGCCGGCGGTTTTGACGATGCAGCCGTTTTCCGCCAGGTTGCCGTACAGCACCGCCAATCCGCCGTCCTGACTGTAAGCGTGCTCACGGGTGCGGATGCAACCTTCCTTGCGGTCGGTGTCCAGCGAATCCCAACGGCAATCCTGGGAGAATGCCTGCGTGGTGCGGATACCGGCCGGCCCGGCGGAGTACATTTTCTTGACGCTTTCGTCGCGGGTCAGCATCACGTCGTAAGCTTCCAGCGTCTGCGGCAGGGTCAGCCCCAATACGTTGTTCACCTCGCGGTTCAGCAAGCCGGCGCGATCCAGCTCGCCGAGGATGCCGATCACGCCGCCGGCGCGGTGCACGTCTTCCATGTGATATTTCTGCGTGCTCGGTGCCACCTTGCACAGGTGCGGCACTTTGCGCGACAGACGATCGATGTCTTCCATGGTGAAGTCCACCTCGCCTTCCTGCGCCGAAGCCAGCAGGTGCAGCACGGTGTTGGTCGAACCGCCCATGGCGATATCCAGCGTCATGGCGTTTTCGAACGCCGCCTTGTTGGCGATATTGCGCGGCAGCGCGCTTTCGTCATCCTGCTCGTAATAACGTTTGGTCAGCTCGACGATGCGCTTGCCGGCGTTGAGGAACAGTTCCTTGCGATCGGCGTGGGTGGCCAGCAGCGAACCGTTGCCCGGCTGCGACAGGCCCAGCGCTTCGGTCAGGCAGTTCATCGAGTTGGCGGTGAACATGCCGGAGCAGGAACCGCAGGTCGGGCAGGCGGAACGCTCGATCTGCTCGCTGTCGGCGTCGCTGACGTTCGGGTTCGCGCCCTGGATCATCGCGTCCACCAGATCCAGCTTGATGATCTGGTTGGAGAGTTTGGTTTTGCCGGCTTCCATCGGGCCGCCGGAAACGAAGATCACCGGGATGTTCAGGCGCAACGCCGCCATCAGCATGCCCGGGGTGATTTTGTCGCAGTTGGAGATGCACACCATCGCGTCGGCGCAGTGGGCGTTCACCATGTATTCGACCGAGTCGGCGATCAGCTCGCGCGACGGCAGGGAATAGAGCATGCCGCCGTGGCCCATGGCGATGCCGTCATCCACCGCGATGGTGTTGAACTCTTTGGCCACGCCGCCTGAAGCCTCGATCTGTTCGGCGACCAGTTTGCCCAGATCGCGCAGATGCACGTGGCCCGGCACGAACTGGGTAAAGGAGTTGACCACGGCGATGATCGGCTTGCCGAAATCGGCGTCGGTCATCCCGGTCGCGCGCCACAATGCGCGGGCACCCGCCATATTGCGGCCGTGGGTGGTGGTGGCGGAACGGTACTTAGGCATGCTCTTTTCACTCCAAATGTATTTATGGCAGGCGGCGAACGAACCGCCTGGATATTTCTTATCTTGTCTGTCTTGTCGTCCGCCACGCTGCGCGGCGAGCCTTGTCGTTACGGGTTTACCGGATCCAGCCACCCGTATTTGTCTTCGGTCTTGCCGCTGAACAGGCCGAAGAACGCCTGTTGGATCTGTTTGGTCACCGGGCCGCATTTGCCGATGCCGACCTGAATGCCGTCCACGCTGCGCACCGGCGTGATTTCCGCCGCGGTGCCGGACATGAACACTTCGTCGGCCAGGTACAGCGATTCGCGCGACAGCACCTGCTCGCGCACGTCGAAGCCCATGTCTTTCGCCAGCTTAATGATCGCGTCGCGGGTGATGCCCGGCAGCGCCGACGAGGTGAACGGCGGGGTATAGAGCACGCCGTCTTTCACTTCAAACAGGTTCTCGCCCGCCCCTTCGGAAATGTAGCCGTGCACGTCGAGCGCGATGCCTTCCTGATAGCCGTGGCGGCGCGCTTCGCTGCCCACCAGCAGGGAGGAAAGATAGTTGCCGCCGGCCTTGGCCGCAGTGGGGATCGTGTTTGGTGCGACGCGGTGCCAGGAGGAGACCATCGCATCGATGCCTTGATCCAGCGCTTCTTCACCCAAATAAGCGCCCCAAGGAAACGCCGCGATAATCACGTCCGTTTTATAACCGGCCGGCGGGTTGACGCCCATGCCGACATCGCCGACGAACACCAGCGGACGAATGTACGCGCTGACCAGGTTGTTCTTGCGCAGCGTAGCGCGGCAGGCTTCCATCAGCTCGTCGACGCTTTGCGACACCGGCATGCGGTAGATTTTCGCCGAATCGTGCAGGCGCTGCATATGCTCGCGATGACGGAATACCACCGGCCCCAAGTGCGAGTCATAGCAGCGTACGCCTTCAAACACCGACGTGCCGTAATGCAACGCGTGCGACATCACGTGCACTTTGGCCTCGGCCCAAGGAACCATCTCACCATTGAACCAAATGTAATCGGCTTTCTTTGTCATTGTTATTTATCCTTCTCGGCGCCTCAGGCGCGTATTTGTTGTGATGTTGGCTGCTGGATCTCGACGCAGGAGACGTCCATCAGTTTGCTTAATTGAGATGACAACAGGGCGACCGGACGCGGGCTGGCAACGGTCAATTCGATATTGATGCTGTCGGCGTTGGCCGGGGAAACCATATTCATAGCACAAACCTGAAAGCCGCGATGACGCACGACCCGCAATACGCGCTCTAACATTTCGGGGCGAAAACGCGCCTGGATCGAGAGTTGATGCTGCATCATGATATTTCCTCCAACATGGTTTCGTTGCCGGCGCCCGGCGGCACCAGCGGCCAGACGTTTTCGAGTTCGTCGATAGAGACCTGCAGCAGATAAGGGCCTTCGGTGTTGAACAGCGCCTCGAGCGCGCCCTCCACCTGATCCTTGCGGCTGATGCGCTGGCCGGGAATGCCGAAGGCGGCGGCCAGCATCAGGAAGTCGGGGTTATCGGACAGGTTGGTTTCGCTGTAGCGGCCGTCGAAGAACAGCTGCTGCCATTGGCGCACCATTCCGAGGCGCTGGTTGTCCAGCAGCACGATCTTCAGCGGCAGCTGTTTGCGCTTAATGGTGCCCAGTTCCTGCACGTTCATCATGAAGGAACCATCGCCCGAGACGCAGATCACCGTATCTTGCGGACGCGCGATCTGGGCCCCGACCGCCGCCGGCACGCCGAACCCCATGGTGCCGAGGCCACTGGAGGTGATGAAATTCTCCGGGCGCTCGAACGTCATGTGCTGCGCGCTCCACATCTGGTGCTGGCCGACGTCGGTGGTCACCACGCTGTTGGCCGGCTTGCGGGCGGACAGCTGGCGCAAGAACAGCGGCGCGTAAATCGGCTGGCCGGGATGATCGTAGCGGCAGGCGTGATCGGCTTTCAGCGCCGTCACCCGTTGCCGCCAGGCGGCGATGTTCAGCGGGCGCTGCAACGCCGGCAGCAACGCTTTCAGATCGCCCTGCAGGGCCACATGCGCCTGGCGCAGCTTGCTCATCTCCGCCGGGTCGATATCCATGTGGATCACTTTGGCGTGCGGCGCGAAGGCATTCAGCTTGCCGGTCACGCGGTCATCGAAACGCGCGCCGACGGCGATCAGCAGATCGCACTCCTGTACTGCCAGGTTAGCGGCCTTGGTGCCGTGCATACCCAACATGCCAAGGTACAGCGGATCTTGCGCATCCGGCGCGCCCAGCCCCTTTAGGGTGGCGACGTTCGGCATGCGGGTCACGGCGATGAACTCGCGCAGCGCCGGCACCGCCTGCGCCATGCCCACGCCGCCGCCGACGTACAGCATCGGTTTATGCGCCTGCGCCAGCAGCTCAGCCGCCTCGGCCAACGCCGCCGTCGGTAATGCCGGCGCTTCATCGACCGGCATCAAATGCGGATGCAGGTCGCCTTGCGCCAGCTGGATGTCTTTCGGGATATCGATCAGCACCGGGCCAGGACGGCCGCCGGCGGCGATGGCGAAAGCTTCCGCCATGATGCCCGGCAAGGCATCCAGCGATTCCACCAGGAAGCTGTGCTTGGTGCAGGCCAGAGACAGGCCGAGAACATCGATCTCCTGAAAGGCATCGGTGCCGATCAGCGCGGATCCCACCTGACCGGTGATGGCGACAACGGGAACGGAATCGAGCAGCGCATCCGCCAGCCCGGTGATCAGGTTGGTGGCGCCGGGACCGGAAGTGGCGATACAGACACCGACTTTGCCGGTGGCGCGGGCGTAACCGATGGCGGCCATGGCGGCGCCCTGTTCATGGCGGCACAGCAGGTGTTCCACGCCGCCGTCGTACAGCGCATCGTACACCGGCATGATTGCCCCGCCCGGATAGCCGAATACGGTATCCACACCCTGCGCACGCAACGCTTGAACTACCCACTGAGCGCCATTCATAGTTATTTCCCCGCCTTACTTCGACAACCGCAGGATTTTGTTCTGTTTTTCATGCTCTGCCCCTTGCTCCACTTTTCTCTTGCCAATAAAAAACCCCCGGACCTGACGGTGCGGGGGTTCTCTTGCGATTCCGGCTTGTTTGCTAAGCCTTTCTTCGTCCAAGTGCAGCCCCGCACGGTGGGATAATAATCACCACCACGCTAATCACGACTAGGCTAATCACTTGGGCAAAGGCTTTCATAATGGGTTTGTTCACTGTGCTCATTCAGAACTAATGCTTACAGAGGTACCACAGCCGCGCGCGACATGACAACACTTTTTTTGCGTTATTATTCGGCGCAATCTGGTCATACCTCACGCGAATCGCCCGGATTTCACACGTTGGCGCGCATACCTGGATTTTTCACCGCGCCGGTGATGGCCTTGCCGCGTGTATCCTTGCCGAAGAACACCAACAGAGCGATCGCCACCGCCACCGTCCCGGCAACCATGGCCATCGCCAGGCCGTAATTATGCCCATGATGCTCGGCGAGGGTGGCTTGCAGCGTGGCGTTGACCGAAGCGATCAGGTTGCCCAGCTGATACACGAACCCCGGTAGCACCGCGCGGGTGTTGGCCGGCACCAGCTCGGTCAGGTAGGTCGGCACCACGCCCCAGGCGCCCTGCACCATGAATTGCATCAGGAAAGCGCCGATCCCGAGCATCAGCGAACCGCTGGAAAACGCCCACAGCGGGATCACCGGTAACGCCAACAATGCGGCGATGATAATCGCTTTTTTGCGGCCGATTTTTTCCGATAACGAACCGAAGAAAACGCCGCCGATAATTGACGCGATATTGTAGCTAATGGCGATGATACTGACGGTTTTCGGATCGAAACCGTGCTGAACTTTCAGAAATACCGGATACAGATCCTGCGTGCCGTGAGAGAAGAAATTGAACGCCGCCATCAGCAGCACCAGATAGCAGCACAGCTTCCAGTGGCTCTTCAACACCGGCAGCAAGGCGCTGCTTTCTTTACGTTCACGCGCCGCCAGCCACACCGGCGACTCCTGCACGCAATAATAAATAAACGGCAGCAGCAGGATCGGCGCCGCGCCGATGACGAACATGCCGCGCCAGCCGACCGTTTCGAACAGCAGGCCGTACACCACCGCCGCCAGCAGATAACCGAACGGATAGCCGGCCTGGAAAATGCCCGACATCAAGCCGCGCGAGCGGTCCGGTATGGTTTCCATCGCCAATGATGACGCCACGCCCCAGATACCGCCCATCGCAACGCCGTACAACACTCGTAACAGCAAGAAGACCGTCAGCGAGGGCGCGGCGGCGGAGAGCAGCTCAAACACCGAGAAGAAGACGATATTCAGCATCAGGATCGGTTTGCGGCCATATTTTTCCGCAGCGCGCCCGAAGATCAGCGCGCCGATCGGCCGCACCGCCAGCGTGAGCAGAATCGCCAACGTGACCTGTTCCAGGCCGACGTGAAAGGATTGTGCGATGTCGTTGAGTAAGAATACCAGCACGAAAAAATCGAAAGCGTCGAGCGTCCAGCTTGAAAAACTGGCGATTGCCGCATTGCGTTGCAGCGGGGTCCAACCAAACATAGTGTTATCCCTACCGTAGAGTACGAAGTCAGGAGATTTAGCGGCTGCCGGGCAGACTGCCGCGGCGGTCGGAGTGTGTTAAAGAAGTGATTTTTCTTTTAATCAATTGTTAAATACACCCATCAAGCCTATGGCTGCAATGCGTACAGGCCGCTAATGTGTTGCAGGCTTCAGCGAATTGTTAATGGGTATTGCCATAGGCTGCGAGGCAGTTCGCACAATTTCGTTCAATTCGATGAAAATCAGTGATTATGCTGCGAGTTTCATGGAAAAAATGCCAAGAACGCCGCGCGGCACCTGGATAAATCGCGCATCATGCCGCCCTCAGCAAGGAGAGCGATATGTCACTGGCGGTAATCTATAGCCGCGCCATCATCGGCGTTCAGGCCCCTTCCGTAACGGTAGAGGTGCATATCAGCAATGGCCTGCCCGGCCTGACGCTGGTTGGCCTGCCGGAAACCACGGTAAAAGAGGCGCGCGATCGGGTGCGCAGCGCCCTGATCAACAACGGTTTCACCTTTCCCGCCCGCCGCATCACCGTCAATTTGGCGCCGGCCGATCTGCCGAAAGAAGGCGGGCGCTACGATCTGCCGATTGCGCTGGCGATCCTCGCCGCCTCCGAGCAACTGCCCCTCGCCCCGTTGGCACGCTACGAGTTTCTTGGCGAACTGGCGCTGTCCGGCGCGCTGCGCGCGGTCAGAGGCGCCATCCCGGCGGCGCTGGCGGCGGCTGACGCCGGGCGACAATTGGTCCTCTCCACGGACAACGCCGCCGAGGTCGGCCTGATTGCGCAGTCACAATCCCATACTGCCCAACACCTGTTGGAGGTCTGTGCCTTTTTGCTCGGCCAGGGCGAGCTGCCGGTAGCCATCACGCCTCCCGCGGCAGACAACCCGCACGAGAACGCCGATCTGCGCGACATCATCGGCCAAGAGCAGGCCAAGCGGGCATTAGAGATCGCTGCCGCCGGCGGGCATAACCTATTGTTGATTGGGCCGCCGGGCACCGGTAAAACCATGCTGGCCAGTCGACTGACGGGCTTACTGCCGCCGCTGACGGAACCTGAGGCGCTGGAAAGCCTGGCGGTCGCCAGCTTGCAGCATCCTGTTCTCACCGCTTTGCCATGGCGCCAGAGGCCATTTCGCGCACCGCATCACAGCGCATCGATGGCGGCGTTGGTCGGCGGCGGCTCACTGCCGCGCCCGGGTGAGATATCTATGGCGCATAACGGCGTGCTGTTTCTGGATGAGCTGCCGGAATTCGAGCGTAAGGTGCTGGATGCGCTGCGTGAACCGCTGGAATCCGGCGAGATCGTGATTTCACGTGCCAACGCCAAGGTCTGCTTCCCGGCCAAGGTGCAATTGATCGCGGCGATGAATCCCAGCCCAACCGGGCATTACCAGGGTATGCATAATCGCGCCTCGCCGCAGCAGGTGCTGCGCTACCTGGCCCGGCTGTCAGGGCCTTTTCTCGATCGTTTCGATCTGTCTATCGAAGTGCCGCTGTTACCTCCAGGTACGCTCAGTAAGCGGCAAACTCAGGGAGAAAGCAGCGAGCAGGTGCGGGAAAGAGTGCGACAGGCACGCACCCGGCAGCTCGAACGCGCCGGTAAAATCAACGCGCTGTTAACCAACCGTGAAGTGGAACGGGATTGCGTGTTGCAGGCGGCAGACGCCGAGTTTTTGGAAGTGACATTAAACGCGTTGGGGTTATCGGTCCGCGCCTGGCAGCGCATCTTGAAAGTGGCGCGCACGCTGGCGGATTTGGCGGGGGATGCCGAGATCGGCAGGCGCCACCTCAGCGAAGCGCTGAGCTATCGCAGTATGGACCGTCTGCTGTTACAACTGCATCGTAGTCTGGAATAGAAAATGGGGCCCGAAGGCCCCATCGTCTTTAGTCTTCGCTGTCGCTGTAATCTTCTACTGCGTCAGCCTGTGGCTTACCGCCGGACAGCGTATGGAATTTCTTCGGGCGACGTGTGCGCGCCAGATATTTAGCCCATACTTTTTCCTGCTCGGTAGCCGCTTCGCGCTCACCGCGGCACACTGCGACGAACAGCTGTTCTTCTTCAGTGGCCGGCTGGCGTTTGCCCGAGTCCAGCTCGTTAAACGCGTAGCCGAAGCGCTCTAGCAATTGCGCCTCTTTAATGGTGAAATCGCCGTGACGGGAGAACCCGCGAGGGTAATGTTTATTATCAAAAAAACGATTGGTCGTGGTGAAGCTATCCGCCATCTGACACGCTCCTAATTCTCTTATGGCCGTGCTGTTTATGGCGCGGAGTATTAGATAGGCTTGACAGCGTGTAAAACAAAACATTTAAATCTTAACGACAAATTTTTTTGGAGATAGGTGTGGATACCGAATTACTGAAAACCTTTTTGGAGGTCAGTAGAACGCGTCACTTTGGCAGAGCCGCAGAATCTTTGTACTTAACGCAGTCCGCGGTCAGTTTCCGCATCCGTCAGTTAGAAAACCAGTTGGGCGCAAATTTATTTACCCGTCATCGCAATAACATCCGCCTGACGCCTGCCGGCGAGCGGCTTCTGCCCTATGCCGAAAGCCTGATGAACACCTGGCAGTTGGCGAAGAAAGAAGTCGTGCGTTCACTGCAACATACCGAGCTGTCGATCGGCGCCACTGCCTCGTTGTGGGAGGCTTATTTGACCCCCTGGTTGCAATCTCTCTATCAACAAAGAGAGGCGCTGCAGCTCGAAGCCAGGGTGGCCTTAAGGCACTCTTTGGTAAAGCAACTGCATGAAAGGCAGCTCGATTTACTGATCACCACTGAGCCGCCAAAGATGGACGAACTGGCCAGCCAGCAGCTGGGCAATTTCTCATTACGCCTGTTCTCATCCGCGCGTCGTGACAAGCAATCCCCCATGCCGTACATCAAGCTGGAATGGGGGGCCGACTTCCACCAACAGGAAAACCGCATGTTGGAAGGTGATAACGTGCCGGTACTCACGACCACCTCGGCACACCTGACGCGTCAGTTGCTGGAAACCACAGGCGGATGCGCTTTCCTGCCCAGCCAGTGGGAAAAAGAGTATCCGCAGTTGCTTGCCGCCGCCGAGATCCCGCCGATTGTCCGCCCACTGTATGCCGTCTGGTTGCAAAACAGCGATCAACAGCCTTTGATTCGGCAATTACTTAAAATACCTTTAAATACCGCAGCCTAAAGCGCTATGGCGGCCTTAAAAGCCGCCGCCGTGGTCATGGCTGTCTATCATACCAAAAACCGCCCATCGCCTTCTGAGAGAAGAAAATGCAAAACGGTAGGAGAATCAGGAGGTCTGCGGGGGTAAAGATCGAAAGATCATAAGGCAACTCGGATCAGATAGACATCAGCATAGAGCATCTAATGTGCTCTTTTCCAAAGCGGGAATGCTCCAAGGGAAGGGATAGTAGGTAAAAAAAAACCCTTTGCTTTCGCAAAGGGTTCTTAATATGGCAGGGGCGGAGAGACTCGAACTCGCGACACCCGGTTTTGGAGACCGGTGCTCTACCAACTGAGCTACGCCCCTAAATCTCGCTTAACATTATGCCTGCTAAAAAAGCAGGCACAATTAAATAAGTGGCGGAACGGACGGGGCTCGAACCCGCGACCCCCTGCGTGACAGGCAGGTATTCTAACCAACTGAACTACCGCTCCACCGATTCTTTTACGTTGTATCTTTCGATACCGGCAATATCGCGCTCTGCGACTTGCGCATTACCAGTCGTCACACTGATAACGTTTATTTGATGCCTGGCAGTGTCCTACTCTCGCATGGGGAGACCCCACACTACCATCGGCGCTACGGCGTTTCACTTCTGAGTTCGGCATGGGGTCAGGTGGGACCACCGCGCTATTGC
>NZ_JBJNMU010000010.1:0-90467 GCF_052167655.1 Serratia sp. CY55921 | reverse complement strand
TCCTCGGCCTTACGGGCTTCCTCCGCCTTACGGGCTTCCTCGGCCTTACGGGCTTCCTCGGCCTTGCGGGCTTCCTCGGCCTTACGGGCTTCCTCCGCCTTACGGGCTTCCTCGGCCTTGCGTGCTTCGGCTTCGGCTTTCGCTCTTGCCTGCGCGTCTAGTTCCCGTTGCAACCCTTCGTTACGTTGCCCGCTGAATACATGGAGAAATTGCGCAAACCGCTGCATGTATATTCTTTTTGCGTTCGCACCATCGCCTCGACGACAGGCATCCAGCAATTCACGATAATGCTTGTCGTTTTTTATATATGGGCAATTTTTCTTTCCGCAGATAAAACAAATATTATTGGCCAGACATTCTTTGACTTTTTCATCCAATCCGGGGATCGGAATTGCAGTGACCGTCAGGGTTTCCTCTCCATTTTCCCAATTCCAAGATCCGTTTTGCCAATATAATCCGGGTTCAGGTGGCACCCCGTTATTATAATTATACGGATCGTATTTAACTTCCCATTTATGCTCCATAAAATCTCCTTTTTGATATCTGTCATTTTGCACACAAACACTGTATTTATATATAGTGTTTGATGCTAAACCCTCCTCTCAAGCCCGTCAATCAAATGATAATCATTCTCGTCTGTGCCAAACATGACACAAAAAAGCAGCCGCCTGCAACGGCTGTCACAGTGACAAAGGTGGGTTAATCCCGGCTGCGCGTCCGTTCCCACTCCAGTTTCTGCAACCTGTCATACTCGCTGGGGATATTCTGAAAGGAGATTAGAGAGCATTAAATTTAAACTTAAACAATGAATTATCTCCTTAACGTACGTTTTCGTTCCATTGG
Organism: Serratia sp. CY55921; assembly: GCF_052167655.1. Lineage (NCBI taxonomy): Bacteria > Pseudomonadati > Pseudomonadota > Gammaproteobacteria > Enterobacterales > Yersiniaceae > Serratia > Serratia sp. CY55921. Next base: position 89,624 of record NZ_JBJNMU010000010.1, on the reverse strand, counting down.
CCCTCAAACCCCAGAGACAGAAAAAAATCCACTTCAAAATGAGCGAGTTGTTCCTCTATAGCTGAAAGTCGCGCCCTATCGCTTGTCATTTCACCTCAGATTTATATTATACTGTTTATACATACAGTATAATTATAATAACGCATTCGGTTTCCGACCAGAGGAGAACACAAGATGAGCAACGTATCACGCACCCGCACTCCGCAGGACTCGGCCGGCACACAGGAAAGTCGCGCCAAAGCGCTGCAAAGCGCCATTACCGCCATCGAGAAGGCGTTTGGCAAGGGCGCCATCATGCGCCTGGGCGACAACCATGGCATGGCTGTCGAACGTATCCCGACCGGCTCGCTCGGCCTCGACATCGCACTCGGCGGCGGCCTGCCAGTCGGCCGTATCACCGAAATTTACGGCCCCGAGTCGTCCGGCAAGACCACCGTCGCCCTGTCGGTCATTGCCTGTGCCCAGCGCGCCGGGCTGCAGTGCGCCTTTATCGATGCCGAGCACGCGCTCGATCCGCGTTATGCGCAGCAGCTGGGCGTCGATATCGGTGAACTCCTCATCTCCCAGCCCGACACCGGTGAGCAGGCGCTGGAAATCTGTGACGCCCTAGTGCGCTCCGGTGCCGTCGGGGTGGTGGTGGTCGATTCCGTCGCCGCCCTGGTGCCGAAAAACGAACTGGAAGGGGAGATCGGCGACGCCCAGATGGGGCTGCAGGCTCGCATGATGAGCCAGGCAATGCGCAAGCTGAAGGGCAGCATCAACACCACCCGCACGGTAGTGATCTTCATCAACCAGCTGCGCATGAAGATCGGCGTGATGTTCGGCAACCCCGAAACCACGGCCGGCGGCAACGCCCTCAAGTTCTATGCCTCGGTGCGTCTCGACGTGCGCGGCACCGGCAACGTCAAGGAAGGGGAGAGCATCATCGGGCGGGATACCAAGGTGAAAGTGGTCAAGAACAAGGTCTCGCCGCCGTTCCGCCAGGCGCAGTTCCGGCTGCTGTTCGGCGTCGGCATCTTCCGCGAGGGCGAAGTGCTGGATCTGGCCGTCGACGCCAAATATATCCTCAAGACCGGCGCCTGGTATGAGTATCAGGGGGAGAAAATCGGGCAGGGGCGCGAGAAGGCCGCCGGCTGGCTGCGTGACCGTCCCGACCTGGTGGCCACATTGACCGCGCAGTTGCGCACGCATTACCTGCAGGCGGCGCTGCCGGCCGCGGATTCAGCCGACGCGGACACGCCCCCGGATGACGATGCCTGGCAGAGCACGCCGGAGGCCGTGTGATGCCGGTACGCCTCTATGACGCCGGCGTGCCCTGCGGGTTTCCGTCGCCGGCGCAGGACTACCTCGAGCAGCGCCTGTCGCTGGACGACATCTGCATCCGCCACCCGGAGAGCACCTACCTGGTGCGCGCCGAGGGGCAGTCGATGCAGGACGCCGGTATCCTCGACGGCGACCTGCTGGTCGTGGAATGTTTCTACCGGGCGCAGCACGGCGACATCGTCATCGCCACCGTCGACGGCGAGTTCACCTGCAAGCGCCTGCAGCTGCTGCCCCGGCCGATGCTGTTGCCGGCCAATCCGGCCTTTGCGCCCATTCCGCTCGGCGACGACATCGAGACCGTGATCTTCGGCGTGGTGCGCCACGCCATTCACACGCTGTAACCCGGCCCGGTTATCGCCATCTGCCCGTTCCGCAAAGCCCGGAGAACCCCGCCATGTTTGCCCTGGTTGACGTCAACAGTTTCTACGCCTCCTGCGAAACCGTCTTTCGCCCCGACCTGCGCGGGCGGCCGGTGGTGGTGCTGTCTAATAATGACGGCTGTGTCGTCGCGCGCAGCCGCGAGGCGAAAGCCTGCGGCATCAAGATGGGGGAGCCCTGGTTCAAAATCGCCCGGGACGCCGAGCGGCAGGGCGTGGTGGCGTTTTCGTCGAATTATGCCTACTACGCCGACATGTCGCATCGGGTGATGGCCATCCTTGGCCAGCTAACGCCGCGACTGGAGGTCTACTCCATCGATGAGGCTTTCTGCGATCTGACCGGTATCCCGGCCGCGCAGCTTGAATCGCTCGGTCGCCGGCTGCGGGAAGAGGTGCGGCGCCGTACTCACCTGACGGTCGGCGTCGGGATCGCCCCGACCAAGACACTGGCCAAACTGGCCAACTATGCCGCCAAGACCTGGCACAAGACTGGCGGCGTGGTCGACCTGAGAGCGTCGGTGCGCCAGCGACGCCTGATGGCGCACGTGCCGGTAGAGGAAGTGTGGGGCGTTGGCCGGCGGATTGCCCGCCGGCTGGCAACGATGGGCATAACCACTGCGCTGCAGCTGGCCGACATGCCGGCGGCCGCGGCGCGCCGTCAGTTCTCGGTGGTGCTCGAGCGCACGGTGCGCGAGCTGAACGGCATCGCCTGCCTGGGCCTGGAGGAATTTGCGGCGCCGAAGGAGCAAATCGTCTGCTCCCGCTCGTTCGGCGACAAGCCCACCGAGCTGGACAGCGTCAGCCAGGCGATCTGCGCACATGCCGAGCGCGCGGTACAAAAACTGCGTGGCGAGCGGCAGTTCTGCCGACACATCTCGGTGTTCGTGGCCACCAGTCCGTTCGCCGCCGGCGAGACCTATTACGGCAATCAGGCGACCACCCGACTGGCAACGCCCACCCAGGACAGCCGTGACATCATTCAGGCCGCCCGGCGGGCGCTGGAACGGATCTTCATCGCCGGCCACCGTTATCATCGCTGCGGCGTGATGCTGGGCGATTTCACCAGCGAACGCGTGGCACAGTTCGGCCTGTTTGACGACGCGCCGCCGCGCAAAAACAGCGATCGGCTGATGCAGCTGCTCGACAGCCTCAATCAGGATGGTCGGGCGCCGGTGTGGTTTGCCGGGCAGGGTATTCCCGATCGGGCCGACGGCTGGAAGATGAAACGGCAGCGGCTGTCGCCGGCCTGGACTACACGGCTGCAGGATGTCCCAGTTGTGCGTCTGAAGTGAATGCGCGTCAGCGCATGCAGGCGACAACTGCCCTGTAAGAGAACACCCTAAGGTTAGGGTCGCCGGTAGCGCGGCATAGCCGCCCTGCTTTGATAGATTTCACCTATCCAGCCCCTCGCCCTGAAAAGCCAAATCCACTGAAAGCGTTGTATATCTTTCATTACGCGGTCGGAGTGGTCACAGCAAGGCGTAGCCGTAGCTGTGGCGTATCTCCGCGTTAGCGGGCCGTGAGGGCCGCTTACGAGCGTGTTAATCGATGCTTCAGCGATATTTCTGGCAGCGATTGAATGGTTAGTTACAGCATTTATCTTAAAGCCACTCTGTTCCGGGCCTTTGGCCCGTGGCGGGGCGGCTTTGCGGTGCTCGAGTTGTGAGAAAATGTGTGAGTTTGCCTGGTGACTTCTGCCCGCCTTTGGCGGGAGCTACTTTTAAGGCGCTTGCGCCGTTTCTGAGCGGCGCGGGTTTACCCGCTGTGAGCGAAGGCATTATCCACAGAGCAAAGCTCTTGTAAGGTCTTTTTAGGTCTAAATGAAGTTACAGTTACTTTGCATGTAATTCTTAGCAGGCATTCATCATCATCGAGTATTTGCATCTATATGTGGAAAACGCGCAACGGCTGGCCAGATCCTTTTATACGCCACCGCATTGGTGGGCTATCTCACAGGAAAATAGGACTAAAGGGTCAGTTCAGGAACTGCAGACGTGCCGAGACCTACGCAATCAAGCGCATCAATTGAAGGAAGGCGGAAAGCCGGGCAAAAGAGAAGGGTTATGGTGTGTCTGGCGGGGCTGACGAGGCCAGCTTACGCAAGGCATGGTAACGCTGGTCTACTTGACGTTTTAGCTCAAGATGGCCCATGGCCTCCAGCTCATCCTTGCTGTACATCTTTATCAAACCGTTAAGGATTTCAGTACGCGCTTGCTGGCGTTCCATCTGTAGCAGTTTCTGAGCCTGCCGACGCTGTTGTTTGAAAGAACGGTGACGCGCCCGGTGTTCAAAGGCCCGTTTTATATGCTGCTCTTTGGCACGCCGGCGGGCCTCTGACAGGGTGATAGGGGCTTCGCCCTGCTTGAGCAATCCCTGATTCATCCACGCCAGCTGCTGGTTTTGCGCCGCTTGATACTTACCCAGCTCATAGCCGATCAGGACAAAGAACAGTTCGGTTACCCAGATGATTTTAGGGATGTGGGAACGACTGGCCTCATCCCAGGCACGTTCGCAAGCGAGGGCACCCAACTCTTCCAGAGTAGTGATCGCCCGGCTGGCACGGGAGATACTTTTCTTGTCACCACTACCGGTAGATAACCCACACCAGTCGGAAAGTTGCTCAACACTGGCTTCAACTTTGCCGGTCACAATGTTCAAGCGGTCGCACATCGCCACCATCAGCGCGTTGATCGCTCTGGCCCGGTGTTCATTCATACGTTTAAATACCGGCCGCGTCAGTCCGGTTTTCTGCTGGACGCGCGGTGTGGTGTACCAGGCTTCATGCCTGGCCGGTTGATTTTCACGGGCAGCAGTTACCAGCGCCCGGATCAGGGCAGGTTTGTTCGCCCCAGCCTTGGGAGGTTGGTAAGAGGGAAAAGGATTGCTGACGTAACAGCCCCGAGAACTGACTGATGTCGCTTGTTCGATGATTGAGCGGTTATCCACCACTCCCTGCGCTTAAGTTGCACAGGAGGAGTTGACCTTTAAAAGGCATAAAACTATACTCCCTGCATAGAGCAACGCTTCTATACAGTTTTAAGTGAGCCCCGTTAATCTTTCGATCCCGCCAAGAATTGAGAAGATTATCGGGGTTTTTGCTTTTCTGGATTCAGCTCAAACTACCTCGGAACCCATTTCCAACCACCTTACGGCGTGGCCAACCAAAAAATTCTTACTCGCACAGCAATTTAGCACTCACAGGTTAAAGGATCAAGAAAGTAAGCCCATCATGCTATATTTCTGGCCTGCGCTTCACGCTCAATCAATCGAGCCAATACTTCAGCTTGTGTTAAGCCGTCATCTTGGCACATATTCATCAGCAATTCTTTAAGCTGAGGTTCCAGAAAAACTTTAACCTCTTTGTGAGTAGCTCTTTTTCTCGCCACTGAAGCACGCTGTTTATCAGCGTCACTGAGTGGATGCCCCTTTCTGTAAGGACGTTTCGATGAGGAAGTAACTGCGTTTACGGCCTGTGACATTTCTGCCTCCCCAAGGATCTGAAAAGGATCGTTTGGCAAAGCGTACTACAGAATCCGTAACTTAGCAGCATAAAAAGCATTTTTCAGTCCCGTTGGCGCGGGATGACAGATAAAAATGCAGAAAAAGCCGACAGCCTGAGCCCAGAGGATCAGGCTGTCATAGTGTTGCGGGAAGGAATGAAAGTGTTCTTAATACGACGAACGCCAATCCTTTCCAATATCCCAGCGCGATTGCCAGTGCGTCAGGTAGGTTTGTGCCACGCCAGGCATATCACGTAGCACCAGCGCATTTTCTGAGTTGTACCGCGCCGCTGCACGGCTAAAGTTAAATGACCCGGTCTCGACATTCACCTGGTCAGTGATGATCAGCTTGTCGTGCATTATCTTGAAATTATCGACGGTACGAACCGGGATACCGGCATTGACCAGCACGTTCATCGCCGCCTGGCTGGCTTTGTTCTGATTTCCCTTCGCATCGAGCACCACTTTCACATCGACGCCCCGATGCTTGGCGGTCGTCAGAGCCTTCACCACTTCGGGTGAGGTAAACGAATACCCCATTAACCGGATACTGCTCCGGGCCTCATTAAGCGTACTCAATACCAGCTGCAGAGCGCTGCCTTCCGGTGAGAACCCGACCTGCACCGAGGGGGCCGCTATAGCGCCCGGAACGACCGCCAATGTCGCGGCCAGACACCAGGCTTTTAGTGAGATCCGCATTATTTTGCGCCCCCGTATAACACATTCGCGTTCCTCGAGCTGACATCGCCCTGGACATGGCCACAGGTGACGTTGCCATTTCGCGTCTCGATGTTGCCAGTCACATTACCCGCCCTGACATTACCGTTAGTGCTTCGAACGGTGCCAACATTCCCCTGCACTGTCACATCAGCCTCTTCGGAATCAAGAACTTGAACATCACCAACGATCGTAATGGCGACCGCCACGACCTTTCCATCACCCAGCGACACCGTTTGGCCATCTGCAATCACCTGGTTACCACTGACACGGATATGATTACCATCGACGACAATCGTCTTGCCGTTTACTGTGATTTTCGTTGCCATTTTGCATTCTCTTTTGAAGTGTTGTCGGCCGGTTTCTCAACCGGAATATGTTGCATTTGATAGGCCATCAGACGAGGTTGTCCGACGCCTAACGCGATCGGCGTCCTCGCCTGCACCTGGTAACCACATCCCCGCGCCGGCAGATGCGCCAGCGCTGTTTCCCATAACAGGCTGGTGCTAACCGCCGCCGTCGGGCGTCGGCGCCAGATATGCAGCCATTCGTCTTCCAGATCATTGAGGGCGACCAGCGCGGGGTCGGTCAGCTGCAGGTTCTCCAGGTCTGAACGTGCAGGTGGCGCGTCCAGCCGGCGAACGATTTGCTGTATCCGGTCGGCACGTGGATAGCTGCGGCGAATAGTGGCCGGCGCCTGCGCCAGCAACGCATCGAGAGATGGCGGAGAAACCTCAATGAAACGGTTAATCTGTATCGCTTCTTTGGTAAACTTGTCGGCATCTGCGATATAAAGTGACGAGCCACGGATAACCTCCCCCCGAAACAGGGTGATATTCTCGCCCTCCTGCAGCTGCTGTACTTCTTCCACGCTGACTTTCTTTTGCTCACGCAGTTGCAGCCTGTCGTCTTCATCCCATCGGCTGCCAAGAACACCGTTCTGGCGCACCATCTGACTCATTTCCGGTAGATATTCAGTGCCGGCCATCAGCTGCAGGATTTCAAGGGTGTCTTTCGGGTCCATGATTTTGCCGGTAATACGCGTGCCCATATTCGCAATCAGCGTCCACACGCGGTCACCGGCAGCTGATTTAAGTCGCTGTGCTTCTTGCCCGGCCAGCAGCAGACAATACCCCAACGATCGAACCTGAGTGGCCAATTCACCCAATTTCTCGGTGTAACAGGCCCCCACCTCATCGGCTATCCACAGAAACGGAAACTTGTCCTTGTACTTGCGTACAACCATGATGTCTTCCGGCCGCCCCTCCAGCTTTTCTCCAAGATCCTGGCTCAGGATCATTGCCAGCTGAGACACATACAGTCGCCCAAGCGCCGCCGCCTCGGTCGCAGAAATTTCCAGTGCGGGGATGAGAATGACGAGGATGCGATCGTTGTGAACAACGTCTCTCAGGTCGATATCACCTGCATCGCGCGCAAACACATGACCGTAGGTGTCGTTGAACAGCGCCAACATGCGGGTGAACTGCTGAATGAGATAACCATGCTGGTTCAGCGCCTCCGGCGCCCATTCTGACGGTGAGTCCACCGTGGCCAGATCAAACCCCGCCAACGTGCCGAGATAGTTCTCCAGTGGTAATCGCGCCTCATCATGCCACTGTTCCTCCACAGACTGGATATAGAGCCGCGCAATACTGCGCAAAGGAAGATGGGCCTGAATGGTACGCTGCGACATCACCGTCCCTTCTCGCCGGCATTTGTACACCAGGGCAAACACCAGCGCCTGTATCATCGCCCGCGCCTTTTCCTGCCAGCCACCGTCGTTGCCGGCCGGTGGTAACATCGAGTCCATCAGGTTGATGATGTAGGTTTCTTCGGCGATGCCGAAGGCATTGACCGTATTGGTTTGCGGGCGGTTTTTGACATCTTCCAGCAGTTCCTGAGCACGGGAACGGCCGCCGGTGATAAAGTTCATCATCCGCAGGTCGTCTTCACGGCCAAAACGCCGGGCCATGGACGCAATGGCCAACGCCACGTCGTTCTGTGCCTTTGCGTCGGAATAAATCAGCCCCTTGCCCAGACCGAATTGGTTGAGCACATAACCCAGCAACGTTTCCGTCTTACCGGCACCGGTGGTACCAAACATCAGGATGTGCCGCGTCATGTCGTCCATTGACAACCACAACTCACGCCCCGCATCCCGGCCACGCAGGTATCCCAGATAGAGGATGCCGGCCGCTTTGCCCATGACAATACGCATGACCGTCACGGGCAAAAAGCCCCACATCTTGCCCGGAACCTGACGCTGCGTAGAAGGGTCGAGCCGGTCCATATCGCTTGGCATGCGCATCGGCATCTGCCAGGGCTCCATCAACATCGACGGCGCCCAGAACATCAAGACAGGCAGTGTTAACCACAAGGTGACCGGCCATACCACACCGACGATAACGGCGCCCACCATCCCCAGCGCCAGCCCTCCTGGGGACAACATCCAGTCTCCCAGGGCAGAGTGATAAATACGGCGATTAACGCGATTGCGCGCTATGCCGTAGTCAGTGGGTTGTTGCATCCGCCGTCTCCTTCTCGTTCAGGAACTGGCTCAGTTGGACAGGATCACGCAGAACAGCCTGAGGGACATAACGGCCATCATCAGCAATCACCCAGGGGGTGCCCGGAATGCGATAGGCCTGATAAGCCACCTCGTTGACGCCCAGCGCTTTTTCGGCCACATAACAGGCGCTGTCGGCTTTCTTATCGACCGCAGCCGCTTTACCCAGCTGAAGTCCATCGGTATCAACAGTAAATAGAGCCTGCCAGGCCGCCGGCCGCTGCGCCGGCGGCAAGCACAACACCGGGGTAATGGCGGCAATGGATTTTTCTCGCCCAATCACAGCCACCGGGAAGACGACCACGTTAGCCATTTGAGCCGCCGCCACTAAAGCCGGCTCCAGATGCCGGCAATTCGGGCAGTTGGGATCGGCAAATACATACAAAGTGCGATCGTGGCCAGAGGAATAGTTCACGGTGAACAATTGGCGGTCGGCAGCACTTTGCAGCTTCTGCGGCAGGGTTGACCGGACAGACGCGGGCAGCGCCCAGCCATCTTCTGGCGCGGGAGCCTGCGTTTGCTGGACAGGAACAGGCACTTCAGGGCGTTCAGCTTTAGTCTCATGAGGCGGAAGCGTCGGTGGCACAACCTGTGGAGCGGGAGCCAGGCTAACCTCGGGCCCAGGCTCCAGTTCCAACGGTCCCACCTTGCTGGAGTGCACGAGAGAAATACCCAGCATCAGTCCGATAAACAGCAACACACCAGCCATCGTCAACCGGGTACCCCATCGGGAGCCCCATTTTTCTGCCCGGTGCAGTTGTGCCCCGGACAACGCCGCAAGCAACTGATCGTTACTACCATTAGCGTTGGACTCAACTGTGAAGACATTTCCCAATTTGTCGCAGCACATCACCCCGGCGTCAGACAGGAAAAAAGTCGGCTGGCGGCGCAGGTCGACAGTACATAAAGTACGGACACTACCGCTCTCCCCAGTACGTTGAACGACTAACAGATCACCGCGGATGTATACGGAGAAAGGCGCATAGCCTGATTTTGCACGCATGGAATATCCTTTTAATTCGAATAAAGGTCGACACCAGAGCCTGATTGGCCTGGCGTGCTAATGGGGTTAATTCGGTGGGGGTGTTCGGATAAATCAGAGGGGTGACGCTAGGGAGCCGCTGCCGCCTCGCTGTCCGGCGGGTCGGTAATGGCATAAACAGCTGACATCACTGACTGTTCTTTCGCCTGACGCCGACGAACCACTGCCGGTATATACGGGTAGACCAGGCCCAGACTTTCCAGATCGGCCTGTAGCCCTTCAACGGCTTGTTCAACCATAATGCCCGGACGGGGCAATCGCAGCTTACTGGCACGAACCTCAGCGCGAGCCTGAGCAGCAATACCGGCACCTTCAACAAAAACCTTAGCGGTGTCTGCCGAATGAAGCCCATACCACAATGTACGGTCAATTCCCTTAAGCCAGCGAAAACGCGCCGGGGGCAATCGCAGGTCACGGGCATATAACCCAACGAGTGCACTGCGCACATATCCGTGCCCCGCCAGCCACTCGTTGACACCGGGGGCCTGAATCACTCGTTCAAACGCTGCATTGGCCAACTGGAACAACGGCACTGGAGAAACCCGCCTACGCCTTAAAAATCGCTTCACTACACAGGAACGATTAAGATCATCCAGTAGTTGTGACGCCGCCGCACGATCGTTCAGGAATACCTGCAGACCAAATACAGCCAGCAAAGCGCGCTCGTAAGGATGCCAATTTGTCACATCACACAATGGTTTACCCAGCTGCGCGGTGAACACCGCCGCGGCTGCAGCCCTATCGAGCGTCTTGCGGTGAACAAGTTGAAGTTGCGCGGTGAAGTCTTCGGGCCTTAGCGCCCAAACGTTAGCCGGGGCGGGATCATTCATCAAACCATCCGGGCCGGAGGCCATAGCCAGCACGGGCGTCACGGAAGGGGCAAAGTTGCTGGCCAATTGCGGCAACGTATGAATATTGATGGGGCGTTTGCTGCGAAATGCCAGTACAGGGTGCTGCGCCAGCGCGATACCACTGGCCACGACGATCGGCACCAGAAACAACATGAAGATACCTGAAGTGGCATTCATCACTGTCAACCACTCATCAAAGGTGACGTCGACGGCATGATTGGCCGTATCGGCCAGCAGGTTGATTTTTTCACCGACCCAAAAATGGATACGGGGAACATCCACCGCTGTCCAGAGCCAGTACAGTACCCAGCAACTCCCGTAGACAAACGAATCAAAAAAGAGCCAGCACAACAGAACGGCAGCACAGAAGGCCAGGAACATTTGCCCTTGATCGCCATCCCATGCACTTTGCGATGGGCGGTTATACATAAGGAATGACTCGCAAAAAAGAACACCGGCTATAAGCCGGTGTTGAGGGTGTTTGCCACCTGGTAAGGTAGCCAGAGGAGAAAGTTAGGTGTCAGGCCAGGCGGGGGATCGCGATATGGTTTTCACGCTCCAGCTGCTCACGGTGAATATCAACATACTCAGAGAACGGCATCGCCGGCTGATATTGCTTGAACTCCATAGAACCCAGCGTATCAAACCAGCGTTGAGCCCAAGGGGTTGCAATTTCAATACGGGGCAATTCCGGAAGCTTGGTGTAAAGGCGGAACATTTTTCCTTCCACTTCCCGATTGGTCCAGTCTTTCATATCCAACCCAACCACGTCGACTTCACCTTTGCGGATACGATGCACATAAAGGATGGTGCCACGTTTGATATCAATGCCCAGGTACTTACCATCACCTTCATGGTACATCTCATAGCCCTGTTCAGGCATAAAATACTCAGGGTCTTTAACATCGTTCGTGATGACTTTTAGAATACGACGTTTACTTATGACCTGCTTAGTGAAAATAGCGACAGGGATGAGTATCGCGGCCCAGATCAAACCGTAGAAAAATAGCTGGTAAAGATCACCGCTTTTTAGAACATCGCTTAACGTCAGCAGTGACGCCAAAGCTAAAAATAGAAGGCAGGGTAACGCTAATACCATATAAAGGATTTTAAAAACCCAAGCCCATCCTTCGCGTGTAGTTTTCAGTCGCTGCACCATAGTTTTATCCTCCAACAGCCGTTGATGACATTATACCCAACAACTGTACATTTGTCAGGGTATTTTCTACTGAATTCCATCAGCCCCATTACCTTTTCCGGTCCTATTCGGCATATTACGGACACCAGGAATTCGTTGAGATCCAGTCCCGGCCGCCCCGAACATATTTTTCATATTATCGACCAATCCGCCCATAACATTATTCCCTTCACGACCACCAAGGAATGAGATCACATAATCCGGTAGAGATGCCTCTAAACTGAATAGCCGTGTAACTCCAAAGGTTGAAATGCGTGCATATATCATCAACCAACCAGCCATTTTAACCAATCCCATAATCGAGTCCGCATTGGCATTAGCCAGTGCTGAAGCAAACAACAGATTGAGCACCGTGCCACCGGCTATTGCTGACACTGAAGCGAAAAAGAACCCCAGCACCATAAGAGAAGGCCGTAACATCATGTCGATTAAAAATATATAGCCATAGGCACTACGACTTCCCTTATCCTCCTCGGCGCCCAAATGCGTCGCTGACCACATTGGTCCGGCTCCACACCCAATCAACACACTGACAACCCAGTTAAAGAAGCCAGTCATCCAGAAAATAAAAGGTACTGCCGGTAAGAATATGGCTAATGAGAATCCAATAGCCAAAAGCGCAAACATAAAGAAATAGAACATTGGCGCCATCGCACCCATAACATCCTTAACCACTGCGCCGGCATCAACCGCAAAAATTTTACTTGCCCACCCTACAGGTGAGTTACTGGCCGCTGATGCAATCGCCCAAGTACCGGCATAAGCAGCCATCAGGGTTTCAGTAGTGCCTAAGGTATAATCACCGATCTCCTGCATTTTAATTAATGGGTTTACTTGACCGTTGAAATCGGCGTCAGTACCCAAGTTTTTTGTAGCTATAAGGGTTGTGAGTTTTTGGATTGGGCTTTTTAAAATTCCAACGAATACTGAGTTCGGATCTTGAGCTGCACCGGCTGCACTAATCTCACTCTCCGTTTGTGTTCCCAGGGGTGGTGTATAGGTACTGTTCTGCACCTGCGCGCGATAGGCCGTAAACACCTGATTGTACAAATCTCCTGTACCGTGCTCGCCCACACCACTCATGCCACTGGTGATTGGGGTGGCGTTGGCCACATCATTGGTTTTACTGTTAGCTGTCGCGAAGGTGTGATACCAGGCCCCCAGAGCAACCCAGCCATAACTCTTGATCTGATTGACCAGCTGGCTCTGCAGTGAATCCTTATAGTTGATTTGGTTCAGCGCTTTATTGACCGTATCTTCATAGTCAGCCGCCGCATTCTGGATATCAGTTTCCACATCCTGAAAACTGCCACTGTCTTGATCACGCTTACTCAAATAGGTATCGACGAAGTCCATTGCCGCCCGATCCAGTGACGCCTGCATCCTGTCCAGCGCCTGCTTTTGTGACGCCACCACATTGTCGGTATCGACCTTGCTATCAAATAACACATTCCAGACGCCGCTACGGGCAGAGTTAGGTGTTTTCGCCGACCCACAAATGGCGCTGCCATTACCGGTCACATACTCACCGTTGCCTCCTTTCGTGCTCATCAGCGGCGTATTCGCTTCCCCTGACGCATAAAGCGCCTGCAGTTCGCGGTTGATGGCATATTTGCACAGGTTCATTTCAAAAATGGCCCGTGCAGCTGAACGTGTCGCCGGCGCAGTCGGCTGCGTAACCATGGAATATCCGCTGGCCATCATATCCGCCGCTTTATCGGTTAGCAGATTGGCGCTCCCGACACCCATCACCGACGCAGCCCACAGCATCACCAACTGCGAAATCGACCACCCTGAACCGGTAGGCACCAAAGTGATAAATCCCGCAAAAGTCATGATCGGATACAACATCGAGCGGGCGCCATTAAAAACACGCCCCTCATGGCCAGCTTTGACGACGGTTTTCATCGTCACGGTCAAAAACCAAAACAGGGCTATGGCACAAAGTACACCGTTGATAATGGCAAACAGAGAGCCAATCAACGTTTGTTGCCCGGGGTTAAAGGGATGTAGCACTACATCCCCAAAGATCATGACCAGCGCCTGGCGCGATAAGTCATTGGTTTTCTGTGCAGCATCAGCGATGGTCTGATAATTCACGCCATCGGCGAACGCCGGCCAGGAAAAGAGCAGCAGCAAGCCTGCTGGCCACAGCCTTTTGAGAAATTTCATCGTGTTGTCCGTATGTTATGGCCCCGGCGGATCGCTGGGTAGAAGGCAGGGAAGGAAATGAGGCGTCAAAGGAGATAACGGCGATGTACTCCCGTTATCAGCGCCAACATCCCAATGACATCGTTTGCCGGCAACAGCGGTTTTCCGACCGAAAATCCTCGAACGTGCCCTTTTCCTCTGCGCTGACACGCCGGGTAGTGAGTTGCCACAGACGATACGTTGCGATCAGCGCCTTGACGTAGCCCGCCGCCCCTAACAGCACCAAGATCAATGCCGCGATCGTCGCTCTCAGCAAGATGGCGCCGGGCAAAGTGGTGAAGCTCGCCAAAAGCATCAGCGACAAAATCAAAGAAAGCCCGCCGCAAACCAGCATCAGGAACCACCAAAATGCCCGGATACGGACATAGTTGGTGCGAAGCTGCTCAATCGGAACCCCAGCAGCCGCCACCGCTTGCGCCCAGGTCAATGGTTCACGTTTAACCTGCTGACGAGCACGAATCATCGCCCGTGCTCTCGCCAGATTATTCAATATCGGCCGGACGCCGCTGCGGTAAATCACCCCAAGATCAGAGAGGGGGTTAACCAATGCCACCCCCACTTTTCCTACACGCCGCCACGAAGAGGCGGCAGGCTTCTGCTTACCATGCTCAGTTTGCATTCGCGGTTACTCCTGCGCTCATCTGATTAGACAACTGCTGCAGCTGCGGCGCATATTGCGCTTTGGCCGCCATGGCCAGCTGCTGTCCCGCAATCACGTTCGCTTTTCGCAACTCGTTTTTAATGCCCAGCTGTAGCCAGTTGCCCAGGCTCTGGACACGTACCAGCTCCCGCGTCAGGTTATCGCCACTCATTGCCTGCAAGTCAGTTTCATAAGCGGTATTGGCGTATCGCCGGCCAACCTCGAACGCCTCATATTCCCGTTCGCTCATCACCCCGGACTTCTGTGCCTCCGGACTCGCCGTCGCCGAAAAATACTGGCTGGCCGACGGGCTTTGTAACGACTCCCCCAATGCCTCACGGGTAGCGGGGTTAGGCTGGCTGGCTGCAATTAAGTCCAGCTGGGGCTGCGAGGCCGCACTCTGTATTGACTTATATTGCGTCAGCAACCCCTGATACTCACGGCCGGTGGCCGATTGAATATCCCCCTTCCCCGGCGTGCGTCCGGCATCATGACGGGACGAGTTTTTCATGTAAGCCATCGCCGCATCGACTTGTTCCTGATTGAAGGTCAGATCAGGTGCTTTACCGACAGCGCCCGCACCATCCATCAGGGAACGCAACTCAATATCGCCGCCGGGCAACGGGGAGACCTGTGGGCAAAGATCCGTTCCCCCGTAGGTTGCCGCTTCTTCTGCCGTACAGTACGCCGCATGCACAGCCGCACTGCGATAACCACCTTGACGGGGAGCCACAGGAAGAGATGCCACACTCTTGCGAACCATGGCGCTGCTAACCCCGCCGCCGCCGGACAGCCTTGATGCGCTGGAGCGTGTCTGCTTGCTGACCTGCGTAGCCATACCGGAAGCCGACTCGCTGCAGATACTGTCCGTTACCGTAAAGCTGTCACGAGCGCGCTCCAGGCGCTCTGTCTGACGGCCAAAGATATCGGCCTCTCGCTGCGCGCGTGCCGCTTCAGTCACCGCCGAGACTTGCTTATCACTGGCCTGTACGATAGCGGTACCTATCTGGGTTTCCGTTGTGAGGATCTCCGCCAGCGTGGCATTGATAGTGCCCATTGCCGGCATCACCTGCATTTCAATCGGCGCACTGCCGGACACATAAACGGTATACGCGGCCGCGGGCTGGCTCAGTCCGAGACTGACCGCCAGCGCGACCACTGTCGCTGAGTATTTCATGATTTTTCTCGCTTAGATGTGATAGCCGCGTTTGGCAATAAGCTCTGAGGCAAGTTGACGCGTAACATTGCCGGCATCGACATCGCCGGCCTGCTTTCTTCGCAGTTCGATCAACTTCTCCGCAGTACCCTGCGGAAAAGCTTCGGCCAGAATGGCGCGCGCCGTTGACCCACCAACCTGCTCGTACAACAGGCGGCGGAGTGGACTGTCTATCGGTGAAGAGTTCAGCGCCCACAGTTCAAGGGGCCCGAGTGCGTTTTTCAATATTCTGGCGAGCGTGCCACTGCCCTTGATACGAAAGATGCCCAGGAACGGCACGCCACTCCCGTCGGGCGCTGGGCCTGTGCCGCAGCGCTGGAAATTACGCAGGGTAACCTTAGGCACCTTGAAGCGGTCGACCAGCAGCGCTTCATCATCCGGATCGACTTCCATCATAAACAGTGAGTTAGCCGAGCGGAGGATGGCGTCAGGGAAGTCGCGCATATACTGAGAGGACAACACGGTGCGAACCCCGAACTTACGTTGTTCACGGTCCTGGGTTTCCAGCATCGGGAAGATAAAAGGCACTTTCTTGGCGTTATGCAGTTCGTCATACCCCTTTGTCTTCACCTCCTGATCCAGCTGTTCCAATCGCTCGATATGTAATGCGTGATAACGCTTATCGACCGCGGCCAGTAACGCGTCTCGGTACTGAGGCAAAACGAAGTCACCGCCCGCCACCTGCCCGGCAAACAGGAACATGATCCCCGTTTTGAGGTGCCCCTCTTTACTGTCGTCGCCCATGACGTTGTTGAGATCAATGGCAATAACCCGGGTGCGGGGGTTAATTACAAATTGTGTGCGCCCAGCCAGCATCTTGAAGTCACCGACCGCGTCGTTCATGCAACGGAACAGATAATCCAGCAATTTTTCCTGGCTACCGTCACGCTGGATCTCGCCATAAGCACTTTTAATCTCATCGAGGTTCAAGATCCGGGTCATATCCGACAATTCAGGCACGGCCTGAAACTGCGCCAGCTGGGCCTCCCGAACGTACCCGCCGTCGAACAACAGGTCGCGAACCTCATACCACACCGCTTTCTCCCACCAGTCTGCATCGAACCGCTCGAACAGCCCTAGCTTATCCAAAGCCTGGTCAACACACGCCAGCCCCGGCAGTCCGCGACTATAGAGCTGAGCACCGCTGGTTTCAGCATTGATAGAATAGGCTTTACTGATAGCACGATTGAGAATTTGGCGTGTATCCCGTGCGTTCGGCGGTATTCCGGTCTCTGGATCGATACACATGGCGGTCAGCATGCTGAGTATCCAGTTGCGCTCAGGAGGGATCGGGTACCGTGCCCCCAACTGGATATCAAACAGGTTCCGGCAATGCGCCTTATCGTTTTGCAACACTATGCCGATCACTTCATCTTTCCGCTCAGGGGGTAAACTGTCCCGCAGCAAAGCAATCTGCCCCTGCATCGAGAACCCCTTATCTACACCGGCAAAAAACGGCAGATTTTGCTGGGCACTGGTGATTTGAATATTACCCAGGGCATTAAGTAATACCGATTTACCCGTACCTGGTGAACCCGATACCAGGCTGGTCAACTTGTTCTGCTTACTGGTGGCCAACCCCACAGGGTAGAGTTTGCCATCCAGCGTAGGGAACAGTGCGTTGCCATCGTCTTCCCAGGCAGAGGCCGGGCGCGTCAGTGGGGCCAGATTCAGCGCTTCGGATAGCGGCGGATACAGTGGATTAGGACCACTGCCTTTGCTGGATGCCACCAAAGTGGAAACCCAGGCACGAACGGGATCGCCGAAGGTT
Source organism: Serratia sp. CY55921 (assembly GCF_052167655.1). Lineage (NCBI taxonomy): Bacteria > Pseudomonadati > Pseudomonadota > Gammaproteobacteria > Enterobacterales > Yersiniaceae > Serratia > Serratia sp. CY55921. The sequence continues at coordinate 72,212 of NZ_JBJNMU010000010.1, read as the reverse complement.
TGTGTCACCTCGCATACGCCCCAGGACTGGAAAGCCTGTGTCAGTAGCGTCAGATTACGGGTCACCGCCTGCGGGCTGTCCCCCCAGGTGGCCGCCGTTATCGTCATCACGCAGACCGGTTCATTTCTATCAGCCTGGGAGAGTGCTGCAATGGACTTCCAAATCGGTCGCAATGTCGGTACGAACGCCATAAAGTCGAGCGTCCCTTTTTTGACGCCCAGCGCAGCCATCCCGCCAGGCATCACATCCATGCGAACCCGCCAGGGCACCGCGCGCGGTACCAACGCTTTAAGATGTGCAAACGACTGAGGGGTTTGCGGCCCAAGAACGACAGACAAGGTGCCATGCCACACGCCATTAATGCGCAACATATTGCCCTGCGGGTGAACATCCTGATTCATCAGCTGGAAGTTCAGCCAAGGCGCCAGGAATGGCGTATGGTCTTCACCATCACGTACGCCATGCGGCATGATAGGATCGTCCGGCAACAACGGCCGCCAGTGTTCGGAGGTGCCGGCGCGATCAACTTGTTCGCGTAAGGCATGACCAACTGAGTGCGCGTCCAGGCGGCTCAGCAGTACACCTTCCCCGTTGTCCTTCAGCGCCGTTTCTATACCGCTGAGAAAGGCGTCATGCCTGATTTTTTGCCCCACCATCTCCGCCAACACCGGATTTTGGCCAAAACGCGCATCCGGGCTTTGCTGGATAAGTGCCTTGAGGCGTTTGTTTTCGTCCTTCAGTTCGTGCGCTGACAACGCCTTGCGCCCGGTATAACACACCAGATAGCAGCGTTCTCGTGACACCCAGGGGCTTATTTTGGCCACCCGCTCATCGAGAATCTCCTTCAGTGCAATACCGGTACGCCGAATGGAGCGGTATTGAGGTGCCATCAGGCGTCTGACCTCTTCTTCCCCGCGCGAGGGATCATCCTCGTAAACCAGGCTGAATTTATGACCATGCCGGCGATATACCGCATTCAGCGATTCGGTCATGCGTTTGATGCGCCCCATCCAGGAAAACGGGGCATCAGAGGGGGCAGTTTCATCAGTGTCGCAAAAACTGCCGGCGACGGAGAAGGCCGAACAATAGTCACCGTCATCAGTCACCAAGATATAGGGGGCCTCCAACTCAGGATGGCGTATACGGTCGTCATCTGTCAGGCGGATCACCGTCTGCAAATCACAGTAGTCAGGCAAATCCCGCGACACGGCAAAGCGGGATGTTGCAGTAATTATCTCTTCAATCCAGCGGATCGGGCTCAGCATACAAATCACTCCGGCGGTAAGTAGGCAAACACCAGCTCGTTAAGGCCTGCGTCGCTGTTTTACCTTCTGGCAATAACAGCGACAGATCATCGAACACATCAGGTGGGAACACGGGTACGCAGCCAATGAGGCGTTGTTGCAAGCGTGCCCGCTTGCCCGGGGGCAATCGCAACATGGCGGCAGCAAACTCGCCGACGCGCGCCGTTCCCCATGCCCCTTCCACTTCGCGCGCATGGAGCACCATCCAGCGCCACAAACGTTTTCCTTCACGTTGCTGCGCGCGATTGCCGGCAATCATCGCCAGCAAAATCTGACGCTGCAGATGAAGGGCATTCGTCAGAGACGTGCCTGGAAGCCAGACCAGCCGGGCATGCGCTGCGGTGGGGCTGTCAAGATGTCCGGTGAGATAACACAAGGTGCATACCGCATGGGGTTCATCAAACCCTGCTCGGGCCCCCTGCCACAGCCTGCGAATATGCAGGCCGCAACATTGACAACGTGAACCTTCCATCTGCAGCGGCAACGGTGTTTGGGGATCGCCGCTGATATCCAGCGCCAATGGGGCCGGCATTAACTGAGCGTTAGTCATGGCAGCACCTCCACCAAATGCCGTCCGGGGCATCACCCGAAATATGTCGCTGTGCCATAGCGTCACTCCATAAAAAAACGCTCCGGAAGCCCGGAGCGCATTTCGTTTAACCGACGTTGACCGGCGTCAACCCCACCTGTGTTTGCGCCCGTTTGATAATTTCCGGCACCACGATGAGGCAAACGCCAAACAGGATGGACGCTAAGATGTGCCAGGTCTTAACTTGCGGGTTATCTTTCTTGTTTTTGGCAGCTATGAGTCCACCGATAACAAAGAAGACGCCAGCGAACTGCGCGATGGTCAGCGACGACTTGATGCCAGACTTCGCACCTTCAGCAGCCCGATTTGCCATATCAGCAATATCACCATCGGCAAATGCAGCGACAGGAAGAGCTGCAGCAGCCGCGGATAAAAACGCACTAAGTCGCTGACGTAACCATGTTTTCAGGAAATAAACGCGCACGGAAAGATTCAGCATCATGTCATTAGGCATGATTAACTCCTTGAAAATGAAAATTGTTATTTAATGAAGGATGAGAGTGCGCTTACGCGCGGATGAAACCCGGCAGGCTTACAGCATGCCAAGGGATTTTTGCAGGGCATCAAGCAGATAAGGACTGCAGACCATCATGATACCCAGAGTGAATTTCAGGCTTCCGGTGGAAACGTCCTGGCTGGCCGATAACCCCGTATGCCCATCTTTAAGTGAGCGGCGCCAGGTCAACATCCCCTGCAGCGCGATATAAACGCCAAATACGCGGATCAGCGTCAGCATGGCGTTCGCGGCATCGGCCGCCACGCCAAAGGTACCGACATCCACATAGCTGATGGCGTCGAAGGTCGCCCCCTGCCACCCCACCTGTCTGGCGGCAGCCCCGATCATTTGATCTAACCCCGCCAGCCCGCCGCACAGCAGCAACCAGGCGATAACCTTCCCTCCACCGGCGGCCTGCCCCGGCGACTTGCGTGAAGCACTGGCGTGGTGGGCCAGAAAAGTTATCGCGCCCACCACGGCAAACAGCATGGCCAGCGTAAACCCCAAACGGGTAAACGCCCCCTGCACGTTGTGGGCAAGATTAACCAGCAGCTGGATAGCATCACTTCCGTTAGGCATAGCACTTACCTCACTTCAGTACGCCTGCGCTGGTGCTGACTTCACGCGCCTGCGCATCTATGTCGGTGATCGTCACTCGCCCCAGCCGATCGCCTGCTTTGACCGCCCAGGTTTTACCCTGCCAGTACACCCACGCCATGCCATTTTGCACCGCATCAAGCCGCATGCCGGCAAGCGCAGAACGGGCCCGGGGAACCGCACGGTCGTTAACCTGCGACACCACGGCTACGGGCTTTGCTTCAAGCACGGACAACCGGACAAGCAGTTGGTTGTTCTGCGCCTGCAGGTCTGCCATTTGCTGTTTCATCGCGGCCAGCGCGGTACTCTGCGTTTTCACCGTATCCGACAAACGGGAAATCGCCGTGCGGTTGGTTTCAGCAAAAGAACGGACACCACCGACCATGGTAGCGACGTCGTTTTGCAGTTGAACCGCATCCGCGCCCCCGGCAGAGGTAACGGGTGCCAACGTCACTGGCGCCGGAGATTGCACATACTCAGATTCACTAAATGCGTCCGGTGTTGCTGCCGAACCGCTGTCACCGCCATTCAAATCTGGGGCAAACAGATAAACTGCCGACAGTCCCAGTGTAAGAACGGCCCCAGCCAGCCAGGGCAATGTGAGACCAAACAGCAACTTGCGTTGCATTAAGCCAGGCTTGGCGGGCATAGGATGTGTTGGCGGAGATTCAGACGGGGTGGTTACTGTCGGGGCAGTCGAAAATTCACTCATATCTATTCTCCCGAGTAATCTTCTGGACCAGATGCTCATGTGCACACTCTGCGGCTTCCGGCCACGGGTTCATCGACGCCGCTTGCTCGAGGTTTACGCTGGGCAGGCCGTTGAAGTAACTCTCGAGCGCAACGCGCCCCTTTTCAAACCGATGATCGGTATGCATAAGACGGTACAACTCGGACACCCTATCTGAAGATACCCAGTCCTGAAGCAACCTGGGGGATATCACGTCAGGCTCACAGGCGTGCAAGCAGGCCAGCGCACAGTTCAGCGCCTGCCGTAGTTGACCTTCATTTAGCTGTTTTCGAGTAATGCCCGGATCAATTTTTCGTGCCATGGGATAGCCCTTATTGCTGTTGCAGCCTGCGCTGCGCTTCGATTCGTGCCTGTGTTTGTGACCGCCAGTCACTCTCTGTCCGCGGCATGCTTTCCGTCGGTGTCACCACCGGTGATGTGACCATGGGCGCCGCCGTTGTCCCCGCGTTGACCGCATCGGTTGAGTAAACCCCGCGCATGAACTGGATCGCGACCACCTGTTGCTTATCGACAAGGACCTGTTTCGGCGGTAACCGTGCCGCATCACTGCTCAGCACGTTTGCCGCTTGGCTGGCGGCGCCGCCGGCAATAACACCGGCGACGGCTTTACCATCCGGGGTACCCGGCCGCGTCGTCACCGCATTGAAGCCGTTCGTTACCACCTGCGTATTGGCTTGCGCATACATCTCGCCGATACCGCCGATCCCCTTCATCACCGCCGGCAATACAATGCGCGAGAAGTAATGGTTATTGACGTGGGAGGCGACGCTCGGCACCAGGCTCTCATCATTCAACGCATACGCGTCAACCTGATAATTGACGCCCCCAAAGGCCATTTCGGTGAAGTGGATCACGACACCATCTCCCGCCAACTTCGCGCCGGTGGGGGCTTTAAGTACCGCGCCGGCATAAGGCCCCGATACAAACTTCCCCAAGACCGGCGTCGTGCTGTTATCCGAATCCACACCAATATCAATCACCCCCGGTCCACGCCAGTAGGGAGGGATGACCACAGAAGGCGTGACCGGTGAACCTCCCTGACCGGCATTCAGCGAAGCCGTTTGCACCGATACGTTGCCTGGCAAACTGGCACTCCAGCTGCCAAAGCCCGAAACATCATCACCGCGTCCTCCGGATGCATTACCCTCCCCACCGCCAAGTGCCTGAGCCAGTTGTATACCGGCGGGTGGTGTTGTCGAATCCGCTTGCGGCGTCATCTGTGCCAGTAACGCATCCAGCGCTTTCTGACGCCGCTCGTCCTGCCGTTGCCTGTCAGTATCGGCCTGACGTGAGTCGCTGCGTCCCTGCCGGACAGAGGGGGCTACCGATGGTTTTCGCGCATTTGCAGCCTGTGAAGGCAGCGTCACCGGCTCCTGCTCCAGCGGGATAGACGCGATAAAGCTGCTGTTGCGTTGCTGCGCGGCCGTCACGCCTTCCTGGTTATACTGGCGCAGTAGCTCTCGATACGCCGGTGTCTCAGCCCCTTTATTGTGTACCGACGCCCCGACGCGATTGATATCAACCTGGGATGGCGCCGGCGGAGGAGTCGCCAGCCAGCTCCAGAGAAAATAAGTCCCCCCCACCAACGCCACCACGGCAGAGGCCACCAGAGTCAATGTCAGTTTTTTATCCCTTCCTGCATCATTTTCACTCGCCATGTCTTACTCCAGAGCAATGTTCAGCGCGGTGGTTTTTCCCATAACGGAAAACGTCACATAAGGCGTTACCGGCAACTTCCACAGGTGAGTGCCATCGGCAGAGGAAAGCGTCGCTTCAAACTCATCACGAATATCGGCGCGCGATCGGATGTACAAATCATCCCCCAGTTGCCATACCGTCGTGTCCGGTACGCCCCCCGTCACTTTGAGCCGCCGCGCCTCTTTAGGCGGTATGCCGTCAAGGAAGGTCTGCAGCGTACTGTCATGCAGGCCAATGCGACTTTCCGGGATCGCTGTCGCTTTGGCAGCTGGGCCGCGCCGTGGAACACGCATATCGAGCCGGCTGTCTACTGTCCAGGTTTTGGCATCCGTATCCGGTTCGCCGCTGGTGACGTTCAGCACGATGGGCACGGACAGCCCACTCAGATAAACGGTGATATTGCCGCTGACAAAAGGTTGCTTGGCATAGACCACCATTACCGGGCTGTCAGGCACCCAGTAAATCTGGAAGGCCGGATTACCGCTGATCGGCGCTGCACCCAATTTCCAGGGAGCACCGGTGCTGTCGATAAACGTCAGCGAACTGGGGTAGTTCATTGCCGTTCGCACCAGGGGCAAACTGGCCCCCGGCGCCAGGTCGACGGTCAGCGCGCTGATGCGTGGTACCACCGCCACGGGAGGTGATGTCATCGCCCGGTTCACCTCGGACTGACGCGCCCGCAACTGCCGGATCTCATCCGGCGTCAGTGGAGATACGGCCTCCTCAGCCTGGGCATACAACGGTGAAGGCGGGGGCAGTGGATCGTTACCAGATAATCCGGCGCCATTCGGTAATGGTGGTTCAGATATCGGCCTCGCTGCCGGTGCCGCCGGCACCGCAGCCGTGGGCGCCTGACTTTGTGACCAACCCGACGGCGCAGAGGCAGCGGGTGCCTCTGCCCAGGCCGGCGCCGTCATCAGCGCCAGCAAAGTGCACATAAGGGTATTTTTCATGGGGAACCTCAGTTGGCGTTTGTCGAAATCATTTGAGTGACTTCAAGTCCCGCCGGCTTTTCCTGAACATCGGCGCGCTGGATGCGCAGAGTGAAGATAAAACGTTGGGCCGGCGTGCTGGTTTGCTGGCCATCAAGCTTGAGGGTAACCGGGTACTGGAATTCCCAGGTAAAACGATCGCCAAGTAACCCTTTGCTGCGTATGACGCCAGGCGCCACATCAACCGACAGGTTCATCCGCTGATTTTTCACTGCGGCAAGGATGTTTGACGATGTCAGAGCCCTGTTATAGCCCTCAAACCCCTGGTCGTTAAAACGCGGCTCCACGCGCGTCATCTGTGCGCGATAGTGAACAAAATCAAGCGTAAAGCCTTGACGTAAAGTATCGGCGCCAAATGCAGCGACATCCTCCGAGCTAAACGCCGGAATGTTTGTCGGTTTGGCAGGCGTCAGCCGCCCTTGCTCAGTTGCAAAGTATTTGACCGGGGGGTGTGCAACCTGCCACCCCAGATACCCGTTGAGGGAAAGTGACAGCACCAATGCCACGCACAACCACACCACGACGTTCAGGCAGCGATGAGCAAAAGCCGCGCCCAGCTCACGCTGGCGCTGCATGGATAGGGCGTGTGCAAAGGCACGCGTCTCATCGTCTGATGCCGGGGGTGCCATGTTCGGCGCCAGTGCCGCCTCGGCAGAACTCTGTTCTTGCGTTTGCATGGGTCTCCTTAACGCCCCGTGAACTCTTGCCACGGGTCAATGGTGCCGGGGATGTAGTCGTTGATCTTGTCAACGGCCGCCTGACAGACCTTCTCGGACACCTGGTTCATGATGTCGGCAAGGCTGGGGAACGTGGGCAGTTGGATAGTGGTTGTACGTATCCGCGACAAACAATCCTGTAACTGGTCAGAGGCATTCTGTTCTCGCGACGCCCAGGCTTCGGCGGCCCGTCGAGCCTGCTCATAACCGGCTTTGCTGCCGGCTTCAGCCGCAGCCCCCGCACGGCAGGTGGAGGCAAAACTGGTAGCCGGCAGACAGCACAACGCCGCAAGCAGTGCGGCGCACACGCTTTTTTTAAACATAAAGAGAGTCCTTTGCGGTCAGTGAGTTATATCGGGCGAGGGTCGCCCGGCTGCGCCTTTGGCGCTGCCGCCGGCGCGGCCTTTGGGGAAGCGTTATCATCGCGCCAACGTTCGTCAAAACCCAGTCGGGAATGAAGCGCGGGCGGTAAACTGGCAGGAGCATCCAGTTTGCCAATTCGAACCTGGCTATCGCCTTCCAGCCTGAAGGCGATGTTCTCGCGAGGTACGGGCTGGCCACTGCTGCGGTTGATCCCATTCCCACAGCCTACAGGTCTCGCCCCCTCAGGGGTGATCGTGTTGAACACCATGGGAGGCGCATCCTCTCGGCCAGGTAACGTCACCAGCACATGCTGATATTCTCCCTGATGGCGAACCACCCCCTGCAGATATGGGCCATCGCTGCGCACCAGGTATAGATCAAGATGACCATCCTGCGTCCAGCTGCTGGCAACCGGCTCTCCCGCCCCCTTATCCATGGATGGCCGCGGTGCAGATAGCACATCACCGGGTGTTTGACTGCCCTGCCCATCTGGCCGCAGCCAGTACACCCCTTCCTGAGGCGCTGCCGGCGGTGGCATATCAAGACGCAGCTGGTTGATGATGGTCGACTGGATTTTGGCAAATCTTGCCGCATCAAATGCCGCCAACTTGACCCCATCATCCTGACCGGTACGTACCGTATCACCCCCGGTAGGGGTCAAAGACCACTGATTGCGATGCGCTGTTTTTGACTCAAAGTGGGTAACCACCCCCTGATCGTCTTTCTGCGGAACCTGCACGGTTACGGCTTCTTTCCCCAACCAGGTAAGCGTGGCCATACGACCGGGCTGGATACGGGTTTCACGTATTAGCCCCGCCAACTCCTTACCCCAAAATGTTTGTTTTCCCTCCCGTGTCCGCAGCGTAATGAACGAGCTTTGTGATTCTCCGGGTTCAAAACGGAAAGGGGCGGTACCACATTTGAGGACTTTGCCGGTGACACCCGCCGCCGCGGCTTTGTAGCTTTGGTGAATAGCGGCAGGAATACCGCTGTCAGGATGGGCGGCATTCTCTTGCTGCCTGGCTGCTGGATGATTCCGCGTCTCAACAACTGGCTCAGCTTCTTGCGGTGCGGCGGGCGGTGTGGCAGCTGCAGGGCCGGAATGGTGCACCGGCGATGTAGCCGGTTGCGATGCGGGGGAATTTTCCGGCATTGGCACGGCATCACCGGTGACAGCGTCACTAACTGGCACTGGCGTAGCCAACTTTTTCCGCGCATCTTCCAACATGGCCTGCTGGGCAGGGACCTTCATCGTCACATTGATTTCATGCCGGGCAATCAGGGCGATCGCTTTTTCCTGAAAAGCGTCACTGCCGGTCAATTCAATACGGCCACGGTAATACTGTGCCGCGGTCAACAACGCCGCCAGTACCTTCTCATCGCTTTGGCTGGCCCCCTCCGCCATATCCAATCGGGAGCCCCGATCGATGAACGCGGGTTCGTTATCCAATTTGTAGAGAACCGCATTGTCCCCCTGCTTTTCCCATGACAGCCGCTGAAGTAACGCATCCTTGTCTATCAACGCCACATCAGGATCAGCCGCCTCGCTGCTCGGACGTGGTGGGCCCACCCAGATTGCATCGACTGTTGATGATTTCTGAGCCTGTTCGGACTCCGAATGATGGGCCCATTGTGACGCCGGTATGGCATTTTCTAGCTGAGGTTCACTGTGTTGGCGAGGCGGCACATCCTCCAGGTCACTGACCGTATCGGATGGTATCTCCCGTGTTGGTTCAGCAGCCTCAGGAATCGGTGCAATGTGTTCTGCAGCATCAACCGGTGCAGGTTCTGGCGCACTTCCTTCAGGATTAAGCCGTCCTGCCAGAGAAATAGGCGTGTCGCCGGAACGATCGGCTACATCAGAAACCACAGAGCCTTCTTCAGGTTCGGCGCCCATATCAGGTAACGGTACGCCCGATGTCTCGGCTTGCGCGGCCCAGGACGCATAATCGTTAATATCGATCGGCGTTTCATCGACTACGGGAAGGTGATCAACAATCGGCTCAACAGGCCCGACATCGGCCTGAATAGAGGGCGGCTCTGTCGGCATCGGCGGCACTGCTTCAACCGGTGCAAACGGTGGTTCTTCCGGAATGGGCAGCGGAGCGCCATCGGATGGATGGTTCATTTTTTCTCTTTCCTCTTGGATAATATCCAGTGCACGGGCAATGTTGGCGGTCACGAGCAAACGTAGCCCATCCAGCCCTCGCGACTGGTGAAGGTCATTGAAATCGGTCAGCCCCAGTTTTTTTTCTGCATCAGTAAAATCAGGCACAATTGCAGCACCGTAAGTCACTGATGACGCAGCCTGAGTAGCCATCATCACCCCTTTGTTCACCTTCTTTGCATGATCCAAATCGGCAAGGAAGATATGTGGGGTATCGGGATAACGCGCGTGCAGTACGTTGGCAATTGCGGCCATGTTGCCGGCATCAATGGTCATTACGACCGGCTGGCCAGTAGCAAGATTCAGGCTTCTGGCCGTGGCATACCCCTCGGCATACAACACAGGGGCGTCAGGCGTTAGCGGGCCGCCCACCACCAAGAAATTCCCCTGCTTTGGCGCATCGCTGTAAAGCCGCTTATCGCCGTCAGGCGTGATGTACTGCAAGGTGCGAAATTCACCCTCAGCATTAAAAAACGGCACCACCAGGGCACCGTTTTGAGTTTGTCGCAGCTCCGGCGTCGGGGATATCCCCTTTCGCACCAGATAAGGATGGGCAGGGTCTGCGCCCGGAAGCTTGTCGTATAGCGCCTGCGCTTTCGCCGTCTGTCGGCGGTAATTGGCCTCTCGCGCCCGTTCAGCTTCATCGTGCGCCTGGCGAGCAGCTGCTCGAATGTGGAGCCGGGCAACGGGATCGGCTTCTGTTCCACTGGCTTTCCAATTCGTGACAGACTTTTCCGTCTCAGCCCGGTGATAGTTGATGAACCAACCGCCGGGGCGCCGATCAAGGAACCCGCGATAAACACCACTTTTTTGCCCCTTCTTATCCTCCAGTGTAGCGACGCGATGCCGTTTCCCATCCATCACCGGCAACCCTTTCACGATTAACCCCGCCTGCGTAAGGGCATCGTGAAATTCTGCCTGGGCATCACCGCCGCCAGTGCTGATGGTCTTGTCGGGTAACCAAGCCTTCACGCGCTCGATATCACACCCCGGTCGCGCATACCACAGAACCGCATCTTTATCCCAGGCCAGCGCCGAACGGCCATCATCAAGTAGCCCTGCGGCTTTGCGAGCCTTCTCGCGTTCTTCGTGACGCACCGCCAACCAAAGACGATTTTTGGTTTTTTCTCCCATTATGATCTCCTCGACTTCGATACCTCTCCCGGCACCCTAAAGGCCTTTATGCTAGTCACTCACCTTCAGTAAAACGGCGGTACCACCACGGTCGACCCGACAGCAGTTTTCCACGCAGCAGATAGACCAACCGCGCAATAAGTACCGTCAATGTCCAACCAAAGGCCGACAGAATGCGGAAAAAAATGATGATGCCGCTGATCACATAAATCGTGTCCCAGGTAGGGAAGCGGAACCAGAACAGGTAAAGCAAAAATAACGGGGCCGGAACACCGTAAACATTGAGTTTGCGAGAAGCATTGCGCCAATAGCCCGGTGGCAAAGGTTCCTGCTCATCATGCATGTGAATGACCTCGCTCCAGTTCACGCAACTGATGGCTCGTAAGGGCGACGGCCAACTCGCTGCGTGCGATCCGCCCTTGTAAATACAGCTGCCAGGCATGATCGGCAATGCGTCGTTTCTCTGTCCGAATAATGCCGTCAATGTGTTGGCCCCATTTGACGTATGGCATTTCCGATAGCCTTTCTCGCAAAGGATCATCAAAAATAATGTATTCGCGCACAGCTTGCCGTTTGCCATCAGTTGTCCTTAGCAACTTCTGCACCACGATGTATTGCAGCACACCGAGCATGTCATGCGCGATTGCCTCACGGATCTCCGCCTGGAATAGGTTCAAACAGCGAGGAATGGCCTCTCCGGGGGAGTGAATATGCAGTGTCGATAGGCATAAATGGCCTAGCTGGCCAGCCTGAATCCCTGCTTCCACAGTTTCTCGATCACGCATCTCCCCGACGCCAATCACCGAGGGTGCGCGCCGCAGGTCAGCGCGGATACCCTCAGCAAAATTAGGAACATCACGACGGATCTGCAGCTGAGTCGCCGGCAAAATATCACCGCTCTTACCCAGAACAAACTCTATCGGATCTTCCGTCGTCGTCACTTTCCGGTCAGGATCGTGATCGATACAGTGCCGATAGACCGATGCCAGAAAGGTACTTTTCCCAGAGCCGGTTTCACCGCCAATGAAGGCCAATCCCTTATGAGGCAGAACAACACTGCGCAGGTCATCCTCGATGCCCAACGAATCCAGCTCGGGGATAGCGGTCGGGATGACCCGCATGGTCAGTGCAATAGTCGTATCCAACCGCCCAGCCGTAGACTGCACAAAATTGCAGCGAAAGCGCAACCGTTCACCACGATCCAGACCATAGCGCTGGTACATGTCGCCATCGAGCTGCAGCGCTCTGTCGACTGGATAGCCGCCCCCAGCCGTTGCCCGCACCTCCGGTTCAAAGATCTCGTCAATCAGTTTGGACAGGGTATCGTCAGCCAGCACAAAGGTACTGGCTCGTCTCAATCGACCGTGGTGGCTGACAACCAGGTGATTGCCGCCCTGAATATGGATATCACTGACACTCTGCTTAGCACACCAGACAAAAAACGTTTTAAGTGCATTGCCATCTAGGCCGGTCTCGAAGTTATAGGGAATAAACTCAGTCGATTCAGTCATTTTCTCCCTCTCTGTGTATGACCGGCTTCCATTTCGTCTTATCAGGCACAAATCCAGCGTGCTCCTTAAGACGACGAACTCGATCACCCGTGGTCAACTTGCTGCGATCGCCACTGACGGTTTGTTGCTGGTCAGTCACCACCGGAGAGGTGATATACCCCTGTTGCAACAAGCGTGAGTAAACCAACATGCCGCGATAATCCCGGGTAAGGCGATTGAAATTGGCTTCCAATGTATGATCAGCACTCTCCCGCCCCTCTTCCCATCCCTTTCGTACAGCCGCCTGCCACAGCGCTTTCTGGGCACCGTTGGCCGGAATCACTGCCGCTTCAGGCCCATCAACTGCCGAAGTGGACAAGCCGGCGTTAAGCCAACTCCGCCAGGATGGCGGGTTACTGACAAAACGCTCCGGTGTGAGAATTTCATACACATGCGTAGCGGTTCTTATTTGATTAGGTGTGATATGGGCCACATCCTGCGCTTCACTGATCACCGGTGGTAGCCATCCTTGACGACTGATCAAGGTTCGGAAGTCATATAAGGCATCCAAATTCTTGGCTACAGCATCAAGGGTTTGACGTAACTCCCAGGCACGCTGCGCTTTTCCACCTCGAAACCCCAATGTACGCCCAGCTTCTTCGAGCAGTTGGCGACGGGTTTCCGAAATATCCGACGATGATGGTTGTGAAGGGCTAAGGTAACTGCTCATATCCGGCGGTGCAGACTCTGAAGGGGATTGTGCAGCTGCTGCCTGGCCGCACAGTACGCCATTGACGAAAAGTAGCGTCAGAATGGACTTTTTCATCTACGCCCCCTCGGTTTTTCTGGTTGTAAAAAGACCAGCGTGAGCTGGCCAGGAAACTCATGCAGTGTGGCCCGCCAGGCAGTCTGGACTTCAATCATTCGCAATAGGTTCTGGTAGGTGACGCCGTTTACATGCAGATTGACCGGCAATGGAAGCCGCACACCCGTCCAGTTAAAGGTCAACCCACGTTGTCGGGCCAGATGAGAAAGCAGCTCGACAGCATCGCCATCCCTGTTGAGGGTTACGCGCTGAGAATTGGCACTGATACCTGGAGTAAATAAAGGTGCTCGAACTTGGTTTATCGCACCGGACAAATACAAATTATTCTGCGCGTTTTGAATCTGCTCAGCATTATATTGAGTGTCCGTATTTTTTAGCGGCATGACTGTGATACTTTTAGCCGGAAGTTGACATCCACTAAGCACCACAGGCACAAAGAGTAACATGCAATAAATTTTCATGTTTCTTTATCCTGTATATCTGATTTTTTGGTTGATTGGAATTTAGAGCGGAACTCGAAAAAAAAATTAAAGAAAAGGAGGCTTTGCGCCCCCTTTTATTATCTACACAGACTCATGCTTTACTGTTTCTTTCTTTCTCCGACTCACTGGCCTTTCAATAAATCTATATGACAAGTATGCCAATACGATAGATACAACACATGACAAAGCAAACCTTGGCATACCATCAGCCACACCAATGTCTTCAAACCGTTTACCTATCCCACCATTCATTAGCGTGTGGATGAGATAGAGAGAGAATGATATCTCTCCCAAGGTAATAAAGAAGGCAGGAATACATTTCGTTACAAGCTCATCATTTAATACCACTGCAATAAACAAAATTGACAAATACCATCCTGACATCGTCATCCCATGCCCCCATGACGGGACAAATAGAATGCAGTAGCCTATAACGATTATCGACACAATTAATATTGACATGCGCAACTGGCCATTTAGCTTTTTTGTATAGGGATAAACAAGACCAAAAGCAACGCCCACCAAAAACATCCATATGATGGGGTTCGTCATGAGATTTAAGTAAGCTGAATCGAATTGATAACCACTAACATCCAAGGTCGGTGAATGTCCAGCCAACATAGGGAAAACAACCAGACTTAACGAAAACATACCAAACAACAATGGCCATCGGTATTTTGATATCAGACAAACTGCCATAACTAAGTAGAACAACACTTCGTAATTCAGTGTCCACCTAATACCATAGAAACCACTATCATCCACATAGAAGGGGGCATGATTGGCATCGATTGGGGAGAACGTGATTGCACTTATTAAATTACTCACTTTATCTGGATAATGGAACGTGCTCATGGCTCCAGATAAAAGGAAGGTAATTAGCAGAATAATAAAATAGGCCGGAAGTATTCTCCTTGCGCGATGTTTCAAAAACACCCCTGCCGCTGATAGTCCTGGTGTTAGTTTCTTCGCTGAAAGCGTGATGACAAATCCGCTTATTATGAAGAATACATCAACACCAACAGCCCCCCATCCGAATAACTGATCACCCAGATTAGGATAGGAAAGGTTTATATTCCAACGAAAGTGAAATAACATGACAGCAAGCGCTGCCAGTCCTCTCAGCGCTTGGACGCTAGCCAGTTTATCTTGTTTCATGAAGATTCTTTAAATTCAGTGAATTAATAAACCATTATATTACATTGAGTTATGCAATGCCACCCTCAACAACTTCGTATCATTTCGTACAAATTGCAATAGACTGAAAACATGTTGTACGCCATTCATTATTAGGCGTAACTACAATCCAGCTATTTGAAAAGACGTCAGGATAAGCAGCATCAGGGGAGTTATGTGCTGAATCATTAGATGTCCAACGAGACAGTCGATATCCTCCAGAGACTAATTTTGTTCCCGCAGGGCAATAGGCTCTGGCTTCTTTTAGGTTTTGGCATTGCTCATCGCTCGTCACATTAAATGTATCTAACGCCCCCAAGGACTTCCATATGCCATTTTGGCAAGAGAGCAGTACGCCTTCCGGTGTCCTACCTACAAGTCCATTTGGGCCGCATCCCCAACCAGCATTTGCCGTGCCATCAAGCTGCAGATATTCACCGACAGATGCCCGGCCGTCTGCACGAACGCTCCCACCTTTCAGTTGACCGCCGGTATAAATACCTTTGTTATTAACCGAACGAATCCAGTCGTTGTCATCCATGTAAAATCCGCCGCCGTGGTCTTCGTTGAGCCAACCCTTACCATGTTTTGTTACCAACCAGCCGTAATTACTACGAACATCCCCTGCAGCGGCAATTCCACCTCCCGCAACCACACCATCCCGTGATACAACGTTTTGAGCATTTACATTCTGCTGGTAATTACCTGTTTGTGCGTTGATATCATTAGCGGCATTAAGGTTGTTCCCCCCCATATCAATCGCAGTATGCATCTTATTAAGATCGGGGCGACCATTAACCTGGAAGCGATACAAACGATCGCTTTCTTCAGCCCCACCTGCCAATACATCGGACGTCAGGTAAGCGGCCAGGTGTCCACTCTGTCCACTTAGCCCCATATTCGTCAGGTTGACCTGCCAGCCACCGCCGGCGCCGTTGGCAACATTGACGGGTTCGATATACCCCCCCAAGCCAGACGTGTTCTGAGCGATATAGCGTTGGCCCTTGAACGTAATATTTTGACCGCCGGTGGTCAAAACAAAGGCGACCAGCTTGTCGGTTTGCGAAGGATTGCGTGTCACGGCAAGAATATAGGTTTGGCCGTTATTGTTGGTAAGGGAAAACCCAGCCGGCAAATACCCTTTATCACGCAGGGTCTGGCCGGTTACCGTGACGTTGCCGCCCCCTTTTACCTGATTCAGCAACGTATCGTAGTTATCTTTAACATATCGACGGGCACCCTCGCTTACTGTGCTCAGGTGTGTCGCAGTCACGACCCAGGTCTGTTCTTCAATATAGTTGGAATATCGTTCCAACCCGATAGGGGCGGCAATCAACACGATCCCCAGAACGATGGCCATAGAGATCAACGATACCCCCCGGTTGATACGGGGGGTGACAACTTCAGCAGTCATAAGGCACCTGTTAGGATCAATTGAGGGAAGCTACCGGCCAGTATTGCCAGTAACACGAATAGCCAGGGAGCATAGGGTTGAGTCGTTTTGTCCGTCAGTAATGCCCCGACGATAAACAGCAAGAATGCACATCCGCTCAGCACGCTGGCGAGCTGCCAGGGGAACCAGGCACTCAGCGCGGCGATCAAATGCACATCGCCCATGCCGAACCCTTCTTCCCCCCGCAGATGCTTGGCGCCATAGTGAAAGGCATAGAGGAACAAAAACATGCCGATACTGCCTGTGAGCGCCTCAGTCAGGGCAAGTGTACTGCCAGGCATCAAGGTAAACAGCAGACCTGTCAGCCAAAAACCTGAGGTATATCGCAGCGGTAGCCAGTAATTGCGCAAATCAAGCAGCACCATGGGAATACCCCAGGCCAGCAGCCCCAGAATTTTGACAGTACCTGCCCAGGGATGCCCCACAAGGGCTGTTGTTGCGATCAGTGCAGTACCGCTGCCGACAAAAACTATTGTGACGCCTCTGACCTGCCGCCGAGTAAGGGGTGGGCCATCATGTTCAAGCAAGAATTGTTTCGCTCGATGAACCAACGGCTGGGCGCCAATAAACAGAGTGGCGCCGGCGCATACCATCAGTAACGAGAACTTCAGGAGATACAAAGCCATCAGGCAGCACCTCCTTTCAGTTTCATGTACATCGCATACACTTTCCGCGCGTAAATCATACGCCTCGGACCGTTGTTATCTGCGAATCCGGCATTATAGGAGCCGAGGCATTGCCAATTTACCCCGCATTGTTTGAGGTGCTTTGCCAATATCCAGGCCCCGATCTGCACGTTGAGACAGCTGTTGGTCAGCAAATCCTGCTCACTGCGGATGATGCCCAACGCGCGCAATTGGGGAATATGTCGGTCATTGATTTGCATCAACCCGAAGTCACGGCTGGTAACTCGTCCGGCTTTATCGCGATTTTTGCCAATGGCTTGAGGATTTAGGCTGCTTTCGACAGTCGCCATTGAGCGAAGTAATAAAGGGTCGACTTTATAGCGCGCACCTGCCTCGTTAAAACAGAACGCCTGTGCCGGCAGCGAAAATAATAATGCCCAGCCCAGCACCAGGCAGGCCAGAGCTCGTTGAAAGGAAAACAACATGAGAATGCACTCCAGATGGAGGCCGGCAACAGAACGTTGCCGGCAGGATGGGCATCAGGTGTTGCTGGTAAAGGTAAGGGTGTTCTGCCCAACAGATCCTTTATCGGCAGTACACTGCGCCCCCACGGCGCTGGCAGCGATCGCGCCATTCGTCGATGTGCCGTTGACCATGGTGGTAACAACACTCGGCGCCGCACTCAGTTTTGTGGCCAGAGTAATGCACGCCTCTTGAGGAACGGCCGCGTAAGTCAGAGAGAAGGAGGATTTCTGCCCACCGGCCGTTGCCACGGGTTGCACGGTGACAGCGCCCCCCCACAGGTTTTGCAACTTGGCGCTACCCGAGGATTTGGTACCGACAACCGTCATGTTGGCCGGCGCGCCCCCGAACTGGATCAGGGCGCCGGTCATGGCGTCAGCGGCGGCAAAATTATAAACACCGGATGTTTTCAACATGGTGCGGGTGTTGGTCAGAAGTTCTGCGGCATTATTGTACTCCGTACTGGCGTCGTTGCGGTTAAACAGCCCTCCGCCCTGGGTAATGGCGATAGCTAATACAACGAGGACAAGAACAAAATAAATAGCCGCTTCAAGCAGGGTAATAACCCCACGGTTGATTGCTGACTGTCGAGTTTGTGTCAGTTCCATTACTGTTTCCTTTAGGTTTTGATGAGAGTGGGCGGCTTAACGTGTGCCCACGAGGTCGTTGAGGTTTTGTGTGGCCAGGAGGATCAGGATCATGTAGCCAGCGTTGGTGCCCAATGCGATGTAAGAAAGCAAAGACGCCGTCCGCTTGATCCGGGCTACAGTTTGCACAAGCCAGGCCCGTGCAAAATTTTCAATAATGATTTCAGCGTTATCGCCGTCGGTCAGCAGGACCAGTTTGTCGATAGCACGCGGAGAGGGAAATCCGTAGCCGGCATTGCGCAACGCCAACCCGAGGTGGTCACCTTGCCTAACCTGACGCTGGGTTGCGGCCAATCGCTCATATAACCAGGGCGGTGCATAACGGCTCAGCATGTCGATGGCGTCTTCCGTCTTCACCTGAGCACGCATCAACGCACTGAAATTAAGTAAAAAACCCACTCCCAGCACGTCGCGATACACGCTCCAGGGCAATAGACGGTCCAAAACATGCTGCCGCACCGTTCCCGTCAAGTTCGGCATTGACCAGATGACGAAGCCAATCAGCAGGAGTACCAGCCCACCAAGAATAATTGCATGATTGACAAAGAATTCTGAGATGGCGCTGAGCCACCACAACGCCCCAGTCCAATTATCTCGGGCAGACAATGACTCCAGGCGGGGAAGGAAATAAACAGTGACCATCTTCATCATGGCAAACGTGGTAGCCAGCAACAGCATCGGGTAAGCCAACGTGGACACCAATGCTGATTTCATATCCGACATGCCCTGTACCACGGTGATCGCCCGGTATAGGGCAGCAGCTAGGTTGCCGTCCTGAACGCCAGAGCTGAGGATGGCGGCCTCCTGCCGGGGTATCCAGGACGCCAATCCCTGGTCGACTGACCGGCCCTGACGCAGGGCACTGAGCATATCCTCCAGGCAATAGACGACCGGCGGGCGTTTATTGCCATAGCTCCCTATCATTGAATTGATGGCTTTCTCAACTTTGAGGTTGTTGTCGAGCAGGAAAGCCAGATCCTCGTAGAGCGTCAGGCGGTCAGCGGTGGAGAATGTCTTTTGCGCCAACCAGCGCCCTACCCCTTCATTCATTGTTTCCGATGACGGCATCCTGCCCCGTAGCGCCGTCAACCGTTCGCGCAAACGGGAAATCATGATGCTGCCTCCGGGGGTAACAATGTCAGGCTGTCCTCGTCCAGCGGGCTGATATAGTCCGCATCAATCGGGTCGACCAGTCCGTCATTGAGATAACGCATCAGGTGCTGACCGCGCGTGATACCGCCCAGCGCATTCACCCAATAACTGCGCGCAGCCAGTTTGCCCTCATGGCGAAACAGCTCCATGAATCTGGCATCGGGACGAATGACTTCAGCGATAACACGCCGGCCGATTACGCCTTTGTAACAGTGCTCACATCCCTCAGGATGGCGAAAAGCCAGCTTTTCGACCTGACAAAAGCGTTCAAGCAGCGCTCTTTTCTCCTCTCCCAGACTTGCTCTGACCGCCTCCCAGCGTTTCTTGCAGTGAGGGCATAACAGCTGCACCAGCCGCTGTGCGATTAACCCAATCATGACTTGAGGATCAGCCACCTGGCCCATGGGGATACCCAGAGTATCAGTCAGGCGATCAAGAATGCCGACCGCATCATTCGCATGCAGCGTGGTTTCCACCAGGTGTCCTGACTTGGCCGCCGTCAAAGCAGACTTAACCGAGTTGGCATCACGAATTTCGCCGACGACCATGGCATCAGGGTCCAGCCGTAATGCGGCAGAAATAGACCTGACCCAGGCACGGCTAACAGCGTCCGGATCGTTTTTATCGGCAATGATGGGGGTTTGTACCGCGCCCAAAATCAATCCTTCTGGAGGGTCTTCCAGCGTCATCAGTCGTTTTCGATGCCCGGTAAACGACAGGTACATTTCGCTGAATGTGCGCAGTGAGGTACTTTTCCCAGAACCGGTAGGGCCGGACAGGATGATGACGCCTTCAGGGCGCGCCAGCATACGGCGAATAAGCGTTTGCTGTTCCTGTAGAAAACCCAATTCGTCGAGCGTAGGCGGCGTTTTACCCTCATCGGGCAAAATGCGCATGACCACATATAGACCGAATTCTGCCGGCGTATGCGCATAACGCGCCCCGAAGAGCTGAAGCCCTTGCAGAAACTCTTTACGCACCCGCCCATCCTGAGCGCGATTGGGGTTAAAACTCTTCTCGGCCACATCGCACATCGACATCACAATCGTTGACGCCAGCGTCATTCCTTCGGCGCGATCCAGCTGCGTCACCGTTTCGAGGTCGCCGTGCACACGAAATTGCACCACTGTCACATTATTCATTCCGATCAGCAGATGAATATCACTGGCGCCTTTCTTCTTGGCTTCCCGAAAGAAATCGATGATTTTCGCCTGTTGAGAGGAATAATCATTAGCCTCGGGGTTCTCGGTGAGCTGGCTTTGCTGCAACTCTTTTAGCTTGTCGAGCTGAACCCGCTTAACCTGCAGTCGGGGGTATTTCTTATACGCGCCGGCAATCTCTGACGTGACGGCCAGACTGTTATTATGGGCGTCAGACACATATAGCGTCGGGGCATCGGTGTTGGCCAGATCTAAATGGATATAGGTTGAACCACGTTTCTCATACATATGGGTTACCCCGCAAAGGAAAGAGAGACCAGTGTTTGGTTCTTCCCGGACACCACGACTTCATTGATGTTGATCCGTTTAACAACGAACTCCGTACCCGGGATACGATTCCCCACCTGCACCGTAACCTGATTGCCGTTGCTGAGTGCCAGCACGGCCGTGAAGCCCTTACCCGCGCCGGTGATCTCCACAATCTGCGGTGGAGCAGCATCTTGCACCGCGCCCTTGACCTCGGATTTGTTGTCCTGAGAAGGTGGCGCCGGGTTGAAAGGCTGATCCAGAGCACGGTCATACCCGTTCTTTTGCAGTTCATTCAGCGCCTTGGCCCTGGCCAGCTGGGCCTCATACAGCACTGTCTCTGCCTGGATGGCTTCCAGTTGACCAAGATTTAACGCTCGCCCAGCCTCCGCGCGCGCGAACGTGGTAGGCAGAGGAAGATCCGCTGCCGTGGGTGGCTTCACCGGCGGTGAAGCGGGCGGAGCCGCCGGTATATCTGCGACCGGCGCGGCGAAGACACCAGGTGCAATCAGCACCAGGCACAACGCCCAGGGCGTTACTCTGGATTTAGCGGTTGGCATACAGAAGTCCCTCAATGGTGTATTCCAGACGGTTGTTTTTGAGCGTGGTCGTGATGCTGGACGCCCGTATTCCACTGCTGTTGAAGCGCGTTGGCGCAAACAACCGATCGGGCGGAATATCGGTAATGAACGTGAAGCTGTAGGTACGCCACGGCAGATTTTGTACGTCGCCCTGCGTTAACTGCGTGCTCACGTCCATTTCGCTTAGGCGCAAGCGCGCATTGATACGCTGGGCATAACTGGTTAAGTGCTGAATTTGCTGGCTGCCCGGGAGAAGATCTTCGGGATGTTCTGGAGGAGAAAGTGGCACCGGTAACGCAAAAGAGGCGTCGTCTGCGCTACCGGGAATATTAAAAACGGGTTGAATATCTGAACCATAGAGCACGGGTAAGCGCAAGGCAAAATCCCCTACGGTGCCACCGTTCGGCAAGGTGTAGTGCAGTATGATTTTTCCCTGCGAATCACACGTTGCCGTATTGAAAACCCAGCCTGCAATAGAGATCTGCGCATCTTTCCATACGCGACTGCAGGCACTGAGCATCGGTGGAAACCGCGGTTGTGTAGCCCAGGGTTTCAGGTTGTCGGCCGGCGCCTGTTGTGCCATCTGTTGCCTGGCCATCAGCGCGGCCTGAGCTGCTGCTATGCGCGCATCTTCCTGGTGTTTCTCCCAGGCCGAATAACCCACATACCCGGCCCCCAGGACCACCACTGCCATGCCCCAAAGCCACAGTACCTTCGGATCATGAGTCTGACTCAGCCTGGCCCGGCGCAAACCGACCTTGCTATCGACCAAGTCGGTGAGCGATTTATCTTCCGTGTCTTCCCCGGGAAAGAAACCGCCAGGAGCATATATCATCCACCCCGCAGCAGGCGCTGAGGTGATCGCCAGAAAATTTGAAACCGCAGTGCGTATAGCCGTTTCATCCCCGACGATATCACCGAACGGGGAAAGCATGCCGTCACTGACAGCGACGAACCAGTATTGCCCATTGGATAACGGGAAAACGCCATAACACGCCTCTGGCAATGCCGGCAGAACCGCCAACGCCATCGATGCCAGCCCGCCTCCTTTTCGAACAGCCTTGCCGGCGAGATTGACAGTGCCCAATAAGGTGCCTTGTGCCTGGCCGTCACCGGTTGGCAATGCTGCCCAATGCGTAGCCTTGGCCTCCTTCGCACGCAAACGCATGCTGCGGCGCCCACGCAGCGGCAAATACTGCCAGTGCAACCCGGCCACAAGCCAGGCGTTCCCATTCTGCAGCGTGTAGGTAGTCTGTTGTTTCATGGCTTATCCCAAAATGACCGGAGTGATAAGAATGACCAGCATGGTTTTGTTATTTTCGCCGTTGGCACCGCCGCCGAGTCCAAAGAAGCGGAAGCTGCCGACGCCCTGGCGATTTGCGGTGTTGTTGAGAGATTGGTAACCACTGAGAACCAACGTTTGTCCGGATTGCATAATGACGCGCTGGGTAAAGGTTTTGAGGCGTGTTTTCATCAACTCAACCGACGTTTTTTCACTCGTGAACGTGCGCATGGTCGGGTCATCTGACATATTGATCGCAAACTGCAGCTGCATTTTTGGCGACTGGGGCATCAGGAACGGCAGCACGGTCATGTTGAAACCGGTTGTGATCGTGGATTTGGTGATACTGCTCGATGAACCGACGTTGGCCGTGTTCTCCGTAGTGACGTTGGAGGCATAGTCCTGCTGCAGCGCAACTTGGATCGGCACCGCTGACAGGTTAGTGGTCATGCTCGAGGCCTCTGTCATTACGCTGACATTCGCCTGTTCAGACAGGGCTTTGATAAAGGCTTTGGTGCCCGCCCCTTTGCCATCAAGGATAGAAACCCCACCGTTCAACGCATCTGAAGCCGCGCCGGTAAACGCGTTGGTCAGTGACAAGCCGACGCTGCCACTGTTGAATACGGCGTTCCAGTCGATGCCGTACTGATCCTGAGTGCGTTTTTCGACGCTGTAGACCTGCACGTTGAGAACGACCTGGCGGTTGAGTTCTTTATTGCGGTCTTCCAGATAACGGCCTATCTGCTCAAGAACGCGTGGCGTATCCGTCACCGTAAGGACGCCGGCGGACAAATTCATGCGACCGGTACCGGGCGTTAACATCGACTTAATGGTATTGGTGACGTCCTCGTACAGGCTGGATTTGATTTCCATCTCAGTCGCCTGAGAGGTATTGGAGTCACCGCTGAGTCCACCGCCACTGCTGTCACCCGTTGCCCCCATCGATGAAGTGGTGCCGCTCACGGTTTTAGAGCCAAAACTCGCCTTGCTGTCCATGAACATGACCGGGAACGTCCGGGTGTCGAGATAGAAAATGGCGATCCGACCCTGCTCATAACGCCATGACAGCCCAAGACGAGTAGTGACATTATCAAGCAATCCCCCCAACTCGCCCTGCCAGAACACCCCCCTGAGCGCAGTGCCACCACTGACGACCGGCGCAGCACGGGTAGATGAACCGCCCAACGCGGCTAACGGCACCAACCCATTCGGATCTGGCGCCGGAACCGGGCCACTTATCTGCTCAGTTTTGCCACCCGTCGGTGCCAAGATAGCTTGTGCATCAGGCGTCACCACCACAGGCAAACGACAACGCTTACTGATAAAAGCACTGACTTCCGCCAGTGTGATGCTCCCAGGACGATTGATGGCCACAGCGCAAGGAGGCAGCAAACTATTGCCCCCTGGTTGAGCATTTAACGGGTAAGGGTTGATCCACTGAGAGGTTAAATCACGCACCACAGAGCCCTGTTTAAGAGCATGCATATGTTTATCTGCCTGATTTTCGTCTCGTGATACTTGATTATCGATCTTATCGATGCGCTCAAGCGGCGCACAGCCGGAAAGCAGCAAACACAACGTCGCCGCCAACCCGGTCAAGGGGAGGTGTTTTTTCATTGTTAACCTTATTAGGGGAGATTAGTTGAGGTACACCAGGCTGCCGTCAGTAATGCTCGCCGGCACATTTACCTGCATGTCATTGCCAACACTGTCGATGAGGCGTCTTCCGACAACTTTGCCAACCAGCGCGGAATGTCGGCTCTGAGCCAACAATGCCGCCATCAACCCAGGTTGATCTGGCTGATAGACATACACACGATCAGCCTGCAAAACATTGCGCAACCCTCCAACGGATGACCAGCCGAAGGCACTGTCGGGGATCACGCCGTCTTTTTGTGCAGGGTTGTTATAGCGCCAGTCATTGATGTCATTGATGTAACGGATGGTTTGAATAGCGCGCTGACTCAGCGTGCTATCCTGTAGCTGAGTCCCGGCCTGGTCATGGGGAGAAATGTTGACCCATACCAGGAACCCCAGGAATACAGATAAAATCCAGTAAAACATCAGATTGCCCTCCAAAGCACTATCCAGAATATGGTGCATAGGACGATCACGCCGACGTTCACTGTGCCGCGATAATTCATGCAAACCTCCAGGAGATAAGGCTGCGGATGCAACCTCTGAACAGAAGGGGAAAGGATGTTACTGAATGTCCATCAATGGATTTCCTTGTCATCAACCGAGATGACACATTGGACATGGCGAATACCGGCATACAATGGCACTTTGGCCGTACCGTATAAGGTGAACAGGCTATTCAATGCATCCCGGAAACTGCCTTCAAACTGGAGTGGGGCGTCGATGCGGTAATTCACCGATGTCAACCAGGCGACAGTCCAGTTAGCGACACCAGGGGTAGAACACTTCTCTGCCGCCGCCCAACTGAACAGGGTATCTTTCAACGTGCTCCCCGCTTCGATCCGCCAAACCTTTGGTTTAATGACCGATTTGGGCAGTGTTACCGAAGCTGTAGTTTTTACCGCCGGGGTAGGGCTCGAGGTGGCTACCGGCTTACTGCCACCAAATGGATTACGGCCAGATACCACACTGCCTTTCTTATCGGTTACCGCTGGGGTTGAGGACAGGGTAACTGATGCGCTTTTAGGCGAATTTGCAGCCACGGCCCCGGGAGTAAATTCAACAGATTTGGCCGCGACGGAAATCCGTTGGGTTGACCAATCGACCAGCGCGACCTTGCCCTGTTGCTGCAGCACGTCATCCAGCACAAACGGCCACTGATCGTTACCGCGCCATTGCAGTGAAGTGCGGGCATCCGGTTTAAGCTCTTGAGAGAAAGTCACTTGCCAACCAGGAGGGGTAATCTGCCGTATAGCCTGACGGAGCGTTGAAGCTTTGCCCGGCTTGGCAAGCGTCAGACTGGCTGGCCGCTCTCCGATATAGCGGATAGCCTGCAGGGTAGGTACCGGCTGACCTGCAAGCGCCCTAGGCTGAATGACCTCCGGCTGACGCCTCAACGATGTGCCTGCTGGCCTGGACTCAGGAACCGTCCGCACAGGTTTTAAACTAACCCGGCTGGCTTGGGCCAGATCCGCCTGTGCTCGCTGAATTATCGGTATTTGCTCCTGGATCAACGAAGTCACAAACTCTTGAGCCGGAAGGCGCGGCGGCGAAGATGGGCTAATAGCACATCCACTCAACACCACCGGCGCTAGGGCAACGGGGAGAAATATTTTCAATAGAGTCACCTCAATTACGCAGTGGGATAAACAGGAAACAAGACAGGGGTATTGCAGAATAACGATTTTAGGAAGTTTATTTAGTAACAGTTCGGCAAAGAATATTTGCACAGGCCACCGCACGTTCAAAAGGCCGGGTACGCGATGTAGGTAGAGAGGGGTTTATAGCGGAGGATGAGAGCCTGTACTTTTTCTTTACCTGCACTTTTGTATTACCCAGGTAAAATAACGTATCGCGTCTAATTCGCTTTCTTTTACGCGTTCTGTTTATTTTCTCTATATCAGGGGCAATTAGTGTCGATAGTTCGGAGAACTCACAGGAAAAAGTTTGTGATGAGTTTAACTTTCCTTTTGCCATCAACATCTCCTTATCCGAATGTAAACTGCTGTTCAGGCAAGTCCACTCGTTAGAATGGACTTGCACAAATCTCTTTTGCGTCAGCATCCTTTCACTGCCAGTGTTGCCCGTTCACGCCCATTCACCCCGCCCTCGCGGGTGGTGCTAATCTTCTCTACAGGCAGATCGTACCCATAGATACATTGCATTTTTGCATAGGGGTCTTAACAGTTACGGAATACTGTCCGACTTTCCATTCGGGGTTACTCCCATTGAAAAATCACATAACCGCTAAGCGGATAATGTGTATAAGTAACCCCGGTTGTTAAAAAGCGGGCGCCACCTTTTTTCAAAGGCCACGAGCACCCCATCCCAACGGACGAATTATTCATTTCGTGATAATTCCTCACGGGCAATCACCCAAAATTCAAAAGATTCCAGGTAATAGAAGGCCCTGCGAGTTAACGCCATATATTTTTATAATCACTAAACAAACTAATAAAATAGAGTTCCCTGGTGTTGGATCTCTATAGGGTGCTACTTGGATTCATCAGAAAGGAAACGGCGGCCAGGCACCGCAATATCTGTAACTGTTTTTAGATGATCGGCAAGTCGAATTGTCGCCTCTTTAACTTTGCTACGACCTGAGCGCTTTGCGGCCTGAGTCAACAACCGATTAACATCAGGGCTCATTTCGATAACGGTCTGTGCGGCTTTCCATTGTGACTTATCAGTCATTTATTATAATTCCCTACATCTTCAAAAGAATTATGGCGAGATTAATCCTTTCTCCTAAAATGCGAAACCCCCTTTAAAAGGGGGTTGACGTATTGGTTAAACTGTGAGTCTAAAATTCAATTTAGTTGCAGGGTGTCAATGGCAATCAACAACTCAAGGTTTAGCTTAAGCTGGATCGCCGTCCCCATCGTAGATATCGACGTTAAGTGCATTCGATGACATGCTGCTTTGAGAGAATCTTTGACAGTGTCCTCCGATACATCTCGAAGCTGAGCAATCGTTCCCACAGGGATTCCTGTCGAGTACATATAGGCAGTAGCCAACTGAGTGAGTGTTAAATCCGGAAAATACTTGTGTAATGCCCTAAATTGGCTAGGATCGATGGCAGCCATGGCAGCCTCCCGTACAGGTTGTTATGGTTAGCTGGTTGTACAGGCCTTCAACCCTGTGCAATCAGCGACTAATAATATGATTTACATTAATTATCTCGCTTTACTTTTTATCTACTGCTCTGTTTAAGGACGTGGTCCCCAATACGAATTTACTGTTGGTGCATCATCGTCGCGATCGTCAGCTTGACGAGATCCAGCTGGAGCGTCATAACCCATTTCTGGTCTAACGTGGCGATGCTCGAGAACCTCGGAGCGACCGCGCTGCCAGTTGTCTGTTGGCCGGAACACCTCTTTTTCCTGCTGGTAATTCAGGCGACAGCCCTCAACCAGTACGCGGTCAACGAAATCGTCGGTGCCAACAACCTCAACTCGCTCACCACTTTTCGTGCCGGCAATCTCTGCAGCCAGGTGGTAATTCGCGGTATCGTCGTAATCCTCGAACCCGGGCTTAATCTCAACCTGGCTACCACGATCGACTACACCGACAACCCCATCACGCAGATATTCCACTGTACCGTTCCGGTGCAGACGAGTTGCATGGGTAGACCGTTCGAGCAACGGTGAGTCGTCGGCGACACCGAACACCAATACGCTGTCTTTATGCTTATTCGGATCGGCGGCTTTCGCTTTACGCTTCTCACGATACGCCCATCCACGCAGCTGGCTAATAGCGGCAACATCCCCCGTTAAGGCTTCGTGCTCCACCCAGGAACGGTAAGACAACGGACGATATTGTCCTGACTCAAACAGCGTCTTACGTTCCTCTCGGATCTGAATTCGTAGCTCCGCTGTGGCTTTCATTCGCTCGAACTCAGCAACTCGATACATCAGTTTTCGCAGCAGAGGGTCGCGGTAGCTATGGCGAACATTACCCTTCATTGACTGATAATGTGCGGCAATCTCCTGATAGCGTGCTCTCACGTTCAAGTCTGGTTTTACCCATGTATCGCGGTATTTTTTATAACGCAATTTGAGGTCATCGCGCGCAGCAGCCCTTTCTTCACGACGCTCTTTTCTCGCCTCCCGATCGCGCACCTGGAATTCAGGTTGGTAGTGGTTATAGATTGCATACCCCCCCTCTTCCAGGTCTTCAGAATTAAAGCTTGGTGGAGCTTCGAACTGACCAAAATACGGTTCAAGCCTGGTCTTAGAAAGAGACGGATGAACATCAGATGCCTTCACCATCATAGTATCTGGTCGCGCGATATCGTATATAACCAACCCGCCCGATTGTTCACGCAACCCCAGACCATTGGCATGCATCAGAAGATGAAAATAGTTCCAGCTTGCAGTCTTGTTCTTGATGGCATCGGTGATTTTTGAGCGCACCTGCCGAACAGCATAATGATATAGGCTTTCTTTGTCAGAGAAGATCTCCCGCTTGGCAGCTCCCTGTGGAGCATTACGAAAACGCCAGGGTGCACGACGCAATGTATTGTTATCACCCCAAACCCAACTGCCATTATCTTGTTTGAAGCCAAAACGTTTTTCCAGAACGCGGCAACACTGTTGTAAGGTGTCTGCATCATTCCACAAATTGGCTGCACGATACGTTTCCGGATTCACACGATTAACGGCGATGTGGCAGTGAATATTGTCGGTATCACGATGGATAGCGGTAACAAATTGGTGGTTTGCCATCCCCAGCTTTTCCAGGCAATGGCGAGCGCTATCAAACACCTGAGACGGTGTCGGAGTCTCATCCTCTTGCCAGGATAAAATGAAGTGATAGACGGGGTCTTTACAGTGTCGATTCTGCGCAGAAACCATATTCATTTCTGCTGCAGCTGTCTCCAGTGAAAAGCAATTTGTTTCACATTCAACGCCCCCGACAATGACTTGCTCTCGCCCATCAGGAAAGCTAGCGACAACCTGCATGGGTGAGTAATCATTACGCCGCTCAACATAGTCTACCAGGCGATCAAAAATTGCCTGACTGGAGCGTGAAGAGGTCTTTGGAGTCTTATCAGGCGTGATAACTTCATCAGGTTTTTTCTCATCCCGCAGACTCAGGTAGCCGACCAGCTTCATGAAGCTGGTGCCGCCGTCTCGTCTTTTTGGTGGGATGATAACGTTCATAGTGCCCTTATTCGTTTGCTGGTACGAGATTCAAATCCAAAGCGATGATTGCCTTCTTCACTTCGACCAGTACGTCAGAAAACTGCTTACTGAGTTCCTGAGTCATCTGGTCTTGCATTTGGGTGTAGAGGTGTTTTTGTAAACCACCCAAACGAAGAAGTTCGTTCATCAAGCGTGTGTCTGTTCGTGTCATTATCTTCCGGTTCAAGGCGGAGCGCCGCAGTAGCTCGGAAGTGCTTATCCCTGCTGCCTTGGCCTTACCTTTGATGGCCTCAGCCTCCTCTTCGGTGCATCGGATTTGGATGATTATACCTTTCTGACGCGACTCGCTTTTCGACATAGCTCAACCTCTAACTACTCAACCGGGGTGTCGGGGCGTAGCCCTGACCAGGTGTTTTGCATTATCGACTGCGTGCAGGCGGTAATGACAAAACATTTCCTGTCCGTCATTTTACTACGTCTATCCTTTTGGATGCGAGCTATTTTTTGCCTAATTAGGCGTCAGTGAGGAGGCGGGCTTGGCCTCTCAGAAGTGATATGGTTTAATGTGGTTACATCTACTATGGCTAAATCAGAGGGTTACATGGCAGGAACTAAATTTTATACTCAGGATCAGCTAGAAGAAGCAAAACTGGCGCTCGAATCCTTACCTGATTTGACACCTAATAAAATCAGCAGAACTGAGCTTTTGGAATCACTAAAAGAAAGCATTATCACCTTAGCAAAGTCAAAGGGGTATACAGCATCAGAGATCAAATCAGCGTTACAAACGGTAGATATATCAGTAAGCGAGAAGGCGATATCAGATATCATCCGAGCAACAAAACCTACAGCAAAAAAACGTGGGAGGAGTAACGCTAAGCAGGAGACAAACCAACCATAATGAAAATGGCGGGGTTACCCGCCACATCATTGACTAAAACGATTTTAGCATGAGTCTGATTTCACTTTGCAAGTTATTATTGAACAATGGGTTCACATTTACCGTGAACAACTTTCCCTTTTTGTATGAATCTACATCAGCCCATTCAGGAACCTTATCACCATAAGTTATTCTGCACAGTGATATCGCTTTCTCGATGAGTTCATCGCTATAATCTCTGTCTATAGAGATGAAATTTATACCACCATAAACAACATTGAATGGACTTTCGTTATACTCGTAAACATCCTCCATGCTGTTAAAATATCCGCTCTTAAATTTTCTTGTTATCTCTTCAACTTTGTCACAAGTTGGGCCATCAATCCAACGCACTGAGATTGAGTTATAGCTTACTTTCTTTACAAAAAATTTAACGCCAGAAAAATTTTTCTTAAGCAGTAAACGAATATTTGAAGATACTACTGCTGCCACACTGCTATTATTATTTTCTACTTTTTTAAGGTGGGAAAAATCAGGTAGGAATTTCAATCTTTGAACCTCTGCCTCAAAGACTTCTTTCATATCTTTTTTTGCTTTCTCATTCCTATGCTCTTCCTGTAACGCGGCAGACAGAATTTCATCTAGTTCTGACGGTGTACAAACGTCATCACAGATCTTCCACTGAACACCCAGCAAAATACTTTCAGACACTTTCCGAAGAATTTTTCCGCAATGAAACACAATATCAAGATCAATTCTTTCACCATGAACCATTTCATTTCCAGGAAAATTTATAACGTTTTCTGGTAGAGGCTCACCATGAACACCGAAAATTACGCCACGGCCATACCCGTAAAGATTAGTGTAAACAGCCTGCCCAACCTTAAGAGATTTATTTTCGATTTTCATATTTAAACTCCATGATAAATAGCGGGGACATCGCCCCGCATAAATTAGAAAATTTGGGACAACGTGCCGTAGCGTTTTAATGGTTGCATGATTTCATCGTATATGCCTCCATCAGCTGTAACGAACACCACGAACCCTGTATCAAGGCAACGCCAACACTTTGAATTCAACGGGACAAATCGATAATTATTTGTACTTAACGCGACAGCCTGAACTGGCTCTGTTTCTGTCACCGAATAGATATCGTAATGAACATTCTTACAATGCTGCCCGAATCTAAAGGCGGCATCCCATTCACTGCTTGCAAGGCACATGTAGGTGCAGTTTCCATGCATAGCACCATCACTTGAAGGCGCAAAAAATCGAACTGCGAACTGACCAAGACGGCAAGTTTCAAAGTCATTGAGATCACATCTTTCGGAAGATTCTAGAGCAGCGGTGTTGACGTTTTGTGTGTTCATTCTGGTTTTCCTCTTGTCGATGGTTAATCCATCTCTCGGTGAGTTCCGTCGCAGCGAAGGGCAAAGGAGCAACGACGAACGGCGCAGTGCCAGGGCGACGACGAAAAGTTTTTTTGACCGAAGGAAAGAAAAAGTTTTTGACGGCGGCGTAGCGCTACCCTGGTACTGCGCTGGGCGACGGTGCTACCCCCTGCCCTCTGCGCCGGGACTTATCGAGTGATGGGCAACGACAGAACTTTGAGAATGAACACATCCGGCACGCCGGAACGGCGGGACGTCTCTAGCGGTGGCGCCGAAGGAGCCACCAGTGAAAGCGGCGCCGGCACTTGCCGCCTGTAAGCGCCAGCTGTTGACGTTGGCTCTCAGACCCTAGCCGACAGGCCCGAAACCGCTCGCGGGTTCGGCGAGATTTGTCAGCCGCATACGGCTGACTAGTCGAGTGGGGCTGATGGTCGGGCGCATGCGACCGGCCACCGCAGGGAGCTTCAGCTCATTGTGTTTTTTTTCAAGCCTGGTGAAAGGAGAAATAGGCGTCAAAGAAGGGAAAACATCAAACAGCGATATCGAATTAAAAGGGACATTACTGGACTGAATCAGCCCCAGAGGGACGAAAGCAGCCGTGGCGAAGCCACAGGGCTTTTATCCGCCTGGCAGGCTTATAGCAGTTAACACCTCAACAGTTCGCCACTATTTCTGCAATTGGCACACTCAAGCCATGATCACCGAATAATGACAAAATGGCACATTTGTTCAAATTTATAATGATCGGGCATATTTTCCAGGCAGGGATTTCCCTGCCTGCCTCCTTAGGTCTGACTTACTGGTTACAAGCGAGGTGGCAACATCCCTGGGAACTGGCGCGCCACGATATCGTTAATTTTATTTACCAGATCGGGGCGTTTAAAAACGATATGTCCTGTCCCTTTGGCAAAGCCCTTAACGGTAAAATATTCAAGATCACACAACTCGCTAATTTTGTTGCCGGTGCCAAAGAAATCAGCGTATTTTTGACCGTCCCCTGACCTGAAGTCCGGCACCGCCTTCCCATCAAGCAAATAAAATGGACGCGCCAGATCATCGAGCAGTTGTTGCCCTTCCCACGTGAAACTTGATTTCCCGTACCGCCATGTGCTGAGAAAGCGTTCTACGATGATCTTTTTCCCAAGGCGGCATGGGCTGTTGGTTTTGTAGTCCCATGACAGGCTGCGAAATACATCTATTACCCCCTTCTCAAAGGTAACAACCTTGTCGGCATTAAGTTGTTTGAACGTCGCCAGCACCGTATCAAGCGTGACCTCCGGACAATCCTTGCTGTTCAGTTGGCGATCCCACTCTTCCCGCTGTTTGCTGCTCATCAGCGTGTACATACCGGTATCACTCAGCAGCCGATCCCAAACTTTACGATCAATCAGCTTGGCAACCGCATCACCGTATTTTTCTGGTTTGCCTCGCCAATCCAACGCCTGTTTGACCACGTCGCTGTAACCATACAAATATTCTTTGTTGGCCGCCTCTGAAAGCTGTTTAGCAGCCGTATGGATCAATGCTATTCCCTCCATGAATTGAGCAATGCCACCATTTCGCTGCGCAATAATGCGGTCAATAGAAACAGAGGGAATAACTTCCCCCCCTTGGGAAGGATTAACGGTAATATCTGCGATCACACCCGCGTTATCACGGGTCTGTTCTACGGTTGAAAATGTCATGTGTTTCTCCTTAATGAGTTGGGTAAAACTGCCGTCCAACAGGACGGCAGTTCGTGTTATCAGGCGTAGGCCCGTTTCAGTTCTAACGTGCGCAATACCTGCCCTAGCTCACTACCGCGCATAGCCGGAATGCGTACCGGCTGGCGTTTACGCTGACATTTTGCAATATGCCGCCCCAATGCACGCAGTTCAGGTTTAACTGCCGTAGCCTCGAGGCTGTCCCGCAGTATGCGGGTTTGCTTTTTCGGCGCTTCGTTATTTGCCGCCAATTGCTTTACATAAGAGTCAGTTGATGTAATGATTGAAACTTCAATAGTCATAGTTTTACTCCAATCGATTATTGAGAGCCGGGCTAACTTTCCTAGGGGTAGACCGGCACGAGAAAGCAGCGGAAACGCTGCTTTTTTCATTTACGGATTTGCGTTTTTGGGTTGAAAACCTCCTTTAGATCACGTTGAACTGCGGCTGATTGTTCTTGTTCAACCGCCCGTAAAACGGCTTCAATGGCCGAGGCCAGCGCATAAGTATCGGGATAACGGCTACCTCGCGGCAGTCTGCGATTTGTAATTTCATTCAGGACATACAGGCATTCCTTCAATAAAATTGGCATATCGTTCTGACAGATAGCGTTCAGCCTCTCCCCACATCTTTCCGAGGGCTCCTGAGCGGCGGTTTTGACGTTGACGTTCTGTGTGTTCATTCTGCTCTCCTGCCTGGTGGTTAATTCATCTCTCGTCGGGACCTTTCGCGGCAAAGGGCGAAGGAGCGACAGACCTGGGCAGAAAGCAAGGGCGCCGAAGGCGTGCCATTTACCCTTGTTTTCTGAACGGGGATGGTGCTACGAACAGCCCTCCGCGTAAGGGTCTGACGGGAGATAACCTCCATATCAAGAGAGAATGAACACACCCGACACGGCGTTATTACGCCGGGGCGTCTGCAGCGTTCCTCGCCCAGGCGAGGAACAGTGAAAAGCGGCGCCGGCACTGCCGGCTGCAAGCGCATGCTTTTGACGTTGCTGTTGGCTTTCAGACCTGAGCCGGCGGGCCCGAAACCCGCAGGGGTTCGGCGAGACTTGCCAACCGCTTGCGGCTGGCTAGACGAGTAGGGCTGATGGCTGGATGAGTGCGGCCAGCCACCAGAGGAAGACCATAGCGGTTTAGTTATACGAATACTCCACTGCCATCTCGAGCGCCAATCGGTAGCGAGCATGCTCCCAGGCGCGCTGACCGATTTCACCGAAGCAGCGTTGCGCTACCCGTTGCCCTCTGATCCAATATTGGATCATTTCGTAGGCAACCCGCGGTTTGTCCGGGAGTTTATAGTCAGCCCCGCAGTTTTGGACGCGCTCTGTCATCCGCCTGAAAATCTCATAGAGTGCCTGCTCCAGCTCGTCGTGGGACGTGCTGCTTTGCGCATACAGATCATTCAGGTCGTCTAAATAGCGAAACTCCATCTCCATCGCTCGAACGGCTGCGGGATATTGCACGCCGGGCTTTTCCCACGGCTCAGGGGTATCTGGTTCGCAAAATTCCTCACATCTCTCGGCAGATTCTGCAGCGGCGGTTTTGACGTTGTTGGTTTTCATTCTGGTTTGCTCCTTCTAGGTTCCATCTCTCAGCGAGTTCTTTGCGGCAAAGGGCGAAGAAGCGACAGACCAGGAGAAAAACAAGGGCGCCGGAGGCGTGGCTTGCCAGTACCTTGTTTTTAGAACGGGGATGGTGCTACGAACAGCCCTCCGCAAAAATTCGCAGAGAAATGGCCACTGGTGAGTAAGATGAGAATGAAAACCCTCGACACGGCGGAACGTCGGGGCGTCCTTAGCGATCGCCGGTAACCGGGGAACAGTGAATAGCGGCGCCGGCACCGCCGGCTGCAAGCGTGCCTTTCGCGTCAGCGATGGACGCCCGCAGGGGGGCGACGGCTTGCCGGCGCCATGCGCAGCACGACAGCGCGCCCGGACGCCCACCGCTGCATCGTCTCGCCAGGCAAGTCGTTCAGAAGCAGCACATCCATGCCCGACTGTCGCCGTGGCACCGTCAACAGCCGCCACGCCTCCTGTCAAAAGAAGATGCATACCTGGCACAGGAATGAGAGAGCAACAAGCCGCAGTGGCGTAGCCACTGCAGCCTGTTGTCCAGGGGTTAGCGGCCTACCAGGCGATTCGGCAGCCGCGCCGCGTTATCGATATGCGCTTCAGCGGATAACTCAGCATTGATCAGACTGACCTGAAGACGCGCCTCCCAAAATGGCATGGCCGACCAGAGGTAACTATCCAGTTCGGCCAGACAGGGAAACCGCGCCGTCCACGCCATCACCAGCCCGCTCAGGTCATCCTCGGCCAGTCCCTGCTGCTGCGCACGCCGTACCCAGCGGTCAAGCTCGCCCGGCGTGATGAATGCCAGCTCGACTTCCGCCTGCGCCAGCCGCACCTGGTAACGTCGCCGCTTGTGCCGCCGGAGTGTGGCATCGATGCGCGCCTGACGGGTGTGTTTCATCGTCAGTCGGTGTTCGAATCGCTGACGGCGGCGGCGGTTCACTTCCGGGAACAGCGTGTCACGGGTGTCGCCCGGCAACGGGGAATAACAGTGCTCGCCCCGGCTGGCAATCAGCGTGTCGAGTGCATCAATATAGTCTTCCTTGCGCGTGGCGCGGCGACGATCGCCGGGCCGGTAGGTCACGTCTATCATGCGGATATCCCTGGCTGAAATTGTGAGCCGCCCGGTTAACTGGCGGAAAAACGCCGTGGCATACGGGTAGGCAGATAACCGCCTGCCCGCTTCACGGCGGGCTTCGACCTGTGCGATGGCTTGCCAGACGGCCTGCCGGTACGGGTGCCACGGCACCAAAGCGAGATGATGGGGGATCACAGGCAATGCCCTCCCATCCGCAGCGCGACCGCCAGCTTTTCCGGCCGCCAGAACCCCAGCCGGTAATAGCCCGCCACGGTATGCAGCACCCGGTTGACCGTGGCCGGGGTGTAATGCTCATCCAGGTACAGCCACGCCAGCGACTGACCGCCGTCAAACGGCAGCGTCATTGACCAGTTCGGCACCTCCGCCCCCGCGCTGCACAAATAGAGCGCCGTCGCCTCATCCCCAGCCGGGCTTATCCGGCACACGACCGGCACGCGCCCGCAGAACTCGCAGCCCTCTTCCGCCACCACGTGCCAGCCCTCCGGCAACGCCAGCTGGCTCAGCACCGCGCAGTTGAGCATCACCCGGTAATCCCTGCCCCGATCGCGGTAC
The DNA here is from genome assembly GCF_052167655.1 of Serratia sp. CY55921. Classification (NCBI taxonomy): domain Bacteria; kingdom Pseudomonadati; phylum Pseudomonadota; class Gammaproteobacteria; order Enterobacterales; family Yersiniaceae; genus Serratia; species Serratia sp. CY55921. The sequence continues at coordinate 35,716 of NZ_JBJNMU010000010.1, read as the reverse complement.
TGCTCCAGTTCGTCGGCGCTCATTGCCGTCAGTGTTTCCAGATTGAATGCATTTTTCATCGCTGTTTTCTGCCGCCCCGCAGGGCGGCAGCTCCCTGTCGGTTACGCGGCGGCGCTGTTGTCAGCGCCCTGTAAAGTGGTGGTGTCCTCGGCCACCGGCAGCAGGCACTCCGGCACCCAGCCGCTGGCGGTCAGTTCATCCTCGGCCAGCTGCGCGGCGTCGCCCTTCTTCATCTTGAGCACCGAGGCCGCCTGCGCCACCTTCCCACCGTCAAGTAGCGCATCGCTCATTAGCTCCTTGCTGATGCGCCCGAAGTAATTGGCCTTGGTCGGTTGCCACCAGTCGCGCAGCGTGAAGTCCAGCGCGTGCTCGAGCGGCGTCAGGGCATCGCCGACTTTGCCATCCTTCGCAGGCCACAGCTGCACGGCATCGAGCGACAGGCCGACGCTGTACGCCAGCAGCGCCACGACCTCGGCCTGTTCCCACGTCAGCAACCATGTGAAATCGGTATTCCATTCCGGCGGCAATTTCGCCTCCCACTGCGCGTGCAGCTCGCCCAGCTGGCGATCGGCGCGGCTTCCTTCCGCCGTCGGGGCTTTGGTCAGCAGCTCCGCCCGTTTTGGGGTCAGGCTGGTTTGGAGCAGCGATCCGGCGTAGCGCGAACCGAACACCTTCACGACCAGCGTGTGGGTGTGCAGCGCCAGCGCCACGGTCGGGTTCTCGACCAGCGCCCCCATCACCGCCAGCGTGCGCTCCGCCGACAGGCTGGTGATCAGCGCCGCCGACAGCCCTTTCTCCTTGGTTTTCGGTGCCGTCGTTTCAGTGGTCGCTGCGCCCTCGCCGTTGTCATCCCCGGATTTGTCGGTTGCTTCGCTCGCCCGCAGCACGATCCCGCGCTGGTAAACCACCTCCCCGTTACGCAGGGACGCCACCACTCCACTGCTGCTGCGCATCGCCTGCGGCCATGCACGGACGATTGCCTGCGCGGTTAGCCGCGCAATATCGGCTTCGACAACGTCGCTTTCGACGTTCAGCGCGTGGGTATCGGTATCGGCATCCGCCGCCTCGAATGCCGCTTCCAGCTCGCGGAACCGCGCTTTCAGACGGGCGATCTCGGCCTGTTCGTCAGCGGTAAATTCCGGCTGCGGTTCGGCCAGCTCGCGATACAGCTCCGCATCCTCACCCCATGTTTTAATGGCCGAAATGCGCCCTTCCGCCCAGCTCCAGCCCTCGTCCTCGGCCACCTGCTGCGCCAGCGCGTGCAATTTTTCACGGGCAAGACGCTCCAGCATCGCCGGTTCGGTCAAAAAGCCCTCGTCGGTAAACAGGTCAAATTTGAAAGTGCCACCCGCCGCTTCGTAGACCTCGCGCCCGACGAACGCCAGCTGGCTGTTGTCTTTGGCCGAAACTTCGCCTTTCAGCACCGCCTCGCGCAGGTGCTGCGGCGCAGCCGCCCAGCCGTGCGCGTTGTCCCAGACGTCACACTGACGTTGATGATCGTCGGTGGCCGACAGCGCCTGCAGCTGGTCGAGGGTGATCTGGTCGTCGGCCAGCGCATCGAGCAGCACCGGCGCCATCGTTGCCAGACGCAGACAGCGTTGAACGTGGCGCGTGCTGAACCCCAGCAGATCGCCGATCTGTGCCGGAGTTTGCCCGTCTGCCGACAGGTCGCGGAACGCCGTAACCTGATCGGCCGGGTGCATCTGCTCGCGCTGGCTGTTCTCCATCATCGACACCACGCGCGCCATCGCCTTGCTGACGACCAGCACCTCGACCGGGTAATCGTCGGTCACGATGCCGTCCGGGGTGGTCTTGTCGGCGTCGCTCTCCTGTTCCATCAACCAGCGCAGCGCCAACGTGCGGCGCTCACCGGCGGCGACGCCGTAGCGGCCATCGTCCATTTCGAACACGACCAGATTCATCAGCAGACCGGCTGAACGGATGGCGGCGGCCAGCCCCTCGATCGACGCCTGCGAGGATTTTTTCTTGCGCACGTTCAAATCGGTCAGCACCAGCTGGCCAAGCGTGGCGGTTTTGCGCACGGCCTTGGCCAGCGCCGCCTCGATTTTTTCCGCGAGGGGGTTTTTCTTGGCTGTAGATTTGGCCGGGCGGGTTGTTTTGCCCTTGGCCGGTAAGGTAGACTCGATGTTAGACATAGTGGTTTCCTCTCAGTTATCACGTGTTGTGCCAGTCCCGATGGCGTCAGGACTGGCGGTGAGAAAGCGGCTGCAATGCCGCTTTTTTATCGCCCGCAGTTAAGGCTCCAGTGGGTCATGGTCATCTGATCGCTGGCAGCCACCGGCCAGCCCCCGACGATCCACACCGAAATGGTGTCGAAATCCCCAAAGTCCGCGAACACCTCTTCCGCCCCTGCCGGTACGACCGGCGGTTCAATGGTGCCGGTTGAACGACCGCACACCGCCTTCACATAGCAAAACAGGTCATACACCTGCGGTATGGTCAGGGCACTGTTGGTCTGTGCAGATGCTGCTGTAGGCTTCGTTGTCGCGCTGTTGACGTTTTGTGGTTGCATGTTGGATTCCTCCGGGTGGTTGATTGATGCCGCTGTGAGTATTCGCCGTCGCGAAAAGGCTGAGTCAGCGCGGCGGGGAGCGTCGGCAAGGGGCGGAGACAAAAAGTTTTTGACCGCAGGGAGGAAAAGTTTTTGGCGGAGTGCACTTCACCCCTTGTCGCTAAGCGAAGCGCTGTGCTGTTATCAGCCGCGACGGGAAGGCTCACTGCGGCAGGTGTACCACGGAAGGATGAACGGGCACCCACCCGACACGCCGGCGCGACAGCGACCGGAGGGGCGACCTTAAAGCGCCTGTGGCGCGGTGCGTTCCCTGCGCGGCGCGGCAAGCTTGCCGCTGCAAGCGTGCCCTGGCGTCAGTGATGGAAGCCCGCAGGGTGGCGACGGCAAGCCGGCGCCATGCGCAGCACGACAGCGCGCCCGGACGCCCAGGCACTACCGCATTCGCAAAGTACCTGGTGAAACAGAAAAAAGAGGAAGAGGAAAGATATCCTTGAACATACCAGACAAGAAAGGCAAGTCCGGTACATTCTCCGAATGGCAGCGTCAGCGGGCGGCGCAGCCGCACGCCTCGCCTGCCAGCCGCTGCAAGCGGCGGCAAGGGGGTTTCGCGCTCTCACAGGCAAACCTCTATGCCGCCCTACATACCGCAGGACGGCAACAGATCAGAGCTGATTAAGCAAGCCGTCGATGGTGTGCATGGCCTCCCGCTCATCCTCCGTCATTTCCTCGGCGCGGTCGCTATCAAGCCGGTTGGCGGCAAAATGTAACAACCGCTGTAATTCCAGCTTGTTGACCGTTACGTTACCTGTTGCGGTTCGGGCTTCCACGATCCCCAGCATGACTTCAGCCACAAATTCATGCCCTATGCCACGGCGCTGATATTCGTCAATGTCAGTACAGCCCATGGTTTCCAGTATCGCCAATACATCCTGAGGGGTGGGATTGTGCTTCTCCAGGGCATACCGCACTGACTGTGTGTCCCATATCAGCACGGTGATCGGTTCTTCGCTGCCGTACTCACGGAACAATTCCGCTGCCACTTCTTTAACACTGCCGAACATATTATTTTTCCTCATTATTTTTTACAGGGCGGCCATGCCGCCCTCGGTGAAAATCCTGTCAATCCAGCGCGCGAATGATGTCGCCGCGCTCCGGGTGCGTCTCGATGTAGTTCCAAAGTTGCTCTTCCCGCTGCATCAGCAGTTGCACCAGACCGGCATTGCCCCGATCGTGATGCACCCAGCATCGGCGGTTGATGGCCAATGCAGTCAGTACAATGCCGGCGGCGTCGCCGCTGACGGTTTTGTCAAACCAGTTATCGGCGTTGATCAGGTGTACGCGGTCGCTATCGGGCGCCATATAGCCGCCGCCCTCCGGTAAACGGATGAAGAGCCAGAAACCGCCGGTGTACTGCGGCAGATAGCGATCGGCGAGCGAATACACCTGCATTTCGGCTGAGAGAAAATCATCGCCGAACATATCCGGCAGGAATGACAGACGATCGGATTCGCATACCTGCAGCGTGATGGAATGAGCATGTTGCATGGAACTACCTCCAGAGTTTCAGGGTTCGCGACACCGGCCGGTACCGTACCCATTCGAAAGGCCGGCCTTGAGGGCGGGGAACAAGGGCGCCGTCAAAGCCGCAGCGCAAGCCCGTTGCGCGGCTGAATGCCCGTAACGGGCGCGAACGGGTGCCGACGGCGAGCATCGCGGCCCTTGTGCCACAACCGTGCCGGACTAGCGTTTGGGTACGGCACAGGCCGTCACCACACCAGAGCGTCAAAGGAAAAGAATTTAGAGAGGTGTGGGCAGGCCCAGCCTGCGCCCGTTGCGGCGCCGGCTTCGCCGGCAAGTGCCGCGTGGCGGTTCAACGGACGCGGGGCGTTCGATGCGCCCCGGCGTTCGCAGGCTTACAGCAAGGCAACCCGGGCAGGTTTCCCCTGCCCGATCGTATCCAGCCTGTCGTTCAATCCTTGAAATGGTGTTCCAGCTCGTTGATCGTCTTATAAATTTCGACGTAACGATCGTGCGCGTCCCGCAGGATATGGCCGGCAAGGCGCTCTGCCAGCACGTCACTGTTCCAGTAATACGTACTCACCAGTCCCCGCAGCCGCAGGTGCAGATCACACATGTCGTTGGACAGTGCCGCAATCGCGGCGCGCAGCTCTTCATTTCCGGTGTAATTCATCGCTGATCCTCCTCGTTTACGCCGCGTTCAGGGTGCGCAGACGCTGCAAGCGCTGCTGACCGATAGCGCGGTACTGCGCCAAAAGCTCGATACCGATATAGCGGCGGCCGGCCTGGGCTGCGGCGACGCAGGTCGAACCGGAACCGGCAAAGGGGTCCAGCACTATCGCGCCGGGCTGCGTGAACGATTCAATCAGTGGCTGAAGGACTGAGACCGGTTTTTCCGTAGGATGATGGCGATTACCGGTGTACTCCCATGGCTGAACGTCAGAGCGCGGTTGTGCCGGCAATGCCGGGCGCCCTTTCGCCAAGATATACGCACATTCATGCTGATAGCCGACAAAGGCCGATTTTGAGGCATAAGGTTTTGTAAACACCAGATGCCCGACAACGCGGAAACCGGCCTGCTTCCAGGCAGCCATAAAGGTATCAACCCGGTTCCAGCCATAGAAACTTACCGCCAGACTGTCGGGCTTGAGCACCCGGAACATTTCACGGAACGCCGGGCGCACCCATTCATCGTTTTTGTCGTTGGCGATACTGCGGCCGCTGCGGTCGGTAAAACCGACCAGGTAAGGGGGATCGGTCAGCACAAAATCGATGCTGTTTGGCGGAAAGCCGGCCATCACCTGCACGGAATCACCCAGGACATATCGGGACATAAGGAATACCTCGCCATTCAAGGGGTGCAAGAGGGGGTCGGTACGGCCCCCGTTCCCTGCTGCCCGATGTCATGGCAGGCAGGCACCGCCGCGTGTCAGGCCGACCGTGGAATACCGAGTTGGCGGGGGTATCGCCGGCGAGGCTATGCCGCGAAAGCGGCTTGAAGGCCGGGCACAGCCCGCCGCCACGCTCTCAGCGGGGGCTGCCAATATGTCATCGGGCTGCAGGTGTGCGGTAACCACCGCGGAGGGAAGATCCGGATAAATGATCGGCCGCCGCAAGGCGGTAAGGAAAACGGAGCGTAGCGACATCCTCAGCAGCTACACTTAACCGGGAGTTTGAACAGAAGAAAACCAACAGGATAAGGCATGGCCACCATGAAAGACGTTGCGCGCCGCGCGGGGGTATCCGCCGCCACCGTCAGCAGAGTGATCAACAACACCGCCTTTGTTGAACCCGTAACCCGCGAACGGGTGGAGAAAGCAATGCGGGAGTTTAACTATCACCGGAATGCAGCGGCACTGGCGCTGGCAAAGCGAAGCGGCAATATGCTGGGGTTACTCACCGGTAACCTCGATGATCCGTTTTTCTCGCGCCTGGCGCGGGGCGTCGAAGATGTCACGCGAAAAGAAGGCGTCAGGTTGATGGTCTGCAGCGGGGGGCATCAGGCCGAGCTGGAAAAAAGCGGCCTCGACTTCCTGATAAACCAGGGATGTGAGGCTATCGTTGCGCACGTCACCCGAATGAATGAAGCGGACATATTGAGATACGCGGCCCACACGCCGGCCCTGGTTGTGGTCAATCGCTATTTACCCGCTATCGCCAATCGTTGCATATGGCTGGATAATGTCAGCGCCGCGCAAGCCGCAACCACGATGCTGATCAACAATGGTCACAGAAAGATCGCCTGAATCACAGCCGATCTGCCGATCGACGATAAAAAACATCGGCTCGAGGGGTACCGTATGGCCATGGCCGGCGCCGGCATCCATGTCCCCAGCACCTGGATCATCAGCGTGCCCTTCAATGAAGAAGGCGGCGAACGTGCAGCAGAGCAGTTATTGGCCAGCGGGCAACATTTTACTGCAGTGGCCACATTTAACGATGTGATAGCCGCCGGCATGATCCGCACCTTCCATCAGAAACAGATAAGAATGCCGGATGACATATCGATTATTGGTTTTGATGACATCGCCCTGGCCAAGTATCTTCATCCTTCTTTGACCACGGTGCATTACCCCGTGGAAAAAATGGCAAGGCGTGCCGCCAGGCTCGCCCTTCAGCTCAACACAGGCATGAATACAGCGCCACAGAACAACCGCTATACCGCTGAAATCATCCTCAGAGATTCCGTAGCACCATCGCAAACAATGACCTGAGCCAACAAGACAAGCGATTTATCTGAGATCTGCATCACATTAACTAACCTCATGAAACCGATTACATGAACACCCATCCGCGCTCACATCCCCTACGAAACTTATTAGTTACGCTTGAGTAATTACCCCCTGACTGGAGTTGTACATGGATGACAAAAAAACGCTGAGCCTGGGTTTAGCGCTGCTGCCCATTGTGGCCATGTTGTTGTTGCTTATTATCGGCTATGGGCAGTTTGGTCTGCGAATAGAGCCCCTGCTATTGGTTTCTGCCGGCATTGCGGCCGCACTGGCCTGGTGGCAAGGTTACCGCTGGGACGACATTATCGATGCGATCGTCTCCAAGCTGGCGAAGGCGATGCCGGTGATCATGATACTGATCTGCGTGGGCGGCCTGATTGGCACCTGGATGATCAGCGGAACCATTCCGTACATGGTGTACTGGGGCTTAAAGCTGATCAGTCCGCAATATATCCTGATCGCGGCTTTCTTCATCACCAGTGTGATATCCGTATGTACCGGTACCTCCTGGGGCGCGACGGGTACCGTCGGTGTCGCCCTGATGGGCGTTGCCGCAGGACTGGACGTTCCCCTGGCCGCTGCCGCCGGCGCGGTTGTCTCGGGCGCCTATTTTGGCGACAAGATTTCCCCGCTGTCCGACTCAACGAACTTTGCGGCCATCGTTGCGGACACCGACCTCTATAGCCATATTCAACACCTGATGTACACCACGCTGCCCAGCTTCGTGTTGGCGGCCATCGTCTATCTGATCGCCGGACATACCGGCGCCGTTGGCGACGTGGCCACGCCCGAGAAAGTGACCGCGATAGTCAACGCTCTTGAAGGTCTGTATCACTTCAACCCGCTCTTGCTCCTGCCCCCTGCCCTCGTCTTGTGGGGTGCAGTGACCAAACGCCCGGTGATCCCCATCATGCTGGCAGCATGTGCACTGGCCATTGCCATTGGCGTCGCCCTCCAGGGCTTCAGCCTGCAGCAAGGTTTAAACGCGCTAATGGACGGGTTCAACCTCTCCATGTTTTCCGCCCAGGGATTCAACGTAACCGGGATCGTTGACGATGTTCCGCGTTTGCTTAACCGCGGCGGTATGTTCTCGATGATGAGCACCATTCTGCTGGTCTTCTGCGCGTTCTCATTCGCCGGCGCATTAACGCTGACCGGCGCCCTGACCATCATCATCAATCGACTGCTGAAGGTAGTACATACGACAGGCCAATTGATTGCCGCCACCGTCGCGACCACTATCCTCGTAACCGGCGCCACCAGTGACGGGAAACTTGCCCTGCTTATACCGGCTGAGCTGTTCAAAGGCGCGTATCGCCGCATGGGGCTGGATAATAAGAACCTGTCACGAACTGTTGAAGATGCCGGCACCGTCATCGAGCAGCTGATCCCATGGACGGCGGCGGGTATTTATATGGCGACTACCCTGGGGGTCAGCACGCTGGATTTACTGCCATGGGCAGTCCAATGCTACGCCGCCGTTGTGTTTGCGCTGATTTATGGCTTTACCGGCTTCGGCATTGCCAGGACACAGCCTCAAAATGACCTGCAGCAGAAGGATGCCTGACGTGAAGACCAATTTTAACCAGGTAATTAACCGCCATAACACCGGCTCGGTGAAGTGGGACTTTATAGAGCACTATCTTCAGTTGGATGGCAGCGATCTGTTACCCATGTGGGTTTCTGATTTTGACTTCAAGTGCCCCCCTGAAGTCCAAAATGCACTGCATAGCCGGGTTGACCACGGCATATTTGGCTACAGCGAACGAGACGATCACTATTACCAGACTGCCATGGATTGGTTCTCAAAGCGGCACAACCTGCAGCTGAAGCGAGAATGGTTTACGTCGGTCGAAGGTGTCGTTCCCGGCCTGGCTCTCCTTATTCAGATGCTCAGTAACCCGGGCGATGCCGTTGTGATACAAGGACCCTACTACGGCTCATTCGCCAAGATCATTACCATGAACGGTAGAAACGTCGTCGAGAATCCGCTGACAGAAAGCCCTCAGGGATATCAATTCGACTTCTCCCAGCTTGAAAGCTGCTTCCGGCAACACACGCCCCCGCTGTTACTGTTGTGCAATCCGCACAACCCTACCGGACGCTGCTGGACACATGACGAACTGACGCAGTTGATGACGCTCTGCCGCGCCCATGGCGTGACCGTTATCTCTGACGAAATTTGGGCAGACCTGCTGCTGCCCGGGCAGACGTTCACATCGGTCCTGCACCTGGATAAGGACTGCCGGGAACAGGTGATTGCTGCTACCGCGCCCAGCAAAACGTTTGGATTGTCGTCACTGCGGATCTCGAATTTCCTGATCCCCAATGCCCGGATGCGAGGGGCGTTCATCGACCGCCTCAACGCCCATGGTCTAGATGTCTTTAATGCGCTGTCGATGACGGCAGCCACTGCGGCTTATCAGCACGGCGAGGCCTGGCTTGACGATTTGCAGCGCTATCTGGCTGATAACCGGCGCTGGTTTGAGCAGGCGTTAGGCTATGCCGCGCCCTGGTGCAAAATGACCCGGGCGGAAGGCACTTACCTTGCCTGGCTGGATTGTCGCGCCCTGGGGTTGGATGACGATGCCTTACAACAGGCATTGATCCACACATCGAAGATCGCGCCCTCGATGGGCCGCAGCTTCGGCTCCCAGGGGAAGGGATTTATCCGCATCAATCTGGGCTGCCCTCGTCAGTACCTTGAAGACGCAATCAGAGGGTTGGCCAAACTTCCCCCTTAAACAACAGGCACCCGACGGCGCAGACCACACAACTCGGGGCCGGATAATGATGATAGTTAGTGCCCAGCTTTGCGTGGGCACACTCAACACCGGGGAAGTCATTCAGGGCCCGCATCGACCAGGCATAGGTTCGAGCGGGTACTGACCATCAAGGAACTGTCAGACCACTGACAGGCCGTGGACCACTAGATGGAAGGCTAAAATGGCTGTTGTTGAGACTGCACAATTTGCGCGTTACTTTGAATTATTCCCCGAGTTAACGCCGACACAAGCAATGACCTGTATCCTGTACTCCATGGGATTGGCCATCACGACCATTGCAGACCTGCGCGACGTCTCACCTGAGACCGTGCGTAAAGTGCTGCAGGAGGCGCGTCAAAAACTCGAATTATCCAACCTGGTTGCCGTCACCAGCGTCGTCCAGGTGAGGCTCACTATGGCAATGATGGGGATTAAAATTAATATGCAGGATACAGATATCCAAGTCGCTTAACCAAAGCTTAGTAGCGCTGCAACTTGGTCTATTTGCTACAAGATCAGTTCAAGTCTACCGCAAGATAATCGGTCTGGACTAAACCGTATACTTGCGCAGCGTACCTAGTAGGCGATCATTATTCTGTCCTGTTGGTCAGAATAATGGTCGCCTAATACAACAGAACAACTGCGGCATCTTTTCCAAATTTCATCCTCCCTACTTCACCTTACCCCGATAACACACGTGCTGATATATAGCTTCTTGGCTTCACTGAGTATGGTTATGAGGTAGGCAAGGCTGCAAGAGCATAATACACAGCGCGAACCCCACAGGATTACAGGATTACAGGATTACAGGAACCTGTATTTACATAATCAAATAATCATGAGATTATATCAATCGAGGATTACAGGATTATGCCACTGAGAGGTTTACTATGAAAACTAACGTAATTTCATTTTTGAATGGCAAGGGAGGGGTCGGGAAGACCACGACGTCTATCAACGTTGCTACTTGCCTGGCCAAACAAGGTTTCCGTGTAGTTGTTGTCGATACTGATCCCCAGGCAAGTATTGGCAACTGGTATGAGGAAGATAAATGCAAGTTCGATCTGGCTGAAGCGTCTTCTGAGAAGGAAGTTTATACCGTTCGGAAGCAGCTTACAGGATATGACTTCATCATCATTGATGGTGCAGCAGCGATTTCGGCAATCTCATCTGCTGCTGTAATGGTTAGCGATCTCGTTCTAATCCCGGTAACACCTTCACCGTTAGACTTCGCAGCTTGCAGCGCAATCATTGCAGTTATTGAGGCAAGACAAAATCTACAACCTATAAAAGCCAGGTTCCTGATAACCAAAAAAGTGTCGTCTGCAAAAATGCTTGAAGTCCTCAAAGAGTCCATTGCCGATACAGGGATTCCAGCACTGAAAACCGGGACTGGCCAGCGGCAGGCATACATCAGAACAATGCTTGATGGAGGCACAGTCTATGACACGACAGACAGCCAGGCGAAAGGGGAAATAGATGTAATGACCAAAGAAATTCTGGAGCTGATCCAATGAAGATGAAACTGGGACAACATAAGCAGCTGAACCCGGCTCTGCAGGCAATTCATGCACCAAAGGGGTTGACCAAGAAACTGCAGATGAATATCGACGAAGAGCTACATAAAAGATTTAAGCTAGCTTGTCTGAAGCAAGATAAGGAAATGACCGAGATTACTATAGAGTTGATAAGTAACTGGCTGAAGGATAATGAATGATTAGACAATCCTATGATGATAGGATCATAGGATTACATAAACCACATCATCATATGATTACATACTCTCAGCATCATATAATCCCAAAACTTTCTCCGCAAATTCCTCATCCAGAATGTAGAAATAGCACTCCGGCACGTTGAGCACGCGTGCCAGGGCGCACATCGTCGTGAACGCCGGCGTGTAGGTGCCACTTTCGTACTGGGAGATCCGCGAACGAGCGGTGGCTTCATCAATACCCGCCAGGACACCCAGTTTTTCCTGCGTATAGCCAGCTCGGAGGCGGGCGTTTTTCAGTCGTTGGGGAACCATAGTCTGCCGTCATAGAAAGGATTGACGACATGTTTAGCATCACTTAACATTAGTCTTGTTTAGAGTTACTAAACATCAAAAACACCAACCATGCAGTACGCCAGGAAACACCAGGGAAAACAAAAGGCCGGTCACTTGACCGGCCTTTTGTTTTTACCTATCGGCCATTCAGTGCTTACTTAGCGTCGACGGGAGTTTATCCCAATGATAAACGCGACAACCGCGATTCCCAGTGACATCCCCAAAGCATAACCTGCACGCATATTAAAGAATGAGTGAAACAGTAAAAAGAATGTGATGCCTCCAGCAACGGCGCCAAAAAACAATTTAATATAAAGATCGACCGTTTTCATCATGACCACCTACTCCCCAAGTCAAGAAGGATATCTCTCCGCGATAAGCAGGATTTGAATTAAAAAAATCCCTCACCCATTCTTTGTATATTCACGCAGAACAGCCACTATTCAGCGACGTTCTTTAAGCATCGCCACCGCGTCGGCCTCCGGCATCTGGAACTGCACCCGATGCCGCGCCGCCACATCCAGTGCAAACACTCTCGTATACACCTCCGTCGAGCTGATCGACTTGTGTCCCATCAGCGCCTGGAGCACCTTGAGCGGAATGCCGGCATACAGCATGTGCATCGCGTAGCTGTGGCGGAAGGTGTGCGGGGTGACGGGCACCGAGAACGTCACCCCGTCGCGCGCCGCGGCGTCCACCGCCTCCGCCAGCCAGCTGCGCACCGTCCGATCGGTGATCGTCCACAGCCGCGCCTTTTCCATTCGGCCGGTGCGCACGTTGCGGCGCTCGAGCGGAATTTTCAGCGTGGCCACCATCGTCTGCAGCTGCGCGACGTACTGCGGATCGGACAGCGGCACCACGCGCGGCGGCGTGCTGGCCGCCGGCAACCGGCCAGCGCTGCGGGTCGCCTTTTCCGTGCGCTGCTTGAGGGTGGCCAGCTGCACGAATGGGTAGGGCGGCGCCAGCGAGAAATTCTCGCGTGTCAGCGCCAGCGCCTCGTTGATCCGGGCGCCGCTGTTCCACAACGTGGCCAGCAGCAGTTTGCGGTGCAAGTCCGGCACGTAGTGGAGCAGGGCGCTGATCTCCGGTGCCAGCAGGTATTTGGGCAGTTCGTCATGGACGAGGGCCATCTGTCGCAGTGCCAGAGCGGCGGGGTAGTCGATGGCCACCGGCAGCTGTGCAGCAGCCGGCGCAAAAACCCCGGCCGGTATCGGAACCATCGGCTTATTCATCATGGCTGACGTCATGTGCTGACGGGTTTTCCTTGGTTCGAGCCTGCGCCACCTCTTTCAAAACGGATGTCCATCCGCCGGCAAACCACTCGCCCGGATCATCACCATTCAATACCTGCTGCAGCCAGCGGGACGGTGAGCGACGCCTGGCGTCACGAAACCAGACCGGATGGTGCTGCCCCATGACGGACCAGAAATCAAAGTCGGCCTCTGGCGGCTCAAACACATACGCATTCATCACCAGATCCTGGCAGTGAGTGTTCAGGTACAGCAAAAACCGCTTGAGATTGCCGTAGCCGCCGCTGCCCATACCGGCCCCAAGATAAAAAGTCTCCGTTACCAGGCCAGTAGTGATCGTCCCCAGCTTTTCATTCTGACGCAGGATCAGCAGGGTGCCGTCATGACGGCCCCCCGTAATACGGATCAGTTCAAAGATATACCGGTCATCGTCCGGCAGGAAAAATTCCTGCCAGCTTACACCGGTGTGGGTACCGAGTTTTACCAGTGGAAACATCAGCCCATCACCGGTTGTCAGCCACGCCGCACTGGTGCCGAACCGTCTTTCTATCAGTTCTGCCAGATCCCGGGTTAACTCGCCGGCGCCATCGATACTGTCCATGATCAGTCCCGGAGACACGTTTAACTGGTGTGCTATCCGCACCCAGTCTGCGATGAGTGTCTGCCCATCATGCCCCGATCCCGGGAAAAATCCGTCAGAGGACAGGCGATCAAACAGTGCCAGCAGACGCCCACCGCATTCCTTCTGCCACCGTTGCCGGTTGGTCAAGGTTTCCACGGGCGTAGTCACGGCAGGATACTGCCTGGCCAGCGCGAGGCGGATCTCCCCTTCGAGTGAACGTTCATTTTTCATGGCTGACTGCTCAATGCGTGCAAACAGCGCATCGTCAACATTTCTGGCCTGGATCTTCGCCATGACTTCTTCCTTATGCAAAACGTTTTCAGAGTCGGTAAATGGTCGGGTCAGTGAACATAAAGTCTAATTTACCGTTTGAAGATTAACTGTATACGTCATGACTCATTTTGTATACAACAAAAGAAAGAAGTACATGATAAGCCGTCAAACAGTCACGTCGTTAAATTACCTGTTCACCTTTCCTGTGTGATCCGACTTTCTGGCATATTTAAACTTTCCGGAAGTGTACCACGGCGGGAAACTAATCACACCGCGCTTGTCAGCCGAAATCCACCGTTAACAATCAGCCCGGTAAAACACAACATATAGACAAAAACCCAGCTGAACAGGTGGCACATAGTGTGTTTACCGGGGCGACGGGGGAGGGTGACGATATAGTGATCCGAGACTACCTTTTTTCGGATCTGACGTGAAAAAGTGAGAAACTGGCATATGCAAGGCATCTGCCTACACTACGCCTCTGCCCCACCCGGGGCTCTTATTATCACGCCGGACAGGGTTCACCTGCCCCTGACATCGGGAGAGAAAAACCAAGAGAACGGTATCGATATTTAAAAACGGCAATAACCGCGCCATCCGTCTGCCCCGTGATCTGGATTTTGAGGGGGTGAGCGAGCTGGAGATCGTCCGCGAAGGGGACAGCCTCATCCTGCGTCCCGTCCGGCCGACCTGGGGCTCGTTCGCGCAGCTCGAAAAAGCCGATCCGTACTTTATGGCGGCGCGCGAGGACGTTGTCGGCGACGAAGGACGATTAGACCTCGGAAGAAGACAAAAGACCGGATCTACATGCTCGACACCTGTATCTGCGCGTTCATCATGCGCGAGCAGCCGGCCGCCGTGATAAAACGCCTGTTGCAGGCGGTGCTGTGCAATCGCAGCATCGTGATCTCAGCCATTACCTATGCCGAAATGTGCTCTGGTGGCGGATGCCCGAATGCCTCGCCACGTGCAGCTGGTTGAAGCGTTCTGCGCGCGCCTCGATGCCATCCTGCCGTGGGATCGCGCCGCGGTCGACGCCACCACCGATGTGAAAGTGGCCCAGCGACTGGCCGGCACGCCGATTGGCGTGAATGACACGGCTATTGCCGGGCATGCGATATCAGCGGGCGCAATTCTGGTGAGAAACAATACGCGGAAGTTCGTGCGCGTGGGATAGATGTTACTGGAAGGCAATGTAGATAACCCCTCGGCCTCTCAGCCATGTCCCGCACGTACATGCCGCGGGCCCCGCATTTTCTTTTCCGCGCAAATAGTCAGTCAAATGCCGGAGCAAAGCTCCCCCCGTTTCAGCCGCAGGCAGATCGCTACGGCCTGGATAGGCGGCCCTGCTCTCCAGCCCGGTGACGAGTCCAGATCCACCCGGCCCCCCTGGGGACGCAAAGCCCCCTGATGTGCGGGCTCATATCCGCGGCGCCTCACATCAATTCGATCGTGACGTTCAACAGAACTTGGTACTCCCCCGCCTTTACGCCGGTAATGTTCCCGGTGAGGATCTGGTCATAACGGTCGGCCCGCCAGTTACTCGCGGCCGCACCCTCGGTATACCCAACTTCCACCCGAATGGCGGTAACAGCACGTCCTATATCCAGCGGTCGAATTAGTACGGTTTGCACCTCCCCAATCCTAAGGTCAGGGCCGGTAACGCGGGGGGGGTATGTAGGCTGGGGGGAGCCGAACATAACCCCTGTAATCTGCCACACCGGCTGGGGACACTGTATCCAGTTGTAGTAATATTTCCCACTGTCAGTAACGAATTCTGTCCGCCCCCACGTCCCCCCATCGTAAAGATTCATCTCCACGGGGTGGATGACGTCACCGTCATGTTCACTCGTAAACCTGTTGGAACCTAATATAGAACATGTAATGCCACCACTAACTGGCGCGAGGAACCTGGCGATATAAATCTCACTCATCCCCGTTTTCCCGTACAACCAATTTATTTCCGCCGATTGCGCCCATAGGGATGCAATCGAGACGGATGCGAAGACTATAAGTTTTAGAAGTTTTAGCATATTCCATCATCCGACTGTTTTCGCCGGGAAGCCGCTGTCAGCAGCCGACTCCCCCATGCCATCCATCGCGATTCGTAAGCCTGCACGCGGGCCTGCGCCTCTGATTCAGAAGCACCTCCGGCCCGCGCCTGCTCATAAAGCCGCAGGCGCCGTTCACGATGGTTCCTTATTGCCCTGGGCGAGAGGGCGGGGCCCCCGGCGCCGAATCCTATACCCAGCCAGTCAAAGCCTTGCTCCAGGCGTCCGGTCTGCGTTTTATCCGGATGACGCTCAAAACCGCCCGTTTCAAAATCCGCCGACAGGCGGGCAATACCCCTGCGCAACTGCCAGCGGGTGTGGGTAAGCAAAAGAAAGTCATCCATGTATCTGACATAGCAGTAATCCTCTCCGGGTAAATACGCCCAGTGGCTGTCAATGTGGCGCAGCAGGCTGCCGCCAATAAGCGGGCTCAGGGAACATCCTCGCGGGATGCCCTTTGCCGGGGTGTGAATTTCACCGCCTCGTTCCACGCTGTAGTACACATACTGTCTGACCAGCGCCTGCAGAACCGGGTCCGTGACCCACCGCTCTACCTGGGCCACGACCTGCGGCTTCAGGATATGAGCGTAATATCCCCGGATATCCGTCCTGTGAACAAAGCAGTAGCGCTGTGTTTCAGGCGCCTCAGACACGCGAGCGACACTTTTCACCACGCCTCCGCCGGTAAGATGCATGCAGGCTTCATGCTGAGGCAGGAGGTGCTGAATACGCAGCGCCACCCATTTCAGCACCAGAGCATCAGAGGCCGACCATATAGCCCGGGCGTCCTGCCCCCTTCCGGTAATCAGCATTGGGGAGAGTCGATAGCGGCCTGCCGTTACGCACCGAAAGAGCGCCTCGCCCTCTGCTGACCATCGCCACCGCAGGTGCCAGATGTCCGAATTTGGAGGATGCCTTTTTCGCGTCTCGCACAGCCACACATATGCCTGAAGCCATATCGTGCTGATTTCATTACTGACATCAGGCATTTTAAAGTGGCTTAATGGTAACCGTCACGCTCCCGCTGTGCTTTCCGGCTACCGGTGTTTTGCTCCCCCGGGATGGAACTACCTTAATCATTTCTCCTCCGGTGACGACATTTCCCTCCAGTTTACGGGAGGCGTCCTCTGACAGGTTTATCAGCTTATCTTTTCTGTACAGACAGAAGCCCATCGCCCCTGAGCTGGCTTCCAGGCAACCGTCGGCGGTTACTTTATCGGCTCTGAACTCCAGCTCGTATTTTTCAGACCCGGCACAGGAGGTTGTGATTTTGAAAATTTTGCTATATTCAGTCATGCCCTTCCCGTCCAACTCTTTCCCCAGGGCTGAAACAGGGATTTCACCCAGCTCTACCGGTGAAGGAACAGCCAGCGAACACATCCCCTTAAGTATTCCTGTAATCTCCACTTGGGCTGAGGAGGTCATCGTTGAGAGTGCCGGGTCTTTGTTCTGAGCCCCTGCATTCCGTACAAACAACAAACCAATAGTTAAATATGTGAAAACGGAAAATATTGTTATATTTCTACTCATCATGATTTTCTGACCGGACTGTTAATAAAAGACCAACTCAATAGCGATTTATTTAAAATCAGCCGACTACAGTGGATCTATTCTTACTGTTAATGATGCGGAATATGCACCAGCTTTAGGAGCTTTCCCCACAGATGCATAGATAGGTAATTCCACATCACCGTTATTTAAATTCGTTATCGTGGGAGTTCTGGAATTTGTAAAATCAAGCTTGCTACCGCCAGGGTCGTACACACAGATATATAATACATCCTTACCCGCTCCAGCAGGGTCTATGCATCCATTTACGTACGTCCAGTCGTTTGGCGTCAGTGTGTATTTAAATTTTGCACCACCGGTGCATGAGCCGGTAATTTTCAAAGTTGTGCGGTACTCAGCGAGCACCGATCCAGGGGTTCTCTTATCAAGCGCGGAAAACGGAATATCCGGCATATTTATTGTGGAGGGCATTTCAACACGACATTCGGATATGACCTTCCCCGTAATCGTCACCGTCGCGGATCTGGCAGCCAGGGTTGCCGATGCGGCAAATAATTGCCCCAGAGCGCCCAGCAACACGATGCGTCGGATGCCCTGCTGACGACGTGCCTTCATTTCCTGCTTCATTTCCTGCTTCATTTTTTTTCCCATTTCATGATGCTCCTTATGACTGACAAATCTGCCTGACCTGTATCAGGTGTTCTTTTTGCGCCGGCAGCCGGTAGCGCACCGTGCACTGCTGGTCCGCACCCGCGCCCCATTTCGCCTTCAGGGTGCCCTGCGGCGACAGTCCCGACAGGAAGACCTGGCCCTCGTCCCCGACGATGCTCCCGTTATCGCCCGACGTGACCGTCGTCCCGAACGGCAGCGGCTTCCCGTTGTGCGTCAGCGTTATCAGCGCCCGCAGCCCGGTCCTCGCTTTAAATTCAGCTCTGACGATGGCCCCGCGCGTCGGCACCACCCGGCTCACCGCGTTATCAATTTCTGTCCGGTCGTCCAGCTTCGTGGTGTCCAGCGCGACCCGGTTTTCACGGTACACCGTGGCGTACGGCATCACCGTGTAGCCCCGCCAGTCCGTCTGCACTCCGCCGGCGTTGCCCACCGGCACATTCGCCGCACCGGGGGCGGCCACCAGGACACTGGTATCCCCCAGCGGCTGGCCCAGCGTCAGCCCGTTCCGGTGCAACAGCATTCCGCCCGACACGCCGTAGCTGGTCTGGGTGTAGCTGCCGCTGTGGCTGTAGCCCAGGTTGCCGTTGCCGTACCCGCCCTGGTAATAGAGGCTCGCGCTGCTGCTGTTCCCCCCGTCCCGGGAGTGCCCCTGGCTGACGTTCCAGCTCAGGTTGCCGCGCTCCAGCGCCGAGCCGCTGAGGCCCAGCTGCTGCGTGACATTACCGCGCCCGTCGCGCCCGCCGCTCAGGGTGGCGTAGACCGGCGAGCTGCCCGACGGCAGCCAGCGCTCCAGCGGCACCGACAGCGTCAGGTACAGCGAGCGGTCCGTCTGTGACAACCCGGTATTGCGCGTCTGGTTAAAGGAGACGCTGTAATTCACCGTCCCCACCATCCCGCTGAAACCTGCCTGCAGCGACTCGCTGCTCCCGCGGCGGTTCCAGTAGGTCTGCCGGCTGCCGGTCAGGTAGAGGGCGCCGATATCCCCCAGCCGCTGGGAGATATTGACCTGTATGCGCTGCCGCTTATTGTCATAGAGGTTGAAATAGTCCGTCACCGGCCGGCGCGCCGGCCGGCCGTCCGCATCCACCTCCTTCGGGTCGTACAGCCAGCCAGACATGCCTTTCAGCGCCGTCTCGTCCAGGGTGTGGAAGCCCTGTGTCGAGTAGCGGTAGCCCGCCAGCTGGAACGTCGTCCCCAGGTCGTTCAGCGACCGGCCATAGAGGAATCGTACGGACTGCCCCTGATGGCGGCTGCCGTCTGCCAGCTCGCTGTCGGCGTGGGTGGCGTCGGCAGAGATAGCGCCCCAGCGCCCCATATTCAGGCCGACGCCCAGCGTTCCCGCCCGGTAGCGCTCCGCCAGCTGCAGCCCGCCGTAAGCGGTGATGTTATACGGCAGTCCCCACACCAGGGTCGGCTGCACGAAGGCCGGTTTCTCATAGCGGTCGCTGTTGCTGCGCAGCCGTCCCGCGGTCACCGAGTAGGTCACGCGCCCCTCACGCAGGAGGAGAGGCACCGAGGAATACGGCACGGTGAACGTTTTTCGGGTGCCGTCCGCCTCTGTCACGGTGACCTCAAGGTCACCCCCGGCGTACATCGGGTACATATCGTCGATAACAAATGGCCCCGGGGCCACGTTCATCCGGTACATCTCGTACCCGTTCTGCCGGACCGTCACCCGGGCGTTGCCGACGGCGGTGCCGCGGATAACCGGGGCATAGCCGCGCTGGCTGTCCGGGTACATGCTGTCGTCGGTCATCAGCCGCACGCCGCGAAAACCTACCGAATCAAAAATATCGCCATCGGTGGTGGCGTCCCCGAGCGTCAGGCGGCTGCGCCAGGGAATAATGGCCCGCTCCGCCCAGGCGCTCCCGTGCTGCCAGCGACTCTCGCTGGAGTAACGGCTGCTGTAACTGCTCCAGGTCATATCATCCCGAAAACGCCAGGCGCCAAGGTTCAGGCCGCCGCTCAGGCGCAGGTAGTTGCTGCGGCTGTTGCCGTATCGCCCGCGGTTGTCGCTGCCGCTCAGGTTGTAGTTGAGCAGGGCCGCATTGATGCCCTCGTCCCACTGCTCCGGCGGCATCCATCCCCGGGGTCTGGCCAGCAACGCAGCCTGAGGGATGCTCAGCTCCAGGCGCATACGCTGGAAGTCGAAGCGGGTCGTGGCCTGCGGCACCAGGGTTGCCACGTTCAGGCACTGCTGGTCCGACAGGGCGCTCGCCTCTGGCTGCTCATCGGGCTGGCCGAGCCGTGGGGCCAGTATCTCCGGTCGCAATCCCACTTCCTTCAGCTCGTCAGGGCCCAGGCAGGTCATCAACCCGGTGTTATCGGTAATGCCCGGGGGAATATCCTTCTCCGGCAGCGGCACGAAGGTAAGCGTCCGGGTGGCCACCACCGTGTCATTCACCACAATGTCAACCTGGTAGCGGCCCGGCATCTGCCCGCCCCGCTGGAACTGCGACAGGTCTGCCACCGTCTTCGCGTCCCCCAGTAATCCGGGCGGGAACCAGAGTTCATCGGCCATCGCAGGTCCACCCGTCAGCGCCAGCGTGACCGCCAGCGCCAGGGGGGCGACGCCCCGCTGATGTTCAGGCGTCCAGCGGCTTCTCTTTCTTTTGTCGCTATTTTTTTCATCCGTAAGGTCAGGCACGATGATGGCCGACGGATCTCCCGCGCCGTCTCCCGACCTTTTTTTTCTGTTCCGCTTTCTGTCCATAATGCTGAACCTCCCTTACCTCCCGCGAGCAACTCACTTACTGCATGACGCCTTTCTGCGGGGTAGTGATGCCGCCGTAGTCGTTGATGGTGCTGAAGGTGATGTCGCTTCCCGCCCCCGACGGCAGGACGATGGAAGAGTCACTCAGAGGAGAAACCATGGTGTCCGCCAGCGGCGTTTTGCCGGCTTTTATGTCGGTCAGGGTCAGGTAGTACGGCGTCGGATTATGGACAGTGACCTTCTGCCCGTTTATCCGAAAACGCAGTTCGGCGGGCGCGGCCTCAGGCCGAGGCCTGAGCCCTTCAGGTCTGACAAACAGTTTGACGCGGGTGACCACGGCGAGAATGAGGGCGCTTTTTCCTTCAAGCGCTTTTTTATCCACCGAAGGAATTGCCTTGGCATTGAAGTAATAGAGGCTCTCCCGGTCACGGGGTAATTCTCCCCCCGTACGCACCAGGCGCAGCATATTCTCGTTGCCGGGCCCGCCGGTATACAGCGGCGGCGTGACCACAAAGTCCTTAGTTTTCTGGCCGTCGGCACCCTCAACCCAGGACTGCACCAGGAAGGTGGTTTTGTCGTCGGTATTACGGACAGAGACCGGCTGCTGCCGGCTCTCCAGCGGATAGATAATACGGGTGCCGCCCAGCACTATGCCGCCGGCCTGGACGCCAGGGGGCAGCAAGCTGAAAAAAGAGAGCAAAAGGGCGCCCGCTTTTCTCTGGAAAAAGCGCGTAAGAGTCATATTGATAACCATGATATTGCGGAGAGACCTGCTCCGGACCAGGGTCCGGAGCAGGACCTGTCAGGAATAGGTGATAGTGAACTCGGCGCTGGCGTTCGCTGCGCCAGGTTTGACTTCTTTAGACGTCGAGATGTATTGAGCCTGGAAACGCAGGTTGGTATTGCCCGGCCTCAGAGTCGTCTCAGTCGCTGCCGGTGAGGATGTACCGTCAACGGCAACGGGCTTCCCGTTACTCAGGATTTGAATCCCAACACCGCTGGCACTCTCCGCTCCGGCAATGCCACCATCCAGGGCAAGAATGGTATTTTTACCCGCCACGCTTACACCATTAAAATTAACACGGGCCTTCTTATAAGTTTCCACCGAGCAGTCCGTGAGTTTGATGTCAAAGTCACGTGCCGGGGTGACGTCTCCTACTGCCTTATTTAAATCGGCCACACGAAATTGCTGCAAGTCAACAACCCGACCACCGGTAGGCTGGTCCAGGACACATGGGGCATCGACAAGGCTGCCGATAAACTTGATAGTTCCGCCATTCACCGTGGCGGATTTAGGCGGTCCCTCGGGGGCAGCAAATGCCGACGATGTGCAAAGCAATGTCGTTAATGCGAGAGCTAAATTTTTACGTTTCATGAATTATCCTTTTCGATTAAATAATACGCATCTTCTCAGGAGTTTTCGGACACTCCTGAGCAATACATTGATAGCAAAGAAAAAAAACGGCATTTCGATGGAAACAAAATGATGACTCACATTAAAGTTCGCAGGCTTATTATGCCTGCTGAAAAATAATTGCATCCATCTGCAATCATGCTGCTTTCACGCAAATCCTCGAACAGAAACCCTAAATAAATATTAAACCACGGAGTGAATATGGGAATTCCAAATAAAATAATGGCATTTATTCTGCTCAGGTACACCAATGCAACCAATAATAAGATCGATATCCTGAGCAAGATCACAAAAACAGCACAATCACCTAATGTTGCTTGTTGGTTCAGGATTTATGATCAAAGAAGGTGATCTTTTCAGTGAAATGATCTAAATTCAGCTCATCGATACCTGGTGTCATTAATGAGGCTAAATATGTAGCTACCTGAAAGTGAATATAAGTAACGGTCTCGCTTTAAATTAACGGCGTTAATACACACAGCTTTATACAAGCTGGGGCTTCCCCTGCCTGTCGAAAGAAAGTCGGGCTCTTTCCTGGCGGTAAATATTTTTCATTTAAAAGATAAAAGGAGTTTATTTATAAGAACTCACGGCGAATAACATTTTACTTACAAAATAAATGTATTAATAACCTACTAATTAACCAAACCCATTGAGACGACTAATGATTCTGATTGCTGAGGACTGCAGTTTTACAGCGCTGGGAATGAGGGTATATCTGAAAGAAAAGTTCTCGTATCCACGAAGAGTGTCAATAGCGGATACGCTGCAGGAGGTTGTCACAACGCTGAGTAAATATCCGGTGCGCTACGTTTTTCTGGGAGCAGACCGGGTGTGTAACGAATGGGGGCAGACAGAGCTTCGGCGACACGTACAGCGCTATCAAAACACGCTATTCTTCATCCTGACCGAAGTGAGGTGCACACCGATAAACAGGCTCTTAGTGATGGCTGATAACCTGGTTATCATTAATCGCCGTGACATTCGCCCGGTACTTGCCAGAATAAAAGCAGGACTTCTGTACCTGTCTCACGACAAAAGTCAGCTACGTCTCAGCGATACGTTCTATGTCAGCCGTAAAGAAACGAGGATCCTTAACCTTTTCTTCAGAGGGATAAGCCACCGCGTAATATGCAACAGACTGTCTATCGAAAATAAAACTTTATACTCACATTTATGGAACGTGAAACGCAGGGCATATTTAATCAGCTTGCAACAGCTTTACCAAATCTATCAAATCAAAAAAATCGTCCCTTAACACTAACGCCTGTAAAGACGTAGCTAACTGAAGGGGGCTACTTTTTATAAAGATACGTTCTGCTGTCGCGCGGATCACGGCACCCTTGATGGTGTAAGCGCCAGTACGGGTGGGATGCTCACCTTATTCTACAGGTGGATATGGGACCTGCGTAACATCTAAATACCAGGTGTTACCCCCTCTATTGAGGCACCCTGAGGAACAGGGTCCGTTCCTGTGTCTGAGATACCTTAAAGCCATGATGAATATCAAAAGCTTTCGCTTCATCTGATAGCGCATGAACCATGATTGCGCGCACGCCAATATTCTCAGCTACCCGATAGCAGCGCAGCACGGCATCGTGTAGTAGATCTGCGCCAAGCCCTCTGCCACGCAATGAGATATCGACAGCCAGGCGCGCAAGTATGATCACGGGGATGGGATCTGGCATATTACGTCGGAGGTTCCCCGTGGCTTCCACATGGTTAACACTGCCGGTGGCCAGAGAGTAAAAACCGAGAACTCGCTTCGTCTCTGCTTTACAAACAACGAACGTTCGGGCAGCTCCGAGGGCCTGATTTTTTAAGCCTTTCTGTTTAAGCCAGTCATCGAGCACAACTTCTCCACAGACGAACTCTGCCAGCTGGTGATCGCTGGATAACGGGACTGGCGCGGTTATACATCCCACTGAGGTTTCCTTGTCAGCAGTTTGTTAATTACGGGCTCATCCGTGACGGGGGCGTCAAGCATATCGATAAACTCGGCATACTGTTCATCGTTGAAATTGAATACACGGCGGTCGAGGATCACGTTCTCTGCAGCCTGACAGGCCATTTCCAGAATGAAGTCTGTACGTGATTTATGGAGGATCTCCGCGGCAGCATCAATGAGTGCCCTTTGAGATTCCTTCGCTCTGAGGTTGAGCTGAACATCTGATTTCATGTGCGTGCTCCTTGTATAGCAATTGCTTTGCAATAATACCACAAACGCCATGTATAGCAATCGCTATACAACTGATCAGTCAGGCATCTGTGATAGTCCGGGCTATGCGTTATTCTTTCGTCACTTCAACGATTAGGGGTACATGACTGACCGCTATCATAGAGGATGATGCTGCTACAACGGAGATACAGAACGGTGGGAACTATAAGAAAGCTCCTCTTCTGGCATTGATCTGCTCCCCCACCAGGATATCGCAATTGACTATACGGATTGCCCTTACCTCTAACTTCTACTTCCGAAAACCTCCGACAACACGCCATAACATCCTAAAAAACAACATATCAAACTGATTTAATTATATTATTTTAATTATTCTTATTGCAGACATTACAATCCGATTCCCCTTTAAAGCCCATTTTCCCGGAAGGGCCTCGCTCTGAAAAAAGCCCCCAAAGGAACAAATTTTGCATCTTATCAAGCTGTTATTCTTATCTCCGGGTCTGCCAGAAATCGGATCTGCGAC
This sequence comes from Serratia sp. CY55921, assembly GCF_052167655.1. Taxonomy (NCBI): domain Bacteria; kingdom Pseudomonadati; phylum Pseudomonadota; class Gammaproteobacteria; order Enterobacterales; family Yersiniaceae; genus Serratia; species Serratia sp. CY55921. The sequence goes on along the minus strand of NZ_JBJNMU010000010.1, from coordinate 10,912 downwards.
GCAAAAACGCCGACCGCGGCACGGAGCTTCGCTAGCAGACCAGCAAAATGGTTAGCAATGGGTCATTATTGCTATCTAAGTAAAAGAAAGCTATTTGCACTGAGCATAGCATTGTAATTTCAATTTCTGCTTTATAGGATATTGCTATCATCACAATAGATTCCTATGACAGCAGGACACCGCCATGCTAAGCCAGATGAACCTCCGCTTTCCGAAATCCCTGATCGCAGCCCTGAAAAACCGCGCCGCCGCCGAAGCGGTGCCGGTCAACACCCTGGCCGAACGTCTGCTGCAGCAAACGCTGGCCACCTCGGTCGCCGGCGACGAATACCGCGCGCTCTGCGCGGCGCCGTACACCACCCTGGGCCAGCTGTACCGCAAGGTCGTGCGCGCGGAAACCGTCGACGGCCAGGCGCTGAGCCGCGCCGAACTGCGCTGGCTGTTCAGCCAGGCGCAGATCGCCTACCGCGATGGCCGCGGGCCGGTCAACCGGGCGCCGCTGTCCGCGCTGCTGCTGATCACCGATGCGCTGCTGGAGACGGCGGTGGGCGGCGGGCTCGAGGTCGATCCCCACTATTATCGGCGTACCTTCGGCCTGCGCGGCGAGGACTGGCTGCAGGCGCTGCGTGACCGCTTTACGGCGACACGCACCCCGCCGGCCGGCAGCGCCGAATTCTTCGCCCGGCCGCTGGCCAGCGGCGTGCTGAACCTCGATGATTTCAGCGACGAGGCGCTGGCCCGCGCCTGCACCCCGGTGCGGCTGCGGGCGATCTTCCCGCTGGCGGTCGCCGCGCAGCGCGCCGACGATCCGGCGCTGGCCGAGTATCTGGCGCTGACCGCGCCCTTCGTGGAGCGCCGGCAGCTTACCGCCGCCGCCGGCGAGCTCCGCGCCACGGTGGAGATCGTCGCCGGGCAGGGCGCCTATCCGGGCGCCGACGACGGACTGCCGCCGTTCCTGTCCCTGCACATCGGCGGCGCGGTCTTCCAGTCGACCTTCGGCTGGCCGGTGTTCGCCGAGCTGCGCCGCCTGCTGCGCGCGCGTCAGGACGGCGATCGCACCCGCAGCTATCAGGGGCGGCATGTCTCGCTGCATGTGCCGGAGAGCGGCGACATCGGTCTGGTGCTGCCGAATCTGCGGCTGCGGCTGGCGCCGGACACCTTCACCGCGCTCGAGGCCGAGCTGCTGGCGCAGCTGGAGCGCCCGGCGGCCGCCGCGGCGCTGGCCGAGCTCGCCGCGCTGTACGGGGATCTGTAACCATGACGCATTCACCGCAAGAAAACCGCCAGGGGCAACATCCCGATCGCGCCATCGGCCATGAGAACGAAGACCGCTATGGTTTCACCTACATTGCCACCGAGTTGGCCCGCGCCATTAAGGAGATCGGCCGGGAGGGCAGTGCCGTGATCGGTATCGAAGGCGCCTGGGGGACGGGGAAAACCAGCCTCCTTAATCTGCTGCGCACGGCACTGGATAAACAACAGGAAGCGCGAACCTTCGTGCTGACGATTTCCCCCTGACTCAACGGCAGTGATACACCTCTGGTGGCGTCCTTACTGCTTCCGGTCGCTGGCATCATTGCCGCGGAAGAAGAACGCCGGCTGCCTGCAAAAAAATGGGCGTTCCTCAGAAGGAAAAAAGCGCTGACCGATACCGCGCGGGTACTGATGGACTACATCCGGGCCACCGCCCGGAATCTGGCACCTGTCGCTCATATCGCCGCGCTCATTCCCGACACCCCCGACGTCAGCGGCGCGCTGGGCGCCGTGGCAGACTCGCACTGGCTGAAAGAAAAAGAAAAAACCACGGCCGACATGCGCGACGAGATTGCCCGGAAAATAGAGGAGCTGGATCTGAGCTTCATTGTCCTGCTGGACGATCTCGACCGCCTCGAACCCGCCCAGGCCGTGGAGGTGATCCGGCTGGTGAAGTCGGTCGCGGATTTTCCCCGTTTCCGCTACCTGCTCTGTTATGACAAAGCGGTGCTGTCACAGGCCATCAGCCAGGGGCTGGGCGTTGCCGACGGGAGCCTGTACCTGCAGAAAATTATCCAGATCGCCTTCGCCCTGCCGCGCCCGGAAACCTTTGCGCTGCGCCAGCAATTCCGCGATGCCGCCATCGAGTTATACCAAGCGGTGAATAAATTTCCCCCAGAGAAGAATATACTGGCTGACCTGGCGACAGTCGCGGATATTTATGGCGCCATGCTGAAAACGCCCCGGGAAGTCCAGACCGTCCTCAATGCACTGCGGTTCCGTTATGCGGGCATGCGGGACTATGTGTATTTCCCCGATCTGTGCTTCCTGCAGCTGCTCCGCACGACGAATCCGGGTCTGTATGACTGGGTGGAAGAGTACCTGTCGGAACGGAACGTGGTGGAGACCGGAGATGGCCATGTCAGTAAAGAGGAGCAAAAAGTCCTGACAGACAGCCTTAAGCAACACCTGATGCGCTATTTCCCGGCCAAAGCGCATTCAGCCTGGGAGCTGAGAGAATGGGTCCCCGGGATCTCCGGCGGGCTGGGGAAACTCCCTATTACGCTCTTCGAACGCACCGGACCGGAGGAAAGTGCCCAGCTGACCGCAGGAAAGCGGCTGGGCAGCCAGGCATACTGGCGTTACTACTTCGCCTTCTCCAGCCCACAAAATATCCTGTCACCGCAGGATTTTGAGCAACTCTTCGCGCTCGCCGGCCAGTATAACGAGCCTGAAAAGCAGCAGGAACTGGCGGAATGCCTGCTCGATTATATCCAGAGCAAGAACCTATCCTCCCGGACCTGGTTTGAACACATCCTGGCCCAGCTGACATCCCCCCTGATTAAGGCCAGAATGCCGGCCGAGTGCCGGGGTCTGCTGGGGTTCTTCTTCGACAACGGGGATGAGATGCTGAGGCGCTACCAGGCCCGTAACGCGTGGACGTCGCTGCATGATCTGGATACGTACAGTGTCGCAGATCGGCTAATCCAACGGATACTACGGGAAGATGCTGCGGCCACCATGAAGTTCCTGACTGTGCGACTCCAGCGCGGCAAAGCCTGGTATTGGAGTGCAGAGTATGTCCGTCACCTGCTGTGGCAACATGGGATAGTCGGAAATAGAATGGGCCATCAGCTGGAAGAGTGGATGGAGCGGAGTAACGTCGTCACCTTACAGAAAACCATGGCAACGAGACTGAACAGCCCGGCCATCATCAAACAGTTACCGGCCTTTCCCCTGCTGTATGGATATATCTGGGCATGGCGTGATATCAGCGGGGGTCAGGCCGTACGGAAATGGGTCGACCGCCAAATAAAAGAGGATGAGGCATTTCTGAACCTGCTGCTGCAGCTCCGGTACCATGGCATCAGTACCGCGATTGGGCAATATCGCGCGCTGGATCTGGCAGAGATGACCGAATTTCTGGGTGAGCCTCAGACAGTGCAAGCGCGTATTGATCGCATCAAACAGGCCGGCCATTTCCCAGAACGGATTGAAGAGGTGAATCGTTCGATCAAGATAGCAGCTAATCGTCGCAGAACTGGTTGATGGTGCGTCTTGCCGGGCACCGGCCGGACTCCATCAGCGCCGGTCGGTAAGGCCCACCTGGTGCCTGTTTCAGGGGCAGCGGACAGGGTGTGGCGAATGGCGGCCATGCCAAGGACACCATGAACGGCCGGACGCCAATGAAAAAGCGCGACTCTCGAACGGCCTATGGGTGTCCGAAAAATCCTGTATCAGTAGGATGTATCGTCCTCGCCAGGACTGGTTTTCCACAAGTGAGATTTAGATGAGGGGGTATAGCTGTACTTGCCCCGTCTGACGGTGTCGGTGGAATACTCAAAGCGAGCCGCCCTGATTTCGTGAACGTTGACCGAAGATAGAACAATCTCCAGTGACGGCTCCCGGTAATCGTTTGGAGGTGAAACAGAATCCGTATCTGGCAGGCATGGAGCTGCACCGTCTTCCATTTCTGTCACGCAAATATCTGGCTCCCACTCGTCTTCACTGACTTGACGCCCGTATCGGATCATACAGTCTTTCTGTGCTGGCAGCGTAAGCAAGCGAACCCGGGAGGCTTTGTGGAACAGAACGACGTTGTAGCCTTCTTCCGATGAGATAGTCGACAACGGCGCGGTACCCGACAATTGCACCGACGGATAAAGGATCCCGTCCAGGTCGAATTGCTCGGGGTCTGCCAGATATTCCGCAATAACCTGGGTCGGGATATAACTGAAGTCTTCCTCTCCCGGCAGCACTGGATCCACAATGCGTCTGGTCAACGTGCGTAAGAAGGCAGCCTGCTCGCGCCTTCGGATAAAACTCGGATCAAACTTACTTCCACGTGCCAGAATGCCCTCCAAAGCAGGCAGATTTAGCAGCCTGAGCGGGCGGGTAATCCTGAATCTCGCGGTAACCACAGAGCAACCCACCGGAGGGCGGATCTCTGAAATTGATATTTCCAAAGAACTGGCACCATAAAACACCGAGATGCCTCTGGCACTCATTCGGTTCGAGCCGCTGAGGCGATGCGGCGGGGGACCTAATTCCCGATCTGGAGTAACCAGTAAACTCTCAAGTTCGTCATGGTTACGGCACCACCGAGCGCGATAAAGGAAAGGGATTTCAGTACCTGGACCGGCCTGTGCGATCACCGCTTTATTTTCATGTGATTGCAGGCTTTCCACATCGCGGAATATGCCGTTCAGTGTTTCGCTTACGGCGTGGTTAACGTAGCGAGACTCGGTTTTCAGGGAAGTGACGAACCTTTCCCACATGGAGTCAAGAGAGTCCGTATCGACTTTTCCCCGTTCCTCATAGCGGGAATCAGATGCAAACTCGCATTCCTCACCCATTGTGCCAGCTTCAAAGCTGTAATTTTTTTCCTCTAGCTGTTTTTGAATATCCGTTGCCACGGCCGAACTGGTCGCAAGCAGATCTTCAATAACATACGCAATGTCAGTACCTTCTCGCTCCCAGTCATAATCGCTGTCTCCGTGCCTGAGCATGGCATATTCAAATTCTGATGGTTCGTTCGACGTGCGAACGTAATGTTCTGCTATAGCTTGTTCGGTCAAGTTGCATATGGTTCTAAGGCTGAAACAGGCTTGATTCATACCGCAGTAATTGCAGTCATGCAGGCTACCGGACTCCTCAATGTTCGCGCTGAGAAATGGCTCAGTGATACATTCTGAACATATCCAGGTTTTGTGTGAGTTTGTGCTGCACATCCAGAGCGTCTCCCCCAAAGGATTCATTGTCCCAATATTAACAGACGAAAGGCAGCCTGAAAGCGAACTTCTGGGTCTAGCAGAAAACGGATCTGCCCGCGAAAAAGCACAACCTGTAGAGATGTACTGTATTGTATGCAGTGTATGTACAGATTGTATTGTATGTATTATTTGTATTTTTTGTATTGTGTATTTTTTACGCCAGGGGTACGATGACGGCATTCCCCGACAGACCGGAGCCTGATCATGACCCCACTCTCCCCGGACACCGTCCGCCGTATTGAAGACGCCGCCGCGGCCCTCATTGCCGCCGGCACCCCGAACCCGACCAACGAGCAGGTGCGGGCGCACCTTGGCGGTGGCTCGCTGTCCCACATCTCCCCGGTGATGCGCGCGTTCCGCGCCCGCCTGCGCGAACAGCGCGCGGAGCAGGCGCCGGCGCTGCCGGTTGAGCTGGCACAGCTGCTGAGCGGCCAGCTGGCCCTGCTGTGGCAGGCGGCCGTGAAACAGGCCGACGCCGACACCCTGGCGGCGCGTGAGCAGGCCGACGCGGATATTGCCCAGGCTGACCAGGCGCGCGACGCCGCGCAGGCGACCGTGGCCCGGCTTGAGAGCGAGCTGGCGGTGCTGCGCGAGGTGGTGGCCGAGCGCGATCGCCTGCTGCAGGAGGTGCGCGCGCTGCGGGATGAGGCGCTGCCGCTGCGCGAGCAGGTCGCCCGGCTGACCGCCACCGGCGAGCACCTGGCGACGCAGCTGAAGGACACCCAGGCCGAGCTGAAAGGCGCCCGCGAGGAAACCCGCACCCTGCAGGCCGAGCTGCTGACGCTGGCGCGCGGCGCCGGGAAGGTGAAGCCATGAGAGCGGAAATCGAAAACTGTGTGAGGGCTTTTCGCCAGGCGCCGGCGAACGCGCCGGTGAACCGGAACCGCGCAGCTGGCATAACTATCTGACAGACTTTCCGGCCGGCTGTTGTGAGCTGGCCAGCCAGACGCTGGTAAAATACCTCAGCGATCACGACCCAAACCTGTTTCCCTATGTCATCGGCCTGCAGTGGATTGAAAATGGTGAAATTCACGGTCACGTCTTTGTCGCCCTGGACGGGGACTACATCGATCTGACCCTGAACCAGTTTGACGAGGATGAAGGGCCGTTATGCCGGATTAGCCGGGGTGATTGACGTTTTCGTAGTAATAGCATACTATTATTTACGAGCGAGAAGCCAACTGCATCAGGGTGCTAGAGTTGGTGGAAGGACCCCATAGAATCCCTGAATTCTGTGCTAGGGTGAAACCTCACACCTCCCGCCTGAAGGTGTAAAATAAACAGGCCCAGATCCCTGAGGCCACCATTGAAAAATGGCGGCTTTTTTATTGCCGTTTATAAAGCAAAGTTCCCTGTCGATGTTTATTGAGGCTTTTCGCGTCAGTGTGCATGAAATTCCAGAGCACTTTTCCTTCCCACGGCGCCACGACAACCAACATCTGCTGTTTCTGCCGGTATGCACCGATAAAAAGAAAGCGTGCCAATCCGTCATCATACATGGTTTCCCACACTTCATAAGGATTAGCCAGCGTATCCAACGCAAGCAACACGTAGCGTTCGCGAGCATCAAGGCGCTTTTCAACGATATGTTCCAATTTATCTCGGAGAATACTGAGCGTACCGATGATTGTTTCTTTGCGGACGATTAACATTTCCGGTTCAGTGAAACCCATGTGCAGTTCCAACAGAGTGACTGCAGCTTCAAGACTGCCTCCGGCTTCAATTTCTGGAGTAGGATCTAACCTGAATTCTCTCTCCAGCTCGCGCAGGTCAGGACGCCCTAAATCCTTGAAAGTAATCAATCCTTTTATTGCTCGCGCCACGCTGCTCCTACCCTTTATCGGCTTAGATAATGGCCCATTTTACCATGTTTTGCTATGTTCGGTTTTGTAGTGACTCCGGAGTAGAATCCTACATTGGTAATTATTTGGAGTGCAATGCGTTGCTGGTCACTGCCCGGATAGCCAGTTACACTGAATGGTGATGGATCGCAGAGTCCCTTTAACCATTCGTCAAAACGGGCAGGGCAGACAACGTTGTTAGACAAAACCAAATCCGTTACTACGGATAACACCACCGCAGCACTCAGCCATCTGGCGTTCTGCGCCCTGGCAGCATTGGGGCTCGCCCGCCAGGACGGTATCGCCGGCACGCCCTATGCCGAAAACCTGTTCCTGATCCGCTGGTTGGCCACCGCCCAAAAACAGAAGCGATTTCCCAGAAGCGTCGCCGTGGATATCGCCTGGCTGCTCGAACGCGGCCGCAAACACGGGCCGGCCGGTAAACTGCGCCAGCATCTGGAATACCTGTGGCGCTCCTGCAGTGGCAATCTCGCCGCGCAGTCCGATTTGTTCCGGCTCACTTACGCGACTGAAACCCTGAAAGATCGGGGCTGGGACAACTATGTGATGGATGCCCGCGAGTGGCGGTCGGAAACAACACCCACGCCGTCCCAGTACAACGGTTTTTACGTCGAAAAAACGGCGCTCAATGCCGCCTTCTCTCAGGATGGCCATCACCTGCAGCCAGTCTCTTTTCGCATTGTCGGCGATGCCGATACGTTCATTCAGGTCATGGCAGAGTATGGACTGCAGGCCCGCCTTGCAGACAGCAAGCCGACATATCAAACGGTAACACTGGAGCCAGGCGAGCACAGCAACGCGCCAACCTGACATCCCCTACGGTAAAGGATAACCTATGGATACGGTTGAAGAATTAAACGGTACGTATTTCTACAAGGGGTATACCCAGTTGACGCCCCAGCAGCTGTGGTGGCTTATCACCGTCGATGCGCTCCGTGAGCATCTGGGGATCAGTGTTGCCGATGCCGTCCTGATCGCATCAGGACAACCCTGGCTACCCACGCGCCAAAAGCCGGGGACAGCCACACCAGGCACGTCAATCGCCTCGCGACTGTCACGGAAATACCTGGACAAGCCCTTGCCGAAAGGTATCCGTTTACCGACACTGGTGGGCGAAACCCCACAGCGCATGCACATCAGCTACGTGAATAACTGGGGAAAATTTATCGGCCGCAATGTTCCCTGGCTGGGGTATGCCCTGTCGGCCTGGACCATTTACGCGATCGGACGCGATGTGAAAGACCGTTTCAACCTCATTGCCCGTCCGGCAGACAGAATTCAGTGGACCTATTTTTGATGATGAAGATGCCCACGCAAATAGAGCAAGAGATCATTGATTATTACTATGAAAATTTCAGCCCGCGGAAGTATGTCTTCTGGGGCCCGAAAGTGCCGGTAACCCTGGACACACGCTTGCGGGAAGATCTCAAGATTGGGTGGGATGACGGTGACGACGCGATCAACACCTACCTGTCCATATGGCAGGTCGATCCGGCCGGCATGGAATTCACCCATTATTTTGCCCCAGAGTTTTTCGGTTCAAAGGTGCCCGACCAGCCCCTAAAACCGCTCACCATCAGAATGCTGGTCGAGTCGGCGAAAGCCGGACGCTGGTTGTATTAGCCGGATTGGATGTCAACCGCCAGCGTTCTGACACGCTGCCGTAACGTATCTGCCGGCAGTGCGTCGATATCCGGCAACATCGCGGCCAGAGACAGGGCCTGGATGGCCAATTCAATCGCCCTCGGTGGATCAGCATGCTCATAGCGGATGTAGGTACGCATCGAAATCCCAAACTCCTTTGACGCCCGTTCCTGTGTCCATCCCAGCCCCGTTCGCCATAGTTTCAGCTCAAATCCCGTCATCACCGCCCCCTAAAACATGTCATTTTGTCATATTACTGCAATGCAGTTTGGCAAACAATGGCGCCAGTAGCAAGTGACGATCACGCCTGGAAACACAACATTTAGTACCTCATTCAGCTGATTTAGACACAACATCTTGTGTCTCCCGGCGCTGGATGGCAGATAACGATCAGACCCTCTGAAATCGTGCTAAGTCGCAACAGTTGAGAGAGGGGTTTGAGGCCGTTAAAAGCGGCGTCAACGGCAGAAAATATCTCAACGTGAGTTTTCGTTCCACTGGGCGTCAGACCCTGTGTCCCCCCATCGAATTACATGCATAAAAAACGCCATCCTGTAGGATGGCGTTATCTATAGATATTACTTGAAAATCCTGGACGTTAAAGAAGTTTAAACTTTTCCAATGTAGCTTTTACTTCCTTTCTTAAGCCAGATTCATCCAGTTCATAGTCCGCCCTATCAGCTTCAGGTTCAAAGCGTTCAGCTACCATGAATAACTCTTCACCACAATTTAGAACATTTTTATCTTGATCCTTAACACCGTATAGCTTCCGCCTTTCAACGCATATTTGCTCAGAAAATTGAATAGCTGTAACTTTTGAGGCCAAGAAATTTTTAGCCAGTTCAATTATCGACATTTTGTTCATAAGTCACCGGTCTCCAAATAAATTTTACCGTTCTCTGCATCAGGGTTGATTTTCCATCCTGACAAAAAATCACCATTAGGTTTAAGAACAACAACTCGCATAGTTTTAGGATTGAAATACACTTTAGACCCTTTCTCTCTTCGGTATGTCCCTTTCTCTACGGTTTCTTTGTCTGCTAAATGCGCCTCAATAGCATCCCTGAACTTAGTCAACGTTTCACGATTTTTCTTCGTGTCACTAACCCCAAAATCACCAGCATGTTTATACTTTCTGTCCAGTTGCTTACGCGTAAATCGCCCCGAGTCAAGAGGATCACTCAGCACTACATACACCGGCTCCACACCCGTTCCCGACGCATCCGGTCGCCAGTAGATAAAATCCTGTAGTCCGTTGTGGTCTGCGACCGGCGTCGTGGTCACCGTGATGGTGTCCACCGGTTTCACTTCCGTGCCAGTATGGACAGGGGTCACCGGGACCGGAGGCGGTGGTGTGCCAGTATTTGACGGCGCTGAGGGCGGCTGAGCCGGGTTAATCAGGATGGTCCGCGCAGGGACGCCTGCACCGGCAATTGCCGGAACGGTAATACGGTCCAGACCTGTTTTCGGATCACGCACCCCCGTCAGCACCTGCACCGCAGCCGGAATACCGCCGTTACCGGTTTTCATCAGCTGCAGCGCCAGTTGTCCATTGCTCTTCACCAGACTCCCACGCGCCGGCATATTCACGGTTTTCATCCCGGCCTCTATCGCCTTCGCATCCGCCAGAGCCCGCGCCGGAACCGCAAACAGCGCAGGAACGTCGCGCCCTGGAACTTGATCACTACCCTGACCAGCAGGTTTTGAATGGAACCAAAGAGTCGCCATCGATGCCTTAAGAAGCCCCGGACTGACCGCCGGAACGGACAGTTTGGACAGCGCATTACTGAACCAGTTGGTAATACTGCCTGCCACATCACCGGCAGCTGTCCACACTCCGGCTCCGGCCAACGCCATCTGCGCCGTCCCCGGCGTCTGATTCAGCACCATCGCGCCCGGCGCTTTGAGCGCCTTATTCGCTTCTGCTACCATCGCCGATGTATACACGGGAGCGGGTTTCACCCCGGCTTTGTCGAACAAAGCCTTGCGTGCTTCCTCGGCCTTGCGGGCTTCCTCGGCCTTGCGTGCTTCCTCGGCCTTACGGGCTTCCTCGGCCTTACGGGCTTCCTCCGCCTTACGGGCTTCCTCGGCCTTACGGGCTTCCTCGGCCTTGCGGGCTTCCTCGGCCTTACGGGCTTCCTCCGCCTTACGGGCTTCCTC
>NZ_JBJNMU010000009.1:0-95138 GCF_052167655.1 Serratia sp. CY55921 | reverse complement strand
GCGGCAATAGCGCGGTGGTCCCACCTGACCCCATGCCGAACTCAGAAGTGAAACGCCGTAGCGCCGATGGTAGTGTGGGGTCTCCCCATGCGAGAGTAGGACACTGCCAGGCATCAAATTAAGCGTGCTGATATGGCTCAGTTGGTAGAGCGCACCCTTGGTAAGGGTGAGGTCCCCAGTTCGACTCTGGGTATCAGCACCACTTTATTTAAAGTGGGTTTAGAAGTTCGGCAGAAAAAAGAATTTGCTTGGCGGCAATAGCGCGGTGGTCCCACCTGACCCCATGCCGAACTCAGAAGTGAAACGCCGTAGCGCCGATGGTAGTGTGGGGTCTCCCCATGCGAGAGTAGGACACTGCCAAGCATCAAATAAAACAACAAGCCTCATGCGAAAGCATGGGGCTTTTTGTTTTGTCTGTTATCTGGCGTTCTGCTCGAGCATGGGCATGCGAAAGGCCCGTCGGGAACGGGCCTTAACGCCGCTTGCGGCGGCCCCGCAGGGGAGAGTCTCAGGATGAGACGAATACTGTAGGACACTGCCAAGCATCAAATAAGCCAAGAGGCCATCCGAAAGGATGGCCTTTTTGCTTTCCGTGCCTCTCATCCTCCCTGCCAAGATCCTGACGCAGTTCGCTCAATGAAACATTTTCACCTTTCCGCTGAACGCTCGACATCGACGGAAAAAAACGCTATCTTCGGGCATCTAGAAGTCTAAACGTATAAATGGATGTGTGAGGGTTAAGCAATGCCGATTCGTGTTCCTGATGAGTTACCTGCGGTCAATTTCTTGCGCGGTGAGAATGTCTTCGTGATGACATCCTCGCGGGCAAAAACACAGGAAATCAGGCCGCTGAAAGTGCTGATCCTCAACCTGATGCCAAAGAAGATCGAAACGGAAAACCAGTTTTTGCGCCTGCTTTCCAACTCGCCGCTGCAGATTGATATCCAGTTGCTGCGCATCGACAGCCGCGAGTCGAAGAATACGCCGGCGGAGCATCTGAACAACTTCTACTGCGACTTCGAGGATATTCAGAACGAGAACTTCGATGGCCTGATCGTCACCGGCGCGCCGCTGGGGCTGGTCGATTTCTGCGACGTTGCCTACTGGCCGCAGATCGAACGGGTGATCGACTGGGCCAAGCATCACGTTACCTCCACGCTGTTCGTGTGCTGGGCGGTACAGGCGGCGTTGAATATTCTGTACGGCATTCCCAAGATGACGCGCGAAGTGAAGCTCTCCGGGGTTTATCCGCACCAAACGCTGCAGCAGCATGCGTTGCTGACGCGCGGCTTCGACGAAAGCTTTCTGGCGCCGCATTCACGCTATGCCGATTTCCCGACCGAGGTGATTCGCCAATATACCGACCTGGACATCCTGGCCGAATCCGAGCAGGCCGGCGCCTACCTGTTCGCCAGCAGGGATAAGCGCCTGGCGTTCGTCACCGGCCATCCGGAATACGATACAATGACGCTGGCGGGAGAGTATTGTCGCGACAACGAAGCTGGCCTCGATCCTGCCGTACCGCTCAACTACTTCCCCGATGACAACCCCGCACTGACACCGAAAGCCACCTGGCGCAGCCATGGCCACTTGCTGTTTTCCAATTGGCTCAATTATTACGTCTACCAGATCACGCCTTACGATCTGCGCCATATGAATCCGACTCTCGACTGATCTTTTCTGCCTGCCGGCGGCTGAATCGAGGCCGCCGCACTGCTCATCCTCTGCACGATCCTCTTTTTACCCGTCAATTCTCCCAAAAAACCATTGCCTAACAACGCGTTAGTCCGTCTTTGCAATTCTATTGGAACCGATTTCCTTACCTGTTGATCGTGTTATTTATCCTAACTAATTGATAATAAAGTGTTAATAAAATATTTAATAATAAAATGGAAATGGTTTTTGATTTTTATTTTTTGTTGGGTATTCTTAACGCTATCGGGATGAGATCTGACCAGTTTAGGATCGTTTCATCCGCCCTGATCCACAGTGATTTCTGATGAAAATGCGCCGGTCGCCCGGGTGCAACGATGGGAAGGAGCAAGGTCATGACGCAACAGATAGCAGGCACGGAGTTAAGGTTTACGCAGGGTTTCGCCGCTGCGGAGCGCCAGGTGTTAACGGATGAAGCGGTTGAATTTCTGGCGGAACTGGTGGGGAAATTCACGCCACGTCGCAATGAGCTGTTGGCGGCGCGTGCCCGCTGGCAACAAAATATCGATCGCGGCGAATTGCCTGGGTTTATTTCGGAAACCACTTCCATTCCTGAAGGCAATTGGCAGATCCGCGGTATTCCGCAAGACCTGCGCGATCGCCGGGTAGAGATCACCGGGCCGGTCGAGCGCAAGATGGTGATCAATGCGTTGAACGCCAACGTAAAAGTGTTTATGGCGGACTTCGAAGACTCGCTGGCGCCAAGCTGGGACAAAGTCATCGACGGTCAAATCAACCTGCACGATGCGGTTAACGGCACCATCTCCTACACCAATGAAGCCGGCAAGATCTACCAGCTGAAACCGAATCCGGCGGTGTTGATCGCTCGCGTGCGCGGCTTGCACCTGCCGGAGAAACACGTCTTGTGGCGTGATGAAGCCATCCCCGGCGGCCTGTTCGATTTCGCGCTGTACTTCTACCACAACTATCGCCAGCTGCTGGCCAAGGGCAGCGGCCCGTATTTCTACCTGCCGAAAACCCAGTCCTGGGAGGAAGCTGCCTGGTGGAGCGATGTCTTCAGCTTTACCGAGGATCGTTTCGATCTGCCGCGCGGCACCATCAAGGCGACCGTGCTGATCGAAACTCTGCCGGCGGTGTTCCAGATGGACGAGATCCTGTATCACCTGCGCGATCACATCGTCGGTCTGAACTGCGGCCGCTGGGATTACATCTTCAGCTACATCAAAACGCTGAAGAACCACGGCGATCGCGTGCTGCCGGACCGTCAGTCGGTGACCATGGAAAAACCTTTCCTCAGCGCCTATTCGCGCCTGTTGATCAAAACCTGTCATAAGCGCGGCGCCTTCGCCATGGGCGGCATGGCGGCGTTTATCCCGAGCAAAGACGCCGAAAAAAACGCCTGGGTGCTGAACAAGGTACGGGCGGACAAAGAGCTGGAAGCCAACAATGGCCACGACGGCACCTGGGTGGCGCACCCGGGCTTGGCGGACACGGTGATGGAGGTGTTCGGCAACGCATTGGGCGATCGTCAAAACCAGCTGGACGTGCTGCGTGAGCAGGATGCGCCGATCAGCGCCGCGCAACTGCTGGAACCGTGCGACGGCGAACGCACCGAAGCGGGGATGCGCGCCAATATCCGCGTGGCGGTGCAGTACATCGAAGCCTGGATCTCCGGCAACGGCTGCGTGCCGATTTACGGTTTGATGGAAGATGCGGCGACGGCGGAGATCTCCCGTACGTCTATCTGGCAGTGGATCCACCACGAGAAGAGCCTGAACGACGGGCGCCCGGTCACCAAGGCGCTGTTCCGCCAGATGTTGCAAGAAGAGATGTTGGTGGTGCGTGAAGAAGTAGGGGAAGCGCGCTTTAACGCCGGCCGGTTCGAAGAGGCGGCGCGCCTGATGGAGCGCATCACCACGCAAGATGAATTAATCGATTTCCTGACGTTGCCCGGCTATGAGCTGCTGGCCTGAACTTTCCCAATCAACCCTACATGACTGAAAGGATAAAAATTATGTCTACCTCTCGCTCTCAACAGATCCAGCAGCTGGAACAGGAATGGAAATCGGCCCGTTGGGAAGGCATTACCCGCCCTTACAGCGCTGAAGACGTGATCAATCTGCGCGGTTCGGTCAACCCGGAATGCACCCTGGCGCAAAACGGCGCCGCCAAACTGTGGGCGTTGCTGAATGGCAAGGCGCGCAAAGGCTACGTGAACTGCCTGGGCGCGCTGACCGGCGGCCAGGCGCTGCAGCAGGCCAAAGCCGGCGTCGAGGCCATCTACTTGTCCGGTTGGCAGGTGGCGGCCGACGCCAACAGCGCGGCCGCCATGTACCCTGACCAATCGCTGTATCCGGTGGACTCGGTGCCGAAGGTGGTCGAGCGTATCAACAACACCTTCCGCCGCGCCGATCAGATCCAATGGGCGAACCAGATTGAGCCGGGCAGCAAAGGGTACACCGATTATTTCCTGCCGATCGTCGCTGATGCGGAAGCCGGCTTCGGCGGCGTATTGAACGCCTTTGAGCTGATGAAAGCGATGATTACCGCCGGGGCCGCCGGGGTGCACTTCGAAGATCAGCTGGCGGCGGTGAAGAAATGCGGCCATATGGGCGGCAAAGTGCTGGTGCCGACGCAAGAAGCGATCCAGAAACTGGTCGCCGCGCGCTTGGCGGCCGACGTGCTTGGCGTGCCGACGCTGGTGATCGCCCGTACCGACGCCGATGCGGCCGACCTGCTGACCTCTGACTGCGATCCGTATGACAGCGCCTTCGTCACCGGCGAGCGTACGGCGGAAGGCTTCTTCCGCACCCATGCCGGCGTCGAGCAGGCGATCAGCCGCGGTCTGGCTTATGCCCCTTACGCCGATATGGTGTGGTGCGAAACCTCAACGCCGGATCTGGATGCCGCCCAGCGCTTCGCCGACGCCATCCACGCCAAATACCCAGGCAAGCTGCTGGCCTACAACTGCTCGCCGTCGTTCAACTGGAAGAAGAACCTCGACGACCAGACCATCGCCCGCTTCCAGCAGGCGCTGTCGGACATGGGCTACAAGTATCAGTTCATCACGCTGGCGGGCATCCACAGCATGTGGTTCAACATGTTCGACCTGGCGCACGCCTATGCGCAGGGCGAAGGGATGAAACACTACGTCGAGAAGGTGCAGCAGGCGGAGTTCGCCGCGGTGGAGCGCGGTTACACCTTCGCGTCGCACCAGCAAGAGGTGGGCACCGGCTACTTCGACAAGGTCACCACCATCATTCAGGGCGGCGCCTCTTCGGTCACCGCGCTGACCGGTTCGACGGAAGAACAGCAGTTCTGATGCGGCAAGCTTGAAGACGTTTCACCCGGAGCCTGCATGCGCAGGCTTCTTTTTCTGGCGGGGGTAAGGATGGCGGCAAAACTGGAGTTGTTGATCGCACAGACGATCCTGCAGGGCTTCGATGCGCAGTACGGCCGCTTTCTGGAAGTGACCGCCGGCGCGCAGCAGCGCTTTGAGCAGGCGGATTGGCCGGCGGTGCAGCAGGCGATGAAAAAGCGCATCCATCTGTACGACCATCACGTCGGTCTGGTGGTGGAGCAGCTTAAATGCATCACCGGGCAGAAATATTTCGACGCCGACTTCCCCAGCCGGGTCAAAGCGGTCTATATCGATCTGCTGCCGGACTACCCGCGTTTTGAGATCGCCGAAAGCTTCTTCAACTCGGTCTATTGCCGGTTGTTCAAGCATCGCGATCTGACGCCGGACAAGCTGTTCGTCTTCAGTTCGCAGCCGGAACGGCGTTTTCGCGACATTCCGCGTCCGCTGGCGCGCGATTTTACCCCCAATGGCGATCTGCCGGCGATGCTGCGCAGCATCTTGAGCGATCTGCCGCTGCGGTTGCCGTGGGAGGATCTGACACGCGACATTCGCTACATCATTCAGGCGCTGCAACGCGCCTTCAGCCCACAGCAACTGACGGGGGCGACCTTCCAGATCGCCAACGAGCTGTTCTATCGCAACAAGGCCGCCTGGCTGGTCGGCAAGTTGCGCCTGGCCGACGGCGTTTACCCGTTCCTGTTGCCGATTCACCACAGCGAATCGGGCGCGCTGTTTATCGACGCCTGCCTGACCGGCAAGGCCGAGGCCAGCATCGTCTTCGGTTTCGCCCGCTCTTATTTCATGGTCTACGCACCGCTGCCGGCGGCGATGGTGGAGTGGCTGCGCGAGATCCTGCCGGGCAAGACCACCGCCGAGCTGTACATGGCGATCGGCTGCCAAAAACACGGCAAAACCGAATGCTATCGCGAATACCTGACCTTTATGGCGCACTCACAGGAACAGTTCATCATCGCGCCGGGCGTGAAAGGCATGGTGATGCTGGTGTTCACCCTGCCGTCCTTCGATCGGGTGTTTAAAGTGATCAAGGATGAGTTCGCCCCGCAGAAAGAGGTGACGCAGGCGCAGGTGATGGCTTGCTATCAGCTGGTGAAAGAGCACGATCGCGTCGGGCGCATGGCGGATACCCAGGAGTACGAAAATTTCGTCGTCGACAAGGCGCGTCTCAGCCCTGAGCTATTGGCGGAGCTGCGGCGTGAAGTGCCGGGCAAGCTGGAAGATCTCGGCGATCGCATCGTGATCAAACATCTGTATATGGAACGGCGCATGACGCCGCTGAACCTGTATCTGGAGCAGGCCAACGACCAGCAAATGCGCGATGCGATTGAAGAGTACGGCAATGCGATCAAGCAGTTGGCCGCCGCCAATATTTTCCCCGGCGATATGCTGTTCAAGAACTTCGGCGTGACGCGCCACGGGCGTGTGGTGTTCTACGACTACGACGAGATTTGCTACATGACCGAGGTCAACTTCCGCGACATTCCACCGCCGCGTTATCCGGAGGACGAGCTGGCCAGCGAGCCGTGGTACAGCATCGCGCCCAACGATGTGTTCCCGGAAGAGTTCCGCCACTTCCTGTGCGGCGATCGGCGCATTCGGCAGGTGTTTGAAGAGTTGCACAGCGATCTGTTTACCGCGGAGTATTGGCGCGGGTTGCAGCAGCGCATCCGCGAGGGGCATGTGGAAGACGTGTTCGCTTATCGCAAGAAGCAGCGGTTCAGCCAGCGCAGCGGGGCGGCGCTGCCGGCCGCCACCGCTGCGATGTAAATCAGGCCTGGGCGCCCGCGACGGCGGCGCGCGCCAGTTCGGTAATGCGCGCGTAGTCGCCGCTTTCGAGCGCGTCCGCCGGCACCAGCCAGGAGCCGCCGATGCACAGCACGCTTTTCAGCGCCAGATAGCTGCGGTAATTGTCCGGCGAGATGCCGCCGGTCGGGCAGAAACGCACCTGCGGGAATGGGCCGCCGATCGCCTGCAGCGCTTTTACGCCGCCGTTGGCTTCCGCCGGGAAGAATTTAAATTCGCGCAGGCCGTAATCCATGCCCTGCATCAGCTCGGAAACGGTGCTGATGCCCGGTATAAGGGGAATGGAACCGGCGGTGGCGGCTTTGAGCAGCTCGTCGGTCAGCCCCGGGCTGATGGCGAACTGCGCGCCGGCCTCGGTCACTTCCCGCAGCTGCTGCGGATTGATCACCGTACCGGCGCCGATGATCGCTTCCGGCACCTCTTGGGCGATGGCGCGAATGGCGTCCATGGCGCAGGCGGTGCGCAGCGTCACCTCCAGCACCCGCACGCCGCCGGCGACCAGCGCTTTCGCCAGCGGCACCGCATGTTCCAGCTTGTTGATCACGATGACCGGCACCACCGGCCCCGCCGTCAGGATCTGCTCGGCGCTTGTTGTCCACTTGTTCATGCTGACGTTCTCCTCTGTGGCCGCCGCCAGGCGGCGATGCGGCCAGGCTATCGATTAAAATTTGATGCAGCAGGCGCCCTGCTCGGCGCCTGACAGCTGGCTGCGCAGCGCGCCGAACAGCTCGCGGCCGCAGCCGATGTGTTCGGCGCTCAGATCGGGTTGGCGAGGCGTGCGCCGCGCCAACTCGTCGGCGTCGACCAGCACCTGCAGCTCGCCGCTGCGGCCGTTGACGCGGATCGGATCGCCGTCGCGCACTTTCGCCAGCAGGCCGCCGGTATAGGCTTCCGGGGTGACGTGAATGGCGGAAGGCACCTTGCCGGAGGCGCCGGACAGGCGGCCGTCGGTCACCAGCGCCACTTTGAAGCCGCGATCCATCAACACGCCCAGCGGCGGCATCAGCTTGTGCAGCTCCGGCATGCCGTTGGCCTGCGGCCCCTGGAAGCGCACCACCACCACGCAATCGCGATCCAGCTTGCCGGCTTCGAACGCCGGCACAATATCGTGCTGGCTGTCGAACACCACCGCCGGCGCTTCGATGATCTGGTTATCGGCGGGCACCGCCGAGGTTTTCATCACCGCGCGGCCCAGATTGCCGGCCATCACTTTGGTGCCGCCGTGATGTTCGAACGGCTGGGCCACGCTGGCGATCACGCTGGCGTCGAGCGAGCCGGCCACGCCTTCGCGCCATACCAATTGGCCGTTGTCCAGCCACGGTTCCTGGGTGTAGCGGCGCAGGCCGAAACCGGCCACGGTGTGTACGTCTTCGTGCAGCAGGCCGTGTTGCAGCAGCTCGCGCACCACCAGCGGCACGCCGCCGGCGGCCTGGAATTGGTTGATGTCGGCCGGGCCGTTCGGGTAGATGCGGCACAGCAGCGGCACCGCCTCCGACAGCTCCGAGAAATCGTCCCAGGTGATGATGATGCCCGCCGCCCGCGCCATCGCCACCAGATGCATGGTCAGGTTGGTGGAGCCGCCGGTGGCCAGCAGCGAGACGATGCCGTTCACCACCACTTTCTCGTCCACCAGGCGGCCGATCGGCAGGTAGTTGCCGGCGGTATCGGTCAGTCGGGTCACCTGGCGCGCGGCGGCGTCGTTCAGCGCGTCGCGCAGCGGCGTGTCCGGATGGACGAAGGAGGCGCCCGGCAGATGCAGACCCATCACTTCCATCACCATCTGGTTGGTGTTGGCGGTGCCGTAGAAGGTGCAGGTGCCGATGCCGTGATAAGAGGCCGCCTCGGCCTCCAGCAGCGCCAAACGGTCGGCCTTGCCCTCGGCGTACAGCTGGCGCACGCGCACTTTTTCCTTGTTCGGCAGGCCGCTGCTCATCGGGCCGGCCGGCACGAACAGCGCGGGCAGGTGGCCGAAGGAGAGGGCGGCCATCACCAGCCCCGGCACGATCTTGTCGCAGATGCCGAGGAACAGCGCGCCGTCGAACATATTGTGCGACAGGCCAACGGCGGCCGACATGGCGATCACGTCGCGGCTCATCAGCGACAGCTCCATGCCGTCCTGCCCCTGCGTCACCCCGTCGCACATCGCCGGCACGCCGCCGGCCACCTGGCCCACGGCGCCGACCGCCTTCAGCGCCTGCTTCAGCCGCTGCGGGTAGTGTTCGTACGGCTGGTGGGCCGACAGCATGTCATTGTAAGCGGTGATGATGGCGATATCGCTGCGCACCATGTTTTTCAGCGACGCCTTGTCATCGGGCTGACAGGCGGCGAAGCCGTGGGCCAGGTTGCCGCAGGCGAGCTGCGCGCGGTGGACGGTTTGGGAGCGGGCGGCCTCGATACGCGCCAGATAGGCGGCGCGGCTGGCCTGGGAACGGTTGATGATGCGCTGTGTGACACGGGACAAGGTTGGATTAATCATGCCTTCCTCACATTGCTGTTGTTATAGTCGCCGCCTGTGGCGGTGCCCCCGGGGGTGATTTGCAGCCCTGGTGTGCAAGGCCGGGGGCGATTTAGGATTTAAAACATCGTGAATGCAATCATGCCGATGGCGCCGCCGACGCTGCCCAGAATGGTTTCCATCACCGTCCAGGTTTTCAGCGTTTGCAGTTCGTTGGCGCCGGTGAATTTGCCGAACAGCCAGAAGCCGGCGTCGTTGACGTGGCTCAGCACGATGGAGCCGCCGGCGATGCAGATGGCCAGCGCGGCCAGTTGCCCGCCGTTCAGACCGAGCTGACTGGTGACCGGCAGCACCAGACCGACGGTGGTCAGGCAGGCGACGGTGGCCGAGCCCTGAATCACCCGCACCATGGCGGACAGCGCGAAGGCGGCCACGGCGATCGGCAGGCCGGCGCCGATCATGGCGTCACCCAACGCCGGCCCTACGCCGGAATCCACCAGGATCTGCTTGAACACCCCGCCGGCGCCGGTCATCAGCAGGATGATCCCGGCCGGCTGCACCGCAGCGGAACAGATGGCCAGGGTCTGTTCGTTGCTCATGCCGCGCGGCTTCGCCAGACCGTAAATCACGATCAGGCAGGCCAGCAGGATGGCGGTGAACGGGTGGCCGATAAACTCCAGCCACTGCTGCAGCTGCGAGCCGGGGGTGACCAGCCGCGCGCCGATGGTTTTCATGCCGACCAGCACCAGCGGGCACAGCACCAGCGCCAGGCTGAAGCCGAACGACGGCAGATTGCCCTTGGCCAGCGTCGGCTCATTCTCTTCCGGCGGCATCGGCCAGTTGACGAAACGGCTGATAAAGCTGCCGTACAGCGGGCCGGCGATCAGCATGCCGATCACCGCCGCCACCAGGCCGATGGCGATCATCCAGCCGAAATCGGCCTTCATCTGCGACGCCAGCAGCATCGGCACCGGCCCCGGCAGCAGGAAGGAGGCGGCGGCGGCCACGCCGGCGAACAGCGGGATCGCCAGCTTGACGATATTGCCGTCGGTGCGGCGCGCCACGGCGAACACGATGCCGATCAGCAGCACCACCGCCACGTCGAAGAACAGCGGCAGTGCGCAGATCAGCCCGGCGATGCCGAGCGCGTAGTGCGCCTTGCTTTGTCCGAATCGTTTCAGCAATTGCGCCGCAATTTGATCGAGCGCGCCGACCTCATGCAGGATCTTGCCGAACATCGCCCCGAGCGCCACCACGATCGCCAGGAAGCCCAGCGTGTCGCCCATGCCTTTCTGCATGGTGTCGGCGATGTGTTCCAGCGGCATGCCGGAGAAAATGCCGGCGGCGATGGACACCAGCATCAGCGCGACGAAGGCGTGCATGCGCGCCTTCATCACCAGGAATAACAGCAGTAAAACCGAGCCGACTGCGGTACCGACCAGCGTTACGGTACTCACGCGCACACGTCCTGCGGCAGGAAGCTCTGGATATGGCGCACGGTATCGGCGATCACCGCGTCCAGCGGCTGATTGATGTCGATCGCCATCACGTCGTTCTCGTCGGCGCCCGGTTGCTCCAGCGCGGCGAACTGGGTGACCAGCATCTGCGGCTTGAAGAAGTGGCCGTTGCGCGCCGCCAGGCGGGATTCGATCACCGGGAACTCGCCGTGCAGATAGATGAATGACAGGTTGCCGTTGCCGGCGCGCAGGCGGTCGCGATACTGCTTTTTCAACGCCGAACAGACGATGATCGACACGTTGTTGGTGCGCTGCATGGCGAAGGCGGCGTCGTTGAGCGCGGCCAGCCACGGCGCGCGATCGTCGTCGTTCAACGCTTCCCCGGCGGCCATCTTCAGGATGTTGCTGCGCGGGTGCAGGAAGTCGCCGTCGAGGAAGCCGGCGGAGAGTTGGCGGGCCGCGGCGGCGGCGACGGCGGACTTGCCGCTGCCGGAAACGCCCATAACGACGTAAATGCGATTTTGATTGTTGGTCATGGCTTGGCTCCAAAACACCGGGTGACGTTACCTTCATTCAATTTGATTGTTACCGGTAACATGTTATCGGTAACATTGTCGAAGGAAGTTTGAGCGGTTGCAATGGGCTTTCGCCGTGAGGATCGTTAACTGTGATCGGCTTCAAGCTTTTTTCCTGTGCGCTAAACAGGATGCCGACAGCCTGTTACATGCTGACAACAGAGCATGGCAGGGGAGCAGGGGCGCACTGGGGCGCCCCTCGGATGAGCAGGATTAGCGCACGCCGCCGTAGGCCAGGCTGATCTCTTTCGCCGCGTGGATCACCAGCGCGCCCAGCTCGATCACACGATCGTCGGTGATGCGCGACACCGGGCCGGAGATGGAAATGGCGGCGAAGGCTTCGCGGTGCTCGTCGAAGATGCAGGCCGCCACGCAGCGCAGGCCGAGCGCGTGCTCTTCGTCGTCAAAGGAGAAGCCCTGTTTGCGGATCTGCGCCAGCCCCTCTTTCAAGTTGTGCGGCGTCAGGGTATGCGGCGTGTAGGTGTGCATGCCTTTCTTGTGCAGCAGTTTGGTCACCTGATCGTCCGGCAGGGTGGCGAGGAACGCTTTGCCGGCACCGGAGGCGTGCATCGGCAGTTTGCCGCCGATCGGCGCCGACATGCGCATCAGCGCCGTGCACTGCACCTGATCGATGATGATCGCCTGGTACTCGCTGGTATCCAGCACCGCCAGGTTGACGGTTTCGCCGGATTCCTCCATCAGGCGGCGCAGCGTCGGATGCACCATCGCCAGCAGGTTGCGGCTTTGCAGGAAGCTGCTGCCGACCACAAAGGCGTGCGAGCCGATGGTCCACAGGCCGAGATCGCCGACCTGGCGCACGAATCCCTGCTGCTGCATGGTGGTGAGCAGGCGGTGAGTGGTGGAGTTCGGCAGGCCGGCCTGCTGGGCCAGATCGGTCAGCGCCACGTTGCCCTGGGCTTCCGAAATGTATTCCAACAGTTTCAGGCCACGGGTCAACGATTGTACCTGACCGGTCGCCGCACTGGCGGCGGGGGCTGCTGCGCGGGGCTTCTTGCCGCGCTTGGCGGGAGCAGGGGTGGCCATGGGTGAGATTCCTTTTTCCGTATGATGGAATTCATTTTCGTTTTTTGTCGATGAATTGCAAGCCGCCGTCAGCTCATCGGAGGTGTTGGCGCACAACCTGAAAAACTCTCAATTGTCGCCTGGCCCTTTGTCCTTACAAGCTGTGCTAGGATGACTCGTTGGTTTTTGCGGCAGTTGAGCAATGGGCTGGATGGCAATGGAAGGGGTTACAGTGACGAATCGAGTAGAACAACTGCGCCGCCAGTTAGCGCAGCGCATTTTGGTGTTGGACGGCGGCATGGGCACCATGATCCAGAGCTATCGCCTGGACGAGCGCGATTTCCGCGGTGAGCGTTTCGCCGATTGGCGCAGCGATCTGAAAGGCAATAACGATCTGCTGGTGCTGACCAAGCCGGAAGTGATTACCGCCATTCATTACGCCTATCTCGAGGCGGGCGCCGATATCCTTGAGACCAATACCTTCAACTCCACCTCCATCGCCATGGCCGACTACCACATGGAGTCGCTGTCGGCCGAGATTAACTATCAGGCCGCCTGCCTGGCGCGCGCCTGCGCCGACGAATGGACGGCGCGCACGCCGGAAAAACCGCGCTACGTCGCCGGGGTGTTGGGGCCGACCAACCGCACCGCGTCCATCTCGCCGAACGTCAACGATCCGGCGTTCCGCAACATCTCGTTCGATGAACTGGTGGCGGCTTACCGCGAATCGACCCGCGCGCTGGTGGAAGGCGGCGTCGATCTGATCATGATCGAAACCATCTTCGACACCCTCAACGCCAAGGCCGCCGCTTTTGCGGTGGAAACCGAATTCGAAGCGCTGGGGGTGGAACTGCCGATCATGATTTCCGGCACCATCACCGACGCCTCCGGCCGCACCCTGTCCGGCCAGACCACCGAAGCGTTTTACAATTCACTGCGCCACGTCAAGCCGCTGACCTTCGGCCTGAACTGCGCCCTGGGGCCGGATGAGCTGCGTCAGTACGTCGCCGAGCTGGCGCGCATCTCGGAGACCTACGTCACCGCACACCCGAACGCCGGTTTGCCGAACGCCTTCGGCGAGTACGATCTGGATGCGGCCGAGATGGCGCGCCAGGTCGGGGAGTGGGCGCAGGCCGGCTTCCTCAATATTATCGGCGGCTGCTGCGGCACCACGCCGGAACATATCGCCGCGATGGCCAAGGCGGTCGAGGGCGTGCCGCCGCGCCGGCTGCCGGATATCCCGGTCGCCTGCCGCCTGGCCGGTCTGGAGCCGTTGACCATCGACGCCAACACCCTGTTCGTCAACGTCGGCGAGCGCACCAACGTCACCGGCTCGGCGCGTTTCAAACGCTTGATCAAAGAAGAGAAATACAACGAGGCGCTCGACGTGGCGCGCCAGCAGGTCGAGAGCGGCGCGCAGATCATCGACATCAACATGGATGAGGGGATGCTCGACGCCGAAGCGGCGATGGTGCGCTTCCTCAACCTGATCGCCGGCGAGCCGGATATCGCCCGGGTGCCGATCATGATCGACTCCTCCAAGTGGTCCGTTATCGAGAAAGGCCTGAAGTGCATTCAGGGCAAGGGCATCGTCAACTCGATCTCGATGAAGGAGGGCGAAGAGGCCTTTATCCACCACGCCAGGCTGGTGCGCCGCTATGGCGCCGCGGTGGTGGTGATGGCGTTCGACGAAGTGGGCCAGGCGGACACCCGCGAGCGCAAGTTCGAGATCTGTCGCCGCGCCTATAAAATTTTGACCGAACGCGTCGGTTTCCCGCCGGAAGACATCATTTTCGACCCGAACATCTTCGCCGTCGCCACCGGCATCGACGAGCACAACAACTACGCCGTCGACTTTATCGAAGCCTGCGCCGACATCAAAACCCACCTGCCGCACGCGATGATCTCCGGCGGGGTGTCCAACGTGTCGTTCTCGTTCCGCGGCAACGATCCGGTGCGTGAAGCGATCCACGCGGTATTCCTGTATCACGCCATTCGCAACGGCATGGACATGGGCATCGTCAACGCCGGGCAGCTGGCGATTTACGACGATCTGCCTGGCGAGCTGCGCGAGGCGGTAGAAGACGTGATCCTCAACCGTCGCGAGGACGGCACCGAACGCCTGCTGGAACTGGCGGAAAAGTACCGCGGCAGCAAAGACGGCGAAGCGGCGGTGCAGCAGGCGGAATGGCGCGGCTGGCCGGTGGAGAAGCGGCTGGAATACTCGCTGGTGAAGGGCATCACCGAGTTTATCGAACTGGACACCGAAGAAGCGCGGCAGCAGGCCGAACGCCCGATCGAAGTGATCGAAGGGCCGCTGATGGCCGGGATGAACGTGGTCGGCGATCTGTTCGGCGAGGGCAAGATGTTCCTGCCGCAGGTGGTGAAATCCGCCCGCGTGATGAAGCAGGCGGTGGCCTACCTGGAACCGTACATCGAGGCCAGCAAGCAGCAGGGCACCTCCGCGGGGAAAATCCTGTTGGCGACGGTGAAAGGCGACGTGCACGACATCGGCAAGAACATCGTCGGCGTGGTGCTGCAGTGCAACAACTATGAAATCGTCGATCTTGGCGTGATGGTGCCGACGGAGAAAATCCTGCGCACCGCGCGCGAGGAGAATGTCGACATCATCGGCCTGTCGGGGCTGATCACGCCGTCGCTGGACGAGATGGTCAACGTGGCCAAAGAGATGGAGCGCCAGGGCTTTACGCTGCCGCTGCTGATCGGCGGCGCCACCACCTCCAAGGCGCACACCGCGGTGAAAATCGAGCAGAACTACAGCGGCCCGACCACCTACGTGCAAAACGCCTCGCGCACCGTGGGCGTGGTGTCGGCGCTGCTGTCCGCCACCCAGCGCGACGAGTTTGTGGCGCGCACCCGCAAAGAGTATGAAACGGTGCGCATTCAACACGCGCGCAAAAAGCCGCGCACGCCGCCGGTCGATTTGCACAAGGCGCGCGCCAACGCCATGGCGCTGAACTGGGCCGACTATCAGCCGCCGGCGCCGCGGCAGCTTGGCGTGTTTCCGGTGTCGGCCGGCATCGAGACGCTGCGCCACTATATCGACTGGACGCCGTTCTTCATGACCTGGTCGCTGGCGGGCAAATACCCGCGCATCCTCGAGGATGAGGTGGTGGGGGAAGAGGCCAAGCGCCTGTTCCATGACGCCAATCAGATGCTGGATCGGTTGGCCGCCGAGCGTAGCCTCAACCCGCGCGGCGTTTACGGCCTGTTCCCGGCCAACCGCGTCGGCGACGACGTGGAGGTATACCGCGACGAACGGCGTGACGAGGTGCTGGCGGTGAGCCGCCACCTGCGGCAACAGACGGAAAAAACCGACTTCCCGAACTACTGCCTGGCGGACTTTGTGGCGCCGAAAAGCAGCGGCAAAGCCGACTACTTCGGCGCCTTCGCGGTGACCGGCGGGCTGGAGGAAGACGCGCTGGCGGCGGCGTACGACGCGCAGCACGACGATTACAACAAAATCATGGTCAAGGCGCTGGCGGATCGTTTGGCGGAGGCTTTTGCCGAATACCTGCACGAACAGGTGCGCAAGCTGCACTGGGGCTATGCCGCCGACGAGAGCCTGAGCAACGAGGAGCTGATCCGGGAAAACTATCAGGGCATCCGGCCGGCGCCGGGCTACCCGGCCTGCCCGGAGCACACCGAAAAAGCGACCATCTGGCAGCTGTTGGACGTCAACCGCCACACCGGTATGGAACTGACGGAGTCCTTCGCCATGTGGCCGGGGGCGGCGGTATCCGGCTGGTACTTCAGTCACCCCGAGAGCAAGTACTTCGCGGTGGCGCAGATCCAGCGCGATCAGGTGGAAGACTACGCGGCGCGTAAAGGGATGAGCGTGAGCGAGGTCGAGCGCTGGCTGGCGCCAAACCTCGGCTACGACGCCGACTGACTTTCCTCTTTAAGGGCGCAGCGATGCGCCCTTGTCATTTACAGCGCTTCCACATCGATGTGCAGCGCGTCGTACCGCCAATACTCCAGGTCACAATCGATCACCCTGTCGTGCTGATCGCGATTCACCCGCGTAATGAACAGCGCCGGGCTGCCGTAGGTCACCTTCAGCATGGCGGCGGCCTGCTGCGGCAGCAGGGTGGGCAGCATGTCGAAACGCACCCGGCCGTAGTGAATGCCGTAGCGCGCGGCGTACAGCGCGGTCAGCGACTGGGTCAGATCTTCGTCCAGAATGCCGGGGAAATAGGCCGGATTGAGGTAGTGCTCGCAGTACAGCACCGCGCGTCCGTCGATGTAGCGCAGCCGGCGAATGCGATAGGCCTCGGCGCCGGGGAGCAGCGCCAGGCGGCCAGCCAGCGGCGCGTCGAGCGTGACGACCGCGCTATCGATCGCTTCGGTATGCGCGGCGCGGCCCTGCTGCTGCGCCATAGCGTGAAAATGGCTGCGCTGCAGCGGGTTGTAGATCAAACGTGGCGGCGAGATGAACCAGCCGCGCCGCACCTGGCGGTAGATGACGCCCTGCGCCTCCAACTGGCCGAGCGCCTCCTGCAAGGTAATGCGGGTGGTGGCGAATTGCTCGCTCAGGGCGCGTTCGGAGGGCAGCTTGCCGCCCGCGGCGAACTCGCCGGCGGTGATGCGGGCGCTCAGCGTTTGGCAGATGGTGGCGACGGTCGTCGGTGCTTCACTCATACAGCGGGTGTCCCGTTTCAGTGCGTTTGGCCTTCCTTAAGGTAGACCAGCGTCGCGTTTTCGCCGTTGCAATGGGGGATAAAACTGTCGCTTTTTTAAGCTGACATATAATTATCACATTCGTCCGTTAGATTGGTTTGGTCCTTGCTGGACTAGTCCAGCCATCCCCACACTACCACCTGGAGCATCAGTTATGAAACGTTTGTGCGCTTCTGTGTTAACCAGTGCCATCGTGTTATCCAGCCAGATGAGCTGGGCCGCGGATACCGATCTGGCGGCGCTGGAGCAGGCCGCGAAGAAAGAAGGCGAAGTCAACAGCGTCGGCATGCCGGACAGCTGGGCCAACTGGAAAGGCACCTGGCAAGATCTGTTGAGCAAGTACGGCCTGAAACATGTCGATACCGACATGAGCTCCGCGCAGGAGATCGCCAAATTCGATGCGGAAAAGAACAACGCCACGGCGGACATCGGTGACGTCGGCGCGGCCTTTGGCCCGGTGGCGGTGCAGAAGGGCGTAACGCAGCCCTACAAACCGTCTACCTGGGATCAGGTGCCGGAGTGGGCGAAAGACAAAGACGGCCACTGGGCGCTGGCTTACACCGGCACCATCGCCTTCATCATCAACAAGAACAAGCAGCAGGTGAAAGACATCCCGCGCAGCTGGGCCGATCTGCTGAAGGGCAGCTATCAGGTCACCATCGGCGACGTCGGCACCGCATCGCAGGCGGCCAGCGGCGTGCTGGCGGCGACCTATGCCATGGGCGGCAACGAGAAAAACCTCAAGCCGGGCCTGGAATTCTTCGGCAAGCTGGCCAAGGCCGGCCGCCTGAGCCTGAGTAACCCGGTGATCGCATCGCTGGAGAAAGGGGAAGTGCAGGTTGGCGTGGTATGGGACTTCAACGGCCTGAACTACCGCGATCAGATCGATAAAACCCGCTTTGAAGTGCTGATCCCGTCGGACGGCTCGATCACCTCCGGCTACACCACCATCATTAACAAATACGCCAAGCACCCGAACGCCGCCAAGCTGGCGCGCGAATACATCTTCTCCGACGCCGGCCAGATCAACCTGGCGCGCGGCTATGCGCGTCCGATCCGCGCCGAGCATCTGACGCTGCCGGACGACGTCAAGGCCAAGCTGCTGCCGGCCGAGCAGTACAAGAATGCGCACCCGATCGCCGATCCGGCGGCCTGGGAACAGAGCGCCAAAGCGCTGCCGCGTCTGTGGCAGGAAAACGTCATTATGTTTATGCAGCAGTGAGTTAACGCACCATGAAAACGATCCTCGTGCTGCTGGACGGCCTCAACTACCGGGTGGCGCACGACGCCATGGGGTATCTGCAGGCCGAATGCGCGGCGGGACGCGGGCGGTTGTACCTGCTGGAGAGCGAGTTGCCCTCGCTCTCCCGGCCGCTGTATGAATGCATCCTCACCGGCGTCACGCCGGTGGAGAGCGGCGTGGTGCACAACCACGTCTCGCGCCTTTCTCATCAACAAAGCGTGTTTCATTACGCGCGCGCCGCCGGGCTGACCACCGCCGCCGCCGCGTATCATTGGTTCAGCGAATTGTATAACCGTACGCCGTTCGACGCCGCGCGCGACCGCCACACCGACGCTCCCGAACTGCCGATTCAGCACGGCCATTTCTATTATGACGACGGCTATCCCGACAGCCATCTGTTCGACGACGCCGAAAGTCTGCGCCAGCGTCATCAGCCGGATTTTCTGCTGATCCACCCGATGAACATCGACGACGCCGGGCACCGCTTCGGCCTCTCTTCGCCGCAGTACCGCAACGCGGCGCGCCGCGCCGACGGCTCGCTGTCGCGCTACCTGCCCGAGTGGCTGGCGGCCGGTTATCAGGTGCTGGTTACCGCCGACCACGGCATGAACGACGATCGCAGCCACGGCGGGGTGTTGCCGGAAGAGCGCCAGGTGCCGCTGTTCGTGTTCGGCGCGGGCTTCAGCCTGGACGACGCCGATCCGCAGCAAACCGAGCTGTGCGGCACGATCTGCGATCTGTTGCAGGCGCCGCACGACAAGCCGCGCTGCCGGGCGCTGCTGACGCAGGATGCGCGATGAACAGCAAAACCAAATGGATCGCCGCGCTGTGCCTGCTGCCGTTTATCGTGCTGTTCGGCGCGTTTCAGATCGCCCCGCTGGTGTGGATCGCGGTTCACAGCTTTTTCAGCGAGAGCAGCGGCTGGGGATGGGGCAACTATGTCGATATCCTCACGTCGCCGTTCTACCTGCAGGCCTTTCAGTTCTCGCTGGAGATCTCGCTGTGGTCGAGCGTCTACGGCTTGCTGATTGCATTAGTGGGCAGTTACTCACTTCGCCAGCTCGGCCAGACCCGCTTTCATGACTTCGTGATGTCGTTCACCAACATGACCAGCAACTTCGCCGGGGTGCCGCTGGCGTTCGCCTTCGTCATTCTGTTGGGGTTGAACGGCTGCCTGACGCTGCTGCTGCGCAAATACGGTTTGATGGAGAGCTTCAACCTCTATTCCAAGAGCGGCCTGATCGTGCTGTATACCTACTTCCAGATCCCGTTGGGCGTGCTGTTGCTGTATCCGGCGTTCGATGCGCTGCGCGCCGATTGGCGCGAGTCGGCGGCGCTGCTCGGCGCCGGCCCCTGGCGCTACTGGCGGCATATCGGCCTGCCGGTGTTGGCGCCGGCGCTGATGGGCACCTTCGTCATCCTGCTGGCCAACGCGCTGGGCGCCTACGCCACGGTGTACGCGCTGACCACCGGCAACTTCAACGTGATCCCGATCCGCATCTCGGCGCTGGTGGCGGGGGACATCTCCCTCGATCCGAACCTGGCCAGCGCGCTGGCGATGCTGCTGGTGGCGATGATGGCGTTTATCACGGTGATCCACCAATGGATGCTGCGCAGGAGCTACCTCAATGCGCGCTCATAATCGGATGGAGAATGCTCATGTCGCGTGTTGAACGCCTGTACCACCGCACGGTGACCGGCCTGCTGCTGTTGATTCTGCTGCTGCCGCTGGCGGCGACGCTGGTTTACGCGCTGGCCACCCAGTGGGGCGCCACCATTTTGCCGGACGGTTTTACCCTGAAGTGGCTGACGGCGCTGTGGAGCGATTCGCGCTTTTTGCTAGCGCTGTGGCACTCGCTGCTAATCTGCTTTGGCACGTTGCTGCTGTCAGTGGTGGTGATCCTGCCGGCGATGTTTGTGATCGCTTACTACTTCCCCAAGCTGGACGCGGTGATGAACGTGCTGATCCTGCTGCCGTTCGCCGTGCCGCCGGTGGTGTCGGCGGTGGGGCTGATGCAGCTGTTCGCCGCCGATCCGCTGCCGCTGCTCGGCACCCCCTGGATTTTGGTGGGCTGCTATTTCACCATCGCGCTGCCGTTTATCTACCGCGCCATCAGCAACAACATGCAGGCGATCAACCTGCGCGATCTGATGGACGCCGCGCACCTGCTCGGCGCCAGCACCTGGCAGGCGGCGCTGTGGGTGGTGCTGCCGAACCTGCGCAAGGGCGGAACGATCGCCGTGCTGCTGTCGTTTTCGTTCTTGATCGGCGAGTTCGTGTTCGCCAACCTGCTGGTAGGCAGCCAGTATGAAACGCTGCAGGTCTATCTGTTCAATATGCGCAACGGCAGCGGGCACTTTACCAGCGCACTGGTCATCTCCTATTTCGCCGTGGTGCTGCTCGTCACCTGGCTGGCGAACCTGCTGAATAAAAACAAGGGCTAACCCGATGGCTTATCTCAACGTCACCCGCCTGAACAAACACTATGGCCAGACCCAGGTGTTTCAGGATATCGATTTCACCGCCGAAGAGGGGGAGTTCGTCACCCTGCTGGGGCCTAGCGGCTGCGGCAAATCGACGCTGCTGCGCTGTCTGGCCGGCCTGACCCCGGTCGACAGCGGGCAAATTTTGCTGCAGGGCCAGGATCTGGTGCCGCTGGCGCCGCAAAAGCGCGGCATCGGCATGGTGTTTCAAAGTTATGCGCTGTTTCCCAATATGACGGTGGAAGGCAACGTGGCCTTCGGCCTGAAAATGCAGAAGCTGGCGGCCGGACAGATCGGCCAGCGGGTGCAGGAGGCGCTGGCGCTGGTGGAGCTGAGCGATCTGGCGAAGCGCTATCCGCATCAGCTGTCGGGCGGCCAGTGTCAGCGCGTGGCGCTGGCGCGATCGCTGGTCACTCGCCCGCGTCTGCTGCTGCTCGACGAACCGCTGTCGGCGCTGGACGCGCGTATCCGCAAACACCTGCGCGAGCAGATCCGGCGCATTCAACGCGAGCTGAACCTGACGGCGATTTTCGTCACCCACGATCAGGAAGAGGCGTTGACCCTGTCGGATCGCATCGTGCTGATGAACAAGGGGCAGATCGTGCAGAGCGGCGACGCGGAAACCTTGTATACCCAGCCGGCGGACGCCTTCGCCGCCGGATTTATCGGCAACTATAACCTGTTGACCGCCGAACAGGCCGCCCAGCTGACCGGGCGTAGCTATGCCGGCAAGGTGGCGATCCGCCCTGAGTCCATCGGCCTGTTACCGGCCGGGCAGGGGATCGGCGGGGTGATCCTGGGTCACAGTTTGCTCGGGAATGTGGTACGGTATCGGATTCAGGTTTGCGAGGTAGAATTGCTGGTTGACGTGCTCAACCGTTCGGTGGCCGACCTGCGGCCCGACGGCGCGGAAATTGGGCTACACTTGGAACCTGTTGTATTGCGGGAAGTTGCATGACTTCGCAGCGCGGCGCCGGGGCCTTCCCGCCGCCGCATTAACCCTTCTCTTCTGCGGTCTGCCGCCCGCCCGCTGTCCTGCCAGACCCACGCCCGGCAGGCGGGACCGCGCGCTGTATCCGTCATCCTTTGGCTCGCCTCTCTGCGTCGCGTGACAAGCATCGGGTATCAGCCTCCTTTGGCCGGGCGTTAATGGAGCGTATCTTCCGTGCTGACCCTTCTTCACCTGCTTTCCTCCGTGGCGCTGTTGGTGTGGGGCACCCACATCGTGCGCACCGGGATCATGCGGGTTTACGGCGCCAATCTGCGGCGCGTGTTGAGCGACAGCGTTGAGAAAAAACCGCTGGCGTTCGTTTCCGGCATCGGCGTGACCGCGCTGGTGCAAAGCAGCAACGCCACCGCGCTGCTGGTGACCTCTTTCGTCGCGCAGGGGCTGGTGGGGCTGGCGCCTGCGCTGGTGATCATGCTGGGCGCCGACGTCGGCACCGCGCTGATGGCGCGCGTGCTGACCTTCGATCTTTCCTGGCTGTCGCCGCTGCTGATCCTGGTCGGCGTCTTCCTGTTCCTCAGCCGCAAGCAAATGCGGATCGGCCAGATCGGACGCGTCCTGATCGGCCTTGGGCTGATCGTGCTGGCGCTGGAGCTGATCGTCGCCGCCGCCACGCCGATCACCCAGGCGGCCGGGGTGAAAGTGCTGTTCTCGTCGCTGACCGGCGACGTGATGCTGGATGCCCTGACCGGCGCGCTGTTCGCTATCGTCAGCTATTCCAGCCTGGCGGCGGTACTGCTGACCGCCACTCTGACCGCATCCGGCGTGATTTCGCTGAAGGTGGCGCTCTGTCTGGTGATTGGCGCCAACCTCGGCAGCGGCCTGCTGGCGATGATCAACGCCAGCGGCCAGAACGCCGCGGGGCGGCGCGTGGCGCTCGGCAGCCTGCTGTTTAAGCTGGTGGGCTGCATACTGGTGCTGCCGTTCGTCTCCTATCTGGCGGATTTGATGGCTCAACTGCCGGGCGGCAGCGAAGAGCTGGTGATCTATTTCCACGTGTTCTACAACCTGATCCGCTGCCTGGTGATGATCCCGCTGGCCGGGCCGATGGCGACGCTGTGCGAACGGCTGATCGTCGACGAAGCGGCCGACGATCCGCGCATGCGGCCGCGCCATCTGGACGCCAGCGCGCTGGACACGCCGACGCTGGCGTTGGCCAACGCGGCGCGCGAAACGCTGCGCATGGGCGACGTGGTGGAACACATGATGATCCTGCAACGTGAGGTGCTGCACGGTAAGCAGGGGGTCGATAAAGAGGTGCGGCGCCTCGACGATGACGTCGACGTGCTGTACACCGCCATCAAGCTGTATCTGGCGCAGATCCAGAAGGAAGATCTGGGCGAGGAAGACTCGCGCCGCTGGGCGGAGATCATCGAAATGGCGCTCAACCTGGAACAGGCGGGCGACATCATCGAGCGCATGGCCGGCGATGTGGGCGCCAAGTCGCACGCCGCGCGCCGCGCTTTCTCGGCGGAAGGGTTGGCGGAGCTGGACGGACTGCACGAACGGCTGATCGGCAATCTGCGCCTGGGGCTGTCGGTGTTCCTGTCCGGCGACGTCACCAGCGCCAAGCGCCTGCGCCGTTCCAAGCACCGTTTCCGCATTCTGGATCGCCGCTACGCGCACGCGCACGTCGATCGTTTGCACCAGCAAAACGTGCAGAGCATCGAGACCAGTTCGTTGCATTTGGGATTGTTGGGGGACATGAAGCGCCTGAACTCGCTGTTCTGCGCCGTGGCTTACAACGTGTTGGATCAGGATGCTAAGGACGACGATCGCGACTGGGAAGACACCCCGAGCACGCTGTAAAAAAACGCCCCCGGTTTTAACCGGGGGCGTTGCGTTGGGGCACGTTATTTGCCGCTGAACACCCCGGCTTTGGCGTCCGCTTGCTGAGTTGAAGCATGGCCGCTGGCGAACGGCACGTTGCCGTCGACGCTTTGCTTCGCCGCGCCGCCTAGCAGCCCGCCGATCGTGGCGGCCGCATCGACGCGGCCGCCGCCCTGATAGCGCTGGCCGCTGACGTCCTGCTGGCTGACCTTGCCGCCGCCCAGTTCCACCTTGCCCTGCTGGCTGCGGATCTCGCCGCCGGTCAGTTGGGTTTGGCCGCCGACCTGCAGCGCCACGCCGTTCTTGCCGGTAATCGCCGACTGCTCGCCAACCGCGTTGTTGTTCACCACGTCGGCATTGACCTTGAGGTGCCCCTGGCGACCGGCCGGCCCGGTGATGCTGTCTTTCACCGCGCCGCCGACGGTGCGTGCGCCGCGATCCCACAGCGGGCCTTGCGGTTTTTCACCGGCCGGCGTTGCCGGCAGCGTGACTTTGCCGTCGGCCTTGCTGAAGCTGACCGCGCCGGTGGTGTCCTGCTGCGGATCGAGGCGACGCGCCACGCTGTTGTACTTGTCGGTGGTGGCGTCGGCCACTTTGTTCACTCCGGCCTCCAGTTTCTCTTTCACCTTACCGGCGTAACGCGGTGTGCCGACCTTCGACAGCTTGGAGGTGATGCTGCTGCCCGGATCGTTGCTGTGGCTCAGGCCGGCATCCACATCGACCTTCACACCGTTCTCAACGTCTTTGCGGCTTTCAACGTGCAGATTGCCGCCCACCTTGCCTTGTACGCTGTTGGCATCGACGCGCGCCCCGGCGAGACGGGTGTCTTTGCCGCTGTTGATCGCCACGTCGCCCGCGGTGATGCCGGTGTTGGCGTGGATGGTTTTATCCTGCTGTTCCACGCCGACCTTCAGACCGGCGCCCAGCGTGTGGGTATCTTTGCCAGTGTTCGGGTCGACCTTGCCGCCGGCGTCCTTGTTGAAGGTTTGGCCGCCTTTGGCGTTGGCTTTGATGCCCAGGCTCCAGTTGTCCTTATGCTGCTCGTTTTTGGCGGACTCCAGCAGGATGCCGCCGTTTTTCGCCTCGAGCGCGGCGCTGCCGCCGCTGACTTTGGCGCCCTGCAGATGCAGCGCGTCATCGCCTTTGCCGTTGGCGGACAGGGTGACCTTGCCGTCTGAGGCGATAGTGGCGCCCTGACGCTCGGTCGTGGACTCATTCACCTTGGCGATGTCGAAGGCGCCGCCGGCGGAGAGGTTGCCGCCGGTTTTTTCCTTGCTGTCGCTGCTGCCGGCGCCCAGATCGATATTGCCGGACAGCTTGCTTTCCTTACGCGTTTGGGTCGATTCCGCCGCCTGCAGTGCGACCTTGTTACCCGCGCTCAGGCTGACGTCGCCCTGGCTCTTGACGTTGGTGCCCTGCAGCGTCAGATCGCGGCCCGCCTTCAGCTCAACGCCCTGTTGGCCACTGACGTTGCCGACCTGCGCGGTGCTGCTGCTGCTTTCGCCGTTGTGGGTGCCGCCGCCGAACCCGGCGCCGAAGTTTTTACTGTCGGCGGTGAAACCGCCCTTGGCGGAGGCTTTGACGTTAAAGCCGCTGTGGCTTTCGCTCTGCTTGTCGCTGGCCTGATCAAGGCGGATATCGCCGCCGGCGTTGACGGCGGTTTTACCGCTGCCGCCGTTCAGCGCGGTGCCCTGATAGACCGCGTCTTTTTTCACGTTGACGTTGATGCCGTTGGCCGCGTCGATCGAGCCGGTCACCGCCTGGCTGGCGCTGCTGTTGCTGCGCTGGGTGCCGCCTTCGCCCTTGGCGTCCACGGTCAGATCGCTGCCGGTGGAGGTGTAGACGCGCACGCCGGCGCTGCCGCGGGTATCGCGGCTCTGCTCTTCCTGACGATTTGTCGCAGCTTCGCTGCGGTGGCTGTCCGCCGTCAGCGTGACCGCGCCTTTGCTCGCCTGATATTGCGTGCCCTGATCGCGCACTTCGCCTTTGGCGTTGATGCCGATGCTGCCGGCTTTCACCGAGCTGACCACCGCCTGCGAGCTGCTGCTGCGTTTTTCGCTGCTGCCGCCCTGTGCGCCGATATCCAGGCCGACGTTAGGCGCGCCGATGCCGCCGATGTCGTTGATGACGCCGGTGGCGTCCAGCTTGGCCGCCTTGCCGACCGCGCGTTCGACCGGACGGGTCACGGCGCTGTAATCGACGTTGGCGCCGATGTTCACGCCGACGTCGGTTTTGGTGGTGGTGCTGCTGGTGGTGTCGGCAGCGGCCAGGTGATCGACGTCCGCGGCGTTTTCTTGATAGGCGCCGCCGACGCTGTGCTGTGCGCCTTGCTGGGTCAGCTTGTCACGGGCGTTGACAGTCAGGTTGCCTTTGACGTCGCTGCCGGAGGTGACTGCCTTGCTGCTCTGCGCCTGCGTTTTGCTGTTCTCGTAACCGGCCTCTACGCCGCTGCCGAGCTTGTCGATGCCGCCGGTGTAGTAGAAACCGCCGCCGACCTTGGTCTGCTCGGTGTTCGAGGTGGTTTTGTCGTCGGCCGCCAGGAACGAAACCTTATTGCCGCTGACGCTGGCGTCGCCTTTGTCGGCGACCAATTTGGAGCCGCTGAAGGTCACGTCCTTATCCGCTTCGAGCTTCACGCTGCCGCCGCTGAGGGTGGCGCCACGGTTCTCGGTGCGGGTAGTTTTCTCGCTGTCGCGGGTGTGTTCGATGCGTACACCGGCGCGGTATTGCTTGTCGCCGGCTTCTTTGGCGTAGCCGTTGACGGTAAGCGCGGTCTTCTGCTCGTCGATGTTCTGCTGCTGCTCGGCGGCCTTGACGTTGATGTTGCCGGTCTGTGAGGTGACGTTCAGTTCGCCGCCGCTGGCGACCTGGCTGCCGATCACGTCGGTATCCTTACGGCTGACCAGCTTCAGGTTGGTGTCGGACTTCAGTTCGCTGGCGGTACTGCTCTGGTAGCTGTTGTCGGCCTTGTGCGAGCTGCTGGTGATGTTGAACACGGTGCCGGTGCGCGCGTCGATTTTGTCCACGGTGGTGCTCAGCGCGTTGTCGATGCGCAGGCCGCCGTGGGTGGCGGTGACTTCGCCACCTTTCTGGCCGCGCGCCTTGCTGCCGGTGATGGTGACGCCCTGCTGGCCGTTCAGGCGCAGGGTGCCGCCGCTGGTCAGTTCGGAAGCGTGGCTGACTTCGCGGCGGTTGCTGTTGTTCTTGTTGTCGCCGCCGCCGATGCCGCCCCAGGAGGTTTTGTCATCGCGCACCGCTTTGGCGTTGGCGGTTTTCTGCACCCCGATCTGGATCTGGTTGTCTGCGTCGATCGTCAGATCGCGCTGGGCGTGGACCCTGGCGCCCTGGGTTGCGACATTGCGGCCGGCTTTCAACGTCAGTTCG
Source organism: Serratia sp. CY55921 (assembly GCF_052167655.1). Classification (NCBI taxonomy): domain Bacteria; kingdom Pseudomonadati; phylum Pseudomonadota; class Gammaproteobacteria; order Enterobacterales; family Yersiniaceae; genus Serratia; species Serratia sp. CY55921. The sequence continues at coordinate 68,124 of NZ_JBJNMU010000009.1, read as the reverse complement.
CCCTGGCTGCGCAGTTCGCTGGCCTTCAGGCTTTCGCTTTCGTCGCTGCTGCTCCAACTGCCGGTGCGCAGGCTGGAAGTGTGATTGCGCTGGTAGCCGCGTTCGGTGGACTTATCCTTCTCCACCAGCCCGGCGAGGTGCACGTCGCGTGCCGCTTTGATGCTCAACGCCCGGTCGGCGCTGACGTTGGCGCCCAACAGTTTCACATCTTCCTGGGTGCTGATGAGTTTGGCGTTGCCGCTGGCGGCGACGGTGCTGCCCGCCTGTTGTTGTTGCTCATGCTCGCGGGTGACGTCGTATTGCCAGGAATAGAACCAGCGGTCGTCGGTGTGACCCTGAGTCTGCTTCAACTGCTGACCGTCGAGCGTCAGCTTGCCGCCCTGGAGGGTGATGTCTTCGCCGCGAATATCGGTGGCGGTAAGGTGTGCGTGGTTATCCGCCACCAGACTGATGTTTTTGCCTTTCAGCTCGGTGCGGGTCAGCTTCTGGCTGCTGCTGCGATCGTTGACATAGATGCCGCCTCGGTAGTTCTGGTAGTTGTCGCCGCCGTTGCGGTTGCTGCTGGCATCCTCAACGCGGCTTTCGCTGCGAATATCGTAGGCCTTCACCTTGAGCTCGTCGCCGGCGGCCAGCGTGCCGGCCAGCTTAACGCCGCTGCCCTGCGCGGTGTTGATGATGTTGATGCGCCCGGCCTGCATGCTGCCGAGGTAGTAGCTGTCCAGCGCGGTCGTCGGTTGTTCGCTGGCCAGCACCTTGCCGTCGCGCGCCACGCGGTTAAGGCCGCTGATGGCGTTGATCGCCGCCGGCGTCACGCTGCCGTTGCGGTGGGTGAAGTCTTGTACGATCACGTCACCACGGCTGTCGATCTTCGGTGCGATCAGATCCAGCACGCCGCCGGCGTTCAGTGTGCCGCTGAGGCTCAGGGTATTGCGGTTGCCCAGGGTGCTGTAGCCCTGCAGCAGGCCGTTCTCCACCAGCGGGTTGCCGACCACCAGCGAGGAGCGGCTGGTGTTGATGAACCCGCAGCCCTGGCAGCTGATGCCGTTCGGGTTGGCGAGCACGTAGTCGGCCGCCATGCCGAAGATCTCTTGCTGGCCGTGCAGCAGAGAAGGGTTACGGCCGATCACTTCGTTGAGGATCACGTTGGCTTCACGTCCGCCCAGATTGGGGTTGGCGCCCAGCTGGCCCGCCAGCTGCGACAGTCCCGCCTCGCGGGAGTTGTTCAACACCGCGCCGGGCTGGTTGACGTTGAAGTCCTGATATTGGTTGTGCGACAGCCCGTTACCGTTCGGCGCGACGATGTCGACCACCTGGGCACCGGTCGCGGCGGTGGAAACGCCGGGGCCGTTGGCGCCGTTGGCCGCGACGATCTCACCGGCGTAGGCGCCGGCGGAAGCGGCGAGAATTATCGCCAGCGCGGCGGCCAGTTTGCCTGCCGCCGAAAGTCTGAAGTTATTATTTTTCATCCATGTATCTCCGTATATTGCCGTGGGGTCCTGCAAAACTGCTGATTAAAAGGTGTAAGAAAAGCGCGCCAGCACCTGAACGGGATCTTCAGGCGTGGCGTGGTTCGACAAAATCCAGCCGCGGCTGACCTCCAGATCGACCAGCGCCTGCCGGTAGCGTAACGTGGCGCCGCTGCTCACCCCGGCGCTGCTGCGCCAGCCCGAGTTGTCCTGACGCGGCAGAATGCGGCCGACGTCGGCGCCAAGGCGCGGCGTCAGCATGGCGGCGCCTAAATTGAAGCTGCGCGACAGCGTGTTCTGCAGATACCAGCCGTTGTCGCCGGACTGGGTGCTGCGGCTGAAGCCGCGCACGGCGCTGCGATCGGTAAGGCTAAGCCACTCCACGCCGGGCAGTGGGTCGCGGCTGTATTGGCCGTAGAACAGGTTGTTGAGCTGATAGGTGGCGTCACCCAGCTTGAGGCGCTGGCTCAGGTTGGCGAACAGCTTGCCCTTGGTGAATTGACTGTCGAGGTGCACCGAACTCGGGTGGCGATCGGCGCCCAGCCAGGGCAGGCCCTGCTCGACGCTGAGGTTGGCGCTGAATACCCCATGGGGCAGAATTTGCAGGTGGCTGGCGCTCAGCTCGGCCAGGGTCAGCGTTGGGCTGCTGACCTCAAGACGCACGCTTTCGAAGTAGTTGTCGATGCGCTTGTAGGTCAACTGGCCGCTCAGGCTGTCTATCTGATCGTGGTCGCGATAAAACACGTAGTCGCTGCGCAGCCCGTACTGTTGAGTCTGACCGTGCAGTTTGACCACGTTGTGCGGCAGCTGCTGGTGGTTCTCATAGGACGAGAAGCTGGCGAACCCGCTGAAGGTGAACGCGCCGTACGGCAGCGAATAGAGCAGGGTGTAGGCGCGATTGTAGCGGTGAGCCGGGTTTTCCAACGTGCTGTTGGCGTTCAGGCTGACGAAGTCCGACAGGCCGAACGGGCTGTCCAGCGTGGCGGTGGCGCGTGCCAGCCACTGGCCGGTGCTTTTCTGGCCGTAATTATCCGTGCCGGCGGTAATCAGCCAGGGCTTGGCGTGCTGATTGCGCAAACGAATGACCGAGCCGCCAACCTGGCGGCCGGGTAATATATCCAGCTTGGTGGTATTCGATTGCAAACGATTGGCCTGATCCAATCCTTGATCGAGTTCGGTTAATTTCAGCGGCTTGCCTTCCAGCCCAGGAAATAATAATCGGCTGTTGACCCAGCGATCGCCGCCTTCTATTTTCTCGATAAATCCTTCGGTCACGCTCAGCCCCAATTCCCCCTGCGAATTAGGGCGAACAATTTGCACGCGCGCGGTGATATAGCCTTTTTGCACATAAAGGCGCGTTAATTCGCGGGTCAGGCGATTGATATCGTTGCTGCTGATGCAGTTTTCCGGCAGCGCGCTCAGGGCCGACAAATCGGCCGGCGAGAGCAGGGTAATGCCTTGCAGGTAAACGCCGGCGATCGGCAGGCACTGCGCGGATTGCGGCAGGGCGGGCGCGGCCGGTTCCGGTTCCGCCAGCAGGCGCTGTTGCTTCAGTTGCTGATAGCGGCGCTGTTCAATCAGCTGGTTGACTTCACGCGTGCTGTCTTGCAGCGCGCGGCGTGATTCCCCCATCGACATATCCCGCATCATGTGGGAATCCGGCAGGGTTTCAGCGGAAAGGGCCGTGCTGACCAGCAGCATCAAGGCGGTGATTTTTTTTATCATTGTAATCCATTATGAGAGGCTGCCGGGGCAGCCAGCCCAATCCATGAGGTTAACCACGGGCGACCGACGGCCGGCCCGAAATAATGAGCGACATGCACATTGCGAGGTATCTCGATTTGCCGCAGCAAATAAGACGGTGGGTATAGATCTAAATAATAATTAGGCTGCTTCTTTTTTGGCGGGCAACCCTGGTGACTTAATTAATTAAAAAAAGTGGAGCATCTCTCCCCCTTGCCAACATTATCGGCATGGATAGGAAGAATCTGAATTTTTATTTTTCACGGATAATAGAGGATGGGGGGAATTATGACAATCCGACCAGTGGGAAATACGAAATTTCGCAGAGAAGAACGGGGACGCAAATGTTTGCGTCCCCGCAGGCGGTTTATTTTTTCTTGATGGGGCGTCCGGACCAATAACCCGCCAGCAGCGAGCCGGAGAGATTGTGCCAAACCGAGAACAGCGCGCCCGGCAGCGCGGCCAGCGGCGAGAAGTAGATTTTGCCCAGCGTGGCCGCCAGCCCGGAGTTCTGCATGCCGACTTCAATCGCCAGCGTGCGGCAGGTGGATTCGTCGAAGCCGAACAGCTTGCCGCCCCAGTAGCCGCTCAACAGACCGATGCCGTTGTGCAGGATCACCGCGACGATCACCACCAGGCCGACCGAGGCGATGTGGCTTTGGCTGCCCGCCACCACCGCGCTGATAATCGCCAGGATGCACACCATCGACAGCGCCGGCAGCAGCGGCTCAATGCGCTTCACCGTTTTGGTCAAGGTATGGTGGACGATCAGGCCCAGGCCGATCGGGATCACCACGATCTGCAGGATGCTCAGCAGCATGCCCATGATATCGACGCTGATTTCGGCATCGACGTACAGGCGGGTCAACAGCGGCGTGGCGAACACCCCCACCAGCGTCGAGACCGCCGAGATGGTCACCGACAGCGCCACGTCCCCCTTGGCCAGGTAGATCATCACGTTGGACGCGGTGCCGCTGGCCACGCTGCCCACCAGCACCATGCCGGCGGACAGATCCGGCGGCATGCGGAACAGCATCGCCAGGATCCAGGCCGCCAGCGGCATGATCAGATAATGCAGGAAGATGCCTGCCGCCACCGGGCCGGGGCGCGCCAGCACGCGTTTGAAGTCGTCGAGCCGCAGCGTGACGCCCATGGCGAACATGATCAGCATCAGCAGCGGGCTGACGTAGGGGCCGATGCCGGTAAAGGTGCTCGGCGTGTGATAGGCGGCGACGGACAGCAGTATCGCCCACAGGGGGAATAAGCGCGTGAGTATTGCCAGCATGCAGGTTTTCCTTAGCCAGATTGAGAACGGTGGGTGTGGTTGTGTTTTTTTGCGGGTTCAACAAGCTGAACCCCTGCCGGTTTTGAACGGATTTTTTAGACGCAGGGGCGCAGCATGCTGCGCCCGCAATCAGGGATAATGACTTATTCGAACAGGTTGTGGTGCAGGGTGCGCACCACCTGCTCGGCTTCTTCGCCCGGCACCAGGAAGCACAGGTTATAGCTGCTGGCGCCGTAGCAGATCAGGCGGATGTTGAACGGATCGAGCACGCCGAACACCTCTTTGCCCACGCCGCAGGCCCGCGACAGCTGGTTGCCGATGATCGCCACCAGCGCCAGGTTTTCTTCCACTTCCACCCGGCACAGCGACGACAGCTCGGTCAACAGCGAGGTGGTCAGCAGGCTGCCGCCGACGGAGGTGGCGCCGGTGGTGTCCATGGTCAGCGCGATGCTGACTTCCGAGGTGGTGATCAGATCGACGGAGATATTGTGGCGCGCCAGAATGTTGAACACCTCGGCCAGGAAGCCGCGCGCGTGCAGCATGTTCAGGCTGTGCAGCGTCAGCAGCGTTTGCTTGCGGCGCAGCGCCAGCGCGCGGAACAGCGGCGGGTTTTCGGTGGTGTTGCACACCAGCGTGCCGCCGGCCGCCGGATCCTTGCTGGAGCCGACGAACACCGGAATATCGCTGCGCACTGCCGGCAGCAGGGTGGCCGGATGCAGCACTTTGGCGCCGAAGGTGGCCATTTCCGCCGCCTCTTCGAAACCGATTTTATCGATGCGCTTGGCTGCCGGCACCACGCGCGGATCGGTGGTGTAGATGCCCGGCACGTCGGTCCAGATATCCACCCGGCCGACGCCGAGCGCCTCGCCGAGCAGCGCGGCGGTATAGTCGCTGCCGCCGCGGCCGAGCGTGGTGGTGCGGCCTTTCGGTTCGCTGCCGATAAAGCCCTGGGTGACCACCAGCGCTTCTTGCAGACGCGGCTGCAACTGCGCCTGCGCCAGTTCGCTGAGCGCGGCGCTGTCCGGCACGGCGCGGCCGAAGTGATCGTCGGTGCGCATCACTTTACGCACGTCGAACCATTCGGCCTGCACGTTGCGGGCGCGCAGGATTTCAACGAACAGCAGGGTGGACATCAGCTCCCCATGGCTGACCAGCTCGTCGGTCAACGCCGTCGAGGTGGCCAGCGACGCGGCCTCCGACAGCATGGCGATGTTTTCCAGCAGGCGGTCTATCTCGTCGCGGATCACCGCAGGTGCCGCGAGGCGATCGAGGATGGCGTACTGGATGCGACGAATTTCATCAAGCTGGTAGTTGCGCTTCTCGGCCTCGCAACCTTCGGCCAGGGCGACCAACAGGTTGGTGACGCCCGCCGAGGCGGACAACACCACCAGGCGGACCTGCGGGTTGGCCAGCACGACGTCGGCGCTGCGGTTCATGGCTTCAAAGTCGGCGACGCTGGTGCCGCCGAACTTGGCTACCACGGTGGAATTCTGGGGTACTGCTTGGTTCATGTAGAAACCTCGTGTCAGGGATGCCCGTTTGGGGGCACTGTAATTCCATAGCCTTGGCACAAGGGGAGAGCGGTAAACAGGGGGCAGGCGTAGAGGTCAGGCTACGATACACCCAGAAGCGCCCCACCTTGTCGATCGCCCTGCGGGCGATCCCCTGGTGACAACCCAGGGGATTCAGCCCCTGTAGTCGATACGATAATGGCCGGCCATTACCCTACCTCGGCGTCGCTCCCCCTCGGGTGCCGTCAACGGAGAAACGGCTCCTCTGACACTCTACCTGGGCGACGCGCCTCTTCTGGCTTGCGCACCGGGTGCGCAAGTAGGCTGTTAGGAATAGCCGGTTATCGTCATTCTGTCAACGTACAGACGGTGAGGGATTTTCATCTTGCACCAGCGCGATAAGCGTACAGGGCATCGCAGGCGTGGAACCGGCGCCAATCGGTTGCAGAGAACCGTCTTCCTTTTGGCTGAATAACGGGATAACGCCCTGATGTTTTTCCAAATACTCCAACCAACCGAAATTTTCGTTCAATTTGGTCGCTTTGATGGTGGCCCCCCTGGCGAGCAGGCTGCTCAGGCGGCCGTAGGTGGCTTCCTGATTAAATAAAATTTCGTGCCGGCGGAAACGCGAACTTTCCGCGCTGGCGCCGCGCCCTTTCAACGGCGCCCCCGAGCGAATGGCGAACACGTGATCCTCGCCGAAGAGGTGGCCGAAGTGATAGACGGCCAGCGCGTTTTGGTGACGATTGGGCGACAGCGCCAGCACCTGGGCGATATTGCTCAGATCGAGATAGTTCTCGGCGTGTTCGGAGTAGGCGTGGCCATAGTAGGCCGGAATGCCGTCCATGCGCGCCTGACGGTAGTATTCCCAGCTGCTGTCGGTGACGATCACCGGCACGTTCAGCTTGATCAGCGCCTGCGCCAGCATGCGCGCCACGCTGTTGGCGCCGACGATCAGCACGCCGCGCGGTTTCTGCTGCTGCACCCGCAGCCAGCGCGCCATCATGCCGCTGGTCAGGCTTTGCAACACCACGGTGCCGATGATGATGGCGAACACCACGGTCACCAGCCGGTCGGCGCCCTGATAGCCACTGCGCTGCAGCGTCAGCGCGAACAGCGAGCTGACCGCCGCGGCGACGATGCCGCGCGGGGCGATCCAGCACAGCAGCAGCCGATCGCGCCAGTGCAGGGAAGAGCGCCAGGTCGACACCGCGATGCACAGCGGCCGGGCGATGAACTGCACCGCCAGCAGCAGCAGGAGCAGCGGCCAGCCCATGTTCCACAGCGCCTGGATGTCGAGCCGCGCCGCCAGAATGATGAACAGCGCCGAGATCAGGATCGCCGACAGCTCCTCTTTGAACGCCAGAATATCGCTGGTGTCCACGTCGCGCATGTTGGCCAGCCAGATGCCCATGACCGTGACGGTCAGCAAACCGGATTCGTCGGCGATGGCGTTGGAAACGCCGAAGGCGGTCAGCATGATCGCCAGCACCGCCAGGTTCTGCAGGTAGCGCGGTAGCCAGACGCGGCGCAGCGCCAGGCCGAGCAGGTAGCCGAACAACGCGCCGGCGATCAGGCCGACGGCGGCGGTCACGCCCAGCGTCCAAAACAGGTGGGTATAGGATTCCGCATTCTGCTTCAGCACGATGAACTCGAACACCAGCAGGGTGAAGATGGCGCCGACCGGATCGATGACGATCCCTTCCCAGCGCAGCACCTGGTTGATATTGGCGTTCGGCCGCACGACGCGCATCAGCGGGGCGATCACCGTCGGCCCGGTCACCACCGTCACCGCGCCGATCAACGCCGCCAGCTCCGGCGGGAAATCCAGCAGCCACCAGCTGGCGAGGCTGATGACCAGAAAGGTGACCAGCATGCCGACGGTGACCAGATTGCGCACCACGCCGCCAAGGCCGCGAATTTCCTCGAAACGCAGCGTCAGCGCCCCTTCGAACAGGATGATCGCCACCGACAGCGACACCAGCGGAAACAGCAGATCGCCAAACAGCAGATCCGGCTGCACCAGATGCACCGTCGGGCCGAGCACGATGCCGAACAGCAGCAGCGGCAAGATGGCCGGCAGGCGCAGCAGCCAGGCCAGCCACTGCGCCAGCAGCGACGCCAGGCCGATAAGCACCAACATGAGTGGGGCGGATAATTCCATAAGCGAGATCCCTTTCAAATGACGAAATAAGCGACGATGACACAGCCTGATGACAATTCGGCAACCCCGATAACAGGCCGTTAGCCAAAAGTATAGAGTGAAAGCTGAAACGAGGCGGCAATGCGTTGACAGTTAGCGCCTATCGCAAGAAAAGCGATCATAATCACAGTCGAACAGGCTACAATCGGACAAACGCGTCATTTTTATTCTCAAGCCTAAGAGTGTTGCTATGAAAAATATCAATCCTAGTCAAACCGCTGCTTGGCAAGCCCTGCAGCAACATTATGCACAGATGAAAGACGTACGGATCGCCGACCTGTTCGCCGAGGACAGCGATCGTTTCTCCAGGTTCTCCGCGACCTTCAACGATCAAATGTTGGTGGACTATTCCAAGAACCGCATCACGCAGGAAACCCTGGAGAAGCTGCAGGCGTTGGCGAAAGAAACCGATCTGCAAGGCGCCATCAAATCGATGTTCGCCGGTGAGAAGATCAACCGCACCGAAGATCGCGCGGTGCTGCACATTGCCCTGCGCAACCGCAGCAACAGCCCGATCCTGGTCGACGGCAAAGACGTGATGCCGGAAGTGAACGCGGTGCTGGCCAAGATCAAACAGTTCTGCGCGCGCGTCATCGGCGGCGAGTGGAAAGGCTACACCGGCAAGCCGATCACCGACGTGGTGAACATCGGCATCGGCGGTTCGGATCTCGGCCCTTACATGGTGACCGAAGCGCTGCGCCCTTATAAAAACCACCTGAACATGCACTTCGTCTCCAACGTTGACGGCACCCACATCGCCGAAACGCTGCAGCCGCTGAACCCGGAAACCACGCTGTTCCTGGTGGCGTCCAAAACCTTCACCACTCAGGAAACCATGACCAACGCCCACAGCGCGCGCGACTGGTTCCTGAGCAGCGCCGTCGATCAACAACACGTGGCCAAGCACTTCGCTGCGTTGTCCACCAACGGCAAAGCGGTGGCCGAGTTCGGCATCGATACCGACAACATGTTCGAATTCTGGGACTGGGTCGGCGGCCGTTACTCGCTGTGGTCGGCGATCGGTCTGTCGATCGCGTTGTCCATCGGTTACGACAACTTCGAGCAGCTGCTGAGCGGCGCGCACGCCATGGATAAGCACTTCGCCGAAACGCCGGCGGAGAAAAACCTGCCGGTGCTGCTGGCGCTGATCGGTATTTGGTACAACAACTTCTTCGGCGCCGAAACCGAAGCCATTCTGCCGTACGATCAGTACATGCACCGTTTTGCCGCTTACTTCCAGCAGGGCAACATGGAATCCAACGGCAAGTACGTCGATCGCAACGGCAATCCGGTGGATTACCAGACCGGCCCGATCATCTGGGGCGAGCCGGGCACCAACGGCCAGCATGCGTTCTACCAGCTGATCCACCAGGGCACCAAGCTGGTGCCGTGCGATTTCATCGCGCCGGCCATCAGCCATAACCCGCTGGGCGATCACCACGCCAAACTGCTGTCCAACTTCTTCGCCCAGACCGAAGCGCTGGCGTTCGGCAAGTCGCTGGAGACGGTGGAAGCCGAGTTCGCGGCGCAGGGTAAAACCCCTGAGCAGGTCAAACACGTGGCGCCGTTCAAAGTGTTTGAAGGCAACCGTCCGACCAACTCGATCCTGCTGCGTGAAATCACCCCGTTCAGCCTGGGCAGCCTGATTGCGCTGTATGAGCACAAGATCTTCACCCAGGGCGCAATCCTGAACATCTTCACCTTCGATCAGTGGGGCGTGGAGTTGGGCAAACAGCTGGCCAACCGCATCCTGCCGGAACTGGCGGGCAGCGAGAAAATCAGCAGCCACGACAGTTCGACCAATGCGCTGATCAACCGCTTCAAGGAATGGCGCTAATCGCCTGATCTGAGCCAATAAAAAAACCCGCCGCGGCGGGTTTTTTTACGTCTGCGAAAAGTTACAGGTTGATCGGCACTTCGAAGCTGACGCCGGCGCCCACGTCATCGGCGGTGCTGTGATCGTTGTCGGTGTACCACAGGCTGGTGTCGAACTTAACCTGTGACGGGAAGGTGTAACCCCAGCCGAGCTGAATGCCTTTCAGCGTATCGGATTTCGGGAATGCCTTATTATAATTCTGATTGCTTGGGTTCACCTTGGCGTACACCAGTCGGGTGCTCCAGCGTTGGCTATCGTCCAGTACCAGCTCGACGCGGCCGGACAGCATCTGTCCGTCGCCGCCCATGGCGTGGCCCAGCGGGTAGCCTTGCTGATAGTAACCGCCGCGATAAACATAGTGTTGATAGATCACATTCTTGGTGCTGAATTCAGAACGTGTATCCGCCCCTTCAATATACCAGTTGATGGTGGTCGGGCCCCATTCCGGATGGCCTTCCAGCCCCAGTAAGTAGGCATTATGCGACGGCAGCATACCGGCTTCATCTTCACCGATGGCTTGACCGTATAAGCTGACCGGTATGCCGAGTAGCGGCTGCAGCTTGAGTTTGAAATCAAAGCCGCCCAACTGGTTGCCCGGATCGTTTTTCGGATCGCCGGTATTGTCGTTGCCAGTTACGCCATCCCAGAAGGAACGCCACGACTGCGGACGGCCTTCACCACCCCACATCATGATGCGCGATGCCCCTAATTCCAGGAAGTCGGTCGGCATCATGGTGAAACGGCCGCCGATCAGTTTGGTGTGCGGTACAGAACTGTACTGCGACAGCTGGCCGGCGGACAACTGGTATTGCCAGCGGCCGATCCACGACAGCCACGGGGTTTCAAACGGCGATTGGTCGGCGCGCTGCAGCATGAAGCCGGCGACCGGGCGCGCGGCATCGGAGCGGATCAGGCTGCCGTCGTAACCCGGGCCCCACCACTGGGAGACCTCGCCGAAGGAGAGCCATTGGTTCCAGATTTTCACCGCGCCGTAGGAGCCGTTCATATTGAATTTGGAGCCATCGCTGACGCGCTGGTCGCCTTCCACCGAGCCTTGCAGACGCACGTCCCAGAACTCGCCGTTGGCGCCGGCGCCGATGGTCAGGCGATCGTCGGCGTACTCGTTTTGGCCGAAGCCCTGCGGGGTGCCGGGTTTATCGGTCGAGGCGTAACCGCTGACGCGGATGTTGGCTTTCAGGGCGTCAACGCGGCGTTGCACGCGGTCGATGACGTTTTTCTCGGTATTGGTGACCGGTTTGGCCTGCGCGATAACGGAACTGATCTCTTCCTGACTCAGCGGCCAGGTGGACAGGCTGACGTTGATGACGCCGCGGTCAGACAACCAGGCGAGATCGTTACGCAGATCGTTGTCAGGGGCTACCAGGCCGGCGGCGTGGCCGGACAATGCACAGGTAAACAGGCCCGCAGCGACCAGTCCGTTAAGTTTAGCGCGCATAAAGAATTCCCTTGTTAATTCGAGGTTATTGGTTTTATGTAAAGATCTCTGTGACCCATGATAGTTGACATTTCGATTTGCTACAAATCTATAAGTCAGAAACATCTTATTATAACTTTATGAATTAAATGGGGTTTAAAGTGCTTTCGCGAAGGGCGTAATTTTTAGGACAATGCCTATATTGGCAAGCTTGAATCATATAAGCGGTATTCAGAGAGAGGTTTTATGGCAAAAACGTCGCGTTCGATAATGATAGCGAAAGGGCTGCAGCGAGTGCTGAACGTGGGCCTTCTGCTGTTGGCGGCAATTCTGGTGGTGTTTCTGGTCAAGGAAACCATCCATCTGGCGAAGGTGTTATTTATCAACAGCGAAGAGTCGTCTTCTTACCTGTTGATTGAAGGCATCGTGATTTATTTTCTGTACTTTGAATTTATCGCCTTGATCGTCAAGTATTTTGAGTCGGGTTATCATTTCCCGCTGCGCTATTTTATTTATATCGGCATTACCGCGATTATTCGTTTGATTATCGTGGATCACAAAAATCCCATCGACACCCTGATCTACGCGGCGGCGATATTGGTGCTGGTGGTGACGCTCTATCTGGCCAACACCGATCGCCTGAAACGGGAGTAGCGATAAAAATGGCGGCCAAAGGCCGCCAAAGACACAGGATATCATTACCCGTCGTCTTTCAAGCGACAGCGTTGTTGACTGCACTCGCTAACCCCAGTTACTTACTGAAGTAAGCGCCTGGGCTTAGCGAGCTGGTCGCCTGGCTGTAACTTGAAATCCATAGGGTAAAAGATAAGGAAAAACATCAAACGCACTGCAGTGGCACAAATTACCCCTTCACGCCGCCGGCCGTCAGGCCGCCCACCAACCAGCGCTGCGCCAGCAGGAACACGGCGGTAATCGGTATCGCCGACAGCACCGCGGCGGCGGCGAAATCGCCCCACAGGTAGTTCTGCGGGTTGAGATATTGCTGCATGCCCACCGCCAGCGTGTAGCTGTTTACATCGCGCAGCAGCAGCGACGCCACCGGCACCTCGGTGATGGCGGCGATAAACGACAGAATGAACACCACCGCCAGAATCGGCACCGACAGCGGCAGGAGCACCAGCCGGAACGCCTGCCACGCCGTGGCGCCGTCCAGCGCCGCCGCCTCTTCCACCGAATTGTCGATGGTTTCGAAATAGCCCTTGATGGTCCAGACATGCAGCGCGATGCCGCCCATATAGGCGAAGATCACGCCGCCGTGGGTGTTGAGGCCGATAAACGGAATGTACTGGCCCAGGCGATCGAACAAGGCGTACAGCGCCACCAGCGACAGCACCGCTGGAAACATCTGGAAGATCAGCATGCTTTTCAGCAGCGTGCTCTTGCCGCGAAAACGCATGCGGGCGAAGGCGTAGGCGCAGGTGGTGGACAGCGTCACGATGCCGATGGCGGTGATCGCCGCGATCTTGACTGAGTTCCACAGCCACAGCAGCACCGGGAACGGCGGCGGCGTCACGCTGCCGTCGGCGTGGGTGACGCTGAAGCCGAGCGCCAGCCGCCAGTGATCCCAGGAGAGGGTTTCCGGTATCAGGCTGCCGGTGGCGAAGTTGCCGGCGCGCAGCGAGATGGCCACCACCATTAGCAGCGGGAACATGATCAGGGCGATAAAGCACAGCATCAAAATGTGGGTCATCCACAGGCGCAGGCGCTGGGATTTGGGTTGAACCATGGCCATCGTTATTCTCCCTAATCGAAGTTCATCTTGCTGGCTTTCAAATTCAGGATCGCCAGCGCGCCCACCAACAGGAAGATCAGCGTGGCGATGGCGGCCGCCAGCCCGAAGTCTTGCCCGCCGCCGCCTTCGAAGGCGATGCGGTAGGTGTAGCTGACCAGCAGATCGGTATAGCCGGCCGGCGTGGTGGTGCCGATCATGTCCGGGCCGCCGTTGGTCAGCAGCTGGATCAGCACGAAGTTGTTAAAGTTGAAGGCGAAGCTGGCGATCATCAGCGGCGTCAGCGGCTTGATCAGCAGCGGGAAGGTGATGCGGAAGAAGTTTTGCCACGGGTTGGCGCCGTCCATCGCCGAGGCCTCGTACAGATCGTCCGGGATGGCCTTCAGCAGCCCCATGCACAGGATCATCATGTACGGGTAGCCGAGCCAGGTGTTGACGATCAGGATCATGCTCTTGGCGGTGAGCGGATCGCTGAACCAGGCCGGTTTGATGCCGAACAGGTGGCTGAGCATCATGTTGATCTCGCCGAAGCTCTGGTTGAACAAGCCTTTGAAGATCAGGATCGAGATGAACGACGGTACCGCATAGGGCAGGATCAGCAGCACGCGGTAGATAGCCTTGCCTTTCAGCGCCTCCCACTGCACCACGCAGGCCAGCACCATGCCGACCGCCACGGTGAGGATCACCGTCATCACCGAGAACACGAGGGTCCAGATGAAGATCGACACGAACGGTTTTTTGATGCCCTCGTCCTGCAGCACCCGCAGGAAGTTTTTCCAGCCGGTGGTGACGGTATAGCCTGGGCTCAGGGTTTCCTGCGCCCAGCCGCCGTCGGCGTTGATCGCCTGATAGAAGCCGATGTCGCCGTTCGGCCGGTAGCGCACCTGAGTCTGGTTATTGGTCAGCGTGCTGCCGTCTTGGTCCAGCGCATACAGCGGACGGGTGCCGGAGAACTGGCGCAGGGAGCTCATGCGCAATTCATCGCCGTCCGGCAGCTGCGCCACCAGTTGGCTCAGCGCCTGCCGGTTCTGGGTGATCACCCGCAGCGTGGCGGGTTCGCCCTGCGGCGCGGCGCTCTGGGCCGTCAATTTCAGGGGGTGCGGCGGCGTCGCGTCGAGGCGGAAAGGCTCGGAAATCAGCGGCTGTTCACTGTCCGGCGAGGTCAGCTGCAGGCGCCACTGCTGGTTTTCCGCCGGGTAGAGGCCGAAGGTGAACGTTTTGCCGCTTTGGAACTGACGCTGCATCAATACCGATTGCGCGCGCTCAAACGTCAGCTGGTTGGTGCTGCTGTAGTTGGTAAAGGCGATGGCGATGGTGCAGATCAGCGGGAACAGGACGAACAATCCCATGCCGGCGACGCCGGGATACACATAGCGCCAGGCGTAGGCGCGGCGGTTGGCGAAGACGTAAAGCCCGGCGCTGACCAGGATCAGCGTCAGGATAGCGAACAGGTATTCACCCTGTGCATACATCAACACAATCAGGTAGCAGGTCACCAGGCTGAACAGGCCGACCACCAGCCATTTTAGCGCGTCGCTTTGCCACCACTTCGATTTTTTACGCGCGGGCGTCCCGGCGTGAGCGAATTGCATAGGGCGTTCCTTTCTGTGAAGCAACGGCGGGGCGCCACGGCGCCCCGCACGACGACATTACTTGGTGATACGGGTCTGCACATCGTCCAACGCGGCTTTCACCGTTTGGCGGCCGCTGACGGCGTTGAGCACCGCGCTGCGTTCGGCGTACCAGAAGGCGCTCATCTGCGGGATGTTTGGCATGATTTCCCCGTTTTGCGAGTTCTGCATGGTGGCCGCTATCTTCGGATCTTTGGCCAGCGCTTCCTGATAGGACTTCAGCGCCACCGCGCCCAGCGGTTTGTCTTTGTTGACGTCCGCCAGCCCTTCGTTGGTCAGCAGATAGTTCTCGAGGAACTCGGTCGCCAGTTCTTTATTCGGGCTGGCGGCGTTGATACCTGCGGTCAGCACGCCGACGAACGGTTTGGACGGTTTGCCTTTGAAGGTCGGTAGCAGCGTCACGCCGTAGTTGATTTTGCTCTGCTCGATGTTGTTCCAGGCCCACGGGCCGTTGATGGTCATCGCGGTCTGGCCTTTGTTGAACGCGGCTTCGGCGATCGAGTAATCGGTATCGGCGTTGATGTGTTTGTTTTTCACCAGATCGACGATGAACTGCAGGCCGGCCTGCGAACCGGCGTTGGCGACGCCGACATCCTTGATGTTGTATTTGCCGTTCTCATACTTGAAGGCATAACCGCCGTCGGCGGCGATGATAGGCCAGGTGAAGTAGGGTTCCTGCAGGTTCCACATGATGGCGCTTTTGCCGCTGGCGCGCAGCTGTTTGTCCAGCGCCGGGATCTCTTCCCAGGTCTTCGGCGGCTGTTTGACCAGGTCTTTATTGTAAATCAGCGACAGCGCTTCGACGGCGATCGGGTAGCCGATCAGCTTGCCGTCATAGCGCACGGCGTCCCAGGTGAACGGGAACAGCTTGTCCTGGAAGGCTTTGGACGGGTGGACTTCGGCCAGCAGGCCGGACTGCGCATAGCCGCCGAAGCGATCGTGGGCCCAGAGGATGATGTCCGGGCCGTCGCCGGTGGCGGCCACCTGCGGATATTTCTCTTCCAGCTTGTCGGGATGCTCGACGGTGACTTTGATGCCGGTGTCTTTTTCGAATTTCTTGCCGACTTCGGCCAGGCCGTTATAGCCCTTGTCGCCGTTGATCCAGATAACCAGTTTGCCTTCCTCTATCTTGGCGAAGGCGGAAGAAGAGAGCACCAGAGTAGCCAGTGCCGAGAGCGCCAGCGTACGGGCGAGGGTAATGCTGCGAGTCATAATCCAGTCCTTCTTTTTGTGGGCACATAAATCAAGGAGAGACGTTTCGCGATCATAGTGGGTCACAACGCGACATATTCTCATCCTCCCCCCCTCTACGCCCCTGAGATGAGGAGTGTGATCCAGTTAACGTTGCGCTCTATTCTGTGGCGTCAGGCACAAAATAGGGGGGCGATTTTTGCCGGCTTGATCACAGATTTGCCTTAAGCGCGGAACTTCTCATCGCCGCGGTCGTTCTCTCATCCTCCCGTCTCCTCCCCCATGAAAAATCCTGTTACGGATGATTACCCTTTCCGGCGACTCCCGCACTATCGGCCCATCGATTTTCAACGCCACGCGCAGCAGGGATACCGGATTTATGTCGTCAATGCCTATCGCCACTCAGCCCACCCTGTACCGGATCCATCCGGCCAGTTTCCGTGACGGAAACGGGGACGGCGTGGGCGACGCGCACGGCATGCTGGCGGCGCTGCCGTACCTGAAAGCGCTGTCGATCGACGGCCTGTTGCTGCCGCAGACGCTGGCGCTGGAGGCCGAAACGGCGGTGACGGGCGAAGGGCTGACGCTGTGGTACGCCGACGAAGCCCATCGCGTTCGTCATGCCGCCGACGTGCAGCGGTTCGTCCACGGCGCGCTGGCGCTCGACGTGATGCCGTTCAGCGCGGAAAAGCTGGTGGCGGTGCTGCATGCCCGCCGCGCCACGTTGGCGGACAGCCTGTGGAGCACCGGCGACGCCGATCAGCCTCGGGTGGTCAGCCGCTGGGGGCAGGGCGACCTGCGTTCCGCCGCCGCCTTTTTGACGCTGCTGGCGATGTTGCCGGCGCCGATCTGCCTGTACCAGGGCGAGGAGCTGGGGCTGCCGCACGCCGCCGGCCTGCAGGATCCGCGCGGCGCGCAAACGCCGATGCCGTGGCATGAAGCCCCCGAACAGGTCACCGCCGGGGAGATCAGCTGGTATCAGCAGGTGGCGATCGAACACCGCGCGTTGGCCATCAGTCGCCAACAGCACGACAGCCACTCCACCTTGCGTTACTGCCAGACGCTGCTGGCCCTGCGCCGTTTGCCGCTTTTCCAGCGCGGCGAACTGAGCGCGGTCAGCCAGCGCGATGGCGTGGTGCGCTTACTTATTACCCATCAGGATCAATGCCTTGAAGCGCTGATAAACCTGCAGCCTTATACTCAGGCGGCCGCGCCGTCTGAGGCGACCTTGCCGTTGGCATGGCAGCACGGCGCGCAGCAAGAGGGTCATCAATGGGTTTTGGCGGGCTTTGCCTCCGCCATTTTCACACGACATGTTAACTGCGAAAGCAGGGGAGTAACGCATGGCTAGCGTGACACTGCGCAGCGTTTATAAGGCCTTCGGTGAGGCCGTGATTTCCAAAGACGTCAATCTGACCATCGAAGACGGCGAGTTTGTGGTGTTTGTCGGGCCGTCGGGCTGCGGCAAATCGACGCTGCTGCGCATGATCGCCGGGCTGGAGGACATCACCTCCGGCGACCTGCTGATCGGCGAGAAACGCATGAATGAAGTGCCGCCTTCCGAGCGCGGCATCGGCATGGTGTTCCAGTCTTACGCGCTGTATCCGCACCTGTCGGTGGCGGACAACATGTCGTTCGGCCTGAAGCTGGCCGGCGCCAAGAAAGCGGAAATCAATCAACGGGTGAACCAGGTTTCCGAGGTGCTGCAGTTGGCGCACCTGCTCGATCGGCGGCCGAAGGCGCTGTCCGGCGGGCAGCGTCAGCGCGTGGCGATCGGCCGCACGCTGGTGGCCGAGCCGGACGTGTTCCTACTCGACGAGCCGCTGTCCAACCTCGACGCCGCGCTGCGGGTGCAGATGCGCATTGAGATCTCCCGTCTGCACAAGCGCCTGCAGCGCACCATGATTTACGTCACCCATGATCAGGTCGAAGCGATGACGCTGGCCGACAAGATCGTGGTGCTCGACGCCGGTCGCGTGGCGCAGGTCGGCAAGCCGCTGGAGCTGTATCACTACCCGGCCAACCGCTTCGTCGCCGGGTTTATCGGCTCACCGAAGATGAACTTCCTGCCGGTCAAGGTCACCGCGGCGGAGCCGCGACAGGTGCAGGTCGAACTGCCCAACCGCCAGCTGGTCTGGCTGCCGGTGGAAGGCGCGGGCGTCCAACCCGGCGCCAACCTGTCATTGGGCATTCGCCCTGAACATCTGCTGCCCGGCGAAGCCTCTGAAGTGCGGCTTACCGGCGACGTGCAGGTGGTGGAGCAGCTCGGCAACGAGACGCAAATCCATATCCAAATCCCGGCCATCCGTCAAAACCTGGTGTACCGCCAGAATGACGTGGTGCTGGTAGAAGAAGGTGCCACATTCGCCATCGGCCTGCCGCCTCACCGCTGCCACCTGTTCCGTGAAGACGGTACGGCATGTAAACGGCTGCACCAGGAGCCGGGCGTTTAAAGCATCAAAGTCGGTATAACAGGAGAATAATGATGACTACTCTGCGCAAACTTCCTCTGGCACTGGCTGTCGCCGCCGGTGTTCTCTCTACTCAGGCGCTGGCCGTGGATTTCCACGGTTACGCCCGTTCCGGCATCGGTTGGACCGGCAGCGGCGGTGAGCAACAGTGCTTCAAGGCCACCGGCGCCGCGAGCAAATACCGTCTCGGCAACGAGTGCGAAACCTACGCCGAACTGAAACTGGGGCAGGAAGTGTGGAAAGAGGGCGACAAGAGCTTCTATTTCGACACCAACCTGGCCTACTCGGTCTCGCAGCGTTCTGACTGGGAAGACGTGACCCCGGGCTTCCGCGAAGTGAACGTGCAGGGTAAAAACCTGATCGAGTGGCTGCCGGGCTCCACGCTGTGGGCCGGTAAGCGTTTCTATCAGCGTCATGACGTTCACATGATCGACTTCTACTACTGGGATATCTCCGGCCCGGGCGCCGGTCTGGAAAACATCGATCTGGGCTTCGGCAAGCTGTCCGCCGCCGTGACCCGCAACTCGGAATCCGGCGGCTCTTACGGCTACCTGGATAACGAATGGAAACAGCGTCCGACCGTCAACGATACCTTCGACGTGCGCTTGGCCGGGCTGGAGCTGAACCCGGGCGGCACCCTGGAGCTGGGCGTGGACTACGGCCGAGCCAATGCGCAGGATAACTACCGCCTGGCCGACGGCGCCAGCAAAGACGGCTGGATGTTCACCGCCGAACACACGCAAAGCATCCTGAACGGTTACAACAAGTTCGTGCTGCAGTACGCCACCGACTCGATGACCTCGCAGAACAACGGCCGAAACGAAGGCGCCACCATCGATAACAACGGCAAGATGATCCGCGTGTTGGATCACGGCGCCATCGACTTCAACGATCAGTGGGCGCTGATGTACGTCGCCATGTTCCAGGACATTGACCGCGACAACAACAACGGCACCACCTGGTACACCGTGGGCGTGCGTCCGATGTACAAATGGACGCCGATCATGAGCACCCTGCTGGAAGCCGGCTACGACAACGTCAAATCTCAGCGCACCGGCGATCGCAACGGCCAGTATAAAGTGACCCTGGCGCAGCAATGGCAGGCGGGCAACAGCATTTGGTCGCGTCCGGCCATCCGCCTGTTCGCCACCTACGCCAAGTGGGACGAGAAGTGGGGCTACGCCACCGGCGATGACACCGGGTATAACGCCGGCACCGCTTACAACGACACCAGCATGCATACCTTCAGCCGCGGCAAGGATGACGAAGTCACCTTCGGCGCCCAGATGGAAATTTGGTGGTAACGACAGGACGGGGAGGGCCGCCGGCTCTCCCCCAACCGCATTCGCCGCGGCCCGATCTCTTGCCTGATCCGCCGCGGTGCTGAAAGAGGATATAACGATGAAAAAGAATCTGCTGTCACTCTGCCTGTCGCTGGCGCTGACCGTCGGCGCGCCTTTGGCGGCCAACGCCGATACGCCGGCCAACGTTTCCGTCGCCCCGGCCATCAGCGCCGCCACGCTGCAAAGCCTGCCGTGGCAGCCGCTGCAACCGCCGGTGTCGCAAGAAGTGAAGCTCGACGCCGTTAGCCCGCAGCTCAATCAGGGCGACATTCAGGGCGCGATCGCCGCCTATACGCTGCCGGCCGATCGCGGTTCGCTGGAAGTGACGCTGAGCAGCCTCGCCAAGAACAATTCGCTGTACGCGCCGAGCGTGCTGGTGCTGGACGAGCATCTACGCCCGGCGGCGTATTACCCGAGCAGCTATTTCCCTTACCAGCCGCCGGGGGCGATGTCCTCCGATCGCCTCGAAGGCACGTTGAAACTGACGCCGGCGCTCGGTCAAAAACAGATTTACCTGCTGGTGTACACCACCCGTCAGGATTTGGCGAAAACCACGCAGCTGACTAACCCGGCCAAGGCCTACGCACAGGGCGTGGGCAACGCAGTGCCGGATATCCCGGATCCGATCGCCGGCCACGCGACGACCGGCACGCTGAAGCTCAAGGTGACCGCGGAACAGGGCACCGGCAACGTGATGATCGGCATGCTGCAGCCTGCGCCGACCGTGGCGCCGGTGGTGGTGGGATCAACCGCACCGGCCACCGTGGCGGCGCCTGCACCGACGCCGGAGAAACCGGCGGAGCCGATGCTCAACGATACCGAAAGTTACTTCAATAACGGCATCAAGCAGGCGGTGAAGGCGGGCGATATCGACAAGGCGCTGAAACTGATGAATGAGGCCGAGAAACTGGGCTCGACCACTGCGCGTAAAACGTTTATCAGCAGCGTAAAAGGCAAGGGGTAACACCCGACGCTGCCGATGCTGGCTCGATGATTGGTGCGCCTTGGCGCACCTTTTTTCATCCGCGGGCCAGCGTTGCGCCGATCAATGCCAGCAGACGGGCGTTATCGACCTGCTGCATGATGCGCACCGGCTTGCCCTGCGGCGGCGGCATGCCGACCGTCAGGCGCAGGCTGTCCGGCCGCCAACGGCGTGAGCTGCCGCGCGTCAGCGCCCCTTCCAGCGCCACATCCACATGGAACATTTCGGTCGTGACCAGCTGCGGTGCCAGCAGCCAGGCGATCACCAGCGCATCATGGATCCAGCAGCCCGGCAGGCGCCGCGTATGGCGCGAATAATCGATCCACGGCTGCGTGGTGGCGCGCAAATAGCGGCACAGCGGCGTATCCGGCTGCGTCAACGCGGCCAGATCCGCCTGGGTCAGCATGGTCTGGGTGGTGACGTCCAGCGGCGCCAGCGTGATAGCGGCACCGCTGTTCAGTACCAGCCGCGCGGCTTCCGGATCCAGGCCGAAATTGGTGTCCTTGATGTATCCCTCGACGTTGAACACGCCGCCCATGATCACGATCTCTTTCACCGCCTGCGCCATCTGCGGGTACAGCTGCATGGCGTGCGCAACGTTGGTCAGCGGGCCGATCGCCGCCAGCGTTATCTCGCCGGGATGGCGGCAGATCAGCTCGCCGATGGCGATGGCGGCGTCCGGTGCGGGCGCGTGGGCGAGTGAGGGCGCAGGCAAGTCGCGCCACAGCGCCGCCAGCTTGGGATCGGCGATCGGCCTGTCCAGATGCGCGCGCCATGGCTCCGGCGGCTCGCTCAGGGCGCGCGCCGCGCCGAGGGCGACCGGCACCTGGTAGCCGCTTTGCGCCAGCAGCTCGCTGGCGACGGCGAAGCCCACTTCGCGCGGGGTGTTGCCGGCCACGATGCTGATCAGTTCCAGCTGCAGTTGCGGTTTGGCCGCCAGCGCCAGGGCCAGCGCCAGGCCGTCGTCGACGTTGGCACCGGGAACGCCGTTGCCGGGATCGCAATCAATGATCAAACGCATAGAAGGTGTCCTGAAAAACCGCTAACAGCCGCACGAGCGGCGGATGCGCAGTTGAAAAGCGAATTCATGCAGCTCGGCGGGCGCGGCGCCGGCGGCCAGCATGGCGATGGCCCGCTTGGCCATGGCGTCGATAGGCTGCTCGACCGCGCTGAGCGGCGGCACGCTGAATTCGGATTGCTGCGTGCCGTTAAAACAGATCAGCGCCAGATCGTCCGGCGCGCGCAACCCATGCTCCGCCAGCGCCGACAGGCAGCCGAGCGCCTGCTGCTCGTTGGAGGTGAAAACGGCGCGCGGGCGCGGGCCTTGCACCATGCGCTGGGTGGCCTGGTAGCCGCCCTGGCGGGTGTAAGGCGCCTCGAAAATCCACTCGTCGCGCGGCGCAATGCCCGCCTCCAGCAGCGCATCGCGCCAACCGTTCAGGCGATCCTGCGCGTTGAGCATGGTTAGCGGACCGATAAAAATGCCGATGTCGCGATAGCCGTGCTGCAGCAGATGGCGGGTCGCCTGGCAGGCGGCGTCGCGCTCGTCGACGCGGATGGCGCAGACGCCGGCCTGGCTGTCGATAGTGTCTATCATCACGCAGGGCGTGCCGGAGGCGCGGATCAGCTCGAACCACGGATGGCGATCGACGCTGGTGTACAGCAGGCCGTCGACCTGGCGACGCAGCAGGTTATTGATCAGCTCATACTCGCGCTGCCGGTCATCGCCGGCGTCGCCCAGCAGCAGCACGCGGCCGCGGCTGAAGGCCTCCTGCTGCAGCGCCCGCGCCAGCGTGGCGAAGAACGGGTTGGAAATATCCGGCACCACCAGCCCGTAGGTTTGCGTGCTGCCGGAGGCCAATGCCCGCGCGATGTCGTTCGGCCGGTAGCCGGTCTGCTCGATCGCCGCCAGCACGCGCAGCCGGGGGGCTTCCGCCACCGGGCGCGGGCCGTTGTTGATCACATAGCTGACCACGGCGACGGAGGTGCCCGCTACGCGGGCCACGTCGGCGCGGGTAACGCGTCGCGCGGAGTGATTATCCAAATTGAGGTCCTGTTCGCCTTCTCGCTACGCGGCATCCTGCGGCAGGTTGAGATCGCGGCCGCGGGTTTCGGGAGCAAAGAAGGTGGTGATTAAGCCGATGGCCGCCATTACAACAAAATAGCAGGCGACAGGCCACCAGTGACCGAAACCGGACAGCAGCGCGGTGGCGATCAGCGGCGCGGTGCCGCCCGAGAGGATCGAACCGAGCTCTTTGGCGAACGCCATCTTGGAGTAGCGATTCTTCACGCCGAACAGTTCGACGCCGTAGGCCGCCTGAACGCCGAAGATCCCCAGCGACGCGATGCACATGCCGACCACGATCACCGAGATGACGATAGCCGGTTCACGGCTGTCGAGCAGCCAGAACGCCGGGAAGGCGTACAGCACCAGCAGCAGGCAGAACCAGCGGTAGGTGATGCGGCGGCCGAAGCGATCGGACAGCCAGCCGGCCAGCGGGATCACCAGAAAACCGCACAGCGAGGCGATCAACACCGCCAGCGCCGGCACCGATTTATCGACCATCAGCACCTTGGCGACGTAGCCGACGATAAAGCCCTGGCACAGGTAGGAAGGGCCGTTTTCGCCGATGCGCAGGCCGAGCATCACCCAGAACGCTTTGGTACGTTGCAGGTAGCTGCGCGTATCCGGCGCGGCCTGGGCGGCGTCCAGCATGCGCTGGTGGTTTTGCTGCAGCTCGCGTTCGAACACCGGCGTTTCCCGCACGTGACGGCGCAGGTACAGCGCCACCCCGGCGATCAGAATGCTGGCGAGGAACGGAATGCGCCAGCCCCAGCTCATCAGATCTTCCTTGTCCAGCTGCAGCACCAGCAGCCATACCAGCGACGCCAGCAGGGTGCCGCTGTTGGAGCCGATGGCGATGATCGACGCCACCAGCCCGCGCCGCTTGGCCGGCGCGTATTCCGCCAGCATCACCGCGCCGCCGGACAGCTCCGCACCGGCGCCGAACCCCTGCGCGAAGCGCAGGATCACCAGGCAGGCGGGCGCCCAGACGCCGATTTGCGCATAGGACGGGATCAGGCCGATCAGCGTGGTGGAGAGGCCCATCAGCGCCACGGTGGTGATCAGCACCACGCGGCGGCCTTTGCGGTCGCCGATCCAGCCGAACACCAGCGCGCCGATCGGCCGCGCGACGAAGCCGACGGAGTAGGTGGCGAAACTGGCCAGCAGCGCCACCAGCGGCGTGGCTTCCGGGAAGAACACGTCGCCGAACACCATGCCGGCCGCCAGGCCGTACAGCGCGAAGTCGACGTATTCCATGGCGGTGCCGAGCCAGCAGGAGAAGGTGGCGCGCCAAAATTGGCTGCGCCCCTCTTTGGTCGCCAGGCGTTCATCGGCCGCCAGCGCGGCGTCGGCGGTCTGTGAAGGGGCAAGCGTTGTTTCGCTCATGGCAGTGCTATCCTCTTTTGTTCTGCGCCTGGAGGGGCGCGGTTAAAGATGGTTTCCCTGGTGCCGGCAACAAAGGTGTGCCGACAAATCATGTCGGACGCATGGCGATTCAACGCTGCTGTATCAGGGTATCTACGCGCGTAGATAACACAACGCGAGGAAGCTGAAACTTTGCGGGCGATCACAGAATCGTCAGCGCGCCGGGAAATGAAGATAGAGAATGCGGATGGCAAAAAGATGACAGAACCCCGGTTTTTCCGGCCGATAGGCCTGCCGTTTTCGCCACGAATCAGCCTGCCGCTTTCGCATTTCTGCGCTACAATGGGGGCCTGTTAACAGTTTGTATCGTCTGGCGCGCCGTACCGGCTGCGGTTCAGGCGAGGAGTAAAGCAATGTCTGGCATCAGGGATTCCATCCTGCCGCCGCTGGAGTGGTTATCCGAACAGGATCCTCCGGCGCCCGCCGCCGTCAGCGACTGGCTGATGGAGTTAGGCTCCATGACCCGCCGATTTGAACGCCATTGCGCCCAGGTGCGCGTTGAACCGCAGCGCGAATGCTTCGTCACGCGCGAGGCGCTGGGCGACGAGGCGAACCACCTGCCCGACAGCCCGCGCTACTGGCTGCGCGAAGTGGTGCTGCTGGGCGACGACCAGCCCTGGCTGCTGGGGCGCACGGTGATCCCGGAACATACGCTGACCGGCCCCGATCAGGCGTTGGTGGATCTGGGGACGCTGCCGCTCGGGCGCTATCTGTTCAGCAGCGGCGATCTGACCCGCGACTATATCCATATCGGCCGGCAGGACGCGCTGTGGGCGCGTCGTTCACGGCTGCGGCTGGCGGGCAAGCCGCTGCTGCTGACCGAACTGTTTTTACCGGCTTCGCCGCTGTATTCAGCGGTTCCCGCATAAGAGAGGAGAGCAAGACGTTGGAGGGAAGCGTGACTCAAAGTAAATGGCGGGCTTACAGCCATTTGATGCGCATTGATAAACCGATCGGCACGCTGTTGCTGCTGTGGCCGACGCTGTGGGCGCTGTGGCTGGCCGGGAAAGGCGTGCCGCCGCTGTCGATTCTGGTGGTGTTCGTGCTCGGCGTGTTCCTGATGCGCGCCGCCGGCTGCGTGGTGAATGATTACGCAGATCGCGCGGTGGACGGCTACGTAAAGCGCACCGCCGGGCGGCCGATGCCGAGCGGCCGGGTGAGCGCGAAAGAGGCCAAGGTGCTGTTCGTGGTGCTGGTGCTGATCTCGTTCTGCCTGGTGTTGACGCTGAATGCGATGACCATCTGGCTGTCGCTGGCGGCGCTGGCGCTGGCCTGGGTATATCCTTTTATGAAGCGGGTGACCAACCTGCCGCAGTTCGTGCTGGGCGCCGCGTTCGGCTGGGGCATTCCGATGGGCTATGCGGCGGTCAGCGAATCGCTGCCGCTCAGCTGCTGGCTGCTGCTGCTGGCGAACATCTGCTGGACGGTGGCCTATGACACGCTGTATGCGATGGTCGATCGCGACGATGATCTGAAAATAGGCATCAAGTCCACCGCTATCCTGTTCGGGCGTTATGACAAGCTGATCGTCGGGCTGTTGCAGTTCGCGACGCTGCTGCTGCTGGTGTGGGTCGGTTATCTGGCGCAGCTCGGCGGGGCGTTTTACTGGTCGCTGTTGCTGGCGGGCGCGCTGTTCATTCACCAGCAGAAGCAGATCGCCGGGCGCGAGCGCGAGGCCTGTTTCAAGGCCTTCCTGCAGAACAATTATGTCGGGCTGGTGGTGTTTATCGGCATCGCGCTCAGCTATCTGCCGGCGTAACGGTTTCCTGCAGCAAGAAAAAAGGCACCCCTCGGGGTGCCTTTTGTGTTTCCGCGCCGGGCGAAATCACTCGTCTTTCTCTTCTTGCGCATTGGTTTGCGGCAGAGCGTTGGTCTCTTCCGGCATGTTGACGCTTTCGATGGTCAGCTTGATTTCCGGCGTGAT
Source organism: Serratia sp. CY55921 (assembly GCF_052167655.1). Classification (NCBI taxonomy): domain Bacteria; kingdom Pseudomonadati; phylum Pseudomonadota; class Gammaproteobacteria; order Enterobacterales; family Yersiniaceae; genus Serratia; species Serratia sp. CY55921. The sequence goes on along the minus strand of NZ_JBJNMU010000009.1, from coordinate 41,823 downwards.
CAGATCGCTCAGCATGTTGTACACCTCGAGGGTGTGCTCGCGGATCGCATCGCCGCTGTCGTTGATGTAGCCTTCTTCGCGCAGCGTCGCCACCAGGGTGGAGAATACCGCCTTGTCGAAGAACTCCGGCGCGTTGATGCCGTGCAGCACCGACAGACGCTGTGCCATGATGCGGCTCTCTTTCTCCAGCGCGCCGCGGTTGATGCTCGGGTTGGCGCTGAGGATCGACATAGTGATGGCGTAGCGTTGCAGGGTTTCGCGCACCCCGGCGGCCAGCAGCTGCAGCGGGCGAATGCGCGCCGGGTTCAGCACCAGCTCGTCGCCTTTGTCGCAGATCAGCTGTTGGCGGATCAGCTCGTCGATCATCGGCCGCAGCACGTCCGGCAGCTGCTCCTTGTCGTTATGCAGGAACAGCTCGGCTTTCAGCATCGGGTAAATCATGCCAATCTGGCGCAGCAGTTCGGCGCGCGATACCCGGCGATGATGCATGACGATGCTGGCGATCAGCGACGGCAACACCAGCAGGTGGTGGATGTTGTTGCGGTAATAGGTCATCAGCACCGCCTGCTCGCGCGGCAGAATGATGATGTCGCCGATGTTGTCCTTTTCCACCTCGAACTTGTTCATGTTCAGCGCGTGATCCAGCAGCTCGTCCGGCGTCTGCGTCGGTACGGTGACGTCATGCGCGTAAGGCGCGTTGCGCATCAGCTGCAGGTAGCACTCGAGCTGCTCGAGCAATTGTTCGCGGGTCAGCGAACGCTGGCGCGAGGCCAGCAGCGCGGTGGAACACAGGTTCATGGCGTTGGCCGCGGCGGCATTGTTGATGCGCACCATGATCTGGCCGGCGAGATCGTTGACCGTCGGCGTCAACCAGCTTGGGCGCTGAGCTTCGATCGGATCGATCGACTCGCGCCACTGCGGCACGTGCTGGTTGAGGTAAGCGGTCAACGGCAGCGGTTCGCCGAAGTTGACGTAACCCTGGCCCAGATTGCGCAGTTTGCGCAGGCCGCGCAGCATCTGCAACAGGCTCTCTTTTTCCTTGGTGGCGCCGCGCAGCTCTTTGGCGTAGGTGCCCACTTCCATCACATGCTCGTAGCCGATGTAGATCGGCACCAGCGTGATCGGACGGGCGCCGCCGCGCAGCATCGCCTGGATGGTCATCGACAGGGTGCCGGTTTTCGGTTCCAGCAGACGCCCGGTGCGGGAGCGGCCGCCTTCCACGAAGTATTCCACCGAGTAACCGCGGGTGAACAGCTCGCCGAGGTATTCGCGGAACACCGTCGAGTAAAGCTTGTTGCCCTTGAAGGTGCGGCGGATGAAGAACGCGCCCAGGCGACGGAAGATCGGGCCGGCCGGCCAGAAGTTGAGGTTGATGCCCGCGGCGATGTGCGGCGGCACCAGTCCCTGGTGATACAGCACGTAGGACAGCAGCAGATAGTCCATGTGGCTGCGGTGGCAGGGCACGTAGACGATCTCGTGGCCGTCCTGCGCCAGCTGGCGCACGCGCTCGGCGTTGGTGACGTTGATGCCCTGATACAACCGGTTCCAGGTCCAGCTCAGCACGCGATCGGACAGACGCACGGTTTCGTAGGAGAAGTCGGCGGCGATCTCTTCCATCAACGCGATGGCGTTCTGCTGGGCCTTCTCGTGCGAGATCTTTTTGCTGCGCGCTTCGTCCTCGACCGCTTTTTCGATCGCTTTGGACGCCAACAGCTTGTTGAACAGATCCTGACGGGCCGGCAGGCTTGGGCCTACTGCGGCCAGGCGCTGACGCGAGAAGTGCATGCGCGCCACGCGCGCCAGTTTCTGCGCGATGGTTTTATCCGTGCCGTGTTCGGTGGCCATGCGGCGCAGCGAAACGGTGTTGGAGAAGCGCACGAAGCTGTCGCGGCCGAGCCACAGCACGGCGAAGAATTTTTGCACGCCGTTCAACAGACGCAGGTGCGGCGTGCCGTGGCCTTCGCGGCCCGGCGAGCGGCCGAACATGACCGAAACCGGCAGCATTTGAATGTCGAGATCCGGATTGCTGCGATGCAGATCCAGGTAGTCGTGGAACAGCTTTACCGACTCTTCTTTCGGGGTGTAGTAGCGGAACACGCGCGGGCCGTCGTGAATGAACACGTAGCTCGGCAGCACGGTGCCGTCGATCTCCAGCGCGTTGAGCGGATCGGGCAGATCCTGCGCCAGGCACTGGGTGCGCAGCGTCAGCAAATCCGCCTTGGAATTGTAAGGTAAAACATACAAAATCGGCCGTGAGGGATCCAACCCTAGCTCGGTAACCGGATCTGAAGGGATGACCTTACTTCTTACCAACAATTTAAGTGGTAAATTCAATATTTTATAATAAATTTTACGCCAACCTGACATAACAACGTGAAGCCTCTTGTTAGCAATGCGCCGCAAGCATACCAGAAACCGGGTAGCAGATCTGTGGTGTTCGAAAACCGAGAGCCGTCAGCGCGGACTGTTCTAGACTCTTTTTATTATGACCGACCTCTGAGAAAGGCACGAAAACATGGCAAACCAAGCAACCGGATTGACCCGCATCATCAAGGCCGCCGGCTATTCTTATAAAGGGCTTTCCGCCGCCTGGCAACACGAGGCGGCGTTCCGCCAGGAACTGGTGGTGACCCTCCTGGCTATCATACTGGCTGTCTGGCTGGACGTGGGTGCGATAGCGCGCATTTTATTGATCGGATCGGTGGCGCTGGTGATGATCGTCGAGATCCTGAACAGCGCGATCGAGGCGGTGGTGGATCGCATCGGCAGCGAACACCATGAGCTGTCCGGGCGGGCCAAGGACATGGGATCGGCGGCGGTGTCGCTGGCGATCGTACTCGCGCTGTTCGTTTGGGGCACGGTCTTGTGGCAGCATTTTGGCTGACGCAAAGCGCCTACTGACTGATTTTTATTTATTCTTCGGTTCCCAATCCGCGCTTACCTGTATATACTCACAGCAAGACTGTATAAACAAACAGGGGGCGGAATGAAAGCACTAACTACCAGACAGCAAGAGGTCTACGATCTGATTCGCGATCATATTTCGCAAACGGGCATGCCGCCGACGCGTGCCGAGATCGCGATGCGTCTGGGGTTCCGTTCGCCTAACGCCGCCGAAGAGCACCTGAAGGCGCTGGCACGCAAAGGCGTGATCGAAATCGTCTCCGGCGCGTCGCGCGGTATCCGCCTGCTGATGGAAGAAGAAGAAGGGCTGCCGCTGATCGGCCGCGTCGCCGCCGGCGAGCCGCTGCTGGCGCAGCAGCACATCGAAGGGCACTACCAGGTGGATCCATCCCTGTTCAAACCGAGCGCCGATTTCCTGTTGCGGGTGAACGGCATGTCGATGCGCGACATCGGCATTCTGGACGGCGATCTGCTGGCGGTGCACAAAACACAAGACGTGCGCAACGGCCAGGTCGTGGTCGCGCGCATCGAAGACGAAGTGACGGTCAAACGCTTGAAAAAGCACGGCAACGTGGTTGAACTGCTGCCGGAGAACAACGAATTCCAACCGATCGTGGTCGATCTGCGCCAGCAGAATTTCACGATCGAAGGGCTGGCGGTCGGCGTGATCCGCAACGGCGACTGGATTTAATCGCCGCGCCATTACCGCCGCTCCCTGTATCAATCGCCCCTGTTTTGGGGCGTTTTTGTTTCTGACTTCGCCCTTCGTCACTCTGTCACAGGAACATCCCATCATGCGCCTGATTTCCGCCTTCACCAGCGACACCGATAAAGCCCTGTGGCGCCTCGCCCTGCCGATGATTTTCTCCAATATCACCGTGCCGCTGCTCGGGCTGGTGGACACCGCGGTGATCGGCCACCTCGACAGCCCGATCTATTTGGGAGGCGTGGCGATCGGCGCGGTGGCGACCAGCTTCCTGTTCATGCTGCTGCTGTTCCTGCGCATGAGCACCACCGGCCTCGCGGCGCAGGCGCTGGGAGCGAAGAACCCGCAGGCGCTGGCGCGCGCCTTTATGCAACCGCTGCTGCTGGCGTTGTTGGCCGGGGGGGCGATCGTCCTGTTGCGCTACCCGCTGATCGAACTGGCGCTGCGGATCGTCGGCGGCGATGGCGAGGTGCTGGAGCAGGCGCGGCGTTTTCTTGAGATCCGCTGGTTGAGTGCGCCAGCGGCGCTGGCCAACCTGGTGCTGCTGGGCTGGCTGCTCGGCGTGCAGTACGTGCGTGCGCCGGTGATCCTGCTGATCGTCGGCAACCTGCTGAACATCGTGCTGGATATTTGGCTGGTAATGGGCCTGGGTTGGAACGTGCGAGGGGCGGCGGCGGCCACCGCCATCGCCGAATATGCCACGCTATTGCTCGGCCTGTGGCTGGCGTGGCGGGTGATGCGTCTGCGTGGTATTACCCTGGCGATGTTGCGTCAGGCCTGGCGTGGCGATCTGCGTCGCCTGCTGGCGCTCAATCGCGACATCATGTTGCGTTCATTGCTGCTGCAGCTGTGCTTTGCGTCGCTGACCATTTTCGGCGCTCGCCTGGGGAGCGATGTGGTGGCGGTTAACGCGGTGTTGATGAACCTGCTGACGTTTACCGCCTATGCGCTCGACGGCTTCGCTTATGCGGTGGAGGCCCATTCCGGCCACGCCTACGGCGCCCGGGACGGCAGCCAACTGCGTAAGGTGTGGCACGCGGCCTGCAGGCAGGCGGGGCTGGTCGCGTTGGCCTTCGGCCTGGCGTATGCCGTTACCGGCCAGCAGATCGTGGCGGCGTTGACCTCTCTACCGGAGCTGCGCGCGTTGGCCGCCCACTATTTACCGTGGCAGGTCATTTTGCCGCTGGTCGGGGTGTGGTGCTATTTGCTGGATGGCATGTTTATCGGCGCCACGCGCGGCGCTGAGATGCGTAACAGCATGGCGGTGGCCGCGGCAGGGTACGGTCTGACGCTGTTCAGTGTGCCGCTGCTTGGCAATCACGGGCTCTGGCTGGCGCTGGCGGTGTTTCTGACGTTGCGTGGCGTGGCATTGGGCTCGATTTGGCACCGTCACCAGGTGCGCGGCAGCTGGTTTACTGCACATTAAACCGGACGTTTTGTTGGGTTAATGGTTAGTTTTTCTTATGATTTTGGTCATGTTTGCTTACATGTTTTCAGCCTTGATCTGTTCGCGTTAGTTCGTTGTTTGTTAGCGTTTTTTGTTTTTATTTTGTTTGTTAATGGTTTTTTATTCTGTGTTTTGGCTTTTTTATTTCCATGTTTAACTAGAATGAATCATGTGGCTGGTAAATGAAGGGGAGCGGTGCTTCTTAAGGTGAAGGAAGCATCGGCCAGAAAAATTTCTGGTTAACCCCGACCGGCAACAGGGATCACTGATTCACCACAGGTTAACGGAGAGACTATGAATAAAGATCAAGCCGACGGTAACTGGAAGCAGCTGAAAGGCAAAGTGAAAGAGAAATGGGGCAAGCTGACCGATGACGATCTGACGGTCATCGAAGGGAAACGCGAACAGCTGGTCGGCAAAATTCAGGAGCGCTACGGTTACCAGAAAGAGGCGGCCGAAAAAGAGGTGAAGGCCTGGGAAGATCACACCAAACACCGCTGGTAACACGCAGGGCCGCCACTGACGGCGGCCGGCAACAGCGCAGGCCGGCGTCGCTCCATCCTCTGGCGCCCCGGCCGCAGGTACAGGGAAGTACCTGACTTCGTCTTACTTCTTCTTGATGGCGATGCTGTGATCGTGTTCGGCGCAGTCATGCTTGCTGTCACAAGCTTCAACTTCAACGCAACCGGCGCACAGACCGTGCGCTTCCACCACGCTGTGCCGCAGTGCAAATCCGGCTTCCTGTGCCAGCTTCTGCAGCGTTTCCTCCACGCCTTCGGTGGTGCGTTCGGTCACCTGGCCGCAGCGGTCGCAGATAAACAGCGCGGACGTATGCATCGGCTGTTCGAAATGGTGGCACAGCACGTAGCTGTTGGCCGATTCCACTCTATGGATAAACCCTTGCTCCAGCAGAAAATCCAGCGCGCGGTATACCGTCGGCGGCTTGGCCTGCGGTTCGGCGACGCGCAGCAGATCGAGCAGGTCATATGCGCTGATTGCACCGGGTTGCTGAGTCATCAGACGCAGCACTTCCAGCCGTTGCGGCGTCAATCGCACATTGCGTTGCTGGCAGAGGCGTTCAGCCTGCGCCAGCAGCTTTTCCTGGGTGGTTGAGTTCATCGCAAATATCCCGGTACGTAAAAAAGCCGATTTTACCATGATTACGGCGAATCGCCGAGAGTTGCCCCCTTTTCCCCTGATGATAGCGCAGGGAAAGGCGCGCCGATCGCGCTAAAAGAGAGATGCGTCACAACTTTTCCCCGCCGTCGGGCGGCAAATCAACGTTGCCGGTTTTAGCGCTGGAGAGCGGGGGGCGAGCGCGGTATAACGCCTTTCACCCGCGTGATGAGCAGGAGCCCTGTGTGATGACGGAAAGAGAGAAGCTGTTAAGCGGCCTGGAGTACAACAGCCGCGATGAAGAACTGATCGGGATGTACCATCGGGCGAGGGCGTTGATCAAAAGCTTGGGGGCGCTGGACTCGCATCAGGCGGACGAGAAAAACCGCCTGCTCGGCGAGCTGTTCGGCGCCTGGGGGGAAGCGAGCTGGATTGAAACGCCATTCTGGTGCGACTACGGGCAGCATGTCCGCATCGGTAAAAACTGTTTTATCAACGTCAACGCGGTGTTCCTCGACTGCAATACCATCACCATCGGCGACAACACGCTGATCGGCCCCAACGTGCAAATCTATACGCCGAGCCACCCGCTGAAGGCCGCAGAGCGCTTCACCGGCGATCCGGATTTCCCTTTCCGCACCTCGGCGCAGCCGGTGTCCATCGGCAACAACGTCTGGATCGGCGGCAACGTAGTGATCCTGCCGGGAGTGACTATCGGCGACGGCACCACCATCGGCGCGGGCAGCATCGTCACCGGCGACATCCCGGCCAACGTGCTGGCGCTGGGGCAGCCATGCCGGGTTATCCGCTCGTTGGAATAGGGCGTTATCGACGAGCAGGAGGCAAGGGGGCGGGATGGCGCTCTTTGCGGTGCGGGCCGGCGTTTGCCAACGGGCGGTCATCGGCCAATGCCAGACGTGCGGTCGCCAAACGGCTCATGACGGTGCCGATCGGCACCGCCAGCACTTTTGCGGCCTCCCGGTAAGACAGCCCTTCGACATACACCAGAAACAGCGCGTTGCGCTGGGCCGTCGGCAGCCGGCTGACGCGCCGCATCACTTCATGGAGCCAGACCGGCTGTTCGCCGTTGTCCGCATCGCCCAGCTCTTCCGCCGCCATGCAGCCTTGCCCCTGGCGAAGATGTTGGGCGCGAACTTCATTGAGCCAAATGGAGTGCAAGATGGAAAACAGCCAGCGATCCAGGTGTGAACCGGGGGTGAATTGCGCGGCGCGCTCCAGCGCACGCAGGCAGGTGGCCTGCACCAGATCGTCGGCGACATCCCGCCGGTGCGAAAGCACCAGCGCATAGCGCCACAGGCGGGAGAGATAGTGGCCGAGTTCATCGCGTATCGCATCGCCGCTGATAGTCACCTCCGCAGGCGCGTCGGATCACGATTCCGGGTGGCGGTCGATGGCCGCCGCCAAATCGCGGTACTCCTCGCACCCGGTGCCGCACAGCGACTGGATCACCTGCAGCTGTTGGCGAGCCAGATCGGGTCGGCCTTTCAGCATATAGGCTTCCCCCAGGTACTCGCGCACTTTGGGGTATTTCGGATCGAGGGCTACTGATTTTAAATAATAGCCGATCCCTTCATCGGTGCGGCCAAGTTTGCGCGTGGCGTAGCCACGATAGTTCAGCGCAACGGCGGTGTTGGGATTTTTCAACGTATTGAGCATATCGAGCGCTTCCTGATAACGGCCGCTTTTCGCCAGTGCATAGGCGTAGTTAGTGCGGTCGGCGTCGTCGACCTTGCCGCTTTTATCTACCATGCAAGTCTGAGTTTTGCTGTCGTAGACCTGGCCTTTCGGACAGGTTGGCGGGGTTTGGCCGCTGCCGTCGCCGCCCATCGCCAGCGCCGCGCCGGACAACAGCAGGCAGCCGGCAATGGCCGATGCCAGCAGGCGTTTAATGAAGCTGTTCATGGTTATGTCCTCAAGGCAGAGGCGCCGTGCGCGCCCGTAATGAGATAACACCTGAACGAGCGGGTTTATTCGCCTTGTCTCCGCTTATTTTTGCCGGCGGCAAGCGGGTTTTCCCAACGGCGCCGATTGTCGTTATAATAGCCGTTTGCGGCCGCGCGCCGTTCGTTGAACCCAGACAGACTCAGGTAGCCAGTAACTCAGCATGACGAAAGACAACCACGCCCCAACCTACGCCGCCAATCGTTTCTCCATCGCGCCGATGCTCGACTGGACCGATCGTCATTGCCGTTACTTCCACCGCCTGCTGACCAAGGAAACGCTGCTGTACACCGAGATGGTGACCACCGGCGCGATCATCCACGGCAAGGGCGACTATCTGGCCTACAGCGAAGAAGAGCATCCGGTGGCGCTGCAGCTGGGCGGTAGCGATCCGGCCGCGCTGGCGCATTGCGCCAAGCTGGCGGAGCAGCGCGGTTACGATGAGATTAACCTCAACGTCGGCTGCCCGTCCGATCGGGTGCAAAACGGCATGTTCGGCGCCTGTCTGATGGGCCAGGCGGCGCTGGTCGCCGATTGCATCAAGGCGATGCGCGACGTGGTGTCGATCCCGGTGACGGTGAAGACCCGCATCGGCATCGACGATCAGGACAGCTACGCCTTCCTGTGTGACTTTATCGAGACCGTCGCCGGGCGCGGCGAGTGCGACATGTTCACCATCCACGCGCGCAAGGCCTGGCTCTCCGGCCTCAGCCCGAAAGAAAACCGCGAAGTGCCGCCGCTGGACTATCCGCGCGTCTATCAGTTGAAGCGGGATTTCCCGGCGTTGACCATCGCCATTAACGGCGGGGTGAAAACGCTGGAAGAGGCGCGGCAGCACCTGCAGCACTTGGACGGCGTGATGATGGGGCGCGAGGCGTATCAGAATCCGGGTATCCTGGCGCGGGTCGACAGCGAACTGTTCGGCGCGCAGACTGCGGTGCCGGACAGCGTGGCGATCGTCGAAGCGCTGTATCCGTATATCGAGCGCGAGCTGTCTAACGGCACCTATCTTGGCCACATTACTCGCCATATTCTCGGTCTGTTCCAGGGCGTGCCGGGCGCGCGCCAGTGGCGTCGCCATCTGAGCGAGAACGCCCACAAGCCGGGCGCCGATGCGTGGGTGGTGGAGCAGGCGCTGGCGCTGGTGCGTCAGCCGCGCGTCGAAATGGCGTAATCCACAAAAAATTTGACCAACAGTTAGTGTTTTTCGCCAGGCGTTCGGTGCGTTACCGGATGCCTGTCCTCTATTTTCAATGGGTTAGCCCATCCGCCGTTCTGGCACGCTTCTTGTAATCCACTCTGCAGATACGTTGTATTGCAAAGGAGCAATCATGTTGGAAATCTTCTTTCTCATTGGCTTTGTGGTGATGCTGATGGTGACCGGCATCTCGCTGCTGGGGATCTTCGCTGCGCTGTTGGTGGCGGCGGCGTTCATGCTGTTGGGCGGGTTGTTCGCGGTGGTCATCAAGCTGCTGCCGTGGCTGATTTTGGCGGTGGTCGGGGTATGGATTTACCGGTCGATGCAGAAACCGCAGGCCAGGCGTTACTGATTTTTTGCTGAATAATCAGTCAGTCGCGATGAAACTTGCACAACTTGCCGCCCCGCTAATGCGGCAGCGATCACAGCTTGGCAGTTTTACCGCGCGATGTGGCACATAAAGCGTGTTTTTTGCCGGACGGGGCTGTTAGGATGTGGGTCGATGCAGTGATGCGACCAATTTCATCACCGTGAGAGACAACCAAAATTCGTGTTGCTGAAGCAACCCCCTGTCTCTGGCGGACTCTGCTCTACCCCTACAAAACGCAGTAACAGAAAGGGCTCCGCAAGGAGCCCTTTTCTTTTGCCGCTATCAGGGGATCAGCAGGCTGGAGCCACTGGTGCTGCGGCTTTCCAGCACCTGGTGCGCCCGCTGGGCGTCGGCCAGCGCGAATTTCTGCTCGTCTCTTACCTCCACCCGAATCGCGCCGCTGCCGATCAGGGAGAACAGCTCGTTGCTGGCGTACTGCAGCTCGGCGCGGTTGGTGATGTAGCCGTTGAGAGAAGGGCGGGTGACGTACAGCGAACCCTTCTGATTCAGCAGCGCCAGATCGACGCCGGTCACCGGGCCGGAGGCGTTGCCGAAGCTGACCATCAGGCCGCGCCGTTTCAGGCTGTTGAGCGAGGCCTGCCAGGTGCTTTGCCCCACCGAATCGTACACCACGCCGACCTTCTCGCCGTGCGTCAGTTCTGCCACCCGCTGGGCGATATCCTCTTTGTGGTAGTTGATGGTGGCCCAGGCGCCGGCCTGTTTCGCCAGCGCGGCTTTCTCGTCGGAGCCGACGCTGCCGATCAGGCGCGCGCCCAGCGCTTTGGCCCATTGGCAGGCGATAAGCCCAACCCCGCCGGCGGCGGCATGGAACAGGAACACTTCACCCGGCTGCACGTCGTGGGTCTGGCGCAGCAGGTAGTGCACCGTCAGCCCTTTCAGGAAAGAAGCGGCGCCTTGCTCAAAGCTCAGGTTGTGCGGCAGCAGCGCCACTTTTTCTTCCGGCACGTTGTGGATCTCGCTGTAGGCGCCGAGCGACGACTGCGCATACACCACCCGGTCGCCCGGTTTGATCGCGCTGACCCCGGCGCCGACCTTGACCACCACGCCGGCCGCTTCGGTGCCGAGGCCGCTCGGCAGGCTAGCCGGCGCGTACAGCCCGCTGCGCACATAGGTGTCGATGTAGTTGATGCCGATCGCCTTGTTCTCGATCTGCACTTCACCGGCAGCCGGATCGAGCGGTGTAAAATCAACGTATTGCAAGACTTCCGGTCCGCCGACGGCGGAGAATTGAATGCGCTTGGCCATAGGGTTACCTCGTTGGAGTGTCTGATTTCACCCTATTCTTTTTATTATCGGAGATCCAGTTCGCCCGTGCGGGGTTCAATACCTTTTTTGCATCGGTTATGACGCAAAAATCACGTATACTCTCGCGTCAGGATCCTTCATTCGCAACCGGATAAAGACTACGTTTCATGGCAGGAAAAAAACCAACCAACAAAACAAACGCGGACGAAACCAGAGAGCGTTCCAGAGATCGTCAGATGGAAGGGCTGAAGATGCCGCCGCACTCGCTGGAGGCCGAACAGTCGGTGTTGGGCGGTTTGATGCTGGATAACGAGCGTTGGGACAACGTGGCGGAACGCGTGGTCGCCAACGACTTCTTCAGCCGCCCGCATCGCCTGATCTTTACCGAGATGCAGCGTCTGCTGGAGATGAGCAAGCCTATCGACCTCATCACCCTGTCCGAATCGCTCGAACAGAAGGGCGAACTGGACTCGGTGGGGGGCTTCGCCTACCTGGCCGAGCTGTCGAAAAACACCCCGAGCGCCGCCAACATCGGCGCCTACGCCGACATCGTACGCGAGCGCGCGGTGGTGCGCGAAATGATCTCGGTGGCTAACGAAATCGCCGACGCCGGCTACGATCCGCAGGGGCGCAGCAGCGAAGACCTGCTCGATCTGGCGGAATCCCGCGTATTCCAAATCGCCGAGAACCGCGCCAGCAAAGACGAGGGCCCGAAGGGCATCGAACGCATCCTGGAAGACACCGTCTCGCGCATCGAACAGCTGTATCAGCAGCCGCATGACGGCGTGACCGGGGTCGATACCGGCTATCAGGACCTCAACAAGAAAACCGCGGGCATGCAAAAGTCCGATCTGATCATCGTCGCCGCCCGTCCATCGATGGGGAAAACCACCTTCGCCATGAACCTGTGCGAAAACGCCGCGATGACCCAGGAGAAACCGGTGCTGATCTTCAGCCTAGAGATGCCCGGCGAGCAGATCATGATGCGTATGCTGGCGTCACTGTCGCGCGTGGATCAGACGCGCATCCGTACCGGCCAGCTCGACGACGAGGACTGGGCGCGCATTTCCAGCACCATGGGCATCCTGCTGGAGAAGCGCAACATGTACATCGACGACTCCTCCGGCCTGACGCCGACCGAGGTGCGCTCGCGCGCGCGGCGCATTTTCCGTGAGCACGACGGGCTTAGCCTGATCATGATCGACTACCTGCAGCTGATGCGCGTGCCGGCCTTGTCCGACAACCGTACGCTGGAGATCGCCGAGATTTCGCGCTCGCTGAAGGCGCTGGCGAAAGAGCTGCAGGTGCCGGTGGTGGCGCTGTCGCAGCTGAACCGAAGCCTGGAGCAGCGCGCCGACAAACGCCCGGTCAACTCCGACCTGCGTGAATCCGGCTCCATCGAGCAGGACGCCGACCTGATTATGTTCATCTATCGTGATGAGGTGTATCACGAGAACAGCGATCTGAAAGGGATCGCGGAAATTATTATCGGTAAGCAGCGTAACGGCCCAATCGGCACCGTGCGCCTTACCTTTAACGGCCAGTGGTCGCGTTTCGATAACTACGCGGGGCCACAATACGATGACGAATAATCAGCTAAGGAACTGAAATGAAAGCGGCAACCGCTGTAATCGACCGCCGCGCTCTGCGACATAATCTGCAACAGGTGCGCCGCCAGGCGCCGCAAAGCCGCCTGATTGCCGTTGTGAAAGCAAACGCTTATGGACATGGCCTGCTGGAAACAGCACACACCCTGCAAGACGCCGACTGCTACGGCGTAGCGCGCATCGGCGAGGCGCTGATGCTGCGCTCCGGCGGCATCGTCAAGCCGATCCTGCTGCTGGAAGGCTTCTTCAGCGCCGAAGACCTGCCGGTGCTGGTGGCGAACAACATCGAAACCGCGGTGCACAGCATCGAACAGCTCGAGGCGCTGGAACAGGCCGAGCTGGCGCGCCCGGTGCCGGTGTGGATGAAGCTCGATACCGGCATGCATCGGCTGGGGGTGCGTCCCGAACAGGCGGAGGCGTTTTATCAGCGTCTGTGCGCCTGCCGCAACGTGGCGCAGCCGGTCAATATCATGAGCCACTTCAGCCGCGCCGACGAGCCGGAGTCCGACGCCACCCTGAAACAGATCGCCTGCTTCGAGCAGTTCGCGCGCGGCAAACCGGGCCAGCGCTCGGTCGCCGCCTCCGGCGGCACGCTGCTGTGGCCGGACGCCCACAACGAGTGGGTGCGCCCCGGCATCATTCTGTACGGCGTGTCGCCGTTGGATAGCGGCAGCGGCGCCGAGCATGGTCTGCAGCCGGCGATGACGCTGAAATCCAGCCTGATCGCGGTGCGCGAGCACAAGGCTGGTGAAGCGGTGGGCTATGGCGGCACCTGGATCAGCCCGCGCGATACTCGCCTTGGCGTGGTGGCGATGGGGTACGGCGACGGCTACCCGCGCAGCGCGCCGACCGGCACGCCGATCCTGATCAACGGCCGCGAAGTGCCGATCGTCGGCCGGGTGTCGATGGACATGATTTCGGTCGATCTCGGGCCGGACGCCGCCGATAAGGTGGGGGATGAAGCGGTGCTGTGGGGGCCGGCGTTGCCGGTCGAGCGCATCGCCGCCTGTACCGGCATCAGCGCTTATGAACTGATCACCAAGCTCACGCAGCGCGTGGCGATGGAATACATCGGCGACTGATACGCCGCAGGGGCCGACGCGCGTCGGCCCCGTTTCTCAGCGGGTTACTTCTTTACCGCCAACCACTTGTCGATAACCTTCTGATACTCGCCGGTCGCCTTGGCCAGGTGCAGCCACTGATCCACATACAGTTTCCAGCTCAGATCGTCGCGCGGCAGCATATAAGCCTTTTCGCCGTACTGCATCGGTTTGGTCGGATTCACCGCGCACAGCTTCGGATAGCGCTTCTGCTGGTACAGCGCCTCGGAGGCGTCGGTGATCATCACGTCCGCCTTGCGATCCACCAACTGCTGGAAAATTCTCATGTTGTCGTGCGTCAGCGTCAGCTTGGCTTTTGGCAGATAGGCGTGCACGAAGGCTTCGTTGGTGCCGCCCGCCGGTTCCAGCAGACGCACCGACGGTTTGTTGATCTGTTCTATCGTGCGGTATTTCTTCACGTCGGTGCAGCGCACCAGCGGAATTTTGCCGTCGGTATCCAGCTTGTCGGCGAAGAACACCTGTTTTTGTCGCTCCAGCGTGACGGAGATGCCGCCCATGGCGATGTCGCACTTGCCGGAGGCGAAGTCCGGCGTCAGGGTTTTCCAGCTGGTTTTCACCCACTTCACCTTGGCACCGAGGCTCTTCGCCAGCGATTCCGCCATGTCGATATCGATGCCTTCATAGCTGCCATCTTCCTTGAGGAAGGTGTAGGGCTTGTAGTCGCCGGTGGTGCAGACCTCCAGGGTCTTTTGCTGCAGCACTTTGTCCAGGTGGGATTGCGCGCCGGCGCTGCCGGCGGCGAGCAGCAGCGCGAGAGGGAGTAACTTTTTCATCTGGCGTCCTTTTTATACATTCGTGGTTTTATGCGTTACTTCGCCGTTAATTGTCGTTTGCCTGCATGAGTTAGCCGTTTTTTATGCCGCTTACCGGCGAAAACGCCGGGCGTTGCTGCTGTACGCGATTTAAGCGCCAGGGTGTGACGTCGGCAACGGTAAAAAAACTGGTAGGCTGTAACGTCAACATTTATTAACACAGTTTACAGGTGGCTATGTACAACATTGACGATTTTGATATGAAAATCCTGACGCTGTTACAGGCCAACGGCCGTTTGACCAATCAGGAGCTGAGCGAACTGGTGGGGCTTTCCGCTTCCCAGTGTTCACGGCGGCGCATCAGCCTGGAGCAGGCGCAGCTGATCCGCGGCTACCACGCGCGGCTGGCGCCGGAGGCGGTCGGCCTGGGGCTGGTGGGGCTGATTGAAGTCAGCCTGATCACGCACGCTCAGGAGCAGATCGACAGCTTTCATCAGATGCTGGAGGACGTGGACGCGATCCTGGACGCTTACAAGACCACCGGCGACGCCGATTACCTGCTGAAAGTGGCGGTGGCGGACCTGCCGGCGCTGAGCGAGTTCATCAGCCAGACGCTGTCGCCGCACAAAAGCGTGGCGCATATCAAAACGGCGGTGGTGCTCAATCGCATCAAGGAAAACGGTTTGTTGCCGGTGACGCGAGAAAGCTGAAACCGAATACGCTTTTCCGTCTATATTAGGAACGTAACGCTGTGCCCAAACCACAATAAATAAACCAGGAGAAAAAAACGTGTTCCAGAACGTTGACGCCTATGCCGGCGATCCCATTCTGTCACTGATGGAAAAATTCAAACAAGACCCCCGCGCGCACAAGGTGAACCTGAGCATTGGCCTGTACTACGATGCGCAGGGCGTCATTCCGCAGATGCGTGCGGTCGCCGCGGCGCAAGCGCAGTTGAACAGCGTCGAGCACGGCGCCTCGGTATACCTGCCGATGGAAGGGCTGCAATCCTACCGCACCGCCATCCAGCATTTGCTGTTCGGCGAGCAGCACCCGATGCTGCAGCAGGGGCGCATCGCCACCATTCAGACCGTCGGCGGTTCCGGCGCGCTGAAAGTGGGCGCCGACTTCCTGAAAAGCTACTTCCCGAATTCGCAGGTGTGGGTCAGCGATCCCACCTGGGAAAACCACGTAGCCATCTTCAGCGGCGCCGGTTTCAAGGTGAATACCTATCCGTATTTTGACGGCGAAAGCCTGGGCGTGAAGTTCGACGCCATGCTGGCTGCGCTGAAACAGCTGCCGAAGCACAGCATCGCGCTGCTGCATCCGTGCTGTCACAACCCGACCGGCTCAGACCTGACCCCCGCCCAGTGGGACGAAGTGATCAAGGTGATCGCCGATCGTGAGATCATTCCGTTCCTCGACATCGCCTATCAGGGCTTCGGCGGCGGTATGGAGCAGGACGTCTACGCTATTCGCGCCATTGCGGCGGCCGGCTTGCCGTGCCTGGTGAGCAACTCGTTCTCGAAGATCTTCTCGCTGTACGGCGAGCGCGTCGGCGGCCTGTCGGTGGTGTGTGAAAGCGAAGAAGCGGCCGGGCGCGTGCTGGGCCAGCTGAAGGCGACCGTGCGCCGCAACTACTCGAGCCCGCCGAACTTCGGCGCGCAGCTGGTAGCTAAAGTGCTGAACGACGCTGAGCTGAAAACCCAGTGGCTCAATGAAGTGGAAAGCATGCGCACCCGCATTCTCGAAATGCGCCACGCGTTGGTGGACACCCTGAAGAGCGCGCTGCCGCAGCGCAACTTCGATTACCTGCTGGCGCAGCGCGGCATGTTCAGCTACACCGGCTTCAGCGCGGCGCAGGTCGATCGCCTGCGCGAAGAGTTCGGCGTCTACCTGATCCACAGCGGCCGCATGTGCGTGGCCGGCCTGAACCACGACAACGTGCGTCAGGTAGCCGAGGCGTTTGCTGCGGTGCAGTAACGCCTGTTAGTCTGAATGGACGTTCATCGGGAGCGATAGCGATATCGCTCCTTTTTTATTGCCGGCGCGCCGCCGAAGTTGCCGCAAACCGGAGAGAGAATATACTGATTGAGGGGCGCTCACTCATGTGGCATCAGCAAACGCTAATCCTCAGCGCAAAAGCGCGTGGCTTTCATCTGGTTACCGACGAGATCACCAACCAGTTAACCCACTTACACCGCCTGCAAACCGGCCTGCTGCATCTGTTGCTGCAGCATACCTCGGCCTCGCTGACGCTCAACGAGAACTGCGATCCCACGGTGCGAGCCGATATGGAGCAGCATTTCCTGCGTCAGGTGCCGGAAAACGCCCCCTATCAACATGACTACGAAGGGCCGGACGACATGCCGGCGCACATCAAATCCTCGCTGCTGGGCGCTTCCTTGACGCTGCCCGTCAGGCACGGGCGGCTGATGTTGGGCACATGGCAGGGCATCTGGCTGGGGGAGCACCGCATCCACGGCGGAGCACGCCGTATTGTGGCCACATTACAGGGGGAATAACCCAATGAATAACAGCGCATTGCTGGAGTACTGCATGGCGAAGCCGGGCGCGGAGCAAAGCGACCAGAACCAGTGGCAGGCCAGCCAGATCAAGGTGGGCGACGTGATGTTCGCCATGGTGTGCGAAGTGGAAGGGCGGCCGGCGCTGGCGGTCAAGTCCAGCCCGGAGCTGGCGGAAAGCCTGCGCGAACACCACCCTGAGATCGTCGCCTGCGACGGCCTGAACAAGGCGCACTGGAATACGGTATTTCTCGACGGCAACCTGCCGAACTCGCAGTTTTATACGTTGATCGACAGCTCCTATCAGCTGGTGGTGGAAGGCCTGCCCGAACACGTGCGCCAGGAACTGCGCGCCTGATTGCCGGGCGGCGGCGCCGCCCGTTTTCTCCTGCTTTCTCGCGTTAAACCGTGATCGCGGTTTTAAATTGGGAACGTTCCCTTTTTATTGCCGGGCTAAAGCGGCTACGCTTGGGCATTCAAGAAACGCGGATGAAGGAGGCCGACATGGCCATGAGCGAAGAAAAGCGCAAGATGATCGCCGGGGAACTGTACGACGCCGGCGATGAACTGCTGCGCAGCGAGCGTCGGCGCGCGCGCCAGATAACGCATCGCTACAACCACTCATCGCCGGAAGAGGGCGAGCTGCGCAAACAGTGGCTGGACGAGCTGCTGGGCGGCTATCAAGGCGGCGCCATCGAGCCGACGTTCCGCTGCGACTACGGCTATAACATCTATCTCGGCAAGAACTTCTACGCCAATTTCGACTGCGTGATCCTCGACGTGTGCGAGGTGCACATCGGCGACAACTGCCTGCTGGCGCCGGGCGTGCATATCTACACCGCCACTCATCCGCTGGACGCCGAGACCCGCGTCGGCGGCGCGGAGTTCGGCAAGCCGGTCAAGATTGGCAACAACGTGTGGATCGGCGGGCGCGCGGTGATCAATCCGGGCGTGACCATCGGCGATAATGCGGTCGTGGCCTCCGGCGCGGTGGTGACCAAAGACGTGCCGGCCAACTGCGTGGTGGGCGGCAACCCGGCGCGCGTGCTGAAAACGCTGTAAGCCCTCGGGCGGATTAAAACATGCTGCCATGGCGCTCGAAGCCGTGCATCTCGATGTCTTTGAGCGCCTTGAAGCGTTTGACCATCACCGCATGGTCTGACAGCAGATTGCTGATGCGAACAAACAGCTCCTTGTTCTCTTCTTCGCACTGCTCCAGCCAGGCCTGCGGATTCACGCCGTGCTGCATCCAGGGGCCGACGGCCAGCAGCCGCACCGTGTTGGCGTAGTTCGGGCACACCGCGAGCGCCACGCGATCGGCGGAATACTCCTGCGCGCGAGTGGTCGCCAGGCCGGGCAGCACCAGCGACTGCGGCACAACGCCGATCGCCAGACGCCACAGCGACACGTGCCGCAGCTTGTGATGGGCCAATTCATGGGCCAGCACGAACTCCACGATCTCCGGCGCGGTGGGCATCAGCATGGCGATTTCAGCATGGATCACCACGTAGCGCTGGCGGCGGTTGCATTCCAGCGCGAAGGCGTTGACCACGCCGTTGCCGTTGGTCAGATAAAGCTTGGGCAGCGTCTTGAGTTCCAGCCGACGGCCGATATCCTGATACAGCGCGAACAGTTCCGGAAATTGCGCCGGCCCGATGCGCAAGGCGTTGGATTTCGCCTGTGCGGCGAGATAGAAACGGTAAATATAGAAAGCGATCGGGATCAGCGGTAATAACGCGAGCAGGCTGAGGGTATCCAATGTTTCCTTGGCGTCGTCTCCCAACCCAAGTGCAGTTCCATCCGTATTTACCACGACGGCGGCGATGCCAAATAAAAAACCGAACAAGGTAATTATCGCCGATAGCCAGATCATGGGCATTTCCCAGCGGTGGCGAAATGCGGTGAAATTACGACATTCCGTCGCATGATGTTGACACATAAAATATCCTTAATAAGGGAAAGCCACGCCTGACATTGTCAGGTAAATAATGAATGTTTAATTATCCATCCGTTTACCTAACACTCAGCTAAACTGTAGTTCGTTTTTTAATCATGGCGTTTATCCCTTCCTGCACAGACTTAGGCAAAAACGTCAAAAACTGTAGCTGGCGCTGGTGAAGGCCATGCCCGAGGTGGTTTTCTCAACGATGGGGCTGTCGGCCGCGTCGCCCAGCAGGCGCGTTACGCCGACGCCGGCCTGGAAGGCCACGTTCGGTCGCCATTGGTAGTTGAGTGCGGCGGTGAGCGTCGCGTCCTTGAAGCCGCTGCCCGGCCGATATGCGCTGAAGGCGCTGTGCTGCGCCTGCTGCGACGTCACGCCGAAATAGCCGCGCTGATAGCCGCTGTTGGCCCAGGTGGTGGAGAGATTGCCGATAAGCGTCAGCTGTTCGCTGAGCGGATATTGCCCGGTCAGTCCGCTTTCCACATAGGCGGTGTGGCCCAGTTCTTCCCCGCCGTAGCTGCGTTTGCGCGTCGCCTGCATCCCTTTGACATAGGCGCGGAAGGGGTCGAGTTGGTAGCTCAGCTCAGCGCCGGCTTCCAGCGCGCCGCCCAGTTTGCCCATTCCTTTGAGTCGAGTGTTGCGCCCGCGCAAGGTTTTGATTTCCTCGTCACGGCCGGCGTCATAGTTGAGCAATAACGCGATGCCGACGGGCCCGGCGATGGGGAATTGCCAGCGCGCCCCTTCGCTGCCCGCGCTGAATTCTCCCCAACTGGCGTTTTGATAGCCGGCATTCACCTGATACAGCGGTTCAATGCTGTAAAAAGACGAGCCTTCATAGGCGGGAGCGACGGCGAGGCCGCCGGCGAGCGTTAAAGACGCTTCGCCGTCCTGCGCCTGACCGGCGAGGGGAAAAAGAAAGAGCAGGGCGGCGGCAGAGGTACCCAGTTTATTATCCACGTTAAACACCTTTATATCATCCCATTGAATAAACGGCCCGCAGGCCCACGTTTAAATGACGGCTTATTGATAAACGCCATGTTTATATTGATTAATCGACAGGCGACGGCGCGCCATTGGCGTTATTTCACCGCAATAGTGAAACGCATGGGGAATAAACAAAAGCCAAACAAATGGCATGATGGGGCGAGTTTATTATTGGCTGG
Organism: Serratia sp. CY55921; assembly: GCF_052167655.1. NCBI lineage: Bacteria > Pseudomonadati > Pseudomonadota > Gammaproteobacteria > Enterobacterales > Yersiniaceae > Serratia > Serratia sp. CY55921. The sequence continues at coordinate 21,744 of NZ_JBJNMU010000009.1, read as the reverse complement.
GTCCAAAGCGCCTGTTTTTAAAGGAATGATGCAGAGAAGGGTATTTAATGTTTCTCGCAGAGGGATAGGTTGATTGCTCAACGAGGCGGAATAGGGCGCCTCGTTGAGCGTATCATCCGCCGTTATTTTTCCAACAGCGGTTTCAGGAAGCGCGCGGTGTGCGATTTTTCACACTCGGCCACGGTTTCCGGCGTGCCGGCGACCAGGATTTCGCCGCCGCCGCTGCCGCCTTCCGGCCCCAGATCGACGGTCCAGTCGGCGGTCTTGATCACGTCCAGGTTATGCTCGATGACCACGATGGTGTTGCCCTGATCGCGCAACTGATGCAGCACCGCCAACAGCTGCTGGATATCGGCGAAGTGCAGACCGGTGGTCGGTTCGTCGAGGATATACAGCGTCTGGCCGGTGCCGCGTTTCGACAGCTCGCGCGCCAGCTTGACGCGCTGCGCCTCACCGCCGGAGAGCGTGGTGGCCGACTGGCCGAGGCGGATGTAGGACAGGCCGACATCCATCAGGGTTTGCAGCTTGCGCGCCAGCGCCGGCACCGCGTCGAAGAAATCGCGCGCTTCTTCGATGGTCATCTCCAGCACTTCGTGGATGCTCTTGCCTTTGTACTTCACTTCCAGCGTTTCGCGGTTATAGCGTTTGCCTTTGCACTGGTCGCACGGGACGTAGATGTCCGGCAGGAAGTGCATCTCGACCTTGATCACCCCGTCGCCCTGGCAGGCTTCACAGCGCCCGCCCTTGACGTTGAAGCTGAAGCGGCCCGGCGTATAGCCGCGGCTGCGCGACTCCGGCACGCCGGCGAACAGCTCGCGCACCGGGGTGAAGATGCCGGTGTAAGTGGCCGGGTTGGAGCGCGGCGTGCGGCCGATCGGGCTCTGATCGATATCGATCACCTTGTCGAAATGTTCCAGGCCGGTCACTTCGCGGAACGGCGCAGGCTCGGCGATGGTAGCGCCGTTAAGCTGGCGCTGGGCGATCGGGAACAGCGTATCGTTGATCAGCGTCGACTTGCCGGAGCCGGACACGCCGGTGATGCAGGTAAACAGACCGACCGGCAGCGTTAGCGTCACGTCCTTCAGGTTGTTGCCGCGCGCGCCGCTCAGCTTCAGCACCTTGGTCGGATCGGCCTGCACGCGCTGCGCCGGGATGGCGATCTCGCGTTTGCCGCTGAGGAACTGACCGGTCAGCGATTCCGGCTGCGCCATGATGTCATCGACGGTGCCTTCCGCCACCACCTGGCCGCCGTGCACGCCGGCGCCGGGGCCGATGTCGATCACGTGGTCGGCGGCGCGGATGGCGTCTTCGTCATGCTCCACCACGATCACCGTGTTGCCGAGGTTGCGCAGGTGGATCAGCGTTTCCAGCAGGCGCTCGTTGTCGCGCTGGTGCAGGCCGATCGACGGCTCATCCAGCACGTACATCACGCCCACCAAACCGGCGCCGATCTGGCTGGCCAAGCGGATACGCTGCGCTTCGCCGCCGGAGAGCGTTTCCGCCGACCGGGACAGCGACAGGTAGTTCAGGCCGACGTTCACCAGGAACTTCAGGCGATCGCCGATCTCTTTCAGCACTTTCTCGGCGATCTTGGCGCGCTGGCCGCTGAGCTTCATGTTCTGGAAGAACGTCATCGCATGGCCGATGCTCAGATCGGAGATCTCCGGCAGCGTGGTGTCTTCGACGAACACGTTGCGCGCCTCTTCACGCAGGCGGGTGCCGTGGCACGAGGCGCAAGGGCGGTTGCTGATGAACTTCGCCAGCTCTTCGCGCACCGCGCTGGATTCGGTCTCTTTATAGCGGCGCTCCATGTTGTGCAGCACGCCTTCGAACGGGTGGCGGCGCACGGTGGTGTCACCGCGATCGTTGATGTATTTGAATTCGATCGACTCTTTGCCGGAGCCGCTCAGCACCGCCTTCTGCACGTTGGCGCTCAGGGTGTTGAACGGGGCTTCGACGTCGAACTCATAGTGCTCCGCCAGCGAGCGCAGCATCTGGAAGTAATAGAAGTTGCGGCGATCCCAGCCGCGGATCGCGCCGCCGGCCAGCGACAGCTCGGGGTTTTGCACCACGCGATCCGGATCGAAGAACTGTTGCACGCCCAGGCCGTCGCAGGTCGGGCAGGCGCCGGCCGGGTTGTTGAAGGAAAACAGGCGCGGTTCCAGTTCGCGCATGCTGTAGCCGCAGATCGGGCAGGCGAAGTTGGCGGAGAACAGCAGCTCGTCCGCTTTTTCGTCGTCCATGTCCGCCACCACCGCGGTGCCGCCCGAGAGCTCCAGCGCGGTTTCGAACGATTCGGCCAGGCGCTGCGCCATGTCGTCGCGCACCTTGAAACGGTCGACCACCACTTCGATGGTGTGTTTTTTCTGCAGCTCCAGCTTCGGCGGATCGGACAGATCGCACACTTCACCGTCGATGCGCGCGCGGATATAGCCCTGAGCGGCCAGGTTTTCCAGCGTTTTGGTGTGTTCGCCCTTGCGATCTTTCACCACCGGCGCCAGCAGCATCAGGCGCTTGCCTTCCGGCTGGCTCAGCACGTTGTCGACCATCTGGCTGACGGTTTGCGCCGCCAGCGGCACATGGTGATCCGGGCAGCGCGGCTCGCCGACGCGGGCGAACAGCAGGCGCAGGTAGTCGTGGATCTCGGTGATGGTGCCGACCGTGGATCGCGGGTTGTGCGAGGTGGATTTCTGCTCGATGGAGATCGCCGGCGACAGACCTTCAATATGGTCGACGTCCGGTTTTTCCATCAGCGACAGGAACTGGCGCGCATAGGCGGAGAGTGATTCGACATAGCGCCGCTGCCCTTCGGCATACAGCGTATCGAAAGCCAGCGAAGACTTGCCGGAACCGGACAGGCCGGTGACGACGATCAGTTTGTCACGCGGGATGATCAGGTTGATGTTTTTCAGATTATGGGTTCGAGCACCACGAACTTCGATATTGTCCATTTACACTTCCCGTCTTGATGATACACCGCGCCTGTCGCGATTTTTGCGGGGGATTTTGTGATGGATCTCGCAAAAAACCGGCACAGCCAGGTCGAAACGCATAATTATGACACAAAAAAACCTGAATGGATATCCAGTATGCGAATGCAATAAGGTCGATTGGAAAGACAATTCTGGAATGCAATTCGCACTTATCAACACGGGTGTGGTTTCGTACTCAGCGTGGTAAACTGACGCGTTTATACTGTGTAGAAATCAATCATCGGGAGAAGTGCTCATGGCCAGCAGAGGCGTAAACAAAGTAATTCTGGTCGGGAATCTGGGTCAGGATCCAGAAGTCCGTTACATGCCGAACGGCGGCGCAGTGGCCAACATTACCCTGGCGACCTCCGAAAGCTGGCGTGACAAAGCGACCGGCGAACAGAAAGAGAAGACCGAGTGGCACCGCGTTGTGCTGTTCGGCAAACTGGCTGAAGTGGCGGGCGAATACCTGCGCAAAGGCTCTCAGGTCTATATCGAAGGCTCCCTGCAGACCCGTAAATGGCAGGATCAGAGCGGCCAGGATCGCTACACCACCGAGATCGTGGTTAACGTCGGCGGCACCATGCAGATGTTGGGCGGCCGTCAGGGCGGCGGCGCACCGGCCGGTCAATCTGCCGGCGGCCAGGGCGGTTGGGGCCAGCCTCAACAGCCACAGGGCGGCAACCAGTTCAGCGGCGGCCAGCAGCAGTCTCGTCCGGCGCAGAACAGCGCTCCGGCGACCAGCAACGAACCGCCAATGGATTTCGACGACGATATTCCGTTCTAAGCCTGGCAACAGCGCTAAAAAAACCCCGCTCAGGCGGGGTTTTTTGTGGGCGCTCACTGCCGATTTTCTACGGCGGTGTCGCCAATCAGTAAATTGCTACCGGGTTGATGTTGACCTGGGTTGAGCCGACATACAGCGGTTGCCCCAGTACGAACAGGAATTCCCAGGTTTTCGTGCGCACCAGTGGGCGGCTGTCGATCAGTTCCAGGTTATAGACGCCGCGTTTGGCCAGCAGGTATTGGTTGACCGGGAACTCTTCGTCATTTTTCGGGTTAGGGTATACTTCGGAAGCCCAGGTATCACCGCCAAAGGCCACGATGCCTTGGTCAGCCAACCACTTCGCCGCTTCCATGCCAATACCCGGCTCGACCTCCAGGAATTTTTTATTGTCCTTACCAATCAGCTCCAGCCAACCGGTATTAAATAAAACAACGTCGCCTTTCTTTAAGCTAATGCCCTGCTTCTTAAGCACCGCTTGAATATCCGCAACGGAAAATTCGGTGCCGCCCGGAACGATGTCTTTATGATAATAAGCCGTCATATCGAGTACGACGCCGCGTGTGACCATGGGCGGCACTTTTTCCACGCCCAATTTTTTCACGCCATCTACGGTGACGAAATCCGCCGCCTTATTGCCGTTATAATAAACATTGTCGATGCCGATATGGCCAATGCCATTCAACTGAGTGCCGACGCCGGTCCAGGCATTCACCAATTCATCATTAAAGGTGAATTTATTTGGGCCAAGCGTTTTACCGTCCTGCTGACCAGGCTGAATATTATATAAGCGGAAGCTGCGGTGGCGGAACGCCGGGAAATCTTTATCGACGGGCACCGCCAATGACAATGTCTTGCCTTGTTTTACCAACTGCACGGACTGTAATACGACCTCTGGCGTGAGCAGGTTGGCCGCGCCGATTTCGTCTTTTGCACCGTAAACGGAAGGATACCAGTCTGACGGCTGAGCGGCGGACTCTGCGGCGTGTGCAGGCACTGTGGCAAGCAAAGGCAGCAAGAGGGAGAGGCGATACAATGATTTCATCAGTGACTCATCCTTATAACAACGTATTGCAGGGTGAATGAAAATGAGCCGTCCGGACATGGCGACATCAGGCCGCCGAATAATAACCGGTGGAGAAAGAAGCTCATTTTTGGGTGCGCGGGGTGTATTAGCGTAATGCCTTATAACAAGGCGTGGTGAATAACCACCCGACGATGACTTCCTTATGCGGAAATAAATAACGCCGGGCGAGCGGCGTCATTGATATTATTTTTTCAGCTCCGCACTCATGGTGACGAAATTACCCATATAGGCGCTGGTGATTTTGTAGCCGCTTGCGCCGGCCTCTTGCGCTTTTTTAGCGATGAGGGCTTCGGTGGAATCCAGCGTGCTGCCGGTTGCGGTAACGCTCTCTGCTGCAGCGTTAAACGACAGCGTGGAAAACAGAGCGAGTGAAATAACGGTGGTCATGGTTTTCATATCTTTATCCTGTGTTCGAAGATTCGAAAAATAAGGGTGTCCGGTACGACACGATGGAACGAAGGATAAAGGGGGCAGTGAGGTGAATAAATAACAGAATCGTCAATAAACTATTCCGTTTTTGTACATAAACTGATTCGATTGTTGTCTTTCACGCGGGATTGGCGGCGTAAAGCGTGGGAAGGGGAAACAAGCGTGCATCGACGTCGTCAGGCTTGCATACCGCGGCAAGCCAATAAAAAGCCCCTCGCGGGGCTTGGATGTTACGCCGAGAAGCCGCCGTCGATGCTCAGGCTGGCGCCGGTGATATAACCCGCCTGCGGGCCCGCCAGGTAGGCGACAAAACCGGCGATCTCTTCATCTTTGCCGTAGCGGCCGATCGCCATCAGCTGCTTGAGCTGATCGGCGAACTCGCCGGCGTCCGGGTTCATTTCGGTGTCCACCGGGCCGGGCTGCACGTTGTTGACGGTGATGCCGCGCGGGCCGAGATCGCGCGCCATGCCTTTGGTCAGGCCGACCAGCGCCGATTTGCTCATCGCGTACACCGCCGCGCCGCCGAACGGCACGCGCTCGGCGTTGGTGCTGCCGATGTGGATGATACGGCCGCCGTCGTTCATGTGGCGTGCCGCCTCCTGGCTGGCGACGAATACGCTGCGCACGTTGACCGCCAGCATGCGATCCAGGTCGTCCAGCGCCAGTTCCTCGGTGCCGCCCAGCGTAAATACCCCGGCGTTGTTCACCAGAATATCCAGGTTGCCGAAGTGGCTCACCGCCTGGCGAACCGCCTGCTGCAGCGCCGCAGCATCGGCGCTGTCGGCCTTGATGGCGAGGGCTTTGCCGCCGGCGGCGGTCACGGCGCTCGCCACCGCTTCGGCGCGATCGGCCGAGGCGGCGTAGGTAAAGGCGACGGCGGCGCCTTCGTTCGCCAACCGTTTCACGATGGCGGCGCCGATGCCGCGGGAGCCGCCCTGAACGAATGCGACTTTGCCTTGCAGAGGTTGTGCTGTCGTCATGCTATTTCTCCAAAGTGGGTGAGGGTATTGCGCTGTCATTCAGTATGGGTGAAATGAATGGCGATCACTGTCCACAAAGAGCTCTGGCCGCCTGAAACGAGAAAAGCCCCTTGCGGGGCTTCTTTCTTCCGTCGATTGGCTGTCCGACGATCAGTTGAAGATTTCTGCGGTGCCGTACAGTTTGTTTTGGCCGCCGGCGGCGACGATGCGGTAGGAACTGGCGCCCGACGCGGCGGCTTTGCTGGCCAGTTCGCTTTCCAGCGCGCTCAGGTTGGCGGCGCCGCTCACGGTGACTACGCCGATTTTCTGCGCGTCTGCGGCTGGCTGGCTGGTTGGCAGGTCAGCGGCGAAGGTAGCGAAAGAAGCGGTAGCCAGCAGTGCAGCGGTAGCAAAAATTTTGACGTTTTTCATGATGTGTTCCTCAGAGTATTTATTAGGTGAGAGCGCGTTGTCTCTCGATGTGTTAAATACTAGTGCACCGGGTGTGAATAAAAAATCGGAGAGTTTTGAGTATCTCTGTCAAATAAATTGACGGTTTTTCAGCCGTTGGCGTGCGGCAAAAATTGCCACTACCCTTTACAGACGATCCTTAACCGGAGAAGCGTCATGACGGTAAACGCGTTTATCGGCAGCTGGGCGTTGGTGTCGTCGGCGTTCAAAAACCAGAACGGCGAGCTGAATTACCCGCTGGGCGAGCAGGTGTTGGGGCGCATCCACTATGAGGCCAACGGCACAATGGCGGCGCAGCTATACAGCGCCGTGCGGCCGCGTTTCGTCGCCGACGATTTGGCGCAGGGATCCGAGCGGGAGATCCATGCCGCCTTCATCAATATGATTTGCTATTTCGGCCGTTATCAGGTGGAAGAAAGCGAGCAACGGGTGGTGCATCAGGTTGAAGGCTGTTCGTTCCCCAATTGGATAGGCAGCCGTCAGGTGCGCTTTTACGCCTTTAACGCCGATCGGCTGACGTTGCGCACGGTGCCGCTGCAGCTCGGCAACGGCGTGCAGATCGGCGAACTGGTGTGGCAGCGGACGGGAGCGTCATCATGATCATTGTTCATCATCTCAATCACTCGCGGTCGCAGCGCATTCTGTGGTTTTTGGAAGAGCTGGGCGTGCCCTATCAGGTGCAACGCTACGAGCGCGATCCGCACACTCTGCTGGCGCCGCCGGCGCTGAAAAAGATCCACCCGCTGGGCAAATCGCCGGTGATCGTCGATGGCGATCTGACGCTGGCGGAATCCGGCGCCATTATCGAATACTTGCAGGAGGCCTACGACGCACAGGGCATGTTTATGCCGACGGACTTCCACGCGCGCCAGCAATACCGCTACTGGTTGCACTACGCAGAGGGATCGCTGATGCCGCTGTTGGTGATGAAGCTGGTGTTCAGCCGTCTCGGCCAGCCGCCGATCCCCTGGCTGCTGCGGCCGGTGGCGGGCGCGATCGGCAAGGGCGTACAGCGCGAATACCTCGACAAACAGATCGCGCCGCACTGCGAGTATCTCGAACAGCACCTGAACAAGGGCAGCTGGTTCGTCGGCAACGATTTCAGCGCGGCGGACATACAGATGAGCTTCCCGCTCGAGGCGATGGCGGCGCGCGGCGCGTTGGACAATTGCCCGAAACTGCGCGGCTTCCTGCAGCGCATCCACGCCCGGCCCGCCTACCAGCGGGCGCTGGAACAGGGCGGCCCTTACGACCTGCTGAGTTAAGCGGATGGGCTATACTCGATGGGGTCATTCTTCATCGGAGGTAGCCCATGGCTACGCAAATCTTCGTAAATCTGCCCGTACGCGATCTGCCCGCCTCAATGGCGTTTTTCACCCAGCTCGGCTTCAGCTTCAACCCGCAATTTACCGACGATACCGCCGCCTGCATGGTGGTCAGCGACACGATTTACGTGATGCTGCTGACCCACGACAAATTCAGGATGTTTACCCCGAACCCGATCGGCGACGCCAAACAGGCCACCGAAGTGTTGGTGTGCCTGTCGCAACCCAGCCGGGCGGCGGTGGACGAACTGGTGCGCAAGGCGATCGCCGGCGGCGGCAATACCTATCATCCGCCGCGGGACTATGGCGTGATGTACGGCCACGGATTTCAGGACCTGGACGGCCATATCTGGGAATTGATGTATATGGATCCCGCAGCGGTGCAGGCGCAATAAGATCGCCGTGAAGCAGGTCGGCAGGGGCGCCGGATCGCCCCGTCTTTTCGCGCAGAAGCCCTTCCCGCCGCTTTCTGCATAAATTGCCGCGATCTTTAGTTGATTAGACGCTAGGGAAGGCAGGATAATCGTTTGCCTTGAATAAACCACCATAAATCACCCGTACCGCGCGCTGCGAGTTAAACGTTTGCCTTGGTGCGCATCGCCGTTGGCGGTGCGACGGAAGGGCAAGGAAGCGGAACGTGACGTAAACGATTACGTGGCGATCAGGCGCGGGCGAGATTACAGGCCTGCTGCGACGGGCCGATTCATGAAACACAGGGGAAGTAACCTATGTCGAACTCTCAAGCGAACCACGCCGCAAAACCAACCGGCGGGCTTGATGGCTATTTTAAAATTTCCGCGCGCGGCAGCAGCGTGCGTCAGGAGGTGGTGGCGGGGCTGACCACCTTCCTGGCGATGGTGTACTCGGTGATCGTGGTGCCGAGCATGCTGGGCAAAGCGGGCTTCCCGCCGGCGGCGGTGTTCGTTTCCACCTGTCTGGTGGCCGGTCTGGGCTCGCTGCTGATGGGGCTGTGGGCTAACCTGCCGATGGCCATCGGCTGTGCGATCTCGTTGACCGCCTTTACCGCTTTCAGCCTGGTGCTCGGCCAACATATCAGCATTCCGGTGGCGCTGGGCGCGGTGTTCCTGATGGGCGTGCTGTTCACCGTCATCTCGGTCACCGGCATCCGCGCCTGGATCCTGCGCAACCTGCCGATGGGCGTGGCGCACGGCACCGGCATCGGCATCGGGCTGTTCCTGCTGCTGATCGCCGCCAACGGCGTCGGCCTGGTGGTGAAGAACCCGCTGGATGGCTTGCCGGTGGCGCTCGGCGCGTTCACCTCTTTCCCGGTCGTCATGACGCTGGTCGGCCTGGCGGTGATCTTCGGCCTGGAGAAACTGCGCGTGCCCGGCGGCATTCTGCTGGTGATCATCGCCATTTCCATCATCGGCCTGATCTTCGACCCGGCAGTGAAATATCAGGGGCTGTTCGCCATGCCGAGCCTGGCGGACGCTGACGGCAAATCGTTGATCTTCAGTCTGGATATCATGGGCGCGTTGCAGCCGGTGGTGTTGCCGAGCGTGCTGGCGCTGGTGATGACTGCGGTGTTCGACGCCACCGGCACCATCCGCGCGGTGGCCGGGCAGGCCAACCTGCTGGATAAAGACGGCCAGATCATCAACGGCGGCAAGGCGCTGACCTCGGATTCCCTGAGCAGCATCTTCTCCGGGCTGGTGGGCGCCGCGCCCGCCGCGGTCTACATCGAGTCCGCCGCCGGCACCGCAGCGGGCGGCAAGACCGGCCTGACCGCCACCGTGGTCGGCGTTCTGTTCCTGCTGATCCTGTTCCTGTCGCCGCTGGCCTATCTGGTGCCGGTCTACGCCACCGCGCCGGCGCTGATGTACGTCGGCCTGTTGATGCTGAGCAACGTCACCAAGCTGGACTTCAACGACTTCGTCGACGCGATGGCCGGCCTGCTGTGCGCCGTGTTCATCGTGCTGACCTGCAACATCGTCACCGGCATCATGCTGGGCTTCAGCTCGCTGGTCATCGGCCGCATCTTCTCCGGCGAATGGCGCAAGCTGAACATCGGCACCGTGCTGATCGCCGTGGCGCTGGTGGCGTTCTACGCCGGCGGCTGGGCGATTTAAGCCTCTTGGGTTTCCCTCGCCCATCGGGCGGGGGAGCCTGTGACGGCAATTCCCTTCTTAAGATAAGTCTTCTTCTGCTCTGCACCGCGTTTTGAAAGGCACAACAAGCTTTAACGGCTGTAAAAAAAGTGATCTACTATCGGGACCAACGCAGGCCCTGAGCCGATGTCGTCTGAATCGTAGAGTCTAAGGAAAGCATGGAAATCTTTTTTACAATCCTCATTTTGATCCTGGTGGTCTCCCTGTCCGGGGTGGTGACGCGCATGTTGCCGTTCCAGGTGCCGCTGCCGCTGATGCAAATCGCCATCGGGGCCCTATTGGCCTGGCCGCATTTCGGGCTGCACGTCGATTTTGATCCCGAACTGTTCCTGGTGCTGTTCATCCCGCCGTTGCTGTTCGCCGACGGCTGGAAAACGCCGACGCGCGAGTTCCTGCATCACGGGCGTGAAATTCTCGGCCTGGCGCTGGTGCTGGTGCTGATCACCGTGGTCGGCGTCGGTTATCTGATCTACGCCATGGTGCCGGGCATTCCGCTGGTGGCGGCCTTCGCGCTGGCGGCGGTGCTGTCGCCGACCGATGCCGTGGCGCTGTCCGGCATCGTCGGCAAAGGGCGGATTCCCAAGCCGATCATGGGCGTGCTCGAGGGCGAGGCGCTGATGAATGACGCGTCTGGCCTGGTATCGCTCAAGTTCGCCATCGCGGTGGCGATGGGCACGATGGTGTTCACCGTGGGCGGCGCGACCCTTGAATTCCTCAAAGTGGCGATCGGCGGCCTGTTGGCCGGCGTGGCGGTCACCTGGACTTACAGTAAATCGCTGCGGGTGATGAGCCGCTGGAGCGGCGACGATCCGGCGACCCAGATCGTGTTCCTGCTGCTGCTGCCGTTCGCGTCCTACCTGATCGCCGAACATATCGGCGTTTCCGGCATCCTGGCGGCGGTGGCGGCGGGGATGACCATCAGCCAATCCGGCGTGATCCGCAACGCGCCGCTGGCGATGCGCCTGCGCGCCAACAGCGTGTGGGCGATGCTGGAATTCGTGTTCAACGGCATGGTGTTCATCATGCTGGGCCTGCAACTGCCGGGCATTCTTGAAACCTCCATCCTGCAGGCGGAGCTGGATCCGACCATCCAGACCTGGTATCTGTTCGCCGACGTGGCCACCATCTACGCCGCGCTGCTGGTGCTGCGTTTCACCTGGCTGTGGGTGATGAAGAAGGCCAGCAACCGCTTTATGAAAAAGCGTCCGCTGCAGTTCGGCGATTACAGCACGCGTGAGCTGTGGGTGGCGTCGTTCGCCGGGGTGCGCGGGGCGATTACCCTGGCCGGCGTGCTGTCGATACCGCTGTTGCTGAGCGACGGCACCGCCTTCCCGGCGCGCTATCAGCTGGTGTTTATCGCCGCCGGGGTGATCCTGCTGTCGTTGATTGTCGGCGTGCTGGCGTTGCCGCTGCTGTTGCGCGGCGTGCAGGTGACCGACAAGAGCGCCAGCAAGCAGGAAGAGCGCATGGCGATCGCCATGGCGGCCGAGGTGGCGATCGAGAGCGTGAATAAAATGGAAGAGCGCCTGGTCGCCGATACCGAAGAGAACCTCGATCCGCAGGTGTTGAAAGAGGTCAGCTCGCGGGTGACGGGCATGCTGCGGCGGCGTATCGCGTCGAAAGACGATATCGAGAATGCGCTGGCGATGGAAAACCTCGAGCGGCGTTTCCGCCTGACGGCGCTGCGCGCCGAGCGCGGCGAGCTGTACCACCTGCGCGCCACGCAGAAAATCAGCAACGAGACGCTGCAAAAACTGCTGCACGATCTCGATTTGCTCGAAGCGCTGTTGATCGAGCGCGAGGGGTAAACGCAGAGGGAGGAATAAACGTTTTTCCTCGTTATCCCCATCCTGAAGGGCCGCCTGTGCGGCCCTTGTTTTTTGGCTACTTGAGCGGCGGCCAGTAGTCGCGGCAGCAGGCGATCCAGGCCTGCGCGCTGTGCGACAAATAGCTGCCCTGGCGCCAGATCAGGCCGATTTTCCATTCCATGCGCGGTTCCAGCGGCAGCCAGACCAGGTTTTCCTTATCCAGCCAGCGGCAAACCGGCTCCGGCAGCATGGCGATGCCCACGCCGGCCTGCACCATCGAGGCGAGGAAGTCCCATTGGCCGCTGCGCACCGCGATTTGCGGTTCAAAACCGGCCAGGCGAAACGCCTTCATCAGCATCTTGTAAAGCGCAAAGTCTTCGTTATAAATCAGGATCGGGCTGTCGGCCAATTCGGCGATATTGATGCTGGTGCGGTTGAGCCACTGCGGCGTGCGCGGCGCCACCACGCACATCGGGTGGCCCAGCAGCGGCAGAAAGGTCAGCGGCTGCTCCGAGTCGAAGGGCAACACCGTCATCGCCAGATCCAGTTCGCCGGACATCACCGCCTGTTCGACCGACAGCCCGCCCAGCTCGGAAATCTTCAATTCGATGCCGGGGTAGGTCTGACGAAAGCGGCGGATCAGATCGGCGATCTGCCTGCCGACCATCGGCGGAATGCCCAGCCGCAACACGCCCTTTTTCACCGAGCTGATGTCTTCCAGCTCCGCCTCCAACTGGCGGAATTCGTCGAGGATCGTCAGGCCGCGCTGATACACCGCCTGGCCGCTGTCGGTCAGGCGCAGCTTGCGGCCTTCGCGGATCAGCAGCGTGCATTCCAGCTCCTCCTCCAGATGCCGCAGCATTTTGCTGATGGTGGGCTGGGTGACGAACAGTTTTTCCGCCGCGCGGGTGAAGCTTTGCTGGCGCACCACTTCAACGAAGTAGCGCAGGGTGCGGACATCCACGTTAGGGTTCTCCTTGGGGACGCTACCGGCGGGAAACTATTCCCGGACGGCATGATGTCGATAATTTTAATTCATTTCAGGCGTGGTTTCCCGGCTGCGTATACTGTAGGCCGTCAATTATTGTTTGAGGTCATCTTTCATGTCTCTGGCGTTACGCCGCGTTGCCCCCTCCCTGCTGACCCGTTTGCAGGTGCCGATTCAGGTGGCGTTGTATGCGGCGCTGTTCCTGATCGCCGATCGCCTGGTGCAACAATTCCACCTGCCGCTCCCCGCCAATATCGTCGGCATGCTGATGCTGCTGGCGCTGATCCTGCTGCGCATTCTGCCGCTCAGTTGGGTCAAGGCCGGCTCCCGCTGGCTGCTGGCGGAAATGCTGCTGTTTTTCGTGCCGGCGGTGGTGGCGGTGGTCAACTATGCCCAGCTGCTGATGGTCGAGGGCTGGAAGATCTTTCTGGTGATCGCAGTCAGCACCATGCTGACGCTGGGCGCCACCGGGCTGGTGGTGGACAGGGTATATCGGCTGGAGATTTGGCTGCAGCGGCGGAAGCAGCGCCATGAATGATTTTATCCTTAGCCTGGCCTGTTTTCTGGCGACGCTGGCGCTGTATTTCGCCAACAAGAAACTCTATCGCCGCCGCCGCACGTTGCTGCTGATGCCGCTGGTGCTGACGCCGATGATTCTGGTGCTGCTGCTGGTGGTCACCCATATCTCCTATCAGGACTACATCGGTGAAACCCACTGGCTGCTGTGGCTGCTGGGGCCGGCGACCATCGCCTTCGCGGTGCCGGTGTACGAGAATCTGCATATCATCCGTCGCCACTGGCTGTCGCTGACCGCCGGGGTAACGACCGCGGTGCTGGTGGCGGTGTACAGCTCGGTGTGGCTGGCGCGCCTGTTGACGCTGCCGGAAGAGGTGCAGCGCAGCCTGGCGGTGCGGTCGATCACCACGCCGTTCGCGCTGGAGGCCGCAAAACAGATGGGCGGGCAGCCGGATCTGGTGGCGCTGTTCGTGGTGATCACCGGGGTGTTCGGCATGGCGGTGGGGGATATTTTGTTTTTGCGGCTGGCGGTGCGCAGCCGTCTGGCGAAGGGCGCCGGATTTGGCGCCTCGTCGCACGGCGCCGGCACTGCCCGCGCCTATGAGCTGGGGCCGCAGGAGGGCGTGGTGTCGAGTTTGGTGATGATGCTGGCCGGCATCATCACGGTCGTGGCCGCGCCATTGATCGGCCGGCTGATGTGGTAAGACCTCTTGGGGCGGGCTCTGCCGCCCCATTGACATTGTCTGCGGTTGGGAACGGTGCCGTTGATTTGCACACGAAAAAACGCAAAATTTTTTCAGCATAATTTTTCCCATTGTTATAACAAAAAGCGATAGAGCCGCTGCCGATAAAACCGGGCATAAATTTCGATGACAATGAATTAATTAAATTATTAATTATTGTTTTTCAAACAATAAAGTATAACTTATTGATATGGAGAGGCTCTTATCGTAAGAATTGCTGCATATTAACCTCGATGAATAATACAAAAAAATATTAATTATTCTCTAATCATCTCAGGTTAATACAAGTTCAATACCCTCGTCATCCCTGAGTAATATCGGGGAAATAAAATGGTCATTTATTCCCTTTCGCACGTTTCGCCAAAAAAAATATCCTCTCCTATACTTCACAGCTCAGCAAATTGAGGCGCAGGGGGGACCTCTGGATTAGCCATTCTATCCTTTCTTAGTTGGGGGAGACCCAGCTTTTCTACGGTTTTTTTATTCTGACTTGAACTGTCGGGCGGCCAGTCTTTGCCTAAATCCTGACGGTCTATTTCATTAACGTAATGAAAACGTGCTAGAGAATATTATGAACAAACAAACTGATGTGAAGAGTGGGGAATTCCGTGCAGGGTCTCAGGCCGCAACGGAGAAAGTTGAGCTGCATGAAATAACAACCGCCCAGCGTGAACTCTGGCTGGGGGAAAACATCTCCAAAGATTTGTCGTTCAATATCTGGGGCTACGGACAGGTCGACGGGCCGCTCAACGTTAAACTGCTGCGGCAAGCCATCGACGCCATCGTCGAAGAAACGCCGGCTCTGCAAGCGCATTTTGTGGAAAAAGACGGTGAGCTTTATCAATACCGCGCGCCACGTACACATGAGCCGCTGTTCACGCTCGATCTCAGCAAGGAGCCCGATCCTCTGCAGGCGGCCAGACGTTGGATGGTGGCGGATTCGGCGCTGCCGCGCCGCGCTACGGGAGAAGAACCTTTTAGTTTTTATGTCATTACGCTCGCACCACAGCGCTACATCCTCTATCGCCGTTTCCACCATATGATCACCGACGGCCGCAGCGCTGAGGAAGTGATGCGGCGCATCGCGGCTTACTATAACGCGCTGGCGTCCGGCGGCGTCATCCCTGAATTCGCCAACTGCAATTTCTCTCTGCTGTATGAAAACGACATCAAGTACCGCGACTCTTCGCGCTTTTCTTCCGATCAGGCGTTTTGGCGGGAATACACCGCCGCCGCGCCGCAGAGCTTGTCACGCAGGGCCGTATTGACGCCGGACGCTGCGATGCACCACAACACGCAGCTGCTGGAAAAAGACGCCCTGGATCGGCTGCAGCGGCAGGCCGACAATATCGGCGTACACCGTGCGCATATATTGGCCGCCGCCGTAGCATTATGTTTCTACAGCTTAACCGGCAGCGAATATCTTAATTTCAGCATGCCGGTGACCGGGACAAGGGAACGAAACAGTATTGGTATGACCTCTAACGTTGTCCCTTTGATTATTAAGGTTGAACCTCAACTAAGTCTGGCTGAATTTATCCAGAAAGTAGCGGCTGAAATAGCGAAAGTGGTTCGCCATCAATTATATCGCGGGGAGGATATTCGGCGTGATAATGGCGCGACGGATTCCGCCTGGTTTGGCCCTTCAATTAACATCGTTTCTTTCGACCACGGCGATCCTTTCTGGGGATGCCGCACCCGTTGGTATTACGGTGGCAATATTCCGTCCGGCGATCTACAGATTATGCTGTATGAAGACCAGCAGGCGAATGAACTGGACGTCACTTTTTCTGACGCCGCCTATGCAAATTCATTAGACGATCTGGATGTTTTGCAGCGTCGTTTCCAGTTCATTTTACGCGCGCTGAACGCTTCAACGACGGGAACGATCGAAGCGTTGGATCGGCAAGTGGCGACGTTGGCTGATGCCGGGGCCGGCGGCAGCTTTTACGCCAACCGGCGGCAACCGCCTGCCGGCGGCATCATCCGTTGGGATCGCCCGGCTCAGGCGCTGCAGCGCCTGGTGAGCTCGCTGAGCCATGGCGCGGGATGCGCGGCGAAGATACTGTTGGCGGAGCGCGTGCTGGGCGTGACGACGCTGCTGGCGGTGAGCGATGAACGCCAGGCCGAACCCGGCACCCTGCTGCGCATTGAGACCGACGGCTGGGAGATCGCCGCGCATCCCGGCGTGGTGCGCGTCGGGCCGTTCTTGCGCGCCGACGGCTCGATTCAGCCGGGTGATGCGCTGGCGCAGGCCTGCGGCCTGTCTGTCGGCTCGGTCTTGCCGACGCTTAGCGATGCCGAAGCTTCGCTGTTAGGCGCGGCGTATGGCGCCAGCGCCGACAGCGCCGCTTTCTGGCAACCGCGTCTGACACGCTTTTATCCGGCGCCGTTCCCGCCAGGGCCTGACCGCCGGGCGGCCCTTCCCGCACGCTGGCAGGCCACGGCCTGGCAGCGCCTGGAAAAGATTGCTGGCGAGCAGGTGCTGGCGGCAGCAACCCTCTATCTGGCGCGCATGTGTAATGAAACCGATTTTCAGCTGGGTTGGATTACGTCGAACGATCGGGATTGGGGACGTTGGGCTCACCTGAGCGCGCGCGTGCTGCCGCTGCAGGTCTCAGTTGATCACTCCTACAATTTCCAGCAGGCATTGGCCGCGCTGGAACAAGAATACGGCCGGTTGCGCGCTCATGCTGATTATCATCCCGCGTTGCTGACGGGCGATGCGGATCTGCGGGCGCCCCAAGCTTGGCCGACGGCGGTATCGATCGTCAGCCGGCGTTCAGAGACAGGGTTGCAGCCTGAAGACGAGGGCTTGGCTGCCATCATGGCTTCCGGCTCGCGCGCGGTATTGCAAATCTGCAAGGCTGACGGCGCCTTCCGTTGGGTATACGACGCCGCCTCAGTGGCTGACGAACAGATGTTGCGTGCGACGCAACATCTGCTGATGCTGCTCAACGACGCGGTGAGAGCGGGCTCTCATCGTCGCACCATCGGCGAACTCAATCTGGTTTCCGAGGAAGAACGCACGCAGTTGCTGCAGAGCCTCAATCACACCGTTGCTTCGCACTCGCCGGCGGCGTGTCTGCATCGGCTGTTCGAAGCGCAGGTCAAACGCACGCCAGATGCGACGGCGATGACATACGGCGACGACAGCCTGACTTACGCTGAATTGAATACCTGGGCGAACCGATGGGCCCATCGGCTGGTAGAGCTTGGCGTACAACCGGACAGTCTGGTGGCGCTGTGCGCCGGACGCGGTCTGCCGATGCTGGCCGGGTTGCTGGGGATCCTCAAAGCCGGCGGCGCCTATGTGCCGTTGGATCCCGCCTATAGCGGAGAGCGGCTACAGTACATCCTGGCGGACTCCGCGCCGGTGCTGCTGTTGGCGGATGAACTTGGCAGGCAAGCGCTGGGCGGCTGCGAGGTGCCGGTATTGGCGCTGGAACAGCCGTTGACGGGGAACAGCGACGATCTGCAGGACGTCGAGGTGCGGCCATCACACCTGGCGTATGTGATTTACACCTCCGGTTCGACCGGCAAACCGAAAGGGGTCATGGTGGAGCATCGCCAGGTCGCGCGCTTGTTCAGCGCCACCAACGCCTGGTTTAACTTCAGCGCCGCCGACAAGTGGTGCCTGTTCCACTCATTCGCCTTCGACTTTTCGGTTTGGGAGATCTGGGGCGCCTGGTTGTATGGCGGCCAGCTGTTCATCGTACCGCAGGAGATCGCCCGTTCGGCGCCGGACTTTTATCATTTCGTCTGCCGCAGCGGCATCACGGTACTGAATCAGACGCCGAGCGCCTTCAAAGCCTTTATCCAGGCTCAGGCACACAGCGAAGCGCGCCATCAGCTGCGCGAGATCGTGTTCGGTGGTGAAATGCTGAAGCCTTCCGATCTCGCGCCGTGGTTTGCTCGTCCAGAGAACCGGCAGACGCGATTGGTCAACATGTACGGCATCACCGAAACCACGGTGCACGTGACGTACCGGCCGCTGTCGGCACAGGATACGGCGATCGTCGCCAGCCCGATCGGCTGCCGTATTCCGGATTTGCGGCTGTATCTGCTGGGCGGCGATGGCGAACCGGTGCCGATGGGGGCGATCGGCGAACTGTACGTCGGCGGTGAAGGGGTGGCGCGAGGGTACCTGAACCGGCCCGAATTGACGGCGGAACGTTTTCTCGAAGACCCTTTCAACCGGGCGCCGGGTGCGCGCATGTATCGCACCGGCGATCTGGCGCGCTATCTGCCGGGGGGGGATATCGAATACCTGGGGCGCAACGACCAGCAGGTGAAAATCCGCGGCTTCCGCATCGAGTGCGGTGAGGTGGAAGCGCAGCTGAGCGCCGATCCGCGCGTGCGCAGCGTAGCCGTGGACGCTATCGACGATGGCGACGGGAATAAGCGACTGGTGGCATGGGTGGTTCCGGCGCCGGAGACGGAACGCGCTACGCTGGCGACCGAATTGCGCCGGCATCTGCAGGCGCGGTTGCCGGACTATATGGTGCCGGCGGCTTACGTTTGGCTGGAGGCGTTGCCGCTGACCGGCAACGGCAAATTGGACAAGCGCGCCCTGCCCGTGCCGCAGGTCGACGCCTGTGCGCGCGAGGCCTATGCGCCGCCGCAGGGCGAGGCAGAAAATCTGTTGGCGGCTATCTGGCATGAGCTGTTGGGCGTAGAACGGATTGGCCGTTACGACCACTTCTTCGAACTGGGCGGGCATTCGCTGATGGCGGTGCGCCTGGCGAACCGCGTGCAACAGGCCGGATGGCAGCTGCCGTTGCAGGCGCTGTTCGCCAGTCCGGTGTTGCACGTGTTGGCCCAGGCGCTGCAGGTTGCGCCGACGCAGGAATCGATCCCGATGCTGCCGGTGGCGCGCGATGGGGAATTGCCCCTGTCGTTTGCTCAGCAGCGTCTGTGGTTCCTGACCCAGTTGGAGGGGATGAGCGAAACCTACCATATCCCGCTGGCGTTGCGGCTGCGCGGTCGGTTGGACCGGCAGGCGTTGCAACAGGGGCTGGACGCGCTCTATGCGCGCCACGAATCGCTGCGCAGCCGGTTCATCACCCGGGAAGATCGGCCACAGGTACAGATTTTGCCGGCAAACGGGTTACCGCTTGCGTTCCACGATCTGCGACGTCACCCCGCGCAGGCTGAAACGCTGTGTCGTCAGGCGGCCACTCAATCGTTCGATTTGACGCAGGGGCCGCTGGTGCGCGCCGCGCTGCTCCGCCTGGCGGATGAGGAGCATCTGTTCCTGCTCACCTGCCATCACATCGTCTCCGACGGCTGGTCTACCGGCATACTGCTGCGCGAATTGGGCGCGCTGTACGGCGCTTTCCGTCGAGGCGAGGCCGATCCGCTGCCGCCGCCGATCTTGCAATACCCGGATTACGCAGCCTGGCAGCGTCGCTACCTGACGCCGGAACGGCTGGCGGCGCAGGCGCAATACTGGCGTGAAACGCTGAGCGATGCGCCGGCGCTGCTGACGTTGCCGACCGACCGGCCGCGTCCGACGGTACAGTCTTTCAGCGGCGCAGAAGTGCCGATCGCGATCGACGCCGAGTTGACGCAGGCGCTGCGTCAATTCAGCCGACAGCATGGCGGCACGCTGTTTATGACGGTGCTGGCGGCCTGGAGCCTGGTGCTGGCGCGCATGGCCGGACAGCAGGAGCTGGTGATCGGCACGCCGGAGGCCAACCGCGGCCGGCTGGAAACCGAATCGCTGGTCGGTTTCTTCGTCAGCACGCTGGCGCTGCGCATCGATCTTCGCGACGATCCGGATCTGCCGACGCTGCTCGAACGGGTCCGCCACACGGTGCTGGCGGCGCAGGAAAACCGCGATCTGCCGTTCGAGCAGGTGGTGGAGCTGGTCAACCCGCCGCGCCATCTGGGCTATACCCCGCTGTTCCAGGTGATGCTGGCCTGGCAGGACGGCTCGGTGCGCGATATTCCGCTGCCTGGGCTGCAGGCCGAATTGGCCGGGCTGGAATACAGCGCGGCGAAGTTCGATCTGACGCTCGATCTGGCCGATACCGGCGAAGGCATCAGCGGCACGCTGAATTTCGCCACGGCGTTGTTCGATCGCGCCACCGCCGAGCGTTACGGCGTTTACCTGGTACAGGCGCTGCGGGCGATGACGCTGAATAACCCGCGATCGGTATCCCATATCGATTTGCTGCCGCTCGCCGAACGGGAGCATCTGCTGCATGGCTGGAACCGCACCGAGCGTGATTACCCGCTGGATCAGACGCTGGCGGCGCTGTTCGAGCGGCAGGTGCGCCGCACGCCGGATGCCATCGCGCTGGTGAGCGGCGCGGAAAGCCTGAGCTACGCCCGGTTGAACGCCCGCGCCAACCGGCTGGCGCACGCGCTGATTGCGCGCGGCGTGGGCCCGGACAGCCGGGTGGCGGTGTGCGCCGAACGCGGCCTGAACATGGTGACGGCGCTGTTCGGCATCCTCAAGGCCGGCGGCGCCTATGTGCCGTTGGATCCGGCCTATCCGGGCGAGCGCCTGCAGTACATCCTGCAGGATGCCGACCCGGTGCTGCTGCTGGCGGACGCCGCCGGCCGGGCGGCGCTGGGCGAACCCGCGACGCCGCAGCTGGCGCTGGAGGCCGCGTTGCCGGAGACGCTGAGTGCCGAGAACCCGGCGCCGCGCGCGCAGGCGTCGCACCTGGCGTACGTGATTTACACCTCGGGTTCGACCGGTAAACCGAAGGGCGCGATGAACGAACACCGCGGGGTGGTCAACCGGCTGGTGTGGATGCAGGAGGCCTACGGCCTGACGGCGGCGGACACGGTGCTGCAAAAAACGCCGTTCGGCTTCGACGTCTCGGTGTGGGAGTTCTTCTGGCCGCTGATGGTCGGCGCGCGCCTGGTGATGGCGAAGCCGGAAGGGCACAAGGATCCGGACTACCTGAGCCGCGCTATCGAAGAGTACGGCGTCACCACGCTGCACTTCGTGCCGTCGATGTTGCAAAGCTTCCTGGCAGATGAGCAGGCGGCGACGCGCTGTGGCAACGTGGTGCGGGTGATGTGCAGCGGGGAAGCGCTGCCGGCGGCGCTGGTGGCGGAGTTTTACCGCCGGCTGCCGCAGGCGGAGTTGCATAACCTGTATGGGCCGACGGAGGCGGCGGTGGACGTCACCGCCTGGCACTGTTCGTGGGAGGCGGACCGGGTGTCGGTGCCGATCGGTCGGCCGATCGCCAACACGCGCATCTATCTGCTGGACGAGCACGGGCAGCCGGTGCCGCTGGGGGCGGTGGGCGAGCTGTATATCGGCGGGGTGCAGGTGGCGCGGGGCTACCTGAATCGGCCCGACTTGACGGCGGAGCGTTTCCTGAGCGATCCGTTCGCGCCGGGCGGGCGCATGTACCGCACCGGCGACGTAGCGCGCTATCTGGCGAACGGTGACATCGAGTACCTGGGGCGCAATGACCAGCAGGTGAAAATCCGCGGCTTCCGCATCGAATGCGGCGAGATAGAAGCGACGCTGGCGACGCACCCGGCGGTGCGGGAAGCGGTGGTGGA
>NZ_JBJNMU010000008.1:0-119729 GCF_052167655.1 Serratia sp. CY55921 | reverse complement strand
TCACCCGGAGAGTCAAGCGTTTATTTCGCTTTCTTCTCGCTGACCCGGCGGCTTGTCAGTCGTTGTTCCCGGTCAGTGGAGGCGCATTATAGGGAGTTCTCGGCGGGCCGCAACCCCTATTTTCAATATTTTTTCTGACCGTTGAATGTTTAACCAAAACACCGTTAAAGCGGCAGTTTTTTCAACGATTTAAAGCCATAGCCCTGCAAAACGGGCAATAAAGCGTCAGTATCTTCATTTAACGCCATGCAATACGCCAGATTCTCTTCCTGGCTCGAGACCAGGTTTTCCTGCGTAGAGATGAGCCAGGCGGTGCGACGGGCAATCGCCGCGCCGGAATCCACCAATCGGGTGCCTTCCGGCAACACTTGCATCAGCTCTTCAGCTAATAGAGGGAAATGGGTGCAGCCCAGCACGACGGTATCCGGCGGCTCGCGCATGCTCAGCCACGGATGCAGGATCTTCTTCAGCACCGGTAGCGGCACGGCTTCGCCATGCAGCTTGGCTTCCGCTAGCTCCACCAGTTCTGAAGAGCCCAGCAGTTCAATCTTGCAGTCGGTGGCGAAACGGG
Organism: Serratia sp. CY55921; assembly: GCF_052167655.1. Classification (NCBI taxonomy): domain Bacteria; kingdom Pseudomonadati; phylum Pseudomonadota; class Gammaproteobacteria; order Enterobacterales; family Yersiniaceae; genus Serratia; species Serratia sp. CY55921. The sequence goes on along the minus strand of NZ_JBJNMU010000008.1, from coordinate 119,158 downwards.
AAATCAGTTCGTGGGTGTAGCTGCGCTGTACGGTGCCGCGGGTCGCCAACAGGCCGACAATGCCGTTAACGGTAAGACGGGCCGCCGGTTTGATGGCGGGCACCACGCCCACGACAGGGAAACTGAAACGCTCGCGCAGGGCCGGCAAGGAGACCGTGCTGGCGGTGTTGCAGGCGATGACGACAATCGCCAGAGGATGACGTTGCTGCACCGCGCCGACAATCTCCAGCACGCGCTCAACGATAAACTCTTCGGACTTCTCGCCGTAGGGGAACGCCACGTTGTCGAACGCGTATATATAGTGGAGATCCGGCAGCAACTGCCGAATCTCCTGATACACCGACAGCCCGCCGACGCCGGAATCGAAAACCAGCACCGTCGGGCGAGGTGTGGCGGTGCTGTTAGAAGGTATAGCTTCCAGTGAGGTAGTATTCTCTTCCTGGAGTAGCGTAGCCATAGGCCGTCTCATAATCTTTATCAAACAGGTTGGCAATTCTACCACGAACTGTCAGATGAGATGTGACCGGATACGAAACTGCGAGATCCCACAGGCTCACGCCGCCAAGTTTAACGCTTTGTTCCGGATAGGTACTGTAATCCTTGTCATAACGTTGACCCAGATATTGATAAGTCACCGCCCAGTCAAAGTCATACAGCTGCCAGTCCAGCTCATATTTCACCTGCTGCTTGGCGCGCCGCAGCAGCACTTCATTGGTCTTGGCGTTGCGAGGATCGACATAGTCATAACCAATCTGATGCGTCAACGGGCCGGTATCAAACGAGGCCGTAGCTTCAATCCCTTTGATGGTCGCCTTACCCACGTTGTAATAGACGTAGTTGGTTTCCCCCGTGGAATCGATCAAATTGTCGATGTCGTTGCGATAACCGGAGATGCGCCAGGTCACCGGGCCGGTCAGCCCTTCAAAGCCACCTTCCCACTGCTTGCTTTCTTCCGGTTTCAGATCGGTGTTGTTACCGAAGTTGCCGTATAGCTGGCTCATATTCGGTGCTTTGAACGCCGTGCCATACGATGCGATAAAACGGTATCCCTCGACGAATTCCCAGGCCGCGCTGGTTTGCCAGGTGCCATGCCAGCCAAACTCGGAATGATCGTCACCTCGAACCGCACCTTCCAACGTTACCGGGCCAACCAGTTGCTGCGCAGTCAGATAGATGCCTGCATCACGTTGGCTTTTTTCACCCTTCACGGTGGTGGAATCCGGTTTGATTTTCTGTTGCTGCCAGTCGACGCCAGAGCTTACGGTACCCTGTCCAACCTGCAGCGTATTGCCCCACTGCAGGTTGTACTGTTCGGAATCCACCAGGCTGGCCGAGCTGTCATGCATGCCGAGGCGAGGATCGTAATCGTAATCCTTGCTATGGCTGTAGCTGCCAATCACTTGTGTTGCGTAAATGCCTTCTTTATAGCGCAATCCGGTATCCCAGGTTTGGCTATACAGTTTGCGCGTATCCAGCAGAGGGCTGGTCGGTGAGGAATAATAACTATCATACGCCGTGCGGTTGTCGTAACCATACCCGCGCACAAAACCGCTGACCGATTCGCTGAACTGGTGCTCAAGCGCACCATACAGCGACTTACTCATAAAGCCATCGCGATCCTGCTGGCTTTGCATGCCGGTGCTGCCGTAGGCCACCACGTCATACCCTTTGGTGTAGGTGTAGTCACCCGCCACCGTCGCCACGGTGCTGTCGCCCAACTGCTGTTGGGTCGACGCGTCATAGGATTGATAGCCGTTGGAGCCGACGCCGGCAGCCAGCGTGGTGCCGTTCTTTTCACGCGTGGTAATAATGTTGACTACGCCGCCGATGGCGTCGGAACCGTATACCGCCGAGCGCGGGCCGCGGATGTATTCGACTTTCTGCACCAACGAAATCGGGATTTGGCTAAGGTCAGAAGAGCCGCTGACGCCCGCCTGATTAAGGCGAATGCCGTCAATTAGCACCAGCACGTGGCTGGAGTTGGTGCCGCGAATAAACAGCGAGCTCTTTTGCCCCAACCCGCCGTTTTGGCCAACGTCCACGCCCGGCAAACGGCGCATCACGTCGGTCAGGCTCTTGGCCTGCCAGCGATCGATATCGTTGCGGGTGACGATGGTGGTCGGCGCCAGCACGGAAGAAACCGGCTGCGGGAAACGGTTGGCGGTAACCACCAGGTTATCGCCATTCGTGGCTGTGGTGTTGTCTTGCGCCCATCCAGAAAAAGCCGTGACGGAAGAGACCACCGCCAGCAGCGTATTTTTTGTAATTGTCATGAGAAAAGCATCCAAACTTAATTGGCGGATGCCGCAGGATCATGGCCGGTAGTTCGCGACGGCCACGGACATTGCGACGTAACACCGGCAGGTCTTCGGGCTTGGGATTTGCGGGCCGCAGGGCGCGACCGGCAACGGGCGATGACTTCCCATCCTGCAGTGGACAGTGTCTGCGTCGAAACGCTATCGCCGTGACTTCCCCTTACCGCTGCGCGTCAGCTCCGGATTCACACCGGATTCCCTTTTCACTCGCTGCTTGAGGCCGGACGGCAATGCTACGATCAATGCAAATAGATGTCTAGACTGCCATTAATGTTACAAATAATAAACGCGACAAAACTGGACTTCACGGGCTGATTCCCTACAATCCCCGCTGATCAAATTTGCCTGACGAGAAGAAACACATGACGCCCGAGAATTTGCCTATTGAACGTTACGATGACCAACTGGCGGAGAAAGTCGCCCGCCTGAAGACGTTGATGTCACCGTTCGCGGCGCCCGAGCCGGAAGTGTTCCGCTCGCCAGTCGACCACTACCGCATGCGCGCCGAATTCCGCATCTGGCACGACGCAGACGACATGTATCACATCATGTTCGATCAGCAGACCAAGCAGCGTATTCGCGTCGATCAGTTCCCGGCGGCCAGCGAGCTGATCAACCGCCTGATGACCGCCCTGATCGCCGCGCTGAAACCGGAGCCGATCCTGCGCCACAAGCTGTTCCAGATAGATTATCTGTCGACGCGAAGCGGCAAAATCATCGCTTCGCTGCTGTATCACCGCAAGCTGGATGACGTTTGGCAACAGCGCGCCGAGCAGTTGCGCGACGAGCTGCGCGCGCAGGGTTTCGACCTGCAGCTGATCGGCCGAGCGTCGAAGACCAAGATCATGCTCGACCAGGATTATGTTGACGAAGTGCTGCCGGTCGCCGGCCGCGACATGATTTATCGCCAGGTGGAAAACAGTTTCACTCAGCCCAACGCGGCCATGAACGTGCAGATGCTGGAGTGGGCGTTGGCGGTCACCGCCGGTTCCAAAGGCGATTTGCTGGAGCTGTACTGCGGCAACGGCAACTTCTCGCTGGCGCTGGCGCGCAATTTCGAGCGCGTGCTGGCGACCGAGATCGCCAAACCGTCGGTGGCGGCGGCGCAGTACAACATCGCCGCCAACCATATCGACAACGTGCAGATCATCCGCATGGCGGCGGAAGACTTCACTCAGGCGATGAATGGAGTACGCGAATTCAACCGGTTGAAAGGCATCGATCTGAGCGGCTACAACTGCGAGACGATTTTCGTCGATCCGCCGCGCAGCGGGCTGGACGATGAAACGGTGAAGATGGTGCAGGCTTACCCGCGCATTCTGTATATTTCATGCAATCCGGAAACGCTGTGCGCCAACCTGGAAACGCTGCAGGCCACCCACCGGGTCAGCCGTCTGGCGCTGTTCGATCAGTTCCCGTATACCCATCACATGGAGTGCGGCGTGTTGCTGGAAAAGCACCGCTGATATGACAGGGGCGCCATGATGGCGCCCCGTTTCATTACGATTCTTGAGTCGGCGCATCCGGCGCCTTGCGCGCCTTCAGTTTCATGCCGATCCACAGCACCAGCGCCACGCAGATCACCGACGGCAGGAAGTTGGAGCCGATCTGCGGATACTCGGCGCGCACGATGGCGCTGTACAACAGCAGCCCCAGCAGGAAACAGGCCGCCGCCAGCTTCGGCATGCCATCCGGCATGGCGCGGTTCAGGTAACGCTGATGCAGGCAGTACACCGCCAGCACCAACGCGATCAGCGGGAAGATCGAAAACGGCACCACCGAGCTGAACAGCGCGGCAAAGGAACCGTTGATCGAAAGGCCGGCAATCAACGCCAGCAGTAAGGTGCCATTTTCACGGCCTGGTTTTTCCATCATTTTTTACCTTTTTTATACGTGGGACACAGAAGCTTTTTCTTGTTCGCGACGATACCAGTAATACGCCCCTTTGGAGATCATCCGCAGTTGCAGCACCAGCCGTTCTTCCAGCTGCTGCCGCTGCTCGACGTCGATATCCAGCGCTTCCGCGCCGGCGCTGAACACGATGGTGACCATCGCTTCCGCCTGCGCTTCGGTAAAGCTGCGCGGCATGTGATTTTCCAACTCGAGGTAGTCCGCCAGTTCGGCGATGAAATGCTGGATCTCACGCGCCACCGCCGCACGGAATGCCGCCGACGTGCCGGAGCGCTCGCGCAGCAGCAGGCGGAAGGCGTTCGGGTTGTTGCCGATAAACTCCATAAAGGTGGACACCGAGGTGCGGATCACGCTGCCGCCCTTGGCGATGCGTTGGCGCGCCTGGCGCATCAACTGACGCAGCATCAGGCCGCTTTCATCCACCATGGTCAGCCCCAACTCGTCCACATCGCGGAAATGGCGATAAAACGACGTGGGCGCGATGCCCGCCTCGCGTGAAACTTCCCGCAGGCTCAGACTGGCGAAGCTGCGTTCGGCGCTCAGCTGGCTGAAAGCGGCTTCGATCAGGGAACGACGAGTCCGTTCTTTTTGTTGTGCTCTGACGCCCATATGCATATCCGGATAGGTTCCATTTTCTCAGTCTAACGCCCTAGACTCGGCAATATAGCAAATTTTATTGCAACAGCATTTATACTAACGCGCTCTATCACACTTCCGCCCTGAGCCGATTGTGCTTTGACTCAAAAAGCCTAATGGTGATTGGGTGAGCAGCGCTATGATGTTAAGATACCGTTGTAATCTTGTATAAAAAAACAGGTCTCTCCTACATGCAACAGCACTATCAATTTGATGCCATTGTGATTGGCTCGGGCCCTGGTGGTGAAGGTGCCGCCATGGGGCTGGTGAAACAAGGCGCCCGCGTGGCCGTTATCGAACGGTACAATAACGTAGGCGGCGGATGTACCCATTGGGGCACCATCCCCTCCAAAGCCCTCCGCCACGCCGTCAGCCGCATTATCGAATTCAACCAGAACCCGCTTTACAACAACTCGCGCACGCTCAGCGCGACCTTCCCTGACATTTTACGCCACGCCGATAACGTCATCAGCCAGCAGACCCGAATGCGCCAAGGGTTCTATGAGCGGAACCAGTGCAAACTGTTCGCCGGCGACGCGCGCTTCATCGACGCCAACACCGTCAGCGTCAGCTACATGGACGGCACCCAGGACACCATCCGCGCCGATCACATCGTGATCGCCTGCGGCTCGCGTCCTTACCATCCGGCCAGCGTCGACTTCAACCATCCGCGCATCTACGACAGCGATTCCATTCTCGAGCTGAGCCATGAGCCGCGCCACGTGATCATTTACGGCGCCGGGGTGATCGGCTGCGAGTATGCGTCCATCTTCCGCGGCCTGAACGTCAAGGTCGATCTGATCAACACCCGCGATCGTCTGCTGGCGTTCCTCGATCAGGAGATGTCGGATTCGCTCTCTTACCACTTCTGGAACAACGGCGTGGTGATCCGCCACAACGAAGAATTCGAGAAGATCGAAGGCACCGAAGACGGCGTGATCGTGCACCTGAAGTCCGGCAAGAAGGTGAAAGCGGACTGCCTGCTGTACGCCAACGGCCGTACCGGCAACACCGATTCGCTGGGGTTGGAGAACGTCGGCCTGGAGTCGGACAGCCGCGGGCTGCTGAAAGTGAACAGCATGTATCAAACCGCGCTGTCGCACATTTATGCGGTCGGTGACGTGATCGGCTATCCGAGCCTGGCTTCCGCCGCCTACGATCAGGGCCGCATCGCCGCGCAAGCGATCGCCTCCGGCGAAGCCAGCGGTCACTTAATCGAAGATATCCCGACCGGCATCTACACCATTCCGGAAATCAGCTCCGTCGGCAAAACCGAGCAGGAACTGACCGCGATGAAGGTGCCGTATGAAGTGGGCCGCGCCCAGTTCAAGCATCTGGCGCGCGCGCAGATAGCCGGGATGAACGTCGGCAGCCTGAAGATCCTGTTCCATCGCGACACCCTGCAGATCCTTGGGATCCACTGCTTCGGCGAGCGTGCGGCGGAGATCATCCACATCGGCCAGGCGATCATGGAACAGAAAGGTGAAGGCAATACTATCGAGTATTTCGTTAATACGACCTTCAACTATCCGACCATGGCCGAAGCCTACCGGGTGGCGGCGCTAAACGGCTTAAACCGCCTGTTTTAACGCGCTGTCGATGTAGCCCTGCATGTGTTCGCGGATCGCCTCGGCCAGTTGCTCATAACGGCTGCGCAAAGGGGAGCCGGGGCGGTACACCAGCGCGATGGTGCGCTTCGGCTCCGGCTTGTAGCAATCCAGATAGCAGACGCCGTCGCGTTCGCGCTGCGGCGGTACCGCCAGTGACGGCAGCAGGGTAATGCCGCTGCCGGCCGCGACCATATTGCGCAGCGTTTCCAGACTGGTGGCGCGGAAGTGGGTATCTTCGTCCGCGCCCGCCTGGAAGCAGAAGCCCATCGCCTGATCGCGCAGGCAGTGGCCATCCTCCAGCATCAGCAGTTTCTCACCCGCCAAATCCGGCATCGGCACGCGCTCGCGCTGCGCCCACGGGTGATCGGAGTACACCGCCAGCTTCATCGGTTCATCGAACAAAGGCACTTCGATAAACGCCTCGGTTTCCTTAACCAATGCCAGAATGGCGCAGTCCAGTTTGCCGCTGTCGAGTTGCGCCAGCAGCTGATGGGTTTGCGCTTCGTGCAGGTACATTTCCAGTTTCGGGAACGTTTTGTGCAGCGTCGGGATGATCTGCGGCAGCAGATAAGGCCCCACGGTCGGGATCAGGCCGATGTGCAACGGCCCGGACATGGCTTCGCCCTGCTGGCTGGCCATCTCCTTCAATACTTTCACTTCTCGCAGCACAGTACGCGCCTGCTCCACCAGCAACAGACCCGCCTGGGTGAACAGCACCTTGCGGCTGGTGCGTTCGAGCAGCATGACGCCCAACTCGTCTTCCAGCTTGCGGATCTGCCCGCTCAGCGTGGGTTGGCTTACATGGCATGAATCGGCCGCGCGGCGGAAGTGCCGGTGCTCGGCCAAGGCGACCAGATACTCTAAATCACGAATATTCATTGTTTCCCTCCATTCCATGATAGCTCATGGCGATAGATAAGATAGCAATGAGCGATTAGATCTATCAAGCCCCAGCGACAATAATGTGTCCCAACGAAGCGATATCGCGCTAAATGCTAAAAATTACTTTTCCTAATTAAGGGGTTAATCAATGTTTACCAGTCAAGAAGGCAAGAAAGTTCCTCAGGTTACTTTCCACACCCGTCAGGGCGACCAATGGATTGATGTGACCACTGATGACCTGTTCAAAAACAAAACCGTCATTGTTTTCTCGCTGCCGGGCGCGTTCACGCCGACCTGTTCTTCGAGCCACCTGCCGCGCTACAACGAACTGTCCAGCGTATTCAAGCAGCACGGCGTCGACAGCATTCTTTGCGTCTCCGTGAACGACACCTTCGTCATGAACGCCTGGAAAGCCGACCAACATGCGGAAAACATCACCTTCGTGCCGGACGGCAACGGTGAATTCACCAAAGGCATGAACATGCTGGTCGAGAAAGCGGATCTGGGCTTTGGCCCTCGCTCATGGCGCTACTCGATGCTGGTACGCAACGGCGTGGTCGAGAAAATGTTTGTTGAGCCGAACAAGCCGGGCGACCCGTTTGAAGTGTCCGACGCCGACACCATGCTGAAATACCTGGCGCCGGAATTCAAAGTGCAGGAATCGGTCTCCCTGTTCACCAAACCGGGCTGCCCATTCTGCGCCAAAGCCAAGCAGATGCTGCAAGAGCGCGGCATTCAGTATGAAGAGATTGTGCTGGGCAAAGACGCTACCACCGTCAGCCTGCGCGCCGTCAGCGGCCGCGCCACGGTGCCGCAGGTCTTCATCGGCGGCCGTCACATTGGCGGCAGCGACGATCTGGAAACATTCCTGTCAGCTTAATAAGTAATAACAAAGCCAACGTGAACTTTGGCGGGCTACGGCCCGCCCTTTTTTTACCTTTCAGGAGCGGATATGAAACTGTTGAACGTTGATGTCGCGGTCATCGGCGGCGGCACCGCAGGGCTCGGCGCCTATCGCGCGGCCAAACTGTCTACCCCCAGCGTGGTGATGATTGAAGGCGGGCCTTACGGCACCACCTGTGCGCGCGTTGGCTGCATGCCATCCAAATTACTGATCGCCGCCGCCGAAGCGGTGCATCAAATCGAACGTGCGCCGGGCTTTGGCGTGCACCCAACCGGCAAAACGCGTATCGACGGACGCGAGGTGATGGCGCGCGTCAAACGCGAACGCGATCGTTTCGTCGGCTTCGTGCTGGAAGGCGTGGACGAGATCCCGGCCGCCGACAAAATTCAGGGCTATGCCCGCTTTATCGACGACAACACGCTGCAGGTCGATGACCATACGCGCATCGTGGCGCAGCGCATCGTGATCGCCACCGGCTCTCGCCCCAGTTGGCCGGCGCCGTGGAATGAACTGGGCGATCGCCTGATCGTCAACGACGATCTGTTCAACTGGGATGACTTGCCGCAGTCCGTGGCGGTATTCGGCCCTGGCGTGATCGGGCTGGAGTTGGGGCAAGCGCTGCACCGCCTCGGCGTCGACACCAAGGTCTTCGGCATCGGCGGCGCCGTCGGGCCGCTGACCGACAGCGCCGTGCGCGATTACGCTGCGAAGGCGCTGGGGGAAGAATTCTACCTCGACGCCGACGTGAAAGTGGAGATGATGCAGCGCGAAGGCGACCGCGTATTTATCCGCTATCAGGATCTGCAGGGCCAGTCGCAGGAGATCCTGGTGGACTACGTGCTGGCCGCCACCGGCCGCCGCCCCAACGTCGATCGGCTGGGTCTTGAAAACACCGGCCTGCAGCTCGACGCTCGAGGCGTGCCGCTGGCCGACCGCCTGACGATGCAAACCAGCGTGCCGCATATCTTTATCGCCGGCGACGCCAGCAACCAACTGCCGCTGTTGCATGAGGCCAGCGATCAGGCACGCATCGCCGGCGCCAATGCCGGCAGCTTCCCGGAGATCAATCCGGGTCTGCGCCGCAGCGCGATTTCGGTGGTGTTCTCCGATCCGCAGATCGCCATGGTCGGCTCGACCTTCCGCGAGCTGAGCGAGAAGTTCAGCGCCTGCGGATGTTTTGAAGTGGGCAAGGTCTCGTTTGAGAATCAGGGCCGCTCGCGGGTGATGCTGCGCAACAAGGGCGTTCTGCACGTTTACGGCGAGCAAGGCACCGGCCGTTTCCTCGGCGCGGAAATGATCGGCCCGGACGCCGAACACATTGCGCACCTGTTAGCCTGGGCGCACCAACAGCAGATGACCGTCGATCAGATGCTGGACATGCCGTTCTATCATCCGGTGATCGAAGAAGGCTTGCGCACTGCGCTGCGCGACCTGCAGGCGAAGCTCAAACTCGGCACGGCCGAAATCGAACGCTGTCAGCGCTGTCCGGGCGAATAACGCCTTCTTATCCGTTCACACCTACCGGGCCTTCAGGCCCGGTTTTTTTGCGCAGCGCTTTCCAGATTTTCCTCCCTCCTCTTGCCTCACGGCCCTCCTGCGCTCATTTTTTATGCTTCGATATTGAAGTGATATCAATAACGATACTAAAACAAAGGCAACTGAACGAGATCAGGGATGACATCGCTGATTTGCAACAGCGGCAGAACAGCATCGCCGGCTGGCGATCGGCGCGATGGAAGAAGGCGTGAGCCTGAACCGTTATCTCTGCGCACGCCTGGCGGGGTAACGGTTCAAGGGCGGCGCCAGGCCGCCCTCGTCGTCAAGCCAAACGCTGTTTCGCTGCGGCGATGGCCGCGGCCACCTGCTGCGGCGCGACGCCGCCTTTGGCCGCACGTTTGTCCAGGCAGGATTGCAACGCCAGGATTGGGTAGACGTCGTCGCCGATCGTCGCGCTGAACTGCTGCAAATCCGCCAGCGGCAGCGCTTCCAGCGGTTTGCCCTGGCGAATGGCTTCTACCACCGCCTCACCGACGATATGGTGCGCTTCGCGGAACGGCACGCCTTTGGCGACCAGGTAGTCCGCCAGCTCGGTGGCATTCGCATAACCCTGCTCCGCCGCTTCCCGGCAGCGCGGGCGCTTCACCTGAATGCCGTCCAGCACCAGCGCCGCCATCTGCAGGCAGTCCATCCAGGTGTCGAGCGCGTCGAACAGCCCTTCTTTGTCTTCCTGCATGTCTTTGTTGTACGCCAGCGGCAGGCCTTTCAGCGTCATCATCATGCCGGTCAGCGCGCCCTGTACGCGGCCGCACTTGCCGCGGATCAGCTCCAGCGCGTCCGGGTTTTTCTTCTGCGGCATCAGCGAAGAGCCGGAGGTCACGCGGTCAGACAGCTCGACAAACGCCGCCTCGCCGCTGTTGAAGAAGATCAGATCTTCGGCGAAGCGCGACAGGTGCACCATGCTGATGGCGGCGTTGGACAGCAGCTCCAGCACGTGATCGCGATCGGATACGCTGTCCAGGCTGTTGCGGGTCGCCGAGGCGAAGCCCAGCCAGCCAGCCAGCTGCTCGCGATCGATAGGATACGCGGTGCCGGCCAGCGCGCCGCTGCCCAGCGGGCTGACGTCCAGCCGTTTCAGGGTATCCTGCAGGCGGCTTTCATCGCGCGCCAGCATCTCGACATAGGCCAGGCACCAGTGCGCGAAAGTCACCGGCTGCGCGCGTTGCAGGTGGGTATACCCCGGCATCACCGCATCCTGGTTGGCTTCGGCGGTCTCCACCAGCGCCTGCTGCAGCTGGACGATCGCCTGATGCAGATCGCCGATCTGCTGTTTGCACCACAGCTTCAGATCGGTCGCGACCTGATCGTTGCGGCTGCGGCCGGTGTGCAGCTTCTTGCCCAAATCGCCGACCTTCTCGATCAGCTTCTGCTCCACCCAGCTGTGGATGTCTTCGGCATCGCTTTGGACGATCGCCAAAGGATCGGCCTGGACTTCCGTCAGCAAGGCATTCAGCGCCTGCTCCAGCTGCTGTTGCTCCGTTGCCGTCAACACGTTAACGGTCACCAGCGCCTTCGACCAGGCCACCGAGCCCACGATATCTTGCTCCGCCAGGCGATAATCGAACCGCAGCGAATCGTTGAGTTGCTTGAACCGCTGATCCGCCGCCTGAGTGAACCGTCCGCCCCAAAGTGCCATACCTTTACTCCTGAATTTTTATGCGAAAGGGCGCAGCATGCTGCGCCCTTGCAGAGTCACGCCAATCGGTTATTTATTCTTTTTCTCGTTCAACGCGCGGATGCGTGAAGACAGAGAGAACAGGCGGATAAAGCCGCCCGCGTGGCTGTGATCGTAAACTTCGTCTTCGCCGAAGGTGGCGAACTCTTCGGAGTACAGGCTGTTGGCGGATTTTTTCTGGGTCGCCGTCACCTGGCCTTTGTACAGCTGCAGTACCACTTCACCGTTCACCTCTTCAGCCAATGCTTCGGCAGAGGCCTGCAGCGAGCGGCGCAGCGGCGCGAACCAACGGCCGTCGTACACCACATAGGACATCTCCAGGCCCAGCTGCTCGCGCCATTTGAAGCTGTCGCGATCCAGCACCAGCTGCTCGATGGCGCGCAGCGCCGCCACCATGATGGTGCCCCCCGGGGTCTCATAGCAGCCGCGGGATTTGATGCCCACCAGACGGTTTTCCACGATGTCGATACGGCCGACACCGTGCTTGGCGCCCAGCGCGTTCAGGGTTTCCAGGCACTGGTACGGCGACAGCGCTTTACCGTTAACCGCCACGACGCGGCCTTTCTCGACGGTAACGGTCACCTGCTCAGGCTGGTCCGGCGCTTCCTGCGGATCGACGGTCCATACCCAGCAATCCTTGTTTGGCGCGTTCCACGGGCTTTCCAGCACGCCGCCTTCGGTGGAGATGTGCCAGGCGTTCTCATCGCGGCTGTAGATTTTCTCCAGCGATGCGGTGGTCGGGATATTGCGCTCTTTCAGGTAATCCAGCAGCGCTTCACGGGAACGCAGGTTCCACTCGCGCCACGGCGCTACCACTTTCAGCTGCGGCGCCAGCGCGGTGTAGGTGGTTTCGAAACGCACCTGATCGTTGCCTTTGCCGGTCGCGCCGTGGCACAGCGCGTCTGCGCCCACTTTCAACGCCAGCTCGACCTGCGCCTTGGCGATGATCGGCCGCGCCATCGAGGTGCCCAGCAGGTAGCTGCCCTCGTACAGGGCGCCGGTCTGCAGCACTGGATAAACGTAATCGCGGATAAATTCTTCACGCAGATCGACCACGTGACATTCAGAGGCACCGGACTGCAGGGCTTTTTGCTCCACGCCTTCCAGATCGCTGCGCTCCTGGCCGATGTCCGCCACGAACGCCACCACTTCACAGCCGCCGTAGTTCTCTTTCAGCCATGGAATGATGGCCGAGGTATCCAGGCCGCCGGAGTACGCCAGAACGATTTTTTTGATGCCTTGGTTTTGCATGGTCTATTCCTTTCTAATTCTAAAATTAAGCGAGGATCCGGGTGCCAATCGACACGCCGTTAAACAAAGCAGGAAGCTGATCGGCATGGCGCCAGCTGGCGATATCCACCGGGCGGCCGAGGGTGCGGGCAGCGTCGAGCGCCGCATTCACCTTCACCACCATACCATCGGTGATGATACCTTGCGCGATCAGTTGTTCCGCTTTTTGCGCCGTCATTTCCGCAATGCGTTGGCCCTTGCCGTCGAGGATGCCGCTGACGTCCGACAGCAGGATAAGGTCCGCCCCCAGCGTCGCCGCCAGCGCCGTCGCCGCCTGATCGGCGTTCACATTCATTAACTGCCCTTCGGCGGTGATGCCGATGGAGCTGACAACCGGCAGGTAGCCGGCGCCCAGCAGGGTATTGAGCAGCGCGGGCGAACCGGGCTGCGCGTTGCCGACGTGGCCCAATGCCGGATCGAGCGGGGTCACGACCGCGCTGCCGCCGTCCGCCAGGCTCAGGCCGACGGCGTTGATTTGGTGTTTAATCGCCCACGCCAGCAGCGTTTTGTTGGCGGTGCCGGCCAGCGCCCCGGTGATGATGTCGATCTGATCGGCCGGCGTGACCCGCAGGCCGTTCTTTTTCACCACCGGCAAAGCGAGCTGCTTCATCAGCTCGTCCACCACGCAGCCGCCGCCGTGCACGATCACCAGCGGGCGCTGGTGCTGCTGCCGATAGCTGTCCAACGCGGTAAACAGACGCTCCAGCGCTTCTTCACTGTCTAATAACACGCCACCTAACTTGATAATTAACGGGTTCATTGCTGTTTACTCACGCTGGTTTAAAGGAGTGATTGGGTTTCCGGGAAGCCGAAACGGATATTCAGGCATTGCACCGCCTGCGCCGCCGCGCCTTTCAGCAGATTGTCTTCCACCGCCACGGCGATCAGATGCTCGCCCTGCACCGCAAAACCGATGTCACAGAACGGCAGCCCCACCACCGATTTCAGCGCCGGCACGCCCTGGTCGTACAGCCGCACCAGCGGCTTGTCGTCATAGGCGGCATGATAGGCAGCCGCGACGTCCTGCGCGGTCACCCCGGCTTTCAGACGGCAGGTGATGGTTTCAAGGATGCCGCGCGGGAAATTGCCCAGGTGCGGCGTAAAGATGACCGGCACGCCGAGGTGCGCGGCGATCTCCGGCTGGTGCCGGTGAGTGAAAATACCGTACGGCTGCAGGCTCACTTCGCAGAAGCTGGTGGTCATGCTGGCCTTGCGCCCGGCGCCGCTAACGCCGCTGGTGGCGTTGATCACCGGCCACTGATCCAGATTCAGCAACTGTTTTTCGATCAACGGTTTCAGCGCCAGCTGCGCCGCCGTCGGGTAACAGCCCGGCACCGCGATCAGCTGCGCCTGTTTAATCTTGTCGCTCTGCCACTCCGCCAGGCCGTACACCGCCTGCTCCAGCAGGGCGCCATGCTGATGCTCGAAACCGTAGTACTGGCTATAAAAACCGGCGTCCTGCACGCGAAAGGCGCCGGACAGATCGAACACCACGCAGCCCGCCGCCAGGAAAGCCGGTGCGATATCGTGGCTGACTTCATGGGCGGTGGCGAGGAACACTACATCGATGCCCTGCGCCGCCTTGGCGACGTCGGTCAACGGCTGCAGCGGCAGATCGACGATGCCTTTCAACTGGGGATGGAGATCGGAAAGCAACTTTCCTGCATCTGCACTTTGCGCTGAAACCGCTAAAGCGGTTATGTTCATGTGTGGGTGGCGATTCAGGTAAGCCGTGAGCTCCGCTCCGGCGTAACCGCTGGCACCAACGATCAGCGTATTCAACATGTGGCCTTTCACCTTCTAAACTGACGTGCGGTCGCTTGCGACCCAGGTAACAGGGCTAGCCAGCGTTGTTGCGCCGTTCACCCACGGAGCCAGGCGTTGATGCTTTTATAAACATCCGGGCATCGGGTTCCCTTACGCTTCGGCTTACTGTATTTTTATTCAAAATAAATGCATGAATATTGATACTATCCTAACCTAAGGCTGTCAACAGTGAAGATGAAATTACCTCCATTTATTGAGCTGTACCGGGCGTTGATCGCCACTCCGTCAATCAGCGCCACCGATGCCGGCCTCGATCAGAGCAATGAGGCGTTAATCAACTTGCTGGCCGGATGGTTTGCCGACCTGGGCTTTCGAGTCGACGTACAGCCGGTGCCGGAGTCGCGCCACAAATTCAACCTGCTGGCCAGCATCGGCGAAGGCAGCGGCGGCCTGCTGCTGGCTGGCCACACCGATACGGTGCCCTACGACGAAGGCCGCTGGACGCGCGATCCCTTCACCCTGACCGAGCACGACAACAAGCTCTACGGGCTGGGCACCGCCGACATGAAAGGCTTCTTCGCCTTTATTCTGGATGCGGTGCGCGATATCGACGCGAGCAAGCTGACCAAGCCGTTGTACATTTTAGCCACCGCAGATGAAGAAACGACGATGGCCGGCGCGCGTTACTTCGCCGCCTCTACCGCCATTCGTCCGGATTTCGCCATCATCGGCGAGCCGACCTCGCTGCAGCCGGTGCGCGCGCACAAGGGCCACATGGCCAACGCCATTCGCATCGTCGGCCAGTCCGGCCACTCCAGCGATCCGGCGCGCGGCGTCAACGCCATCGATCTGATGCACGAGTCCATCGGCCGCCTGATGGAGCTGCGCAAGACCCTGCAGGAGCGCTACAACAACCCGGCGTTCGCCGTGCCTTATCCCACCATGAACTTCGGCCATATCAGCGGCGGCGACGCGGCCAACCGCATCTGCGCCTGTTGCGAACTGCACCTGGATATCCGCCCGCTGCCCGGCATGACGCTCGACAACATCAACGAACTGATGCATCAGGCGCTGGAGCCAGTGAGCCAACGCTGGCCGGGCCGCCTGACCATCGAAGAGCTGCACGCGTCGGTACCGGGCTACGAATGCCCGACCGACCACCGCATGGTAGCGGTGATCGAGGAGCTGCTGGGCACCCGCACGCAGGTGGTCAACTACTGCACCGAAGCGCCGTTCGTGCAACAGGTCTGCCCGACGTTGGTGCTCGGCCCCGGTTCCATCGATCAGGCCCACCAGCCGGACGAATACATCGACACCGCGTTTATCGAACCGACGCGCAAACTGTTGGGCCAGCTGGTCAATCACTTTTGCCGGCAATAAACCCGACATTTAGCAGGGGAAATGCTTTATGCTTCCCCTAACTCAAAATAAGTAGAAGGCAGCGAAATAAGCCACGCTGATAACCCACGCGGCGTAATTAAATTTCAGAAAATGCGCCGATTTTGATGTTTTTTTGCTAAAAATAGTGTCAATTGACGATTGGACAGGAACGCGATGGGATCAGGCAGGCGGTCTGCGCCTGACGCGTGAAATTTATTTACAAGATAAAAATCATACATACAGAACTGGGTCAGGGGTTATATGAACGAACAATATTCGGCAATGCGCAGTAATGTCAGTATGCTCGGCAAATTGCTCGGCGATACCATCAAAGAAGCGCTGGGCGAGCATATTCTCGATCGCGTTGAGACCATCCGTAAGCTTTCCAAATCCTCACGCGCCGGCAACGAAGCGCATCGCCAGGAGCTGCTCTCCACCCTGCAGAACTTGTCCAACGACGAGCTGCTGCCGGTGGCGCGCGCCTTCAGCCAGTTCCTCAACCTGACCAACGTCGCCGAGCAGTACCACAGCATTTCGCCCAACGGCGAAGCCGCCAGCAACCCGGAAGCGCTGGCCCAACTGTTCAGCCGCCTCAAAGACAAAAAGCTCAGCGACAAAGAGCTGCAGCACGCGGTGTCGCAACTCTCCATCGAGCTGGTGCTGACGGCGCACCCGACGGAGATCACCCGCCGCACCCTGATCCACAAGCTGGTGGAGGTCAACACCTGCCTCAGCCAGCTCGATCACAACGATCTGGCCGACTACGAGCGCAACAAGATCATGCGCCGCCTGCGCCAGCTGGTAGCCCAGTCGTGGCACACCGATGAAATTCGCAAACACCGCCCTTCCCCGATCGACGAAGCCAAATGGGGTTTTGCCGTCGTGGAAAACAGCCTGTGGGAAGGCGTGCCGGCGTTCCTGCGCGAATTCAACGAACAGCTGGAAAACTCCATCGATTACAGCCTGCCGGTAGAAGCGGTGCCGGTGCGCTTCACCTCCTGGATGGGCGGCGACCGCGACGGCAACCCGAACGTCACCGCCGAAATTACCCGCCATGTGCTGCTGCTCAGCCGCTGGAAAGCCTGCGACCTGTTTACCCGCGACATCCAGGTGCTGGTCTCCGAGCTGTCGATGACCGAGTGCACCCCTGAGCTGCGCGCCCGCGCCGGCGGCGATGAGGTGCAGGAGCCTTACCGCGAAATCATGAAGCAGCTGCGCAGCCAGCTGATGAGTTCCCAGGCTTATCTTGAAGGTCGCCTGAAGGGCGAGCGCGTGCTGAAACCGCACGACCTGCTGGTGAACAACGAGCAGCTGTGGGAGCCACTGTATGCCTGCTACCAGTCGCTGCAGGCCTGCGGCATGGGCATCATCGCCAATGGTCAACTGCTGGATACCCTGCGCCGCGTGCGCTGCTTCGGCGTGCCGCTGGTGCGCATCGACGTGCGTCAGGAGAGCACCCGCCATACCGAAGCCATCGCCGAGCTGACCCGCTATCTGGGGCTGGGCGATTATGAAAGCTGGTCGGAAGCCGATAAACAGGCGTTCCTGGTCCGCGAACTGAACTCCAAACGCCCGCTGGTGCCGCTGAAATGGCAACCGAGCGCCGACACGCAGGAAGTGCTGGAAACCTGCCGGGTGATTGCCGAAGCGCCGCAGGGCTCGATCGCCGCCTATGTGATTTCGATGGCGCGCACGCCTTCCGACGTGCTGGCGGTGCACCTGCTGCTGAAAGAGGCCGGCTGCCCGTTCGCGCTGCCGGTCGCCCCGCTGTTCGAAACCCTCGACGACCTGAACAACGCCGACGACGTAATGACCCAGTTGCTGAACATCGACTGGTATCGCGGCTTCATCCAGGGCAAACAGATGGTGATGATCGGCTATTCCGACTCGGCGAAAGACGCCGGCGTGATGGCCGCTTCCTGGGCGCAGTACCGCGCGCAGGACGCGCTGATCAAAACCTGTGAAAAGGCCGGCGTGGCGCTGACGCTGTTCCACGGCCGCGGCGGTTCCATCGGCCGCGGCGGCGCTCCGGCGCATGCGGCGCTGCTGTCGCAGCCGCCGGGCAGCCTGAAGGGCGGCCTGCGCGTCACCGAACAGGGCGAGATGATCCGCTTCAAGTTCGGCCTGCCGGAAGTCACCATCAGCAGCCTGGCGCTGTATGCCGGCGCGATCCTCGAGGCCAACCTGCTGCCGCCGCCGGAACCGAAGAAAGAATGGCGGGCGCTGATGGACGACCTGTCCGAGACCTCCTGCCGAATGTATCGCGGCTACGTGCGTGAAAACCCGGACTTCGTGCCTTACTTCCGCGCGGCCACGCCGGAACTGGAGCTGGGCAAACTGCCGCTGGGCTCGCGCCCGGCCAAGCGCAAGCCGAACGGCGGCGTAGAGAGCCTGCGCGCCATTCCGTGGATCTTCGCCTGGACGCAGAACCGCCTGATGCTGCCGGCCTGGCTCGGCGCCGGCGCCGGATTGCAGGAAGCGGTGAAAGCCGGCAAACAGGCGGAGCTGGAGGCGATGTGTCGCGACTGGCCGTTCTTCTCCACCCGCATCGCCATGCTGGAAATGGTGTTCGCCAAAGCCGACCTGTGGCTGGCGGAATACTACGATCAGCGCCTGGTGGATAAATCGCTGTGGCCGCTGGGCCAACAGCTGCGCGATCAGTTGGAAAGCGACATCAAGGTGGTGCTGACCATCGCCAACGATGCGCACCTGATGGAAGACCTGCCGTGGATCGCCGAATCCATCGCGCTGCGCAACGTCTATACCGACCCGTTGAACGTCTTGCAGGCCGAATTGCTGCACCGTTCGCGCCAGCAGGAGCAGCCGGACGCCCGCGTGGAGCAGGCGCTGATGGTTACCATCGCCGGCGTCGCCGCCGGGATGCGCAACACCGGCTAGTGAGCCTCATCGCGGCCCCGTTTACCGGGGCCGTTTTTTTTATGTCTCCCCCACAAAAAAAGGGCGCCGCGGTAAAGCGGCGCCCTTTTCAATGGAGCAAGCCCGTCAGGCGGCGGCCACTGGTCGCACGCCCAGCGTGTGGCAGATGGCGTAGCTCATCTCGGCGCGGTTCAGCGTATAGAAGTGGAAATCTTTCACCCCTTCGCGGCTCAGGATCTTCACCATGTCCATGGCGATGTTGGCGCCGACCATTTTGCGGGTCTCCGCATCGTCGTCCAGCCCTTCGAACATGCTGGTCATCCAGCTTGGCACCCGCACGTTGGTCATGGTGGCGAAGCGCTGCAGCTGCTTGAAGTTGGACACCGGCAGAATGCCCGGCACGATTTCCACGTCGATACCGGCGGCGACGCAGCGGTCGCGAAAGCGCAGGTAGCTCTCAACGTCGAAGAAGAACTGGGTAATCGCGCGACTGGCGCCGGCATCGATCTTGCGTTTCAGGTTAATCAAATCGGCCTGGGCGCTCTTCGCCTCCGGGTGCACTTCCGGGTAAGCGGCGACGGAAATGTCGAAGTCACCCACGTCTTTCAGCAGCGCCACCAGATCGGTCGCGTACATTTCCGGCTTGCCGCCGCCCGGCGGCAGATCGCCGCGCAGCGCCACGATATGGCGGATGCCGCTGTTCCAGTAATCGGTCGCGATGTCGCGCAGCTGCGCCGGGCTGGCATCGATGCAGGTCAGGTGCGGCGCCGCCTCCAGGCCGGTGCGTTCCTTGATCCCTTTGATGATGCTGTGGGTGCGATCGCGCTCGCCGGAGTTGGCGCCGTAGGTGACGGAAACGAATTTAGGTTTGAGAATGCTCAGACGATCGATCGACTGCCACAGGGTCTCTTCCATCTCGCTGGTGCGTGGCGGGAAGAACTCGAATGATACGTTAATCTGGCCGTTCAACTCCGCCAGACTCTGATTCAGCGCTTCCCGCTGGTTTGCGTGGAAAAAACTCATACCCTGCTCACCTCTTATCGATCACTGTTTTTATTTCATCTTGATGAGCGTCTATACGTTTAGACGTCTAGATAGAAAATGCCGCATGTTGGCTAAAGAGTCAACAGGAAAATGAGGGGAATAAGATGATTAATCCTCACCCGCTCAACGAGGGAATTTCATGATCGCGGCAAAGATAAGTATGGCAGGAAAAGCCAAGGGGCGCGGTGAGCCCGCGCCCGCAGAGGATTAAAGCAGCTGCGCCAATCGGTTAAGGTCTGACTGGATCGCGCCGGCGGTCACATCGCGGCCGGCGCCCGGCCCGCGGATCACCAGCGGATTATCGCGATACCAGCGGCTTTCGATGGCGAACACGTTGTCGCACGGCAACAGCGAGGCCAGAGGATGCTCAGGGCGCACCGCCTCCACGCCGACCCGCGCCTTGCCGTTGGCGTCGAAACGCGCCACATGGCGCAGCACCAGGCCCATTTCGCTGGCGGCCTCAAAGCGCTGTTGCATCTGCTGATTCAGCGCCTCACCGTTCTCGAAGAACTGATCGACGGAGCCCAGCTCGCACCCCGCCGGCACCAGCGACTCGACCCGCACCTGGTTCGGTTCGATGTCGTAGCCCGCCTCGCGCGCCAGGATCACCAGCTTGCGCATCACGTCCTGGCCGGAGAGATCGACCCGCGGATCCGGTTCGGTCAGCCCCTGCTGCCAGGCCTGGTCCACCAGCTCGGTGAACGGCACTGTGCCGTCATACTGCAGGAACAGCCAGGAGAGCGTGCCGGAGAAGATGCCGCTGATCGCCAGAATGCTGTCGCCGCTGTCGCGCAGATCGCGCACCGTGTGGTTGACCGGCAGGCCGGCGCCGACGGTGGCGTTATACAGCCAGTGGCGGCCGGTTTTGGCGAAGGCGTCGCGTATTTGGCGATAGCTGTCGCTGCACGAGGCCCCCGCCAACTTGTTGGCGCTGATCACGTGGAAACCGTAGCTGGCGAAATCCAGATACTGCCCGGCCAGCTCTTCGCTGGCGGTCACGTCGAGCACCACCAGATCGTCGAACGGGTGCGCGCGCATCCACAGGAACAGCGATTCTTCATCCAGCTCCTGCGCTTCGTCCTCAAAGAATGCCAGCGCGCGGCTGGCGTCCAGCCCGTCATAGTTCAGCAGGCTGCGGCGGCTGTCCACCACCCCCGCCAGGATAAATTCGAAGCCGCTGCGCGCGGAGATATTGGTCTGCTCACGGGCGAACAGCTCCAGCCAGCGCGACCCGATATTGCCCTTGCCGAACAGCACCAGACCGATGCGCTTCTCGGCGCGGAACAGGCTTTGGTGCAGCCCCTGGATCAGCAGCGCGGTCGGCCCCTGGCGCAATACCGCCACCAGGCTGATGCCATCTTCCGCCTGCCAGATAAACTCGACCGGCTGATCTTTCAGCTGCTGATAGAAACGGTGGCTGTGCAGCGGGTTCTTGCACACCCCGGCGCCGACCATCGCCACCAGCGCCAACCCTTCGCGCAGGCGCAGCTCGCCTGGCAGCACCGCGGCCTGCAGCGTCGCCAGCGCGCTGTTGACCACCTCGGAGGTGTAGCACAGCTGCACCAGGTTGCGGTCTGGGTGGATGCCCACCGCCAGCGGTTTGATCTGCGCGCGCTTGAGCACCAGATCCAACTCTTTCTGCGCCAGTTTGAAGTCATGCTGAGCGGCAACGTGCAGTTCAATCAGGCACACATCGTCGTGGCTGGTGACAATCTTGGCGCCGGTGCCGGAAGCCAATACGCGCTCAATGCGCGTCGAGCCCTGCTCCGGCTGATAGCTGCAGCGCAGTTGAAGATCGATATCGCTACCGGAGACCGGCTGCAGGGTACGGGTGTGTAACACCGGCGCAGCCAGACGCGCCAGCTCGCTGGCTTCGTCCAGACGCAGCAGCGGCAGCAGGCAGGCGTCTTTCACCTTGCGCGGATCGGCGCTGTAAACCCCGGCCACGTCGCTCCAGATGGTGACGCGCGCAGCGCCGGCCAGCGCGCCGACCTGAGTGGCGGAGTAGTCGCTGCCGTTACGCCCCAACAGCACGGTTTCCCCGGCGTCGTTGCGCGAAATGAACCCGGTCACCACCAGGCGTTTACCCGGGTGTTGGGCCATCAATTGTTGCAACAGCGGGTAAGAACGGCCTTCATCCACCTGCGGCTGCGCGGCGCGCTCGGCGCGCAGGAAGTCACGCGCATCCAGCCAGGCCGCCTGCATGTCCAGGTGGTTGAGCACCGCCGCCATCAGGCGCGCCGACCAAATCTCGCCGTGCCCGACCACTTCGGCGTAGCACACCTCGTCGACATTGCCGTCCAGCAGCGCCGCCAGGCGTTCCAGATCCTGAATGAACTCGGCGATCAGCGGCTCGGCGCTTTCCGGCGGCAACAGGCCGCTGATAAGATCGCTGTGATAACGACGCAACGTCTGCTGCACCTGGTGCGCAGACAGGCGATCGCTCTGGCTGAGCTTCAGCCAGTTGATCAACTGGTTGGTGGTACTGCCGGCGGCCGATACCACCATCATGTCGCCCGGCTGGCTGTATTCCGCCATAATCCCGGCCACACGCAGATAACACTTCACATCCGCCAGACTGCTGCCGCCAAACTTGTGCAGTTGACGCCCGCTCACCGGCCCTGCTACAGCAATTGCATTCATGCTTACCTCGTTGCCGCCGCCTGGAAAGCGCGTTCCAGATCGGCAATCAAATCTTCACTGTCTTCAATACCCACGGAAATGCGCAGCAGGCTCTCGGAGATGCCGGCCGCTGCCCGCGCCTCCGCCGCCATGCCGGCGTGAGTCATGGTCGCTGCATGCGAGATCAGGCTTTCTACGCCGCCCAACGATTCTGCCAGAGTAAACAGCTCAAGGGCAGAGAGAAAACGGCGCAGCACCGCTTCATCGCCGTCCAGTTCAAAACTCAGCATCGCGCCGAAACCGCGCTGCTGACGACGGGCGATCTCATGCCCCGGATTCTCCGGCAGGGAGGGATGATACAGCTTTTTCACCAGCGGTTGCTGCTGTAAATAGTCAACAATCGCTTCAGCGTTTTGTTGCGCCGCCTTGATGCGTGGCGACAACGTGCGCATGCCGCGCAGCAACAAATAGCTGTCGAACGCGCCGCCGGTCACGCCGATGTTGTTCGCCCACCAGGCCAGCTCGACCGCCAGCTCAGGATCTTTGGCGATCACCGCGCCGGCCACCACGTCCGAATGCCCGTTCAGGTATTTGGTGCAAGAATGGACCACCAGATCGGCACCGAGTTCGATCGGCTGTTGCAGGGCCGGGCTGAGGAACGTGTTGTCCACCACCGTCAACGCGCCCGCCGCGTGCGCGGCAGCGCAGATCGCCGCGATGTCCACCACCCGCAGCAGCGGATTGCTGGGGCTTTCTATCAACACCAGCTTCGGCTTTTGCGCCAGCGCCTGTTGCAGGGCGGCCTCATTGCCTTGATCGACGAACAGCACGCGATAAGCGCCGCGCTTGCTCAGGCTGTCGAATAACCGATAGCTGCCGCCGTAACAGTCGTGCGGCGCCACCAGCAGATCACCGGGCTTCAGCAGTACGGTGGTCACCAGATGGATCGCCGACATCCCGCTGCCGGTCATCACCGCGCCGGCGCCGCCTTCCAGCTCCGCCAACGCGCGCTGCACCACGTCGCGCGTCGGGTTGCCGCGGCGCGAGTAGTCATGAGCTCGGGGTTGATTGAAGTCGGTAAAGTTATAGGTGCTGGACAGATGAATCGGCGGGACAACGCAGCCGTACTGTTCGTCGTCGTTCAGGCCGCTGCGTACGGCAATCGTGGCTGGTTTACGCGTCATGGGCTCGCTCGGCTCTCGGTTCGGTGAATGAGGCCTAAAGAGTAATCGCAGGATTGATAGACGTCAATACATCTGGACATCTAAACTTCTTTGCGTATAGATTGAGCAATGACACAATACCCGCTAAAATTATGCCGATATGACATGACGATAAGATGTTAAGCGGCAATGCCTGGCCGAAGCGGGGCATTCAGTGACCCTGGTCGCGTAAAATTGACATTTATTTAGTGAGAACAGTGAAGATCGGGCATAATTGGCCGGTTTTTAGAATTTTGTAATTTTTCTGACAAAGTTAAGGTGTCCCATGGCTGAGTGGAACGGCGAGTATGTCAGCCCTTACGCTGAACACGGTAAAAAAAGCGAGCAAGTCAAAAAGATCACGGTATCCATTCCGCTGAAGGTCCTGAAAATCCTCACCGACGAACGGACCCGTCGCCAGGTGAACAACCTGCGCCACGCCACCAACAGCGAACTTCTGTGCGAAGCGTTTCTGCATGCCTTTACCGGCCAGCCGCTGCCGAACGATGAAGACCTGCGCAAAGAGCGCAGCGATGAAATCCCGGAAGCCGCAAAAGCGTTGATGCGCGAACTGGGTGTCGATCCCGATACCTGGGAATATTGAGAACCGCCCGGCGAACGTCGGCGGCAGAAAAGAAAAAAGGCGCCCAGGGCGCCTTTTTCATCGGTCGATAAGAAATCTTATTTCTTAGCGCCTGGTACGCTGAAACGCTTGTTGAAGCGGTCAACGCGGCCACCGGTAGCAACGTCACGCTGCTTGCCAGTGTAGAACGGGTGGCATGCGCCACAAACGTCCAGGTTCAGATCGTGGCCCACGGTGGAGCGGATCTTCATCACGTTACCGCAAGAGCAGTTAGCAGTAACTTCTTCGTATTTTGGGTGGATACCTTGTTTCATGGGAAACCTCAGTTAAGGCCGTGTCGCTATCCAGCCCTGTTTCGCCAGACACCACACGTGGTTGATAATAGAATTTTGGTATCGAATTATACCAAAGGCGGCAAATTATACAGCATTAGTCGGGGCGCGCAATCGGAACCGTACATTTGCCGATGCGCCGTGTAAACTGATGCCCACTTTTTTCAATTTGGATGAGATCATGCCCGTCGTACACGTTGCTTTGCCGGTCCCCCTCGCCCGCACCTTCGACTATCTGCTGCCGCCCGGCATGCAGCCGGTGGCCGGCGCGCGCGTGGGCGTGCCCTGGGGCAGGCAGCATGCAATCGGCATCGTCACCGGCTGCAGCGACACCAGCGAACTGCCGTTGGACAAACTCAAACCGATCGACAGCGTGATCGACACGGAATCGCTGTTCTCCCCCAGCCTGTGGCGCATCCTGCGCTGGGCCAGCGATTACTACCACTATCCCATCGGCGAAGTGCTGTTCCACGCGCTGCCGATCCTGCTGCGCCAAGGCAAACCGGCCGAGGCCGCGCCGCTGTGGCAGTGGTTCGCCACCGAAGAGGGGCGCGCCACGCCGCCCGAAAGCCTGAAACGCGCGCCGAAACAGCAGCAGGCGCTGGCGGCGCTGCTGCAACGCCCGGTCTATCGCCATCAGGTCAGCCAGCTTGAGCTGACGGAAAGCGCCCTGCAGGCGCTGCGCGCCAAAGGGCTGATCGATCTGCGCGCTCAGGTCGCGGCCACGCAGGACTGGCGCCCCAACTTTGCGGTGCTCGGCGAGCGGCTGCGGCTGAATACCGAACAGACCACCGCCGTCGGGGCGATCCGAAGCGAAGATGAGCAGTTTGCCGCCTGGCTGCTGGCCGGGGTCACCGGCTCCGGCAAGACCGAAGTGTATCTCAGCGTGCTGGAAAACGTGTTGGCCAAAGGCCGGCAGGCGCTGGTGCTGGTGCCGGAAATCGGCCTGACGCCGCAAACCATCGCCCGCTTTCGCGAGCGCTTCAACGCGCCGGTGGACGTGCTGCACTCCGGGCTGAACGACAGCGAACGGCTGGCGGTTTGGCTGCGCGCGCGCAGCGGCGAAGCCGCGATCGTCATCGGCACCCGCTCGGCGCTGTTCACGCCGTTCCGGCAACTGGGCGTTATCATCATCGACGAAGAGCACGACAGCTCTTATAAACAGCAGGAAGGCTGGCGCTACCACGCCCGCGATCTGGCGGTGTTCCGCGCCCGGGAAGAAGATATCCCGATGGTGATGGGCTCCGCCACGCCGGCACTGGAAACGCTGCACAACGTGCAACTGGGCAAATATCGCCAGTTGAAGCTCACCCAACGCGCGGGCAACGCCAAACCGGCGGCGCAGCATCTGATCGATCTGAAAGGGTTGCCGCTGAAGGTCGGCCTGTCGCAGCCGCTTTTGAAAAGCATGCAGCACCATTTAAAAGCCGGCAATCAGGTGATGCTGTTCCTCAACCGCCGCGGTTACGCCCCGGCGCTGCTGTGCCACGAGTGCGGCTGGATCGCCGAGTGCCAGCGCTGCGATCACTATTACACCTTCCACCAGCATCAGCGCCAGCTGCGCTGTCACCACTGCGACAGCCAGCGACCGGTGCCGCACCAATGCCCGCAGTGCGGCTCCACCCACCTGGTATCGGTCGGCGTCGGCACCGAACAGCTGGAACATGAGCTGGCGCCGCTGTTCCCCGACACGCCGATCACCCGCATCGATCGCGACACCACCAGCCGCAAAGGGTCGCTGGAACAGCACCTGGCGGATATTCATCGCGGCGAAGCGCGCATTCTGATCGGCACGCAAATGCTGGCCAAGGGCCACCATTTTCCCGACGTCACGCTGGTGGCGTTGCTGGACGTGGACGGCGCGCTGTTCTCCGCCGACTTCCGCTCCGCCGAGCGTTTCGCTCAGCTGTATACCCAGGTCTCCGGGCGGGCCGGCCGAGCGGGCAAGCAGGGGGAAGTGCTGCTGCAAACCCACCATCCGGAGCACCCGCTGCTGCAGGTGCTGCTGCAACAGGGTTACGACGCCTTCGCCAAACAGACGCTGGCGGAGCGCAACAGCGTGTTTCTGCCGCCTTACACCAGCCACATCATCGTGCGCGCCGAAGATCACGACAACCAGCAGGCCCCGCTGTTCCTGCAGCAGCTGCGCAACCTGCTGGAAGCCAGCCCGCTGAAGGACGATTCGCTGTGGGTGATGGGCCCGGTGCCGGCGCTGCAGTCCAAACGCGGCGGCCGTTTCCGCTGGCAGCTGCTGCTGCAGCACCCGACGCGGCGCGTCCTGCAACAGCTGATGAAAAGCTCGCTGCCGCTGATCGGCACCCTGCCGCAAACGCGCAAGGTGAAATGGACGCTGGATGTCGATCCGATCGACAGCTGATCCCGGAAAAGTCCGATTTAGCTGCCGCAGTGCAAACGTTTACCCTTGAAATTGCGAGCGAACGCTAAAAAACCTTCTCAGGTCACATTTTTTATGCAAATTAGGTAACAAAGGCGGGGCGTATTCTGTTTAGAATGTCTGCGAGGGCAAATTTTGTCGCCACATCGCAGCGCGACGGAGTGCCCGAACGCGAGTGGCGCTCAATGACAACAATCTCGCCACCGCATGCCGGACATTGTGAGCAAACAGCAGTAGTGGCGTCGGCATGGGGCTGACGCAAGGAGAAAGGCGTTGGAACACAAGAAAGAGTTATCCATGGCGACCATGAAAGACGTCGCCGAAATGGCGGGCGTTTCAACGGCTACCGTATCGCGTGCGCTGATGAACCCGGAAAAGGTGTCAACGCCGACGCGCCAGAAAGTGGAACAGGCCGTCCTGGCCGTGGGTTATTCTCCTCATGCTCTGTCACGCAATATCAAGCGCAACGAATCCCGCACCATCCTGGTGATCGTGCCCGACATCTGCGATCCGTTTTTCGCCGATGTGATCCAGGGGATCGAACAGACCGCCGCCCAACAAGGCTATCTGGTGCTGATCGGCGACTGCGCGCAGCAGAACCAGCAAGAACGCACCTTCGTCAATCTGATCATCACCAAACAGATCGACGGCATGCTGCTGCTGGGCTCTAATCTACCGTTCGACGCCAGCAAGGAAGAGCAGCGCAACCTGCCGCCGATGGTGATGGCCAATGAGTTCGCGCCCGAGCTGGAACTGCCGACGGTGCATATCGACAACCTGACCGCCGCCTTTGAAGCCGTGCATTATTTGCATCAATTGGGCCACCGGCAGATCGCCTGCGTCGCCGGGCCGGAACAGATGCCGCTGAGCCATTATCGGCTGCAAGGTTATGTTCAAGCGCTACGCCGTAATGGCATTACCGTCGAAAGCAGCTATATTACCCGGGGTGATTTTACCTACGAAGCCGGCGCGCAAGCGCTGACCCAGTTGATGGCTCAGCCGAAACCGCCGACGGCGGTGTTCTGCCACAGCGACGTCATGGCGATCGGCGTGCTGTCCCAGGCGAAGAAAATGGGGCTGCGGGTACCGCAGGATCTGTCGATCGTCGGCTTTGACGACCTCAAGCTGGCGCAGTATTGCGATCCGCCGCTGACCACGGTGGCGCAGCCGCGCTTCCAGATCGGCCAGCAGGCGATGTTGTTGCTGTTGGAGCAGTTGAACGGCCAGACGGTGGCCAGCGGCTCCCGACTCTTGGACAGTGAATTGATTATCAGAGGCAGCACCGCTGCTCCGAAACGCTAGTCAAATATTTTAGGGTTCAGTAACATGACGGACTTATCCTCTCATCAGGACACAGCGGAATAATAGTGGCACAAAAAGACTATGTAAGCCGTGGGCGCGCAGCAGGAGCTAAGCGCAAAACCCCCAGCCGTAAAAAACGCAGTTCTCCGAAGGTTTCCAAAACCGTGCTGGCGTTAGCCGTCGCGTTGCTGGTTGTCTTTGTCGGTGGCCTCTATTTCATTACGCACAACAAGCCGGAAGACGCGCCGTTGTTGCCTGCGCACACCACTCGCCCAGGCAACGGCCTGCCGCCGAAGCCGGAAGAGCGCTGGCGCTATATCAAAGAGCTGGAAAACCGACAGATCGGCGTGCAAACCCCGACCGAACCGACGGCCGGCGGCGAGCTCAATTCCAAAACTCAGCTGACCGCCGAACAACGGCAACTGCTGGAGCAGATGCAGGCCGACATGCAACAGCGCCCGACGCAACTGAATGAAGTGCCGTATAACGATCCGGGCCAGGCCAACGCGCGCGGCAACCGCCAGCAGCAGATGCAACAACCGCAAATGCAGCAGCAGCCGGTACAGCAACAGCAGCAGGTCACTCAGGCGCCGCGCAACCCGTTCAACAACGGGGCCACCACCGCGCCGGTGCAGCAGCACCAGCAGCCGAAGCAAGTCACCCCGCCGCCGGCGCAGGTGAAACAGCCTGAGCCGAAGCCGCAACCGAAGCCGGAGCCCAAACCGGAAGTGAAACAGGAAACGGCCAAGCAGGACACCAAACCGGAATCGAAACAGAAGTGGATGGTGCAATGCGGTTCGTTCCGCGCCACCGATCAGGCTGAATCCGTGCGTGCGCGCCTGGCGTTCGAGGGCATCGAGAGCCGCATCACCGCCGGTGGCGGTTGGAATCGCGTGGTGCTCGGCCCCTACAGCAGCCGCGCCGCAGCGGACAAAACCCTTTCGCGCCTGAAGGGCGTCGGCATGTCGAGTTGCATTCCCCTCTCCGTTGGGGGTTGAAAAGCGTCAATCCCCCCCCATCTATACTCTCAATATGCCTCGTAGCGTCTGCGAAAGCAGGCGCTGCGGGGACTTCTTTCCGTCTTTAACGAGGGTCTGCTCGTGACAACAATTGTAAGCGTACGCCGCAACGGCCAGGTCGTCATCGGTGGTGATGGCCAGGCAACCCTGGGTAATACGGTGATGAAGGGTAACGTCAAGAAAGTGCGTCGCCTGTATAACGACAAAGTGATCGCCGGTTTCGCCGGTGGCACCGCTGACGCCTTCACGCTGTTTGAACTGTTTGAACGCAAACTGGAAATGCATCAGGGCCACCTGGTGAAAGCCGCCGTCGAGCTGGCGAAAGACTGGCGCACCGACCGCATGCTGCGCAAGCTCGAAGCGCTGCTGGCGGTCGCCGATGAAACCGCCTCGCTGATCATCACCGGCAACGGCGATGTGGTGCAGCCGGAAAACGATCTGATCGCCATCGGCTCCGGCGGCCCGTACGCCCAGGCCGCCGCCCGCGCCATGTTGGAAAATACCGAGCTGAGCGCCCGCGACATCGTTGAGAAATCCCTCAACATCGCCGGCGACATCTGTATTTACACCAACCATTTCCACACCATTGAAGAATTGCCTTCCAAAGCGTAAGGATCGAATACCATGTCTGAAATGACCCCGCGCGAGATCGTCAGCGAACTGGACAGCTATATCATTGGCCAAAACAAGGCCAAACGCGCTGTCGCCATTGCCCTGCGCAACCGCTGGCGCCGGATGCAGCTCAACGAGATGCTGCGTCACGAAGTGACCCCGAAAAACATTCTGATGATCGGCCCGACCGGCGTCGGTAAAACCGAAATCGCCCGCCGTCTGGCGAAGCTGGCCAACGCGCCGTTCATCAAGGTTGAAGCCACCAAGTTCACCGAAGTGGGCTATGTGGGCAAAGAAGTGGACTCCATCATTCGCGATCTGACCGATGCCGCCATCAAAATGGTGCGCATGCAGTCGATCGAGAAAAATCGCACCCGTGCCGAAGAGTTGGCCGAAGAGCGCATTCTCGACGTGCTGATCCCGCCGGCCAAAAACAACTGGGGCCAGCCGGAAGAAGGCCAGGAACCGTCCGCCGCCCGCCAGGCATTCCGCAAGAAACTGCGCGAAGGCCAGCTGGATGACAAAGAGATCGAAATCGATCTGGCCGCCGCGCCGATGGGCGTGGAAATCATGGCGCCTCCGGGCATGGAAGAGATGACCAACCAGCTGCAGTCGATGTTCCAGAACCTCGGCGGCCAAAAGCAAAAACCGCGCAAGCTGAAGATCAAAGAAGCCTTCAAGCTGCTGGTGGAAGAAGAAGCCGCCAAGCTGGTGAACCCGGAAGAGCTGAAAGAGCAGGCGATCGAAGCGGTTGAGCAGCACGGCATCGTGTTTATCGATGAGATCGACAAAATCTGTAAGCGCGGCGGCCAAAGCTCCGGCCCGGACGTTTCCCGCGAAGGCGTGCAGCGCGATCTGCTGCCGCTGGTGGAAGGGTGCACCGTGTCCACCAAGCACGGCATGGTGAAAACCGACCACATTCTGTTCATCGCTTCCGGCGCGTTCCAGACCGCCAATCCGTCGGATCTGATCCCGGAACTGCAGGGCCGTCTGCCGATCCGCGTTGAGCTACAGGCGCTGACCACCGAAGACTTCGAGCGCATCCTGACCGAGCCGAGCGCGTCGCTGACCGAACAGTACAAAGCGCTGATGGGCACCGAAGGCGTCAATATCGAGTTCACCGCCGACGGCATCCGCCGCATCGCCGAAGCCGCGTGGCAGGTCAACGAAAGCACCGAGAACATCGGCGCGCGTCGTCTGCACACCGTGCTGGAGCGTCTGATGGAAGATATTTCCTACGATGCGAGTGAAATTAATGGCCAATCCATTACAATTGATGCGGATTACGTGCGCAGTCATCTGGATGAACTGGTGGCGGATGAAGATTTGAGTCGTTTTATCCTATAATCGCTCAATCATTGTCTTGTCAGTCATCTGTGTGGGAGGCATTGCCTCCCACAATTATTTCTAACGGACACCGCAACTTACTGACAGAAGCGAAACATGAGCTCATCAACCTCCACCACCCCGATTTCCGCATGGCTCGAAAGTCTACGCCCCCGCACCCTGCCGTTGGCCTTTGCCTCCATCGTGGTCGGCTCGGCGATCGCCGCCTGGCACGGCAGCCTGAAACCTGAAGTGGCGCTGCTGGCGCTGGTGACCGCCGGTCTGCTGCAGATCCTCTCCAACCTGGCGAATGACTACGGCGATGCGGTCAAAGGCAGCGACAAAGAAGATCGCATCGGGCCGTTGCGCGGCATGCAAAAGGGCATGATCACCCAGGCGCAGATGAAACGGGCGCTGGTGGTGACGGTAGTGCTGATCGCCATCGCCGGCTGTTCGCTGATCGCCGTCGCCTGCGAGCAACCCAGCGACGTGGTGGGCTTCCTGGTGCTGGGCGGGCTGTCTATCGTGGCGGCCATCACCTACACCGTCGGCAACAAACCCTACGGGTATTTGGGGCTGGGCGACATCTCGGTGCTGGTGTTCTTCGGCTGGCTGAGCGTGGCCGGCACCTACTATTTGCAGACGCACACCTTCGACAGCGTCGTGATGCTACCGGCCACCGCCTGCGGCCTGCTGGCGACGGCGGTACTCAACATCAACAATCTGCGCGATATCGAAAGCGATCGCGAAAACGGCAAGAATACGCTGGCGGTGCGTCTCGGCCCGCACAAGGCGCGCATTTACCACGCCCTGCTGCTCAGCGGCGCGGTGCTGTGTTTCGCGCTGTTCACGCTGTTCAACCTCCACAGCCTGTGGGGTTGGCTGTTCGTGCTGGCGATCCCGCTGCTGGTGCGCCACGGCCTGCGCGTGCTGCGCGATCCGACGCCGGTCGGCATGCGGCCGATGCTGGAGCATATGGTCAAGGCGGCGTTGCTGGCCAATCTGCTGTTCGCCATCGGCGTGGCGCTCAGTTAAAAACTGATGATTTTGCCAACAGGGCGAATAAAGGGATATACTGAACATTCCTGCGGCAAACAGACGTAAAATCCTATGAAATACGATACTTCCGAACTTTGCGACATCTATCATGAAGAGGTGAACGTTGTTGAACCTCTGTTCTCCAATTTTGGCGGGCGTACTTCATTTGGCGGGCAGATCACCACGGTGAAATGCTTTGAGGATAACGGCCTGTTATTCGATCTGCTTGAAGAAAACGGTCGCGGCCGCGTGCTGTTGGTCGACGGCGGCGGTTCGGTACGCCGGGCGCTGATCAACGCCGAACTGGCGCGCCTGGCCGCCCAGAACGAATGGGAAGGCATCGTGGTGTACGGCGCGGTGCGCCAGGTGGACGATCTGGAAGAGCTCGACATCGGCATTCAGGCGATGGCGGCGATCCCGGCGGGTGCCGTAAGCGAAGGCGTGGGCGAAAGCGATATCCGCGTCAACTTCGGTGGCGTCACCTTCTTCTCCGGCGACCACCTGTATGCCGACAACACCGGCATCATCCTCTCCGAAGACCCGCTCGACATCGAGTGATTTTCGGACATGAAAAAGGGCGCCTCAGGCGCCCTTTTCGTTGCTGCATGGCGTAAGGAATCAAACCTCTTCCATTTTGCCCAGCAGCGCGCGCAGGCGATCTTGCCATACGTGCTGTTCTTCTTTCAGCTGTTGGTTTTCGCGCACCAGCGCTTCGTGGTTGCCGGAGGCAGCCTGCACTTCCTGCGACAGAGAGTTGTTTTTGTCTTTCAGCTCTTCAATTTCCATCTGCAACAAGGTGATGGTATCAATCGCCTGCTGTACTTTTGCTTCCAGTTTCTCAAATACTTCAAATGACATGCTTCAGTCCCCTCATGATAGCAAGGCGTACATCTATAAGTAGCGGCCGCAACGTCGGCTGCAGCTACTGCGAATATTGCATCGCGCTCAGTGACGCGCGCCGTTACGGAAGGCGCGCCAGTCTCGATTCGTTAAAAACGATTGTAAGTAGCCAGTCTCCGCCTGTCTAGCAACATACCGGATCATCGCGCAGTCTGTTGCAATTTTCCTGCCCTCGCCATCAGTAAAAACTGAAAATCCCCGCCGCCGCCGCCGCGAGTTGTTAACGCCCCTCGCCAAACCACTGGTCAGATCACACTTTTATGGCTCAGAAAGAACACTGAACGACGCGAAATCGCTCAATTTTATGACGCGCCACACACATTTTGATTTCGCTATTTCTCGTTTATGTTCGTTAACGATAAATTTACATCACGTCCTCATTCAATAATTGGACGAGATGAAAAAAACTGTGCCCATAGGTCAGATGTATACCTGGCTGAGCCTATAAACCAACAACCGCCGTTTTGCAGGACACCAACATTATGAGCCAAACCACCAGTCCGACATTAAAAGGCCAGTGCATCGCCGAGTTTCTCGGCACGGCGCTGCTGATCTTCTTTGGCGTAGGCTGCGTTGCCGCACTGAAACTGGCGGGCGCCAGCTTCGGCCAGTGGGAAATCAGCATCATTTGGGGCCTCGGCGTCGCCATGGCCATCTATCTGACCGCCGCCATTTCCGGCGCGCATCTCAACCCGGCGGTCACCCTCGCCCTGTGGCTGTTCGCCTGCTTCGACGGGCGCAAAGTGGTGCCTTACATCATTGCGCAGATCGCCGGCGCCTTTTGCGCCGCCGCCCTGGTCTACGGGCTGTACTACAACCTGTTCTTCGACTTCGAAGCGGCTCACCATATGGTGCGCGGCAGCAACGAAAGCCTTGAACTGGCCGGCATTTTCTCGACTTACCCTAACGCGCACATCTCCGTCGGCCAGGCCTTCCTGGTAGAAATGGTGATCGCTGCGATCCTGATGTGCCTGATCCTGGCGCTGACCGACGACGGCAACGGCATTCCGCGCGGCCCGCTGGCGCCGCTGCTGATCGGTATTCTGATTGCCGTGATCGGCGCCTCCATGGGACCATTGACCGGCTTTGCGTTGAACCCGGCGCGTGACTTCGGGCCGAAACTGTTCGCCTACCTGGCCGGCTGGGGCAAAGTCGCCTTCACCGGCGCGCGCGACATCCCGTACTTCCTGGTGCCGATCTTCGCCCCTATCGTCGGCTGTGGCCTGGGCGCTTTCGGTTACCGCGCGCTGATTGGCCGCCACCTGCCGTGCGACGTCTGCGTGACGGAAGAAGAGCCCGACGCCAAGACCCAGCAGCGTAAAGCGTGATGGGTGCAGTTTTAAACGGTTAACAACAGCAGGATAATTACCATGACTGTAGAAAAAAAATACATTGTCGCACTCGACCAAGGGACCACCAGCTCACGCGCCGTCGTGCTCGATCACGACGCCAACATCGTTGCGGTATCGCAACGCGAATTCCCGCAGATCTATCCAAAGGCCGGCTGGGTTGAGCACGACCCGATGGAGATCTGGGCGTCGCAAAGCTCGACGCTGGTAGAAGTGCTGGCGAAGGCCGACATCAATTCCGATCAGATCGCCGGCATCGGCATCACCAACCAGCGCGAAACCACCATCGTCTGGGAAAAAGAGACCGGCAAGCCTGTCTACAACGCCATCGTCTGGCAGTGCCGCCGCACCGCCGACATCTGCGAGAAGCTCAAGCGTGACGGCCTGGAAGAGTACATCCGTCACAACACCGGCCTGGTGGTTGACCCCTACTTCTCCGGCACCAAGGTGAAATGGATCCTGGACAACGTCGAAGGCGCCCGCGAGCGTGCCAAGCGCGGCGAACTGCTGTTCGGCACCGTCGATACCTGGCTGGTGTGGAAGATGACCCAGGGGCGCGTACACGTCACCGATTACACCAACGCCTCACGCACCATGATGTTCAACATCCACGAGCTGGACTGGGACGAACGCATGCTGGAAGTGCTGGACATTCCGCGCGCCATGCTGCCGAAAGTCCGTCCTTCCTCCGAGGTATACGGCCAGACCAACATCGGCGGCAAGGGCGGCACGCGTATTCCTATCGCCGGTATCGCCGGCGACCAGCAAGCGGCATTGTACGGCCAGCTGTGCGTTCAACCGGGCATGGCGAAGAACACCTACGGCACCGGCTGCTTCCTGCTGATGAACACCGGCAAAGAAGCGGTGCGCTCGAAAAACGGTTTGCTGACCACCATCGCCTGCGGCCCGCGCGGCGAAGTGAACTATGCGCTGGAAGGCGCGGTGTTCATCGGCGGTGCGTCTATCCAATGGCTGCGCGACGAGCTGAAACTGATCAGCGACGCCGCCGACTCCGAATATTTCGCCACCAAGGTGAAAGACAGCAACGGCGTCTATGTGGTGCCGGCCTTCACCGGCCTGGGCGCGCCCTACTGGGATCCGTATGCCCGCGGCGCCATCTTCGGCCTGACCCGCGGTGCCAACAGTAACCACATCATCCGCGCCACGCTGGAATCCATCGCCTTCCAGACGCGCGACGTGCTGGACGCCATGCAGGCCGACGCCAACACCCGCCTGCAATCGCTGCGCGTGGACGGCGGCGCGGTCGCCAACAACTTCCTGATGCAGTTCCAGTCCGATATCCTCGGCACCCGCGTAGAGCGCCCTGAAGTGCGTGAATCGACGGCGTTGGGCGCCGCGTTCCTGGCGGGCCTGGCCATCGGCTACTGGAACGATCTGGATGAAGTGAAGAGCAAAGCGGTGATTGAGCGTGAATTCCGCCCAAGCATCGAAACCACCGAACGCAACTACCGCTACAGCGGCTGGAAAAAAGCGGTGGCTCGCGCGCAGGCGTGGGAAGATCACGATTAAACCCAGCCTTGCCGTTACCCCCAAATTGCGCTGCCTGCGGGCGGCGCTTTTTTTTGCCCCGCCCCGCCGCCGCCGCGCTGTGATAGACTTTGCCGATATTTTCTTCCCTTTCTCACAGACAGGTTTGCCATGAAACGTGAATTAGCCATCGAATTTTCCCGCGTTACCGAAGCCGCCGCGCTGGCGGGCTACAAATGGTTGGGACGCGGCGACAAGAACGCCGCCGACGGCGCGGCGGTCCACGCCATGCGCATCATGCTCAACAAGGTGGATATCGATGGCCGCATCGTGATTGGCGAAGGCGAGATCGACGAAGCGCCGATGCTGTATATCGGCGAGCAGGTCGGCAGCGGCCAGGGCGACGCGGTCGACATCGCGGTCGATCCGATCGAAGGCACCCGCATGACCGCCATGGGCCAGTCCAACGCGCTGGCGGTCTTGGCGGTGGGCGATCGCGGCACCTTCCTGCACGCGCCGGACATGTACATGGAGAAGCTGGTGGTCGGCCCGGCGGCGCGCGGCGCCATCGATCTCAATCTGCCGCTGGCGGAGAACCTGCGGAACGTCGCCGCGCGGCTGGACAAACCCTTGTCACAGCTGACGGTCATCGTGTTGGCCAAACCGCGCCACGACGGCGTCATCGCGCAGATGCAGCAGTTGGGCGTGCGGGTGTTCGCCATTCCTGACGGCGACGTGGCGGCCTCCATTCTCACCTGCATGCCGGAAAGCGAAGTCGATGTGATGTACGGCATCGGCGGCGCGCCGGAAGGGGTGATCTCCGCCGCGGTGATCCGCGCGCTGGACGGCGACATGCAGGCGCGTTTGCTGTCACGCCATGAAGTGAAAGGCGACAGCCCCGAGAACCGCCGCCTCGGCGAGCAGGAGCTGGCGCGCTGCCGTGAGATGGGCATCGAGGCCGGTCAGGTCTTGCGCCTGGACCAGATGGCGCGCAACGACAACGTCATCTTCTCCGCCACCGGCATCACCAAGGGCGATTTGCTGGAGGGCATCAGCCGCCAGGGCAACATGGCCACCACCGAAACGTTGCTGATCCGCGGCAAGTCGCGCACCATCCGCCGTATCCGTTCGACCCACTATCTGGATCGCAAAGACCCGGCGCTGCACGAGTTTCTGCTGTAACGAAACAGGGCGCCGAATGGCGCCCTGATGATTGATGGCAAACCTCATGCCCTTGCCGGGTCGGCAGAGAACAGTGAATAAAAAACAAGGAAAATCAATTTATTGATTTTCGGCTAATAACCACAAAGGGGGAGAAAAACCACGCTTTTTCTTCCCTTTGTCAACGGTATGAGGGCGCCGAATGGCGCCCTGTCGTTATGCGGTATGTCCTTGATGCTGCATGCGATTGGACAGCGGCCACCAGCACAGCAGGATCAGCAGCGCCATCGCGAACATCAGCAAGCCGAGGCTGAACTGCCCGGTTTGCGGCAGCATGGCGGAAAGCCAGGTCGCCAGACCGGACCCCATGTTCTGCATGCCGCCCACCAATGCGCCCGCCGCGCCGGCCAGGTAAGGGAACGGCTCCATCGCCCCGGTGGTCGCCAGCGGGAACAGCATGCCGGCGCCGAAGAAGAACAATGCGGCCGGCACGATCAGCGTCCAGATGTTCATTACGCCGAACCAGCCCGGGATCCACATCATCGCTCCCGCCAGCAGGCAGCTAATCACCGAATGCCACATCAGGGTGTGGAAGGTCTTGCCGTCGCGCCCGGCGTACCAGGCGCCGAAAAACGCCGCCGGGATCGGCAGAATGAACAGGATACTGACGGTCAGGCCGCTCAGCCCCAACACACCGCCCATCAACACGCCGCAGCTGGCTTCAAATACCGCAATCCCCGCCAGCGCGCCGATCAGCATCACCAGATAGCAGCTGAAGGTGCTGTCGCTCAGCAGCTGGCGGAAACTAGCCAGCATGCGGCGTTTTTCCGTCTGGACCGGACGGGTCTCCGGCAGCCAGCGGAACATCGCGAAGGCGACGCAGGCGCACAGCGCCAGCAGGAAGGCATAGCAGGCTCGCCAGCCGAACACCATCGCCAGCGCGCCGCCGATCACCGGCGCCAACAGCGGGCTGACCAAAATCCCCATATTCAGCAGGCTGTTGGCATAGCGCAGCGCGGTGCCGGCATACAAATCGCGCGGCATGGTGCGCGCCATCACGCCCGCCACGCCGGTGCCCATGCCCTGGATGGCGCTGGCGGCGACCAGCATCGTCAGGTTGGTGGACAGCAGCGCGCCCAGCGCCCCCACCAGGAAGATCATCATGCCGGTCAGGATCACCGGACGGCGCCCGATACGATCCGATATCGGCCCGTAAATCAGCTGGGAGAAACCGTAGGTCAGCAAATACGCCGCCATCACCCGCTGCACGGCGCCGGTGCGCACCGACAGATCGTGAGCGATGTCAGCAATAACGGGAACATAAATGGTTTGCGCCATCTGGCCGACGGCGACCAACAGGATAAGCATCACCAGCAGGTGAAAGTTCTCTAGTTTTCTCATTATCTTCGTTAACGTTTCAACTCGTCACAGCGTCCCGGTATGGCCGTTGCAGCAGCCAGAACGGCGAGCAGCCCTCTATGGCGGCATAAGCTAATCAAATCTGATTTTTTTAGCGAGTTTCAGACAAATATTGATCCAGGTCACACTGGCAGCAAACCCGACCAGGCTCGTAAATTAAACTGTACGTCTAACGCTTTGGGGGTAAAAATTAGCGCGTTTGCAGTAGCTGCGCTTTAGCATTTAATCGATAATTATTTTCATCAACTTGAAATAAAATAACACCATAGGGATTTGGTTCATGAAAACACCTGAGCTGATTTTATTGCAGTTAAAGGCTCTCGGCCCGCACTCCGCCAAAATGCTGGCGGAGCGTCTGGACATCACGCCGATGGGCATCCGACAACATCTGCAATCCCTGGAAAAACGTGAGCTGGTTTGTTACGAAGAAGCGCGCAGCAAGGTCGGCCGCCCGACGCGCTACTGGTCGCTGACCGAGCGGGGGCACGCCTACACGGCCGACGATCAGGAGCGACTGCGGGAATCCGCGCTGCAGCTGTTTGGCGGCGCCGGCGTGGAACCGTTGCTCATCGCGCGCGAAGAGAAGCTTTATCTGCGCTATGCCGAAGAGCTGTCCGCCGAGCGCAGCCATCAGGATCGGCTAACCCGCCTGGTTCGCCTGCGGCAACACGACGGTTACATGGCCGAATTGCTCGATCATCCGCACGGTGCGCTGCTGGTGGAAAACCACTGTCCGATCGGCGTGGCCGGTTCCAACTGCAGCAGCCTGTGCAATTCCGAGCTGCAGCTGTTTCACCGGCTGTTCGGCAACGACTACCGGGTAGAGCGCACCGCGCACGCCATTTCCGGCTCACGACATTGTGCTTATTTGATTCGACCACGGGAGCTTTAGAGTATGGCTGAATGGGTAAACGGCAAGGTTACGCAGGTAAAACAATGGACCGACGGGCTGTTCAGCCTGGTGGTCAATGCCCCCATCGATCCTTTCACCGCCGGGCAATTCGCCAAGCTGGCGCTGGAGATCGACGGTGAACGGGTGCAGCGCGCCTACTCCTACGTCAATGCCCCCGATGACGCCAACCTGGAGTTCTATCTGGTCACGGTGCCGGAAGGCAAACTGAGCCCGCGCCTCAATCAGCTGCGGCCGGGATCGGACCTGATGGTGACCAAAGAAGCCGCTGGCTTCTTCGTGCTGGACGAGGTGCCCGACTGCGACACGCTGTGGATGCTGGCGACCGGCACCGCCATCGGCCCCTATTTATCGATTCTGCAGCAAGGTGCCGGCCTGGAGCGCTTTAACAACCTGGTGCTGGTGCACGCCGCGCGTTTTGCGCGCGACCTGAGCTACCTGCCGCTGATGCAGCAACTGCAGCAACGCTACAACGGCAAGCTGCGCATCCAGACCGTCGTCAGCCGTGAAGAGACGCCCGGCTCACTGACCGGCCGTGTACCGGCGCTGATCGAGGACGGCCGACTGGAAGCGGCGATCGGCTTAGCCATCGACGCCGAAACCAGCCACGTGATGCTGTGCGGCAACCCGCAAATGGTGCGAGATACGCAGCAAACGCTGAAAGACCAACGCCAGATGCGCAAGCACCTGCGCCGCAAGCCGGGCCATATCACCAGCGAACACTACTGGTAACCCGGCGGGGATCAGCGGAACTTCACCGGTTCGGCTTCCGGGCCGAACCGGTTGTCTCCCGGCGTGCCGACGAAGGCACCCAAATCGATCATCATCATCACGATAATCAGCGTCGGAATGAAACGCCCGACGCCCCATTGCCAGATCGGCGCCAGCATCTGCCAGTTCCCCGCCGCCAGCATCCACGCCAGGATCAGCAGCAGCGCCCACCAGCCGGCCTTGTTGCGATCGTGCAGGCGCTTGACCAGCACCGCCGCCGTCGGCCACAGCAGCGCCACGATAAAGAAAGCGATGGATTGGATGGCGATCAGCTGATAGTTGGCCAGCGTAAACGCCGCCGCCATCAGCACCAGCCACAGCCCCATCCAGATCCAGAAGTCGCGCCGCCCGATGCGGCCCTTAAAAGAAAAACACCACTGTTGTAACGTCATCGATTCCTGCGCTCTAAGCCTGCCCATATTCTGCGCCGCAGTGTAACATAGGCGCTGCCGGGCCGAGTTTTCCGCCTCGCATAACGCGGCGCGCCGCACAGCTTTCTCGTCAGCGAACCGATAATGGCGTGGGATCTTTGACAAGGCCTGCGGGTTATCGCTTTAATCGGAGCCATCTTTGTCCTTGATGCCATACGCCATGCTGAGAAAAACCCTCGCCATCGCCTGCCTGCTGCAGGCCGCCGCCAGCGCCTGGGCCGAACCGCCCGCCGCCGAAGCGAAACCGACCGCGCCTTACCTGCTGGCCGGCGCGCCGACGTTCGACCTGACGGTGATCAAATTCCGCGAAAAGTACAACCGCGACAACCCGAAGCTGCCGATTGGCGAATTCCGCGCCATTCCCGCCGCCGAAGACGATTCGCCGCTGCTGACGCGCGCCGCCAGTAAACTCAACGAAAACCTGTACGCCTCCACCGCACTGGAGAAAGGTACCGGTAAAATCAAAACGTTGCAGATCACACATCTGCCGCTGCAGCAGGCCAATGAAGAAAAAGCCGCGCGCACCATCGCCATCAACTACATGGCGGCGCTGATGCGTCAGTTCGAACCGGCGCTGACGGTGGAACAGAGTCAGAACAAGGTGAACAGCCTGCTGGAAAAAGGCAAAGGATCGCGTTTTTACCAACAGCAAGTCGGCGCCATTCGCTATGTCGTCTCGGACAACGGCGATAAAGGGGTCACCTTCGCGGTTGAACCGATTAAGCTGGCGCTTTCCGAGCCGTAACGGCGCGGCATTTAATGACGAAAAGCAAAGCCTTCGCGCTTAATGATCTCTATACTGTTGGGCAGGTAAACTGCCGGTCCGGCAGTTGTCATTTCGACTCTCGCGTTCCCTAGTTGGAGGAAAAAACATGCGTCATCCATTAGTTATGGGTAACTGGAAGCTTAACGGCAGCACCCACATGGTCAACGAACTGATCGCCGGTCTGCGCAGTGAGCTGAGCAGCGTTGACGGCTGTGGCGTCGCCATCGCCCCGCCGGTGATGTATCTGGATCAGGCCAAGCACGCGCTGGCCGGCAGCCGCATCGCGCTGGGCGCGCAGAACGTGGACGTTAACCTGTCCGGCGCCTTCACCGGTGAAGTTTCCGCCAACATGCTGAAAGACGTCGGTGCTCAGTACATCATCATCGGCCACTCCGAGCGTCGCACCTACCACAAAGAAAGCGACGAAGTGATCGCCGAGAAATTCGCCGTGCTGAAAGAAGCCGGTCTGATCCCGGTGCTGTGCATCGGTGAAACCGAAGCGGAAAACGCAGCGGGCAAAACCGAAGAAGTGTGTGCGCGCCAGATCGACGCCGTACTGAAAACGCTGGGCGCACCGGCGATGAAAGGCACCGTGATCGCCTATGAGCCGGTCTGGGCCATCGGTACCGGCAAATCCGCCACCCCTGCGCAAGCGCAGGCCGTGCACAAATTTATCCGCGATCACATCGCCAAACACGATGCCGCGGTCGCCGCTGAAATCATCATCCAGTACGGCGGTTCGGTGAACGACAAGAACGCCGCAGAGCTGTTCTCCCAGCCGGACATCGACGGCGCGCTGGTGGGCGGCGCCTCGCTGAAAGCCGACGCTTTCGCCGTGATCGTCAAAGCCGCTGCCGCAGCGAAAAAAGCCTGATTGTCTTAGGCTTGCCATAAAAAAACCCCGGCAAGCCGGGGTTTTTTATTGCCGCTCAAACGGGATCAGCGTTTGCTTATCTCGTCGAAGACGCCGCCGGTGGCGAAGTGCACCTTCTGCGCTTCGGTCCAACCGCCGAAGGTGTCATCCACGGTGAACAGCTTCAGCTGCGGGAACTGGCCGGCGAACTTGGCCGCCACCGCCGCATCGCGCGGGCGATAATAGTGCTGCGCCGCAATAGTCTGCCCTTCCGGCGAATACAGATACTTCAGGTAGGCGGTCGCCACGTCGCGGGTGCCGCGTTTATCGACCACCTTATCCACCACCGACACCGTCGGTTCGGCCAGAATCGATTCGCTCGGGGTGATGATCTCGAACTTGTCTTTGCCCAGCTCTTTCTCCGCCAGCAGCGCTTCGTTTTCCCAGGCGATCAGCACGTCGCCGATGCCGCGCTCAACGAAGGTGTTGGTCGAGCCGCGCGCGCCGGAATCCAGCACTTCTACGTTCTTGTACAGGTCTTTGACGAACGCCTGCGCCTTGGCCTTATCGTTGTTGTTGTGATGCAACGCGTAGCCCCAGGCGGCGAGGTAGTTCCAGCGGGCGCCGCCGGAGGTTTTCGGATTCGGGGTGATCACCGACACGCCCGGCTTGATCAAGTCAGGCCAGTCATGAATTTGTTTCGGGTTGCCTTTGCGCACCAGGAAGACGATGGTCGACGTGTAAGGCGCCGAGTTGTCCGGCAGGCGTTTTATCCAGTCTTTCTCAATGCGCCCGCGTTCGGCGATGGCGTCGACGTCATAGGCCAACGCCAGCGTCACCACGTCGGCCTCGATGCCGTTGATCACCGAAGTCGCCTGTTTGCCGGAGCCGCCGTGCGACTGACGCACCGTCACCTTGTCGCCGGTTTCCGCCTGGTAGTGCTTGCTGAATGCCGTGTTGTAAGCCTGATAGAACTCACGCGTCGGATCGTATGACACGTTCAGCAACTGAATATCCTTCGCCATGGCGCCGGACGCCAACAGCACCAATGTCAGACCTACACCCCATTTACGCATCGACAGGCTCTCCCAGAAAATTAACGCAACCTCAATCGGTTGATTTAGCATCAGAGCCTGCCAGAAACTTTCCCGGCAATTAAAGAATAAAAAATTTTGGGCTAGATGATTCTGGAATATGTCACCGGCGAGCATAAAAAAGCCCCCGCAAGCGGAGGCTTTCGGCGCGCGGTGAGCGGCGAATCAGTACAGCTTTTTCGCCGTTTCCAGCCAGTCGCCCTTGAACGGACGCTTCATGTTTTCGATCGCGTCGATGATGTCGTGATGCACCATCTTTTCGTTCTGGATACCGACGCAGCGGCCGCCGTAACCCTGCAGCAGCAGTTCGATGGCGTAGGCGCCCATGCGCGAGGCCAGGATGCGGTCATAGGCGACCGGTGAACCGCCGCGTTGAATGTGGCCCAGCACGGTAGCGCGGGTTTCACGCTTGGTTTCCTGCTCGATGTGGCGCGCCAGCTCATCGATATCGCAGATGTGCTCGGTGATCGCTACGATGGCGTGCTTTTTGCCCTTGGCGATACCGGCCTTGATTTCGCACACCAGATCTTCGCGATTGAATTCGATTTCAGGCAGCACGATGAATTCGCAGCCGCCGGCAATCGCCGCCGCCAGCGTCAGATCGCCGCAGTAACGGCCCATCACTTCCACGATAGAGATGCGCTGGTGCGACGAGGAGGTATCGCGCAGGCGGTCGATCGCTTCCACCACGGTTTCCAGCGCGGTGAAGTAACCGATGGTGTAGTCGGTACCGGCGACATCGTTATCGATGGTGCCTGGCAGGCCGATGCACGGGAAGCCTTCTTCCGTCAGGCGTTTGGCGCCCATGTAGGAACCGTCGCCGCCGATCACCACCAGCGCGTCGATACCGCGATTCTTCAGGTTTTCAATCGCCTTGGCGCGCACGTTTTCATCCCTGAATTCCGGGAAGCGGGCAGAGCCGAGGAAGGTGCCGCCGCGATTGATCATGTCGGACACGCTATAGCGGTCCAGCTGCTCCATGCGATCTTCGTACAAGCCAAGGTAGCCATCGTAAATACCAAAAACTTCCAGACCTTCTGAAAGCGCAGAACGCACAACGCCGCGGATTGCAGCGTTCATACCCGGCGAATCACCGCCGCTCGTCAGTACACCGATTTTCTTGATCATGACTACCTCTGAACTGTGTAGATGCAATTTCTTAAGAATTCTGTCTCCGCCGATCGTCTTGAAACCTCTCCGGCTGCAGAAAACCAGCTTTACGGCTTATTGCTGGATATTATATCAAAAAC
The DNA here is from genome assembly GCF_052167655.1 of Serratia sp. CY55921. Classification (NCBI taxonomy): domain Bacteria; kingdom Pseudomonadati; phylum Pseudomonadota; class Gammaproteobacteria; order Enterobacterales; family Yersiniaceae; genus Serratia; species Serratia sp. CY55921. Next base: position 74,487 of record NZ_JBJNMU010000008.1, on the reverse strand, counting down.
ACCCAGCTGAATTGATTCAAGTCACGCAATATAACGGTTAAAACACCGCATGGCACGCTGAGCTAACTCAGATATTCATGATAATACGTTGCGCTATGCCTCTATATGATTATAGCTCCCAATGCCCCTGCCTACCCGGCGGCACCACGGAGCACGGATCCAGGTGAATGATGACGTCCGCCCCTGCAAAACGTTGCCGCAGGGCTTGTTCCACCTGATCGGCCAACCGGTGCGCCTCGCGCAGCGGCAGCGTGTCCTCCATCTCCAGATGCAGCTGGATGAAACGCGTCGGCCCCGACTGACGCGTGCGCAGATCGTGTGCGCCTTTCACGCCGGGCCAGGAGGAAACCACGGCGATAATCGCCTGGCGTTCGTCATCCGGCAACGCCCGATCCAACAGCGACTGCACCGCTTCATAGCCCATGCGCAACGCGCTATAGAGGATGTAAACGCCGATGCCCAGCGCGAACAACGCATCCGCCCGTTGGAAGCCGTACCAGCTTAGCCCAAGAGCGATAAGAATAGCACCATTCATCATGACATCTGACTGATAATGCAGCATATCTGCGCGTACGGCCTGACTGCGCGTTTTTCTGACCACCCAGCGTTGATAGGTGACCAGAATCAGCGTGCTGACCAACGCGATCACCGTCACCACGACCCCGACGCCGGGATCGCGCAGCGTTTGCGGCGCATACAGGTGCTGGAAGCCGGTGAGGAACAAAAACAGGGCGGAGCCGGAAATAAACATGCTTTGCGCCAGCGCCGCCAGCGATTCCGCTTTGCCGTGGCCGAAGGTGTGCTCGGCATCGGCCGGCTGTAGCGAATAGCGCACCACCAGAAGGTTGGTCAGCGAGGCGGCGATATCGACCAACGAATCCACCAGCGCCGCCAACAGGCTGACCGAACCGGTGTGGTACCAGGCGACGATTTTAATCAACAGCAGCGACGACGCCAGCGCGGTTGCGGCCAACGCGGCGGACTTTACCAGGCGTGCATAGCGCTGTTCCATAAGGGGTCCCGGCCAAAAGGTGTGGCGCTCAATATAGCGAAATGTCGGATAAAAAAAACCCCGCCATCATGGCGGGGAAGACAGGGATGGTGTCTATGGCAAGGAAAAACAGGGGACTACTCAGTCGTACTTCACTTCTGGGCAGAAGCTTGCTGCAAACCAGAAATTTGTTGCTCCATCTGCTGCATGCGCTGCTGATGTTTCTGGTCTAAAACACTTTTTTGCTCTGGCGTCAGCAGGTTATACATTTGGTTGCGCACCCGGGCCATTTCGACCTGGCGCTTGACCTGCTGTTGGGCCATCTTTTCCGCCTGGGCGTACACGGCGGCTTCGTCAAATTTCTCTGCGGTCACCAGTTTATGCATGGCTTCCATTTCAGCTACATTGACACCAGGCAGATCGTGCCGGGCCTGGCGCATCAAATCGCGCATTTGCTGGCGCTGCTGTTCGCTGAGGCTGACACCGTCGAACATATGGTGCTGGCCGGGTATTCGGGTCATCGCGTCGTTGCCGGGAGGTTGGGCTGTGTCCGGTATAGTGTCGGCAGCGAAGGCAGCGGTCGAACCAATTGCCAGCAGTGATGCCATAACTAATGCGGTCACCTTACGCATTTCAACTCCTCAAGCTTTCTCACTTTGCGAATCAACGAGGAGCAGTGTACCGCCACACCTGAAAACCTGCGTCAGTGCATGTAAAACTACGTAAAGTCATGGAATGGCAACAGTTGATGACGTATTTTGCGTCTGGAGGTAAATCATAATGAACAAGATTCTGTTAGTTGACGACGACCGCGAGTTGACCTCGCTGTTAAAAGAACTGCTTGAAATGGAAGGTTTTAATATCGTCGTCGCGCACGATGGCGAGCAGGCGTTGTCGCTGCTGGACAGCTCCGTCGATCTGCTGCTGCTCGACATCATGATGCCGAAGAAAAACGGCATCGATACGCTGAAAGAACTGCGCCAACATCACCAAACGCCGGTCATCATGCTGACCGCGCGCGGCAGCGAGCTGGACCGCGTGCTGGGCCTGGAGCTGGGCGCCGATGATTACCTGCCGAAACCCTTCAACGATCGCGAGCTGGTCGCGCGCATTCGCGCCATTCTGCGCCGTTCTAACTGGAGCGAACAGCAGCAACAGGTCGACAGCGGCGCCCCGACGCTGGATGTCGATGGCCTGCAGCTGAACCCCGGCCGCCAGGAGGCCAGCTTCGACGGCCAGGTGCTGGATCTGACCGGCACCGAGTTCACCCTGCTGTATCTGCTGGCGCAGCATCTCGGCCAGGTGGTGTCGCGCGAACTGCTGAGCCAGGAAGTGCTGGGCAAACGCCTGACTCCGTTCGATCGCGCTATCGACATGCACATCTCCAACCTGCGGCGTAAGCTGCCGGATCGCAAAGACGGGCATCCGTGGTTCAAAACCCTGCGCGGGCGTGGTTATTTGATGGTATCTGCAACATGATCAACAGTTTGACGGCACGCATCTTCGCCATTTTCTGGTTCACGTTAGCCCTGGTGCTAATGCTGGTGCTGATGGTGCCCAAGCTCGACTCCCGCCAAATGACCTCGCTGCTCGACAGCGAGCAGCGGCAGGGGTTGATGCTGGAACAGCACGTCGAGGCCGAGCTGCAAAACGATCCGGCCAACGATCTGATGTGGTGGCGCCGCCTGTTCCGCGCCATCGACAAATGGGCACCGCCGGGCCAACGCCTGCTGCTGGTCACCAGCGAAGGCCGGGTGATCGGCGCGCAGCGCAACGAAATGCAGATAGTCCGCAACTTCATCGGCCAATCCGATAACTCGGATCATCCGAAGAAGAAAAAATACGGCCGCGTCGAGCTGGTCGGGCCGTTCGCGGTGCGCGACGGCGAAGACAACTACCAGCTGTACCTGATCCGTCCCGCCAACAGCCCGCAATCCGATTTCATCAACCTGATGTTCGACCGGCCGCTGCTGCTGCTGATCGTCACCATGCTGATCAGCGCCCCGCTGCTGCTGTGGCTGGCCTGGAGCCTGGCGAAGCCGGCGCGCAAGCTGAAGAACGCCGCCGATGACGTGGCGCGCGGCAACCTGAAGCAGCATCCGGAGCTGGAGGCCGGTCCGCAGGAGTTCCTGGCCACCGGCGCCAGCTTCAACCAAATGGTCAGCGCGCTGGAGCGCATGATGAACGCGCAGCAGCGGCTGATCTCGGACATCTCGCACGAGCTGCGCACGCCGCTGACTCGCCTGCAGCTGGCCACCGCGCTGATGCGCCGCCGCCACGGCGAAGGCCATGAACTGGCGCGCATCGAAACCGAAGCGCAGCGGCTGGATTCGATGATCAACGATCTGCTGGCACTGTCGCGCGGGCAGCAGAAGGGCGAGCTGGCGCGCGAGCAGTTGAAGGCCAACGAACTGTGGGCCGACGTGCTGGACAACGCCCGTTTCGAAGCGGAACAGATGGGCAAGCAGTTGGAGATCGCTGCGCCGCCCGGCCCGTGGACGCTGTTCGGCAACGCGAGCGCGCTGGACAGCGCGTTGGAAAACATCGTGCGCAACGCCCTGCGTTATTCGCACACCCGCATCGCCGTGGCGTTCAGCGCCGACAATCAGGGCGTGACCATCCAGGTTGACGACGACGGCCCCGGCGTCAGCGCCGAAGATCGCGAGCAGATTTTCCGCCCGTTCTACCGCACCGATGAGGCGCGCGACCGTGAGTCCGGCGGCACCGGCCTTGGCCTGGCTATCGTCGAGGCGGCGGTCAATCAGCATCGCGGCTGGGTGAAGGCCGAAGACAGCCCGCTTGGCGGTCTGCGGCTGGTGCTGTGGCTACCGCTGCATCATCAACGCCTATCGTCTAAGACAGAACAGTAAGAGTTTGCTATCCTGCGCCCCTCGTTCACGAGGGGCCTGCAACATGCTGAACATCGTTTTATTTGAACCCGAAATTCCACCCAATACCGGCAATATCATCCGCCTGTGCGCCAATACCGGCTTTAATCTGCATCTGATCGAACCGCTGGGTTTTCCGTGGGACGACAAGCGTCTGCGCCGCGCCGGGCTGGATTACCATGAGTTCACCCGCGTCCACCGTCATGCCGACTACGCCGCTTTTCTCGCCGCCGAGGATCCGCAACGGCTGTTTGCTCTCACGACCAAAGGCACGCCGGCGCACAGCGCCGTCAGCTATCAGGCCGGCGACTACCTGCTGTTCGGCCCGGAAACGCGCGGGTTGCCCGCCGACATCCTCGATGCACTGCCCGCGCAGCAAAAAATCCGCATCCCGATGCAGGCGCAAAGCCGCAGCATGAACCTGTCGAATGCCGTCGCGGTGGTGGTTTATGAAGCCTGGCGGCAGTTGGACTATGCCGGCGCGCTGATCAAGGCGTAATCGGCAACCACGCGCCATACTGAAGGAGGCATCGTTGCGATGCTCTCTCCAGGAACGGCACATGGCTTTCGTCGAGGATATTGTCACCCAGCTTCGCCGGCTCGAGTCGGCGCTGAACGAGGCGCTACAGCGGCTGCAACAGGCGCCGGACAGCGAAGCGCTGCACGATTTGCGCGTCAGTCTGCGCCGTATCCGCAGCCTGCTGCGCCCGTTGCACGGTTGCCCCGGCGCAACGCGGCTCGATCGGGCCGCCGCCCAGTTGGGCAGGCTCACGACGCCGCTGCGCGATCTCGAGGTGCTGATCGCCGAACTGGCGCACCATCATCTGGATTGGCAGGCCAACGTGCGCCAGAGCGATTTTCAGGCCCGCTGCCGCCAACTGCTCGCCAACCCGCAGCTCATCAGCTTCCCTTCGCTATTGCACGCCTGGCCGCACCACTTTCGCCGCACCGCGCAACGCGCCGCCAAACACCGTGTGAACCGACACCTGCAGCGCCAGCAACGGCAATTGCGCCGGGCATTGGCTGATACCGGCTACGATCGCCACCGTCTGCGGCTGCTGGTTAAACGCCTGCGTTACGCGGCCGAAGCCTACCCGCAACGCCTTCCCCTTTCTCCCGCCGCGATGGCGAGCCTGAAAGCGGCGCAAAATGCCCTCGGTGATTGGCACGACCGGGAGGTTTGGTGCCTGCAAGCCGAACATCAGGCGGATCTCTGGCCATTGTTGCCACAGTGGCAAGCTGAGCTACGCCTGACGCTGGCCAGAGCGGATGCCTCACTCGCCGCCTTATCACCGACGCTGGCGACAAAAACCGGCGGCGCATCACGATCCTGAAAAAAGGCCGCGACAGGGCACGCCCGGCCCCGAAAATGCCCGCTACGCCGCAGATAATGCGCTATGTTTTGTAAGGGTAATCACCACTCATCATAGGAAACCACATGAAAAAACAACGCTTGAGCGTTGCCATGGCCGTTCTGGCAGCGGGCCTGTTGCTGGCGGGCTGTTCGTCCAAAGTCACCCAAACGTCGCAATATTCGGGCTTCTTGTCCGATTACAGCAAACTGCAGGAAACCACCTCGCCAAGCGGTCATAAAACGCTGCGCTGGGTAGATCCGAGCTACAAGGAATCCAACTATCGCGGCATCTATTTCCAACCGGTGGTCTATTTCCCGGCGGAGAAACCCACGGCGCGCGTCAGCCAGGACACGTTGAACAAGATTAAGGCCTACGCGACCCAGCGGATCAAAACCGCGCTGCAGAACCGCTTTACCATTCTGCCAAGCCCGGCGGGCTCGCGCGTGCTGGTGGCCAAACTCGCCATCACCGCCGTTTCGGCCGAAAACGAAGACATGAAGTTCTATGAGGTGGTGCCGGTCGCTGCGGTGGTTGCCAGCACCATGGCGGCTACCGGGCACCGGACGCAAAATACCGCGCTGTATATCGAAGGCGAGTTGATCGACCAGGATACCGGTAAAACGGTGATGGAAGTGGTGCGCAAGGCCTACGGTAAAACCGTCAACAACGACAGCACGCCGGTCACGGCGGATGACGTCAAGGCGGCGATCGACGATATCGTTACCGATATCACCCAGTTCCCGAAACAGGGCTGACCGCCGCTTGAAAAACACAGGGGGAGCCGAAGCTCCCCCTGAATGGACCCGCAGGCACGGCTTAGATGCCGTCGCCGTACTCGAATCCGTGGTTGGTGCCGTTGAAGTATTGATCCATATCCATCGACGGCGTATCGCTCTCCGGGCGCCCGACGATACGCGCCGGTACGCCGGCGGCAGTGGTATGCGGCGGCACCGCCTGCAAGACCACCGAGCCCGCGCCAATCTTGGCGCCCTTGCCCACTTCGATATTGCCGAGAATTTTGGCGCCGGCGCCAATCATCACCCCTTCGCGGATTTTCGGGTGACGGTCGCCGCTGGTTTTACCGGTACCGCCCAGGGTGACCGACTGCAGAATAGAAACGTTGTTTTCCACCACCGCCGTTTCACCAATCACGATGCCGGTGGCGTGGTCGAGCATGATGCCGCAGCCGATGGTCGCCGCCGGGTGGATGTCTACGCCGAAGGCGACGGAAATTTGATTTTGCAGGTAGATCGCCAGCGCTTGCCGCCCTTGCTGCCACAGCCAGTGGCCGATGCGGTAAGCCTGCAGCGCGTGGAACCCTTTCAGGTAAAGCAGCGGCGTGGAGTATTTATCGACCGCCGGGTCACGCAGCCGCACCGCGAGAATATCGCGCGCCGCCGAAACGATCATCTGATTGTCGGACTTGTAGGCCTCTTCCACCACCTCGCGCACCGCGATGGCGGGCATGATCGGCGTCGCCAGCTTGTTGGCCAACATATAGCTGAGCGCGCTGCCCAGGTTCTCATGCTTGAGCAACGTCGCATGGAAAAAGCTGGCCAGCATCGGTTCACAATCAGCCAGTGCTCGCGCTTCTGATTTAATGCTGTTCCAGACCTGTTCCAACTCTTCTGACGACATCACATACCCCTTTGCCTTGCCAAACGGGCCGCTTCACACGGTGGCGCGGAGCGGCCCAGGTCATTTGCGGGGTCAGCATTCCGCTGCCCCGACATATCGTTTTATGTCACGCGCTGGGTTTTTCGTCCTTTCGGGCTCGCCCCAGCAGGCTCAGCGCCGCTTCGCGGGCGTCCTTGTGGCAGTAAAGCACCTGATAGATCTGTTCGGTGATCGGCATTTCAACGCCGTGCCGCTGCGCCAACGCCAACACCTCTTTGGTATTGCGATAGCCCTCGACCACCTGACCGATGCTGTCCTGCGCTTCCTGCACGCCTTTGCCCTGCCCCAGCATAATGCCGAAGCGGCGGTTGCGCGACTGGTTGTCCGTGCAGGTTAGCACCAGATCCCCCAGCCCCGCCATGCCCATGAACGTCGAAGGATCGGCGCCCAGCGCAGAACCCAGACGGCTCATTTCCGCCAGCCCACGCGTAATCAACGCGGTGCGGGCGTTGGCGCCGAAACCGATGCCGTCGGACATGCCGGCGCCGATGGCGATCACGTTCTTCACCGCGCCGCCAAGCTGAACGCCGATGAAGTCGGGATTGCTGTAGACGCGGAAGCTCTTGCCGCAGTGCAGCAGCTGTTGCAGATCGTCGGCGAACTGCGCATCGGTCGCCGCCAGCGCAATCGCCGTCGGCAGGCCGGCGGCCAGCTCTTTGGCGAACGTCGGCCCGGAGAGCACCGCCAGCGGGATCGCCTCGCCCAACGCCTCACGCGCCACGTCCTGCAGCAACCGACCGGTTTCCGCTTCCAATCCCTTGGTGGCCCACACGATGCGGGCGTCCGGGCGCAGATGCGGCTTCAGCTGGCGCAACACGTCGCCGAACACATGGCTCGGCACCACCACCAGCACGTCGCGGCTGGCGGCCAGCGCACGCGCCAAATCGGCTTCAAGCAGCAGGGTATCGGGGAAAGGAACGTCGGGCAGAAACGCCTGATTGCAGCGATCGCGCTGCAACGTTTGAATTTGCGCGGGGTTATGCCCCCACAACACCACGGTGTGGCCGTTACGCGCCAGCGTGATGGCCAATGCGGTGCCGTACGAGCCGGCACCGATGACAGTCATTGAAGCATTGACGGTGTTCATCAGGCATCCTGATGTGGTGCGGCACCTTCGCCTTCCGCCTGCTGCTGCAGATAGTTCATGAACAGCGCGTCAAAGTTGACCGGTGCCAGGTTCAGCTGCGGGAATGTGCCGCGGGAAACCAGGCTGGTGATGCACTCGCGCGCATACGGGAACAAGATGTTCGGGCAGTATGCGCCCAGGCAATGCGCCAGCTGCGTGCCTTCGATGCCTGCTACCGAGAAGATGCCCGCCTGTTGCACTTCGCACAGGAACGCCGTCTCTTCGCCCAGGGTCGCCGTCACGGTTACGCGCAGTACCACTTCATACACTTCGTCAGCCAGTTGGCTGGACGCGGTATCCAGATCAAGTTTAACTTCCGGCTGCCATTCCTGCTGGAAAACCTGCGGCGCGTTCGGCGCTTCGAAGGAGATGTCCTTGGTATAAATACGTTGGATCTGGAAAGCCATTTCAGTGCTGTTTTGTTCTGACATGTGAGTAATACCCTTGGTTAAACGTCCTTATTGACACTCGGTGAACCGGCAAGCTGCTTAAAGCAGCGGATCCAGGCCGCCGCGAGCATCGAGTTCATATAAATCATCACAGCCGCCGATATGCCGGCCGTCGATGAAAATCTGCGGCACGGTGGTGCGCCCGCTGCGCTCGATCATCACTTCGCGCTTGGCGTTATCGCCATCGATGGCGATCTCGTTAAACGCCGCGCCCTTGCTGTTCAACAGCGCCTTGGCGCGATGGCAGAACGGGCAAGTCGCTTTGGTGTAGATATCAATGTTAGCCATGGATTGCCACCTCAAATAGGTTTAACGGTTACTTGCCGCGCACCAGCGGCAGGTTTTCTCCGCTCCAGCCGGCGATGCCGTCTTTCAGCATCGTCACCTTTTCAAAACCGGCCTTGCTCAGGTTCTCCGCCGGTTCGCGGGAGGCGGTGCCGTTGGCGCACACGACGATGATCGGCTGCGCTTTGTGTTTTTCCAGCTCGCCCAGGCTGCCGCTTTTGATTTCGCTGGCGGTCAGGTTGATGGCGCTGGCCAGGTGACCACGGCGAAAATCGTCGCGGCTGCGGGTGTCGACCACCACGGCATCTTCTTTGTTGATCAGGCGGATAGCTTCACCGCGAGCGATCTCTTTGACCTTGGAGAAACGGCTTTTGAAGGTCATGACGATCACGGCGACCAGCAGAGCGATCCAAGCCAGGCTCAGAATAGGGTGTCTGCTTACGAATGGCATAATTTCTTGCAGCATGGGGTGTAACAACTCCCGTCAGTTAAGGGATAAATAAGTCAAGGTTCCAGAGTATACCTGCCGAGTGCGGCAAATACAGCCAATAAGCAAGCGCGATTGTAGAAACTGCGGGCTGCGCTGAGAAATTCCCGAGGTCAGAGCATAAAAGCCCGCGCGATTCGCCGCAACCTTGATCTCTTTGGGCTATTTATCGCCGGCGGCGGTGTAAAATCAGCCGGTTTTTCGAGGGCGAACAGCCATGCTTCCGGCGGGCGCATGGCTATTCGCAGCTTAAAAAGTTCATAAGAGGTCAATGCAATGTCGAGCAACAAAAAACCGATGGTACTGGTGATCCTGGACGGTTACGGCCACCGTGAAGAGCGGCAGGACAACGCGATCCTGAACGCCGGCACCCCGGTGATGGATCGCCTGTGGCGGGAGCAGCCGCATACGCTGATCGCCGCTTCAGGACTGGATGTCGGCCTGCCCGACGGCCAAATGGGCAACTCCGAAGTCGGCCACGTCAACCTGGGCGCCGGGCGCATCGTATACCAGGATCTGACCCGGCTGGACAAAGCGATCGCCGACGGCGACTTCTTCGCCAATCCGGTCCTGACCGCCGCCGTCGATAAGGCCGTGGCGGCCGGCAAAGCGGTGCATATCATGGGCCTGCTGTCGCCGGGCGGCGTGCACAGCCACGACGAGCACATCCTGGCCATGATTAAACTGGCCGCCCGGCGCGGCGCCAAAGCCGTCTATCTGCATGCCTTCCTCGACGGACGCGACACGCCGCCGCGCAGCGCCGAAGCCCCGTTGCAGCGCTGCCGCGAGGCCTTCGCCACGCTGGGCGTCGGGCGCATCGCTTCACTCATTGGGCGCTACTACGCCATGGATCGCGACAACCGTTGGGATCGCGTGCAGCTGGCCTATGACCTGCTGACCGCGGCTAAAGGCGACTACGTGGCCGACGATGCGGTAGCCGGTTTGCAGGCCGCCTACCAGCGCGGTGAAAACGACGAGTTCGTCAAACCGACCGTCATTCGCGCCGCCGGCGAGGCCGATGCCGCGATGCAGGACGGCGATGCGTTGATCTTCATGAACTTCCGCGCTGACCGCGCGCGCCAGATCACCCGCGCCTTCGTGAACGCGGATTTCGACGGTTTCCCACGCGCCAAACAGGTGCAGTTCGGCGATTTCGTGATGCTGACCGAGTACGCCGCCGACATCGACACCGCCTGCGCCTATCCGCCGGCGTCGCTGGCCAACACCTTCGGCGAATGGCTGATGAAGCACGACAAAACCCAGCTGCGCATCTCGGAAACCGAAAAATACGCCCACGTCACCTTCTTCTATAACGGCGGCGTGGAAGCGCCGTTCAAAGGGGAAGACCGCGTGCTGGTCAATTCGCCGAAGGTCGCCACCTACGATCTGCAGCCTGAGATGAGCGCCGCCGAACTGACCGACAAACTGTTGACCGCCATCCGCAGCGGCAAATACGACGCCATTATCTGCAACTACCCGAACGGCGACATGGTGGGGCATACCGGTGTGTATGAAGCGGCGGTCAAAGCGGTGGAAACGCTGGACGCCTGCATCGCCCAGGTGGTTGACGCGGTGCGCGACGTCGACGGTCAGTTGCTGATCACCGCCGATCACGGCAACGCCGAGCAGATGCGCGATCCGGCCACCGGCCAGGCGCATACCGCCCACACCAGCCTGCCGGTGCCGCTGATTTACGTCGGCAAACCGGCGCAGGCGGTCGAAGGCGGCAAGCTTTCGGACATCGCGCCAACCCTGTTAACGCTGATGGGAATGGAAATCCCGCAAGAGATGACTGGTAAGCCGCTGTTCATCGTGGAATAATCCTTCTCCATGAGGGAGAAGGCGTTTTTTGCACTATCAAGGGTAACCCGAAGCGCAAACGCAGGCAGCCGGCCGCTGCCTGAACGCACCGCGCCAAGGACGTTCACCGCCATGTGCGCCAGCGTATTTTGCGCTGGCGTCTTGCTGTTGCCGCTCGCCGGCCAGGCGGCGGAAGACAATAAATCCCAGCTGAAAGACATTCAGCAGAGCATCGCCGAGAAAGAAAAAGCGGTGAAGCAGCAGCAACAGCAGCGCAGCTCGCTGCAGGATCAGCTGCGGCAGCAGGAAAAAACCATCGCTCAGGCCAGCCGCCAGTTGCGCGACACCCAGGGCACGCTCACCCAGTTGGGCAAGGACATTTCCGGCCTGAACGCCTCGATCGCCAAGCTGCAAAAGCAGCAATCGACCCAGCAAAACCTCCTCGCCAAACAGCTCGACGCCGCCTTCCGGCAAGGGCAACACAGCGCCGTGCAGCTGATCCTCAGCGGTGAAGAAAGCCAGCGCAGCGAACGTATTCTGGCCTATTTCGGTTATCTGAACGAAGCGCGCCAGAAAACCATCGAAGAGCTGAAACAGACCCGCGCCGAGCTAGCGAAGCAAAAAACCACGCTGGTGGCCAAACAGGGCCAGCAAAAATCCTTACTGAGCGAACAACAGACGCAGCAGCAGAAGCTGGAGCAGGCGCGCGGCGCCCGCAAGAAAACGCTGACCGCGCTGGAAGCCTCGCTGGAAAAAGACCAACAACGCCTGGTGGAACTGCGCCAAAACGAAGCCCGCATGCGCGACAAGATCGCCCGGGCGGAGCGCGAAGCCCGTGCGCGCGCCGAACGCGAAGCGCGTGAAGCGGCCAAGGTGCGCGAACAGGTGCGCATCAAGGAACAGCAGGCGAAGAAAACCGGCACCACCTACAAACCTAGCGAAGCCGATCGCTCGCTGATGGCGCGAACCGGCGGCCTCGGTCGCCCGGCCGGCCAGCTGATGTGGCCGGTGCGCGGCCGCACGCTGCACGGCTTTGGCGAGCAGCAGCAGGGCGAGCTACGCTGGAAAGGCATGGTGATCGAAGCCCGCGAAGGCAGCGAAGTGAAAGCCGTCGCCGATGGCCGCGTGCTGCTGGCCGACTGGCTGCAAGGCTATGGCCTGATGGTGGTGGTCGAACACGGTAAAGGCGACATGAGCGTGTACGGCTATAACCAAAGCGCGTTGGTCAACGTCGGGGCGCAGGTGCGCGCCGGCCAGCCGATCGCTCTGGTCGGCACCAGCGGCGGCCAGGGAACGCCGTCGCTCTATTTCGAAATCCGTCGTCAGGGACAGGCGGTTAACCCACTGCCGTGGTTGGGAAGATAGATTTGCGCTATGTCAAAACCCGTACAGCTCTGTTAATAGGCTGTCTGCTGCAGGTTTACGCTGCGCAGGCAGGGAAACTCTCCATCGTCATCGACGACGTGGGCTACCGCCCTCACGAAGAAAACGCGGTGCTGCAAATGCCGACGGCGATCTCGGTCGCGGTATTGCCCAACGCGCCGCATGCCCGCCTGATGGCCACCCGCGCCCACAGCCAGGGCCGCGAAGTCTTGATCCACATGCCGATGGCGCCGCTCAGCAAGCAGCCGCTGGAACGCGATACCCTGCAGCCCTCCATGAGCAGCGACGAGATCCAGCGCATCATCCGCAATGCGGTGAACAACGTGCCCTACGCGGTCGGCATGAACAACCACATGGGCAGCGCCATGACCTCCAGCCTGCCGGGCATGCAGAAAGTGATGCAGGCGCTCGAAAGCTACCGCCTGTACTTCCTCGACAGCATGACCATCGGTAACAGCCAGGCGACCCGCGCCGCGGCCGGCACCGGCGTGAAGGTGATCAAACGCAAGGTGTTCCTCGACGATACCGCGAACGAAGCCGACATCCGCCGCCAGTTCAACCGCGCGGTCGAATTGGCGCGGCGCAACGGCTCCGCCATCGCCATCGGCCACCCACGCCCGGCGACGGTGAAAGTGCTGCAGCAGATGCTGCCGTCGCTGCCCGCCGATATCGTGCTGGTCAAACCGAGCGCGCTGCTGAACGAACCACAGGGCAACGGCGGCGGCAGCTACGTCCCACCGCCGGTCAAACCGCAAAAACCGCAGCCGAAAAATCCGTTCAGCGGCGGCATCAAGCAGTGCAAGGTCAAACCGCCGAAGGAAAAAGCCAACGCCGGCACCGCGCTGGGCGTCATCGCCGACAGCATTGCCACCTCGCCGCCGGTGACCTTCATCAAGCGTCATTGGCAACACTGGACGCAAGCCAAACCGCAAGCATAAAAAAAGGCCGGAATTCCGGCCTTTTTCACGTCTGCCGAGATTAATCCCAGCTCAGCACCACTTTACCCGACTTGCCGGAGCGCATGGCGTCGAAGCCCTGCTGGAACTCGTCGATCGAGAAACGGTGGGTGATGATTGGGGTCAAATCCAGGCCGGACTGGATCAGCGCCGCCATCTTGTACCAGGTTTCGAACATTTCGCGGCCGTAAATCCCTTTGATAAACAGCCCTTTGAAGATGACCTGGTTCCAGTCGATCGACATATCCGAAGGCGGAATGCCCAGCATGGCGATGCGTCCGCCGTGGTTCATGGCATTGAGCAGCGTGCGGAACGCCGGCGGCGCGCCGGACATTTCCAGACCGACGTCGAATCCTTCGGTCATACCCAGCTCGGCCATCACGTCGTTGAGGTTTTCCTTACTGACGTTCACCGCGCGGGTCACGCCCATCTTGCGCGCCAGTTCCAGACGGTATTCGTTAACGTCGGTGATCACCACATGGCGGGCGCCGACGTGTTTGCACACCGCCGCCGCCATGATGCCGATCGGGCCGGCGCCGGACACCAGCACGTCTTCCCCGACCAGATCGAACGACAGCGCAGTGTGTACCGCGTTACCGAACGGATCGAAGATCGAAGCCAGTTCGTCGGAGATGTTATCCGGGATCTTGAAGGCGTTGAACGCCGGGATCACCAGGTATTCCGCGAAGCTGCCCGGACGGTTCACGCCCACGCCGATGGTGTTGCGGCACAGGTGCGTGCGGCCGCCGCGGCAGTTGCGGCAGTGGCCGCAGGTGATGTGGCCTTCGCCGGACACGCGATCGCCGATGCTGAAGCCTTTGACTTCCTGACCGATCGCCACCACTTCGCCCACGTATTCATGGCCGACCACCATCGGAACCGGAATGGTTTTTTGCGACCACTCGTCCCAGTTGTAGATATGCACATCGGTGCCGCAGATCGCGGTTTTGCGGATTTTGATCATGATGTCGTTGTGGCCCAGCTCCGGCTGAGGCACGTCGGTCATCCAAATCCCTTCTTCCGCTTTCAGTTTTGACAGTGCTTTCATGGTTTTACCTTATGCAATAACGCCAAGATCCTTACCGATACGTGTAAACGCCGCCACTGCGCGTTCGATTTGCTCCGGGGTGTGGTCGGCGGACATCTGGGTGCGGATGCGCGCCTGGCCTTTCGGCACCACCGGATAGAAGAAACCGGTCACATAGATGCCTTCCTTGAGCAACGCATTGGCGAATTCCTGCGCCAGCTTCGCCTCCCCCAGCATGACCGGGATGATGGCGTGATCGGCGCCGGCCAGGGTGAAGCCGGCGGCGGTCATTTTTTCGCGGAACAGACGCGCGTTGGCCCACAGGCGATCGCGCAGCGCATCGCCCTCTTCCAACAGTTCCAGCACTTTGATCGACGCGGCGACGATCGCCGGCGCCAGCGAGTTGGAGAACAGGTACGGGCGCGAACGTTGGCGCAGCCACTCCACCACTTCTTTCTTGGCGGCGGTGTAGCCGCCGGACGCGCCGCCCAGCGCCTTACCTAACGTACCGGTAATGATATCGACGCGGCCCATCACTTCGCAGTATTCATGGGTGCCGCGCCCGTTGGCGCCGACAAAGCCCACCGCGTGGGAGTCATCCACCATCACCAGCGCCTGATACTCGTCCGCCAGATCGCAAACCCCTTTCAGGTTGGCGATCACGCCGTCCATCGAGAACACGCCGTCGGTGGCGATCAGAATGTGGCGCGCGCCGTCGGCTTTGGCCTGTTTCAGCTGCGCGGCCAGCTCGGCCATGTCGTTATTGGCGTAGCGATAGCGCTTGGCCTTGCACAGCCGCACGCCGTCGATGATCGACGCATGGTTCAACGCATCGGAGATAATGGCGTCTTCCGGTCCGAGCAGGGTTTCGAACAGCCCGCCGTTGGCGTCGAAGCAAGAGGAGTACAGGATCGCGTCTTCCATGCCCAAAAAGGCCGCCAGTTTCTGTTCGAGCTGCTTGTGGCTGTCCTGGGTGCCGCAGATGAAGCGCACCGACGCCATGCCGAAACCGTGGCTGTCCATCCCCGATTTGGCGGCGGCGATCAGCGCCGGATGGTTGGCCAGGCCCAGGTAGTTATTGGCGCAGAAGTTGATCACATGACTGCCGTCGGCGACGGCGATGTCCGCCTGTTGCGCGGAGGTAATGATGCGTTCTTCCTTGAACAGCCCTTCACTGCGCGTGGCGGCAAGCTGTTGTTCCAACTGCTGATAAAAAGACGCTGACATTCGGTTATCTCCAGGATTGGGCTAATTGCGGCATATTTTACTGATTTGTAACCAAACTGACGAGAATGCGCGGGAGAGAATATTAAAATTGCAGCAGATATCACGGCAAACGGCGGACTTCAATGGCAATGCGGGATATTCGGAGCCCTTCCGCTGTTTGCCGCGGCATGAAATGCTATGATAACCGCCATTGAGCGTGGGGCATTGTGCCCCACCAGGCAGCTTAGCAGGGGTAACCCAATGATTATCGTTACTGGCGGCGCCGGCATGATCGGCAGCAACATCATTAAGGCACTGAACGACAAGGGATATCGCGATATCCTGGTGGTGGACAACCTGAAAGACGGCACCAAGTTCGTCAACCTGGTCGATCTGGACATCGCCGACTATATCGATAAAGAAGACTTTATCGCCAGCATCGTGGCCGGCGACGATCTGGGCGAGATCGAAGCGGTGTTCCACGAAGGCGCCTGCTCTGCGACCACCGAGTGGGACGGCAAGTACATGATGGACAACAACTATCAGTACTCCAAAGACCTGCTGCACTACTGCCTGGATCGCGAAATTCCGTTCCTGTACGCCTCCTCCGCCGCCACTTACGGCGGCCGCGAAGAGTTTATCGAAGAGCGTCAGTATGAAGCGCCGCTCAACGTGTACGGTTATTCCAAATTCCTGTTCGATCAGTACGTGCGTGATATCCTGCCGGAAGCGGACTCGCAGATCTGCGGCTTCCGCTACTTCAACGTTTACGGCCCGCGCGAAGGCCACAAAGGCAGCATGGCCAGCGTCGCCTTCCACCTGAACACCCAGATCAACCGCGGCGAAAACCCGAAACTGTTCGCCGGCAGCGAAAACTTCAAGCGTGACTTCATCTACGTCGGCGACGTGGCGGCGGTCAACCTGTGGTTCTGGGAAACCGGCAAATCCGGCATCTTCAACTGCGGCACCGGTCGGGCTGAAACCTTCCAGGCGGTGGCTGACGCGGTGGTGGACTTCCATCAGCAAGGCGCGGTGGAATACATCGAGTTCCCAGAGAAGCTGAAGGGCCGCTATCAGGCGTACACCCAGGCCGATCTGACCAAGCTGCGCGCCGCCGGCTACGACGCACCGTTCAAAACGGTCGCCGAAGGCGTGAAAGAGTACATGGCCTGGTTGAACCGCACCGCATAAGCTGAAGGAATTAACGCTGGGTATGAAAATACTGGTTATCGGCCCTTCTTGGGTTGGCGACATGATGATGTCGCAAAGTCTCTATCGCACCCTGAAGGCCGAATATCCGACGGCGGAGATCGATGTGATGGCGCCGGCCTGGTGCCGCCCGTTGCTGGCGCGCATGCCGGAAGTCAATCAGGCGCTGGCGATGCCGCTGGGCCACGGCGCGCTGGGGCTCGGCGAACGCCGCCGCCTGGGGCGCGCTCTGCGCGCCAACCGTTACGATCGCGCTTACGTTCTGCCCAACTCGTTCAAATCCGCGCTGGTGCCTTTCTTCGCCGATATCCCGCAGCGCACCGGCTGGCGGGGCGAAATGCGCTACGGCCTGCTGAACGACGTGCGCGTGCTCGACAAGGCGGCTTTCCCGCTGATGGTGCAGCGCTATGTGGCGCTGGCCTATGACAAAGGCCGCGTTCAGCGCGCCGACGATCTGCCGCAGCCGCTGCTGTGGCCGCAGCTGCGGGTGAGCGACGAAGAGATCGCCGAAACCACCTCAGCCTTCAACCTGACCGACAGCCGCCCGATCGTCGGCTTCTGCCCAGGCGCGGAGTTCGGCCCCGCCAAGCGCTGGCCGCACTATCACTACGCGGCGCTGGCTCAACGGCTGATCGAGAGCGGCTATCAAATCGCGCTGTTCGGTTCGGCAAAAGACCATGAGGCCGGCGAACAGATCCGCGCCGCGTTGCAGGACGACGCGCGCGATTTCTGCCTTAATCTGGCCGGAAAAACCCAGCTGGAGCAGGCGGTGATCCTGATCGCGGCCTGCCGGGCGGTGGTCAGCAACGACTCCGGTTTAATGCACGTTGCCGCAGCGTTGAACAAACCGCTGATAGCCTTGTACGGCCCAAGCAGCCCCGACTTCACGCCGCCGCTCTCCGACAAGGCGCGGGTGATTCGCTTGATCAGCGGCTACCACAAGGTGCGTAAGGGCGATGCCGAACAGGGGTATCACCAAAGTTTGATCGATATTCAGCCGCAGCAAGTGTTGGATGCGCTGACGCCGTTGCTTGTCGCCAGCGAGGAATAGTCATGCAGGTGTTAATCGTAAAAACGTCCTCGATGGGAGACGTGCTGCATACGCTGCCCGCCCTGACCGATGCGCTGCAGGCCATTCCCGATATCCGCTTCGACTGGGTAGTGGAAGAAGGTTTCAGCCAAATCCCCACCTGGCACCCGGCGGTGGATCGCGTGATCCCGGTGGCCATTCGCCGCTGGCGCAAAAACTGGTTCGGCAGCGACACCCGACAGCAGCGCTGCGACTTCAAGCGCGCGCTGCAAGAACGCCGTTACGATGTGGTGATCGACGCGCAGGGCCTGATGAAAAGCGCCGCGCTGATCACGCGCGTCGCCAAGGGCAACAAACATGGCCCGGACTGCAAAAGCGCGCGCGAACCGTTCGCCAGCTGGTTCTACAACGTGCGCCATGAGATAGACAAACGGCAGCACGCGGTGGAACGCACGCGCGAGCTGTTCGCCAAAAGCCTCGGCTACGATAAACCGGGCAGCTACGGCGACTATGCCATCGCCGCGCGTTTTCTCAGCCAGCCGCCGGTCGATGCCGGTCAATATCTGGTGTTTTTGCACGCTACGACCCGCGACGACAAGCATTGGCCGGAGCAGAACTGGCGCGAGCTGATCGCGCTGACGGCCGACAGCGGGCTGAAGATCAAACTGCCCTGGGGGGCGGAGCATGAACATCAGCGCGCGCTGCGGTTGGCGGAAGGTTTCCCACATGTCGAGGTGCTGCCGAAGCTCAGCCTGCAGCAGGTGGCTGACGTGCTGGCGGGCGCCAGGGGCGTGGTCTCGGTCGACACCGGGCTAAGTCATCTGACCGCCGCGCTCGACAGACCGAACATCACGCTGTTCGGGCCAACCGATCCCGGCCTGATCGGCGGCTATGGGCAAAATCAGCACTCGCTGATTTCGCCGGAAAAAAGCATGGCGACAATCGACGCCGATACGGCATGGCAGGCGTTGCAAAAGGTTATAGCATGAAAAAACTGCATATTATCAACCTGGGTAAAATGGGCGGCGTCGAGCGCCTGTTCCTGCAGTACATCAACGATACCACCGACGGCAGCAACCAGGTCTTGTGCATCAGCGGCGACATTGGCGAAGAGATCCGCCGCCAGTTGCCTGCGCATCAGCCCGTCACCTTCGCCAACCGCCTGATCAATGCACTGCCGTTGCGCTGCCCGCAGTTCCTGCGCAAATTTTTGCTGAAGTGGAAAATTGAACGGGCGAACGCCGATGTGGTGATCGTCTGGGACCTGGTTCCGGGGCTGGCGGCCAAACCCAAGCGCGGCAAGCTGGTTTACTACGATCACGGCTGCTCCTGGCGTTACCCCAAGAATAAAAAGACGCTGCGTTTCTTCGCCATGCTGGACGGCGTCATTTCCGCTTCACACGCGTCGAAGCGGGTGATGGAGCTGCGCTTTAATCTGCCTTGCCCCAATCACGTGGTGATCAACCGCATCAAGACGCCGGCGGGGATCGACACTGCGCCGAAAACGCTGTCACAGCCGATCAGAATCGGCACCGCCTCGCGTCTGGTCAGCCTGAAAGGCATCAGCGTTTCATTATTGATGATGCAGGAACTGCTGCGACGCGGGCATGACGTCACGCTGGAAGTGGCCGGCAAAGGGCCGGATCGCGCGGCGTTCGAGGCGCTGGCGACTCGGCTTCAGCTCGGCGACCGCATCACTTTCAGCGGTTATCAGGATGACGTCGCCGGCTTCTTCAATCGCACGCACATCTACATGAGCACGCCGATCACCGAGCCGTTCGGCTTGTCCTGCATGGAATCGCTCTATTTCGGCGTGCCGGTCATCTTCCCGCAGGTTGACGGCCAGCCGGAAGCGGTGAAAGACGGCGTCTGCGGCATTGGCCTGGTTCCGTCGGTCACCATCGAACAACACCGGCAGCTCACCGATATCGAGGTCGACTTCCCGCATGAAGTCTACGATCCGTTAACCGACAGCCTGGTGTCGCCCAAGCTGTTGTCGCATATCGACTGTGCGGATGCCGTTGAGACATTGCTGGCGGGCGAAACCTACCAGACGTTGAGCCGAAACGCGCAGCGCTATCCTGCTGAACATTTCAACTATGCTCAGTTCAAAGCTGAGTTTGACGACACGCTGCGATCCTTCATCGTTTAATCAACACGTGAGCCGGAAAACACGCCCGATGCTAAAACAAAAAACGCCGCACCCTGCCTTCAGTTATTTGATTTATCTGGGATGCGCCATCGCTTTTTGCACCATTCCTTTCGGTTCCGCGACCGGACGCAATCTGTTTTACGTTTCCAGCTACATCGCCTTTATCGCCGTTTGCCTGTATCCGCGCTACTACTTCAGCAACGTTAAAAATCTGCTGTTGCCCGCGCTGATGTTCTGCGTCGGCATGGGCACCATCCTGTGGATGCATCACTTCAAACAGCCGGGTGAGTACATCAACATTTATCGCTCTTATATGTCGACCGGCAAACTGCAGCTCGCAACCGCTTTCATCTTGCTGATTGCGCTCAATGAGCGGCTGTGCGTGCAGCGCCTACTGATCGTCGTGGCCCTCGTTACCGGCCTGGCGATCAACGGCTATTCTCTCTATCAGGGATTGCGGCTGGATATTCCTCGCGTGGAGCTTAACTTCGATCGCGCCACGGTCGCTGCCTATCTGATGACCGCCATCGATCTGGTGATGATGCAAGCCATCCTGATGCTGCGCACCCGCTACCGCCTGGTGCTGTACATTGCGGCGTTCCTGCTTTCCTTCTCTGCGTTGGTGCTGACCGGCACCCGCGCGGCGATGCTGGTTTACCCGGTGGCGATTTGTCTGTCGCTGCTGGCGACCAAGCATCTGGTTTCCAGGAAACACAAGCTCGCGTTGATGGCCTCGGTACCGCTGCTGCTCGTAGCCTGCGGCCTGGTGTTCAAACCGCAGATAGAAGAACGCATTCAGGCCTTTGAGACCGACATGCGTCTGATGGATCAGCCACAGACTGAAAACTCGATCATTTCCCGACTGTCGATGCAAACGCTGGCATGGCGCACCGGCTCACAAGCTCCTTGGGGTCAATCCGCCGAGCAGCGCGGTGAAGAGATCCGCGCCATCGTCGCGCAGCAACCTCGCCTGTCTGGCGTCATGCCTTACATCAACGTGCATCTGCATAACGAGCTGCTGGAAACCTATTCGCTCAAGGGGGTCTGGGGGACGTTGCTGTTGCTGGCGCTGTATATCGGCCTGTTCTTCTCTTCATTCCGGCCGCAGCGCAACGCGCTGTTGCTGAGCGTGAGCGCCAGCCTGTTCGTTTACGGTCTTAGCGATGTCATCTTCTTCAGCACGGAAGGCACCGTCATGTTCTGTCTGGCGCTGATCGCCGCCGTGCTCTCCGTGGCGAAACCGCCTTCCGCCCAGGAGCAGACCGCGTGAAAACTCATCAGCCACCGCTGCTCAGCGTTATCGTGCCGTTTTACAATAACGAAGCGTTCGTCATCGCTGCGCTGGATTCGTTATTTACGCAGATTTCTGATGAGATTGAGGTGGTCATCATCGACGATGGCTCTACCGATGCGTCAGGGGCGCTGGTCAGCCGGTATCTGGCGCAGCGGCAGCATCCGCACGTGGCTTTTATTTCACAGGCCAACGGCGGCATTGCGCACGCCCGCAATGTCGGCCTGCAGCGAGCCACCGGGCGCTACGTCACCTTTCTCGACGGCGACGATCTGCTGAGCGACGACTATCTGGCGATCCTGCGGCCCCTGCTGATCGCCGATGAATATGACCTGATCGATTTTAATTATCAGAAGTTCACCGAACAACTGCCGAAACCCGAGAACCGCGCGACGCAGCCCGCAGCCTACGACTTTTCCTCGTTGGGGCTGGGCAGCCTGCAACCGCTGTTCGCACGCTCGATGTGGCACCTCTGGAGCCGGGTATATAAGCGCACGCTGCTGGCAGGGGAAACGTTCGAAGACGGCAGGCGTTATGAAGACGTGATTTTCACGCCTTTTCAGTATTTCAAAACTCGCCGCATCGCCCATCTTGACTGCGAACTCTATTTCTACCGGGATAACAGCCAGGGCATCACCCGCAATATCAAACCCAAAGATATTGAAGATTTGCTGTTCGCCATGGAGAAGATGCTGCGCTTTGTGGCGCAGCATCCTGGGGATGAGCCGCTGCGCCGGTTGGCCGCCCTGATGCTGGCCAACTGCTTTTCCGAGGTGAAAAGCATGTCCAAGGCGGTGTACGGTTATTATCATTACGCGCCGGCAACGCTGCAAATTCTGCGCCGCGCCGCCGCTGTCTGCCGCAACAGCGACGTGCCGGGCAAAAAAGTCCGCCAGATGCGCTATGCGCGAGTGGATACCTTTCTTTCGAAGCTGCGCGGGCGCAAACCACGCTAACCGCATCGGCCTGGCGGCCGATGCGTCGCCGCACCTCTAGCGCGCTAAAGGCACGTGCGCGACCAGTTCGTCATAAATCCGCTGCGGCTGAATGACCCCCATCGGGCTTTCCGCCTCCAGCGGCATCGTATAGCCGGTACGCGACACCTGAATGATGCGGTGCAGTTCAGGATCCTGAATCGGCCCGGTGGAGCGTGAATCGGCGGTCACGAACAGGCTGATGGTTTTCACCTTCAGTGCCACCGCCAGATGCAGCGGCCCGGTGTCGCCGGTGACCAGAACATGGAAACTGTCGAGCAACGTCAGCAAGCCTTGCAGCCCCGTTTTACCGATTTGATTATCCACGCAGGCCAGCGTTTGCGGGCCGATCAGGCTCATAAACTGTTGGGCTTTGCCGTCGTCAAGCGGTGCGCCAATCAGCACGATGCGCACATTGGGGTGCTTCGCCACCAGCTCATCGGCCAGGCGCGCATAGTGCGACACCGGCCAGCAACGCGACTCCGTCGATGCCCCAAGTTGAAAACCGATGGTGGGATGGTCGCTGCTTTTGACGCCGCGCTGATAGTCCACGGGAATTTCCATCGTCGGATCGTCGCTGCGGCAACCCAAAATGGAAATCAGCTCCAGCTTGCGGCGCACGAAATGGCCGTAATAATGGAAGATATAGTTGGTTAACCAAGGTTCCAGCCCGCAAATGCCCGAGCTGTAGTTATCCCTGATGATGTACTTTGCCCCCGCCATGACGGCGCTGATGATGTCATAAGGCAGGTGAGAGTGCAGGATCAGCGCCAAATCCGGCTGATGTTCGCGCAGCGATTTCAGCAATGGGCGTATCGTCTTGATCTTGCTGTCCCAATACACCACGCGATCGTAATAGCGGCCGTTTTCCACCAGTTCGCGGTTTTTCTTGTGCACCACCAGCGTGATGTGCGCGTTGGGATAGCGTTCCCTCATCGCCCTCAGTGCCGGCGTGTTGAACATGAAGTCGCCCAACGCCGTGGTGGAATAGATGACGATATTGTCAAACTGCTGGGCGCCGTCGAACGTCGCCTTGTCCTGAAAACGGCCGTACTTCGCCGTATAGCGCCGCAAAAACCAGTCGGCAACCTTGATTTTCCATTTCTTCGACATGTGCGTGCTTAGTTCGCTTTAAGTTGATAATACTCGGCCAGCGTCATGCCCACCGTGCGCTGCTGCAGCCAGTCAAACAGCTGCTCCAGATCGCGGTACAGCACTTCGATATCCTGCTCGGTTTTGAACGTCGGGCTGCCGCCCGGCATAAACTCGGAGGAGTGCAGCATAAACTCGACGTAGTCATGCCCCTGCGCCAACGACGTCTCGGCCACGCTTATCATCTTGGCCACGTTGCCGCCACTCGGCCGCAGCCAGTTGACGGACGGCGAACGCCGCTTGCCGCGCAGCCGATCATAGCCCTGCTTGAACGCATTCATCAGCGCCGAATGCTTGTACTGGATGCTCATCGGCACTTCCAGCAGCGACGAAGCGCCCGGCTTGGCGATGTTCTGCGGATCGATGAAATAGGCCTGCGACGGGAACCGGCTGTAATCGGTACCGCCGTTGCCCTGCGGGTTGCCCGGCGAAAACTGCCAGTTGACCCGCGGCGTGACCGAACAATCCACCTGATAGCCGTATTCCAGCAGCAGTGAGGCATAGTATTCGTTGAACGCCCAACGGCCGGCGCGATGGCTGAGCATTTTGGTCTGGAAGGCGTCCTCCAGCAGTTTGGTCATGTGGTCGACCTTGGCGCGTATCTGATCGGCGGGATACTCGATCAAATAAGGCTTGTGGCGCCAGTCGTCATCGGTGAGCGGCGTCAGCGGCGGGCTGTTCCAGGCGTGCAGATGCATGCCGACTTCACCGGCACCGCGGGCGATCACGTCACGCGCGAACTCGACGTAAGCCGGATCCATCGCCATTTCATAGTTGGTGAGATAAACCGGCTTGAAGGCATATTTCTCGCACAGCGCCTGAAAGCGCGGCAAGAAACGCGTGTTTTCGGTCGCGATGCGATCGTGGTTTTGCCACAGATTATCGCCTTCGGTATCAATGGTGATGAGAAACGCCGGTTTAGTCATGAATATCGAACCTGATATCAACAGAATACGCTATGTTACGCAGCCCGTTTCGCCAGGGCAAACGACTTTGCTGCCTGGTTTGGACAACGTTGAAGCGCATTCGTCCCCGGCTCGGCGATTTTTTTGCGGCCCGGCAAGAAAACCGTGCAACAGTAGCCACATGCGATCGGGTCATTTAGAATCAAAGATTGGTTTCCCAGAAAGCGACTCATGATGAACGACGCGCCAGCCCTAACTTCCGCCCCATCCGTACAGCGTATTCTGATCATAAAATTGCGCCACCACGGCGATATGCTGCTGGTCACGCCGGTCATCAGCAGCCTGCGGCAAAACTACCCGCAGGCCCGGATCGATGTGCTGCTGTATCAGGAAACGCAGGAGATGCTGGCCAGTAATCCGGAACTGTCGACCCTGTTCGCCATCGATCGCCAATGGAAAAAACAGGGCGCCCGCGCTCACCTCGGACATGAGCTGGCGCTGCTGCGCCGCCTGAAGGCGCAGCGCTACGATCTGGTGGTCAATCTGGCCGATCAGTGGCGCAGCGCCATCATCACGCGCCTGACCGGCGCGCGCATCCGTTTGGGCTTCGATTTCCCCAAACGCCGCGGCTTCCTGTGGCGCCACTGCCACACGCAGCTGGTGCCGGTAGACAATCACGCCCACTTGCATACCGTCGAACAAAATCTCTCGTTGCTGGCGCCGCTGAACCTGCCCGCGCTCAATGAGCATGTCACCATGAGTTATGATCCGCAGGATTGGCAGACCTGTGAGCAACTGTTGCAGAAACAGGGCGTCGCCGGCAGTTATATTGTGGTGCAGCCCACCTCGCGCTGGTTCTTCAAATGCTGGAGCGAAGAGAAAATGGCCGCCACCCTCACCGCCTTGCAGGCCGACGGCCACCAGTTGGTGATCACCTCCGGCCCCGACGCCAGAGAAAAAGCCATGGTCGAGCGCATTTTGGCGCTCTGCCCGCCGCAGGGTGTGATCTCGTTGGCCGGCCAGCTGACGCTGCGCCAACTGGCCGCCCTGATTGACCACGCCAAGCTGTTTATCGGCGTGGATTCGGTGCCGATGCATATGGCCGCCGCGCTGCAAACGCCGTGCGTGGCGTTATTCGGCCCTTCCAAGCTGACTTTCTGGCGGCCATGGCAGGCTACCGGCGCCGTGATCTGGGCCGGCGACTTTGGCGAACTGCCCGACCCGGACGCCATCGATACCGGCACCGATGAACGGTATCTCGACCTCATTCCTACAGACGCGGTGATTGCAGCCGCGCGGAGCACGCTGGCATGAAAGCATTTCGTTTGGCGATCGTTCGCCAAAAATACCGCCCGGACGGCGGAGCCGAACGTTTCGTTTCCCGCGCCCTGGAGGCGCTGGAGCAACAGGATCTCGATCTGAACGTCATCACTCGCGAATGGCAGGGTGACGCCAATCCAAACTGGCATATTCACCTGTGTAACCCGTTGAAACTCGGCCGCATCAGTCGCGAACGGGGCTTCGCCGTGGCGGCCAGGGCGCTGTGGCAGAAAGAGCGCTTCGATCTGGTGCAAAGCCATGAGCGCATTCCCGGCTGCGATATCTACCGCGCCGGCGACGGCGTACACCGCCGCTGGCTGCTGCAACGCGCGCGGCTGCTGCCCGAGTGGCGCCGCAAGTGGCTGTTTTCCAACCGTTATCACCGCTATGTGATGTGCGCCGAGCGCGCCATGTACGCCGCACCGGAGCTGAAAGCCGTCATCTGCAACGCCGAGATGATCAAACGGGAAATCATCGCCGACTTTGGCGTGCCCGCCGACAAAATCACGGTGATCTATAACGCCATCGACAATCAAAAGTTCCTGCCCGCCGACGAGGCCCAGCGCCGACGCCTGCGTGAGCAATATCAGATCCCGCAACAGGCGCACTGCCTGATCTTCGTCGGCTCCGGTTTCGAGCGCAAAGGGCTGGCCGCCGCCATCCGCGCCGTGGCGGCGACCGACAGCCACCTCTTGGTGGTCGGTAAAGATAAAGCCGAAAAGCGTTACCGGGCGCTGGCGCAGTCGCTGGGCTGCGGCGATCGCATTCACTTTATGGGCGTGCAGAAGCAGACTCTGCCGTTCTATCAGGCCGCGGATGCGCTGCTGCTGCCGACGCTGTACGATCCGTTCCCGAATGTGATTCTGGAAGCGATGTCCTGCGGCCTGCCGGTTATCACCAGCACCACCTGCGGCGGCGCCGAGTTTATCACCCCGGGCCAGAACGGCTTCGTGACCGACGCGCTCGACGTGCCGGCCATCACGGAAGCCATTCGGGCGCTGCCGCGCCAGGCGCTGGGATCCTCCATGGGCGAAGCGGCAAGATTGCGCATTATGACGGCTACGCCGGCGCATCTCTCCGAACAGCTCATTTCCCTCTATAACCGGTTACTGGATTAGCTATGCGTATTCTGATGATCATCGATGGCCTGCCGGGAGGCGGCGCGGAAAAAGTGGTGCTGACCCTGTGCCAAGGCATGCAGCAACAGGGGCATGACGTCAGTCTGATCTCGCTGCGTGACGTCTGCAATTACCCTATCCCGTCAGGCATTGATTATCAGGTGGTGGCCGATCGCAGCCGTGCCCCCTGGCGCAAGCTGACCGAGCTGTCGCGCCGCGCCGCCGCGCTGGATCGGGCGGTAGCCGAACACGAGCGCCAACACGGCGCGTTCGATCTGGTGTTCTCCAACCTGCACAAAACCGATCGCATCGTCAGCCGCAGCAAGCGGCTGGCTTCGGATCGTCTGTGGTTCTGCATTCACGGCATTCTCTCCACCTCCTACCTCGGCCACCGCAAAGGCCTGGATCGCTGGCTCAAGCAACGTAAAATCGCCAACGTTTACCAGGGGAGAAATATCGTCGCCGTTTCACAGGCGGTCGGCGGCGATCTGCAGCAGAATTTGCCGATCCACCCGCGTCGGCTGGCGGTCATCAATAACCCGTTCGACATCGACGCCATCCGGCAACAGGCGGCGGCACCTTGCGAACTGGCCGGTCAGGACTATCTGGTGCACGTCGGCCGCTTTCACGCCACCAAGCGGCATGACCGCCTGCTGAAAGCCTATGCGCAATCCGGTATTCAGGCGCCGCTGGCTTTGATCGGCACCGGGGATGACGCCCGCGTCGCCGAGGTCAAGCGTCTGGCGGCAGACTTGGGTATCGCAGAGCGCGTGCTGTTCCTCGGCTTCCAGGCCAATCCCTATCCGTTTATCCGCCATGCCTCGCTGTTGGTGCTCAGCTCCGATAGCGAAGGGTTTGGCAATGTGCTGGTAGAATCGCTGTTGTGCGGCACGCCGGTGGTCAGCACCCGCTGTCCGGGCGGCCCTGCGGAAATTCTGGAAAAAGCCGGCATGGCTAACGCGTTGGCGGAATTAAACGAAGCGTCGCTGGCAGAAAAAATGGCGGAAATTTACGCCAATCCGCCGCAGATAAATCAACAGCAATTGCTGAGCTATGGGCTGGAGCCTATTTGCCGTCAATATATTGAGCTGAAAGAAAAATAATAAAGTAATAAATAAGGCAGGTGATACCTGCCTTATTTTCTTCGCTAGCTTAGCGCCTGCATTTTCTGCCAAACCTCATCGACAGAAACATCTTCACAGTGCCCCGACTCACTCTGCAAAATATGATGACGGCCGGTCCATGGATGCCAGGACGTTTTATCGGTATCGCCAAAGAACACCACCATATCCTTATTCAGCGCGGCGGCAAGATGCATCTGCCCGCCGTCGCTGCACAGCACCCGGTCGCATAAATCGAACCCGCCCAACAGCTCGCGCACCGAGGCCGTCGGATAAAGCGCAACGCGTTCGTTTTGGCACAACGCCAACAGCTGTTCTGCGCGCTGCTGATCGCCGATGTCGTCCGGCGCCAGCGTGCCCTGCGGCGACCAGAAGATCAGCACGCCGGTGCGGGGATCGGCGGTCAGGCGGTTGATGATTTCGGCATAGCGTTCAACCGGCCAGCGCCTTTTCGGGCTGCGGCTGCTGATATGCACGGCGCAAACCCGTTCGACCGACGGCAGGCGTTCCTGCAGCCGCTGCGCCGCCAGCTGCCGCTCTTCCGGCGTCAGGAATACCCGCACCGGCGGGATCGGAATGGCTTGATCGGTTATCGCCGATAAATAGCTGTAGGTGTGTTCGACCTGATGTAGACCGCGGAAATCGTCCTTGCGGAACGGGCGCTGAATATCTTTCGTGCCCAAATCGGCGCCGATGATATGGGTGGCGCCGGCCATTTTCGCTAAACGCAGGCTGTATTTGCAAGGCACCGGGTTAGCCAGAATGACCGCATCGAACTTTATTTTGCGCAGCTTCAGGAAGATCATCAGACGTTCGAAATAAACGCCCAACGTCGTTTCATTTTTCGCCTTGTGCTTGGCCTTTTTATAGACAAAGACTTTCTCGAGATGAGGGTTGTTTTTAACAACGTCCTGGCTGACTTTATTGATCAGCAGATAAACTTTTGCGTCTGGATAGGCAATTTTCACCCCTTCAATCAGAGGCGTGGTGCAAACAAGATCGCCGATGTTGTCGCGGCGAATAATTAAAATATTCTTCATTCCGAGCCTATCGGCGAAATCGCTCGCCGGTTGTCTGAAACTGACACCCAAGGTTACCAAATTAGCGCCTTTCCCTTCCAGTTATGGTACTATTCCGAATAACCCATATAAATGAAATTGATAGAATGTTGCTGCGTTTATATCAGGTACTACTCTACCTCATCCAACCCCTGATCTGGCTCCGCTTACTGCTGCGCAGCCGCAAAGCTCCAGCCTACCGTAAACGCTGGGCGGAACGCTATGGCTTCTGCGCCGGGAAAGTCGTGCCGGGCGGCATTATGCTGCATTCCGTCTCCGTCGGCGAAACGCTGGCGGCCATCCCGCTGGTGCGGGCGCTGCGCCATCGTTACCCCGCTTTGCCGATAACTGTGACCACAATGACCCCGACAGGTTCAGAACGCGTCCAGTCCGCTTTCGGCAAAGACGTGCATCATGTCTATCTGCCCTACGATCTGCCCGGTTCCATGAACCGCTTCCTCGACCAGGTGAATCCCAAGCTGGTGATCATCATGGAAACCGAGCTATGGCCTAACCTGATCAACGCACTGCATCAGCGGCAAATCCCCCTGGTGATCGCCAATGCGCGCCTGTCGGCGCGATCCGCCGCCGGCTATAAGAAAATTGGCGGATTCATGCGCGATATGCTGCGCCGCATTACGCTGATCGCCGCACAGAACCAGGAAGACGGCGATCGTTTTATCGAACTGGGCCTGAAACGCTCGCAGCTGGCCGTTACCGGCAGCCTGAAATTCGATATCTCCGTCACCCCGGAACTGGCCGCCCGCGCCGTTACGCTGCGCCGCCAATGGGCGCCGCGCCGCCCGGTGTGGATCGCCACCAGCACCCATGAAGGCGAAGAAACCATCTTGCTCGAAGCGCACCGCAAGCTGCTGGAAAAACACCCCGACCTGCTGCTGATCCTGGTGCCGCGCCACCCGGAACGCTTCCCGACCGCCAAGGAACTGGTACAGAAGGCCGGCTTCAGCTACACCCTGCGCAGCAGCGGCGAAATCCCGTCCGGCAGCACCCAGGTGGTGATCGGCGATACCATGGGCGAACTCATGCTGTTGTACGGCATCGCCGATCTGGCCTTTGTCGGCGGCAGCCTGGTGGAACGTGGCGGGCATAACCCGCTGGAAGCTGCCGCCCACGCCATCCCGGTGCTGATGGGCCCGCACACCTTCAACTTTAAAGACATCTGCGCCAAGCTTTCGCAGGCCGAAGGCCTGATCACCGTGACCGACGTGGATTCGCTGGTAAAGGAAGTGGAAACCCTGTTGACCGACGAAGACTACCGCCGTTACTACGGCCGCCATGCGGTGGAAGTGTTGTATCAGAATCAGGGAGCGTTGCAGCGCCTGCTGCAGCTGCTGGAACCGCACCTGCCGCCCCGGAGTCACTGAATGAGCAGCCGCAAAAGCCTGTCGGTGGTGATGATCGCCAAAAACGAAGCCGGGCTGTTGCCGGACTGCCTGCGCTCTGTCGCCTGGGCCGATGAAATCATCGTGCTGGACTCCGGCAGCGAGGACGACAGCGTCGCCGTCGCCGAAAGTCTGGGCGCCAAAGTCTTCACGCACACCGACTGGCAAGGATTCGGCAAGCAGCGCCAGCTGGCGCAAAGCTACGCCAGCCATGACTACGTATTGATGATCGACGCCGACGAACGCGTCACCCCCGAACTGCGGCAATCCATCGAGCGGGTGTTGAACGCGCCGGACGACGGCGCCGTTTACAGCTGCGCGCGGCGCAACCTGTTCCTTGGCCGCTTCATGCGCCACAGCGGCTGGTATCCCGACCGCGTCAACCGCCTGTACGCCAATTCACGCTATCGCTATAACGACGATCTGGTGCACGAGTCGCTGAACATCGGCGACGCCAAAGTGATCCCCCTCAGCGGCGATATGCTGCACCTGACCTGCCGCGACTTCTTCGCCTTTCAGCGCAAACAGCTGCGCTATGCCGAAGAATGGGCCACACAGCGCCACCGGGCCGGCAAGCGTTGCGGCTATCTGTCCATCCTGACCCACACGCTCGGCGCCTTCGTCAAAACCTGGCTGCTGCGGGCCGGCTTCCTCGACGGTAAACAGGGGTTGCTGTTAGCGGTGGTCAACGCGCAATATACCTTCAATAAATATGCCGCATTATGGGCATTGGGCCGCAACTACTCAGAGAAGTGAATCATGACCAGCAAAGCCATCTATCCCGGGACCTTCGATCCCATGACCAACGGCCACCTGGATTTAGTGACGCGCGCGTCGCTGATGTTCGATCACGTGATTCTGGCCATCGCCGCCAGCCCGAGCAAAAAGCCGCTATTCAGCCTGGATGAGCGCGTGGCGCTGGCGACGCAGGTCACCTCGCATCTGGACAATGTGGAGGTACTGGGCTTCAGCGAGCTGATGGCGCATTTCGCCGCTCACCAGAATGCCAATATCCTGGTGCGCGGCCTGCGGGCGGTGTCTGACTTTGAGTATGAACTGCAGCTGGCGAACATGAACCGCCATTTGATGCCGACGCTGGAAAGCGTGTTCCTGATGCCTTCCGAAGAGTGGTCGTTCATCTCCTCCTCACTGGTGAAGGAGGTCGCCCGCCACGGCGGCGATATCGCGCCTTTCCTGCCCGATGTGGTCACTCAGGCGCTGATGGCGAAGCTCGCCGCCGCGTGATACTCAGCGCTGGCAGCGTCGGCAAAAGAAGGTGCTGCGTTGCCCGTGCTTGGCGGATTCAATCGGCGTGCCGCATGCGCGGCAGGGTTCTCCCGCCCGTCCATAAACCTGCAGCTCCTGCGCGAAGTACCCCGGTTTGCCGTCCGACTGCAAAAAGTCGCGCAATGTGGTGCCGCCCTGCTCGATGGAGCGTTGCAACACCGCCTTGATGGTCTTCGCCAACAGCGCCGCTTCGGCTTTGGTCAAGGATCCCGCCGGACGATCGGGCAGGATCCCGGCGCTGAACAGCGATTCACTGGCGTAAATGTTACCGACCCCGACCACCAGCTTATTATCCATCAGCCACGGTTTGATCAGCGTGCGCTTATTACGTGATTTTTCATACAGGTAGTCGCCGTTGAACGCCTCACTCAGCGGTTCTGGCCCCAGATGCGCCAACACGCTGCTGGTCGCCAGGTCTTCGCACCACAGCCAGGCGCCGAAGCGGCGCGGATCGGTATAGCGCAGGATCATACCGTTGTTGATCACCAGATCGACGTGGTCGTGTTTGCCGGCTTCGTCTTCGTTTTCCTCACGCAGCATGCGCAGGCTGCCCGACATGCCCAGATGCACGATAATCCAACCGCGCTCCAGCTCAATCAGCAGGTATTTGGCCCGACGCTGCACGCTGAGCACCGGCTGATCGCTCAGCGTCAGGATCTGCTCGGAAACCGGCCAGCGCAGGCGCGCGTTGCGCACCACCGCATACTGAATGCTGTGGCCGACAAGATAAGGCTCTATACCGCGTCTGCTCGTCTCAACTTCCGGTAATTCAGGCATCTGGCTTCCCCTCCGATGTTTTCTACCCTTTATAAAACAAAAAACCCGGCCAAGGCCGGGTTTTTCATTAATCCACTAAAATTATTTAATTTTAGCTTCTTTGTATACTACGTGCTGACGGACAACTGGATCGAATTTCTTCAGTTCCAATTTTTCCGGCTTAGTACGCTTGTTCTTCGTGGTGGTATAGAAGTGACCAGTACCAGCAGAAGAAACCAGCTTGATCTTCTCGCGAACACCTTTAGCCATGATTCAGTTCCTTAATACTTCTCACCACGGGCACGCAGATCGGCCAGAACCGTCTCAATACCCTTCTTATCGATAACACGCATACCTTTAGCAGATACACGCAGAGTTACAAAGCGCTTCTCAGCCTCAACCCAAAAACGGTGTGAGTGCAGGTTAGGCAGAAAACGGCGTTTGGTCGCGTTCATTGCGTGGGAACGGTTGTTACCGCTCACCGGGCGCTTGCCAGTAACTTGGCAGACTCGGGACATGTCTATTCTCCAAAAATCAAATCAGCTCGAGCTTCGTATAGGGTATGGCCGCCTCGTCAGGCTTTTAGAGCCCATCTCAGCAAACTTCATACTGAGGAGACTCTCGTCATCAGGTAGAAACCACACATCAGGTCAGAAACCTGCTGAGATAGGCTCTTGCGCCAAACCCAAGATTCTCAAAGGTGGCGTAGTATACGCTCTGAAGCGTAAGTGCTCAAGTCCCGAACAGCTAAAGATCCCACAAGGATCGCGAAAAAATCGCTTAAAGCCATCCGCGCTCGGCAAAAGAGACGCATTCACCCCGACCGATCACCAAATGATCGAGCACTCGGATCTCCAATAACTGGCAGGCTTTCACCACCTGTTCAGTTATCAAACGGTCGGCATGACTGGGTTCAGCCTTACCCGAGGGGTGATTATGCGCGAGAATCAGCGCGGCGGCATTAGCCTTCAACGCTTCACGCACAATTTCTCTCGGGTAGACGACGACGCTGCTGATGGTACCAGCAAACATCTCCTGATGGCGAATAACCCGATGCTGATTGTCTAAAAACAATACCAAAAAGACCTCTCGCTCACGATGCGCCAGCAGGCTTTGCAGATAATGCTGGGTGACGCGCGGGTTAAGCATGGCGTTTTCCTGCGAGAGATGGCTGGAAAAGAAGCGAAGCGCCAGCTCGGCAATCGCCTGCAGCTGCGTATAGCTGGCGTCGCCTAGGCCTTTTTGACTGCAAAACGCCTGATGATCGGCCGACATCAGATGGTAAAGCGAGCCGAATCGGCGCAGCAGCTGCTCCGCCAGCTGCATTACGTGCACGCCGGGCAACCCGGTGCGCAAGAAAATGGCCAACAGCTCTGCGTCGGACAGCGCCGCGGCCCCCTGCATCAACAGCTTTTCACGCGGCGCCAGCGCGCCCGGCCAGCACGCCACAGTCGGGTTGCTCATCGTGTTCCTCCCTGAAAGGGCTACAGCATGCCATGCGCCCCCCGGCGCGTTCGACAGGTGTTTGATAACATTGCGAAGTGTTTCGCAAAGCACAATGTAACGCCCTGCAGCCATTGCAGAATCGCTCACCTGAACGGCGGATATGCTAAAATGGCGCATCTTTCGGCTTTCAATCGGACAATGATGATGACGGGACTTTCCGGCAAACATATTGTGCTTGGCATCAGCGGCGGCATCGCCGCCTACAAATGCCCAGAGCTGGTGCGCCGCCTGCGCGACAGGGGCGCGGAAGTGCGCGTGGTGATGACCCACGCCGCCAAGGCGTTCATTACGCCGCTGACGCTGCAGGCCGTTTCCGGCCACCCGGTGTCCGACGATCTGTTGGATCCCGCCGCCGAAGCCGCCATGGGCCACATCGAACTTGGCAAATGGGCGGATCTGGTGATTCTGGCGCCGGCGACCGCCGATCTGCTGGCGCGCGTCGCCGCCGGCATGGCCAACGATCTGCTGACTACCGTCTGCCTGGCGACCGACGCCCCTATCGCCGCCGCCCCCGCCATGAACCAGCAGATGTATCGCGCCGCCGCCACGCAGGCCAACCTGCAAACGCTGCAGGCGCGCGGCATGCTGCTCTGGGGGCCGGACAGCGGCAGCCAGGCCTGCGGCGACGTCGGCCCGGGCCGCATGCTGGATCCGCTGGACATCGTCGAGCTGGCGAACGGTCATTTCTCCGCCCCGCAGGATCTGCAACATTTGCAGGTTATGATCACCGCCGGCCCGACGCGCGAAGCGCTGGATCCGGTACGCTTCATCAGCAATCACAGCTCCGGCAAAATGGGCTTCGCCATCGCCCGCGCCGCCGCCGCCCGCGGCGCGCAGGTGACGCTGATCGCCGGGCCGGTGAGCCTGCCGACGCCGCCGAAGGTCACACGCGTGGACGTCACCAGCGCGCTGGAGATGGAACAGGCGGTGCAACAGCGCGCCGCTCAGCAGCAGATTTTCATCTCCTGCGCCGCCGTAGCCGACTACCGTCCCGAGCGGATCGCCGATGAAAAAATAAAAAAACAGGGTGATGAAATCGTCCTCAAGATGGTAAAAAACCCCGATATCGTCGCCGGCGTGGCGGCGATGACCAAAAATCGACCGTTTGTCGTGGGGTTTGCCGCCGAAACCCAGAATGTGGAAGAATACGCGCGGCAAAAACTGGCGCGTAAGAAGCTGGATTTGATTTGCGCTAACGATGTATCGCTTGCAGAGCACGGGTTCAACAGCGACACCAATGCCCTGCACCTTTTTTGGCAGGATGGAGAGAAACGCCTGGCGCTGAGCGACAAGGCACTCCTTGGCCAACGTTTAATAGACGAGATAGTCAGCCGTTATGATGAAAAAAATCGACGTTAAGATCCTCGACCCGCGCATCGGTCAGGATTTCCCGCTACCGGCCTACGCCACTCCGGGCTCCGCCGGTCTCGACCTGCGCGCCTGCCTGGACAGCGCGGTGGAGCTGGCGCCGGGTGAAACCACGCTGCTGCCTACCGGTCTCGCGATCCATATCGCCGACGCCGGCCTGGCGGCGGTGATCCTGCCGCGCTCAGGCCTGGGCCATAAGCACGGCGTCGTGCTGGGCAATCTGGTCGGCCTGATCGACTCCGATTACCAGGGCCAGCTGATGGTGTCCGTTTGGAACCGCGGCCAGAAGCACTTCACCATCGAGCCGGGCGAACGCATCGCGCAGATGGTCTTCGTGCCGGTGGTGCAGGCCGAATTCAACCTGGTGGAAGAGTTCGACAGTAGCGAGCGCGGCGAAGGCGGCTTCGGCCACTCGGGGCGCCACTAAGCGCCACCCAATGCACGATGGCCGGCAGGGAAACG
Source organism: Serratia sp. CY55921 (assembly GCF_052167655.1). NCBI lineage: Bacteria > Pseudomonadati > Pseudomonadota > Gammaproteobacteria > Enterobacterales > Yersiniaceae > Serratia > Serratia sp. CY55921. The sequence continues at coordinate 38,745 of NZ_JBJNMU010000008.1, read as the reverse complement.
TCGCCTGAACCTTGCCTTTCCGGGGAGAAGGATGTCTCTGCGGCAAGGTTTTACCGCGACAATTGCAGCGCACACCAGGCAGCGCGGAAAAAGGCCGTGAAGGCCGCTGACCCCAGCATCGTAAAAAAGCTATCACATAAGCCGCACAGAGCCTGCTCTGCAGCGGCCGGTGCCCGGGTTTCCGTCAGTTAAGTTTTAGCAAGGGTCTAATCAGACATGGCAGAAAAAGAAAATACGAAAAGGAATCGGCGCGAGGAAATATTGCAGGCGTTAGCCCAGATGCTGGAATCCAGCGACGGCAGCCAGCGCATTACCACCGCCAAGCTCGCCGCAAACGTGGGTGTTTCTGAAGCTGCGCTGTACCGGCATTTCCCCAGCAAGACACGGATGTTCGACAGTCTGATCGAGTTTATCGAAGACAGCCTGATCACCCGCATCAACCTGATCTTGCAGGACGAGAAAGAGACGTTTAATCGTCTGCGCCTGATTTTACTGCTGATTCTGGGCTTTGCGGAACGTAACCCGGGGCTGACGCGCATCATGACCGGCCACGCGCTGATGTTTGAACAGGATCGCCTGCAGGGCCGCATCAACCAGCTGTTCGAACGCATCGAGGCGCAGCTGCGTCAGGTGTTGAAAGAGCGCAAATTGCGCGAAGGCAAAGGCTTCATCGTCGATGAAACGCTGTTGGCCAGCCAGCTGCTGGCCTTCTGCGAAGGCATGTTGTCGCGCTATGTGCGTTCGGAATTCCGCTATCGCCCAACGCAGGAATTCGACGCCCGCTGGCCGCTGTTGGCGGCCCAGCTGCAATAACGATAACGCCGGGCATGCCCGGCGTTTTTACTTATATCCCGTACTGCTCGCGGTAAGCGCGCACCGCCGCCAGGTGGTCCGCCATTTCCGGTTTCTCTTCCAGATAGGCGATCAGATCCTTCAGCGTCACGATCGAAATCACCTTGCAGTGGTAGTCGCGTTCCACTTCCTGAATGGCGGAGATATCCGCGCGGCCGCGTTCCTGACGGTCGAGGGAGATCAGCACGCCCGCCAACGAAGCGCCGCTGGCGCCGATGATTTCCATCGACTCACGGATCGCGGTACCGGCGGTGATCACATCGTCCACCAGCATCACGCGGCCCTGCAGCGGGCTGCCCACCAGCGAACCGCCCTCGCCGTGGGTCTTGGCTTCCTTGCGGTTAAAGCAGTAAGGCACGTCGCGCTCATGGTGTTCCGCCAGCGCAACCGCCGTGGTAGTGGCGATAGGAATGCCTTTATAGGCCGGGCCAAACAGCAGATCGAAATCGATGCCGGAATCCATCAGGGCTTCGGCATAGAAGCGCCCCAACAGCGCAAGATCGCGCCCGGTATTAAACAGGCCGGCGTTGAAGAAATACGGGCTGGTGCGGCCGGATTTCAGGGTAAACTCGCCGAATTTCAATACCTGCTTGTTAAGCGCGAACTCGATAAACTGGCGCTGATAGGCTTTCATTACTGCTTCTCCTCGTCTGAATCTGCTTGGGTCTTGTCATTACTGCCGCCCGATCGGCGGGCATAAAAAAGGCGACTTCTCAGTCGCCTTGAAAAATTAGTCCGCCAGCGCCGCTTTCTGCGCCTGGAAGATGGTTTCGATGCCTCCTCGGGCCAGCGCCAATAGCGCCAACAGCTCATCGTGGCTGAACGGCTCGCCTTCGGCGGTGCCCTGCACTTCAATCATGCGGCCGTCTTCCATCATCACCACGTTCATGTCGGTTTCCGCCGCGGAATCTTCCACATACTCCAGATCGCACAGCGCTTCGCCGTTGACGATGCCGACGGAAACCGCCGCCACCATGCCCTTCATCGGATTGGCTTTCAGCTTACCGTTGGCCACCAGGGTGTTCAGCGCATCGGCCAGCGCCACGCAGGCGCCGGAGATGGAAGCGGTGCGGGTACCGCCGTCGGCCTGCAGTACGTCGCAGTCGAGAGTGATGGTGAATTCACCGAGCTTTTTCAGATCCACCGCGGCGCGCAGCGAACGGGCGATCAGGCGCTGGATCTCCAGCGTGCGGCCACCCTGTTTGCCTTTGGCGGCTTCACGGGCGTTGCGGCTGTGGGTGGAGCGCGGCAGCATGCCGTACTCGGCGGTGATCCAACCTTGCCCCTGGCCTTTCAGGAAGCGCGGAACGCCCTCTTCTACCGTGGCGGTGCACAAGACTTTGGTATCGCCAAACTCAACCAGCACTGAACCTTCAGCGTGTTTGGTATAGTGACGGGTCAGTGTCAGGGGGCGAACTTGCTGTGGTGCTCTGCCTGCAGGACGCATGGGCTCTCTCCGGCTTCAAATCAACTATTGGCTGCGCATTATACGGGCTTCGTGACGTAATGCCTATCCTGCCCGCAGCCACGACGCTATAATCGCCCCATCTTTTCCTATTACGGGTACGCATCAATGATCCGCAGCATGACCGCCTACGCCCGGCGTGAAATCAAGGGTGAATGGGGCAGCGCAGCCTGGGAGCTGCGTTCCGTTAACCAGCGCTACTTAGAAACCTACATCCGCCTGCCGGAGCAATTCCGCAGCCTGGAGCCGGTGATCCGTGAACGTATCCGTGGCCGCCTGACCCGCGGCAAAGTCGAATGCAACCTGCGTTTCGAACTGGATCCAAGCGCGCAAAGCTCGCTGATCCTGAACGAAAAACTGGCCAAACAGCTGGTCGAAGCCGCCAACTGGGTGAAAATGCAGAGCGACGAAGGGGAAATCAACCCGATCGACGTGCTGCGCTGGCCGGGCGTGATGTCCGCGCAGGAGCAGGATCTGGACGCCATCAGCGCCGAGCTGATGAAGGCGCTGGACGGCGCGCTGGATGACTTTATCGTCGCACGCGAAAGCGAAGGCGCCGCGCTGAAAACGCTGATCGAACAGCGCCTCGACGGCGTCAGCGCCGAAGTGGTCAAAGTGCGCGCCCAGATGCCGAACATCCTGCAATGGCAGCGCGAGCGCCTGGTCAGCAAGCTGGAAGAGGCGCAGGTGCAGCTGGAAAACACTCGCCTGGAGCAAGAGCTGGTGCTGATGGCGCAGCGCATCGACGTCGCCGAAGAACTGGACCGCCTGGAAGCGCACGTGAAAGAGACGCACAACATCCTGAAGAAGAAAGAAGCCGTCGGCCGCCGCCTCGACTTTATGATGCAGGAATTCAACCGCGAATCGAACACCCTGGCCTCCAAGTCAATCAATGCCGACGTCACCGCCTCCGCCATCGAGCTGAAGGTGTTGATCGAGCAAATGCGCGAGCAGATCCAGAACATCGAGTGATCCGCTCCGCACGCCATCAAGCCCGCGCCACGCGGGCTTTTTTATGGCTATAGATCAGCGATAGGCGGCCGCCTGTTCCTCACCGATCAACCCCATTGTCTGCAGTTGCACCGCAATGCTCCAGGTTGAACGCTCGAACTCATCGCTCAGCGCCTCCAGCGTCGCCCCGGCCGCATGGCTCTCGCGCAGCCGCAGTTTTTCTTCTTCCGGCCAGGGGAAGTAGGCATTGGCCGGCCGGCCCTCGGCCAGATTCTTCTGCCGCTTTTCTTCCGGCGTCAGCCTGGCTTTTTTCTGCAGTTCAGATTCACCGTCAAACTCGTCGGCCAACGCGAACAGCAGGCGGATAGCCTCCGGCGCGCAGGCCGCTGAAGCCGGTCTCAATAGCTCGCCGGTGTCGGGATTAACGCCGTTGGCCAGCGCCCTGAGCAACGTGCCGATATTCATCGTTCGTCTCCTTGTTCGATAAAATGCGCGCCGATCGCGACCGGCGCCTTGTCCAAACATGTTTCTCTTCCTCAGCCAAGAAAGCCACGCTTTGTGCCATGAAAAATCGCCCATTGCGAGCCAGATTCCAGGTGCCTGAACGTGCGGGACGGTGGTTGCATCAGGCTGCGAGCCGGCAGGCATCATGGAAGACGGCTCACTAAGGCACTTCGGGGGCTTATGAAAAACTGCCGAGCAGCGCGTGCGGATGACAATCGGCAAGATATCCCGCACGCCATAAGTATTTTGTTCTAATTATCACGCAAGGTAATGAAAGGACGGCGATGCTGTGGCTAAATGTGTTTTTTTCCTGCCCGTGAACCGTACGGACCGTTTATGCCACAAATTCTGCAATTTATTATGGCCCTGGTGGTGATCATCGCCCTGGCGCTGCTGGTCAGCAATAATCGCAAGAAAATCCGCCTGCGCTATATCATCCAGCTGTTGGTGATCGAAGGCGCGCTGGCCTATTTCTTCCTGCACTCCGCCAGCGGGCTCAGCGTGATCAAACACGTCGCCGGCTTCTTCGACACCCTGCTCGCCTACGCCGCACAAGGGTCGGAGTTCGTGTTCGGCGGCATGAGCAAAGATGGCCTGGCGTTTATCTTCCTCGGCGTTTTGTGCCCTATCATCTTTATTTCCGCCCTGATCGGCATTTTGCAGCATTTCCGCATCCTGCCGCTGATCATCCGTCTGGTGGGCACCCTGCTGTCCAAGGTCAACGGCATGGGCAAGCTGGAATCGTTCAACGCCGTCAGCACGCTGGTGCTGGGGCAGTCGGAGAACTTCATCGCCTACAAGGGCATCATCGGCGACATCTCGCCGCGCCGCATGTACACCATGGCCGCGACCGCCATGTCGACGGTATCGCTCTCCATCGTCGGCGCCTACATGTCGATGATCGACGCGCAGTACGTGGTGGCGGCGTTGATCCTTAATATGTTCAGCACCTTCATCATCCTGTCGATCATCAACCCGTATCAGGTCGAAGACGAGCCGGAGCTGAAGCTGAACAAGCTGCACGAAGATCAGAGCTTCTTCGAAATGTTGGGCGAGTACATTCTGGCCGGCTTCAAAATTGCGATGATCATCGCGGCGATGCTGATCGGCTTTATCGCGCTGATCTCCGCCATCAATGCGCTGTTCTCGGCGGTGCTCGGCATCAGCTTCCAGCAAATCCTCGGCTACGTGTTCTATCCGCTGGCCTGGCTGATCGGCATCCCGGCGGAAGAGGCCCTGAAGGCGGGCAGCATCATGGCGACCAAACTGGTGGCCAACGAATTCGTGGCGATGATTGAGCTGAAGAAAATCGCGGCGGAGCTGTCGCCGCGCGGGCTGGGCATTCTGTCGGTGTTCCTGGTGTCGTTCGCCAACTTCGCCTCCATCGGCATCGTCGCCGGCGCCATTAAGGGGCTGAACGAGCAGCAAGGCAACGTGGTTTCCCGTTTTGGCCTGAAGCTGGTTTACGGCTCGACGCTGGTGAGCCTGTTGTCGGCGGCCATCGCCGGCCTGGTGCTGTAATCCCCACTCCCGGCCGCAGGGCCGGGAGTTCGCTTTAAAACGCCACGCACACCGGCGCATCCACCCGCATTACCGAATCCTGCGCAAACTGCTGCTTATAGCCGCTGCGCAGCGCCTCGATATTCGCCTCGCTCTCTTTGCCCGGCGCATGGATCAACAGCAGCGCCTTGCTGTTCTCGCGCGCCAGCTTGCCGTCGTGACCCAGCCACTGCCCTTTGGCATCAAACACCGTCAGCCCGTCTTTAAAACGCGGCGTCACCTGGCTATCGACGAAGGTTTGCCACTCGGCGGCGGTGATCGCCGGCCCCGCCGGCCGGTTCAGGCCGAAGTAGAGCGTTGTCTGCACCAGCGGATCGCCGGTGCGACAAGCCGGGGTGGGGGAAACAGCCTGGTGGCCTGGCGCCACGCAGCCGCTCAGCAGCAGGGCAGCCACCATGGCGCCGGCGGCCAGTCTCGGGGAGTTTTTCATCTGCAATCTCGATTTTTCGGTTGAAGGATTCGCTGCAAAAATCATAGTCAGCGATGGAAATTAGCGCGAAATTTCTAATGCTTTTATTAACAGCCAGATGTTAAAAAAGGCTGGTTATCGGCAATAAAAATGGAGTTTGGATTAGCTATATTAATCCGAAACGCCATCGGTGAAAAAAACTCAGTGGCGCGCGTCCTCGGCGGCGATTACCCTGCCGGCCATCATTCTGACGCAATTACGCTGTGAACCCCTTATGTTACTGAGCATCCTTTATATCATCGGCATTACCGCCGAAGCCATGACCGGCGCGCTGGCGGCCGGCCGCCGCCAAATGGACATGTTCGGCGTGATCATCATCGCCTCTGTCACCGCAATCGGCGGCGGGTCGGTGCGCGATATGTTGCTCGGGCATTTTCCGTTGGGCTGGGTCAAACACCCGGAATACATCGTCATCGTCGCGATAGCGGCGATCGTCACCACCTGGGTGGCTCCTCTGATGCGCCATCTGCGCCGCCTGTTCCTGGTGCTCGACGCCGTCGGCCTGATCGTCTTCTCCATCATCGGCGCGCAGGTGGCCCTGGATATGGGGCACAGCGCCATTATCGCCGCCATCGCCGCGGTGATCACCGGCGTCTTTGGCGGGGTGCTGCGCGATATGTTCTGCAACCGCATCCCGCTGGTTTTCCAGAAGGAGATCTACGCCGGCATCTCCTTCAGCGCCGCCTGGCTGTATATCGGCCTGCAGCACCTCAGCCTGCCGCACAATCTGGTGGTGATCCTCACCTTGGTCGCCGGCCTGAGCGCGCGTCTTATCGCCCTGCGCTTCCGCCTCGGCCTGCCGGTGTTCAACTACCAGCATCCGGATCACTGATCTCGGGGCGGCAACGCGCCGCCGCCGAGGCCAAAACTGCAAAAATGTCGCCCTTCAGCGCGCATATTCGCCCTTTCGGCGCTTTTTCCACGCAAAGCCGCGGGCAAAATGCGAGCTAACGCTGCACCCGGCGCGTTAGCCGTGTATACTGTGCGGAGAAAATACACATCCGCTGTTTTTGGCATATCAACCGTTATCAACGAACATCATCATGGCTCAAGGCACGCTTTATATTGTCTCTGCTCCCAGTGGCGCAGGTAAATCAAGTCTGATTCAGGCTTTGTTAAAGACGCAACCGCTGTACGACACGCAGGTTTCGGTTTCGCACACCACGCGCGACAGTCGCCCGGGTGAAAATCACGGCGAGCACTATTTCTTCGTCTCGAAAGACGAATTCCGCCGGATGATCGAGCAGGACGCGTTTCTTGAGCACGCCGAAGTGTTCGGCAACTATTACGGCACCTCGCGCGCCGCCATCGAACAAGTCTTGTCGACCGGCGTGGATGTGTTTCTGGATATCGACTGGCAGGGCGCGCAGCAAATCCGCGCCAAAATGCCGCAGGCGCGCAGCATCTTCATTCTGCCGCCGTCGAAGGAAGAACTGGGCCGCCGCCTGCGTGGGCGCGGGCAGGATTCCGAAGAGGTGATCGCCAAACGCATGGCTCAGGCCGTGGCGGAAATGACGCATTACGCGGAGTACGATTACCTGATCGTGAACGATGATTTCGATCTGGCGCTGTCCGATCTGAAGACCATCATTCGCGCCGAACGCCTGCGTTTGGGCCGCCAGTTGCTGCGGCATGACGCTTTAATCAGCAAACTATTGGCAGACTGAAGGCAGTTTCAGTATCATGCCCAGTCTTTTCGTCACCTGTGGAGTAGCACAAATATGGCACGCGTAACTGTTCAAGACGCTGTAGAGAAAATTGGTAACCGTTTTGACCTGGTGTTGGTCGCTGCTCGTCGGGCGCGTCAGATCCAGACCGGCGGCAAAGATGCACTGGTTCCGGAAGAGAACGACAAGTACACCGTTATCGCCCTGCGCGAAATCGAAGAAGGCCTGATCACCAGCCAGATCCTCGACGTGCGTGAGCGCCAGGAACAGCAAGAGCAGGAAGCCGCAGAGATTCAAGCGGTTACCGCGATTGCTGAAGGTCGTCGTTAATTAGACTGCGAGTCCGCCTTGTACCTGTTTGAAAGCCTGAATCTGCTGATTCAACGTTACCTGCCCGAGGAGCAGATTAAGCGCCTCAAACAGGCATACCTCGTCGCGCGCGACGCGCACGAGGGCCAGACACGCTCCAGCGGTGAGCCCTACATTACTCACCCGGTCGCCGTGGCCTGCATCCTGGCGGAAATGCGTCTCGATCACGAGACGCTGATGGCGGCGTTGCTGCACGACGTCATCGAAGACACCCCAGCCACCTATCAAGATATGGAACAGCTGTTCGGCAAGAGCGTCGCCGAACTGGTTGAGGGCGTCTCCAAGCTCGACAAGCTGAAGTTCCAGGACAAGAAAGAAGCGCAGGCGGAAAACTTCCGCAAGATGATCATGGCGATGGTGCAGGATATCCGCGTCGTGCTGATCAAGCTGGCCGACCGTACGCACAACATGCGCACCCTCGGTTCGCTGCGCCCCGACAAACGCCGGCGCATCGCGCGTGAAACCCTGGAAATCTACAGCCCCCTCGCCCACCGTCTGGGTATTCATCACCTGAAAACCGAGCTGGAAGAGCTGGGCTTCGAGGCGCTGTACCCAAACCGTTATCGCGTGATCAAGGAAGTGGTGAAAGCCGCGCGCGGCAACCGCAAAGAGATGATTCAAAAAATCCTCTCCGAGATCGAAGGGCGGCTGACCGAGGCCGGCATCGCCTGCCGCGTCAGCGGAAGGGAAAAACACCTCTACTCCATCTACCTCAAGATGCACCTGAAAGAACAGCGTTTCCATTCCATCATGGATATCTACGCGTTCCGGGTGATCGTGAAAGAGGTCGATACCTGCTACCGCGTACTCGGCCAGGTGCACAGCCTGTATAAACCGCGCCCGGGGCGGGTGAAAGATTACATCGCCATTCCCAAGGCCAACGGCTATCAATCGCTCCATACCTCGCTGATCGGCCCGCACGGCGTGCCGGTCGAAGTGCAGATCCGCACCGAAGACATGGACCAGATGGCTGAGATGGGGGTGGCCGCGCACTGGGCTTACAAAGAAAGAGAACAGGGCGAAACCGGCACCACGGCGCAGATCCGCGCCCAACGCTGGATGCAAAGCCTGCTGGAGCTGCAGCAAAGCGCCGGCAGTTCGTTTGAATTTATCGAGAGCGTTAAATCCGATCTGTTCCCGGATGAGATTTACGTTTTCACCCCGGAAGGCCGCATCGTCGAGCTGCCCGCCGGCGCCACGCCGGTCGACTTTGCCTATGCGGTGCATACCGATATCGGCCATGCCTGCGTCGGCGCACGCGTCGATCGTCAGCCATACCCGCTGTCGCAGTCGCTGACCAGCGGCCAGACCGTCGAGATCATCACCGCGCCGGGCGCACGGCCCAACGCCGCCTGGCTGAACTTCGTGGTCAGCTCGAAAGCGCGCGCCAAGATTCGCCAGATGTTGAAGAACCTCAAGCGCGACGACTCCGTCGGCCTCGGCCGCCGTCTGCTCAACCATGCGTTGGGCGGCAGCCGCAAGCTGGCCGAAATCCCGCAGGAAAACATTCAGCACGAGCTGGACCGCATGAAGCTGGCGACGCTGGACGATCTGCTGGCGGAAATCGGCCTCGGCAACGCCATGAGCGTAGTGGTGGCGAAGAACCTGCAGGGCGATCAGTCCAGCCTGGGCACCACCTCCGGCGTGCGCAACCTGGCCATCAAGGGCGCCGACGGCGTGTTGATCACCTTCGCCAAGTGCTGCCGTCCGATTCCGGGCGACCCGATTATCGCTCACGTCAGCCCGGGCAAAGGGCTGGTGATCCACCATGAATCCTGCCGCAATATTCGCGGCTATCAGAAAGAGCCTGAGAAGTTCATGGCGGTCGAGTGGGATAAAGAGACCGAGCAGGAGTTCATCGCCGAGATCAAGGTGGATATGTTTAACCACCAGGGCGCGTTGGCCAACCTGACGGCGGCAATCAACGCGGCCGAATCCAATATTCAGAGCCTGAACACCGAAGAGAAAGACGGTCGGGTTTATAGCGCCTTTATCCGCTTGACCACCCGCGATCGCATCCATTTGGCAAACATTATGCGTAAAATCCGTATCATGCCGGATGTGATCAAAGTTAACCGCAACCGAAACTAGCGCTTATGAGTCCTGAACGCTATGCGCGGATTTGTGAAATGCTCGCGACCCGGCAGCCGGATTTGACGGTCTGCCTGGAGCAAGTGCACAAACCGCATAACGTCTCCGCCATTATCCGCACCGCCGACGCCGTCGGCGTGCATCAGGTCCACGCCGTGTGGCCCACCACCCGCATGCGCACCCTGGTTTCCTCCGCCGCCGGCAGCAACAGCTGGGTCAGCGTCAAGACCCATCGCACCATCGGCGACGCGGTCGGCCACCTGAAAGCGCAGGGCATGCAAATTCTGGCCACCAACCTGTCTGCGCGCGCGGTCGATTTCCGCGAGGTGGACTACACTCGGCCAACCTGCGTGCTGCTCGGCCAGGAAAAAACCGGCATCACCGAAGAAGCGCTGGCGCTCGCCGATCAGGACATCGTCATTCCGATGATCGGCATGGTGCAATCGCTCAACGTCTCCGTGGCTTCGGCGCTGATCCTGTATGAGGCGCAGCGCCAGCGGCAAAACGCCGGCCTGTATCGCCGCGACAACAGCATGCTGGACGAAGAAGAGCAGCAGCGTCTGCTGTTCGAAGGCGGCTATCCGGTGCTGGCCAACGTGGCCAAGCGCAAGGGGCTGCCGCGTCCGCAGATCGACGAACAGGGCCAGGTGGTCGCCAGCGCCGAATGGTGGGCGGCCATGCAGGCGACGGTGCGCAAATGAAAGGCCGCCTGCTGGATGCTGTCCCACTCACCACGCTTTCCGGGGTTGGCGCCAGCCAGGCGGGCAAACTGGCCAAGCTTGGCCTCGACACCATTCAGGATCTGCTGCTGCACCTGCCGCTGCGCTACGAAGACCGCACCCGCCTCTACCCGATCAACGATCTGCTGCCAGGCATCTACGCCACGGTAGAAGGGGAAGTGCTGCGCAGCGACATCAGCTTCGGCCGCCGCCGCATGCTGACCTGCCAGATCAGCGACGGCACCGGCATCCTCACCATGCGGTTCTTCAACTTCAACGCCGCAATGAAGAACAGCCTGGCCACCGGCCGCCGCGTGACCGCCTACGGCGAGATCAAACGCGGCAACCACGGCGCGGAGATCATCCATCCGGAGTACCGTATTCAGGGCGAAACCAGCGAGGTTGAGCTGCAGGAGTCGCTGACGCCGGTCTACCCCACCACCGAGGGGGTGCGGCAGGCCACGCTGCGCAAGCTGACCGACCAGGCGCTGGAGCTGCTGGATACCTGCGCCATCGCCGAACTGCTGCCGCCGGAGCTGAGCGGCGGCCTGATGAGCCTGCCGCAGGCGCTGCACACCCTGCATCGCCCGCCGCCGGACATCCAGCTGGCGGATCTGGAGCTGGGCAAACACCCGGCGCAAAAGCGTCTGATCCTCGAAGAGCTGCTGGCGCATAACCTCAGCATGCTGGCGGTGCGTGCCGGCGCGCAGAGTTATCAGGCGCAGCCGCTGCTGCCGGACGATCGGCTGAAAAACCGTTTTCTCGCCCAGTTGCCGTTCTCGCCAACCGGCGCGCAAACGCGCGTGGTGGCCGACATCGAAGCCGATATGCAAAAAGACTTCCCGATGATGCGGCTGGTGCAGGGCGACGTCGGCTCCGGCAAAACGCTGGTGGCGGCGCTGGCGGCGCTGCGCGCCATCGCGCACGGCAAGCAGGTGGCGCTGATGGCGCCGACCGAGCTGCTGGCCGAACAGCATGCCAACAACTTCCGCCAGTGGTTCGAGCCGCTGGGGCTGGAGGTCGGCTGGCTGGCGGGCAAACAGAAAGGCAAGGCGCGCATCGCGCAGCAGGAAGCCATTGCCAGCGGCCAGGTGTCGATGGTGGTCGGTACCCACGCCATCTTCCAGGAGCAGGTTCAGTTCAACGGCCTGGCGCTGGTGATCATTGATGAGCAGCACCGCTTCGGGGTGCATCAGCGGCTGGCGCTGTGGGAGAAAGGCGAAGAGCAAGGCTTCCATGCCCATCAGCTGATCATGACCGCCACGCCGATCCCGCGCACGCTGGCGATGACCGCCTATGCCGATCTCGATACCTCGGTCATCGACGAGCTGCCGCCGGGCCGCACGCCGGTGACCACCGTCGCCATTCCCGATACCCGCCGCGCCGACATCATTCAACGGGTGAAAAACGCCTGTCTGGAAGAAGGACGGCAGGCTTACTGGGTGTGTACGCTGATCGAAGAGTCCGAGCTGCTGGAAGCGCAGGCGGCGGAAGCCACCTGGGAAGAATTGAAAGCCGCGCTGCCGGAGCTGAAGGTGGCGCTGGTGCACGGCCGCATGAAAGCGCAGGAAAAGCAGGCGGTGATGCAGGCGTTTAAACAGGGCGAGCTGCAGCTGTTGGTCGCCACCACGGTGATCGAGGTCGGCGTCGACGTGCCGAACGCCAGCCTGATGATCATCGAAAACCCGGAACGGCTGGGCCTGGCGCAGCTGCACCAGCTGCGCGGCCGCGTAGGGCGCGGCGCGGTGGCTTCACACTGCGTGCTGCTGTACAAAACGCCGCTGAGCAAAACCGCGCAAACGCGCCTGCAGGTGCTGCGCGACAGCAACGACGGCTTCGTCATCGCGCAGCGCGATCTGGAGATCCGCGGCCCGGGCGAGCTGCTCGGCACCCGCCAGACCGGCAGCGCCGAATTCAAGGTGGCGGACCTGTTGCGCGACCAGGCGATGATCCCCGAAGTGCAGCGCGTCGCTCGCCATCTCCATCAGCACTACCCGGAACACGCCCAGGCGCTGATCGAACGCTGGCTGCCGGAGAAGGCGCGCTACTCCAACGCATAAAAAAGGGCGCCGCAGGCGCCCTTCTCATGATGACTCGCGATATCACCCCACCGCCGGGAACACCGGCAACAGCAGATACAGCTTGATGACGATGGCGTTGGCGATATCGATAAAGAACGCCCCCACCATCGGCACCACCAGAAATGCCAGGTGCGACGGGCCGAAGCGATCGGTGATCGCTTGCATGTTGGCGATCGCCGTCGGCGTGGCGCCCATGCCGAAGCCGCAGTGGCCGGCGGCCAGCACCGCCGCATCGTAGTTCTTGCCCATCACCCGGTAGGTGACGAAGATCGCGTACAGCGCCATCACCAGCGTCTGTACGGCCAGGATCGCCAGCATCGGCAGCGCCAGCGAAGCCAGCTCCCACAGGCGCAGGCTCATCAACGCCATCGCCAGGAACAGCGACAGGCTGACGTTGCCCAGCACCGATACCGCCCGCTCGAACACGGTATAGAAACCGGTGAAGGCCAGCGTGTTGCTGAGGATCACCCCGACGAACAGCACGCAAACGAAGTTAGGCAGTTCAAACACCGTACCGCTCAGCAGACCGGCAATCAGTTGCCCCAGGCTCAAACAAATGGCGATCATAGCGATGGTTTCAATCATCACCAGCGAGGTGATCAGGCGGCCACTTTCCGGCTTCTCGAAGCCGCTCGGCTGCACGCTGTCTTCCGGCGTGCCTTCCGGCGTAGAGGAGTGTTTAACCAGATAGCGCGCCACCGGGCCGCCGATCAGGCCGCCCAGCACCAGGCCGAAGGTGGCGCAGGCCATGGCGACTTCCGTCGCGTTTTCAAAGCCGTAGCGCTCGATGAACAGCTTGCTCCAGGCCGCCCCGGTGCCGTGGCCGCCCGACAGGGTGATCGAACCGGCGATCAGGCCCATCAACGGATCCAGCCCCAGCATTTTCGCCATGCCGATGCCGATGGCGTTCTGCACCAGCAGCAGCCCCAACACCACGAACAGGAATACCATCAGCGCTTTGCCGCCGGCGCGCAACCGCGCCAGGTTGGCGTTCAGGCCGATAGTGGCGAAGAAGGCCAGCATCAGCGGATCCTTCAACGACATGTCAAAGCTGATTTCCCAGTTGGCGAATTTTTTCAGGACTAACAGCAGGAGGGCCACCAGCAAACCGCCGGCGACGGGAGCGGGAATAGTATATTTTCGCAGCAGAGGAATACTTCTGACGCACTTGCCCCCAAGGAGCAAAACCAGCGTCGCCGCGACTAACGTGCCATAAGTATCAAGATGAAACATCCAGGTACTCCATGTAAGGGAAAAGATCCAAATAAAAATAATAAGTTATAGAAAACCACGTAGTTTTTAAACTTGATGAGTGCAGGATTAGAAGTAAAAAACGCTGAGATGACAAGAAAAAATGAATGAAAATGCGACATAAACGGGAAAGTCGGCAACATAATATTTAGGCGCAACCGTTTGCTTTTGCGGGGCGGCGCATTAAAATGCCTGCTTTGCCGTATCTGGAAACGCCACACCATGAGCATGTCATCCTCCGAGCTTGATGCCGCACGCCAAACCGCCTCTGAACCCCGCGCCAGCGAACTGATTTATCGCCTCGAAGACCGCCCGCCGCTGCCGCAAACGCTGTTTGCCGCCGGCCAGCACCTGTTGGCGATGTTCGTTGCGGTGATCACTCCGGCGCTGCTGATCTGCCAGGCGCTGGGTCTGCCGGCGCAGGATACCCAACACATCATCAGCATGTCGCTGTTCGCTTCCGGTCTGGCTTCCATTCTGCAAATCAAAACCTGGGGGCCGGTGGGCTCCGGGCTGCTGTCGATTCAGGGCACCAGCTTCAACTTCGTTTCGCCATTGATCATGGGTGGCCTGGCGCTGAAAAACGGCGGCGCCGACGTGCCAACCATGATGGCCGCGCTGTTCGGCACCCTGATGGTCGCCTCCTGCACCGAAATTTTGCTGTCGCGCGTGCTGCATCTGGCGCGCCGCATCATCACCCCGCTGGTTTCCGGCATCGTGGTGATGATCATCGGCCTGTCGCTGATTCAGGTCGGCCTGACCTCGATCGGCGGCGGCTACGCCGCGATGAACGATCACAGCTTCGGCTCACCGAAAAACCTGCTGCTGGCCGGCGCGGTGCTGGCGGTCATCATCCTGCTGAACCGCCAGCGCAACCCTTACCTGCGCGTCGCCTCGTTGGTGATCGCCATGGCGGTCGGCTACCTGCTGGCCTGGGCGATGGATATGCTGCCCGCCGACGCACCGGCGGCCCCCACGGCGGCGATCACTATCCCCACGCCGCTCTATTACGGCCTGGGCTTCGACTGGAACCTGCTGCTGCCGCTGATGCTGATCTTTATGGTCACGTCGCTGGAAACCATCGGCGACATCACCGCCACCTCCGACGTCTCCGAACAGCCGGTCAGCGGGCCGCTGTATATGAAGCGCCTGAAGGGCGGCGTGCTGGCCAACGGCCTGAACTCGATGCTGTCGGCGGTGTTCAACACCTTCCCCAACTCCTGCTTCGGCCAGAACAACGGCGTGATCCAGCTGACCGGCGTCGCCAGCCGCTACGTCGGCTTCGTGGTGGCGCTGATGCTGATCGCGCTGGGGCTGTTCCCGGCGGTGGCCGGCTTCGTGCAGCACATCCCCGAACCGGTACTGGGCGGCGCGACCATCGTGATGTTCGGCACCATCGCCGCCTCCGGCGTGCGCATCGTGTCGCGCGAGCGTCTGAACCGGCGCGCCATCATGATCATGGCGCTGTCGCTGGCCGTCGGCATGGGCGTCTCCCAGCAGCCGCTGATCCTGCAGTTCGCGCCGGACTGGCTGAAAACCCTGCTCTCTTCGGGCATCGCCGCCGGCGGCATTACCGCCATCGTGCTGAACCTGGTGTTCCCGCAGGAACACGAGAAAAAGTAACCCGCCCATTGGCGTTCAAACGGCCGCTTGCGGCCGTTTTTTATTGTCTATCAGACCATTGCCCTTGAGATGCCCGGCCAATTGCGGCATAAACAGGGTATCTTTTTTGACCGATGCGGATGTAGACGATGAAATTTATCGGAAAGCTGTTGCTGACGTTGCTGCTGCTGATCGTGCTGGCGGTGGTGGTGCTGTATCTGGTGGGGCAAACCCGCTGGGCGGCAGGCCGTCTAAGCGCCTGGATCAGCGACAACAGCGAATACCGCCTGTCGATAGGAAAAATCACCCACTCGTGGAATCAGCCGGGCCAGATCGGTCTGGAAGACGTGCAGCTGGCGCGCAGCGGCCAACCTCAGGCGCTGGTCGCCAAACGCGTCGATCTCGGCCTCAGCCTGCGCCAAATCACCGAACCGCGCTATTTTTACAGCGTCACGCTGCGCGACGGCACGCTGAACGTGCAGCCACAGGCTGCTGCGCTGCCCGTACAGGCCGACGTGCTGCAACTGAGCAACATGGCGCTGCAGTCCAACGATAGCGAGTGGCAGCTCAACGCGCAGCAGGTCAATGCCGGCATCACGCCGTGGCGCCCGCTGGCCGGCCATCTGCTGGGGGACAACAACCAGTTCCAGTTCAGCGCCGGTTCGATGACGCTGAACGGCATCCCCGCCTCGAAGGTGTTGGTGCAGGGGGAGCAAAAACAGGGCCAGTTGCTGTTGAACAACTTCGGCGCCGATCTGGCGCAGGGCGACCTGACCGGCGTGGCCAGCCGCGCCACCGACGGCAGCTGGCAGGTGGATCGCCTGCGGCTGAGCGGCGTGCGCATGCAGACCCCGATGACGTTGGCGGAATTCATGCGGCGCTTCACCGCTCTGCCGCCGGTCACCCTCAAGCGTTTCGATCTGATCGATGCGCGCCTGGAAGGCAAGGCGTGGGCGGTTAACGATCTCGACCTGTCGCTGCAAAACGTCAGCGTCGAAAAAGGCGACTGGCGCAGTGAAGACGGCTCGCTCAACGTCAACGCCGGCGACGTGGTCAACGGCGGTTTCCACCTGATCGATCCGATCGCCACCCTGCGGCTCTCCTCCGCCGGCATCGCCATTCAGCAGTTCACCACCCGCTGGGAAGGCGGGCTGCTACGCACCTCCGGCAACTGGCTGCGCGCCGGCAAACGCCTGCAGCTGGATGAAGTGGCCATGGCGGCGCTGGAGTACACCCTGCCTATCGACTGGCGCGAGCTGTGGCTGAAACCGCTGCCGGACTGGCTGGCGGAGGTGTACGTCACCAAGCTGACCACCAACCGCAATCTGATTATCGATATCAACCCGGCATTCCCGTTCCAGATCACCGCGCTGGACGGTTACGGCAGCAACCTGCTGCTGGCGCGCGACCACCAGTGGGGCATTTGGTCCGGTTCGCTGAACCTGAACGGCAGCGAGGCCACCTTCAACAAAATCGACGTGCGGCGCCCTTCGCTGGCGCTGAACGCCGACGCCAACCAGATCGCCGTCACCGAGCTCAGCGCCTTTATGCCCAATGGGTTGCTTGAGGCCAAAGCGACCGTCGATCAGCTGCCGGGCAAGCCGTTCCAGCTGACGCTGCACGGCCGTTCGGTACCGATCAACACCTTGCAGCAATGGGGATGGCAGCCGGTGCCGCTGACGGGTGACGGCAACCTTGAGCTGCAGTTGAAAGGGCTGCTGAACAGCGATGGGCCGTTCAAGGCCTCATTGAAAGGCAATCTGCAGGCCACCGCCGGCGACGGCCAAGCGGTGAACCAACAACTGCCGTAGTGCACTGCGCGGCCCGCCCTCAGGGCAGGGCCGCCGCCTTACTCCTCCAGCGCTTCAGAGCCGCCCTGATCCAACGGCACATCCGGCTCGGCCGGCAACACCATATAGGTGCCTTCGAATACTGCGCCCTTGTCCTCGTCACCGAACAGATGCACTTCGGCGTGTACGCGCGCGCGGCGGCCGCGCGCCAGACGCGCCAAATCGCCGCTCAGCGAGCCGAGATCCGCCACCGCCCGCGGCCTACCGGTAATCGGTTTGCTGTAGCGAATGTGCGCGTCCGCCAGAATGATGGTGCCGCCCAGATGGCGCTCGCGCAGCAGCAGCCAAATCAGCCCCCAGGCGGTCAGCGTCGCCAGTGAGAACAGGCTGCCGGCAAACAGCGTATGGTGCGGATTCTGGTTGCCGATCTCCGGCATGGTGGTGACGAAGCGCTGGCCGGTGTATTGGCTGATACGCACGCCCATCTTTTCGCTCAGCGGGATGTGTTCATACCAGGCCTGCTGCAATTGGCCGCACCAGTCGGGGCGATGCAGGATATCGTCCAGCGTCGCCACCGGTTTGATCATCAAAAAGTGACGGATCGGGGTGGTCTGCGGCGCGGTGATCTCGCCCTGATTGACGAAGCCCAGTTTGGCGAAGAAATCCACCGCGTCTTCACGGGCGCTGCACACCACCCGCTTCACGCCTTCCTGCCGCGCGACGGACTCCAGCGTCATCGCCACCAGCGTCCCCAGCCCTTTATCCTGCAGCGTCGGATCTACCGCCAGAAAACGGATCGCCGCCTCGTTGTCGGCATTGATGTACAACCGCCCGATGGCGACGATTTTACCGGCCTCGTCCACCACCATTTGGTGATGGGCCATGGCGTCATAGGCATCCTTTTCCGAACCCACCGGCTGGTGCAGCGGCTTGCGCAGCATTTCCCAGCGAAACTGGTAATACTCCTTCAGTTCTTGCTCTGTTACGGGTACTCGTAGGTGATACATAGACGCCTGTTCTCCGAATGCTTAGACCTGTAGCCAGAATGTCACCGGACCATCGTTGACCAGCGCCACCTGCATGTCGGCGGCGAACTCGCCGGTCTGGGTCTCTACGCCGCGTTCGCGGCACTGGCCAACAAAATATTGATACAACCGATCGGCGACCAAAGGCGCGGCGCCGCGCGAGAAGCTGGGCCGCATGCCCTTCTGGGTGTCCGCCGCCAGGGTGAACTGCGAAACGACCAGCACGCTGCCCCCGGCCTGCTGGACGTTGAGATTCATCTTATCGTTCTCGTCGCCGAAAATGCGGTATCCCAATACGCGTTCGCACAGGCGCTGCACTTTTTGCTCGTTATCGCCCTGCTCCACGCCCAATAACACTAACAAACCGGGGCCAATCTTGCCTACTGTCTCGCCACCCACCGTGACGCTGGCGTTTAACACCCGTTGAATCAACGCAATCATTCCTGCTGCCCTTCTGGTTTTTGTTCCTGTTGCTCCGCCTTCTGCCGGCGGTAGTCGCGGTATTCGCCGATGGTCACGGTGATTTCCGCGCCGAGTAACACGATACACCAGCTCCAGTAGACCCACAGGAATAAAATCGGGATCACCGCCAGCACGCCGTAAATCAGCTGATAGGAGGGGAACATGGTGACGTACAGCGCGAATCCCTTCTTGCCCAGTTCGAACAGCAATCCGGCCACCACCGCGCCAATCAGCGCGTCTTTGGGCGGCACGCGCACCGTCGGCACGATGCAATACAGCAGCCAGAAGGAGATGCACGACAAAATTAGCGGAAAGATGCGCAGCACCTGATCCACCAGGCCGTTGACGCCGGTCTGCGCCAGCCAGTTGAGCGACAGCAGGTAGGAACTGATGGCCATGCTGGCGCCCACCAGCAGCGGCCCCAGCGTCAGCACCATCCAGTACACGGCGAAGGAGAAGACGATCGGCCGTTTGTTCTTGCTGCGCCAGATGGTGTTCAGCACGCTGTCCACCGAGGAGATCAACAGCAACGCGGTAACGATCAGCCCGCAGGTGCCGACGGCGGTCATCTTGTTGGAATTGGCGACGAACTGTTCCAGGTAGTTCTGGATCACGTTGCCGGCGGCCGGCACGAAATTGGAAAATATAAAGCTCTTCAGCTGTTCGCTGATGTCGGAAAACATCGGGAAAGCGGCGAACAGGGCGAATACCACGGTGACCAGCGGCACCAGCGACAGCAGGGAAACATAGGCGAGATGGCCCGCCAACATCGTCAGGCCATCGTGGTCGATGCGTTGGTACAGCAGCCGTCCGAAGGTGACGCTTGGCTTAATCGCAGAAGGCAGCTTCTTGCGGCGGAAAAACGACATGGTCACTCCTTGATGTCCGTTGATACGCCTTAAGCTTAACGCGCCCTGCGCTCATTGAGCAAAATAGGCCGGCACCACGTCGCGATCGGTGACGTGCACCGTCTTGATCCCCAGCGCCTGCGCGGCGAGGACGTTCGCCGGGTGATCGTCAAAGAACACCGCGTCGGCGGCGGCGGTGTTTTCCGCAGCCAGCACATGCCGGTAGATGTCAGCTTCAGGTTTGCGCATGCCGAGATCTTGCGACAAATAGAGATGATCGGCGGCGGCGGCCACTTCAGGGTAATGCTGCGGCCAGTAATTGCAGTGCAGACGGTTGGTGTTCGACAGCACCACCACCCGGTGACCTTCGTTGCGCAGGCGCTGCATGATGTCGATCACCTCCGGGCGCAGCGCGACGAATACCGCCTGCCAGCCGGTAGCGAACTGCTCAAAGCTGAGCGCGATGCCCATTTCATCGCACAGTTTGCCGGCGAAGTCTTCGTCGCTGATTTCACCGCGCTCATGCTGCTGGAACACCTCACCCATGGTGAAACGATCGGACAGCACCGCCAACGGCGTGCCGCTCAAATTGCTCCACACGCCCAGCACACGCTTGAAATCGATATCGACGATCACATTACCTAAATCAAAGATATACAGCATAGTCCTCTCCTGATGGGCCGGTGAGATTTCACTGTAGCGGGAAAAGGAACAGCTGAACAGGGAGCGAACGGAAAAGCGCATAGCGCGCCGCACAAACGGGGAACAACAGAGGAAAAAACTCAGGGCGCGAGAACCGCGCCCTAAGCATGAGACACTCAATCAGCGATTAAGCGTCTTTTGGACCGCGGCTGGCACGCTTACGATCGTTTTCCGTCAGGTGACGCTTACGGATACGGATCGAGGTTGGCGTCACTTCTACCAGTTCGTCGTCATCGATGAACTCCAGAGCTTGCTCCAGGGTCATTTTGATCGCCGGAACCAGGGTAGTCGCTTCGTCGGTACCGGAAGCACGCATGTTGGTCAGCTTCTTACCGGTCAGGCAGTTTACGGTCAGGTCGTTGGAACGTGAGTGAATACCGATGATCTGGCCTTCATACACTTCCGCACCGTGGCCCAGGAACAGCTTGCCGCGATCCTGCAGGCCGAACAGCGCGAACGCGACCGCTTTGCCCTGGCCGTTGGAGATCAGCACGCCGTTCTGACGCTGGCCCACTTCGCCCGGACGCACGTCGTCGTAGTGGCTGAAGGTGGAGTACAGCAGACCGGTACCCGAAGTCATGGTCATGAATTCGTTACGGAAGCCGATCAGACCGCGGCTTGGGATCACGTAGTCGAGACGCACGCGGCCCTTACCGTCCGGATCCATGTTTTTCAGGTCGGCTTTACGCTCACCCATCGCCTGCATCACGGAACCCTGATGCTGCTCTTCGATATCCAGCGTCACGTTCTCGAATGGCTCCTGCTTGCGGCCATCGATTTCGCGGAAGATAACTTTCGGACGGGAAACCGCCAGCTCGAAACCTTCACGGCGCATGTTTTCGATCAGCACCGACAGGTGCAGCTCGCCACGACCGGATACGCGGAAGGCGTCAGCATCATCGGTTTCTTCAACGCGCAGCGCCACGTTGTGCACCAGCTCTTTGTTCAGACGGTCAAGGATCTGACGCGACGTCACGTACTTACCTTCTTTACCGCAGAACGGCGAGGTGTTGACGTTGAAGAACATGGTTACGGTCGGTTCGTCGACGGACAGCGCCGGCAGCGCTTCTACGGCGTTGGTGTCGCAGATGGTGTCGGAGATGTTCAGCTCGCCCAGGCCGGTGATGGCGATGATGTCGCCCGCTTCCGCCAGGGTGCTGTCGATACGCTCCAGACCCAGGTGACCCAGCACTTTACCCACTTTACCGTTGCGAGTTTTACCTTCGCTGTCGATGATGGTGACCTGCTGGTTCGGCTTCACTTTACCGCGCTTGATGCGGCCGATGCCGATAACGCCCAGGTAGTTGTTGTAGTCCAACTGGGAGATCTGCATCTGGAATGGCGCTTCCAGCTCAACCTGCGGCGCAGACACGTGGTCGACGATCGCCTGATACAGCGGGGTCATGTCTTCCGCCATGTCGGTGTGGTCGACGCCGGCGATGCCGTTCAGCGCAGAAGCGTAGATGATCGGGAAGTCGAGCTGCTCGTCGGTCGCGTCGAGATTTACGAACAGGTCGAACACCTGATCCACAACCCAGTCAGGGCGTGCGCCAGGGCGGTCAACCTTGTTGATTACCACGATCGGCTTCAGACCGTTGGCGAACGCCTTTTTGGTCACGAAGCGGGTTTGCGGCATAGGGCCATCCATTGCATCCACAACCAGCAGCACCGAGTCAACCATCGACATCACGCGCTCTACCTCACCGCCGAAGTCGGCGTGTCCTGGGGTATCCACGATGTTGATGCGGTAACCATTCCAATTAATGGCGGTGTTTTTTGCGAGGATGGTAATCCCACGCTCTTTCTCCAAATCGTTGGAGTCCATTACGCGTTCGGTGGCTTCCGCACGCTCTCCGAAAGTACCGGATTGTTGCAGCAGCTTGTCAACCAGGGTGGTTTTACCATGGTCAACGTGGGCAATAATGGCGATGTTACGCAAATTTTCGATCACAGCTTTGCCTCGGGCATTAGAAATAGCGCGCTATTGTACACGTATTAAGCGAGGGACTAAACAAGATCACAACCATCTCTTATAAACAACCGCGTACCGGTCAGTTTGTGATCCCTTTCACGGTGCAAAAAGCCGCAATCGTTGCACTTTTGCACCATTTCAGTGCCCACCTCCACCCTTATTGCACCATTACGGTGCAAATTATCGCTGATGGTGCATACTGTGTCTGGGTAAAACCCGCGCAGAAAGGCGATGAAAGCCTTTTTAAAAAGTTGGCACGCTTTTCGCTTTAGTCTTTTCAAGGCGAAAAAAAGCCAGTTCCACAGATTCGTTCCACGACGACGACAATGATAAACCGGGAGAGTTAAGTATGTCCGCTGAACACGTTTTGACGATGCTGAATGAGCATGAAGTGAAATTCGTAGACCTGCGTTTCACTGACACCAAGGGTAAGGAACAGCACGTGACTATCCCGGCTCATCAGGTAAACGCCGACTTCTTCGAAGAAGGCAAAATGTTTGACGGCTCCTCTATCGGTGGTTGGAAGGGCATCAACGAATCTGACATGGTACTGATGCCGGATGCCAGCACGGCGGTTCTGGATCCGTTCTTCGAAGAACCTACGCTGATCATTCGCTGCGACATTCTCGAGCCGGGCACCATGCAAGGCTACGATCGCGACCCGCGCTCCATCTCCAAACGCGCCGAAGACTTCCTGCGCTCCTCCGGCATCGCGGACACCGTGCTGTTCGGGCCAGAGCCTGAGTTCTTCCTGTTCGACGACATCCGCTTCGGCAGCAGCATCCGCGGTTCCCACGTGGCCATCGACGACATCGAAGGCGCCTGGAACTCCGGCACTCAATACGACGGCGGCAACAAAGGCCACCGTCCGGCGGTGAAAGGCGGTTATTTCCCGGTTCCACCGGTCGACTCTTCGCAGGATCTGCGTTCCACCATGTGTCTGACCATGGAAGAGATGGGCCTGGTGGTTGAAGCGCACCACCACGAAGTGGCGACCGCCGGTCAGAACGAAGTGGCGACCCGCTTCAACACCATGACCAAGAAAGCCGACGAAATTCAGATCTACAAGTACGTGGTGCACAACGTGGCGCACGCCTTCGGTAAAACCGCGACCTTCATGCCGAAACCCATGTTCGGCGACAACGGTTCCGGCATGCACTGCCACATGTCGCTGTCCAAGAACGGCACCAACCTGTTCGCCGGCGACAAATACGGCGGCCTGTCTGAAACCGCGCTGTTCTACATCGGCGGCATCATCAAGCACGCCAAGGCGATCAACGCGTTGGCAAACCCGACCACCAACTCGTACAAACGTCTGGTGCCAGGCTACGAAGCGCCGGTGATGCTGGCCTACTCCGCCCGTAACCGCTCCGCGTCCATCCGCATCCCGGTGGTCGCCAGCCCGAAAGCGCGCCGCATCGAAGCCCGCTTCCCGGATCCGGCGGCTAACCCATACCTGTGCTTCGCCGCACTGCTGATGGCCGGCCTGGACGGCATCATCAACAAGATCCACCCTGGCGACGCCATGGACAAAAACCTGTACGACCTGCCGCCGGAAGAAGAAGCCGAGATCCCAAAAGTGGCCGGCTCGCTGGACGAAGCGATGGCCGCGCTGAACGAAGACCGCGAGTTCCTGACCCGCGGCGGCGTGTTCACCGACGATGCGATCGATGCCTACATCGAACTGCGCAAAGAAGAGATGGACCGCGTTCGCATGACGCCACACCCGGTCGAGTTCGAACTGTACTACAGCGTCTAAGCCCTACCCGCGCCGTCTGCAAAGGCGGACGGCGCCCACAATTTTTGTTATCGCTTTTTTGTTGCCGTGGAAACTTTCAGCCCATCTTCGGATGGGTTTTTTTCTCCACCGTATTTTCTGCAAAACTATTCCATACCGCGCCGATCCCGGATGGAGTAGGATAGATGCACTAAAAAGGTGCAGGAGTCTGCTGTATGGCAACTGGCAAGCTGCCCGATGCTGGGCAGATCCTCAATTCACTCATCAACAGCATCCTGCTGTTGGATGACTCACTGGCGGTTCACTACGCCAACCCTGCGGCACAGCAGCTGCTGGCGCAAAGCTCCCGCAAGCTGTTCGGCACGCCGCTGCCCGATTTGCTCGGTTATTTTTCGCTGAACGTCTCTCTGATGCGTGAAAGCCTGCGCGCTGGTCAGGGCTTCACCGACAACGAAGTGACCCTGGTGGTCGATGGCCGCGCGCATATTCTTTCCCTGACCGCTCAGGCGCTGCCGGAAGGCTATATCCTGGTCGAGCTGGCACCGATGGACAATCAGCGCCGCCTGAGCCAGGAACAGCTGCAGCATGCCCAACAGGTGGCCGCCCGCGATCTGGTACGCGGTTTGGCGCACGAGATTAAAAACCCGCTGGGCGGCCTGCGCGGCGCGGCACAGCTGCTGGCCAAAGCGCTGCCCGATCCGGCGCTGACCGAATACACCAAGGTGATCATTGAGCAGGCCGATCGGCTGCGCAATCTGGTGGATCGTCTGCTCGGGCCGCAGCGCCCCGGTCAGCACATCACCCAGAGCATCCATCAGGTCGCGGAGCGCGTCTGCCAGCTGGTGTCGCTGGAAATGCCGGATAACGTCACGCTGGTGCGCGACTACGATCCCAGCCTGCCGGAAATGGCCCACGACCCGGATCAGATAGAACAGGTGCTGCTGAACATCACCCGCAATGCGCTGCAGGCCTTGGGCGAGGCGGGCGGCACCATTACGCTGCGCACCCGCACCGCGTTTCAGATAACGTTGCACGGCACCCGCTATCGCCTGGCGGCGCGTATCGATGTCGAAGACGACGGCCCCGGCGTGCCGGCGCAGCTGCAGGACACGCTGTTCTACCCGATGGTCAGCGGCCGTGAGGGCGGTACCGGCCTGGGATTATCCATCGCCCGCAATCTGATCGATCAGCATTGCGGAAAAATTGAGTTCAACAGTTGGCCAGGTCATACCGAATTCTCGGTCTACCTGCCCATTCGTCAGTGAGGTTTGCAATGCAACGAGGGATAGTCTGGATCGTCGATGACGATAGCTCCATCCGCTGGGTGCTTGAGCGCGCGCTCACCGGCGCGGGCATGAGCTGCGCCACCTTCGAAGGCGGCAATGACGTGCTGGAAGCCTTGGCCACGCAAACTCCCGACGTGTTGCTGTCCGATATCCGTATGCCGGGCATCGATGGTCTGGCGCTGCTCAAGCAGATCAAACAGCGCCACCCGATGCTGCCGGTGATCATCATGACCGCGCATTCGGATTTGGACGCGGCCGTCAGCGCCTATCAGCAAGGGGCCTTCGACTACCTGCCGAAACCGTTCGACATCGACGAAGCGGTGGCGCTGGTCGAGCGCGCCATCAGCCATTATCAAGAGCAGCAGCAGCCGGTACGCAGCCAGCCGGCCAGCGATCCGGCGGCGGACATCATCGGCGAAGCGCCGGCGATGCAGGACGTGTTTCGCATCATCGGCCGGCTGTCGCGTTCGTCGATCAGCGTGCTGATCAACGGCGAATCCGGCACCGGCAAAGAGCTGGTGGCGCATGCGCTGCACCGCCACAGCCCGCGCGCCAAGTCGCCGTTCATCGCCCTGAACATGGCCGCTATTCCCAAGGATCTGATCGAGTCCGAGCTGTTCGGCCACGAGAAAGGCGCCTTCACCGGCGCGAACCAAATCCGTCAGGGGCGCTTTGAACAGGCCGACGGCGGCACGCTGTTCCTCGACGAGATCGGCGATATGCCGCTCGACGTGCAAACGCGCCTGCTGCGGGTGCTGGCGGACGGCCAGTTCTACCGGGTCGGCGGCTATGCGCCGGTGAAGGTCGACGTGCGCATCATCGCCGCCACGCACCAGAACCTGGAATTACGGGTACAGGAAGGCAAGTTCCGCGAGGATCTGTTCCACCGCCTGAACGTGATCCGCGTACACCTGCCGCCGCTGCGCGAGCGTCGGGAAGACATCCCGCGGCTGGCGCGCCACTTCCTGCAGATCGCCGCCAAGGAGCTGGGCGTAGAGGCCAAGAACCTGCATCCGGAAACAGAAACCGCGCTGACCCGCCTGCCTTGGCCGGGGAACGTGCGCCAGCTGGAGAATACCTGCCGCTGGCTGACGGTGATGGCCGCCGGGCAAGAGGTGCTGATTCAGGATCTGCCGAGCGAACTGTTCGAAACCGCCGCACCGGAGAGCCCCAGCCACAGCCTGCCGGACAGCTGGGCCACGCTGCTGGCGCAGTGGGCCGATCGCGCGCTGCGTTCCGGTCATCAAAATCTGCTGTCGGAAGCCCAGCCGGAGATGGAGCGTACACTGCTCACCACCGCCTTGCGTCACACCCAGGGGCACAAACAGGAAGCCGCACGCCTGCTGGGCTGGGGGCGCAATACCCTGACCCGCAAGCTCAAAGAACTGGGCATGGAATAGGCGCTGAGGTTGATGATAAAAAACGCAGCCCAGCGCACAAAAAAACGCCAACCGCAGACTTTACAGCCGGTGCGGGCGCAGTATGATCGTGTCGCACACTCCGGAGGTTGACGATGCTGGACTCATTCATCGTGTTCATTTCTCAGGGCGCGGAGCTGGGCTCCGCCGCCAGCCACACCCCGCAGGCGGCGGTCGCCGCGGTGTTGTGCGCCGCGCTGATTAACTTCTTCAGTTAAAAAAACAGCCGCATCAGCGGCTGTTTTTTCATCCTCAGATCACCCGAGAGAACTGCTGGCTGCGCGCCTGTTGCCGCAGATAGCGGTCGAAGCACATGCAGATATTGCGGATCAGCAACCGCCCGCGCGGCGTAACGCGAATGCCTTGCTCGTCGCGCTCCACCAGCCCATCGCGTTCAAACGGCGCCAGCAGCTGCAGGTCTTCGGCGAAGTAAGCGGTGAAATCGATGCCGTATTGCCGTTCAAGTGGCTGATACGCCAACCGGAAGTTGCAGATCAACGTTTTGATCAGATCGCGCCGCAGGCAATCGTCGTCCGTCAGCGCCAACCCGCGCCACAGGGCGTTGCCCTGCGCCGGTACGCTCTCATAGTAATGCTTCAGCTCTTTCTGGTTCTGCGCATAGCTGTCGCCGAGCATGCTGATGGCCGACACGCCCAACCCCAGCAGATCGCTGTCGCCCTGGGTGGTGTAGCCCTGGAAATTGCGGTGCAGCTTGCCTTCGCGTTGCGCAATCGCCAGCTCATCGTCCGGGCGTGCAAAGTGATCCATGCCAATAAACTGATAGCCGGCGTCAGTCAGGAACGCGATGCTTTGCTGCAGGATATCCAGCTTCTGCTGCGCGCTGGGCAGATCGGCATCTTTGATTTTGCGCTGGGCTGCGAATAAATTCGGCATATGCGCGTAGTTGAACACGCTGAGGCGATCGGGATTCAGTTCAGCCACCCGCTGCAGCGTGAAGGCGAAGCTTTCCGGCGTCTGTTTCGGCAGGCCGTAGATCAGATCAATATTGGTCGAGCGGAAGCCCAGCACTTTGGCCCGCTCGATCAGGGCGAAGATAAAGGCTTCATCCTGCTCGCGGTTGACCAACGCCTGCACCTGCTTGTTGAAATCCTGCACCCCCATGCTCAGGCGGTTAAAGCCTTCGGCGCGTAAATGATCGAGCACATCCAGCGCTATCTCGCGCGGATCGACTTCGATCGACATCTCCGCATCGGGCAGAAAATCAAAATGTTCGCGCAGCAGCGCCACCAGCCGGCTGATTTGCGCCTTGTCCAGGTAGGTTGGCGTACCGCCGCCCCAGTGCATCTGGCCAACCTTGCGGCCGGCGAACAGCGGCGCACGGCTGGCGATCTCTTGCGCCAGGACATTCAGGTATTCATCGGCCTTGTGCGTCTGACGCGTCACCAGTTTGTTGCAGCCGCAGAAGTAGCACAGCTTATGGCAGAAAGGGATATGCACGTACAGCGACAGCGGGCGCTCAGGGTAGCGCGCCGCGGCGCGTTGAAACGCCGCTTCGTCGTAGCGCTGGTTAAACTCCAGCGCCGTGGGGTATGAGGTATAACGCGGCCCTGAGTAGTTATATTTTTGGATCAGGGCCAAATCCCAGACAATCGTCTGCTCTGACATGCTCACTCCTTCCGATATCTTTTTCTACCGGGCCGGGAGAGAGGCGGTTGTCTGCGCTGTCTGGCCACGGAAGCGCTGCGAAAACGCGCTTTGCGCTTAGACAGCCGCCATAGTTTACCGAATAACCACAGCAGATAACACATCAAGAGTAGGGCTATTGTCGGGATCAGCCACATGGCGCGTTAAAAAGCGTCCTTCGGGTTGCCGCCTTTCAGCAGCTTCAGAATATCTTCCTGCTTCTCCTCTTCTTCCTCGTCGTCTTCATCGCCCAGCTCGATGCCCAGCACGTCCATCAGCACATCGATGCGATCCAGCGTCTTGTCGACATACGCCTGCTCTTGCGCGTTCAGCGTTTCGCCATCGTCGATGCGATCCAGCAGCGCGTTCAGACGTTCGTCATTTTCCAGCTTCGCCAGCTCTTCTTCCGGCGACAGGCGCGGTTTCGCTTCGGCCTTTGGCTTCGGCTGCGGTTTGGCCTTCACTTTGGTTTCGTCGACCACCAGCGCAACCGGCACTTTACTGCCGATACGCGGATCTTTGGCTTCCGCCGCCGATTTGTTTTTCTGGCTGCCGGACTCGACCTGAGTGCGTGAACCGGAAGCGTGACCGCGGCGTTTTTTCAGGCGTTTGCGCTCACGCGCTTCCTGATCGAGCTCCATACGGCTTTTCTTTTTCGTTTTTGACTTCGCCGCGCTGCCGCGAGGTGCTTTTGATGGCTGGTTCATAGCGTGTGCTCTTAGGTATGTAGATTCAGTATAGAATTGCGGCGGAATCTAGCAGAAAGCGGACAAAGAAAAAAGGCGGCAGGTTAAACCTGCCGCCTATTTCGCACCTTCTTGCGAAGGGTATTCCTGTTACGCGCTCCTTGCGTACATGCAACATCCCGGTTTTTCCTTCTGCTATAACCGCATTCCCTGCCACTACGTCCTTCATCCTGAAAGGAAAATCGTCCGTGGCGCAATCCATTCGCATCCGCTCTTCCCGAGCGCGCTTCCTGCGGGCATCCAAACTGCCGATACTTCACCATCCGATGTGCCTGCCGCCTATTCCGGTGCGAAAGGGTCACTTCCTTTTGCGTTCATCCTGGCACTCATTGCACGCCCTGTGCATTCCCTGAGATTTGTCATCCTTCCCGGATGTTCCCTAATCCTGCGCAACCCTGCGTTAACGAGTACTTTACGTTATTGTTGCGAAGGCTCAAGGCACCAGAGGCCGATTTGACTGACATTTCCACACAACGAAAAAACAACACATTGTTTTAAAAAAAGAAAAATAAATATCGCTTTCGAATAAAGCGACATTACCCGCGATTCGAATGGCAAATGTCTCACAACGTACGAGCGGCTTAACCGTCGTTTTATCGCGCCCCGCCGCTTAAAAACGGAGAAACACGCCATTTTTACCGCTGATGCAGTTATAATCGCCAACCAGTTAGCCATCCTCACGGAGACGAAAAATTTTGACCAGCAAGAACTACAACTATCATGTGACCCATTTCGTCACCAGCGCACCCGATATTCGCCATCTTCCGGGGGATGCAGGAATTGAAGTCGCCTTTGCCGGCCGTTCCAACGCCGGTAAATCCAGCGCGCTGAATACGCTGACCAACCAAAAGAGCCTGGCGCGCACCAGTAAGACGCCGGGGCGCACCCAGCTGATTAACCTGTTCGAAGTGGAAGACGGCATTCGTCTGGTCGACCTGCCGGGTTATGGCTACGCCGAAGTGCCGGAAGAAATGAAGCGCAAATGGCAACGCGCGCTGGGCGAATACCTGCAGATGCGCAACAGCCTGAAAGGGCTGGTGGTGCTGATGGATATCCGCCATCCGCTGAAAGATCTCGACCAACAGATGATCCAGTGGGCGGTCGACGTCGGCACGCCGGTGCTGGTGTTGCTGACCAAGGCCGACAAGCTGGCCTCCGGTGCACGCAAGGCACAGCTCAACATGGTGCGTGAAGCGGTGCTGCCGTTTATGGGGGATATCCAGGTCGAAGCCTTCTCATCGCTGAAAAAGATCGGCGTCGACAAGCTGCGCCAGAAGCTGGACACCTGGTTTAACGAGATCCCGCCGGAAGTGCTGCCGGAAGAGGACATCGGCGAATAAGCCCTGATCACACGTTTGAGCCGATGCCTCGCCGCATCGGCTTTTTTATGCCCGCAGATCGGCCGCAGGCGGGATTTTTCGTTATCTAATTACATTTTTGAAATAAAGCCATCATAAAGACTTATCGCCAAAACGGGCTTGTTTCGCCGAATTACGCGGATTGAGGGAGCGGAAGTTGAAATGAAAGTCGGGGCTGAGCGATAGGAAAAACGTATGGTTTGCTGCTGTTTTTACAATAAAAAACGCCCCAGTCAATACTGACTGGGGCGGCTAAATATTCAGCCAAATCCGATTACGTGAAGTAAAAGGTCTGAAAGATAGAACATCTTACCTCTGTACCCTACGCCTGTAACTCTACATCATTTTTTCGCAGGGCAAAAGAATTTTTTGTAGTTTACTTACACAATTTGAGACGCAAGAACGGCGAAGTTGGGGAAACTATCGCCGCATCTTGTAGCTTAATTACGAAAAGTGCTTAGCTTCTCGCCAGTTAGCGCATACGGCGATAACCCGGCGATCAGTGCGCCTCATCCCAGTTCATGCCGACGCCCACATCGACCTTCAGCGGCACCGCCAGCGTCATGCTGCCTTCCATCAGTTGGCGGATACGTTGGCTGGCTTCGTCGATCACCGACTCGTGCACCTCGAACACCAATTCATCGTGCACCTGCATGATCGCGCGCACCAACGGCTTCTCCTGCCCCTGCAGCCAGGCGTCGACCTCTATCATCGCACGCTTGATGATATCGGCCGCCGTGCCCTGCATCGGGGCGTTGATGGCGGCGCGCTCGGCCGCCTTGCGGCGCATGGCGTTGCTGGAGCGGACGTCCGGCAGATACAGACGGCGGCCGTCCAGCGTGCTGACATAGCCCTGCTCGGAAGCCTGCTGACGGGTGCGCTCCATGTAATCCAGCACGCCCGGGTAACGTTCGAAGTAGAGATCCATATAGCGCTGGGCTTCCCCACGCGGGATCCCCAGCTGACGCGCCAGGCCGAAGGCGCTCATGCCGTAAATCAAACCAAAGTTAATCGCCTTGGCGCTGCGGCGCTGCTCGCCGGTCACTTTATCCAACGGCACGCCGAAAACTTCCGACGCCGTGGCGCGGTGAATGTCTTTCCCTTCGGCGAAGGCCTTCAGCAGCCCTTCATCCTGAGACAGATGCGCCATGATGCGCAGCTCGATCTGCGAGTAGTCGGCCGCGACGATGCGGTAGCCTTCCGGCGCAATAAAGGCCTGGCGAATGCGCCGCCCTTCTTCGTTGCGCACCGGGATGTTCTGCAGGTTCGGATCGCTCGAGGAGAGGCGGCCGGTGGCGGTCACCGCCTGATGGTACGAGGTATGCACCCGCCCGCTGACCGGATTGATCATCAGCGGCAGCTTGTCGGTATAGGTGGTCTTCAGCTTCGCCAGGCCGCGGTATTCCAGAATCACCTTCGGCAGCGGGTAGTCGAGCGCCAGCTCGGCCAGCACTTCTTCGTTGGTGGATGGCGCCCCGCCCGGAGTTTTCTTCAGCACCGGCAGCTTTTGTTTTTCGTACAAGATAGCCTGCAGCTGCTTGGTCGACGCCAGGTTGAACGGCTCTTCCGCCAGCTCGTGGGCCTGCGCCTCCAGCTCAGCCAGACGCTTGGCCAGCTCCTGGGAGTGGGCCGATAAAATGGCCGGATCGATCAGCACCCCGGTGCGTTCAATATGCGACAGCACCGGCAGCAGCGGCATTTCAATCTCGTTGAACACCGTCAGCAGTTCCGCGCTCTGTTTCAGCTGCGGCCACATCGCCAGATGCAGCTGCAGCGTGACATCGGCGTCTTCGGCAGCGTATGGCGCCGCCTGCTCAAGCGCGATCTGATTGAACGTCAGCTGGTTCTTGCCCTTGCCGGCGATCTCTTCGAAAGTGATGGTTTTGTGGCCAAGATAACGATCGGCCAGGCTGTCCATATCATGACGGCCGCCGACGCTGTCCAGCACATAGGACTCCAGCATGGTGTCGTAGGCGATGCCGCGCATCTCGATGCCATAACGCGCCAGCAGGCTCATATCGAACTTCAGATTTTGCCCGACCTTGAGCGCTTTCTCGTCTTCCAGCAGCGGCTTGAGCGTCTCCAGCACGTAAGCGCGATCCAGCTGCGCCGGCGCATCCAGATAATCGTGCGCCACCGGCAAATAAGCCGCTTCGCCCGGCGCGATCGCAAAGGACAGGCCGATCAGATTGGCGGTCAGGGTATCCAGGCCATCGGTTTCGGTATCGAAGGCAAACACGTCGGCTTTTTTCAACCGCGCCAGCCAGTCGGTAAAGGTCGCTTCGTCCAGGATGGTGACATAACCGTCCTGAGACAGCTTGGCCTCCGCCAGCGCTTTCGGCGCTTCCGCGGCTACAGCTGGTTTGGCGGTGCCGGCAGCTTTCGCGCCCGCGCCTTTCTTGTTTTCCAACCAGACGCCGGCTTCTACGTCCGCCAGCCAGCGTTTGAACTCGTACTGTTTGAACAGCTGTTGCAACGTGTCGACATCCGGCGCGGAGACCGTCAGGTCCGCACAGGTCAGATCCAGCTCGACGTCGGTTTTGATCGTCGCCAGCTTATAGGAGAGGTACGCGACCTCTTTATTCTGTTCCAGCTTGGCCGCCATGGTTTTGGCGCCGCGGAAGCTCAGCGTGGCGATGTTCTCCAGATTGCCGTACAGCGCATCCAGGCCGCCGATACCCTGCAGCAACGCCTGGGCGGTTTTCTCGCCCACGCCCGGCACGCCGGGAATGTTGTCCGATGAATCGCCCATCAGCGCCAGGAAGTCGATGATCAGCTCCGGCGGAATGCCGTACTTGTCGCACACTTCCTGCGGGCCGAGGATCGTGTTGTTCATGGTGTTGATCAGGGTGACGTTCGGCGTCACCAGCTGCGCCATGTCTTTGTCGCCGGTGCTGATCAGCACCGCGTGGCCGGCCTTTTCAGCCTCCAGCGCCAGCGTACCGATGACGTCATCCGCCTCTACGCCGGGCGTCACCAACAGCGGCAGGCCCATCGCCTTGACCATGTTATGCAGCGGCTCGATCTGCGCGCGCAGATCGTCCGGCATCGGCGGCCGGTGCGACTTGTATTCAGCGAACAGATCATCGCGGAAGGTCTTCCCTTTGGCATCAAACACCACGGCAACGTGGCTCGGTTGATACTGCAACAGCAGACTGCGCAGCATATTCAGCACGCCGTACATCGCGCCGGTCGGCTCGCCCGCCGAATTGGTCAGCGGCGGGAAGGCGTGATAAGCGCGGTAGAGGTAAGAGGAACCGTCAACCAGGATTAGTGGGTTTTCTGCAATCTGGGCCATAGCGTTTCTTTATCGTGATCGGACATAGGGGTAAGCATGCCATAGCTGGCCGCCGGAGACGAACCTTAGCGTGCATTGCGGACGAAAATGATGTGATTGTGCGCGAGGATCCGCAAGATCTTACCTGTGGATAACTTTGTGCATAGAAAAGAGACCGAATTATAACGCTGCGATTATCGTTATAACGGCGAATAAAATTCCTATTTAAATCACCGCGTTAAAAGAACGAATTCCGGCGACGCTTAATTATTGGCTTTTATTGGATTTGTGGATATAACTTTCGCCGGATTTTAATCGCACTATTAATCAAATTCGGCGCCTCAATTACCATAGCACAAGCTGGACAAGTTGCACGAAAACTCAGCAAATGGTTATCCGATGAGACGAAAAACAGTGATTTTTAGCGGCGCTTTACCCCGACGATTTCTGTTAAAATGCGTTTTTGTTCATGCGCTTTGGCATGCAACGATGTTCCCACCAACCGTCAGCCCATAATCATGCCAAGATTGTTAACGCCTGTTATCTTTATCATTTCCGTCATACTTACCATTCTGGTGACGGTGTTATGCTCCATCCCCATCACGCTGGCCGGCATCGTGAAACTCGTGGTGCCCATTCCCGCCGTTTGGCGATATATCTCGGCTTTCGCCGATTTCATGATGTGGTGTTGGTGCCAAGGGCTGGCGCTGTTATTGCGCATTAACGGGCAATTGCGTTGGGATATTGAAGGGCTGGAAGGGTTGGATCGCAAAAACTGGTATCTGCTGATCAGCAACCACGAAAGTTGGTCAGACATTGTCGTGTTATGCGTGCTGTTCAGAAATCATATTCCAATGAATAAGTATTTCCTCAAACAGCAGCTCGCCTGGGTGCCGTTTGTCGGCCTGGCCTGCTGGGCGCTGGACATGCCATTCATGAAGCGTTACTCCCGCGCCTATTTGCTCAAGCACCCGGAAAAACGCGGCAAGGATATCGAAACGACGCGCCGTTCCTGCGAAAAATTCCGCCAGCGCCCAACCACCATCGTCAATTTCGTCGAAGGTTCACGCTTCACCGAAGCCAAGAAAATTAAAAGCAATTCACCTTATCGCAATTTGCTGGCGCCCAAAGCCGCCGGCATCGCGTTTACCCTTAGCGCGCTGGGCAATCAGTTCGACAAAGTGTTGAACGTCACCCTGCTTTATCCGGAAAATAACCAGCGGCCCTTTCTGGATATGCTGTGCGGCCGCCTGACGCGTATCGTGGTGAGAATAGAGACGCT
The DNA here is from genome assembly GCF_052167655.1 of Serratia sp. CY55921. Classification (NCBI taxonomy): domain Bacteria; kingdom Pseudomonadati; phylum Pseudomonadota; class Gammaproteobacteria; order Enterobacterales; family Yersiniaceae; genus Serratia; species Serratia sp. CY55921. The sequence continues at coordinate 3,616 of NZ_JBJNMU010000008.1, read as the reverse complement.
ACCGATCGATGAAACCCTGCACGGTGATTATTTCAACGATAAACAGTTCAAGCGGCGCTTCCAGCTGTGGCTGAATACGCTGTGGCAGGAAAAAGACCGGTTGCTGGATAAATTGAAGCGGCAATACGGATAAAAAAACGCCGGCAATGCCGGCGTTTTTCATGTTGAATCAGGCTTATTTCTGCTGGCTGAGGAATTTAACCACATCGGCGAACTGCTTCACGTAAGCGTCCATCGAGCTGGTGTCCAGGCCATCGTTTTTAACCATGTATTTGCCGTTGACGAATACCGCCGGCACGCCGCGCAGCTGCAGATCTTCTGCGGCTTTCTCCTGTTGAACCACCAGAGATTTCACCACGAAGCTGTTCCAGGCCGCGTCATAATCTGCGGCGGTTACGCCCGCTTTCACGAAGACGTTACGGATATCGTCCGGCGTTTGCACGGTCTGGGTTTTCTGCACCGCTTCAAACATCAGCGGGCTTACTTTGTCTTCCACGCCCAGCGCCATCGCGACCGCCCATGCCTGAGTCAGCTGTTTGCCCAACGGCCCCAGGAACTCCACGTGGTACTTGGTCATTTTGGTGCCGGCAGGCAACGCTTTTTTTACGTTCTCGGACACGTGATAGACCTGCTCAAACTGGTAGCAGTGTGGGCAGTAAAAGGAGAAGAACTCCAGCACCTGCGGCTCACCGGTCACCGGCTTGTCCAGGGTCACGTACTGAGTGCCATCGCTAAACTGTGCCGCCGAGGCGCTGAATGCCATCACCATGCCAACGAGCGCCAACCATATTTTTTTCATAAGACTAAACTCTCCATTGTGTTAAAGCTTCAATACATTGGCGTCAGCTGCAGAGGAGGCTCCTGCAACAGCTTAACCTGTTCATTAAACGCCGCAGTCTGAGATAACCAGAAATCAGACTCCGCCATCCACGGAAAACTCTTAGGGAAGGCCGGATCCTGCCAACGGCGAGCGACCCAGGCCAGGTAATACACCATGCGCATCGCCCGCAGTGGCTCAATTAACGCCAGCTCGCGCTGATCGAACTCGGCAAATTCGCCGTACGCCTCCAGCAAAACGTCCAGCTGCATCAGTTGGTCGCGACGTTCGCCGTGCAACAGCATCCACAGATCCTGAACCGCAGGGCCGTTGCGCGCGTCATCAAGATCGACGAACAGCGGGCCATCGCGCCACAGAATATTTCCCGGATGGCAATCGCCGTGCAAACGCCGCGGCTGCCATTTCAGATGCCAGTGTGGCTTGATCGCCGCAATCAGGTTATCCGTCGCCTGCAGGAAGGCATCACGCTGAGCCACCGGCAACAGCTCGCAATTGGCCAGCACCTGACGCGGGGCAACAAGATACTCTTCAATCCCCATGGTTGGCCGCTCGGCAAACAAACGCTCGCCGCCGACCTGATGGATACGCCCCAGAAAACGGCCTACCCATTCCAACTGATCCAGATTGTCTATCTCGTATTGCCGGCCCCCCACGCTGGGGAACAGGGCAAAGAAAAAACCGCCGTGCGTATGCAGCGTAGCGCCTTGCAGCGCCAGCGGCGCCACCGCCGGGATCTCCGCGCCGGCCAGATCCAGAGCGAACTGATGTTCCTCACTGATTTGTGCGGCGCTCCAGCGCTCCGGGCGGTAAAACTTCACCACGTAACGTCGACGATCCTCGTCCATAAACTGATAGACGCGATTCTCATAGCTGTTCAGCGCCGTCAGGCCGGAATCGACGCGCAGGCCAATCCCTTCTAGCGCGTCCATGATCAAATCAGGCGACAGGGTGTCGAAATTAAAAGCTGAGTTATTCATAACGTTCGTTTGATCGCTGACAGCACGGTGCCGGGAATGAGAAATAGTAGCATTAATGGCGCATTTCACGCGCTATGCTTTCTCGCACCGCACGAGGATCAATCCTTGATAACGCCGCGAGCACGCAGCAACGCCGTTTTAAAATCTTCTTCGTAATCTTTCTTCAGGCCCGGGATCTGATCCGTGCCGGCGCTGCCGCGCATTTTCAGATGGTAAATAAGAATATCGTCGCTCAACTCGGACAACTCGCCCTGGAAACCCGCTTCCTTCGCCAGCTTTTGCAAAAACTGCATCAAATTGAGATCGGGATCTTCCTGCCAGGCCGGGTGCAACAGCTCGATCAACTCGTTTACGCGATGCGTTTTCATCTCAATATCGTCCAATAGCATGAATAAACTCACAAAGTAACAGGCTTACCCACGCAGTGAAAGAACCGGCTTGTCAATAAAGGTAAATCCTGATGTCGCGCCGGCTTTAGCGCTACAATCAGCGCATCGACAAGGCGGGATAAACGAGATGCATAAAGAAATCAGCGGCGTCATTTTGGCCGGCGGACGGGCCACGCGCATGGGCGGTGAGGACAAAGGCCTAGTGTCGATTGGCGGGATCGCACTCTATCAACACGTATTGGCTCGGTTACGCCCGCAGGTGGCTTCCGTCGCCATCAGCGCCAATCGCAATCAGGCACGTTACCAGGCGAGCGGTTTGCCGGTGATTGGCGATCTGACGCCCGATTTCGCCGGGCCGCTGGCAGGCATGCTGGCCGGGCTCAAACAGGCTCCCAGCGAATGGGTGGTCTTCGTCCCTTGTGATGTCCCCGACTTTCCCGCCGACTTAGTCGCTCAGCTATGGCAGCAAAAAGGCGCGGCGCAGGCGGCCTTTGCCAGCGATGGTGAACGAGATCACCCCACGCTGGCGTTACTGCATAGCCAAATAGCGCCGCAGCTGGCCGACTATCTGGCGCGCGGTGAACGCAAGCTGATGCTGTTCTTGCATCAAATTGGCGCACAACGCGTAGTGTTCAGCGGGCAGCAAGCGGCATTTCATAACCTGAATACGCCGGCTGACTGCCTGAATTGGCAACAAACGCGAGAGCTCAAAAAATGAATCGTTCATTGCCTCCCTTGCTGGCCATCGGCGCCTACAGCGGAACGGGGAAAACGACCCTGCTCAAACAGCTGATCCCGTTGCTGAAACAACGCCAGGTAAGGATTGGACTGATCAAACATACGCATCACGACATGGATGTGGATACGCCGGGTAAAGACAGCTATGAGCTGCGTAAAGCAGGCGCCGAGCAAACGCTGGTCGCCAGCGATCGTCGCTGGGCATTAATGACCGAAACGCCGGAGCAACAACCTTTGGATCTGCGCTATCTGGCTGGGCGCTTTGACGCCGATAAGGTCGACTTGATTCTGGTGGAAGGGTTCAAACATGAGCCGGTCAGCAAGATCCTGCTTTATCGGGCCGAGATCGGCAGACCGTTGGAAGACATGCTGGATCAGTTTGTCGTCGCGATAGCCAGCGATCGACCGCTATCCATTTCGGCTAAGCAGCTGGATCTCAATCAACCGGAAAGCATCGCCGACTTTATTGTCGAGTGGTTGAAAGGCGCAGCGTAGCTGCGCTTTTTTACGTTTTACGCACAGCAAAAAGCCCTGAACGTCAGTTCAGGGCTTTCGGCTTTGTTTGATGCCTGGCAGTGTCCTACTCTCGCATGGGGAGACCCCACACTACCATCGGCGCTACGGCGTTTCACTTCTGAGTTCGGCATGGGGTCAGGTGGGACCACCGCGCTATT
>NZ_JBJNMU010000007.1:0-179924 GCF_052167655.1 Serratia sp. CY55921 | reverse complement strand
GTGCTGAAGGCGGGGGCGGAAGTGGCGGTGAACGAAAACGCCTCGCTGTCGCTGGGCTATGGCGGGCTGCTGTCGCAGCACCATCAGGATAACAGCGTCAACGCCGGCTTCACCTGGCGCTTCTGACGTTCAGCGGTCATTACAACGACAACGGAGCCGGCATGCCGGCTCCGTTTTTATTTGCGGCGGTGGGGGGAGAACGTATGATGGCGCGGCGTCAGGACAATAAAAAACCGGGACCCTGACGGATCCCGGCTCAAAAGTGGGTAAAACAGATTAGCGCTAAAGGCTCAAGCCCCGTTTTGCTTATGCAGTCCGAGCGATGTGAGCATCGTCTCAGTAGCGGCAACGGAACAAATTTTCCCTGGTGTTACTATGGTTATTATTAAAAAACGTGCTGGTGTTGTTTTTTTATAGTGTATTGCTGTATGTCTCTTTTGATACCATGTTTGACGATGCAACATGGTATGTCAAGCAACGTTTTTAACGCATAATTGCATGGGATGCTAGTTTTAGATGTGGCTTTTTCAGCAGAAATAATCAAAACGACTGATAAATCAGTAAAAAAAATCGAAGGAACAAATGGATAACAATCACCAAAAATTCGATTCACAGTCGATTGCCAATCGGGTCAGAGAGCTGTTTTTACATTACGGGATTGGAAAACGTCAGCATGCCCGAGAGCTCAGCCGCATCTTGGATCTGAGTTTTTCACATGCGCACCGCAAATTGAAAGGGCAAAGCCCCTGGACGCTGGAACAGATCAACAGCGTCGCGGCCGCGCTCGGAGAAACGCCGGCGGCGATCGCCGATTTGAGTGCCGAACACGAGGCGGCCGAACCGAACATGGCGCGCGATGCCATCTTTTTTGTGGCAGGGGTCGCGATGCCTTGCGTCGGGCACATCGGCGACGAGCTTCCCGCCGGGCGGCCGGCGGAATTTGTGGCGCTGCGCATCGAGGGGCAATGGCATATCTATCGCGCCGATGAGGCGCCGGCAGGGCCGCGTTATGGCGTCGAGCTGATCGAAATCCGGCCCGGCTATGGCGACGACGAGCGTCTGAGCATTGCGGTATTGGACGATTCGCATCAGGCTGCCGATGAGTTGGCCAAGTATCTTGGCGGCTGCGGTTTCAACGCGGTGGCGTTTTACGACGTCGACAGCTTCTGTCAGGCGTTGCAGCAAAGCCTGTTCGACGGTTACGTGGTGGACTGGCTAATCGGTGAAGAAACGGCGGATCGCTGTATCGCCACCATCCGCGCCTCCGACAACCCGGACGCGCCGGTACTGGTGCTGACCGGTGAGCTGGGCACCGATCGACGCGAATCGGAAATCGCTCAGGCGATGCGCGAGTACGATGTGCTCGGCCCTTATGAAAAACCGGTGCGGCTCCATGTGATCGAAGCCGCACTGCAACGCTGTTTTAATCTTTAGCGGGGAACACCTCGGCCAGCGCGTTCGACAGCGCATCCAGCCGAACCGGCTTCATCAGGTAGTTGTCGAACAGCGCGCGCTGATCCGCCGTGAGCTGCTCCGGCGTGTAGGCGCTGATGCCGATGATCGGCACATGGCGGTTGGGGCCGCGACGATTGCGCAGCTGCCTGGCCAGGGCGGCGCCGTCGATGCCCGGCATCTGCAGATCCAGCAACAGCGCGTCGTAAGGGCGTCTGAGCAGTTTCTGCAGCGCGCGCTCCGGCGAGTCGCACAGTTCGTGCTGGTAACCCAGCTTATCCAGCAACGCCGCAAAGGCGTCACCCACCGACTTGTTGTCATCCACCACCAGCACCTGCTGCGGTTTCTGCTGCAGAGAGGCATTGGCGGCGGCGGGCTCGTCGGCGCGTTCTTCTTCACTGATCTGCACCGGAATGCTGACGATAAAGGTGCTGCCCTTCTTGATTTCGCTGTACACCGTGATGGTGCCGTCGAGCAGCGTCACCAGGCCGTGCACGATCGCCAACCCCATCCCCACGCCGGCATATTGCTTGGTATGCGACTGATCCAACTGGGTAAAGGGTTTGAAGATCTGATCGAGCTGGTCTTTTTCGATACCGATGCCGGTGTCGGTCACTTCGATAATCAACGAACTGCCGCCGGGTTGACGGCGCAGACAGCTGTGCAGCGTAATGCTGCCGCTTTCGGTGTATTTGTAGGCGTTGGTCAGCAGGTTGACGATAATCTGCCGGATGCGCAGCGGGTCGGAATGCACCAACAGGTGGCTGCACTCCACCTCGCAGCTCAGTTTGACCTGCTCTTTGCGGGTCAAAGTAGCGATTTCGTTGGCGGTCTCCGCGATCAGCTTCTGCGCGTCGAACGGCACGATGCGCAGCTCCATCATGCCGCTGTCGAGGTGCGCGTAGTCGGTCAGATCTTTCATTTGGCTTTCGATCTGCTGCGCGGCGGTCTCCAGCCGCTGGAAGGTGTCCGCATGCTCCGCCGATACCCGGGTATTCACCAGCACGTCGATGGCCGACATCACGCTCTGCAATGAGGTGCGCAGCTCGTGGCCGATGGCGCCGAGGAAGGCGTTTTTGGTGCGGGTCGCTTTCTCCGCCTCGATCGCCTTGGCCTGCTGGCGAATGGTCAGCCGCTGCTGACGGAACACGATCAGGGTGATGGCGATCAGCGCGATCACCGAGAACATGACAATCACCAGCCCATAGAAAATGATGTGCCGTTTCTCGATGTAGTCCTCATAGGCGGCGGTGCGCTGCTTCACCTCGGCGTGGTCGGTCAGGTTGGCCATTTCGATGGCGTAAGGCTTAATGGCCTTCATGGCCGCGAAAACCTGATTGAAGTCGATTTTCGGGTTATCCAGCAGTTTATCGATGCGATCCATCTGCAGGCGCATCTGCTTGACCACTTCCGGGTAGCCCGGCTCGGCGTACAGCGGTTGCGTGGATTCGGAGACGGTTTCCAGCACGTAAAAGCGCGAATAGAGGATTTCGAACCGCAGCCGCAGGTTGTCGTTGTCCACCTGCGGCGCGTGGCTCTGCTGCTCGACGAACGTGTCGAATTCCGCCAGCTTGATGGAGAACTTGGCGATCGACCAGGAGTAGTTCTCCTGCGTGCCGGCGATGGCATACAGCCCTTTCTTCGACAGGGTGGCGCTGTAGTAATAGAGCGTGACGGTCGAAGCCACCAGAAACAGCGCGGCGAAGATGGCCGGTATCGCCAGCCTGCTGCCGTTCTTAAAGGTCGTCAGCTTCATTTGATCACGATCCTGTCGACTTGCCAGATAAAGCGCGAGTTGTACAACGGCGAGTTCAGCTCAGGCCCGGCGGCGTCACGCGGGTAAACCAGGAACAGCGGGCCGAAGTTTCTGAGCTTCAGCATCTCCCCGTCCATCTTGTAGGCCAGGATCATGTTGTACTTCTTGACGTCGGACAACGGCACGTCGATGTAATAATCGTTCAGCGCGTAGAAGGTCAGCGTCTCGCCCTTGGCGCCGACGCGCTCCAGGATGTCGGCCACCGAAATCCCTTCAAACTTCCTCTGCGGCGTCCAGGAGGTGGAGGTCGTGATGCTGTGCACCGGCATCGCCAACAGCTGTTTATCGGTGAACAGATAGCTTTTTTTGACCGGATCGGTCACGTTGTCGATCTTGCCCGCCACTTCCAGGGTAAAGCTGAGCGCGCTGCTCTGGGCGATAATCAGGGCCACGCAGGCCATCGCAAGGGTTTTGCATAGTTTGAACAGCATCGGCGTTCTCCAGAGGCGCGGGGAGGTTTGTATCAGTCCCGCTAATTTATCAGGCAGAATAATGGCAGAAAAAGCAGGCGGGTGCGAAGGGAATAGTAAACCGCACAAAAAGAACAGGCCGGTATTTACCCCGGCCTGAGAGAGGGATAAACGTAGCGCCTCAGCGCATGGTGACGAACTCTTCCGCCGCAGTCGGGTGGATAGCCACGGTGTTGTCGAAGTCCTTCTTGGTGGCGCCCATCTTCACCGCCACCGCGAAGCCCTGCAGGATCTCGTCCATGCCGAAGCCGATGCCGTGCAGGCCGACGATCTTCTCTTCTTTACCCGCGCACACCAGCTTCATGCGGCACGGCTGGCGGTGCTGCGTCACGGCGCTGTACATGGCGGTGAAGGAGGATTTGTACACCTTCACGTTGTCCGCGCCGAATTTCTCGATGGCTTCCGGCTCGGTCAGACCGACGGTGCCGATCGGCGGGTGGCTGAACACCACGGTGGCGATGTTGCTGTAGTCCAGGTGCTCGTCCGGCTTGTTGTTGAACAGGCGCTCGGACAGGCGGCGGCCAGCGGCCACGGCGACCGGGGTCAGTTCTACCGCGCCGGTGTTGTCGCCCACCGCGTAGATGCCTTTGACGTTGGTGTTCTGGAACTTATCGACGTCGATGTAGCCTTTCTCATTGGTTTTCACCCCGGTCACGCCGAGGTTCAGGTTGTCGGTCGCCGGTTCGCGGCCGATGGCCCAAATCAGGCAGTCGACGGTGAATGCCTTGCCGTTTTCCAGCTGCAGCGTCAGGCTGCCGTCGGCGTTCTTGACGATTGCTTTCGGCACCGATTCGGTATGCAGGCTCGGCCCCTCGGTGTTCATCACTTCCACCAGGGTGTCGACGATCATCGGATCGAAGGTGCGCAGCGGCGCGTGCTTGCGCACGAACAGGTGCGTTTCCGCGCCCAGCGCGTTCAGCACGCCGGCGATCTCTACGGCGATATAGCCGGCGCCCACCACGGCGACGCGTTTCGGCATGGCGTCCAGCTCAAAGAAGCCGTCGGAGTCGATACCGTATTCCGCGCCCGGAATAGCCGGATGGCTTGGGCGGCCGCCGGTGGCGATCAGGATGTGATCGGCGGTGATGGTTTCGCCGTTCACTTCCACGGTGTGCGCATCCACGAAGCGCGCGAACCCTTTGATCACGTCAACCTTGTTCTTGCCCAGCACGTTATCGTAGGAGTTGTGAATGCGGTCGATATAGGCGGTGCGGTTGGCGACCAGCTTTTTCCAGTCGAAGGCGTTGACGGTGGTGTCGAAGCCGTAGTCCGGGCCGTACTGATGGATGGCCTCGGCGATCTGCGCCGCGTGCCACATGACTTTTTTCGGTACACAACCCACGTTTACACAGGTGCCGCCCAGCTCTTTGGCTTCAATCAGCGCACACTTTTGGCCGTACATGGCTGCCCGGTTGATCGATGCGATACCGCCGCTGCCGCCGCCTATTGCTAGATAATCGTAATGTTTCGTCATCTGGGATTTCCATGAGTTGTGAATTTGAAGAGGGTAAGAGTTTAACGCCTGACCGGGGTTTGTCGCAAAGATTGCGTCGATGGCTGCGATAGGCGGACGCAGGGCGCGGCAAAGCGCGCCCTGCCGGGGATTATTCCGGTACCACCCAGTTGACCAGATGGTGGCCGATGCCCGACGGCACCAGCACCTTGTGCAGCCACGGCAGCACGTTTTTCATCTGCTGTTCCAGCTTCCACGGCGGGTTGATGACGATCATGCCGGAAGCGGTCATGCCGCGCTGATCGCTGTCGGGTTTCACCGCCAGCTCGATCTGCAGGATGCGGCGAATGCCGGTGGCTTCCAGATCGCGCAGCATGCGTTTGATCTGCTGGCGCATCACCACCGGGTACCACAGCGCGTAGGTGCCGGTGGCGAAACGCTTGTAGCCTTCCTGAATGCCTTTGACCACGTCCTGGTAATCGGTCTTCATTTCATACGGCGGGTCCATCAGGATCAGGCCGCGGCGCGACGGTGGTGGCAGCTGGGATTTCAGCTGCTGATAGCCGTCGGCGCGCTGCACTTTGGCGCGCTCGTCTTTCTGGAACTCGCTGCGCAGCAGCGGGTAATCGCTCGGGTGCAGCTCGGTCAGGTGAATTTTATCCTGCGGGCGCAGCAGCTGGCGGGCGATCAGCGGCGAGCCGGGATAGTAGCGCAGCGTGCCGGAACGGTTGAAGTTGTGCACCACGCTCATGTAGGCCGCCAGCTCCTCGGGCAGATCGTCGCGTTGCCACAGCAAGCCGATGCCTTCCAGGTATTCGCCGGTGCGCTCGGCGTGTTCGCCGCTGAGCTGATAACGGCCCGCGCCCGAGTGGGTATCCAGATACAGGAACGGCTTCTCTTTTTCCTTCAGCGACTCGATGATCAGGCTCTGAACGGTGTGTTTGAGCACGTCGGCGTGGTTGCCGGCGTGGAAACTGTGGCGATAACTTAACATGACGGGTGGCGGTTCCTTGTGCTCCGCAGACGGAGCATTCAATGCAATAAGGCTTATAATCTGCACAGTATAAACTGTCTGGCCGGGAAAAACCGGACTCCGTTGCCGCAGACGTTAACAGAAAGGGACAGGACGATGAGCAAACAGGCGATTTTGGCGAATTACCCCGACGCGGCGCGCTGGGCGTTCGGCGACGGCCCAGCGTTAGCCGACGAACTGCTGGGGTTGGTGCTGAGCGGGGATAAAACCGCCACCTGCAGTTCCTATGCGAGCTATCGTCGGGAACAAACCCCGAGGATCGGCGATTACAGCATCGTTCTCGATGGCCGCGGCGAACCGGCCTGCGTGATCAGGACCCTGGCGCTGCGCCTGGTGCGCTACGACCAGGTGACCGCCGAGATGGCGGCCAAAGAGGGCGAAGGCGACAAAAGCCTGGCATTTTGGCGCGAGGGGCATCAGGCATTCTTTACCCGCGAGGGGAGCTTTGCGCCGGACATGTGGCTGGTATTCGAAGAATTCGAACGGGTTGAAACGCTGTGAATCACAAGGAGAAAGGATGAGCTGCATTTTTTGCGACATCGTGGCGGGCAAGGCGCCGTGCCATAAAATCTGGGAAGACGACGACCATCTGGCGTTCCTGTCCATCTTTCCCAACACCGACGGCTTCAGCGTGGTGATCCCCAAGGCGCACCACCCGAGCTACGCGTTTGACCTGCCGGACGAGGTGCTGAGCGCGTTGATGCTGGCGACCAAGCGGGTGGCAAAGCAGCTGGATCGCGCGTTCGACGACGTCGGCCGCTGCGGCATGGTGTTTGAGGGCTACGGCGTTGACCATGTGCACGCCAAACTGATCCCGCTGCACGGCACCGCGTCGCTGGAGCAGTGGCGGCCGATCGAATCGACCTCGCCGAAGTTTTTCACGCGTTACGAAGGTTATATCTCCTCCCACGATGCGGCGCGCGCCGACGACGAACAGCTGGCGGCGCTGGCCGCCCGCATTCGCCAATGCGCCGTTTAAGGCACGAACGATCAACGCCGGGCATTGATTTTCCTGTTGCCTGGCTCCATGTTAGAGGTTCATACGCATTTTAAGGCTCGCCCCCGTGGCGGGCCCCAACGCTAATCAGGACTGCCCTATGACAAATCCGTTGCTGACCCCGTTTTCCCTGCCGCCGTTTTCGGCGATCCGCCCTGAAGATATCGTGCCTGCGGTACAATCCGCGCTGGCGGACTGCCGCGCTGCGGTAGAGCGCGTGGTCGCGCAGCCGGGGCCGTTCACCTGGGACAATCTGTGTCAGCCGTTGGCGGAGTCGGACGATCGCCTGTCGCGCATCTGGTCGCCGATCGGGCACCTGAACTCGGTGAAAAACAGCCCGGAGCTGCGCGCCGCCTATGAGCAGGCGCTGCCGCTGCTGTCCGAGTACGGCACCTGGGTCGGCCAGCACGAAGGGCTGTACCAGGCCTACCGCAGCCTGAAAGAGGGCGCGGCGTTCGAGACGCTGAGCGTGCCGCAGCGCAAGGCGGTGGACAACGCGCTACGCGACTTCGAGCTGTCGGGCATCGGCCTGTCGGCGGACAAACAGCAGCGCTACGGCGAGATCGTCGCGCGCCTGTCCGAGCTGGGTTCCACCTACAGCAACAACGTGCTCGACGCCACCATGGGCTGGAGCAAACTGATTACCGACGAAGCCGAGCTGAGCGGCCTGCCGGAAAGCGCGCTGGCGCAGGCCCAGGCGATGGCGCAGGCCAAAGAGCAGGACGGCTGGCTGCTGACGCTGGACATGCCGAGCTACCTGCCGGTGCTGACCTACGCCGACAACCGCGCGCTGCGCGAAGAGATGTACCGCGCCTTCGCCACCCGCGCCTCCGATCAGGGGCCGAATGCCGGCAAATGGGACAACAGCGAAGTGATGGCGGAAACGCTGGCGCTGCGCCATGAGCTGGCTCAGCTGCTGGGCTTTGACACCTACGCCGACAAGTCGCTGGCGACCAAGATGGCGGAAAGCCCGGAGCAGGTGATCGGCTTCCTGAGCGATCTGGCCAAACGCGCCCGCCCGCAGGCCGAGCAGGAGCTGGCACAGCTGCGCGCCTTCGCCAAACAGCACTATGGCGTGGACGAGCTCGACGCCTGGGACATCACCTATTACGGCGAAAAACAAAAGCAGCACCTGTTCTCCATCAGCGACGAGCAGCTGCGCCCGTACTTCCCGGAACAGCGTGTGGTGGAAGGGCTGTTCGAAGTGGTGAAACGCATCTACGGCATCACCGCCAAAGAGCGTAAAGACGTGGATACCTGGCATCCGGACGTGCGCTTCTTCGATCTGTTCGACGCCGACGGCGAACTGCGCGGCAGCTTCTACCTCGATCTGTACGCCCGCGAAAACAAACGCGGCGGCGCCTGGATGGACGACTGCGTCGGCAGCCTGCGCAAGGCCGACGGCACGCTGCAAAAACCGGTCGCTTACCTGACCTGCAACTTCAACCGCCCGCTGGGCGACCAGCCGGCGCTGTTCACCCATAACGAAGTGACGACGCTGTTCCACGAGTTCGGCCACGGTCTGCACCACATGCTGACGCAGATCGATACCGCCGGCGTCTCCGGCATCAACGGGGTGCCGTGGGATGCGGTCGAGCTGCCGAGCCAGTTTATGGAAAACTGGTGCTGGGAGCCGGAAGCGCTGGCGTTTATCTCCGGCCACTACCAGAGCGGCGAGCCGCTGCCGAAGGCCATGCTCGACAAGCTGCTGGCGGCCAAGAATTACCAGGCGGCGCTGTTCATTCTGCGCCAGCTGGAGTTCGGTCTGTTCGATTTCCGCATGCACTTCGAATACAGCCCGGAGAAAGGGGCGCAGATCCTGCCGACGCTGGCGGAAGTGAAGAAAATGGTGGCGGTGGTGCCTTCGCCGAGCTGGGGCCGCTTCCCGCACGCCTTCAGCCACATCTTCGCCGGCGGCTACGCGGCGGGTTACTACAGCTACCTGTGGGCGGAAGTGCTGTCGGCCGACGCCTACTCGCGCTTCGAAGAAGAGGGGATTTTCAACGCCGAGACCGGCAAATCCTTCCTCGACAACATCCTGTCGCGCGGCGGTTCGGAAGAGCCGATGGCGCTGTTCAAACGCTTCCGTGGCCGCGAGCCGCAGCTGGATGCTATGCTGCGCCATTACGGCATTAAAGGATAACCCGACACGTGAGCGTGTGTGTATTGTGTGAAGCAGGCGCCGATCCCGGCGCCTTGTCTGTTTTGGCGCAGCGCTGGCGGCTGACGTCCGACGACGACGCGCCGATGGCGCTGGTACTGACCCCGCAGCGGCTGGAGCTGCGCAAGCGCGACGAGCCGAAGCTTGGCGGGATCTACGTCGATTTCGTCTCCGGCGCCATGGCGCACCGGCGCCGTTTCGGCGGCGGCCGCGGCGAGGCGGTGGCCAAGGCGGTCGGCATCAAGGGCAGCTACCTGCCGGACGTGGTGGACGCCACCGCCGGGCTGGGGCGCGACGCCTTCGTGCTGGCGGCGCTGGGCTGCCGGGTGCGGATGCTGGAGCGCAATCCGGTGGTGGCGGCGTTGCTGGACGACGGCCTGCAGCGCGGCTATCAGGATGCGGAAATCGGCCCGTGGCTGCGCGATCGTCTGACGCTGCTGCACGCCTCCAGCCTGACGGCGCTGGCGGATCTCAGCCCGCGCCCGGAGGTGGTGTATCTCGATCCGATGTTCCCGCACAAGCAGAAAAGCGCGCTGGTGAAGAAAGAGATGCGGGTGTTCCAATCGCTGGTGGGCAGCGACGATGACGCCGACGGCCTGCTGGAACCGGCGCGCCGTTTGGCGACCAAGCGCGTGGTGGTGAAACGCCCGGACTACGCGCCGCCGCTGGCCGATGTGCCGGCGCACGCCGCCACGCTGACCAAAAGCCACCGTTTCGATATCTACATGCCGCTGTAATGTCTGCCGGGCCCGCGGTGTCGGGCCCTCAGTTTTCCTCCCGCAAACTTTTCCCCACGCCGCCGCCCGGATGCACCGCCAGCAAGGTGTCCTTATCGTAACCGCTGCGCGTCATCAGGCAGGTGCAGGCGGCGTCGAAGATCGCCAACACCAGCACAATTGAGGTGGTGGCCAGCATGTTCAGCGGATCTATCTCCTTTTGCACCCCGGTGGCGATCGTCAGCTGCGCCGCCTGCGCGATGGCGGAATGCGGGTTTTCCGTCACCGCGATCAGCGTCACCCCCTTGGCCTGCAGCGTCGGCAGCAGGCGGGTCAGCTCGTCGGAATTGCCGCCGCGCGAGATCAGGATCAGCAGATCGTCGGCGCGCAGAAAACCCAGATCGCCGTGCGCCGCGCCGGTGGCGTCGAGATAGACCGCCGGCCGCTCCACGCAGGCCAGCATATGGGCTATCTTGCGCGCCGCAATCCCCGAGGTGCCGACGCCGGTGACGGCGATTTTACCGCGGCAGTCGGCCAGCAGCGCCAGCAGCCGTTGCCAGGTGCGCGCATCGAGGCGTTCGCCCAGCTGCGCCAGCTCCTGGCTGTAGGTTTGCCAGCCCTGCACGGCCTGCCGCCACTCTTGCTGCATCACGCCTCCTCCTGCATCAACCGGCGGTATTTCATGTGGTCGTTGTACAGCTCGTGGAACACCCGGTATTTGCGATCGTAGTAGCTTTTTATCTGGTTGGTCTGCGGCGTCACCGTCTTGCCGATGCGGCTCATGGCGCTCATCGCCTCCGGCAAGGTGTCGAACACGCCGGCCGCCACGGTGCCCATCATCGCGCCGCCCAGCAGCATCGCTTCGCTCTCCTCCGGCAGCAGCATGGCGCAACCGGTGGCGTTGGCGTGCTCCTGCACGAAGATCGGGTTCTTGGTGCCGCCGCCGCTGGCCATGATAGTGTCGATACTGTAGCCGCTGTGGTTCATGGTTTCGATGATGTGACGGGTGCCGAGCGCGATGGCCTGAATGGTGGCCAGGTAGTGCAGCGCCATGTCCTCCGGCGTGCGCGACAGCTTCAGCCCGGTCAGGATGCCGGTCAGCGTCGGGTTTGCGCGCGGCGAGCGGTTGCCGTGGAAGTACGGCAGCATGTGAATGTCCTGCGTCAGGAAGGCGATGTTCTCCGGCTCGCCGGCCATGCGGCGCAGAATGGCGTTCAGCACCTCATAGATGGTCTGGCCCTGAGTTTTCGCCTGCGCCAGCAGCTCCTGATAGCACGGGTGCGACTGGATGACGTGGTCGATCAGCGCGCCGGTGGCGGACTGGCCGCCTTCGTTCAACCAGTATTCCGGCAGGATCGCCGAGTAATACGGCCCCCAGACGCCGCCGATAAAGCGCGCGGTGCGCGACATCGCCATATGACCGGTGGAGGTGCCGCCGATCAGCGCGACGCGGCGGTTGAAGTCGGCCACCTCGCCGGAGACGCCGGTGGCGCCCAGCGTGCCGAGGGTGCCGGCGTGGGCATCGATGATTGACACGCTCACCGCCGTGCCGGCGATCAGCCCCATCTCGCTGGCGGCGCGCTGAGTCAGGCCATGGCCCAGCGGCTCGCCCATCATTTTAACGTCGCTGCCGATCTTGGCGGCGTCGTGTTCCAGCACGTCTTCCAGCCCGATCTGCTGGAAGTAGCTCTTGTCCCAACGCTGCTCGTGGCCGAGATAGGTCCACTTGCACACCGTCGAGCACAGCGAGCGGGTGGCGTCCTGGGTGGCGCGCCAGGTGAGGAAGTCCGGCAGATCGAACAGGTAACCGGCGTTGGCCCAGGTGGTGGGCATGTGTTGCTTCAGCCACAGCAGTTTCGGCGTCTGCATCTCCGGCGAAATGATGCCGCCGACGAAGTCCAGCACCCGGTGTTTGGTGGCGTTGATGCGCTCGGCCTGGGCGATCGCCCGGTGATCCATCCACACGATGATGTTCTGCTCGGTGCGGCCGGAGGGGCTGACGGTCAGCGGTTTGCCTTCTTTATCCAGCACCACCAGCGAACAGGTGGCGTCGAAGCCCAGCCCTTTGACCTGGATCGGGTTGATGTCGGCCTGGTTGACCGCGTCGCGCACCGCATTGCACACCGCCTGCCAGATGTTATCCGACGACTGCTCGACGAAATCCGCCTTCGGCCGGTACAGATCGATGGCCCGGCTGGCCTGGCCGACCATGCGGCCATTGAGATCGAATACGCCCGCGCGCGCGCTTCCGGTGCCCACATCTACGCCAATAAAATAGCTCGCCATTATTTTCTCCTCAGGCTTTTCGATTCTGTAACGCGATAAACAGGATCAGCACGCCGCCCCACAGGGCCATGGTCAGGTAGCTGCTGACCCCCAGCAAATTGAGGCCGCTTTCCAACATTTGCAGCACGATCAGCGCCAGCACCAGCCCCAGAATGCGGCCGAAGCCGCCGTCCGGGTTAATGCCGCCCAGCACCGAGGCCAGAATGGTCACCAGCAGATAAGATTCGCCGTAGCCGGCCTTGGCCGAGTTGAACTTGGCCATCATCAGCAGGGCGGCGCCCCAGCCGAGCAGCGCCGACAGGATATACACCGCGATCTGCACCCGCGCGGTGTTCACGCCGCTGAAGCGGGTGGCCTGCTCGTTGGAGCCGATCAGGTACAGGCTGCGCCCCAGCGTGGTGTGCTCCAGCAGCAGCCACAGACCCACCGCCACCAGCAGGAACAGGATCAGCGCCACCGGCACGCCGAGCACGGCGCCGTTGCCGAGAAATTGAATCGCCGCCGGGAAGCCGGAGATCACCGCGCCGTTGGACAGCAGAATATTCAGGCCGGTGATCAGGGTCATGGTGCCGAGCGAGGCGAGGATGGGCGAGACGCCTATCCAGGCTACCAGCGCGCCGTTGAGCGCGCCGATCGCCACCGCCACCAGCAGGCCGGCCAACAGCGCCAGCGCCAGGAACAGCGGCTGGTCGGGATGGCTGACGATGATCGCCGCCATCACCAGCGAACAGGCGTTGGCGCCGGCGATGATCGACAGGTTGATGCCGCCGGTCAGCATGGTGATGCCCATGCCGAGCGCCAGCAGGCCGAGGATCGGCAGCTGCGAGGCGATCGACTGGAAGTTGCCGAGGCTGAAGAAGCGCGATCCGAGCAGCCCGGCGAACAGCAGCGCCACCGCGATGATGATCGCGCCCTGCAGGCGAATGATCCGATCGTTTGGGATCAACCGAGTTAACTGCGTCATGTCAGATCTCCTTGAGCAGCTTGCGTTTTTCGTTCCAGGCGGTGGTGCTGATGCTGATCAAAATGATCGCGCCGCTGAATACCTGGTGCCAATAGGCCGAGACGCTGAGCAGCGTCAGCCCGTTTTGCAGGAAGGCCAGCAGCACCACGCCGAGCAGGGTGCCGGTCAACGATCCGCGGCCGCCGCTCATGCTGGTGCCGCCCAGCACCACCGCCGCCAATACCGTCAGCTCGAAGCCGAGCAGCGAGTTGGGCGCCACCGACTGGGTGATCTGCGCCTGCACCACCGCCGCGACGCCGGCCAGAATGCCCATATAGCCGTAGACGCAGAAGTGCAGCCGCAGCAGGTTCAACCCCAGGCGCGACGCCGCGTCGCGGTTGCCGCCCATGGCGTAGATCTGGCGCCCCAGCCGGGTGCGGTTCATCAGCACGCCGGTGACGACGATGGTTGCCAGCAGGCACAGCAGCGGCAGCGTCAGGCCGTAGTCGTAACCGTCGGCGCCCTGGAACGAGAACCAGTTGATGCCGTTCATGAACCAGTCCGGGAAGCCGTACAGCCAGGTGCCGTTGGTGGCGTATACCAGCAGGCCGTAGAACAGGTTAAGGGTGGCGATGGTGATGATGATCGCCGGCACCTTCAGCCAGTACACCAGGAAACCGTTCACCAGCCCGAGCAGCAGGCCGACGCCAATCGCCAGGGCGAACGCCAGCGGGAAGCTGCCGCCGTGCTGGATCACCCAACTGGCCATCACATACTGCGCGATGGCGGTGACCGCCGGGAACGAAATGTCGATGCCGCCGGCGATCAGCACCACGAACAGCCCGCAGGCCAGGATGCCGAGAATGGCGTAGCTGGTGGCGACGTCGGTCAGGTTGCCGAGCGTCAGAAACTCATCGGTGCCGGCGCTCAGGCCGATCGCCAGCAGCAGCACCAGCAGGCCGAGATAAAACTCGTGCCGCCCGGCCAGGCGGGCCAATAATGACTTATCCATTCACCACCTCGGCGATCTGTTGTTCGGTACTCTGGTGCGGCGCGAATTCGGCGATCAGCTCGCCTTTGCGCATCACCATCACCCGATGGCTGTTGTAATAGGCTTCCGGGATCTCGTCACAGATCATCAGCACCGCCATGCCCAGCTGCGCCAGATCGCGGGCGATCTGATAGATCCCCTCTTTGTTGGCGATGTCCACGCCGACGGTGGGCGAGTCGAGGATCAGGATCTTCGGCTGGGTCGCGACCCATTTGGCGATGGCGATGCGCTGGGCGTTGCCGCCGGACAGGGTTTTCACCGGCAATGCGCTGTCGGACACCTTGATGTTCAAATCGCGGATCAGCCGGTTAACCAGCTCGGTCGCCTTGGCGTGATCCAGCAGCCCGAGCGAGGTATGCAGCCGATCGAAGACGGTGACGATGGTGTTGTCGTAGATCGATTGCTCCATGATCAATCCCTGCGTCAGACGATCCTCCGACACATAGCCGATGCCGTGGCGCACCGCTTCGCGGTTGTTGTGCAGCTGCACCGCCCGGCCCTCGATGCGGATCTCGCCGCTGTCCGGCCGCGTCATGCCGAACAGGCTGAGGCACAGTTCGGTGCGGCCGGCGCCGAGCAGGCCGACGATCGAGACGATCTCGCCGCCGCGCAGCGCCAGATTGACGTTGCGGTATTTTTCGCCGCGGCTGAGGTTGCGCACCTCGAGCAGCGGCGCCTGTTCGGCCGGCGGCAGCGGGGGCAGCGGGCTGTAATGGAAGCGTTGGCCGGTCATCAGGAACGCCAGTTCATGGCTGTCCAGTTCGCTGGCCGGCCAGGTGCCCACCAGCTTGCCGTCGCGCATCACGCTGATGCGATCGGCGACTTCCATCACTTCATCCAATCGGTGGCTGACGAACACCACGCAGATGCCGGCCGCCTTCAGTTCGTTGACCACCCGCAGCAGGCCGTCGACTTCCTGGCGGGTCAGCGAGGCGGTCGGTTCGTCCATGATAACCAACCGCGCTTCGGCGGCGATGGCGCGGCAAATCGCCACCAGCTGCCGATCGGCGATCGACAGTTTTTCTACTTTTTTATCGGGATCGATGTGTACGCCGACCCGCGCCATGGCGTCCAGCGCCGTCTGGCGCATCACCCGCTTGCGCACCCAGAAGTGGCCGCCGGGCAGGTAACGGTGGATGGCGATGTTTTCCGCCACCGTCAGGTTAGGGAACAGCGACAGGTCCTGGTAGATCACCTGTATGCCGTAATAACCGGACAGCTGCGGCGTCAGGGCGTGGAAGAGTTTGCCTTCCAGCGAAATATTGGCGCCTTTTTCCGGCTGATAGACGCCGGAGATGATTTTAATGATGGTGCTTTTGCCGCAGCCGTTTTGCCCGGCCAGGCAGTGCACTTCGCCTTTATTCAGCGTCAGGTTGATCTGGTCTAATGCCAGCACGCCTGGGAATCGCTTGCTGATATTCTCCAGGGTGATAAATGCGGGGGAGGCTGTCATAACGTTAACCTGTGCTTGCGTAGCGGCCGAAGCCCTGGGCGCAGCAACGCTGCGCCCCTACGAGGGTTTAACTACTTTCCCGGTGTGGCGAAATTACGCGAAAAATCAGAATCCGAGCGATTGGGCGTTGTCTTTGGTCACTTCCAAAATCTTATTAAACCGAATCACTTTGTGTTCCATATCGACGTCGGCTTTGCCGAGGCCCTCGATCGACAGGTCCTTATTCACTTCTTTGCCCTGCAGCAGCTGGTCGGCCACCGTCACCAGCGCATAACCGGCGTCTTTCGGATCCCACAGCAGCGCTTTCTTGATGTCGCCGCGCATCAGGTAAGGAGCGGCCTGCGCCGGCATGGCGATGCCCACCACCGCGATTTTGTCCTTGGCGCGTTTCTTGGCCACCGCCTGGCCGGCACCGATTGGGCCGAGCGAACCGAAGCCGATGATGCCCTTCATCTGCGGATAGGTTTTCATCAGATCCAGCGTGGTGGCGTAGGATTTGTCGATGCTTTCCGCCACCGGCAAGCGCGAGGTGACTTCAAACATGTCCGGGTATTTTTCTTTCTGGTATTTGATGGCGGAATCGGCCCAGGCGTTGTGCAACGGCACAGTCAGCGAGCCGACGTAGATCGCGTAGCCGCCTTTGCCGCCCATGTCTTTCGCCAGCTCATCGACGTTGGCCTGCGCGTATTTCTCGCTGTCGATGGTCTCGATGTCCCACTGGCCGATCTGCTGGTCCGGGGATTCATGGGTCAGCACCACGATGCCTTTGTCGCGCGCTTTTTTCAGCACCGGCTCCAGCACCTTGGCGTCGTTCGGCACCACGATGATGGCGTTGACGTTCTTGGCGATCAGATCCTCAATCACCTTGACCTGCGCAGCCGGATCCGGCGTAGACGGGCCGGTCTGGTAAGCGTTGACGTCGAGTTTTTTCGCCGCTTCGTTGACGCCCACTTCCATGCGGTTGAACCACGGAATGCCGGTCACTTTGGCGACCACGGCAATCTCATATTTATCAGCGGCGAACACAGGTGTTGTCGATAACATGCACGCAGAAACCACACATGCATTTAATAATGCGAGGTTAAATTTCATTAGCTGTACCTTTTTTTATCTGTAGGGGTGGCGGTTTTTCCACCGCTGCAGATTACAAAGGAATGGAAGAGGGAGCGTAGCCGAAGTTAATGAAATGTGATCTGCGCACATTTAAGTAAAATACTGGCGTATTTAGTGTTAAATAAATGTTTAATTATTTGGTGGTGGTAAACTTACTACCAATTAAACGGCCATAAATAACTTTTTATTAACCTTAAATTAACGTTCTCGCATCATTTTGATGGCTTGGACGCGGAAAAAAATGCCGGCGCAGAGGCCGGCATTGAAGCATTTAATCGATGTGTGAACAAGATCACCTTTGCGCCCGATTACAGCACGCCCTGGGCCAGCATCGCCTCCGCAACCTTAACGAAACCGGCGATATTCGCGCCGTGTACATAGTGGGTTTGCTTGCCCTCGCCGCCGTATTCCACGCAGGCATGGTGAATATCCGCCATGATATGTTGTAAACGTACATCCACTTTTTCCGCCCGCCAGCCGATGCGCGCGGCGTTTTGCGCCATCTCCAGCCCCGAGGTGGCCACGCCGCCGGCGTTGGCCGCCTTGCCGGGCGCGAACAGCACCCCGGCGTCGAGGAAGGCGTCGGTGGCCTGGATGGTGGTCGGCATGTTGGCGCCTTCCGCCACCGCTTTCACCCCATTGCGGATCAGCGTCTGCGCCGCCTCGAGGTCCAGTTCGTTCTGGGTGGCGCACGGCAGGGCGATATCCACCGGCACGTTCCACGGCTGCTGGCCCGCCAGGTAGGTCAGGCCGCGTTCGCGGGCATAGTCCGCCACCCGGCCGTAGCGCTGGTTTTTGATCTCCGCCAGGTGCGCCAGCTTCTCGGTGGTGAAGCCGTCTTCGTCCACCAGAGTGCCGCCGGAATCCGACACGGTGATCACGCGCGCGTCCAGCTCCAACGCTTTCTCGATGGTGTACTGCGCCACGTTGCCGGAGCCGGACACCGCCACCCGCATGCCCTCAAAGCCCAAGCCGTGGCGCTGCAGCATGGCGTCGGTAAAGTACACCAGGCCGTAGCCGGTCGCCTCGGGGCGGATCAGGCTGCCGCCGAAGGAGAGCCCTTTGCCGGTAAACACGCAGGCGGTGTTGTTGGACAGTTTCTTCATCATGCCGGCCATAAAGCCGACTTCACGGCCGCCGACGCCGATGTCGCCGGCCGGCACGTCGGTGTCCGGGCCCAAGTGGCGATACAGTTCGGTCATCAGCGCCTGGCAGAAACGCATGATCTCGCCCTGGCTTTTGCCCTTCGGATCGAAATCGGAGCCGCCTTTGCCGCCGCCCATCGGCAGGGTGGTCAGCGCATTCTTGAAGGTCTGCTCAAAGCCGAGGAACTTCAGGATCGACAGGTTCACCGACGGGTGGAAGCGCATGCCGCCCTTGTAGGGGCCGATGGCCGAGTTGAACTGGACACGAAAGGCGCGATTGACCTGCACCTGGCCGCGATCGTCCACCCAGCTGACGCGGAACTGAATGATGCGCTCGGGCTCCACCAGGCGCTCCAGCAGCGCCTGTTCGCGATAGCGCGGGTTGCGCTCGATAAATGGCCACAGCGAGGTGAACACTTCGCGCACGGCCTGCAGATATTCCGGCTGGTGGGGGTTATGGCGTTGTAACGAGGACAGGAAAGACTCTACCGATACGGCATATTCCATGGATAACTCCTTTTAGCATTAAATTTCCCCCCGCTATTTCTTATAGATTTGGGTATAGATGATGCTCGGGGGAGGATGTTGTGTCTTTAGCGACTATATCATCGGAGGGCGGTTGATTATCAAGCGATTAATCGGCGTAGCGGCATGAAAAACGCCCGCAGGGCGCGGGCGTTGGGCAGTTAAGTTAGCAGGCGCTTACTTTATTCGTCTTCTTCGTCGCGCAGCGGCACGATCAGCATATCGATGTGCACGGTATTGATCAGCTGGCGAGCGGAAGACATCAGTTTGCTCCAGAAGTCCTGGTGGTGGCCGCACAGCACCAGATCCATGTCGTATTTCTTGATGGCGTCCACCAGCACCTGCGCCAGATCGCCGCTGCCGCTCAGGGTCTCGGTGATCGGGTAGCCGGCGTTTTGCGACAGCTCGGTCAGCGCCTGGTGGGTTTCTTCAGAGATGCGCTTTTGCATGTCGCCGAGATTGACGTCGATAAGGCCAGTATAGAGATCGGAATAGTTGACATCGACGTGGATCAGAGAAACTTTGGCGTTATACGGCCGCGCCATAGAGACGGCTTTTTCTACCAGGATCTTGCTTTCCGGGGATAGGTCTACCGCGATCAATATGTGTTTGTAAGCCATAAGAATACTCCTTCCATAAACATGCCGATTAAAAAGGGTTAGCAGGCGTTCCGTGTACCCGCCTGGCGCTTTTGGTTCCATAGTATCATTCGGATAACGCAATGATATGTTGGGGCGATCACACTGCGCCGCATCGAAAATCTCTGCGCACGATACCTTTCGTTGTACACCCGCGCGGCGAAAAAGCCTAAGGGTTATGCGGGTTTTAACGGTCTGACCGCTTGAATTATAAGCGTTATTAAACAAAGTATAGCGCTAAATGTGCAATCAGCGCTCCAGATGCGGTTGCAGCAGGCTTTCAAACCACTCGTGAAACACCGCCAAACGGCGGGAACGCTGGCGGCGATGGGGGTAGATCAGGGCGATCGGCATGGAGGCGGCGCGGTAACCGGGCAGGACTTCCACCAGTTCACCGGCGTCGAGCAGGTGTTGCACGTCGTAGCGCGGGATTTGCATCAATCCCAGCCCGGCGCGGCAGCAGGCGATATAGTTTTCGGCGTTGTTGACCACCACCCGGCTGGGCAAGTCGAGCCGCTGGGTGTGGCCGTCGCCGGTCAGGTATTCCCAGGGGGATTCGCGGCCGGTTTTGGGCGAGGCGTAGCCGATGCTCCAGTGCCCCTCGGCGAGATCGGCGGGATGAAGAGGATGGCCGAATTCGCTCAGGTAGGCGGGGCTGGCGCAGTTGATCAGCGCGATATGGCCGAGCGGGCGCATCACCAGGCTGCTGTCGTGCAGATCGCCGACGCGCACCGCGCAGTCGACCCCTTCCTGCACCAGATCGATGGCGCGATCGGCGGAGCCGAGCACCAGCTGCAGATGAGGGTGGCGCCGCAGCAGGCTGGGCAGCGCCGGCGCGATCAGCCGACGGGCGATGCGGCTCGGCACATCGACGCTGAGCCGCCCGGAGGCCTGCCGTTGGCTGGCCTGAAACGACTGATCGATATCCTCCACCTCGGCCAGCAGCGGGCGCAGCCGTTCGAGCAGCTGTTCGCCGTCGGCGGTCAGCCGCACTTGCCGTGTGGTGCGGTGCAGCAGGCGCACGCCCAGCTGCGTTTCCAGTTGCTGAACGGCGGCGGACACCGAGGCGCGCGGCACCTCCAGCGCATGGGCCGCCCGGATAAAGCTGCCCATCTCCGCCACCTGCACGAATACGCGGTATTGATTGAATCTGTCCATCTCGTTGACCTGCTGTTCCTTGGCGCCGTTTCTGACAGAGAGTGTAGCCGCATGGCGCGGTTGCGCGCGAGCAGGTGCGGGGGCGATATTTGCCCCCGTCGAACTTATTTGGTGGTGTAGCCGCCGTTGATCAGGATGGTTTGGCCGGTTACCCACCAGCCGTCGCTGACCAGATGGCGGATGAAGGGCACCACGTCTTCGATATCGGTCAGGCCGGTTTGGCTGAACGGCGACAGCGCCGCCGCCGTCTTGTGGTAGGCCACGGCGTCCGCGCCTTCCGCCGGGTAGAAGAACGGGGTATCCATCGGGCCGGGGCCGACCGCCGTCACGGAGATGCCGCGCTCGCCGAACTCCTTGGCGGCGGCGCGGGTGAAATGCTCCACCGGCGCTTTGGTGCCGGCGTAAGCGGCGTAGAACGGCGTGAAGGCGCCGAGCAGCGAGGTGACCAGCGTGCAGATTTTGCCGTTGTCGTTAAGGTGCTTACCCGCTTCTTTCAGGAAGAAGAACGCGGTTTTGGCGTTGACCGCAGTCATCTCGTCGTACTCGGCTTCGCTGATGTCGATCAGCGGCTTTTTCAGCACCTTGCCGACGGTATTGATGGCG
Organism: Serratia sp. CY55921; assembly: GCF_052167655.1. Lineage (NCBI taxonomy): Bacteria > Pseudomonadati > Pseudomonadota > Gammaproteobacteria > Enterobacterales > Yersiniaceae > Serratia > Serratia sp. CY55921. The sequence continues at coordinate 158,911 of NZ_JBJNMU010000007.1, read as the reverse complement.
ATATCCGGCTTGCCGACGGCGGCGACAGCATCGGCGAACAGCTTCTCGACCGCGCCCGCCGTGGTCAGATCGGCCTGCAGCGCGACGCCTTGCGCCCCGGCGGCCTGAATGGCGGCGACGGTTTTCTCCGCCTCGGTTTTGGAGGCGGCGCTGTTGTAGTGGATCACCACCGCTTTGGCGCCTTGCTCAGCCAAATCGCGCGCGATCAGCCCGCCGAGGTTCTTGGCGCCGCCGGCGATCAGGACGGTTTTTCCCTTGATTGAATGGTTTGCCATAACAGTTTCCTTGGATAAGCGTAACGGAAACCTGAGTCTAGCCAGCGTGGGGGGAAAGATCAGCGGCGTGGCGCGGGATAGACTATCCATAAAAACAGCCTAATCGAAAACGGGCGGTTATCGCTTATAACGCCCCGGCAGGTGACTTTTCGGCACAGGGCGGTAAATTTTATCCACTGCTCAGGCCAGTTTGCGTTTCATTAACCTACAATGATGGATATGGGCCTCATCATTTCTCCTCTGAGTAGAACCATGCCGTGCAAATCTCATCGTGCGGTGCGGCAACGTCTTCGGAGGCGGTGGGTTATGGGCGTGGCCCGTGCAGGCAAAAAAAGGGGATGAGAGCGGTAAGCTCCAGCAGAGTATCGGGTAATGAGGTAGGGCGGTTGGACCCGGCGGATGGCCGCGGATAACAACGCCTTGAGGGGGCAATCATGATCAGTACCGTCGCGCTGTTTTGGGCCTTGTGTGTGGTGTGTGTGGTTAACATGGTGCGGTATTACTCTTCTCTGCGCGCGCTGCTGGTGGTATTGCGCGGCTGTGACCCGCTGCTGTACCAATATGTCGACGGCGGCGGTTTCTTTACCGCCCACGGCCAACCCAGCAAGCAGCTGAGGCTGGTGCGTTATATTTTCGCGCAGCGCTATGTCGAGCACCACGATCCGGAGTTTATTCGCCGCTGCGAGCGGGTGCGCGGGCAGTTTATGCTGACTTCGGCCCTGTGCGGCCTGGTGGTCATCTGCCTGATAGCGATGATGATTTGGTATTAATGCCTTTCTGTTTCCCTTGATGCAGGCAAAAAAAAAGGCGGCCATGCGGCCGCCTTCCTCATGATGCTTGTCGCTTAGATCAGCTTCAACGCGACCCAATACAGCGCACCGGAAAGCAGAATCGAGATTGGCAGGGTGAGCACCCAGGCCAACAGGATGTTCTTCACGGTTTTGCTCTGCACGCCGCCGCCGTCCACGATCATCGTCCCGGCAACCGCCGAAGAGAGAACGTGGGTGGTGGAGACCGGCATGCCGGTATAACTCGCCACGCCGATCGACAGCGCCGCGGTCATCTGGGCCGATACGCCCTGGGCGTAGGTCATGCCTTTCTTGCCGATCTTCTCGCCGATGGTGGTGGCTACGCGTTTCCAGCCCACCATGGTGCCGAGCGACAGCGCCAGCGCGACGGCGACGATGATCCACATCGGCGCGTACTCGACGGTCTGCAGCAGATCCTGACGCAGGTTCTTCAGGAAGCGCTGGTCGGCGGATGAGGTTTCCGGCAGCTTGGCGACTTTATCCGCCGTGTCGGTCACGCACATCAGCAGGCGGCGCAAATGGCTGCGCTGCTCAACCGTCAACTGATCGTAGCTTTGCAGGTTGGTCAGCATGCCCTGAGCCAGCTCGATCGCCGGCATGGCGCGCGAACTGTCGCAGTGGAACTCGGCCGGTTTGCCAGGCGTGGCTTCGTCATCCGGGCTTGGCACCAGCGGCGTCAACGACACCGCATGCGACAGCGCGTCGCCGTGCTGCTGGTAATATTGCTGCAGGTGGGTCACGGCGTCACGCGTACGGGTGATGTCATAACCGGTTGCATTCATATTGACCACGAAGCCGGCCGGGGCAACGCCGATCAGCACCAGCATGATAAGGCCGATGCCTTTCTGACCGTCGTTGGCGCCGTGCGAGAAGCTGACGCCAATCGCCGACAGGATCAGCGCGATACGGGTCCAGAACGGCGGCTTGCGTTTGCCGTCGACCTTTTCACGTTCCGCTGGGGTCATGTGGATACGCTGGCGTTTCTTGGTGCCACTCCAATAGCGGCGCAAGGCGAACACCATCACTCCCGCCACCATCATGCCGACCAGCGGCGAGAACAGCAGAGAAAGGAAAATGCCAATCATTTTCGGGACGTTAAGCGCATCCACGACCGAAGTGTGGGTCATCAGGGCGTTGGTTAAACCGACACCGATGATTGCGCCTATCAGCGTATGGGAACTGGACGCCGGCAGACCGAAATACCAGGTGCCGAGGTTCCAGATGATTGCCGCCAACAGCATGGAGAAGACCATGGCTAATCCGTGTGCTGAACTGACGTTCAACAACAGATCGGTAGGCAACAAGTGGACGATGGCGTAAGCAACACTCAAACCGCCGAGCATTACGCCAAGAAAGTTGAACAAACCTGCCATCACGACCGCAAGTTGCGAGCGCATGGCGCGGGTATAAATAACTGTAGCGACCGCATTGGCCGTATCATGAAAACCGTTGATGGCTTCATAAAACAACACGAACAACAATGCGAGAATTAACATCAGGCCGGTATGGAAATCCAGGCCAGCGAACAAATGCAGCATAAGCGTTACGCCAGTTTGTGGACATGAACGCCGCGCATTATCAGTGACAACCGGTGCCGGGGAAAAGGAAAATATGACGTTTTTTTGATTTGGACATGACGAAATGGTGGCGTGTCTATAACAAAAATATGGAATATCAATGCGTTAATCTGCTCTGACCTCTGTAATATTTTCTTACTATGGCGTTGGCGGCGCGGGGGCTTTACAATCTGCCGCCGTGAATTTGGCGGTGACCGGCGGCGAAACGGCGTAATATGGCGCTCTTTTGTCGCGATTGTGGTTTTGATAAGTGAGGCTCAGGTGGAACAGTTTGATGTCGTAGTGATTGGGGCGGGCGCCGCCGGCATGTTTTGCGCCGCGCAGGCGGGGCAACTCGGTTGCCGCGTGTTGCTGCTCGACAACGGCAAAAAACCGGGCCGCAAGATCCTGATGTCCGGCGGCGGGCGCTGCAACTTCACCAACATGTACGCCGAACCGGCGGCCTATCTGTCGAACAACCCGCATTTTTGCAAGTCGGCGCTGGCGCGCTACACCCAGTGGGACTTCATCGATCTGATCAACCGTTACGGCATCGCCTACCATGAAAAAACGCTGGGGCAGCTGTTCTGCGACGATTCGGCGCAGCAGGTGGTGGATCTGCTGGTCAAAGAGTGCGAGCTGGGCCAGGTGACGATGCGCCTGCGCAGCGAAGTGCTGGGCGTGGAGAAAACCGAGAACGGCTACGCGCTGGCGCTGAATGGCGAAAAAGTAAGTGCTCGCTCACTTGTGGTGGCCAGCGGCGGATTATCCATGCCGGGGCTGGGCGCCTCGCCGTTCGGTTACAAGCTGGCGGAGCAGTTCGGCCTCAGGGTGCTGCCGACGCGCGCCGGGCTGGTGCCGTTTACCCTGCATAAGCCGCTGCTGGAGCATGTGCAAACGCTGTCCGGCGTGTCGGTGCCGGCGGTGATCACCGCCGAGAACGGCGTCAGCTTCCGTGAAAGCATCCTGTTCACCCATCGCGGCCTGTCCGGCCCGGCGGTATTGCAGTTGTCCAGCTACTGGCAACCGGGTGAGTATGTGAGCATTAACTTACTTCCTGAGCTTGATCTGGCGGGCTTCCTTGATGAACAGCGCCTGCAGCACCCTAACCAAAGCCTGAAAAACACCCTGGCGCTGCACTTGCCGAAGCGGCTGGTGGAATGCTTGCAGACCCTGGGACAACTGCCGGAGGCGACGCTGAAGCAGCTGAATGCGCCGCAGCAGGCGGCACTGGTGGATCTGTTGCAGAACTGGCGCGTGCAGCCGAACGGCACCGAGGGTTATCGCACGGCGGAGGTGACGCTCGGCGGCGTCGACACCAACGAACTTTCTTCCAAGACGATGGAAGCCCACAAGGCGCCGGGGCTCTATTTTATCGGCGAAGTGGTGGACGTGACCGGGTGGCTGGGCGGTTACAACTTCCAGTGGGCCTGGAGCTCGGCCTGGGCCTGCGCCCAGGCGCTGGCGGCGCAGGGGCGGTAAAACGCCGCTTGGCCTTGAAACGCGCCGGGTCACATCGACCCGGCATTGAGCTGACTCATTAATTTAATTTTAGTATCGCCGTCGAGAAAACTCGCCTCCAGCGCCTGTCGGTTGCTGCGGTTAAAATCGTCATCCTGCCAGCCGAAGGCGTCATGCAACAGCTGGTACTCCTTGTTCAGCGTGGTATCGACGACGGTGCGCGCATCGGTATTCACGTTTAGCCGCACCCCCCACTTTTTGAGCCGATCTATCGGATGATCGTCGATGCTGTCGAACAAATTGCAGGTGAGATTGCAGCTGGGGCAGATCTCGAGCAGGACGCCGGTGGCTACCAGGCGCTCGACGAGCGCAGGGTCCTCGATGCTTCTGACGCCGTGGCCGATGCGTGACACCTGCAGCCTATCTAGCGTCTCCCGCACGCTGTCGGGGCCTTTCGCCTCACCGGCGTGGGCGATGACGTTGCCGCCGGCGGCACGCACGGCGCGAAAGGCCGCCACATGGTGGGTCAGCGGGTAACGCGCTTCATCGGCGGCCAAATCCAGCGCCACCACGCCGCTTCCCTGATAATCGATAACCAGCTTCGCCGTTTGCAGGCTGGCGGCCGCGTCGAAATGCCGCAGCGTGCATAGGATAAGCCCGGCGGCGATGCCGTAAGCCCGCGAGGCGTTATGCATGGCCGCCAGCACCGTCTCGACCACCGCTTCGCCGGTTAACCCCAGCCGGGTATGCAGCAGCGGCGCGAAGCGCAGCTCGGCATAGATGACATTATCCGCCGCCAACTGCGCGAATAAGTCCTCGACGGCCAGCGCTATCGCCTGGCTTGTCTGCAATAGATCTATTTGCGGCGCTATCTTGCTTAGAAAGTCCCCCAGATCGGCGCATCGTTTCGCCGCGACAAATTGCCGATTAAATGCCGTTCTGGTTATTTGCGGGTCGACCTTTTTTAAATAGTGGTAGCTTAAACAGGTATCCAAATGGACGTGTAATTCCACTTTCTTCAATTTTCTTGGATCGAATTTCATGCGGGTCACTTATTTCATTAACGGCTGAGATAACAACGAGAACAGTTTTTCTTTAAACAGGCCGGGCTTAATGCGGGTAATCACGCGCGCATTGGCCGGTTCGCCGGTAAGCTGAGTGGAATCGATGACGTAATGGCCGTAAGACCTCTCACTTTTATATTCTACCCATGAATACGCTTCCAGACTGGTCTCGACGATATCCGGATAGAGCGCCACCGCCATGGTGGTCGGATCGGGCAAATCAAACCCTTTGCGTTCGGTGCGCCGTGCGTTGAACGCCATCAGCGCGCGATTGCAGCGCACGGCAAAGCGTCCCAGTTCGCCGAGGTTATTCAATCGTTCTATATCGCGTTCGTCGATAAACGCTTCCCCCATGCCGATCTCCCAGCCGACGAGAGTGAGCGGCAGCCCGGCAGTGAGCACCAGATGCGCAGCCTCGGCGTCGGCGTAAAAATTAAATTCGGCCAGCGGGGTGATATTGCCTGGCGTCAGTCCGGAACCGCCCATGACATACACGCGCTTCACTTTTTCGGCCAGCGCGGGCGCTTTCAGCACCGCCATCGCGAGATTGGTCAGCGGCCCCAGGGTGACGATTTCCAGCTCGCCCTTGAGCCGTGCGGCGCAGTCGATGATGGCGTCCACGGCATGAACGGGTTCTACGGCCAAGCGTGGGGTCGGCAAGGCCATGTCGCCCATGCCGTCTTCACCGTGAATATGGTGCGAGTGATAGCGCGTGCGAAACAGTGGTTTCGCCATGCCGGCGTAAACCGGAGGAGCATAGGTTCCCGCTTTTTCCACGCAAATGAGCGCATTTTTGACGCAGTGTTCTAGCGGGCAGTTTCCGGCGACCGCGGTGATCGCTTCCACTTTCACGCCAGGTTCGCGCAACGCCATCAGCAGCGCAACGGCATCGTCGGAAGCGGTATCGGTGTCTATCAGAATGTGTCGCATGGCAATCTCCTCGTAGGGGGTACGGAGAAAATACCCAGGCGGCCCAAGGCAAAAAAGGTCAGATGTCCTTTTTCGTTCTGAAGCGCGTCGGCTATGCTGAACGCAGTCGAAAGCGAGGAGGCAAGACGTTTAAGGATGAACCTTGGGAGTGAATCGCCTTGAAAACGGTCGGTGACAGCAAGCTAAAAGAAGCGTTCATTGAGGTTCACGATCTGCAAACGGCGCTTTCGCCCACGCTGCTCGCCGCACTGCGCCTGGTGAGCGTCGAAGCCGGCGAATACCTGGTGACGCAAAGCGATCGTTTGACCCACCTGTTTTTTCTCGTGCAGGGAAAATTGCAGGTTGAGAATTTTGATGTGAATGGCGCGCACATTGTCTTTTCCTTCGAAACGGATTTCTCGGTAATTGGCGATCTGGAGCTGTTCTCCCAGGCGCAGCGCACGCTGTTCAGCACCGTGCAGGCGGTGACCGACGCGCTGCTTCTCGCGGCACCGATAGAGGTCATCAACAATCACGCCCTGAGCGACCCGGCATTCCTCACCTTTATCTGCCGGCAATTGAGCAATAAGCTGCTGAATTCCTCCTTGCTGCATGCGAACGGCGTTTTGACGGCGGAATATAAACTGCGAAAATTTTTATTATTCAAGGTAAAGAGCGAAGGGGAGTTGATTGAGCTGGAAAACCGGGAGGCGCTGGCGGCGAGATTGGGCATCTCCGTCAGACAACTGAGCCGCGCGCTGGCGCAGCTCGCGGCGGAAGGCATCATTCAGTTTAAAAACAAATCACTGCGGGTGACCGATCGCCAACGGCTGTCCGCTATCGAAGGTAACCAAAGCGGTTAATCGAGCGCCGGCCCTTTCAATTCCACGCGATTGCCGTCCGGATCGCTGAAATAAATCGACGGCCCGTCGCCTTCCGCGCCGTAGCGCGATTCGGCGGGATCCGCGTCGATCCCCTGCGATCGCAGGTAGGTCAACAACGCGTCTTCGTTGAACGGATCGATGCGCAGGCAGACGTGATCGACATTTTGCCGATGAAGATCGGGCGCTTCGCCGCCTTTTTTCCCCAGCACGCCGTTGACGTCCACCAGGTCGATCATGGAGGCGCCGGCGCGCAGGTGCACCAGCCCCAAATCCGGCCGCTGTTTGGCGATATCACAACCGATGACCTGGGTATAAAAACGCAGGCTGTTCTGCATATCGCGCACGCGCAGAACCACATGATCCAACTGTTGCAGGTTGAAAGGGCGCACGGTCATCTCCTCAAATGAACATCTCCTTTACAGCATAAGCGGCGATGGCGGATTTATCCTGTTTCGCGGCGTTGCCGCTTCGCGCGGCCAAACCAAAAAAAAACGGCCGATGGGTGCAGCCATCGGCCGTGGGGCTTGAGTGTTCAAGCGTTAACGAGGGAAGTTACCGCTCAGCGCATCCAGGCCGCCCTGGTAGATGTCGCTGAACAGGGCGATGGCCTCGTCGTCGCTGATGTTGACCGGCGTGAAGCTGCCCGACCATTCCACGCGCGCCACGTTGGCGTCGTCGGTGGCGTGCACTGACAGGGTGGACAGGTAATTCACCACCGGGAACGGCGCCTGCATGATGGAGTAGCTGTAGCTGCGTTGACGGTTATCGAACGCTTCCAGCCGCTCGATGACGGTGCCGCCGTCGGCGGTGGTCAAAGTGCGCACGCGGCCGCCTTGCGAAATGACGCTTTTCGGAATGAACGGCAGCCAGTCAGGCAGGGCGTCGAAGCCGCCGATCAGTTGCCATACGGTGTCGGCGGATGCCGGGATGTCCATTGAGACGGATGTAGTAGCCATTTTCTTTCTCTCTTAATATCGGTTTCGGGTACAGGGTTACATTGCCAGCGTGTCTACGACGCCGCCGTCGACGCGCAGCGCCGCGCCGGTGGTGGCCGAAGACAGCGGAGACGCGAGGTAAACGGCCAGGTTGGCCACTTCATCGACGTCCGCCGCGCGCTGAATGATGGAGCTTGGGCGTTCGGTTTTAACGAACTCGTCGGCCTGATCGCGGGCGCTGCGCCCGGATTTGGCCGCCGCATCCGCCAGCATGTCTTGCAGGCCTTCGGTAAAGGTTGGCCCCGGCAGGATGGCGTTGACCGTCACGCCGGTGCCGGCGAGGCGTTTCGCCAGGCCGTGAGACACCGCCAGGTTGGCGCTTTTGGTGACGCCGTAGTTGATCATGTCCGCCGGGATGGCGACGCCGGATTCGGACGACACGAAAATAATGCGTCCCCAACCCTGCTCGGTCATGCTCTGCGCATAGTGGCGCGCCAGCCGCACGCCTGAGAGGACGTTGACGTTATAGAAGTGCATCCACTCGCTGTCGGGCACGGTAAAGAAGTCGTTATCGTTGAAAATGCCCAGGTTGTTGATCAGCACGTCGGCTCTCGGTTCCGCGGCGAACAGGGTTGCAGCCCCGTGTTCCGTCCCGAGATCGGCGACCACGCCGCGCACCTGCGCGCCGGGCACGTTGGCGCTGATGTCGGCGATGGCGTTATCGACCCCGGCTTTCTGACGGCCGACGATCACCACGGTGGCGCCCGTTTTGGCGAGCCCGCGCGCGATGCCGAGGCCGATGCCAGAGGTGGAGCCGCTGACGACGGCGACTTTGCCTGAAAGATCCAGTTTCATCATGTATCTCATCGAGTTAATGGGGGTAATGGGGCCATGCGGCCCCATAAAACTTAACGAATCGGCAGCGGCGCGTTGTCGGCCACCAGTTTCTGACGGCGCATTTCGGCCCAGAATTCAGCCGGGATAACGGCGTCCAGCGCGGCCAGATCTTCGGCCATCCGGCCAGGGCGGCTCGAACCGGGGATCACGGCGGCGACCGCCGGGTTAGCCAGCGAGAACTGCAGCGCGGCGGCTTTGATGTCGACCTGGAAGCGAGCGGCGATCGCTTTGATTTGCGCCACTTTCGCCAGCACCGCCGGGGATGCTTTCTGGTATTCGTAGTGCTCGCCACTGGCCAGCACGCCGGAGTTGTAAGGGCCGCCGACGACAATGTCGACGTTGCTCGCCAGGGCTTCCGGCATCAAACGTTGCAGCGCGCGTTCATGATCCAGCAGGCTGTAACGGCCGGCCAGCAGGAAGGCGTCCGGCTGCGTTTCGCTCAGGCCCAGCGCCAGTTCGCAAGGCTCGACGCGGTTGACGCCGAGGCCCCAGGCCTTGATCACCCCTTCTTCACGCAGACGGGTCAGCGCGCGGAAAGCGCCGGTGCGGGCGATGTTGAACTGTTCAATCCAGTTGTCGCCGTAGAAATCCTGGGCCGGATCGTGGATCCAGACGATATCCAGGCGGTCGGTTTTCAGGCGCTTCAGGCTGTCTTCGATGGAACGCAGCGTGGCGTCGGCGGAGTAGTCGTTGACTATTTTGTTCTTCAAGCCGTGTTCGAACAAACCGCCTTTCTCGCCCAGATCGCGGGCGGAAGTGTCTTCTTCTTCGTCCAGCATGATGCGGCCCACTTTGGTGCTCAGCACATACTCATCGCGTGGGTAGTGCGACAGCACTTCACCCATGCGGATTTCCGACAGGCCGGAACCGTAGAGCGGCGCGGTGTCGAAGTAGCGGATGCCCAGATCCCAGGCGCCGCTGACGGTGGCTTGCACGTCGTCTTGCGGGATGTTGCGGAACATATTGCCGAGCGGTGCGCCGCCCAAACCGATCTTGCCGGGTAAAATATTTCTGATGCTCATGTCAGGTCCTCAATACGTTATCTTTTCAGGGAAATTGGGGGGCGCACAGTGCGTCTGCCCCGTCACGAGGCTAAAGATAGCGTGGCAAGTTGTGACTTGATAGGACATAATTTGTCTAAGTTAAGTCCTTTGAGGTCTCAAATGATCGATTTACGTCAGTTGAAATACTTCGTCGCGGTGGCGGAAGAGGAGCACGTCGGCCGCGCTGCCGAACGGCTGCACATTTCCCAGTCGCCGCTGAGCCGGCAGATTTCCCAGCTTGAGGAACGTCTCGGATTGATGCTGTTTGAGCGCAATCAGCAGCGCATTCGCCTGACCGCTGACGGCCAGACGTTTCTGGCCGAAACCCGCGCGCTGTTGACGCACGCCAACCGGCTCGAATCGCTCGGACGCCGCCTGGGGCGGGGTGAAGACGGTGGGCTGTGCATCGGCTATATCGAAAATGCGATGCACTCCGGCGTCTTGTCGAACGCCTTGCGGTCGCTGCGGGTGTCCCGGCCGGATGTGCACATCGTGCTTTACAGCCAGCCTTCTTCCATGCAGTTGGAAGGGCTGCGGCAGCGTAGCCTGGACGTGGCGCTGGTCAATACGGCGCCGGATCGCGACGATCAGGATTTGGACTATACGCAGGTGTTGGACGATCGCATGTTGCTGGCCCTGCCGCAGACGCATCCGCTGGCGGACAGGGAAACGCTGCAGCCGGCGGATCTCACCGATCAGGCCTGGATCTCGGTGATCCACAAAGAGGATGCCCATTCGCGCGACGACTTCGTGGCGGCCTGCGTGAAGGCCGGGTTCGATCCGGATATTCGGCTGGAAGCGGGCGAGCCGCTGACGGCGTTGGGGCTGGTCGCCGCCGGGTTGGGGATGACGCTTATCCAGCACAGCCTGCGGCATAACGCGCCGCAAGGCGTGGTGCTGCGCGAGCTGCCCTGGATGCAATACACCACGCAGCTGTGGGCAGTGTGGCACAAGGCCAACCTGCGCCCGCTGGTCACCCACTTTCGCGAAGTGATGTCGGCCGGGCCGGCCTGCCACTGATCGCGCGGCGGCGTCCGGCCCGGATGGCGCCTGCTACGGCGCAGCGCGCAGGGCCGCGACGATCGCCGCCAGGTCGGCGCGCTGCTCGTCTGCCAGCGCGGGCTGCGCCTGCGCGGCATTCTCCGCCAGCAGGGTTTGCAGGCCGATCAGCCAGTCATAGATATAAAACGCGGTATTTTTGGTCGGCGTCGGCGCCAGCCGGGTTAGCCGCTGCTGGCCACTCCAGTCCACCGCCGGCTGCGGCGGCGGGGTAAAGATCGGCTGGCCGGGATTGACGCGGCTCTCGGGGCGCGTGGCCGCGTCGCGCCGCTGGAAGCCGAGCCAGGCGACGAAGTCGCCCAGTAGCGCCAGCGCCTGGCTGATCTGCCGATCTTCACCCTGTTCCGGCAAGCTCCTGGCGCACAGCGCGCGCTCCAGTTCGTCGTCGAGCCGCAGGCGGCAGGCGGCGCCGATCAGCGCATCGACCAGCAGTTCGAGGTGCGGCCTGTCGACGCCGAGCAGATCCAGCAACCGGCGGCTGTCAGGCAGCGCGCGCAGATGGTTGACCCAGTCGGCGAAGATCCGCGCGGCGAAAGGCGATGCGGGCTGCTCGCCGGGCGCCGCAGGGTCTTGCGCACCGAACAGATCGATATCCAGCCCAAACGGCGAAGGCGGCGTCGTCTGGGACGGCGTCGTATGCTGCTGTTGCTGATAAAGCTGGCGCAGCGTATCGCGCTGGGGCAGCAACCGTTCCAGCAGTTCGCCGTGGCGGCCGGCCTGCGCCTGCAACGCGCGCAACAGCTGCTGGGCGCGTTGCTGCGCCGCGTGCGGATCGGCGACGGAGAGCCAGTTGCCGAGCAGGCTTTCCGTCAGTTCGCGCTGCAACTCTTCACGCTGTTCGAGCAAGCGCGCTTGTTTGTGGGCCGGGCGCGCCTGTGCAGCCAGGTAGTTCACCATCCGGCGGCAGTCCTGTTCATCCAGCGCCAGCAGCGTGGCCCAGCTGTCGCCGGGCTCGCCGACCTGACGCTGGACGGCATCGTCGGGCCGCGCTTTGCCTTCCTGACGCAGGTCGAACGGCGTGATCGCCCAGATTAAACCGGGCTTGCGGCGCTGGCGCAGCGCCGGGGTTTCCCCCTGGGTGTGGTTGACCCAATCGGCGAGCGCCTGGCCGACGCGCGCGGTGTCCTGCGGCGTGGCGGCGGCATCGGTCACCAGCAGCAGGCTGGCGTGCAGGCCGTCGGCGCAACGGGCCAGTAAATGGGCGCGCTTCGCCTGCTGCAGACGCTGCGCCGGCTCCGCCTGCGGACAGATGCGGCTGCCGGGCAGGTCGATCAGCGCCACGTCGGCGGGCAAGCCTGCCTGCGTCGTCTGCGGCAGCAGGGTGGTCAATTCTGCGGTCAGCCAGGCCAGATCGCTCAGTGCGATCTCCCGTTCATCGCCGTTTTCGGTCATGACGGCGATCGTGGCGTTTTCCGGTGCGGCGCTTGCGGTCAGCAGCGCCAACGCGCGGCGCGGGGCATGAACCCGTCTGCTGCCGTCGAGGGTATGCAGTGCGTGCGCCAGCTGGCGGTAACGCGCCGTCAGCGTCGCTTCCTCTCCCCACAGCGGCGCAAACAGGCGCGCGCGGTCATCGATGCTCAACTGCGGCGCCAGCGTCACCGCCTGCGGCCAGAAGTGCCTGTCGAGCGTGGATTGCTCTTTGTCGCCGTGGCGGCGCAGGCTGTCCCACAGCGCCAGTACGGCATTGCCGTCGAGGCCATCGATGGCTACCGCCTGTCGGTGGCGCGTCAGCGCTTGCAGGTGGCCGGCGATGGCGCGGGCGTCCCAGTCCGGGCGAAAGCCGCTCATCGCGGCGGCGTCAATCGTCATGGCCAACCACTGCGCTTCATCGAGCAAGGCGAGGGCGATCGGATAATCGGCGGGCCCCGCCTCGGCCGCCGTGCAGTAGCGCACCGCGAGCGAAAGGTCCGCGTCGAAGCGCTTCGCGCCGGGCGCCAGCGCCGCCAACAGATGGGCTTTGGCGGCGGCGTTGTGGCCATATAAACCGATGGCGACCTGCGCAGGCCGTGTGTTTTCCAACAGTGCGGCGCGGTTATGGCAACGCCGCAAACGCTGTATCAGTCGATCGGCTTCCCGCTCCAGGCGGGCGGAGTGATGGCGTGCGGCGTCCACCCAGTCGATCGCCTGCAAAATGCCGGCGCTGAGCGCGTTATTCGGAGCCGCTGGGGCGAGGGTTTGCGTGTTCATCGTGGGTAAATGCTCCCGCTGTCTATCCAGTAGTGGGTCGCACCGGAGGCGCTGGCAGCCAGGGTATTGAGTTTCAGTTGCAGGTGGTGCGCCGGGACGGGGCTGCCGTCGGCCAGCAGCGCCTGGGCGATCTTGACGCTCTCGGCGCCCTGCTCGGCGCTGGCGGTGATGGCCAGCCGCAGGCCGATCACCGCGTCGCCGGCCAGCTTGCGCGCCAACTGGGCGTCATTGATGGTCAGCGTATAGAGCGGCGAGGCCGGCCAGCGTTCGTTGTCCAGCTGGCGGAAGCCCAGACGCAGCGGGCCGCGCAGCTGGAAGCTGCCGGCGGGATCGAGCGCGAAATCGGCGCGATCCAGATCGATGTCGCGGTAATAGACGTTATCGTCCGCCAGCATGTTGTTGCCGTCCAGCATGCCCAGATAGCGAATGGTGGAGTAGGGCTGGAAATCGCCGACGTTGAAGTAAAAGCTCTCCAGCCGCAGATCGATCGCCAGCAGGCACAGCATGGCGCCCACGGCAGCGGTGGATTTCGGGTTGTCGATGCGGCCGCGTTTGTTGAATGGGTACCAGCTGCGGGTGTGGTAGCCCTCGAGCGGCAGAATACGGCTGGCGGGCAGCGGCTGCAGATGGCGCAGCAGCGCCTGCACGCCGGGGAAGCGCGCCGGGCGGCCGGTCAGCAGCAACACGTCGCAGGTGTACAGCGCCACCACTTCGGCCAGCAGGCGCAGACAGCGGCCGATGCCGATGCGATCGGACAAGAAAGCGGCGTGCAGGTCGGCCAGACGGATCACCAGCGGGGTGTGCAGGATATCGAAGGCGTCGCTGTCGGCTTCGCGCTGCACTTCGCCGTTGATAAACGCCAGCACCTGCGGCGTCGGCCGCTGCGGCAGCAGATCGCCGAGGCCGGCGGCGATTTCCGCGCGGCTGTCCAGCGGATCGTACTGCTCATAGGCGGCGAGCAGCGCGCGTCCGGCGGGCATGAAGATCTGCAGCGCGGCCTGTTGACGCAGGGTGGAAAGCCCGTCCATGCGCCCTTCGTTGCCGAACAGTTTGTCCATCAGCGCCGCGGCGGCGCTCACGCCGGCGGCCTCGAACGCCTGTTGCACGGCGGGCAGGACAAACTGCTGGATGATGTCCAGCAAGATATCGTCGCCGGCGACCTTAAAGCCCTCGCGGAACAGCAGGCGCGGGTTGATTTTGATGTTGTTGCCTACGCCGTCATCGAGCGAGTAGTGCGTGATCGCCAGATCGGTGGTGCCGCCGCCGATGTCGATGGAGGCGATGCGCAGCGTCTTGCCGGGCTGTTCACCCGGCGCCAGCGGCCGATCGGGCCGAGCCATGGCGGCGAAGAAGGCGTCGGTGCGGCCGGCGAAGTTCACCTGGGTTTCGTTGTACAGATAGACCATCTGGCCGCAGGTGGCTTCGTCCCACTCGATCTGCACCTGCGGCGCCGGGAAGCGAGTGTGCGCGCCGTCGAACGGCGCATCCTGCGGGTGCCAGCCGAGGGCTTTCCACACCAGCCCGATCGCTTCCTGCATGCGGCGGCGGAAGATCTCCCGCTCCGGCTTCGGCATCGCCGACGGCAGCGTCAGGATGATGGCGCGTAAACGGCGCGGGGCGGCGGCGTTCGGCATGCGGCTGCGTTGGGCGATGCTGTTGATCTGCATCAGCGCCTGCGCCAACAGCTCGCTCAGCATCAGGCTCATCACCGCGCTGCGGCTGTAATGGGCGGCGAACACCGGCAGCCGTTCGGCCGTCGGCAGGGCGGACAGCGGCACGCCCTCGTCGTTGATCAAAGTGGTCAACGGCGCGGCGGCGGCCATCGGCTCGTGCCGCTCGTTGAAGCGCCAGCCGGGCGCATAGCGCTCTTCGTCCCACAGATAGCGGCGCGGGCTGGAGATGCCGGTGGTGCCTTCATGCCCTTCGCGTCGCTGCGCCAATTGCGCGGCTTCACGGCCGACGCGGGTGATGGACGGCCATTGGAAGGCGTCGTCGCGTCCGCTCTGGAAGGACAGATGTGGCTTGCCGAACGCGGCCCGAGAAAACTCCACCCGGCTCTCGAACAGTTCGTTGTAGACGTGATGCGGTTCGGACAGCGAACGCAGCTGCAGCTCATAGGTTTGCTTCAGGCCGTTGCTCTCTTCCGGATGGTCTTCGACCAGCACGCCGCAGGTGTGAGAATTGCCGACGTCCAGCACCAGATCGACGTCGATCGCCGGCTGTTGCAGCGTCGCCGCCGCTATTTTTATCTGCGGCACCGTCAGCTGATGGCCGAGCATGTGCAACAGGTTGAGGTAGTGCGCCTGATACTCGAAGGTTTTCAGCCCGGCGTTGATCTCCGCCTCGGCGCGCTGTTCCCGCTCGGCGGCGCGCTGGCTGAACGCCTCTCGCAACCAGCCGTCCACCCAGGTCAGATCGAGGAACTCGCCCAGCTCGTGGTTGCGGTGCGCCAGCGCGAAGCTCAGATCGGCGCCGAGATCGCTCTCGCCCGGCGCCAGCGCTTCCTGGCCGGGCGCGGCGGCGCGGGTATCGAAGGCCAGCACCACCCGCAGCAGGTTGCCGTCCTGATCCGGTTCATCCAGTTGCACCACCTGCAGGCGAGCCCAGTTATCCGGGCCTGACAAAAATATCCCCGAGGCGGTATAGCGCAAGAACGGCAACGGCAGCCAGAGCTTATCCAGCAGGCGCAGCGACTGCTGCAGCGGGTAGCTGAACTCCGGCCGCACCACTTCGGCGGCTTGCCCGCCCTCGGCCGGCAGCTGATATTTGCCGCTCTCGGCCTCCCATTGCAGGCGCAGCAGCGGGCCGCTGGCGGTCTTGCGCACGAATTTGCCGGGAAACTCGGCGTCCAGCCGCGGGGTCAGGGCAAAGTCCATAAACTGAATGCCGCTGTCCTGAATCAGCGTAATGCCGTGTTTGTAGTCCGTAAGGGGTGCCAGCATCATTTACTCTCGCGCTTGAACGTCATGGGATAGGTGGTGTCCGCATCGTAGCGGCCGGTGCATTCCGCGGCCCCGGTCTCGCCCTGGCGGCAGACGATTTCCGGGATCTGGTAGCGGCTGCCGTCGCTGCAGCGCGCTTTGGTGCGGCTGTTGATCACCAGATTGCCGGACTGCATCAGCCCGGCCTCGACCGCCACCCGGCAGGTGACGCCGTCGCCGTAGGCGATGACGGCGCTGCCTTTGCCCGCGTTCAGGCGGTATTGCAGGCTGGGGCGCTTGCCGGTGATCGGATCTTTCAGCGCCACCGTGGCGCGCCATTTGCCGTTAAGGAAACGGGTGGAGCCGGCCTTCACCGCCTCGGGCGGCAGCACCAGCGCATTTTTGTCCGCCGGCTGCGGGATGACCGGCGCCGGGGGCGGCGGCATCAGCGTGGCGTGCGCCAGCGGCAAGCGCAGCTCAGGCAACGGCGCGGCGGTTTTTTCCGGCGGTGCCGGAGGGCGCACCTCAGCCGGCATCGCCGGTTGCGGCGGCGGTGAGCGGTGCAGCCAGGCGGCCAGCGCCGCGCTGCCTAGCAGCAGTACCGGCAACAGCCACAGCGCGTGGCGTCGACGCGGGCGAACAACGGCGGGGGATTCGGCGGGCGTCGTCGGGGCGGGCACCGGTTCAGGCTCGGCGGCCGGGGCCGGTTTTACCGGTTCGACAACGGCCGGTTTGCGCGGCGCGGCGGCGATCGGCGCCGGTTTTTCCACTTCCGATTCGGGCGGGCGCAGGCAGGCTAACGGATCGTCCGGGCTCTGCGCCTGCGGTTTGATAAAGCCCCAAAAGGTCAGCACCGGCCGATCGTCCACCAGGTAGACGTGGTTGGGATCGGGAATGTGCATCGCTTTGGCCAGCAGCGCGCCGAACAGGCGGTGGCTGGGGTGATCGGTCGCCCGGGTCTGTTCCGTCAGGCTGCGGAAGGTCGCCAGGCAGTGTTCCAGGTGGCGCACCGCCTGCGCGCGCTGGGCATCGCTTGCCGCCAGCCAGGAGGTCACCTTGCCCGGAAAGGGCGCATACCAGTCGATGCGCGTGCCGCTTTCGTTCGGCTGGGGGATCGCCAGACAGTCGGCGGCCTGCTGCTGTCGGCGAAGACGCAGGGTTTCCCGCAGCTGCTGCGCGCAGGCGTAGATCGGTTGCCCGTTTTCGCCTAAAGCCAGCACATCATCCAAACTGCCACTGCGTAAGAAGGGTTTCACCACGGCGCCGCACCTTGTCCTGTTCTGCAAAAACGCATAAAAGTCCATGGTACCCCGCCGGCGATGCCGCCAAACGGCCAAGGACAGCCCGAAAAACGCCCTTCTTTGGCGTTAGCGGCGCACTTTGGCAACCGGCACAGTGAAAATCTCGCTATCTGGACCTGTCTGTGAACCGCTTTATCTGAAAAATAGAACGCAGCCCCGGCAAGCGACGCCGGGGAACGATGTTCTCTTTCACTATGACCTCGCCTCGCGGGTTGCCGATTTCGGTATGCCTCAGGCGTGCGGAGCATTCGCATGATGGACAGTCAGTCTGAAAAAACGCTTGTTGTTACCCCTGCTCATCCCGCCGTCGGGCATTCGGCTCAGGGCTGGATGAACGGTTTCCTCGGCATGATTATCTTCAGCGGCTCGTTGCCCGCCACCCGGGTGGCGGTGCTGGAGCTCGATCCGCTGTTTCTGACGGCGATCAGGGCGGCGATCGCCGCTTTGCTGGCCCTGTGCGCGCTGCGGATCACTCGCCAGGCGCGGCCGACGCGGGCCGATTTGCCGCCGTTGCTGTTTGTAGCGCTCGGCGTGGTCATCGGTTTTCCGCTGCTGACGGCGCTGGCGCTGCAGCACACCACCTCGGCGCATTCGCTGGTGTATATCGGCCTGCTGCCGCTGGCGACCGCCGGTTTTGGCGTCTTGCGCGGCGGTGAGCGCCCCAAGCCCGCTTTTTGGGCTTTTTCGGGCATTGGCGCCGCGCTGGTGGGGGCGTTCGCGCTGAGCCAGGGGAGCGGCGGCGCCTGGCAGGGAGATGCGCTGATGGTCGGCGCGGTGCTGCTGTGCGGTTTGGGTTATGCCGAAGGCGCGGTGCTGTCGCGCCGGATCGGCGGCTGGCAGGTGATCTCCTGGGCGCTGGTGGCGGCGTTGCCGTTGACGCTGGCGGCCGCATGGTGGGCGGCACCGGCCGCTTGGCCCGTCGTCAGCGGCGCCGCCTGGCTGTCGCTGGCTTACGTCTCGGTGTTCAGCATGTGGATCGGCTTTATCTTCTGGTATCGCGGCCTGGCGCAGGGCGGCATCGCCGCCGTCGGGCAATTGCAGCTGCTGCAGCCGTTCTTCGGCCTGGCGCTGGCGGGCTGGCTGCTGCAGGAAACCGTCCAGCCGATGATGATCGCCGTGATGGCCGGCGTGGTGGTTTGCGTGTTCGGCGCCAAGCGCTTTTCTCGCTAGGCCCCGTTGCGGGCGCAGGCGCGGATCACCTCGCCGAGTCGTTCTACCGCCTGCTGCACCTGGCGGTCATCGTAACCGCCCAACCCCAGCACCAGACCCGGCTCACCGTGGCCGGGCGCATACATCGGCGATACCGCCCGCAGCGCCAATCCGGCTTCGTTGGCCTGCTGGGCGACCTGCACGTCGTCGAGATCTTTCCTCAGCCACAGCACCATGTGCATGCCCTGATCGCAGGGCTGCACCCTCCCCAATTCGGCCGGGATGCGCGCGTTGATCGCCTCGATCAGCACCCGGCGTTTCTCGGCGTAGACGCCGCGCATTTTGCGGATATGCCGGTCGAGATACCCTTCGGCGATAAAGGCGGCCAGTACGTGTTGATCTGCGCTGGGCGGGTGACGATCCATCAGGATCCGGGCGCCGCAAAAGGCGTCGACCAGCGGCGGCGGCACGATGGCGTAACCCAATCGCAGCGAAGGGAACAGCACCTTGCTGAAGGTGCCGAGATAGAGCGTCCGCTCGGGCGCCAACCCTTGCAGCGAAGGGAACGGGTGGCCGGCGTAGCGCATCTCGCTGTCGTAATCGTCTTCCACGATCCAGGCCTGCCGTTCTCTGGCCCAGGCCAGCAGGGCGCTTCTTTTCGCCATGCTCATCGGCATGCCCAGCGGATATTGATGAGACGGCGTGACAAAAGCGGCTCGGGCGTCGGCGGCCAGGCGCACGCCGGCGGCGACGTCGATGCCGTCGTCGGCGACAGGCACTCTGATCATGTGTCGATCGCGAAACAGGCTGTTAAAAAGGGCGGTGATGCCGGCGTAGGCGGGGTCCTCGACCCAGGCGCTGTCGCCGGCGTCCAACAGGATCTGCGCGGCCAGATACAGTCCCTGCTGGGTGCCGGCGGTGATGAGGATTTGCTGCGGCGTGCAGTTTACCGAGCGGGAACGGCGCACATAATCGCAGATGGCTTCGCGCAGCGGCAGGGCGCCCAACGGATCGCCATAGCCGGATGGGGCGCCGGGGCCGCGCGCCCGGATGCGGTTGCCGAGCCGCCGCCAGATATCGTCGGGCGCGGTATCGCCGATCGGGACCGACACGGTGAATGGCACCGACGGCAGCGCCCGCGCCTGGGCGGCAAAACGCGCCAGATGCTGCGCCTGTGAAGAAAGCGGCACGGCTGTGGCCGGAGCGGTTTGCACCGTGGCGTGTGGCGTGCGGCGCGGCGCCTGATAGTGGGCGACCCGGGTGCCGGAGCCGGGCTGCGGTTCAAGAAAGCCTTCCGCCGTCAGCTGAGCAAACGCCTCCAATACCGTGCCGCGCGCCAGATTCAGCGCCGCCGACAGCCGGCGCGTCGAAGGCAGCAGATCGCCCGCTTTCAGATCGCCTTTGTGGATGGCCCGGCGCAGTGCCTGCGCCAGTTGGTGGCTTAGCTGCCCCGCCTGGCGGTCAATCTCGCCGAGGGCGGGGACGTCAACGACTTGGGCTGTTCTGGGCATGCATTCCGGCTCGCTGTGCAGTGCAAAAATGAGTATTCAGAGTAAACCACTCTGTCGGCACTCGCGAGTCCGTTGTCAGTCAACTCAGCCCGCGCTGATTCAGCAGCACCTTATTCAGCTCGCTGTTTTTACGCACGTTGAGCTTGCGCATCGCCGAACGCTTATGGGCGCTGATGGTTTTCTGGCTGCGCTGCAGCAGGCCGGCGATGCTGCAGGCGGACATGCCGCTGCTCATCAAACCCAGCACCTTTTTCTCGCAGTGGCTGAGCGCGGCGATGCGGCAAGCCTGGCATTTCCACTGGCCGGCGGCGTGCAGCGCCACCCACGGATGCAGGATGAACTTTTCCAACGCCATCTGCAGCTTGAGGCGAATGGCGTAGGCCGAATCGCGCCGATGGATGCTGAACAGCGGCGGCAGGTTTTTCACCTGTTGCTGGGTCGCGTCGTCGAGGATCAGCAGGGTCAGCTGCCGCTGGCGCGGAACGCCGTGAGGGCTTTGATAACAACAGGCGCAGCCCCAGCGCTCTTCCGGCGTGCGGAACACGATTTCGATGTTATCCAACGCCTGCAGCGCCAGCGGCGAGAACTGCGGGTACCGGCGGTGGCATTCGTTCAGGGAGTGCAGATAGTCCTGCAGCAGCAGACGCAGCCCCTGCTGGTAGAAGTTATCGCTGTCGAACAGCGTGAAGCGAATATCTGGCATGGGTGACTCCTTAAAAAGCCGTGGCGCCGCGCCGGAGCAAACGGTGACGGCCCATCGCCGGCGTTCGCGCGCCGGTCGTTTTCCTGATTTCCCTGGGACGGTGCGAGGCTTATTGGTACGCCAGCACAAAATTGGCGATGGACGTGAATTCGCCTTCGGTAATGCTTTGGTTTTGAATCGCGCTGGGCCGCCCTTGCACATAGGCGGTGAAGTTCAGGCTGTTGGGGCCGTTTTGCAGCGCGACGGCGCTGGTGGCCTTATTCAAATCGATGTCTGCGCCCTGATGATCGAACAGGGCGATGGCGGCGCCGTTCGCGCCGTTGTTGATCGCCAGCTTGCCCGGCATCTCTCCGTCTTCGGTGCCGCTGAAGGTCACGCTGACGGATTTGAACACCGTGGTCTTGCAGTCGGTCAGCTTGATGCTGAACGGCACCGGCGTGGTATGGCCGTAGCGGTACAGGGTTTTGACGATCACCGTGCCCATCTCCACCAGCTGATCGGCGGACTGCGGTTCGATATTGCACGGCCGGCTCACCACGGTGCCGTGGAACTGCACCGGCGCGCCGATAAGCTCGGTGTTCGCCGCCGCCGGCATGGCGGCAAACCACCAGGACGCGCAGCTGAGCAGCGCTAAAGCGCGTAGACGCATTTTCCGTTCCTCCCTCGGTTACTGGAATGCCGCCACGATGGTGGCCGACGCGTTGAATTCCCCTTCGCCGATCTCCGCGCCGCCGTTGGCGAACGGCGCCGCCACCAGGTTCCAGGAGCCGCCGTTGCCGATGTTCGGCACCGGGTAAAACTCGTTCGGAATGACCAACTGGCCGTTGTGCGTCAGCCGGATGCCGAGATCGTTCTTGTCGGTTTTGAACACCTCGTTGCTGAAGGCGGCCGCCGTGCCCGACACCGCCAGCTTGATGTTCAGCGTGCCGTCCTCGAAGCTGCCGCCCTCGCACTGGAAGCGCACCGGAATGCTTTGCGGATAGTTCGAGCCGTTGAGATCGCTGCCGCCGATTTCGCCGAACTCCACGTTGATCAGCTGGCCTTCGTTCACTACGCATTTATCCGGCACGTAAAGGATCGCGGACTGGATAAACACCTGCGCCATCGGATTGGGGCCGAAACCGCCGTCGGTCGAGCCGAGGCGGCCGAACATCTCGATGATCTGCCGATCGTTAATCTCGACGCCGTTGATGATCTTTTTGCGCACCCGGAAGGTGATGCGGCCTTTTGAACCGCTTTCATAGTTGTTGACCTGCACATAGGGCGGTGAGCAACTGTGATTGGGATACTCGTTGGATTCGTTGTAAAAAGGCACCGTGACATAGGCCTTCTTATTACCTGCAATCCACACTTCGGCTTTTAAATCCAGGAAGTCGTTCAACTGCAAGAAGCCGTTGCCGTAGTCAGAGGGGGGCAGCGCCGAATCCGACTTGTAAAAGTGCGGGCTTCGGGGGATCGGCGTATCGCAGTAGGCCTTGCCGGTATAGGTACCGCCTAATGAATAGGGAAACTGTTTGGTGAACCCCACCTGGTTGGTGATGTTGCTTTGATTCAGATCGATATAGAACTGTTTGGGGCCGCCGTCCGGCGTGACGTAGCCGTTGGCCCAGGCGGCGGGGGCCGCCAGCGCGATCGCCAGCGGCAGGCAGAGTTTGGTCAGTTGTGTTTTCATCGCGTTCTCGAGCCTCACAGGTAAATCACCTGAATGTGCGCCACGGCAGCGAACCCGGCCGCCATCACCGCCCGCTGGGTGGATTCCACGCTGGCGCTGAACCACAGGGTGTTGCTACCGGGTTGCAGAATGTAAGGGCGGCTGCGTTGATTCAGCTCCAGCGCCTGGCCTTGTTGGTCTTGCAGCCGCAGGCCGATGCCCTGCACGCCGCCGTTCAGCTTCAGCAGCGATGGGTTATCGACATCGCTTTCGCCGAGAAAAACCAGCGTGGCGGCCTGCTCTCCCTGCAGGTAGAGGCGGCCGGCGTCGCCGTTGCGCGGGCCGGCCGGGTTATCCGCCAGCGCGCGCGCGCCCAGCAGGCAGTTGCGGAACGAGAGGCGAAAACGCACCGGCGCGCTGCGATCGCCAGCGTTGCGGAAGTCGCGTGCGCTGATGTCGCCCAGATCGACGGACTGATCCCGGCTGTCCGGCGTCAGGCTGCAGGGAGAGCTGAGCAGGCCGCCGTGAAAGCTGACGGTGCCGGTGGTGCCTTCGATCACGCCCAGCGGCGTTGCCGCCATCGCGCCGCCGCCGCACAGCAGTGCGCCGAGCAGCAGCGGGCGCAGTCGATCGGTGAATTCAGCCATGCTGGACCTCCTTATTTTTTCTCGGGCACGGCGGTGCAAACGCCGCCATTGCAGACGAAGCGCAGCTCCGGATGGCCGCCGTAGTCGTTGATGTAGGTGATGACGAAGCTGTTCATGCCGGTCTCTTGCAGCTTGAGGCTTTCGCTGGATTTCGGCTTCAGCATCAGCGGCTGAAAACCGCCGATCGCGCCGCCGCCCTGTTTTTGCGTCTGCCGCGTCATGCCGGTCAGGGTGATGTAAAACGGCGTCGGGTTGTCGACGGTGATGGCGCCGCCGCTTTTACGGAACACCAGCTTTTCCTGCCACACCTGGCCCTTGGGCGCGACGATGGCTTTCGGTCGATAGAACAGTTTGATCTGCGTTTGCAGCGCCAGCTGCATCACGTTGGTTTTGGTGCTTTTCGGCGGAATTTCGCGCAGGTTGAAGTAGAACACCGACTCGCGATCCTGTGGCAGGCGATCCGCCTCCGGCGTCTTGGTGATGCGCACCACGCTGCGCTCGCTTGGTTCCACGCGCTGCAGCGGCGGCAGCACCACCAGCGGCGAGGTGATTTTCTGGTGCTGCTCGTTCTCCAGCCAGGACTGCGCCAGGAAGGGCAGCTCTTTGTTTTCGTTGACGATATTCAGGCTGATCGATTTGGCGTCGCTCACATAAACGGCGCGCGTGCGATCCAGCGATATCGCCGCGTCGGCGGTGGGCAGTACGGCGCTCAGGGCCAGGCCGGCGGCGGTCAGTAGCGTTATCGGGTGTTTGTTCATGTCATTATTTCTCAGCGTTACGGATTACAGGGTGGCGCACGGCAGCAGCAGCTGGTCCAGCGGCTTGGCGGCGCCGGGGATCACGATGCGGCAGCGGCGTTGGCCTTCCCAGGCGACGTCCAGTTTTTCCTCCGGCTGCACGCCGGTCAGGTAAACCGAGCCGCCGTCGTTGACCACCGCGACCTCGCGGCCTTTCTCGCTCAGCACCGCGGCGCCGAACGGCGGTTCGCTGCCGTCCGCGAGGCGAATGGTGGCCAACAGCTTGCTGCCTTTCACCACCTCGAAGTGGCGGTAGCCGATGGCGCCTTCGGTCAGCGTGCCTTGCACCACGGCGCGAGTGGCCTCGACGTCGTCCGCCAGCTTGTTGACGTCGATGCGGGTGTCGGTGTTGTAGTAGCTGGTGATGTCGGAAATCACCGCCAGCCCGAAACGGTTGCTGTAGGCGCGGCCGTTGTTGATCGGCACGCCGGCGATGCCGTCGGTGTCGAGCATCATGCGGCTGCCGCCGTTGCTCGAGTTCTGATGCGCCGCGATGCCGTGCCGGGTCGCAGTGAGGCCGCCGCGGAACGAGCCACCGATCGACGAGTAGCTGTCCTGCTGGTAAGAGGCGCTGGCGTTCAGCGAGCCAAACGAGGCGTTGTGGGTGTAGTACCCGCGCGCCAGCGATTTGCCGGACTGATTAAAGCCGCCGCTGACCTGCCAGGTATTGTCCGGATCGCTGTAGTCGTTGTACGACGCGGTCTGCGTGACATCGCCGTTGTTGGTTTGCAGCGCATAACCGACGCGCCGACGGTCGCCGATCGGCACGGTGAAGTTGAGCATCACGCTGTCGTCGGTGCGGCCCTGGTAATAGGTGCGGTAAGCCGACAGCGAGGCGGTGATGTTGCTGATATCGCCGACGCTGAACAGCTTGCTGGCCGACAGCCCGTAACGGTCCTGGGTTCGCGCATCCCAATAGGTCTGGTGCGAGTAGGTCAGGTAGGCGGTGATCGCCTTGGCGCTGTCTTCCGCCATAAAGGTTTTGCTGGCGGTGATGGTGTACAGCTCTTTCTGGCGGCCGTTGTAATTCTTGTCGTAATCGCCGTAACGCTCCTGCAGGTACTGCGACATGTTCATGAACTTGCGCTGCGAGAAGCGGTAGCCGGCGAAGGTGATCTGGCTGTTCAGCTCATCGAACCGTTTGGCGTAGTTGAGCTTGAACGACATGCCGCTGGCGGTCGGCTCGCCGGGCAGACGGGCGATCGACTGGGTGACGTCCAACGACATGGCGCCGAACACGTTCAGATCGCGGCCGAGGCCGAGCGCCCAGGCGTTATAGTCGCCGCCGAGCAGCGCCCCGCCATACAGCGACCAGGCGTTGCTCAGCCCCCAGGAGAAGTCGCTGGCGGAAAACAGCGGGCCCTGGGTGCGGTGGTCGTAGGCCGAGGTTTTGCCGAGCGCCACGTTGTAGCGCACGTAGCCCGGGCGGGTCAGGTACGGAATGGTGGCGGTATCCACCTGGAAGGTCGAGACGGTGCCGTCCTGCTCTTCCACCTTGACGTCCAGCTTGCCGCGCACCGAGCTGTTGAGATCCTGAATGGCGAACGGCCCGGCGGGCACGGTGGTTTCGTACAGCGTGCGGCCTTCCTGCGAGACGGTGATCTTGGCGTTGCTCTTGGCGATGCCGCGCACTTCCGGCGCGTAGCCCTGCAGGTTCGGCGGCAGCATGCGCTCGTCGCTGGCCAGATTGAGGCCGGTGAAGCGATAGGCGTCGAACACCCCGGAGTCGAGATAAATCTCACCCAGTGTCAGCTTGGCGGCCTGCATCGGCAGCGCGCGGTAGGCGTAGATCTGGTTCCAGTCGAAGCCGGTGCTGCGATCGCCGGCCTGCTGATTGTAATTGGCCTGGTAGTCCGCGCGCAGGCGCCAAGGGCCCAGGTTGGCGCCCAGCGTGCCGTAGCTGCTCAGGTTCTGGGCGGTGTTGTTGTTGTGATTCTGCTTGCCTAACTGGCCGCTCAGGTTGTAGTCCAGCAGCAGGCCGGGAATGCCGTCGTCCCACTGCTCGGGCGGCGTCCAGTCGGGATCGGAGTATTTCATCCACGCCTGCGGGATGGTGATCGCCAGCACGCCGCCGCCGATGCGATCGGAGACGGTCGCGCCTTTGATGCCGCGAATGTCGGCGCACTGGTTGTCGTGCCACAGGGTGACTTTTTTGGCCGCTTCTTCTTTCAGCGCCATTTTTTCCACCAGATCAGGCGGCAGGCACACCTGGCTGCCGCTCTTGTTATCCGGCGACGGGAAATACTGAATGCTGCGCTGGGGCAGCGTTTTCTGGTTGATCTTGATGTCCAGCAAATAAGCGCCGGGCATGACGTAGTCGGCATCGGAGAAACGCGAAAGATCCACTTTGCTGCGCTCGCCGATATCCAGGACGTCGGTATTGAATTCCGTGGCGGAAAATGCCGGACGCACCCAGAGGAAAGATAGAATGACGAGAAGAGGTAGGTGTTTCCGTGTCAGTAATGACGTCATAGCATAATCACTCATGGCAAGTCCGCGCCCAATAGCAGGTCATCCGTGCGACCTGAATACGTAATGCTGTGCAGCGCCCGCCGGCGCTAGAGATAAGACAGGGTGAATTTGGCCAGAGAGCTGAAGCCGCCCGCCCGTGCCTTATCGGGATGCAGGCGCAACTGCGCGCCAAAACGCAGCGTGTTGTCGCCGGCGACGATCTGGTAATCCGCCGTCGTGCTGCCGAGCGGGATCGGGGTGCCGGCATCGGTCAACAGCTCGATAGCCACGCCCTGCGCCTCGCCGTAAACGCCCAGCAGGGAAGGATCCCGGCTGTCGGCGGTGCCGTCGAAGGTGACGTTGGCTGCGCGATAGATGAAGTCAGGCTTCACCTGGCTGGCCAGTTCGCAGTTCACCAGTTTGATCGTGAAATGACGGCGGCTGCCGATCAGCACCGATTGCCCGTCCTGCGAGGCATCGGTCATGGAGATCAGACCGAAATCGACGGTTTGATCCAGGCTGTCGCTGGCGATGCCGCACGGCGTTTCAACGATGGTGCCGCCCAGGCTGACTTTGCCGTGGCCCTGATTTTTCACTGCCGCCGCCGCGCTGCCTACGCTGAGCGCGATGAGCAACAGGCCGCAAAGGCGGATAGTCATGCTGGCGTCTCCCTGTCTTGCCCTGTTCCCTTGCCGCTCTCGTCGGCATGCAATCAAGCGGGGGATGCCCTGAGACATCCCCTGTGGGGTATTACAGGTAAGCCAGGGTGAAGTTGGCCACGCTGGTGAAGTCGCCCGGCACCACGGCGGCGGAGGCGCTGCTGCCCTGCAGGTAAGCGGCGAATTTCAGCGAGTTGTCGCCGTTGTTCAGGCCCTGACCGTCGGTCGCCGTGCCCAGTTCCACTTCCTTGGAGTGCAGGTTGTCGTAGATCACGATGCCGGCGCCGGTTGCCGTGCCGCTCAGGGCCAGCAGTTTGTTGTTGACCGGATCAGGCGTGCCGGTAAAGGTCACCTTGACGTTTTTCATGGTGGAGATGGAGCAATCTTTCAGTTCGATGTTGAAAGGTTGCATGCTGGATTTACCCTGGTTAGCCAGGATGCGGCTGCTGATCTGGCCCATTGGTACGGTTTGGTCAACGGATTCCGGCGCGACGCTGCATGGCGCATCGATAATTTCGCCGGTAAAGGTGACTTTACCGCTGCCCTGATTAGATGCGGCGTGAGCAACAGATGCAGAAGCGAAAGCAATCACGGTTGCCAGCATTAATTTATTCAGTTTCATTTCTCAGGTTCCTGTAGAGAGTTTTTAAATAAAAAGAACAGCACATCTAAATCCCCCGCAGCGGCGGCAACGTCATGTCGCCGGCCGTACGGTTGGAGCCAGATCCTTTTGCTCTGGGCAATACGCCAACATCCGTTATTTATGAGAAATAACGAGATTGGGAAAATCGACAATGGATTTTCTGGTAAATAAAATACGAGTTTTACGTGTGGCGTGTTGCTGGGAATATTCTTGCAAATAATAGTATTGCTTGGAAATAGATTTTATTAAATTAAGTCAAATTCAGAATATAAAACCAAAAGGAAAAAGAAATATATTTGCTTTAAAACCAATAGATCGTATACAAATATTATCCAGTATAAATCACTATATAAATAACGATATGCGAGATATTAGATCGGGGGAAATAGGCTGATACCTACAATTCGCCATATTGTTTTGCTAATATCGCCCTGAGGCAGCAGATGATGAATTTCCCTTTAGAAACAAAATATAAAACATAATCTATTGTTTTTATTGTTGTTTCGTGGTTTTCTTCTCCTAAGGGATTGGTTTTTTTATTCGTGTTTAGCCCGCGTTTAGGTCTAATTCATTAACAATTAAATAACAATGTCATCGGTAGTGAATTATTCTATCGCACTGCGGTATAGGGATTTTTCACTGCCTAACCCATTTTGATTAATCAAATTAAGGCATGTGCTGTTGCCGTTCGCCACATAATGATGACCTAAGTGACAATTAAAGGATTATAAACGGAATGATAACGATGATTAATGCTTGCGGCGGCCGCCGCACGGTAGTTTCTGCTATATTTTTACTGTCTGTCATGTCGCTGTCAGGCTGCGTGGGCGGTAGCAAGACAAACCTGAATTCCGTGAAAAAAATTTCACAGAACAATCCTAATGATAAATCCGATGAACAACGTATCGCGCTTTGCCAGCAACGGGTTAACTCATTAAAAAATATTAATCCGCAGAGTTACCAAAAACGCATTGCCTATTTTAACGGTCTGCTTTCCAACGCTTCCGGATATGCCGGCGTGCGCGGCAATGTGGATGAAAGCACCCGTAAAGCGATTGATGCTCTTTATCAATATAAAACCGAGAAATTCTGCGCCGACGTTGAACATGAGCTGATGTCCGATCTGTCCAACCGGGTCGAGAATCTGTAGCCATGAAGCGATGCGCGCAAAGATGGGCGATGGGGCTTTGGCTGTTGGCGCTGAGCGGCGCCGTTTGCGCCGCTGACGACGGCATTCCCGCCCTGTTGAAATTTGCCGAACAGCGGCAGGCTCCGCCGGCCGCGCTCAAGGAGGAAACCGCGCGTAAACCGGCGCCCGCACCGGCCGCCAAACCGGCCGCCGTCGCGGGGGCAGACGGCGCTCGTTTAACTTCTCTGAAGCACTCTGTACAACAGCAGGCGGAGAAAATCCGTCAGCTGGAGCGCCAGTTGGCGGCGGCTCAGGCCGCCGCGGCGCCGAAAAGCGAGCGGACCGATGTCGATATTCGGCCACTGGCCGATGCCCTGAAGGCGTTGCGGCAGGCCGTTGCGCCGTTGCCTGAGGTCACCGCGCTGGCCGCTTCGCTCACGCGGGCCGAACAGCGCAGCGCAAGCTTGACGGCGCAGTTGGCACAGCAACGACAGCGGGTAGACACCTTGCTGGCTGAGCGGCGGCAGGCGGCTGAGGCCCCGGTGCTGGCCAGCGAGGCGGACAAACAGGCGTATGCCGCCGGCGTGTCTCTGGGGCGCGACATTTTGCATCTGCAGCAGGAGAACCGGCGCGCGGGGCTGGAGGCAGACCGGCAGCTTTTGCTGGCCGGCATCGCCGATACCCTGGCCGGGCGGTTGCGGCTGGATGAGGCCGCCATCGACGGCGCGCTGCGCGCGGCTCAGCAGCGTTTGCAGCAGACACAGGCTCCTCCCCTGGACGGCAAGGCCTATCTGGCCGATTTCGCCCGCCAGGAAGGGGTAAAGCGGGATGCACTCGGTTTCTACTATCGGGTGGACTATGCCGGCAGCGGCGCGATCGGCGCCGACGATCGGGTGGATATCGTGGTGCGCGAAAGCCTGACCGACGGCCGGGTGGTCAAAGATATGGAGCTGGCGGGGACAGTGATCTCGCAGCCATTGACGCGCTATCCGCCGCTGTTTCGCGCCGCTATCGAGAAGCTGCAGCGCCACGGCTCGATCACGCTGGCGGTGCCGCCGGCGCTGGCGTACGGCAAGCAGGGCAGCCCGCCGGCGATCCCCCCGAATGCCACCATGATTTACACCCTGCGCATCGCTGACGTGCAGCCGTGAGCGGGGTGCTCAGCAGTAACCACTCAGGAGGAATGCTATGGCCAAGGCGCCGAAAACGTTTGAAAGCAGAAAATCGCTGATGCTGAATGTGTTGCAAGGATTGTGCAGGGAGCGTGTGGAAGGATCTGGGGGCCACCATCCCCCGCCGGAACAGTGGCCGAAGACGCGCGAGCTGGCGGATAAATGCGGCGAAAATATTTATACCACCCGCACCCTGCTGCTGGCGCTGGAAAAGGAGGGCAAGGTTCACTGCACCCACCGCAGCATCAACAATTCTCTCCGCTGGTACAGCTGCGACGAACAGGCAGCGATAAAAAAAGAGTGATTCGACCCTGGCGGTCGCTTTTGACTATTCCTACAGCTAATCATTAATTAAATTTATCATTTGACGGGGCGTTTCGCTCCGTCAATCCTCCCTCTTCGTTCGCTGCCATCCGTACAGGCATTGCTAAGATGTTTTTTGCAGCCATATACTTATCGCTCAGACGGGAACAGGTGTAGGGAGCCGGCATCGTAATGAAGGAAAAGAAAGACATACTGAGATTGGATGATATTCATTATCAAATAGACCGCCAGGTGATCCTGGACTCCGTCTCTTTCACGTTGGGTGAGGGCGAGTTCAAACTGATCACCGGGCCTTCCGGCTGCGGAAAAAGCACGCTGCTGAAAATCATCTCTTCCTTAATGAATCCGACCAGCGGAAGCCTCTATTTTGACGGCCAGGCGATCGACGAGATGTCGCCGGAGGCGTATCGCAAGCAGGTCTCTTATTGCTTCCAGACGCCGGCGCTGTTCGGCAATACGGTTTACGACAATCTGGCGCTGCCGTATCAGATCCGCCAGGAACCGCCGGCCGAGCGAAAAATGAAGGCCGATCTGGCGCGTTTCGGCCTGCCGGAGGCGATGCTGACGAAAAGCATCAATGAACTGTCCGGCGGGGAGAAGCAGCGCGTGTCCCTGATCCGCAACCTGCAGTTTATGCCGCGGGTGCTGTTGCTCGATGAGATCACCAGCGCGTTGGACGAGGAAAATAAGCGCAACGTCAACGAAATCGTGCATCAGCTGGTGGCGGAACACCGGCTGGCGGTGCTGTGGGTGACGCACGATACCGAAGAGATAGCGCATGCGGACGAGGTGATCACCCTGCGCGCGCACGGCGCCGAGCCACAGGAGCAACAGCATGAATCAGCATAATATCACCAACGAATCCTTGGGCTTGTCGATGGTGCTGGTGGTGGTCGCCATCCTGATCAGCCACCGGGAAAAGCTGGCGCTGGAAAAGGACATCATCTGGAGCATCTGCCGCGCGGTGGTGCAGCTGATCATCGTCGGCTACGTGCTGAAGTATATTTTCGACCTGGATAACGCCGTTCTCACCGTGTTGATGGTGCTGTTCATCTGCTTTAACGCGGCCTACAACGCCAAGAAACGCAGCAAGTACGTCGAACACGCGTTCGTGACGTCGTTTATCGCCATCACCACCGGCGCGGTGCTGACGCTGGCGGTGCTGGTGTTGACCGGCTCCATCGAATTTACGCCGATGCAGGTGATCCCCATCTCCGGGATGATCGCCGGCAACGCCATGGTGGCGGTGGGGCTGTGCTATACCAACCTCGGCCAGCGTTTCAAAAGCGAGCAGCAGAAGATTCAGGAGATGCTCAGCCTGGGGGCGACGCCCAAGTTCGCGTCGGCGGCGCTGATCCGCGACAGCATCCGCGCTTCGCTGATCCCGACCGTCGACTCGGCGAAAACCGTTGGGCTGGTCAGCCTGCCGGGCATGATGTCCGGGCTGATCTTCGCCGGCATCGATCCGGTGAAAGCGATCAAATATCAGATTATGGTGACCTTCATGCTGCTTTCCACCGCCAGCCTGTCGACCATCATCGCCTGCTATCTGGCCTACCGTAAGTTTTACAATGAGCGCCATCAGCTGGTGGTCGGCAACCTGAAGTAACGCCATGAAAAACGGCCTCCGCGGAGGCCGTTTTGTTTACCCTTGCAGCAGGGCGATGCTCTGGCGGATTTCCCGTTCGATATCCGCCTCGCTCCAGCGGTCCAGCTGTGAAGAGAACGGTTCGAAAGCATAGACGCCGGTGTAGCCCAGGCGTTCCAGGTTCTGCACCTGGCGGCGGCTCTCCAGCCGATCGCCCTCGCTCAGCATGATGCGCTCTTCGTCGCTCAGCGCGCTTTTATCCCGCCCGTCCTCCACGCCGGACAGATGCACCAGGCCGATCTGCGCCACCTGGATCTGCGCGTCAAAGTCGGCCTGCGTCACGCCGCTCAGATAGTGGTGGAACGTATCGAGCACGATGCGGTACGGCGCGCCCGAGTCGCGGATGAGCGCCTGGGTCAGCAGCGACGATCGCAGCGAGCTGATGCCGAAGCCCAGCGGTTCGACGTATCCCTGTACGCCATAGCGGGCAAACAGCGGTGCCAGCAGCCGCAACGCCGCGAGGGTGTCGTCGCGTTTTTGCTGCTCGCTGCGCGTGTCGTCGGCGCTGCAGTGGGGGCATAGCACCAGCGCCCGGCTGCGGATGGCCTGCGCCTGCGCCAGCATCGCTTCGGCGCGCTGTTGCAGCACCGCCGGGTCATCCATCAGATTGAACCTGCCGAGGGCGTTGATCGTGACGATCTCGATGCCGTATTGCGCGGCGAGCGCGTTGAGCTGCGCGTCGCTCAGATCGTCGGTCACCTTGCCGCTGGGCATGTCGTTGCGCAGCTCGACTTTGCTGAGCCCGCAGCGTTTCACCAGGCGGAAAAAATTGTCCAGATCGAGATTCGGCGCGATCTTGCGGTTAATGCAGAAGCGGTCCAGCGCAATGTTCATGGGCATGACTCCAGCGGTCAGGGTTGAGAGATCAGGATTTGCCGTTTTCCAGCGGCAGCGGCTTGCCTTCGGGCTGGGATTGGCGGTGGCGTTTGGCCAACACCACCTGCTCCATTTTTTCCAGCGAGACGCCTTTGGTTTCTGGGATATAGCGGCCGATAAACCAGTAGCTGAACAGGCAGCAGGCGGCGAAGATCCACATCGGGAAGGCGCCGTGGAAATGCGAGAACAGGTAAGGGTGATCGTTGATCATCGGGAACGACTGCGACACCGCGAAGTTGGCGACCCACATGCAGCCGACGGCGATGCTCATCCCCTGTGCGCGCATGCGGTTCGGGAAGATCTCCGACACCAGCACCCAGGCGCCGACGCCCCAGGAGAGCGCATAAAACACCATGAAGAACAGCATGCCGAACAGCGCGAAATAGCCGGTGGCCTGGGTGTAGAGCGCGTACGAGGTGAGCAGCAGGCCCGCGATGGCGCCCAGCGTGCCGTAACGCATCAACGGAATGCGGCCCATGCGATCCATCAGCATGGCGCCGATGACCGAACCGACCAGCTGCAGCACGCCGATCCAGATGGTCTGGAACAGCGCTTCCTGCGCGTTTTCGGTGACGGTTTTCAGCACCACCGGCGCGTAGTACATCATCACGTTAACGCCGGTGACCTGTTGCAGCATGGCGATCATACAGCCGACGAACAGGATGAAACGCACCCGCACATCGCCGTAGTTCAGCTTCCGGTGCTGCTGCTGTTGATCCTGCTGCAGCGAGTCTTTGATTTCTTTCAGCAGATTCTGCGCGTGGGCGGCGTTGGAGACCTTGGTCAACATCGCCAGCGCCTGATCGTCGCGGCCCATCATCACGTTCCAGCGCGGCGATTCAGGAATGACGAACACCAGGATGCAGAACAGAATGCAGGGGATCACGCCCGAGGCGAACATCCAGCGCCAGCCCATTTCCACCAGCCAGGCTTCGCTGGCGAGGCTGGCGATTTTGAAGTTGACGTAGAAAATCACGATCTGACCGAAGACGATGGCGAACTGCTGCATGCTGAGCGCCCGCCCGCGCATGTCTTTCGGCGACACTTCCGACATGTACATCGGCGACACGGTGGCGGCGATGCCGACCGCCAGCCCGCCAATGATGCGGTAAATGACGAACCAGGTGAAGGTCGGGGCCAATGCGGCGCCGACGGCGGAAACGGTGAACAGCAGCGCCGCCAGCATCAGCGCTTTTTTACGGCCCCAGCGCGCCGCCAGCGGCCCGGCGGCGAAGGCGCCGACCACGCAGCCGATCACCACGTTGGAGACGGCCCAGCCGGTTTCGGCCGGGCTGAGATTGAAATAGGTTTTCAACGCTTCGATCGCGCCGGAGATCACGGCGGTGTCGTAGCCGAACAGAATGCCGCCCAGGGCGGCGATGCCGCAAATTCGCAATATGTAACCGGTATTGTGCTTACGCTGATATGACATGTGTTGCTCCGATTTTTATCCTGGCTTCCGTCCGCACGGTTGGGGTGTCGGGAAGAGGGCGAGCGGAAGGGTGTGAACCGTGCCTGTCATCAAGGCGATGTCGTTGATAAATGCTGGAACAAACAAGAACATTTATTTCATAATTAGTGAATAATGGAATATTGATTTTTAGATCCAGTTCAAAAAAAACCGTCGCGAGCGATCCGGGCGCCTTGGGCGCTCGGAGGGAGGCGGTAACGGCCGCAGGTCAGGCGCAGTGCGGATTTTCTGTAGCAAAGTCAGTGTGCATTAGCGATGGACTCTCCTGCGAAACCGCGCCTTGATTGGCGCGGTAATGAAAGCGCCAACCCGATCGACACCGCAAAATTGCGACCTCACGCACTAAAAATAAATTTTTCAAAACAATTTATTTGAAACTTTTTTTTCAATGAAATAGAGTTTGCTGCATCCGGTCAGGATGTAGCCGGCTTGTCGACGGAGTTTGGCGAGCGGGACGATTAACGCCGCGCCGCCTGTGAGTGGCCAGGCGACAGCGGACTTGAAAAGAGGGCGTGACATGAAAACCGTGGGTAATTTTATTGACGGGCAGGTGTGCCTGAGCAGCAGCAATCAAACCGTTGACGTGCACAACCCGGCCAGCGGGCAGGTTGAGCGGCGCGTCACGCAGAGCACCGCCGCCGAAGTCAAACAGGCCATCGACGTGGCGCATCGGGCGTTCGCCGACTGGTCGCGTACCACGCCGCTGCGCCGCGCGCGCATCATGTTCAATTTCAAGGCGTTGCTGGAACAGCACCGCGACGAGTTGGCCGAGCTTATCGTCAGTGAGCACGGCAAAGTGTATTCGGATGCGCTGGGCGAACTGACGCGCGGCATGGAAGTGGTCGAATTTGCCTGCGGCATCCCGCATCTGATCAAGGGCGAGTACTCATCTGATGTCGGCAGCGGCGTCGACAGCTTCTCGCTGATGCAGCCGCTGGGCGTGGTGGCGGGCATTACCCCGTTCAACTTCCCGGCGATGGTGCCGATGTGGATGTTCCCCATCGCGCTGGCCTGCGGCAACACCTTTATCCTCAAGCCGCCGGCGCTGGTACCTTCGGCCTCGGTGCGCTTGGCGGAGCTGCTGAAAGAAGCCGGCCTGCCGGACGGCGTGTTCAACGTGGTGCACTGCGCCAATGAAGACGCAGCGCAGCTGTGCACCGATCCGCGCATTCAGGCGGTGAGCTTCGTCGGCTCCTCTACCGTGGCGGAACATATCTATACCACCGCCAGCGCACACGGCAAGCGGGTACAGGCCTTTGGCGCAGCGAAGAACCAGGCGATCGTCATGCCGGACGCCGATCTGGACGCCACGGTCAACGCGTTGATGGGCGGCGCGTTCGGCTCTGCCGGCGAGCGCTGCATGGCGCTGCCGATCGCCGTGGTGGTCGGTGACGACACCGCCGATAAACTGATCGCCAAACTGAAGCCGCTGATCGCGCAGCTGCGCGTCGGGCCAGGCTTGCAGCAGGGTGGCGAAGAGAATGAAATGGGGCCGCTGGTGTCGTCCGCTCACCAGAAAAAGGTGCTGGGCTACATCGATCTGGGCGTGGAGGAAGGCGCCACCCTGGTGGCCGACGGCCGCAATTATCAGGTGTCGGGCTATCCTGAAGGCTACTACGTCGGCGGCACGCTGTTCGACCATGTGAAGCCGAACATGCGCATCTACCGCGAAGAGATCTTCGGGCCGGTGCTGGGCATCGTGCGGGTGCCGGACTACCGTACCGCCATCGACACGGTGAACGGCCACGAGTTCGGCAACGGCAGCGCCATCTTTACCGGCAGCGGCCACTACGCGCGCCAGTTCGTGCAAGAAGTGCAGGCCGGGATGGTCGGCGTCAACGTGCCGGTACCGGTGCCGATGGCGTTCCACAGCTTCGGCGGCTGGAAGCGCTCGGTGTTCGGCGCGTTGAACGTGCACGGCACCGATGGCGTGCGCTTCTACACGCGCATGAAGACCGCCACCGCACGTTGGCCGGCCGGGCAGCAGACGGTGTCCGAATTCAGCATGCCGACGCTGGGTTAAGCGCTGTCATATTCAGGCCAGGCCGTTGTTCCTTCGAGCAGCGGCCTTTGCACGGGTCGTTAACAGGAGAATCGAGATGTCTTCACTGCTTGCCAAATGTCAGACGCCGAACGCCGAAGGGCGCATCCAGCACGTGACGCCGGAAAATGCCGGTTGGCGCTATGTCGGCTTTGACGTTTACCGCCTGGCCGCCGGGCAGTCGCTGCAGCTTGAGTGCGGCGACCAGGAACTGTGCCTGGTGCTGGTTGCCGGTATCGCCTCCGTCGCCACGCTGCGCGCCGAATACCCGCATATCGGCAAACGCATGAGCCCGTTCGAACGTACGCCGCCTTACGCGGTGTATGTGCCGCACCACGATCGCATCGACGTGCGGGCGGAAACCGATCTGGAGCTGGCGGTGTGCAGCGCGCCCGGCGGCGGCCACCTGCCTTCACGGCTGATCACGCCGGCGGATATCGGCGTGGAGCGGCGCGGCAAGGGGCGCAACCAGCGGCTGGTGCACAACATTCTGCCGGACAGCGAGCCGGCCGACAGTCTGCTGGTGGTGGAGGTTTACACCGACGAGGGCAACACCAGCTCCTACCCGAGCCACAAGCACGATCAAGAAGACTCGCCGGACGAAACCTATCTGGAAGAGACGTACTATCACCGCATTCAGCCGGAGCAAGGGTTCTGCATGCAGCGCGTCTATACCGACGACCGCACGCTCGACGAGTGCATGCCGGCCTACAATCGCGACGTGGTGAAAGTGCCGCGCGGTTATCACCCGGTGGCGACCCTGGCGGGTTACGACAACTATTACCTCAACGTGATGGCCGGGCCGGTGCGGCAGTGGAAGTTCACCTGGGAAAAAGACCACGCCTGGATTAACGGCGACGGCTACCCCGCCGCGCAATAGGCGCTTGAGGCCCGGCTTGCCGGGCTTTTTTGTCAGCTTTACTCGTCCCGGGCGTTATTCAGCGCCAGCGAGACCGCCAGCGTCTGCGCCAGGCACATCGAGGCCACCTGCGAGCGGAACCCGTCCACCTGCGCTTCGCGCACCACGAAACAGACGTCGCTGAAGGCGGCCAGCGGGCTGACCTGGCTGTCGGTGATGGCGATCTGCTGCGCGCCGCGCTTGGCGCCCAATTCCACCAGTTCCACCGCCTCGCGGGCGTACGGCGAATAGCTGATGGCGATCACCACGTCCTTCGGTTTCACCATGCTCAGCTGTTCGGTGAACATCCCGCCCAGGCCGTCGATCAGAAACGCGCGGCGCTCCAGATGGCGCAGCGCATAGGTGAGGTAGGAAGCGACGCTGAACGAGCGGCGCAGGCCGATCACGTAGATGTTTTCGGCGTTGTTGAGCAGCTCGACGGCGCGATCCAGCTGCTCGGGGGCGATCTGCATCGCCAGCTGCTGCAGCGCCTGCGCGTTGACCATGGTGAACACGTTGAGAATCTCCGCCGGTTTCTCCGGCGCGACGTTGTCGTCGGTGGAGGTTTGGCGGAACAGGCGCGCGCGCTCGGTATAGTTCACCGTCTCTTCCATCAGATGCTGACGGAACACCTGCTTCATTTCGTTGAAGCCGCTGAAGCCGAAGGCGTTGGCGAAACGGATCAGCGTGGAAGGCGGCACGCTGGCCTGTGCGGCGATGGAGGCAACGGTATCGAAAGCGATGCTGTTACTGTTATCCAAAATGTAGCGCGCCACCTGCTTCAAACGCTTGCTCAGCGTTTCATAACGGTGGCGGATCTCGTCCTGTAACAGCGAAAGTTGAGTTGGGTTGTTCATCCATTCGGCTCGCAGTGGGGTGAAGGCGCATTGGCCTGACGCCTGAAATATTGACAGGGTATTTTAACAGACGGAGCGGAAATTTCATTTCCTCAAAAAGCGATTTATTCGATCGCACATTGCGCGACTTCACAGAAAATGGGCAAAAAAATCCCCTTAAAGCGGCGAAATGGCCTTAAGGGGACGTGAACCTGCTGTTGCTGTCAGTGCGCGCCGCCCGCCTGCGGACGGTACTGGCGCCAGAAACCGATCAGCGTCAGGTATTTTTGTTTCACCTGCTCGATCAGGGCCGCGTCGTCGATTTCCCCCTGTAGCCAGCGGCGCGAAGGTTGGCCGAAAATGGTGCGGCCGACGGCGAAACCTTTCACCCAGCGCGCATCTGCGGCGGCGGCAAAGCCCGCCTTCAGCACCGCCTCCGGGGAGTCGAGCCCCAGGATCAGCACGCCGCGGCAGTCGGGATCGCAGGCGTCGATCAGCGCGCCGACCCGCTGCCAGTTTTCCGCGCTCAACGGCGGTAGTTTCCACCAGTCCGGCTGAATGCCCAACTGGTAGAAGTGTTCAATCATCTCCAGGTAATAGCGCTCGTCCTTGTCGGCGTTGCTGTCCGGCAGGATCACCTCCAGCAGCAGCTCATGGCCGGATTTGCAGCAGCCGCGGTAGACGTCGGCGATCAGCGCATCCTGTTCGCGGCGCAGTTCCGCCGCGTCGTGCGGGTGATAAAACACCAGGCACTTCACCACGTGCTCCTGCGGCCAGTCGATCAATTGCGAGCCAATATTGCCGTGCTCCAGGCGCAGCGGGCGCGAGCTGGGCAGCTCCACCGGCCGGCCGATCCACCATCCCTGGCCGGTGATCTCGTTCAGCGCCGCCTGCCCGTAGGTGGTGTCGGCCAGAATGCCGCTGTTGCCGTTGAGCCCGGCCTGCGCGGCAGCTTGTTGCGCCGCGGTGAGCAGCAAGGTCTTCAGACGCGGGATGCGTTCCTCGCCGACGCCGGCTTCGCGCGCCATGTCCGCCAGCTGCTTGCGGTGATCGAAGGCGAACACGCACAGTTCCGGCCACTGTTGCTTGCGGGTGGTGACCCGGTGCAGGTGGTTCAGGCGCGCGTCGCGGTCCGGGCGCGTGACCTGGTGTTCACGCTGCAGGTAGTCGTCCAGCTCCCGTTTGGTCGGCATGGCCGGCGCGCAGCCGTGGCGCGAGACCACCAATGCGCCGCAGGCGTTGGCGTAGCGGCAGGCCTGATCCCAACCCTCATCGTTCAGATAGCCGCGCAGCAGACCGGACATAAAGGCGTCGCCGGCCCCCAGCACGTTCAGCACCTCCACACGCACGCCGGCGTGCAGCTTCACCTGCGCCCAGTCGTCGGCGATGTCATCTTCGAACACTGAGCAGCCCTGCGCGCCGCGCTTGCACACCAGCGTGGCCGCGGTCGTCCGGCGCACGTTTTTCAGCGCCGTCAGCGTATCGGTGCTGCCGCCGGCGATATGAAATTCCTCTTCGGTGCCGACGATCAGATCGAATTGGTGCAGCACTTCCTGCAGCTCGCGGGTCACCTGTGCCGATTCCACAAAGCGGGTTTCGCCGTCGCCCAGCGACGTCAGCCCCCACAGCACCGGGCGATAATCGATGTCGAGCGCGGTGCGCAAACCGTGGCGGCGCGCGTATTCCAGCGCCTTCAACACGGCGGCGCGGGTGTTCGGGTGCGACAGGTGCGTGCCGGTGATGGCCAGCGCGCGCGCGCTGGCGATGTAGGTTTCGTCGATGTCGTCCGGCGTCAGCGCCATGTCCGCGCAGTTTTCGCGGTAGAAGATCAGCGGGAAGGTTTCCTGATCCTTGATGCCGAGGATCACCAGGCCGGTTAACCGGTGTTTGTCGGTGATCAGACAGCGGGTATCGGCCCCGACGCGCTGCAGCTCTTCACGCAGAAAGCGGCCCATGTGTTCATCGCCGACGCGGGCCAGCATGCCGGATTTCAACCCCTGAATGGCGGTGCCGTAGGCCACGTTGCCGGAAGAGCCGCCGAGGTATTTGGCGAATGTGCCGGCGTCTTCCAGACGCGCGCCGATCTGCTGAGCATAGAAATCGACGGCGATGCGCCCGAGACAAATGACATCAAGCTGTTTTTCTTGTGTAGCCATACCCGTTTCCTTCTGTTTAAGCAAAACTCCGGCGGCGGCCCGAGCGTGGCGCCTTGCAGGAAGCATGGGAACAGTATGGGGAATGAAAATTTCAATTTCAATATGGAATGAAATTTACACCCCAAAAATGTGATGCGTTTAAAACATCGACGGAGGAGCGGAAAAAGCGGATTAAGTCGCCATGAGAGGGTGGCGGAGGGCGTGTGGCAAAGAGGCGCCGGGGCAGGATGAAAGACGGTCGCCCTGCGTGCTGATGGCATTCCTCGGCCGGTGCGCGGCGCTAAGCCGGTAAAGGCCAAACCACGAGATGAAACGGGCTTTTCATCTAATATGCGATCTTTATCGCAAAATGAAATGTTTCTTCTGTAATGTGATTTTATGAAAAATATATTTGTTTATAATCGCTTCACGTTTCAGGTTGTCGACTTCGTGAGCAGCGGGCATCGCCTGCTCAAGATAATAGCTGCCGCCGCGTAACACAAACACGGGATTGTCGGCTCGGCGCGAGCCCTTTCCGGGGCGGCCCTCAATCTAAAGGGTGAGTAAATGGGCAAGATCAGGCTAACCATGGCGCAGGCGCTCGTCAGATTTCTCGATAACCAGTATCTGCTGGCCGACGGGGTGGAAACCAAATTCGTCGCGGGCATTTTCGCGATTTTCGGCCACGGCAACGTACTGGGGTTGGGGCAAGCGCTGGAACAGGATAGTGGCGATCTGCGGGTGCACCAGGGCCGCAACGAACAGGGGATGGCCCACGCGGCGATCGGCTTCGCCAAGCAGAAATTGCGCCGGCAGATTTACGCCTGCACCTCCTCGGTCGGCCCCGGCGCCGCCAATATGATCACCGCCGCGGCTACCGCCACCGCCAACCGCATCCCTTTATTGCTGCTGCCAGGCGACGTTTACGCTTCCCGCCAGCCGGATCCGGTGCTGCAGCAAATCGAACAGTCTTACGATCTCAGCATCAGCACCAACGACGCGTTCCGCGCGGTGAGCAAGTACTGGGACCGTATCGTGCGGCCGGAGCAGCTGATGAGCGCCTGCATCAACGCGATGCGCGTGCTGACCGATCCGGCGGAAACCGGCGCGGTGACGCTGTGTCTGCCGCAGGACGTGCAGGGGGAAGCCTACGACTACCCCGACTATTTCTTCCAAAAACGCGTACACCGGCTCGATCGCCGCCCGGCGACCGATGGCATGTTGGCGGACGCCTTGGCGCTGCTGACGGCCAAACGCAAACCGCTGCTGGTGTGCGGCGGCGGCGTGAAGTACTCGCAGGCCGGGCGGGCGCTGCGCGAATTCGCCGAGCGCTTCGGCATTCCGTTCGCCGAAACCCAGGCCGGCAAAGGCGCGGTGCCGAGCGATCATGAATTCAATCTCGGCGGCATCGGCGAAACCGGCTGCCTGGCGGCCAACACGCTGGCTCGACAGGCCGATCTGGTGATTGGCGTCGGCACCCGTTACACCGATTTCACCACCTCGTCCAAATGGCTGTTCCAACATCCGGACGTCAGCTTCCTCAATATCAACGTCAGCGCCTTTGACGCCGGCAAGCTCGACGGCGTGCAGGTGCTGGCGGACGCCCGCGAGGGCCTGAGCGAACTGAGCGCGCTGCTGGCGCAGGCTGATTATCGCGCCGGCTGGGGCGACGCCATCGCCGCGGCGCGCGGCGCCCAGCGTGAAGAGACCGAGCGGGTTTACGCGGTGGAATACAGCGGCGCAGGCTTTGTGCCGGAAATAGACGATCACCTCGATCGCGAACGGGTGTTCGCCGAATTTATCGCTCAGACCGACTCGGCGATGACGCAAAGCCGGGTGCTGGGGGTGCTGAACCGCGAGCTGCCGCCGGACAGCGTGATTGTCGCCGCCGCCGGCAGCCTGCCGGGCGACCTGCAACGGGTGTGGCACAACCATGGCGAGCACGGTTACCACGTGGAATACGGCTACTCCTGCATGGGGTACGAGGTGAACGCCGCATTGGGGGTCAAGCTGGCCGAGCCGCAGCGCGAGGTGTACGCGATGGTGGGCGACGGCGCCTTCATGATGCTCCATTCCGAGCTGGCCACTTCGATTCAGGAAGGCTGCAAGATCAACGTGGTGCTGTTTGACAACATGACCAACGGCTGCATCAACAACCTGCAGATGGAACACGGCATGGACAGTTACACCACCGAATTCCGCTTCCGCAATCCAGAGGGCGGCAAGCTCGACGGCAAACTGGTGCCGGTCGATTTCGCCATGCTGGCGGCGGCTTACGGCTGCAAAACCTATCGCGTCACCACCGAGCAGCAGCTGCTCGACGCGCTGGCCGACGCCCGCAGGCAAACCGTGTCCACGCTGCTCGACATCAAAGTGCTGCCGAAGACCATGGTGCACAAGTACCTCAGCTGGTGGCGCGTGGGCGGCGCTCAGGTGGCCGACAGCGAGAAAATCGTCGCAGTGGCGCGCAAGCTGCAGGAAAACATCGATAAGGCGCGCGATTACTGATTCGTTTTCGAACACAACACACTTTCCAGAGGGTAGCGAAAATGACTTTGAACATTGGGGTTATCGGCACCGGCGCCATCGGCCGCGATCATATCCGTCGCTGCAGCAAAGTTTTGCAGGGCGCCCGCGTCGTGGCGGTGAACGACATCAATCGCGACAACGCCGCC
This sequence comes from Serratia sp. CY55921, assembly GCF_052167655.1. NCBI lineage: Bacteria > Pseudomonadati > Pseudomonadota > Gammaproteobacteria > Enterobacterales > Yersiniaceae > Serratia > Serratia sp. CY55921. The sequence continues at coordinate 116,194 of NZ_JBJNMU010000007.1, read as the reverse complement.
AAGGCGGTGAACGATCTGCAGCTGGATGCGCGGGTGTATGACAGCGGCCACGATCTGATCAAGGCCGCCGACGTGCAGGCGGTGCTGGTCACCTCCTGGGGGCCGAGTCACGAAGAATTCGTGCTGGCGGCCATCGCCGCCGGCAAACCGGTGTTCTGCGAGAAACCGCTGGCGGTGACCGCGCAGGGCTGCAAAAACATCGTCGATGCCGAAGCGAAGTACGGCAAGCGGCTGGTGCAGGTCGGCTTTATGCGCCCCTATGACCAGGGCTATCGCGCGCTGAAACAGGTGCTGACCAGCGGCCAGATCGGCGAACCGCTGATGTTGCACTGCGCGCACCGCAACCCGACGGTCGGCGAGGCTTACACCACCGATATGGCGATCACCGACACCCTGATCCACGAAATCGACGTGCTGCGCTGGCTGCTCGACGACGACTATGTGTCGGTGCAGGTGGTGTTCCCGCGCAAGAGCCCGAAGGCGTTCCCGCATCTGAAAGATCCGCAGATTGTGCTGTTCGAAACCGCCAAAGGTACCCGCATCGACGTCGAGATTTTCGTCAACTGCCAGTACGGCTACGACATTCAGTGTGAAGTGGTGGGGGAAACCGGCATCGCCAAACTGCCGGAGCCGTCCTCGGTGCAGCTGCGCAGCGGCGCCCGCCTGTCGACCGAAATCCTGACCGACTGGAAGGATCGCTTTATCGACGCCTATGACGTCGAGCTGCAGGGGTTCATCAACGACGTGGCCGCGGGCCAACTGATCGGGCCTTCTGCCTGGGACGGCTACGCCGCCGCCGTGACCGCCGACGCCTGCGTGGCGGCCCAGCTCAGCGGCGAGATCGTACCGGTGACCCTGCCGGCGCGCCCGGTGTTCTACAACAAATAATCGGCTTGTCCCCCATACCTACGATTGCAGAGGAGTGACCATGAAGATCGCTTTTGATGTCGACGTTATCCGGGATTTGGGCGTGACCAAAATGGTTCAGCAGGTGGCGGACTGGGGCTACAAATACATCGAGCAGTCGCCGCACCCGCAGATCAACCCGTTTTACAAGCATCCGAAGGCCAGCCGCGAAATCATGGCGGAGTATAAAAACGCCCTGAAAGCGACCGGCGTGGAAATATCCTCATTTATCGTGGTGTATCGCTGGTCCGGGCCGGGGGAAGATCGCCGTCAGGCGGCGGTCAAAAACTGGCGACGGATGATCGAAATCGCGGTGGAGATGGGCGTGCAGGTGATCAACACCGAGTTGGCCGGTAACCCCAACGAGCCGGAGATCTGCGAGGAGCTGTGGTATCGCTCGATGGAGGAGCTGCTGCCGATCGTCGAGCGTGAGGGCATCCGTATGGAGATCCAGTCGCACCCGTGGGACTTCTGTGAGCTGAGCAACGAAACCGCCGATCTGGTGAAATCGCTGCGCAGCGACCACGTCAAATACCTCTACAGCGTGCCGCACACCTTCTACTACGACAAGGGGCAGGGCGACGTGGCCGGCATGCTGAAGTACGCCGGGGACGATCTTTCCCACGTGCTGATCGCCGACACCATGAACCACACCAAGCACTGCCGCTATATCGTCAACCCGCCGGGCGTTGACGCCGCGGTGCACCAGCATGTCGGCATCGGCGAAGGCGAGGTGAATTTCGATGCCCTGTTCCAGACGCTGCGCGACATGGAATTCGCCAACCGCAGCTTCAAGGTCGGCGGCGAATCGATCATCTGCACCTCGCTGTTCGGCTATCCGGAAAAGATGCCGAGCCAGGCGGTGGCGACCAGAGAGCGCATCGAAAGAGAGCTGTTGGGCAACTAATCTTATTCGGCTCGCCGGCGGCGTTTGCACCGGCGGCCCTCCAAGGACCGAGGCAGACCATGAATAAAGACAACGTGAAATTGGCCATTGCGCCGATCGGCTGGACCAACGACGATATGCCCGATCTGGGCAAGGAAAACACCTTTCAGCAGTGCGTCAGCGAAATGGCGCTGGCTGGCTTCACCGGCAGCGAAGTGGGCAGCAAATATCCGCGCGATCCGGCGGTGCTGAAGCCGATGCTGGATATTCGCGGCATCCAGATCTGCAACGCCTGGTTCAGCACCTTTTTCGCCGATGGTCAGAAAGACAAAACCATCGATGAATTTATCAACCACATGAATTTCCTGCATGCCATGGGCGCCAGGGTGATCGGCTGTTCTGAACAGAGCAAGAGCATTCAGGGCACCACCAAAGGCGTGTTCGAAGAGAAGCCGTACTTCAGCGATGAAGAGTGGCGGCGGGTGGCCGACGGTTACAACGAGCTGGCGAAGATCGCCGCCGGCAAAGGCATGCAGGTGTGTCTGCATCACCACATGGGCACCGGCATTCAGACCACCGCCGAAATCGATCGCTACATGAGCATGGTCAACGACGACGTCTACCTGCTGTTCGATACCGGTCACGCCTACTATTCGGAAGGCAGCCAGCAGGCGATGATGGCGATCCTGGAGAAGTATCTGCCGCGCATCAACCACGTCCATCTGAAGGACGTGCGCGATGAGGTGGTGGCGGAAGTGAAGGCCAACAAGCTGAGCTTCCTCGACGGCGTGAAGAAGGGCACTTTTACCGTGCCGGGTGATGGCGTGATCGACTTCAGGCCGGTGTTCAAGCTGCTGGACGAGCGCGGTTACAAGGGATGGATGGTGGTGGAAGCCGAGCAGGATCCGGCGCTGGCCAACCCGTTCGAGTATGCGGTGAAAGCGCGCCGCTATATTCGGGAAACCGCCGGCATTTAAGCGGTAAGGGGCAATAAAACTCGAGGGGCGCCGCCAGCGCCCCTTTTTGATGGCGGCGCGTTAGCCGCCGAGCGTTCGCCAGGTGGCAACCTGGCTGCCTGGCCACGGTGTGGCGGCATACACGCCACGGGCGATCGCCCGAGCGAGGGTGTCCGCCGCCAGCGCGCCGATTTGCAGCACCGCCAGTTCGCGGCTGCCCTGTACCTCGCGCAGCCCGGTGGACAGGGCGAACACCACGTCGCCGTCAAACGGGCTGTGCAGCGGGCGAATCGCGCGCGCCATGCCGTCTTGCGCCATGATGGCCACCCGTTTCAACTCCACGCGCGTCAGCGCCAGATCGGTGGCGATGCAGGCCAGGGTGGTGTTCTTTCTGCCGCCCTGCGGCTCTTGCACCATCCAGTCTTCGCCCTGAGCGCGCAGTTGCGCCAGCGCCGCCGCGCCGCCGTTGCCGAATTCACCTTCAATTTCATAGGGCGTCGCCCAGAAGGCGCGGGTGCCGGGCGCCACCACCGCTCCCAGGCTGTTGACCGCCACCAGCGCGCCGACGGTAGCGCCGTTGGCGGCGGCGATAGACGCCGAACCGAGGCCGCCTTTCAGCTTGCCCATGCCGGTCATGGCGCCGTAGCCGGCGCCGACGGTGCCCAGCGGAAAGTCCAATCCAGCCTTGCCGACCGCGTCGATGCCCAACTGGCGATACGGCGGCGTGAGCTGCCAGTTTTTGTCACCGCCGTTGGCCAGATCGTACAGGCAGGCGGTGGGCACGATCGGGGAGACCGGCACGCCGGGCGCTGGGCGCAGCGCGTAGCCTCGGCCCTGTTGCCCCAGCCAGGCCGCGACGCCGTCCGCCGCCGCCAGGCCGTAAACTGAACCGCCGCTGAACGTCAGCGCATCGATGGTTTGCACCAGATTGTCTTCGCCCAAGGCGTCGGTTTCCCGGGTGGCGGGGCCGCCGCCGCGCACGTCCACGGCGGCCATCGCCGGGCTGTCCGGCAGGATCACCGTCGCGCCGGTGCGCACCCGGCTGTCTTGCGCCACGCCGACCTTCAGGCCCGGCACATCGGTAATCAGGTTGCGGGCGCCAGGGCGCCCGGTGGCGGAAGTTGGCATAGCGGCACCTAATGGGGTGAGGGGAGAGAACATGCCGGCGGCGGCCGTCAAGCCGGCCAGCGCTTGTAAAAAGGTTCGGCGGTTGATGTTAAGGGGCCGGCGCAGCGGCCCCTGCGGGGGGATGAGATCACGCATCTGCGCGTGGCTGCCCGGAGCGCAGACGCGCCATATGGTAGGCATCGACCAGCACGCCGTCGCGCATGGCATAGGCGCGGCTGGTGCCCTCTATCTCAAAGCCGAATTTGCGGTACAGCGCGATGGCCGCCGGGTTATCGGTGAACACCGTCAGTTCGATGCGCTCGATGGCCGCCCAGTTGTCGCACAGATCGAGCATCGCCTGCATCAGGCGGCTGCCGACGCCTTTACCGTGGTAGCGCGGATCGACGCCGATGCCGAAGGTGGCGACGTGGCGGCGGCGAACGCGCTGATTCAGCATCACAACCAACTGGCCGGCAAGCTGCCCGTCGATGATGGCGGCCAGGTTATGCGTGCCCGGTTCGGGATTGGCGAGGCGCTTCTGCCAGGACTCGACGGACGGTAGCGGGAGCTGCAGCGTATCGCGGTAGACGGGCGTCTGAGAATAAAGATGATGCAGGGCCTGCGCATCCGTTGTTTCCACGTGGCGTATCACGATCTCGCTCATTTCGCTGCTCCTGTCGCTTACCGGTTGAATAACCTCTGAATTTATCCGTTTACTGCCTTGAGTCAATATTATTTAAACGGGTCAAAAAAAACGCTTTACAGGTGCGAATGATAATGATTATTATTGCGATGCGTTCCGGGGAGGGCATCAACCCTTGATACTCTCGCTGCGAAGGCACGACATTGCTCACATTGCTTCCAGTGTTTACTTAGCCAGCTCGGGTGCTGGCTTTTTTTTTTGCCATTTTTCAGCCGCTTCCGCCTTCAACAAATCCGCTGCCCATCCGCCGTTTCATTTCATCGAAATTTTTGAACAGAGGCATGAGTTTTTTACGCTTTCTTATTCTGCTGGCAGGACTAGACTGTAAAAAAACATTGAGGAGAGTTGAATATGATTTATGTACGTAAAGCGGAAGACCGCGGCCACGCCAATCATGGCTGGCTGGATAGCTGGCACACCTTCTCATTTGCCGATTACTACGATCCGAACTTTATGGGGTTCTCGGCGCTGCGGGTGATCAACGAAGATGTGATCGACGCAGGGCAGGGGTTCGGTACTCACCCGCATAAAGACATGGAAATCCTGACCTACGTGCTGAGCGGCACGGTGGAACACCAGGACAGCATGGGCAACAAGGAGCAGATCCAGGCCGGTGAATTCCAGATCATGAGTGCGGGCACCGGCGTGCGTCACTCCGAGTACAACGCCAATCAGGATCGTCCGTTGCACCTGTACCAGATTTGGATCATCCCGGATCAGGTCGGGCTGGAGCCGCGCTACGAACAGCGCATGTTCGACGCGCCGCAGGGCCGTCAGCTGGTGCTGTCGCCGGATGCGCGTGACGGCTCGCTGAAGGTGTTCCAGGATATGACGCTGTCGCGTTGGGCGCTGAATAAAGGCGAGCAGGGGGAATGCCCGATCGCCGCCGGCCGTCGCGTTTGGATCCAGGTGGTGCGCGGTAAGGTCTCGGTCAACGGCCAGACCGCCGGCATCAGCGACGCGTTCGCGGTGTGGGATGAATCTGCGTTGACGATTCAGGCCGACGAAGAGAGCGAAATCCTGCTGTTCGATCTGCCGCCGGTGTGATTAAGCGGTAAATATCAAGGGCTCACGGTGTGAGCCCTTGAGGTTAACGACAAGCCTGATGACGTTGCCCGACTGAAAGCCGGCAGCATATAAAAACAAGGAAAATCAATTTATTGATTTTCGGCTGACAATCACAAAGGGGAAAAACCACGCTTTTTCCCCTTTGTCTGCGTATGAAGGGCTCACGGTGTGAGACCTTTTTGCGTTGGCCGTCGCATAACCGACAATATCGGCCCGCCGTTTTTTTTGCTAAAATGACTGCCCATTCACGGTTAGTCAGTTCATTGATAATGAAGAAAAAACGGCCGGTACTCCAGGATGTGGCGGACAAGGTGGGCGTGACCAAGATGACGGTGAGCCGTTATCTGCGCAATCCCGACCAGGTTTCCGCCGCCCTGCAGCAAAAAATCGCCGTCGCGCTGGATGAGCTGGGCTACATCCCCAACCGCGCGCCGGACATCCTCTCCAACGCCACCAGCCGGGCGATTGGCGTGCTGTTGCCGTCGTTGACCAACCAGGTGTTCGCCGAAGTGCTGCGCGGCATCGAAAGCGTGACCGACGCGCACAACTACCAGACCATGCTGGCGCACTATGGCTACCTGCCGGAGCGTGAAGAAGAGCGTCTGACCTCGCTGCTGTCTTACAATATCGACGGCCTGATCCTGTCTGAGCGCCATCACACGCCGCGCACCCTGAAAATGATCGAGGTGGCGGGCATTCCGGTGGTAGAGCTGATGGACTGCGTCTCGCCGTGCATCGATCTGGCGGTGGGCTTCAACAACTTCGAGGCGGCGCGCCAGATGACCCAGCAGATCATCGCGCACGGCCACCGTCACGTGGTCTATTTCGGCGCCCGCCAGGATGAACGTACCCTCATCAAGCAGCAGGGGTATGAGCAGGCGATGCGTGAATCCGGTCTGGAGCCGCACAGCATCATGACCGCGCGATCTTCCTCCTATTCCGCCGGCGGTGAACTGCTGCGCGTGGCGCAGCGCGACTATCCGCAGATCGACAGTATCTTCTGCACCAACGATGACCTGGCGATCGGCGCGGCCTTCGAGTGCCAGCGGCAGGGGCTGTCGATCCCGCAGGATATGGCGATCGCCGGCTTCCACGGCCATGACATCGGCCAGGTGATGGTGCCGAAGCTGGCCAGCGTGCTGACGCCGCGTGAACGCATGGGGCAGATCGGCGCCGAGCGCTTGCTGGCCCGGCTGCGCGGCGAAACGGTGTGCCCGCGCATGGTGGACGTCGGTTTCACCGTGATCCCCGGCGGCAGTATCTGAGCCATTTTAACGTTCTGTTTTAACACCCTTTCTTTTTGCAGCGCGCCCTGAGGCGCGCGGGTTATCCCGCCTGTAAGCCCGCCGCTCGTTGCCGACATAAGTTTGATCTCTGTCCCAGAACGCGAATTTTAGCCGCTTACCCGGTTCCGAGGCTTATGTTGTTACCGGTATCATGATACCGGTAACAACGAGTGGGCGGTCATCTTGCTGCAAGACTGAACCTCTGAATCAACAACACCTACAGCTCTTCTTAAACACCGGGAAAGAGCCTAAAAATAAAACAACCGCACGCTTTACGCCTATCGTAAAGAGAGTCGCGATAAAAGGTTGGAGAAAAACTATGCCATTAGTGATTGTTGCAGGCGGCGTAGCGCTGCTGCTGCTGCTGATGATCCGCTTCAAGCTGAACGGCTTTATCTCTCTGGTTCTGGTTGCTCTGGCGGTCGGGATTGCACAGGGGATGCCGGTCGATAAGGTCATCGGCTCCATCAAGGCCGGCGTGGGCGGCACGCTGGGCAGCCTGGCGCTGATCATGGGCTTCGGCGCCATGCTCGGCAAGCTGCTGGCGGACTGCGGCGGCGCACAGCGCATCGCCACCACGCTGATCGACAAGTTCGGCAGAAAACACATTCAATGGGCGGTGGTGCTGACCGGTTTCACCGTCGGCTTCGCGCTGTTCTACGAAGTGGGCTTCGTGCTGTTGCTGCCGCTGGTGTTCACCATCGCCGCCTCCGCGCGCATTCCGCTGCTGTACGTCGGCGTGCCGATGGCCGCTGCGCTGTCGGTGACTCACGGCTTCCTGCCGCCGCACCCGGGCCCGACCGCTATCGCCACCATCTTCCATGCCGACATGGGTAAAACCCTGTTGTACGGCACGCTGCTGGCGATCCCGACGGTGATCCTGGCCGGCCCGGTCTATGCCCGCTTCCTGAAAGGCATCGACAAGCCGGTGCCGGAAGGCCTGTACAACCCGAAAACCTTTACCGACGCGGAGATGCCGAGCTTTGGCGTCAGCGTCGCCACGTCGCTGGTGCCGGTGATCCTGATGGCGCTGCGCGCGGTCGCTGAAATGGTGCTGCCGAAGGGCCACAGCCTGCTGCGCTTCGCCGAGTTCTTCGGCGACCCGGTGATGGCGACCCTGATCGCCGTGCTGATCGCTATCTTCACCTTCGGCCTGAACCGCGGCCGCACCATGGATGAAGTGATGGGCACCATCACCGATTCGATTAAAATCATCGCCATGATGCTGTTGATCATCGGCGGCGGCGGCGCCTTCAAGCAGGTGCTGGTGGACAGCGGCGTCGAGAAGTACATCGCCGGTCTGATGGAAGGCAGCAACGTTTCGCCGATCCTGATGGCCTGGTCGATCGCCGCCGCGCTGCGTCTGGCGCTGGGGTCCGCCACCGTGGCGGCAATCACCGCCGGCGGCATCGTGGCGCCGCTGATCGCCACCACCGGCGTCAGCCCTGAGCTGATGGTGATTGCGGTCGGTTCCGGCAGCGTTATCTTCTCGCACGTTAACGATCCGGGCTTCTGGCTGTTCAAGGAGTATTTCAACCTGAGCATCATGGAAACCATCAAATCCTGGTCGGTGCTGGAAACCATCATCTCGGTGTGCGGCCTGGTGGGCTGCCTGCTGCTGGCGACGGTTGTATAATCGTTATCCGACGCCCTGCGGGGCGTCGGCGTTCCAGAATATCTTTATCAGTTGGGACGCATTTGGCGCTCGCGCCAGTTCCCATAAGGGCATGACACAATGAGTAATCCGCAGAATCACGTATTTATCCTGATGGGCGTATCCGGCAGCGGCAAATCCGCCGTGGCCAGCGCCGTCGCCCACGAGGCCGAGGCTGCCATGCTGGACGGCGATTACCTGCATCCGCGCGCCAACATCAACAAAATGGCTGCCGGGCACGCGCTGGACGACAACGATCGCGCCCCGTGGCTGGCGGCCTTGAATGACGCCATCTTCGCCATGCAACGCACCAATCCCGTGTCGCTGCTGGTCTGCTCGGCGCTGAAAAAAAGCTATCGCGACCGCCTGCGCGAAGGGAATAGCAACCTGCATTTCCTCTACCTGAAAGGCGACAAAGCGGTGATCGAGGAGCGCCTGAAGCAGCGCAAAGGTCATTTCTTCAAACCGCAGATGCTGGTTTCGCAGTTCGCCACGCTGGAAGAGCCGGGCGAGCAGGAGCCGGATGTGCAAGCGATCGACATCAACCAGCCGCTGGACGGCGTGGTCGCCGATACGCTCGCCTATATTCGCCGCGTTACCGCCCGCTGAGCGCGGGCCGTTGTCGGCGCCGCCAGGCGCCTACAGCTTCATGTAAGCCCGCACGCCGTCCAGGAACATCTGGGTCGACAGCATCACCAGAATCAGCCCCATCAACCGCTCCAGCGCGCTGACGCCTTTGCTGCCCAGCAGGCGCAGGAACAGGTTCGACATCAGCAAAATGGCCGCAGAGAGGCCCCAGGCGATCAACAGCGCCGCCACCAGATGGGGCAGCTGATGTGGATACTGGTGCGACAGCAGCATCAATGCAGCCAGAATCGACGGCCCGGCCACCAGCGGGATCGCCAGCGGCACCAGGAACGGCTCCTCGCCGGCGGACAGCCCGGAGCTGTTTCCTTCCTGCGAGGGGAAAATCATCTTGATGGCGATCAGAAACAGGATGATGCCGCCGGAAATGGAGACGGTTTCGGTGCGCAGGTTGAGGAACGCCAGAATTTTCTCGCCGGCGAACAGGAAGATCAGCATCAGCAGCAGGGCGATCAGCAGCTCGCGAATCAACACCACGCGGCGGCGGCGCGGTTCCAGGTGCTTGAGCACCGACATGAAAATCGGCAGGTTGCCCAGCGGATCCATAATTAAAAACAGCAATACCGTAGCGGAAATCATCTCTGTCATGGTGACCTCGTGATCGGGAAAACGCCTCGGCCTTTTCGGCCGCGTCCTTGCCTATAAGAAGGATTGCTGAGAAATCCCCAGCCATCGAATAAATTCACTTTGCGCCCGCGCCGACATTTTGTAAGGTGAGGAGATATTGCACACAACTCGTTATCACCTAATAAGCCCTTATCCGGGCGGGACACAGATATCATGAAAAACGTTGGTTTCATCGGTTGGCGCGGAATGGTCGGCTCAGTTCTCATGCAACGCATGACGGAAGAGCGCGATTTCGACGCCATTCGCCCGGTCTTTTTCTCCACCTCGCAGCACGGTTCTGCCGCGCCGGCCTTCGGCGGCCAGCAGGGCACGCTGCAGGATGCCTATGACATCGACGCCCTGAGCGCGCTCGATATCATTATTACCTGTCAGGGCGGCGATTATACCAACGAAGTGTATCCTAAGCTGCGCGCCAGCGGTTGGCAGGGTTACTGGATCGACGCGGCCTCGTCGCTGCGCATGCAGGATGACGCCATCATCATACTGGATCCGGTCAACCACGCGGTGATTCAGCAGGGCCTGGACAAAGGCATCAAAACCTTCGTCGGCGGCAACTGCACCGTCAGCCTGATGCTGATGTCCCTCGGCGGCCTGTTCGCCAACGATCTGGTTGAGTGGGCGTCGGTTGCCACCTACCAGGCGGCCTCCGGCGGCGGCGCTCGCCACATGCGCGAACTGCTGACCCAAATGGGCATGCTGCACGCCGATGTGGCGAAAGAGCTGCAGGATCCGGCCTCCGCCATTCTGGATATCGAACGCAAGGTGACCGAAGCCACGCGTAGCGGCAAACTGCCGACCGACAACTTCGGCGTGCCGCTGGCCGGCAGCCTGATCCCGTGGATCGACAAGCAGCTCGACAACGGCCAGAGCCGCGAAGAGTGGAAAGGCCAGGCGGAGACCAACAAGATCCTCAACACCGGCAGCGTGATCCCGGTCGATGGCCTGTGCGTGCGCGTGGGCGCGCTGCGCTGCCACAGCCAGGCGTTCACCCTGAAGCTGAAAAAAGACGTGTCGCTGCCGGAAATCGAGCAGATGCTGGCGACGCACAACGACTGGGTGCGCGTGATCCCGAACGACCGCGAGCTGACCATGCGCGAACTGACGCCTGCGGCGGTGACCGGCACGCTGAATACGCCGGTCGGCCGTCTGCGCAAGCTGAATATGGGGCCGGAGTACCTGTCGGCGTTCACCGTGGGCGACCAACTGCTGTGGGGCGCGGCCGAGCCGCTGCGCCGCATGCTGCGCATCCTGCTGTAAACCCGCTCGCCAGTTCATCTGTTGTATTTCAAAGCCCGCTTATTGCGGGCTTTTTCATATGAGCGGAGTCATGTCGGTATGGTCTGAATGTGGTTACAAGTTAATCTTCCCTGTGATATTTATAAGCGCATTGGCAACATAGCGCAGGTATAGGGATATGATTTCCAACGAAGGATTGCAGGTCGCGCTTTCACCCGTGCAGCTAGCGGCCGTGATGTCGGATAGCACGGTCACAGAAGGGGAAACCTGGGGTAATCGGCTCATGGGGGGCTGGGTTTAGCGGGGGGAGTCGTCGAACTTCTTGGGGCTGGGGTGATGTGCTATGCGCCTGACCCAACATTGTTAACCAAAGTGGGATGCGTGGTCGTTGGCACTCATAGCATGGATAGCATAAAAACCGCATCAAATCAGATCATTACCGGCCGATCATTGACTACAGACACTTATAAGTCGGCGGTTTTGCTGGCTCAGAGTCTGGGGGCCGACGAAGATATGGCTTACAACGTCGGTTTAACGGTAGATATTGCCGTTCCTTTGGTGTTTGCAACCGCTTTAGGCGCTGTACGCGTGGCTTCCGTTCGGGTGGGGCAATTAAAATTGCTTGAACACGAGTCTATAGCCGGTGCAAAAGGAGGTGGGCACACTATTGCTAAGCATGTTGCTAAAAGTTCAGAAGAGCTGCTGGAGCGCTTGGCAAAGAGTCCTGGTTTACAGTCAGCCTCGACATTTACAGATTTACGTACTGCTGAAGACGCGATTAGTCGGGCGTTGAAAGTGAATAACGCGCTTATTAAGCGCTGGGCGCAACAGCCTACTTCGGCCAACGTGCTTGAACTCACGCATAAGGTGGGTAAAGCGGTTGGTTTTGGCTACAGGCAAGGAAGCACAATTCAATTAACGTCCAACAGCGTGCGGGTTGTCTTGCTAAAGAAAATTTACAACGGTAAGCCGTATTACATTTTAACCGCTTACCCCATTATCAGATAAGGGACCCTATGGGCTTTTCAGTCGCTAATCTCGGTACACTTGTGCGTGTTTTTTTTGGGCAAGATTATGATTTATTTGGAGAGTCTGTAGAAGAGATCCTGGCCTCTTATCGGGAGACGGAAAATACCGCGACAGTGAGAAAAACCGTCGATGAAGCACGAGCGTTGCTGGCGCAATATCCTGAGGAACAACAGCTTGAACTTGCTGTTGCTGAACTTGCTGATGGGGAGTTTGCACCAGCGCCATGGGGATACACGGCGCGATCGTTTCTTGAGAAGGTGATCTCTGCTTTGGAATAGGCGATACCTGCTGCTTCTGTACTTTGTTGTAAACCCGCACTTCCTGGGGGCTGAGCGCTTTCAGCCCCCTAACGCCTTATTTTCCGCTTTTTTGTTCGCTGCGCGCCGCGTCGGGCAGCGTTATCGCAAGTCTCGTTTCATTGGGCTGTACCCCGCATCTCTTCTCGTCGGCCGCCACATGCAGATGCCGTCAGGCTGGCAGTTTTCTTAATGAAGAATTTTCCTCACCAATGCCGAGCAGTTTTTAACAGACATTGGCTATGCTTAACGCAGGGGTGAACACTTTTTCACCATGACTGAAATATTTCAAAAAATAAGCATAAAGAGCGAAATTCAGGTCGGCAGAGTAAAGATTGGTCAATAACCGACCGCAATCACGCTTTAGAGTCCGAATGCATTGCATGATGACCAAAACGGCCAAGGAATAACCAACAAGCCGTGCTTAGATCATGCTGTTAATCTAAGGAAGAAGACTATGCCTGTACTTCCCGATCGTGACGTGATTGATCAGATCATCTCCGGCCATTACGCCGATCCCTTTGCTCTGCTTGGCATGCATGCGACCGATAACGGTCTGCAAGTGCGCGCGCTGCTGCCGGACGCCGGCGCAGTCTGGCTGGTGGAACAGCAAACCGGCCGGCGACTGGTGCAGCTGAACTGCGACGATCCGCGCGGTTTCTTCAGCGCCGTGGTGCCGCGGCGAAAAAATCCTTTCCGCTATCAGCTGCAGGTCAGCTGGCGCGATCATCAACAGATCGTCGACGATCCCTACCGGTTCGGCCCGCTGCTGCAGGATATCGACAGTTGGTTATTGGCCGAAGGCACGCATCTGCGCCCCTATGAACGGCTGGGCGCTCACCTCGTCACGCTGGATGGCGTCGACGGCGTCAGCTTTGCGGTCTGGGCGCCCAACGCGCAGCGCGTCTCGGTGGTGGGGGAATTCAACTTCTGGGACGGCCGCCGCCACCCGATGCGTCTGCGGCGTGAGAACGGCATCTGGGAGCTGTTCTTGCCCGGCGTGCGGGCCGGGCAGCTGTACAAATATGAAATCGTCGATTGCTATGGCAATACCCAACTGAAAGCCGATCCTTACGCCTTTGAGGCGCAGATGCGCCCGGATACCGCCTCGCTGGTGGCGCCGCTGCCGGAGGTGGTGCCGTCGACGCCGGCGCGCCGCCGCGCCAACGATTTTGACCAGCCGATCGCCATTTACGAGGTGCATCTCGGCTCATGGCGCCGCCACACCGATAACCACTTTTGGCTCAGCTACGGTGAACTGGCGGTGCAGCTGATCGACTATGTGAAGGACATGGGATTCACCCATATCGAGCTGCTGCCGGTCAACGAGCACCCGTTCGACGGCAGCTGGGGCTACCAGCCGCTGGGGCTGTATGCGCCGACCCGGCGCTTCGGCACGCCGGCCGACTTCAGGGCGTTTGTGGCGGCGGCGCATGAGGCGGGCATCAACGTGATCCTCGACTGGGTGCCGGGGCACTTCCCCAGCGACGCCTACGGCCTGGCGAATTTCGATGGCACTGCGCTGTACGAATACGCCGATCCGCGCGAGGGCTACCATCAGGACTGGAATACGCTGATTTACAACTACGGTCGCCACGAGGTGCGCAACTACCTGGCGGGCAACGCGCTGTATTGGCTGGAGCGCTTCGGCATCGACGCGCTGCGGGTGGATGCGGTGGCGTCGATGATCTATCGCGACTACAGCCGCGCCGACGGCGAGTGGGTGCCGAATTACTACGGCGGCAACGAGAATCTGGAGGCCATCGCCTTCCTGCGTTATACCAACCAGACTATCGGCCAGGCGCAGCCGGGCGCGGTGACGCTGGCGGAGGAATCCACCGACTATCCCGGCGTCACCCTGCCGCCGGACGCCAACGGCCTTGGGTTCCACTACAAATGGAACCTCGGCTGGATGCACGACACGCTCAATTACATGAAGTGCGATCCGGTGCACCGCAAGTATCACCACAACCAGATGACCTTCGGCATGCTGTACGCCTATACCGAGAACTTCGTGTTGCCTATCTCGCACGATGAAGTGGTGCACGGCAAAAAATCGGTCCTCGACCGTATGCCGGGCGACGCCTGGCAGAAATTCGCCAACCTGCGCGCCTATTACGGCTTTATGTGGGCGCATCCGGGCAAGAAGCTGCTGTTTATGGGCTGCGAATTCGCACAGGGGCGCGAGTGGAATTTCGATACCAGCCTCGACTGGCATTTATTGGAAGGGTTGGATAACTGGCATAACGGCGTGCAGCGGCTGGTGCGCGATCTGAACCACTGCTACCGGCAGCAGGCGCCGCTGTACGAGCGCGACTACCGGCCTGACGGCTTCGAGTGGCTGGTGGTCGACGATCACGACAACTCGGTGTTCGCGTTCGCGCGCTACGATTCGCAGGGCAATGAGCTGATCGCCATCAGCAACTTTACCCCGGTGCCGCGCTACCGCTACCGCATCGGCCTCTCGCGCGCCGGTGACTACCGCGAGATCCTCAATACCGATTCGCACCACTATCACGGCAGCAACGCCGGCAATCAGGGGCGGGTCTCTTCCGAAGCGGTCGGCAGCCACGGCCGCGACTTCTCCATCTGCGTAACGCTGCCGCCGCTGGCGACCATTTATCTGCTGCGGGAGGCGCCATGACGGAGCTGACGGCCGGCCTCGCCGCGCCGCTGGGCGCGCATTACGACGGCGAAGGCATCAACTTTACCCTGTACTCGGCGCACGCCGAGCGGGTGGAGCTGTGCCTGTTCGACGGCCAGCAGCGCGAAGTGCGCCTGCCGCTGCCGGCGCGCAGCGGCGATATCTGGCATGGCTACTTACCGGGCGGCAGGCCGGGGCAACGTTACGGTTACCGGGTCTACGGCCCGTTTGACCCGGCGAACGGACAGCGTTTCAACCCCAACAAACTGGCGCTCGATCCGGCCGCGCGCGCGGTGGAAGGGCCGGTGGCGGATCACCCGCACCTGCACGGCGGTTACGAGCAGCCGGACCCGCACGACAGCGCGGAGCTGATGCCGAAGTGCGTGGTGGTGGACGAACAGTATGACTGGCAGGACGATCGCCCGCCTGCCACGCCCTGGGGACAGACGGTGATTTACGAAGCGCACGTGCGCGGCCTGACGCTGCTGCACCCGCAGATCCCGCCGGCGCTGCGCGGCAGCTTCGCCGCATTGGGGCACCCGGCGATGATCGCCCACTTCAAACGCCTCGGCATCACCGCGCTGGAACTGCTGCCGGTGCAGCAACATACCTCCGAACCGCGCCTGCAGCGGCTGGGGCTGATCAACTATTGGGGCTATAACGTGCTGGCGCCCTATGCGCCGGACAACCGCTACGCCAGCCTGAGCACCGATGCCACGCCGCTGAACGAATTCCGCGATGCGGTCAAGGCGCTGCACAAAGCCGGCATCGAGGTGATCCTCGACGTGGTGTTCAACCACAGCGCCGAGCTGGATATGGACGGGCCGATGCTGTCGCTGAGCGGCATCGATAACCTGAGCTACTACTGGCTGACGCCCGAAGGGGACTATGTCAACGACACCGGCTGCGGCAACACGCTGCGGTTGGATCAGCCGCAGGGCGTGGCCTGGGTGATGGATTGCCTGCGTTTTTGGGTGCGGGAGTGCCACGTCGACGGCTTCCGTTTCGATCTGGGCAGCGTGCTCGGCCGCACGCCGGGGTTCGATCGCGATGCGCCGCTGTTCCAGGCGATGCTGGCGGACGATGTGCTGTCGCGCTGCAAGCTGATCGCCGAACCCTGGGACATTGGCCCCGGCGGCTATCAGGTAGGGGCGTTTCCTGGCCGCTTCGCCGAATGGAACGATCATTACCGCGATGACATGCGTCGTTTCTGGCTGCAGAGCGGCGTATCGCTCGGCCAGTTCGCCCGGCGTTTTGCCGCTTCCAGCGATCTGTATAACCAGCGCGGGCGAGCGCCTTACGCCACCGTCAATATGCTGACCGCCCATGACGGTTTTACCCTGCAGGACGTGGTCAGCTTCAATGAGAAACACAATCAGCCCAACGGCGAGGGCAACCGCGACGGCAGCGATCGCAATTTCAGCAACAACCACGGCGTCGAAGGCCTGGTCGCCGACGACGCCATTGTGCAACGCCGCAGGGCCAGCCAACGGGCGATGCTCGCCACGCTGTTGCTGTCCCAGGGAACGCCGATGCTGCTGGCCGGCGATGAACAGGGACACAGCCAGCAGGGAAACAACAATGCCTATTGTCAGGACAACGCCACCACCTGGCTCGATTGGGCCACGGCGGACGACGCGCTGACCGATTACGTCGCGGCGCTGATCGCGCTGCGACGCCAGATCCCCGCGCTGCAGCAGGACCGCTGGTGGCAGCAGGACGACGGCAGCGTGCAGTGGCTGAACGCGCAAGGGCAGGCGCTCGACGCGCAGCAGTGGGAGCAGGGCGAGCCGCTCATGCAGATCCTGCTGTCGCAGCGCTGGCTGCTGCTGATCAACGCCACGCCGCAAACGACGGAGATGAGGTTGCCGGAAGGCGATTGGCAGGTTGTCGCCCCGTTCACTCAGGAAGACTCACGGGCGGTATTGCCCGCCTGGCACCAGGCCGCGCGCTCGCTTTGCGTACTGGTACGGAAATAATAAAAGGAGTCCGCTATGGTTAGGTTTGAAAATAAAGACCCCCTGATGTTGGCGCGCCAGCTGCCGATTAAATCCGTAGCGCTGATCCTGGCCGGCGGCCGCGGTTCACGTCTGAAAGATTTGACCTCCACCCGCGCCAAGCCCGCCGTCCACTTTGGCGGCAAATTCCGCATCATCGACTTCGCCTTGTCGAACTGCCTGAACTCCGGCATCCGCCGCATCGGCGTGATCACCCAATACCAGTCGCACACGCTGGTGCAGCACATTCAGCGCGGCTGGTCGTTCCTCAACGAGGAGATGAATGAGTTCGTCGATCTGCTACCAGCCCAGCAGCGCCTCAGCACCGAGCATTGGTACAAGGGTACCGCCGACGCGGTGTACCAGAACCTGGATATCATCCGCCGCTACGAGGCCGAATACGTGGTGATCCTGGCGGGCGATCACATCTACAAGATGGATTATTCGCGCATGCTGATCGACCACGTCGAGAAGGGCGCTCAGTGCACCGTGGCTTGCCTGCCGGTGCCGCGCAGCGAAGCCGGCGAATTCGGCGTGATGAAGGTGGATGAAAGCGACCGCATCATCGAGTTTCTGGAAAAGCCCGCCGATCCGCCGGCGATGCCGGGCAACCCGGATATGTCGCTGGCCAGCATGGGCATCTATATTTTTAATGCCGCCTACCTGTTCCAACTGCTGGAAGAGGATATGTCGACCCCCGGCTCCAGCCACGATTTCGGCAAGGATCTGATCCCGAAAATCACCGCGCAGCAGGCGGCGTGGGCGCATCCGTTTACCTTGTCCTGCGTGACGTCCAACCCCGACTTGCCGCCTTACTGGCGCGACGTGGGCACGCTGGACGCTTACTGGCGCGCCAATCTCGATCTGGCGTCGGTGACGCCGGAGCTGGACATGTACGACCGCGCCTGGCCGATCCGCACCCACATGGAACCGCTGCCGCCGGCCAAGTTCGTGCAGGATCGCTCCGGTAGTCATGGCATGACCATGAATTCGCTGGTGTCCGGCGGTTGCATCGTCTCGGGCTCGGTGGTGGTGCATTCGGTGCTGTTCCCGCGCGTGCGAGTGAACTCGTTTTGCACCATCGACTCTACCGTATTGTTGCCGGACGTGAACGTCGGCCGTTCCTGCCGCCTGCGGCGCTGCATCATCGACCGCGCCTGCCATATTCCGGAGGGCATGGTGATCGGGGAAAACGCCGATGAGGACAGCAAGCGTTTCTATCGCTCGGAAGGCGGCATCGTGCTGGTGACGCGCGAAATGTTGTCAAAATTGTGAGTTAACGTGGGGGGCAGAACGATAGCCTGCCGCCCGATGAACGGTTCGATGGCTTGCGCAACGCGGCACACATAACAGCGGCAAGCCTGCTTTATTTCTTATCCAGAGGCCTTCGGCCGACTTTCAGGAGTGATAATGCAGGTCTTACACGTATGTTCTGAAATGTTCCCCCTGCTGAAAACGGGCGGACTCGCAGACGTGGTTGGCGCGCTGCCGGCGGCGCAAATCGCCGAAGGCGCCGATGTTCGGGTACTATTGCCCGCTTTCCCTGACGTACGCAACGGCATACCCGACACCGTGCTGGTGGCGGAGATAGACTCGTTCGCCGGCCGTGTCGGCCTGCGTTACGGCACCTACCATGGCGTGGGCATTTACCTGATCGATGCGCCCTGGCTGTATGACCGGCCGGGCAGCCCATACCACGATCAGTCCATGTACGCCTACCCCGACAACCACCGGCGCTTTGCGCTGCTGGGCTGGATGGCCTGCGAGCTGGCCAAGGGGCTGGATCGCTACTGGCGCCCGCAGCTGGTGCATGCCCACGACTGGCATGCCGGCCTGAGCTGCGCCTATCTGGCCGCCAACGGTCACCCGGCGCGTTCGGTGTTCACCGTGCACAACCTGGCCTATCAGGGCCTGTTCTCCGCCCATCACGTGACCGAGCTGTGGCTGCCGGCGTCGTTTTACGATGTCTATGGCCTGGAGTTCTACGGCCAGATGTCGTTCCTCAAGGCCGGGCTGTTTTATGCCGACCACGTGACCGCCGTCAGCCCGACCTATGCGCGCGAGATCACCCGGCCGGAGTTTGGCTACGGCATGGAGGGGCTGCTGCAGGAGCGGCAGCGGCAAGGCAGGTTGAGCGGCATCCTCAACGGCGTGGACGACAAGATTTGGGATCCGGCCCACGACCCGCGGCTGAGCGCCCGCTACGACGCCGACGATCTGAAAAGCAAGGTCAAAAACAAGCTGCATCTGCAAAAGGCCATGGGGCTGAAGGTGGACGAATCGCTGCCGGTGTTCGCGGTGGTGAGCCGATTGACCAGCCAGAAAGGCCTCGATCTGGTGCTGCAGGCGCTGCCCGAATTGCTGGCGCAGGGCGGGCAGTTGGCGCTGCTGGGCGCCGGCGACGCGGTGCTGCAGCAGGCGTTTCTGGCCGCCGCCGCCGACTACCCTGAGCAGGTCGGCGTGCAGATTGGTTATCACGAATCCTTCTCCCACCGCATCATCGGCGGCGCCGACGTCATTCTGGTGCCGAGCCGCTTCGAGCCCTGCGGCCTGACGCAGCTCTACGGCCTGAAATACGGCACGCTGCCGCTGGTGCGCCGCACCGGCGGACTGGCGGACACGGTCGTGGACTGCGCGCTGGAGAACCTGGCCGACGGCACCGCCAGCGGATTCGTGTTCGACGATTGCGACGCTGTCGCGCTGGGCAACGCCATCCGCCGCGCCATGGTGCTGTGGAGCCGGCCGAAACACTGGCGCCACGTTCAGCGCCACGCCATGAGCGTGGACTTCGGCTGGCCGGTGGCGGCGAAAGAGTATTTATCGCTTTATCAACGCTTGTAGCCCGCGATTCGCGTCGCGGGTTGACGCGCGGCGGGCAACCGTAAGGGTAGATTGTCGGGGCGCAGCGTACCGCGCCCATGTTCAGCGGGGCCAGCTATTCCGCGGCGGATGGCTGGGCTCCCCATTAGGGATTAAAAGCCATGACTTCACCGTTTAGTTACACCTCACCTACGGTCAGTGTGGAAGCGCTGAAACATTCCATTGCCTATAAGCTGATGTTTATCGTCGGCAAGGATCCGGCGATCGCCAACCGCCACGACTGGCTCAACGCCGTCCTGTTCGCGGTGCGCGATCGCATGGTGGAGCGCTGGCTGCGCTCCAACCGCGCCCAGCTGTCTCAAGACGTGCGGCAGGTGTATTACCTGTCGATGGAGTTTCTGATCGGCCGCACGTTGTCGAACGCGCTGCTGTCGATGGGCATTTATCAGGACATCGACAACGCGTTGAACGAGATGGGGCTGAACCTGGCGGAGCTGCTGGAGGAAGAGAACGACCCCGGGCTCGGCAACGGCGGTCTGGGCCGGCTGGCGGCCTGCTTCCTCGACTCGCTGGCGACGCTGGCGCTGCCGGGGCGCGGCTACGGCATTCGCTATGAGTACGGCATGTTCAAGCAGAACATCGTCAACGGCCAACAGATGGAATCGCCGGACTACTGGCTGGAGTACGGCAATCCGTGGGAGTTTCCGCGCCATAACACCCGCTACAAGGTGCGCTTCGGCGGCCGCGTGCAGCAGGAGGGGGCCAAGGCCCGCTGGCTGGAGACCGAAGAAATCGTGGCCATCGCCTACGATCAGGTGATCCCCGGTTTCGACACCGACGCCACCAACACGCTGCGGTTGTGGGGCGCGCAGGCCAGTAACGAGATCAACCTCGGCAAGTTCAATCAGGGCGATTACTTCGCGGCGGTGGAAGATAAAAACCATTCTGAGAACGTGTCGCGCGTGCTCTATCCGGACGATTCGACCTCCTCCGGGCGTGAATTGCGCTTGCGACAAGAGTATTTCCTGGTGTCGGCCACGGTACAGGATATTCTCAATCGCCATTGGCTGATGCACAAAACCTTCGACAACCTGGCGGACAAGATCGCCATTCACCTCAACGACACTCACCCGGTGTTGTCGATTCCGGAGCTGATGCACCGGCTGATCGACGAGCACAAGTTCAAGTGGCTCGACGCCTGGGAAGTGGTGGAGCAGGTATTCTCCTACACTAACCACACGCTGATGAGTGAGGCGCTGGAGACCTGGCCGGTGGACATGCTCGGCCGCATCCTGCCGCGCCATCTGCAGCTGATTTTCGAGATCAACGATCACTTCCTCAAAATGGTGCAGGAGGTGGCGCCGGGCGACAACGATCTGCTGGCGCGGGTCTCGATCATCGACGAAACCAACGGCCGTCGGGTGCGCATGGCGTGGCTGGCGGTGGTGGCCAGCCACAAGGTCAACGGCGTTTCCGCTCTGCATTCCGAACTAATGGTGCAGTCGCTGTTCGCCGACTTCGCCCGGCTGTTCCCGACTCGTTTCTGCAACAAAACCAACGGGGTGACGCCGCGTCGTTGGCTGGCGCTGGCCAACCCGCCGTTGGCGGCGGTGTTGGACGACTGCATCGGCCAAACCTGGCGCACCGATCTCAGCCAGCTGAGCGAGATCAAGGCCAACATCGATTACCCGAGCTTCCTGCAGGCGGTGCAGCGCGCCAAGCGGCAGAACAAGGAGCGGCTGGCGCTGTACATCGCCAAAACGCTCAACGTGGTGGTTAACCCGGATGCGCTGTTCGACGTGCAGATCAAACGCATTCACGAGTACAAACGGCAGTTGCTCAACGTGTTGCACGTCATCACGCTGTATAACCGTTTACTGGCCGACCCTGATATCGAGCGCGTGCCGCGGGTGGTGATCTTCGCCGGCAAGGCGGCCTCGGCCTACTATGCCGCCAAGCAGATCATCCGCCTGATCAACGACGTGGCCAAAGTGATCAACAACGATCCGCGCGTGCATACCCAGTTGAAGGTGGTGTTCATTCCGAACTACGGCGTCAGCCTGGCGCAGATCATCATCCCGGCGGCGGATCTGTCGGAACAGATCTCGCTGGCGGGCACCGAAGCCTCGGGTACCAGCAATATGAAGTTCGCGCTGAACGGCGCGCTGACCATCGGCACGTTGGACGGCGCCAACGTCGAGATGCGCGAGCACGTGGGGGAGGAGAACATCTTTATCTTCGGCAATACCGCCGAGCAGGTCGAGGAACTGCGCCGCAACGGTTACAACCCGCGACAGTACTACGAGCAAGACCCAGAGCTGCATCAGGCGCTGACGCAGATCGCCACCGGCATGTTCAGCCCTGAGGAGCCGAAGCGCTATGGCAATTTGTTCGACTCGCTGGTGAACCTCGGCGACCACTATCAGCTGTTGGCGGATTACCGCAGCTATGTGGACACGCAGGACAAGGTGGACGAGGTGTATCTCAATCAGGACGAGTGGACGCGGCGCGCGGTGCTGAATATCGCCAATATGGGTTACTTCTCATCCGATCGCACCATTCAGGAATATGCGGATGAAATTTGGCACATTAAGCCGGTGAAGCTGTAAAGCGGACAGAAAAAAAGCAAAGGGCCGGATAACCGGCCCTTTTTCGTTACGCTGCGGCTCAGGAAGCCAGCGACAGCGCTTTCGTTTTCGCGTGTTCCGCCAGCCAGGCTTTCACGCGCGCCTGCTGCGCTTCGTCCAGCCACATGCCCAGCTTGGTGCGGCGCCAGATAGCGTCGTCCAGCTCCACGACCCACTCTTTCTCGGTCAGGTAGCGCAGTTCGGCTTCATACAGACCGTGGCCGAAATCTTCGCCCAGATCGGCGAGGCCGTTGGCGCCGGCCAGGATCAGCTCGCTCTGGCTGCCGTAGGTGCGGGCATAGCGGCGCGCCAGGGCTTCCGGCAGCCAGCCGTGCGCACGGCGCAGTTTGGCCGCGTAACCGTCGCGGTCGCCGTCGATGTCACCGCCCGGCAGCGTGGCGTTTTTGGTCCACGCCGGGCCGCAGCCTGGGTAGTAGTGGGCCAGTTTTTCCATCGCATGTTCGGCCAGCTTGCGGTAGGTGGTCAGCTTGCCGCCGAAGACCGACAGCAGCGGCGCCTTGCCTTGCTCGTCGTGCACGTCCAGCGTGTAATCGCGGGTGATCGCCTGCGGTGAATCGGATTCGTCGTCGCACAGCGGACGCACGCCGGAGTAAGTCCAGACGATGTCGTCGCGGCCCAGCTGCTTCTTGAAGTGATCGTTGTACACTTTCAGCAGATAAGCGATTTCGTTCTCGTCGATCTTCACGTCTTTCGGATCGCCTTTGTACTCCACGTCGGTGGTGCCGATGATGGAGAACTCGTCATTCCACGGGATCACGAACACGATGCGGTGGTCTTCGTTCTGCAGAATGTAAGACTGCGGCTGATCGTGCACGCGCGGCACCACGATGTGGCTGCCTTTGATCAGACGGATGCCGTAAGGCGATTTCAGCTTCAGGCCGTCGTCGAAGAAGTTTTTCACCCACGGGCCGGTGGCGTTCACCAGGCCTTTGGCGCGCCAGGTGAAGGTTTTGCCGCTGTCGATATCGACCGCTTCCACCATCCACAGGCCGTTTTCGCGCCATGCGCGGGTCACTTTGGTGCGGGTGCGCACTTCGCCGCCGCGTTTTTCCACTTCCTGCGCGTTCAGCACCACCAGGCGAGCATCGTCGACCCAGCAGTCGGAATATTCGAAACCGCGCTTCAGTTCAGGCTTCAGCACCGATTCTGGTCCAAAGCGCAACCCCTTGCTGCCCGGCAGGCTGGTGCGTTTGCCCAGGTGATCGTACAGGAACAGGCCGATACGGATCATCCAGGCCGGACGCAGGTGCGGCTGGTGCGGCAGGCGGAAACGCATCGGGAACGCGATGTGCGGCGCCAGTTTCAGCAGCACTTCACGTTCGGCCAGCGCTTCGCTCACCAGACGGAATTCGTAGTGTTCCAGGTAGCGCAGGCCACCGTGGATCAGTTTGGAACTGGCGGAAGACGTAGCACAGGCCAAGTCTTGCGCTTCCAGTAGCAGTACCGACAGCCCGCGCCCGGCAGCATCCGCCGCGATGCCGGCACCGTTGATGCCGCCACCGATAACGATCAAGTCTTTGGTTTCCACGTCATCTTCCTCCAGATGTTCGAAATAGCTCTTTCATGTTCGTTTTCGCTCATGATTGTAATCAAAAACCAACAAGCAAGCCAAGACTTAACCAAACAAAAACATTTAGGCGTGATAGAGGTAACAGTTTGGTGATGATAGTCACACAAGTAGCATGGATATGGCGCGGGCGCGCAAACGGCTGTCGGTGAGGGGATTAAAGGGATGAAACGGGGCGGCGGCGCGCCCCGCAGGTTAAGGCCGAATCAGCACAGCTCCAGCTGCACGTCGTACTGTTCGATGATTTTCATCACGCTCGGCGGCGGCAGCTGGTCGGTAAACAGGTAGTCGATCAGGTTCATGTTGCCCAGGTTGACCATGGCGTTGCGGCCGAATTTGGAGTGGTCGGTTACCAGCATCACGCAGCGGGAATTTTCGATAATCGCGCGTTTGGTGCGCACTTCGTGATAGTCGAATTCGAGCAGCGAGCCGTCCATATCGATGCCGCTGATGCCGAGAATGCCGTAATCGAGACGGAATTGGGAGATGAAGTCCAGGGTGGCTTCGCCCATGATGCCGCCGTCGCGGGTGCGCACTTCGCCGCCGGCCAGGATCAGGCGGAAGTCTTCTTTGGCGGTCAGCAGGGTGGCGACGTTAAGGTTGTTGGTGACCACGCGCAGGTTCTTGTGGTTCATCAGCGCATGGGCCACCGCCTCCGGCGTGGTGCCGATATCGATGAACAGCGTGGCGCCGTCCGGGATCTGGCTGGCGACGCGCTGCGCGATGCGGGCTTTCTCTTCCGACCACATCACCTTGCGATCGTTATAGGCAGCGTTGACCGAGCTGGAAGGCAGCGCCGCGCCGCCGTGGTGACGCTGGATCTTGTTCTGGTCGGCCAGGTCATTCAAATCGCGGCGAATCGTTTGCGGGCTGACGTCAAAATGCTCGACCAGCTCTTCCGTGCTGACGTAACCCTGCAGGCGCACCAGCTCGATAATTGCGTCATGACGCTGTGTTTGCTTCACGATAATCCCCTAAAACGCCCGCTATGCCCGCTGGGCATAGCTCCCGGCTGTTATTGTTCGTTGTGTGCGCGATGACGCGTATCCCAAAATGCCATCAATAACCCTAACACTAAACCGGCTACGTGTGCCGCGTTGGCGATCGACATTCCTAAAATATCGAAATATCCGGCCACCAGCCACAGCACCGAGAACACCATCAGGCCGCGCGGCAGCATCAGGCCGCGCTCCGGCGCCCGTTCGCCCGACAGCCAGACATAGCCCATCAGCGCATAGACCACGCCTGACAGCCCGCCGAACAGCGCGCCGCTGAACAGCGATTGCGCCCAGCCGCTGAAGAACGCCGACACCACCGCCAGCACGAACAGCTTGCCGGCGCCGAGGCGTTTTTCCATCTGGCCGCCGAGATACCACCACCACATCAGGTTAAACAGGATATGCAGCAGGGAGAAATGCAGGAACGCATGGCTGATCCAGCGCCACAGCTGGGTGTATTGGCTGCTGTCCTGCGGCCAGGAGAGCCAGTACATCACGGTATCGTCACCGAGCGCCTGCATCAGAATATAGACTGCGATGCACAGCACCATCACGCCGAGCGTCAGCGGCCCGGCTTTGCTGCGCAGGGTGTGCAGGTAGGACTCGCTCTGATAGTGCAGGCCGGCGTCGGTATGGCCGGTCTGCCAGCTGGCGGCCTGATAACGGCGGTTGAGCGGATCGACCAGAAACTGCTGCAGCTCGTGTTGCACCTGCTCGAGATGACCTTCGTCGGCCAGCCAGATTTCCGCCGCCTCGCCGCTGTTGCGCAGCTCAAGCCGGATGCCCTGGGTCGCCATATAGTCGACAAAGGCCAGCGCCAGGCGCGGGTTGGATACGGCGATTACTTTAACCATTGCTCTTCCGTCGTAAGTGAATGATTTTGGCCGCCGCTTGCGCGCCGGCGACCCTGACGGCCGATTATAACGTCGAAATCCTGAGCGCTGGCAAACGGATCTGCGAAAAACCCGCGAAAACGCGCATAAAAACGAAGGGGAAGCCCGCCGACGCACGGCGGGCGGCGGGGATCAGGCAGAGGTTTCCACGTCTTGCGGATACTGACGGGCCCAGGCCTCGAAGCCGCCGTCGATGCTGTAGACCGCGTCGAACCCCTGGTGCAGCAGGTATTGCGCCGCGCTGCGGCTGCTGTTGCCGTGGTAGCACATCACCATCACCGGCCGCTCGAAGTCGTTTTGTTGCATAAAGGCCGACAGGGTGGCGTTGGTGAGGTGAAAGGCGCCCGGCGTATGCCCGGCTTCAAAACTTTGCGGATCGCGGATGTCGACCAGGGCGGCGCTGCCCTCTTTCCAGCGGGTGTAAGCCTGTTCAACGTTGATCGCTTCGAACTGTTCCATACTGCTGACTGCCTCATTATTGGGGGACGCCGCTATTGTAACCAACTCTGCGGCGTTTAAGACCAGAGCAAGGTTGTGGTTTTCTCACACCAGCAGCACTTCCACCCCTTGTTGACGCAGTTGCTCAACGATCGCCGAATCGGCGGCGCGGCCGGTGATCACCATGGCGATTTGCTCGGTGCGGCTGAACAGCATGCCGGCGCGTTGGCCGACTTTGCTGCTGTCGACCAGCACCACCAGTTTACCGACGTAGTTGAGCATCTTCTGTTCCGCCATCGCGGTCAGCATATCGGTTTTATACAGGCCGTCAGCGGTGAGGCCGATACCGCTGGTGAACATCCAGTGCCCGGCGTACAGGGTGGCGTCGCCGTCCTGGGGCGCCAGAGTAATCGACTGGGTTTTGTTGTACTGGCCTCCCATGATCACCACGCTGTCGTGTTCCTGCTCGATCAGGTAATTGGCCAGTGGCAGATAATTGGTGATCACCTGAACCGGCTTGCCGCAAATTTCACGGCCCAACAGAAATGCGGTGGAGCCGCAATTGATCACCACGCTTTCACCCGGCTGACAGAGCTGTGCCGCAGCCGCCGCAATACGCATTTTTTCGTCCAGATGCTGGGTTTGGTGGATATTGAGCGGCGTCCAGGCCGGGCGCGGAGTTTGTGTGGCTTCGGCGCCGTTGCGCACTTTGCGCAATTTGCCGATTTCATTCAGTTTGTTGATGTCCCGGCGCGCTGTAGCCGGAGAGATATCAAACGCCGCGATGACGTCCGCCACGGAGATTTGCCCCTTGCGCTGCAAGAGATCGAGAATGGCGTTGTGGCGTTGGGACTCTGTCATGCGGGCTCCGTCGGAGAGAGAAAACGTCGTTGCCTATGATTATATGCGCGCCGTTTGACGATTTGAATCATTCCCGTTCAAAAGCGCGCATCCGTATGCAACACCGGTTGATTACAAGAAAGACTTGAAGGGCAGATCGGGTTCGAGGGTGAAGCAATCATCGAAACCGCGCGGGTAGTGGTACTCCAGATTGTCTTTATCCTGCGGCCAGATGAACTTGCCGCCAACCTGCCAGATAAACGGTTTAAAACCGTATTTGAGCCGGTCTTTCTTCATTTCCCACAGCACGCGAATTTCCTGCGGATCCGCCTGGAAATTCGACCATATGTCATGGTGGAAGGGGATAACGACCTTGGCGTTCAGCGATTCCGCCATGCGCAAGATGTCGGCGCTGGTCATCTTGTCGGTAATGCCGCGCGGGTTCTCGCCGTAGGAACCGAGGGCGACATCGATCTGATGATCGTTGCCGTGCTTGGCGTAATAGTTGGAGTAGTGGGAATCGCCGCTGTGATAAAGGTTGCCGCCCGGCGTTTTGAACAGGTAGTTGACCGCCCGCAGGTCCATGCCGTCCGGCAGAACGCCCGCTGCTTTTTGTTCCACCGGCAGTGTGATGAGCGCCGTGCGATCGAAGGCGTCCAGCGCATGAATTTCAATGTCTTTGATTTTTATCACGTCGCCAGGTTTGACGGTGATGCAGCGCTCAGGCGGCACACCCCAACCAATCCAGATATCCACGCAGCTTTGCGGCCCGATAAACGGAACGGTGGCGGCGCAATTTTGCAACACCGCCGCGGCGACGTTCACATCGATGTGATCGTTGTGGTCGTGCGTGGCCAAGACGGCGTCGAGCTGGGTAATCGCGAAGGGATCCAGTACGAATGGGGTCGTGCGCAGGTTAGGCTGTAGCTTGCGCACCCCCGCCATTCGCTGCATTTGGTGGCCGGTTTTCATCAGTGGGTTGCCGTGGCTTTGCTTGCCGGTACCGCACCAAAAGTCGACGCACAGATTGGCGCTTTCTTCGGATTTGAGCCAGATACCGGTACAGCCCAGCCACCACATGGCGAAGGTGCCGGGCGCAACTTTCTCCTGCTCTATCTCTTCGTTCAGCCAGGTGCCCCATTCGGGAAAGGTGTTCAATATCCAGGATTCGCGGGTGATGTCGTTGACTTTACTCATGGGTCGTTCCTCGTTGGCGGTGATAATGCAATCACAAATAATCATTTAAAGGTTTTATGTGATTTGTTTTGATCGAATCTAGCACCGTTTTTTTCAACTGACAACGATCGAAATACACGTTAACACCGCCGGATTTACGTGCTGCGCCGTCCTTTTATCTCCTTTTTGTTTGATTAACTGCTATTAAATTCAATGAGTAATAAAATGTAAGCCGTCTAATTCATTGAATGTTAGTGGAATTGATTTTTAACTTGCGAGGTTGTTCACAAATAATCATTTATGATCTTTTTGTGATTTCTTGTGATTGGTATGGTGAAGGCGTTACCTGCATGCCAACCTTTTCGGGAGAGCCGTATGGAAACTCTTTACACCATCTTCACCGTCTTTTTTAACCAGGTGATGACCAATGCGCCGCTGCTGTTGGGGCTGGTTACGCTGCTGGGTTACACGTTGCTGCGCAAAAGCGCGGCGGTCATTATCAAAGGCACGATCAAAACCATTATCGGTTTCATGTTGCTGCAAGCCGGTTCCGGCATCCTGACCGGCACGTTCAAACCGGTGGTGGCGAAGTTGTCCGAGGTGTACGGCATCAACGGGGCGATTTCAGATACCTATGCCTCGATGATGGCCACCATCGATCGGATGGGGGAGGCCTATAGCTGGGTCGGCTACGCGGTCTTGCTGGCGCTGGCGCTGAACATACTCTACGTGTTGTTGAGGCGCATTACCGGCATCCGTACCATCATGCTTACCGGCCATATCATGTTTCAGCAGGTGGGGTTGATCGCGGTATTTTTCTACATTCTGGGCTACGGCATGTGGACAACGGTATTGTGCAGCGCGCTGTTGGCTTCACTGTATTGGGGCATCACGTCCAACATGATGTTCAAACCGACGCAGGCGGTGACGGAAAACAGCGGTTTCTCCATTGGGCACCAACAGCAGTTCGCTTCGTGGCTGGCGTATAAGGCAGCGCCGTATCTCGGTAAAAAAGAGGACAGCGTGGAAGATCTGAAGCTGCCTGGGTGGCTGAACATTTTCCATGACAACATCGTTTCCACCGCCATCGTGATGACGCTGTTCTTCGGCATCATTCTTTGCTCGTTCGGCTTGGATACCCTGCAGGCGATGGCCGGTAAAACCCACTGGAGCATCTATATCCTGCAAACCGGGCTGATGTTCGCGGTGGCGATTTTCATCATCGTGCAGGGCGTGCGCATGTTCGTCGCCGAATTGACCGAGGCCTTCAATGGGATTTCCCAACGCCTGATCCCCGGTGCGGTACTGGCCATCGACTGCGCCGCCATCTATAGCTTCGCGCCCAACGCCGTGGTGTGGGGCTTTATGTGGGGCACCATCGGCCAATTGATCGCCGTCGGCATCCTCCTGGCGTGCGGCGCTTCCATCATGATCATCCCCGGTTTCATTCCCATGTTCTTCTCTAACGCCACCATCGGCGTGTTCGCTAACCACTTTGGCGGCTGGCGCGCGGCGATGAAGATCTGCCTGGTGATGGGGATGATAGAGATCTTGGGCTGCGTGTGGGCCATCAAGCTGACCGGGCTGAGCGCCTGGATGGGAATGGCGGACTGGTCGATTCTGGCGCCGCCGCTGATGCAAGGGCTGAGCTTCGGCCTGTGGTTTATGGGCGTGGTGATCGCCATCGCGCTGCTGTACATGTTCTTCGCCGGGCGCACCCTGCGCGCGGAGGAAGATGCTGAAAAACAATCGGTTGAACCAGCGTCACGTTAATAGGAGTGCAGATTATGACGGTACGAATCCTGGCGGTGTGCGGTTGCGGACAAGGCAGTTCCATGATCATGAAAATGAAAGTCGACCAATTTTTAACGCAGCAAGGCGTGGATCATTCGGTCAACAGCTGTGCGGTGGGGGAATACAAATCCGAGTTGAGCGGGGCTGACATCATCATCGCTTCCACCCATGTCGCGGATGAGATCGTCGTCAGCGGCAACAAATACGTGGTCGGGGTGCGCAATATGCTCTCGGCGGCCGACTTTGGTCCGAAGCTGATGGAAGTCATCGGCGCGCATTTTCCGCAAGATTTGAAGCAGTGAGGAGCGAGTCATGAAGCTGAGCGATTCGTTGGCGCAGAACAACGCTATTCACCTGCAGGCGGAGGCTGCCGACTGGCGTCAGGCGGTGCGGCTGGGGGTCGATCTGCTGGTGGCCGCCGGCGTGGTGGAGCCTCGCTATTTCGACGCCATTCTGGCCGGCGTCGAACGGCACGGCCCTTACTTCGTGTTGGCGCCCGGCCTGGCGATGCCGCATGGTCGGCCGGAGGAAGGGGTGCTGAAAACCGGCTTCGCCTTGGTCACCTTGAAAACGCCGGTGTGCTTCGGCGATGAGGACAACGATCCGATAGATATCTTGATCACCATGGCGGCGGTGGACGCCAAAACGCATCAGGAGGTGGGCATCATGCAAGTGGTTAACCTGTTCGAAGATGAGGCGAACTTCGATCGCTTGCGGGCCTGTCGCCGGGCGGACGAGGTACTGGCGTTAATCGACAAAACGTCCGCGGCGGCGGCGAATTGAAGGAGACATGCAATGAAAACGCATTTACCGATGCTGCAAGTGGCGCTGGATAACCTGTCCATGGCCGCGGCTTACAATACGACGCGCCTGATCGCGGCCGAAGTCGACATCATTGAGGTCGGCACTATTTTGTGCGTGGCGGAAGGCGTACGGGCCGTGCGCGATCTGAAAGCGCTGTATCCGGATCGCATCGTGTTGGCGGACGCGAAAATCGCCGATGCGGGGCAAATTTTGGCGCGGATGTGCTTCGAGGCGCACGCCGACTGGATCACGGTGATCTGCTGCGCTGACATCAATACGGCCAAGGGCGCGCTGCAGGTGGCGCATGAGTTCGGTGGCGACGTGCAGATCGAACTGACGGGATTTTGGACCTGGGAACAGGCGCAGGCGTGGCGTGAGGCGGGTATTGGTCAGGTGGTGTATCACCGCAGCCGTGACGCGCAGGCGGCGGGCGTCGCCTGGAGCGATGACGATATCCGCGCGGTTCATCGCCTGAGCGAGATGGGTTTCAAGGTGACGGTTACCGGCGGATTGTCATTGGCGGATTTGCCTCTGTTCCGGGGCATTCCCATCCATGTTTTTATCGCCGGGCGCAGCATTCGCGATGCCGCCGATCCGGTCGCGGCGGCGCGGGAATTTAAACGCGTCATCGCCCAACTGTGGGGCTGAGGAGCGGTTATGTTGCAAAAATCCGTACCGTTGGGCATCTACGAGAAGGCGTTGCCGCCGGGCGAGGATTGGCTGACGCGCTTGCAACTGGCGGGGGAGTTGGGATTCGATTTCGTTGAAATGTCGATCGATGAAAGCGACGGCCGTCTGGCGCGGCTGGATTGGAACAGCGAGCAGCGACTGGCGCTGATCGGCGCCGTTGCGGCCAGCGGTGTGCGCGTCCCTTCTTTGTGCCTTAGCGCCCATCGGCGTTTTCCGTTGGGCAGTGAAGACGACAGGACGCGCGAGCGGGGGCTGGAGATCATGCGCAAGGCCATCCGGCTGGCGCAGGATACCGGCATACGGGTGATCCAACTGGCCGGATATGACGTTTATTACCAACAGGCTACTGCGCAGACCCGCGCCCGGTTCCGCGCCGGCTTGGCGCAGGCGGTGGAGATGGCCAGCCGCGCGCAGGTCATGCTGGCGATGGAAATCATGGATTATGCGCTGATGAATTCGATCAGCAAGGCGCTGGGTTATGTCCACTACCTGAATAACCCATGGTTTCAGCTGTACCCGGACATCGGCAATTTGTCTGCCTGGGACAACGATGTGCAGATGGAGCTCGTAGCCGGACGCGGGCATATCGTAGCGGTGCACGTTAAGGATACGCGGCCGGGAGAGTTTAAGAACGTGCCGTTCGGCGAGGGCGTGGTCGATTTCACCCGCTGCTTCGAAACGCTGCTTGCGAGCGGCTATCGCGGCCCCTATCTGCTCGAAATGTGGAGCGAGAAGGCGCCCGACCCGCTGCAGGCGGTGCGGGAGGCGCGTGCCTGGGTGGTTGAACGCATGGCAGAGGCCGGGTTGGAAATAGGGAGCTAACATGCTGGAACAACTGAAATGGCAGGTCTACAAAGCCAATATGGCGCTGCCTGAGCACGGGCTGGTGACCTATACCTGGGGCAATGTCAGCGGCATCGATCGGGCCAGCGATCTGATGGTGATAAAACCCAGCGGCGTGCCTTATGAAACGATGCGGGCGGAAGATATGGTGGTGGTGAATGCGCGAGGGGAGGTTGTTGAGGGGCAACTGCGGCCTTCATCCGATACGCCGACGCATCTGGCGCTGTACCGGGCATTCCCACAACTCGGCGGCGTCGTGCATACGCACTCCACTCACGCCACCGCCTGGGCCCAGGCGGGTGAGGCGATACCGGCGTTTGGCACCACCCATGCCGACTATTTTTCCGGCGACATTCCTTGCACCCGCGCGCTGACGGCGGAAGAGGTGGCGGGGGAATATGAATTGAACACCGGGCAGGTGATTATCGAAACCCTGTGCGGGCGCGAGCCGTTGCACATTCCCGGCATTCTGGCGTATCAGCATGGCCCGTTTAGTTGGGGCTGCTCGCCGGATGAGGCGGTGCATAACGCGGTGGTGCTCGAGGAGGTGGCTAAGATGGCGTGGATCAGCCGGGGCATTAACCCCGGCCTGCGCCGGATCGATGAACACCTGTCGGCGAAACATTTCAGCCGCAAACATGGCGCCGGCGCTTATTACGGCCAGCGCTGACTATCAGGCGCCGTACCCCATCATCTTCAGCAGCTGCTGCGCTTGCTGCACCGCTTCCTGGCGATGGGCCACGCCCAGCTTCTGGTATAGATTGCGGATATGGGTCTTGATGGTGGTGGCCGCTACATCCAACTCACCGGCGATCTGGTCGTTGCTGTAACCGGAATAGATCAGCCCCAGCACCTGCCATTCGCGTTGGGTCAACGGACTGGTGCGGATCAGTTCCGGCACCTGCGGATGGGTCAGCAGCTTATCGACGAAGTTCTCGTCGAAATGCGCGAATTTGTGCCGATGATGCTGGTTGATGTCGCGCAGGATGCGCTGGGCGCGATGCTGTTCCAGCTCCGGCAGCGTGTTGAGCTGGATCAGCTGGCGCAGCTGCTGCGCCATCGCTTCGCCTTCGATGACGAAGTGGCTGATAAAGCCGGTGCGGTTGGCCAGCGACAGCGCTTCGATCAGCGCCTGCTGCGCTTCGCCCTTGCGCTCTTGCAGCCAGTAGAGCTGGTTGCTGAGCAGCAGATTGCGGTTGAGATCGCTCACCAGCCGCAGGCGACGGGCGTTTTCGTTCAGTTCATCCAGCACCACGCCGGCCTCTTCATACTGGCCGAGCAGGATCTGCACTCGCGCGATGTTGCGCCATTGGCCCTGCGTGAAGTGGTTGTCCGCCATGCCGGGCTTTTCGGTGTGGCGCAGCCACTGGGTGGCGGCGGCGGTATCGCCGGTCATCTGCCAGTGGATCACCCGCGACTTGTCGGTGTTGGTCAGCCAGTCGCGATGATAGTGGGCGCCGTGCAGCAGGGTTTCGCAGCGCTGCAGATGGGTATTGGCGTTGTCCAGATCGCCGCGCGCCAGCGAGCATTTGGCCAACATGGCGATGCACTGCAGCTGCTGTTGCGGTTGGTAGTTCGCCAGGATTTTCAGCCCGGTGCGCGCCGCGTCTTCCGCTTCGTCCAGACGCGACCACGACCACAGGATCTGCGCGCGAATGCGCAGCAGGAATTCGTGCATCGGCAGCTGTTCCAGGTGCTGCTCGCGGATCAGTTCGAACGCCTTATCCTGGGTTTCGTAAGCGGCCTGCAGGAAGCCCTGGGCGATGAGGATTTCGCTCTGCTGCAGCAGCGCCCAGAGCGCGTAATGGTTGGCCTGATGACGACGCGCCATCTGTTCGGTTTGCTGCATCATCGGCAGCGCGCGCGCCAGCTCGCCCTTGCAGTGGTGGACTTCGCCGGTCACCGAGGTGGCGACGATGCGGCTGTAATAGCTGGACAGCGGCAGGAATTTCAACGCTTCGGTCGCCAGCCGCTCGGCTTCTTCCGGTTTGCCGGCGTTGATCGCCACCTGGGCGCGCAGGGCGTCGAACTCGGCGTGCAGCGTTTGGTCTATCTCGATTTTCTGTTCGCGCATGGTGCGCTCGGCGCGCTCCAGCAGGGTGTTGACCTCGCTGTAGCGGTGCTGGCTCTGCGCCAGCCAGGCCTGCAGCAGCGCCAGTTTGGGGTTCTGAATCAGGCGCTCATACGGCAGCGCGTTGAGGCACTCCTCCAGCAGGGCCAGTTCGCTGTGGTGGAACAGTGACCAGGCGTGTTGCAGCAGGATATCGCGCAGCATGCTGACGTCGCTGGCCGCCAGCGCATGGTGAATAGCCTCCGCCGGATACCCCAGCGCCAGCCAGCCCTCGGCGGCGGCGCGGTGCAACCCCGGCAGCTCCAGCGCCAGTTCCCACTGGCAACGCTGGCGCAGGAAAGAGGCGAACAGCGGGTGGAAGTTGAACCATTCGCCGGTGTCGTCCATGCGGTGGATAAACAGCCCCTGGCGTTCCAGCTCCTCCAGCCGCTGCTGGCCGTTGTCTTCGCCGGTCAGCCGCACGATCAGCGCATCGTTCATTGAGCGCAGCACCGAACAGCGCAGCAGGAAGGCGCGCGCATCGGCATCGACGTGATCCAGCACTTCGTCCACCAGATAGTCGGACAGGTGACTGGCGTTCAGCCCCGCCAGCCGCTTGGCCGACAGTTGGGCCGAGGAGGTGGATTGGCGGGCCGACAGCGCGATCAGCTGCAGCGCGGTGGCCCAGCCTTCGACTTCGTCGCACAGGCGGCTGCTGTCCTGCTGTTCCATCGGCGCCGCCAGGCGGCAATCGAAGAACTGTTTGGCTTCCTGATGGGTGAACGCCAGCTGCTGCGTGCCCATTTCCAGCAGCTGATCGCGCACCCGCAGGTTGGCGATGCCGAGCGGCGGCAGGGTGCGCGAGAGCAGGATCAGCGTCAGGTTTTCCGGCTGATGGCGCAGGAAAAAGCGCATGGCTTCGTGAATGGCGTCGTTGGTGATCAGGTGATAGTCGTCGATCACCAGGTACAGCGGCTGATGCCAGTCGGCCAGCTCGATAAACAGCTGGGCGAACAGCGCCGACAGGCTGGCGTACTGGTGCTTCTGGCTCAGCGCTTCGCTCTTGACGCAGCGGCCGCCGCTGGCCTGCTGCAGCGCCGCGATCAGGTAGCTGGCGAAACGCTCCGGCTGGTTGTCGCTCTCATCCAGGGAATACCAGCCCAGATCGGCCTTGCCGGCCGCCCATTGGGCGATCAGCGTGGTTTTCCCGTATCCCGCCGGGCAATTGACCAGTGTCAGACGATAGTTGCCCGCGCTGGCCAGTTTGGCCAGCAGGCGATCGCGGATCACGGTATTTTGCAGCCGTACCGGGCGGCTCAGTTTTGATGGGATCAGCATAGTATTCCAGGATATAAATCGCGGTTCCCGCCGGGATTGGAGTGGCGCTAATTATTTTATGGTTCGTAATTAATAGCTCCCCCTAACTTCTGCCAACCCTAAACGTATTGCAACAAGCTTCCGCATCGGCTTGGAGTTAAGTTGCTATCGATCACACTTTTTTACGTTTGGTGTCGGAGTACGGCGATGCGGTTGCGGATCGCATTTCCGGCCATGGACAAAACTTCAGCAGCGCGAATACTTGTGCTAACGTCATGGTTAACGTTCTCAGTGCTCGCCGCACGCGTTGGCGGGCTTTTTTGCATCGTTGCAAGGGAGTCAAAAAGTGCCTGAGATCACAATTCCAGCTACGCCCCAATCCTCCTCCCCAGCTAATCCCCAGGCGGGATGATGCCGTCAGGCTTTCTCACCGGCACGATAGCGGCAATTTGACCCACTTACTGGATAGAGAGTTTTCCTTATGTCACAGCCTACGCTCAAGAAGGATGCTTTTCTGGCGGCGCTCGCCCGTCAGTGGCAACGGTTCGGCCTCAGTTCCGCGCAGCAAATGACGCAACATCAATGGTGGGAAGCCGTCAGTGCGGCGCTGGCCGAGCAACTGGCCGCACAGCCGGCGCCGCGCAAAAGCGCCAAACCGCTGCGTCACGTGAACTACATCTCGATGGAGTTTTTGATTGGCCGGTTGACGGCGAACAACCTGATCAACCTGGGCTGGTATGACACCGTCGAGCAGGCGCTGGCCGAGCAGAACGTCAAGCTGGCGGATCTGCTCGAGCAGGAAACCGATCCGGCGTTGGGCAACGGCGGGCTGGGGCGTTTGGCGGCCTGTTTCCTCGACTCGATGGCGACGGTGGAACAACCGGCCACCGGCTATGGGCTGAACTACCAGTACGGGCTGTTCCGCCAGTCGTTCCAGGGTGGGCAACAGCAAGAGGCGCCGGATAACTGGCAACGCGAGAGCTATCCGTGGTTCCGCCACAACGCCGCGCTGGCGGTGGACGTGGGCATCGGCGGCAAGCTGGAAAAGCAGGCCGACGGCCGCGAACTGTGGCGCCCGGCCTTCACCCTGCGCGGCGAAGCCTGGGATCTGCCGGTGCTGGGCTATCGCAACGGCGTGGCGCAGCCGCTGCGCCTGTGGCAGGCGACCCATCAGCATCCGTTCAACCTGAGCGATTTCAACGACGGCAAATTTCTGCAGGCGGAGAAGCAGGGTGTAGAAGCCGACAAGCTGACCAAGGTGCTGTACCCGAACGACAACCATCAGGCCGGCAAGCGCCTGCGCCTGATGCAGCAGTATTTCCAGTGCGCCTGCTCGGTGGCGGATATTTTGCGCAAGCACCATCAGGCCGGCCGCAAGATTGAAGAGCTGCCGAAGTACGAAGTGATCCAGCTGAACGACACCCACCCGACCATCGCCATTCCGGAAATGCTGCGCATTCTGCTGGACGAGCATCAGCTGGAGTGGGAGGCGGCCTGGGCGATCACCAGCAACACCTTCGCCTACACCAACCACACTTTGATGCCGGAAGCGCTGGAGCGCTGGGATGAAAAATTGGTGCGCAGCCTGCTGCCGCGCCATTTCTCCATCATCAAACAGATCAACGCCAGGTTTAAAAAATTGGTGGATAAGCACTGGCCGGGCGACGAGGCGGTGTGGGCCAAGCTGGCGGTGCACCACGACAAGCAGGTGCGCATGGCCAACCTGTGCGTGGTCAGCGGCTTTGCGGTTAACGGCGTGGCGCAGCTGCATTCGGATCTGGTGGTGAAGGATCTGTTCCCTGAATATCACCAGCTGTGGCCGAACAAATTCCATAACGTCACCAACGGCATCACGCCGCGCCGCTGGCTGAAACAGTGCAACCCGGCGCTGTCAGGCCTGATCGACGAGACGCTGAAGGTGGAGTGGGCGGGCGATCTCGACGCGCTGCGCGGGCTGGAGAAATTCGCCGACGACGCGGCGTTCCGCCAGCGTTATCAGCAGATCAAACGCGACAACAAGGTGGCGCTGGCTCATTACGTGCACGGTGTGATGGGGCTGACGCTCGATCCGGACGCGATCTTCGACGTGCAGATCAAACGCCTGCACGAGTACAAACGCCAGCACCTGAACCTGCTGCACATCCTGTCGCTGTATCGCCAGCTGCGCGACAACCCGAACCTGGACATCGTGCCGCGCGTCTTCCTGTTCGGCGCCAAGGCGGCGCCGGGCTACTACCTGGCGAAGAACATCATCTACGCCATCAATCAGGCAGCCGAGAAAATCAATAACGATCCGTTGGTGAAAGATCGCCTGAAAGTGGCGTTCATCCCGGACTACCGCGTGTCGGTGGCCGAACTGATGATCCCGGCGGCGGATATCTCCGAGCAGATCTCCACCGCCGGCAAAGAGGCCTCCGGCACCGGCAACATGAAACTGGCGCTGAACGGCGCGCTGACGGTCGGCACGCTGGACGGCGCCAACGTCGAAATCGCCGAGCAGGTGGGCGAAGACAACATCTTTATCTTCGGCAATACCGTGGAGCAGGTGAAGGCGATAGTGGCGAAGGGCTACGATCCGCTCAGCTACCGCAAGAAGGACAAGCACCTGAAGGCGATTTTGGATGAACTGGCGAGCGGCGCTTTCAGCCATGGCGACAAGCACGCGTTCGACATGATGCTGCACAGCCTGCTGGAAGGCGGCGATCCCTATCTGGTGCTGGCGGACTTTGCCTCGTACTGCCAGGCGCAGCGCCGGGTCGATGAGCTGTATCGCGATCGGGACGAGTGGACGCGGCGGACTATCCTTAACACCGCGCGCGTCGGCATGTTCAGCTCGGATCGCTCGATCCGCGATTACCAGCAGCGCATCTGGCAAGCCAAACGTTAAGGAGAGCGAATGGATCGCAAGCGTATCGATCAGGCGGCAGCGCAGGCGGGGATCGCTGCCGATTTCATCAATGCTCACGGCAAACGGCAGGCGATTGAGCCGCAGACCAAGCGCAAGCTGCTGGCGGCCATGAAGTGGGCCGATGATGCGGTGCAGGATACCGCGCCGCCGCCGTTACCGGCGGTCAAGGTGTTCTATCAGGGTGCGCCGTTGGCGCTGACGCCGACGGGCGAAGGCGAATACCTGTGGGCGCTGCAGCGTGAAGACGGCGAATGCCTGCAGGGGCGCGTCGGCGCGCGCAAGACCCTGACGCTGCCCGGCGAGCTGCCGGCGGGTTACCACCAATTGACGTTGAGCCAGGGCGCACGGCAGTGGTCATGCCGAGTGATCGTCGCACCGAGGCGCTGCTTCGAGCCGGACGCCTTGTTGACCGGCAAAAAGCTGTGGGGCGCCTGCGTTCAGCTGTACACGCTGCGTTCCGATCGCAACTGGGGCATCGGCGATTTCGGCGATCTGCGCCTGATGGTGGAAGAGGTGGGGGAACGCGGCGGCGCTTTCGTCGGCCTCAACCCGATCCATGCGCTGTACCCCGCCAACCCGGAGAGCGCCAGCCCTTACAGCCCCTCGTCGCGCCGCTGGCTGAACCTGGCGTATATCGACGTCAACGCGGTGGAGGATTTCCAGCGCAGCGACGCGGCGCAGCGCTGGTGGCAGAAGCCGGCGACGCAGAAGCAGCTGGCCAAGGCGCGCGCTGCGGAGTGGGTGGATTACACCGCCGTGATGCAGCTGAAACTGGCGGCGCTGAAGCTGGCGTTTCCGGTATTTCAGGCGCGCAAGCCAAACGACGCGCAGCGTCAGGCGTTCGAGCAATTCGTGACGGACGGCGGCGACAGCCTGTACCGGCAGGCGGCCTTCGACGCGCTGCATGCCCATTTGGCGGCGGATGACATCAGCCAGTGGGGCTGGCCGGCCTGGCCCGAACGTTATCGGCAGGGGGATAGCGAAGCGGTGCGGCAGTTCTGCACTGAACACCAGGAAACGGTTCGTTTTTACCTGTGGCTGCAGTGGCTGG
Source organism: Serratia sp. CY55921 (assembly GCF_052167655.1). Classification (NCBI taxonomy): domain Bacteria; kingdom Pseudomonadati; phylum Pseudomonadota; class Gammaproteobacteria; order Enterobacterales; family Yersiniaceae; genus Serratia; species Serratia sp. CY55921. Next base: position 76,317 of record NZ_JBJNMU010000007.1, on the reverse strand, counting down.
CGGCCACCCAGTTCGCGCAGTGTTTTGACCAGAGCAGGCAGCAGCAGATGCCGATCGGCCTGTATCGCGATCTGGCGGTCGGGGTGGCGGAAGGCGGGGCGGAAACCTGGTGTGACCGCGAGCTGTACTGCCTGAAAGCGTCGGTCGGGGCGCCGCCGGATATTCTGGGCCCGCTGGGGCAAAACTGGGGCCTGCCGCCGATGGATCCGCACGTGATGGCGGCGCGCGGGTATCAGCCGTTCATCGATCTTTTGCGCGCCAACATGACCAGCTGTGGCGCGCTGCGTATCGATCACGTCATGGCGCTGCTGCGGCTGTGGTGGATCCCGTATGGTGAAACCGCCGATCGCGGCGCCTACGTCAAATACCCGGTGGACGATCTGCTGGCGGTGCTGGCGCTGGAAAGCCAGCGCCACCGCTGCATGGTGATCGGCGAGGATCTCGGCACGGTGCCGGTGGAAATCGTCGGCAAGCTGCGCGACAGCGGCGTCTACTCCTACAAAGTGCTCTATTTCGAAAGCGACGGCGAACACCATTTCCGCGCGCCGCAGGCCTATCCGGTACAGGCGATGGCGACCATCACCACCCACGATCTGCCGACGCTGCGCGGCTACTGGCAAAGCGACGATCTGACGCTCGGCAACCGGCTGGGTCTCTACCCGGACGCGGAAATCCTGCGGGCGCTGTTCGCCGATCGAGAACGCGCCAAGCAGGGGCTGCTGGATGGATTGCATCGTTATGGCTGCGTGCCGCAGAAGGTGGGCAAGAAGGCGGCGCTACTCGGCATGAGCCCGCTGCTCAACCGCGGCCTGCAGCGTTATGTCGCCGACAGCGCCAGCGCCTTGCTTGGCCTGCAGCCGGAAGACTGGCTGGACATGGCCGAGCCGGTCAACATCCCCGGCACCAGCGATCAGTACCCTAACTGGCGGCGCAAGCTGACCCGGACGTTGGAGGAGATGTTCGCCGACCCGCGGATAAACCGGCTGCTGAAGGATTTGGACAAGCGCCGACGCAAGGTGTCGGTGGGGTGACGATGAGGTGTCGTTGTATTAGGTCAAAGGACGAGAACTTTAGTCCCATCCAAATGACGGATACCCGAATTAATTGGCGTTGCAGCTAGGCGGCAAGTGCGTAAAACCCCAGGAGCTTACTTAAGTAAGTGACTGGGGTGCGCGCATGCGGCCAACAACGCTGCAACTTCAAGTAAGAAGGGTATCAGTAGTAGGAGTGCTCGCCGCGCTGGTGCTCGGTCAAATCACGCACGCCCTTCAGCTCCGGGAACTTCTGCAGCAGCTCTTTCTCGATGCCTTCTTTCAGCGTGACGTCGACCATCGAACAGCCGTTGCAACCGCCGCCGAACTGCAGAATAGCCATGTTGTCGTCGGTGATCTCCATCAGCGTTACGCGGCCGCCGTGGCCCGCCAGCTGTGGGTTGATCTGCGACTGCAGCACGTATTCCACGCGTTCCATCAGCGGCGCGTCGTCATCGACCTTGCGCATCTTGGCGTTCGGCGCCTTCAGCGTCAGCTGGGAACCCAGCTGGTCGGTCACGAAGTCGATTTCGGCGTCTTCCAGATACGGCGCGCTCAGTTCATCGACATAGGCGGACAGTTTGTCGAACTTCAGTTCGGTATCCGTCGCTTCTACCGCGTCCGGCGGGCAATAAGAGACACCGCATTCGGCCGTCGGCGTGCCCGGGTTGATCACGAATACGCGGATTTGGGTGCCTTCTTCTTGATTTGCCAGCAGTTTGGCAAAGTGTTCCTGTGCAGCATCTGTTATACGGATCATAGCATTAGCTCAATAGTTGACTTCTATAGTCGGTTATAATACGCCCATTGCCGTGGCACTACAACGTGCGGCAAACGCACCATATCTGCACCGAGGCGGCGCCTTGCCGCCGCAGCAGCGCCGCGATCTCCGAGACGGTGCTGCCGGTGGTCACCACGTCATCCACCAGGGCGATATGCCGGCCGGCGACCGGCACGGTACAGGCGAACGCGCGCTGCAGATTGCGTCTGCGGGCAGAGGCGCTCAGCCGCTGTTGCAGAGCGGTTTTGCGCACCCGGCGCAAGGCGGCGGGCCGGTAGGCGCAGCCCAGCCAGCGCGCCAGCGGCCGGGCCAGCAGATCGCTCTGGTTATAGCCACGGCGCCAGCAGCGTGTTGCATGCAAGGGTACCGCCAAAATCAGGTCGGGTCTGTTCAGATACTGCTCTCTGCGCGCCTGCTGCCAGCGCAACAGCATCAGGCGCGCCAGCGCCGGCGCCAGCTCGGGCGCGCGGTGGAACTTGAACCTTTTTACCAAGCCGCTGAGCGGCGTCACGTAGTCGCCGACGAACACCAGCCGTTGCCAGGGCGGTGGCCGTTGCAGGCAGCGGCCGCAGGGCGTGCGCGTCTCCCCGGCGGGCAGCCCGCAGCGCGGGCAACACGGCGGTCTGGCCGGCAGGTGACGCAGGCAGCAGCTGCAGAGGCCATGACGCATCAGGCTCAATGGCTGTCGGCATAGCCAACAGCGGCTGCGGATTGATAGCATAGTGTCTCCGAGACGGGTAAGCATGAAAGGACAATAACCAATGACAGCGCTGTACTGGCAAACAATAGGTGAAGGTGAACGCGATCTTGTGCTGCTGCACGGCTGGGGATTGAACGCCGAAGTGTGGAGTTGCATTCAGGCGCGGCTGACGCCGCATTTTCGCCTGCACCTGGTCGATCTGCCGGGGTACGGCCGCAGCCAGGGGTTCGGCGCCCTGTCGCTGGCGCAGATGACGGAAATCGTGCTGGCGGCTGCCCCGCCGCAGGCCTGGTGGCTCGGCTGGTCGCTCGGCGGGCTGGTGGCCAGCCAGGCGGCGCTGATGCAGCCGCAGCGGGTCAGCGGGCTTATCACCGTGGCCTCCTCGCCGTGCTTTGCCGCCCGCGATGAGTGGCCGGGGATCCGTCCGGACGTGCTGAGCGGTTTCCAGCACCAGCTAAGCCTGGATTTCCAGCGCACCGTCGAGCGTTTTCTGGCGCTGCAGACGCTGGGCACCGAGAGCGCGCGTCAGGATGCGCGCCAGCTGAAAGCGGTGGTGCTCAACCAACCGACGCCGAGCGTCGAAGTGTTGAACGGCGGGTTGGAGATCCTGCGCACCGCCGATCTGCGCGCGCCGCTGGCGGAGTTGAATCTGCCGCTGCTGCGGATCTACGGCTATCTGGACGGGCTGGTGCCGCGCAAGGTCGCCGAGCTGCTCGACGCCGCCTGGCCGAACTCCACGTCGCAGATCGTGGCTAAAGCCGCCCATGCGCCGTTTATCTCTCATCCCGATGAATTTGTGACGATGATCGAAGCGTTTATTGCAGCACATTGAATGCAGCGTGAAAACGCACGATAGAGCGCGAAAAAAAACGCTGCCGGGTGGATAAAAGACAAAGCTGTTCAATACTTAGTGAGTCAATGCGTTGGCTGCAAAATGAAAAGACCGCGTGCGGCGATTTTCATTTTGGCGTTTCGTCTCTGGGAAACAGGCCCCGTCAGGGAAAGCAACGAGGCCTGAGGATGTCGCGGCAGCCTGCAGTACTACGCATGGATCCTGGACGGCTTTCATAACAGATAAATTATCCATTGAGAGGTTAGTGTCATGAAATCATTGAAGATGATTATTGCAGCGGCAGTGCTGGGTTCGGTGTCTTTCGGCTCCATGGCGGCAACCCTGCTGACCAAGGAAGATCTGGATAAGAATCCGGGTAAATACGAGAAGATCGGCACCGTGACCACCACGGCGGAAACCACGTCGCCGATGGATGCCAAGGAAGAGCTGTCCAAACTGGCGGACGAAAAGGGCGGTCAATACTACGTGATCCTGGCGGGCCGCGAACACGGTAAATTCAGCGCCATCGCCGAAGTTTACAAAGACAAGCAATAAGCCTTGAACGGCAAGGGGGCGCCCGCAGCGGCGCCCCTGAACGTCAGGCCTTCAGCCGGTAGAACACCGTGCTGCACCCCTGGCCCTGCGGGCAGCTTTTGCAGCCGCCGCTCAGACAGGCGCCGTCATCCTGTTCGATGCGTTCCACTTTCCCCATCGCCGTCAAACGGTCCAGCATCGCCTGCACCAGCGGCAGCGGCGTCGCCAGCGATTGGCTGAGCTGCTGCGCCTGAGCGCTGCCGCGCAGCGCCAACGCATCGCGCACCTGCAGCAGCCCGGCCATCAGTGGCAGCTCCCTTTGGCGCCCTGACAGCAGGCCGCCGGCGTGGCGTTGCCCAGGCGAACCGTGACGCGGCTGCGCGCCCGGCGCAGGCCGAACAGCACCAGCAGGTTTACCAGCACCACCGCCAGGATCGCCGTCAGGCTGTACTGCGGATGTTGGTTGAAGGTGGCCGCCTGATAGAACAGCGTCGCCAGCGAGTAGGCGACGTTCAGCCCCCACAGGATTGAGAAGGTCATCCAGCCGCGGCTCGATTCACGGGCGATGGCGCCCATCACCGAGACGCAAGGCACGTACAGCAACACGAAGATCAGGTAGCTGTAGGCGGAAATGCCGGAGCCGAATTTGCTGCTCATCACGCCCATCGAGCCGACGCCCATCTCGCCGTCGCCCTTGCTGGCTTCGATCGGGTTGGAGAGCACGCTCAGGCTGAAGGTGTTTTTCAGCCCGTCCCAGGTTTCCTGCAGCGCCCCGCCCAGTTCATCGAGCAAGTTGAAGTTGGCGGCGTCGAACGCCTCTTTGTTGATGTGCTCGGCGGTATACAGCGTGTTCAGCGTGCCGACCACCACTTCTTTCGCCATCGCGCCGGTCACCAGCCCGACGGTGGCCTGCCAGTTATCGCTGTGGACGCCCATCGGCTGCAGCAGCGGCGTCAGCACCTTGGAGACCGAGGCCAGCGCGGAGTCGTTGATGTTGTCGACCGTCTTGCCGCTGAACGAGAAGCTGTTCAGGCCGCCGATGAACATGCTGGCGACCACGATCACCTTGCCGGCGCGCAACACGAAGCCTTTCAGCCGCTGCCAGGTTTGCAGCAGCAGGCTTTTCAGGTGCGGCACGTGGTAAACCGGCAGCTCCATCACGAACGGCGAGGCTTCGCCGCGCATGAGGGTGTATTTCAGCACCAGGCCGGTCAGGATCGCCACCGCGATGCCGAGCATATACAGCGAGAACACCACCCCAGCGCCGTCCTGGCCGAAGAAGGCGGCGGCGAACACCGCGAAGATCGCCAGACGGGCGCCGCAGGACATGAACGGCGCCATCATGATGGTGATCAGGCGCTCGCGCTGGGCGTCCAGCGTACGGGCGCCCATGATGGACGGCACGTTACAGCCGAAGCCGACGATCAGCGGCACGAAGGATTTGCCCGGCAGCCCGAGCGCCTGCATCAGGCGATCCATCACGAACGCCGCGCGCGCCATGTAGCCGGAGTCTTCCAGGAACGACAGGAACAGGTACATCATGCCGATCTGCGGCACCAGCGGTAGCACGGTGTTGATGCCGCCGCCGACGCCCTGCGCCAGGAAGACGGTCAGCCAGTCGGGGAAGTGCAGGGTGTAACCGAGCCACTGAATGCCCTGAATGAAGATCGCCGCCGAGCCGATATCGAAGATCGGCTGCAGCGCGCCGCCGATATTGATCGCCAGCAGGAACATCAGGTACATCACCAGCAGGAAGATCGGTACGCCCAGCCAGCGGTTGAGGATCACTTTATCCAGCATGTCGGTCAGGCGGTTGGGCATCGCTTGCTGCGAGTTGCTGACCGCGTCGCACAGGGCGGCGATGGACTGGTAGCGCGCGTCGGCGATCACCAGCGCCGGGTCCTCCTGCTGCTGCTGTTGCAGCGCCTGAATGGCCGCTGGCAGCCGCGCCACGGCGGGGCCGGCCAGACGATGGCTGTAGATGTCGCCCTCCAGCATCTGCAACGCCAGCCAGCGGCGCTGCGCCGCCGGCAGGGTTTGCGGCATGGCGTCGCTCAGCGTGGCGACCTCTTTCAGCAGCAGCGGCGGGTAGTTCACCAGCGCCTGCTGTTCGTTGATGCGATGATTGTCGATCATTTGTTTCAGCACGCCGATGCCATCGGCGCGGGTGGAGACCATCGGCACTACCGGGCAACCGAGGCGCGCCGACAGCGCGGCGACGTCGATATCGATATGCTGGCTTTTGGCGATGTCGAGCATGTTGAGCGCCACGATGCAGGGAATGCCCAGCTCCAGCAGCTGCAGCGTCAGGTAGAGGTTGCGTTCCAGGTTGGAGGCATCCACCACGTTGATCAGCAGATCGGCGTCGCCGCTCAAAATGTAGTGGCAGGCGATCTGCTCATCGAGCGACGTCTGCTCCGAAATGGTGGTCAGGGAGTAGGTGCCGGGCAAATCGACCAGCCGCACGTCGGACTGCGGGGTGGTGAAATGGCCTTCCTTGCGTTCGACCGTCACGCCCGCCCAGTTGCCGACCCGCTGGCGCGCGCCGGTCAGTTGGTTGAACAGCGTGGTTTTGCCGGAGTTCGGGTTGCCGATTAAGCCGATGGTGAGTTTTTTCATAGTTCTGCGTGTCGTCTTCAAGGAGAACAGCGCCGGCGCAAAGGCGCACCGGCAAACGGAGGGCGCGCCGGCTCAGGGCTGGCCGTCGAGCTGCAGCAGCGCCAAATCCTTCCTGCGCAGCACCAGGCTGACGCGGCGGGTTTTAATTTCTATCGGGTCGCCCAGCGGCGCGACGCGCACCACGTCGAACGAAGAGCCGGGCAGCATGCCGAGCGATAACAATTTTTGGCGGTAGGCCGGCGCAATCTCGCTGGAAAAGCCGACAATCTTATATGTGCGTTTAGGTTGAAGCTGCATGTCATTAACCTTCCGGGTGCCGATGAGCATCGGGCTGATGATAATTGGACGTTGCCGGCGAAAATGCCACGCCGTCGGCGGTATTCATCCATAAGGTCATGCAATAAAGTGAGCGAAAATAATAGTAATTATCATTATCGCGTTCAATACAAAAAGTAAGGGTATTGTAACCAATTATTATGGTGACGGCAGTTTTTAATGGCGTTGTCTTGATTAACGATGTTTTATCACTGCTTGCACTTGGGAAAAAATGAGAATGGCGAGTTAAATCAGTTACGTATTTGTAGCCAGGTTATCTCGTTTGCAAATGGCGATGGCGTTTTTTCCTTTTTTATTTCTGGTGAAAGGCAATTCAATAACATTATTCCGCCGTAATGCGAGCGGTAACCATTTGTGTTTCGCTCACAATTCGCAAAATGAAAAATACGTGTTAACGGAGTTGTTAATAAACGGCTGCAGAAGGGATTTTTGCTGGCTGAATAATGGGAGGACGGTCACACAAGAACGGGAAATAAAAAGATGATGGTTTATTGAGGCGGGTCAAAAATGCCGCAAGTTTTCTTCATTGGAAAGGGCGGAGCAGGCTCCGCCCTGTTGGTCTGACTTAGCGTTTCTTGCCGAAAGCCGCCGCCAGCGCGTCGCCCATGGCGCTGTTGCCGGCCGGCGCCGCATTGCGCGGTTTAGCCTTGTTGGCGGGCGCCGAACGGTTGGCGTTGTCGCGCTGTGCCGGCGCGTTGCCGCCGCGGCGCGGCGAGCCTTCGCCCGGTTGCTCATCCAGACGCATGCTCAGCGCGATGCGTTTGCGTTGCAGATCGACTTCCATCACCTTCACTTTGACGATGTCGCCGGCCTTCACCACGGTGTGCGGATCTTCGACGAACTTGTCCGCCAGCGAGGAGATGTGCACCAGGCCATCCTGATGCACGCCGATATCCACGAAGGCGCCGAAGTTGGTGACGTTGGTCACCGACCCTTCCAGGATCATGCCCGGCTGCAGATCGTTGAGGGTTTCTACGCCTTCGGCAAAGGTGGCGGTTTTGAACTCAGGACGCGGGTCGCGGCCCGGCTTCTCCAGCTCTTTCAGGATGTCGGTGACCGTCGGCACGCCGAACTTGTCGTCGGTGAAATCGACCGCTTTCAGGCTGCGTACCGCCGAGGCGTTGCCCATCAGATCCTGCAGCGCCTGCTCGGTGGCGGCCAGAATGCGCTGCACCACCGGGTAGGCTTCCGGGTGGACGGTAGAGGCATCCAGCGGGTTGTCGCCGTGGTTGATGCGCAGGAAGCCGGCGCACTGTTCGAACGCTTTCGGCCCCAGACGGCTGACTTTCAGCAGCTGTTCACGGTTGCTGAAGCGGCCGTTCTCGTCGCGCCAGTTGACGATATTCTGCGCCATCATGCGCGTCAGGCCGGCCACGCGGGTCAGCAACGGCACCGAAGCGGTGTTCAGATCGACGCCGACGGCGTTCACGCAGTCTTCCACCACCGAGTCCAGCTTTTTCGCCAGCTGGCTCTGGCTGACGTCGTGCTGATACTGGCCGACGCCGATGGATTTCGGGTCGATCTTCACCAGCTCCGCCAGCGGATCCTGCAGACGACGGGCGATGGACACCGCGCCGCGCAGCGACACGTCGAGATCCGGGAACTCCTGCGCCGCCAGTTCGGACGCGGAATACACCGACGCGCCCGCTTCGCTGACGATCACTTTTTGCGCCCGGACGTCGCTGAACTGCTTTTGCAGGTCGAGATAGAAACGCTCGGTTTCACGCGAAGCGGTGCCGTTGCCGATCGCCACCAGCTCCACGTTGTGTTTGATGCACAGCGCCGCGACGATGGCGGCGGCTTTGGCCGCTTGCCCGGTGTGCGGATAGACGGTGTCGGTGGCCACCAGTTTGCCGGTCGCGTCGACCACGGCGACTTTCACCCCGGTGCGCAGGCCCGGATCGAGGCCCATGGTGGCGCGCATGCCGGCCGGCGCGGCCATCAACAGATCATGCATGTTGCGGGCGAAGACGTTGATCGCTTCATCCTCCGCGCGTTCGCGCACCGTGCCCATCAGTTCGGTTTCCAGGTGCAGCAACACCTTGATGCGCCAGGTCCAGTTGACCACCGCCTTGCGCCAGGCGTCGGCCGGAGCGTTGTTCAGGCGCAGATTGAGGTGATTGATGATGATCAGCTCCGCCTGGCTTTCGCGCGGCGCTTCCTCAAACTGCGGATCGGCGTTCAGCGCCAGCTGCAGCACGCCTTCGTTGCGGCCGCGGAACATCGCCAGCGCGCGGTGCGAAGGCACCTGGGAAATCGGTTCGTGGTGATCGAAATAGTCGCGGAACTTGGCGCCTTCGTCTTCCTTGCCCTCGACCACTTTGGACACCAGATGGGCGTTTTTCCACAGGTAGTCGCGCACCTTGGCCAGCAGCGCGGCGTCTTCGGCGAAGCGCTCCATCAGGATATAGCGCGCGCCGTCGAGGGCGGCTTTCACGTCCGCCACGCCCTTCTCGGCGTCGACGTAGCGTTCAGCCAGCTGTTCCGGCTGCTGTTGCGGATCCTGCCACAGCGTGTCCGCCAGCGGTTCCAGACCGGCTTCGATGGCGATCTGGCCACGGGTGCGGCGCTTGGGTTTGTACGGCAGGTAGAGGTCTTCGAGTTCGGTCTTGCTCAGCGTGGCGTTGATCGCCCCCGCCAGTTGTTCGGTCAGTTTGCCCTGTTCATCGATCGACTTCAGGATGGTCTGACGACGATCTTCCAGTTCACGCAGATAACCCAGGCGGGTTTCCAGCTGGCGCAGTTGGGTGTCGTCCAGGCCCCCGGTGACTTCCTTACGATAGCGTGCAATAAAGGGCACGGTATTACCTTCATCCAGCAGACGGATGGCGGAGTCGACTTGCTCCGGCCGGGCCTGCAGTTCTGTTGCAATAATGCGGCTCAGTGGGTCATTCATAGGTCTGGTATCTGTATTGAGAACGGTGAATAAACAGGGGACAGTTATACGGATTGATCGCGGAAAATGCCAGCGGAGCGGGCCGCCGCCGCGCGGCCGCGGCGTGGAGAACAGCTCAGGCGGCGGCGTTGGCGGCGGTTCGGAAAAAGCTGAAAGCTTACTTCGGGTAGTTTATCTCGTTAACGTACCACTGCGCTTCGCCCAGCGGGGTATTGACGGTGGCGACGTCCCCGACCTCTTTTTTCAGCAGGGCGCGCGCCATCGGCGCATCGATGGAGATGTAATCCTTGCGGCCGAAAATCTCGTCGTAGCCGACGATGCGAAAACGTTTGATCTCGCCGTCGTCATTCTCCACCTCCACCCAGGCCCCGAAGAACACTTTGCCTTCCTGCTGAGGGGAGTAATCGACGATCTTCAACTGCTCCAGGCATTTGGTCAGATAGCGGACGCGGCGATCGATCTCGCGCAGCCGCTTCTTGTTGTATTGGTAATCGGCGTTTTCGCTTCTGTCGCCCAGGCTGGCGGCCCAGGTCACTTTCTTGGTCACCTCGGGGCGTTCTTCGCGCCAGAGGTAATCCAGCTCTTGTTTGAGCTTGTCATACCCTTCACGGGTTATCAGTTGAGTTCTCATCGTGATTTATCTTTATGGGGCCACCGCCACAGTGTACGTGAATGCGGAGGGCTTTAAAAATGGCGCGCGGGCCTGCGCCTTGTCGCACGGTTTTTATTCAGTTTGCGCAGCTTTTAACAATCGGGAGTATGCTTAGCGATAGCGGAAAAAGAATGTGACGAAAGGAGGATATCTGGCGAGAGAGACAAGGAATTTTGGCGCACAACCCAACACATTGAAGGTATTACCGCATGGAATTTAAAGATTACTACGCCACGATGGGCGTTGAGCCCAACGCCGATCTGAAAACCATCAAAACGGCCTACCGCCGGCTGGCGCGTAAATATCACCCTGACGTGAGCACCGAAGACGACGCCGAGAGCAAGTTCAAGGAACTGGCCGAAGCCTATGAGGTACTGAAGGACGACGAGCGCCGCGCCGAGTACGATCAGATCCGGCTGCATCGCAACGATCCGAACTTTGGCCGCCAGGCGCGCGGCGATCACGGCGGCTATCAGCAGAGCGCCTCATGGCACGGCGGCGGCGCCGACGCGCAAGACTTCTCCGACTTCTTCGAGAGCATGTTCGGCGGGCGGGCGGCGGGCGGGCACCGTTCCGCTTCGCACTCGCACGGCGGGCATGGCTTCCGCGGCCAGGATCTGGAGATGGAGGTGCCGCTGTTCCTCGAGGAAACGCTGCATGGTCAAAGCCGCGAGATTTCCTACAAGCTGCCGGTGTACGACGAACTGGGGCGGCAGGTAAGCGAAGCCAGCAAGACGCTGAACGTGAAAATTCCGGCCGGCGTGGGCGACGGCGAGCGCATTCGCCTCAAGGGGCAGGGCGTTGCCGGCGTGGGCGGCGGCCAGAACGGCGACCTGTATCTGGTTATCCGCCTCGCGCCGCACCCGTTGTTTGAGATAGACGGCCACAACCTGAGCATCGTGGCGCCGCTCGCTCCGTGGGAAGCGGCGCTCGGCGCCAGCATTGAGGTGCCGACGCTGACCGGCAAAATCGCGCTGACCGTGCCGGCCGGCAGCCAGAGCGGCAAACGGCTGCGGGTCAAAGGCAAAGGGCTGGCGGGCAAGAAAGAGCCCGGTGACCTGTACGTTATTCTCAAGGTGGTGATGCCGCCGAAGCCGAACGAGAAGGCCAGCGCCCTGTGGCGGGAACTGGCTGAACAGGCGGCATTCAACCCGCGCGCGGAATGGGAGTAAAGCAGATGATGAAAAAAGAGATCACTTTCACCGTGGTGGAATTGTGTCAGAGGGTGGAGATTTCAGAGGACGAGCTGGTCGAGATCGTCGGCCTGGGCGTTATCGTGCCGCTGGAGCCGGCGCAGCCGCGCTGGGAGTTTGATTATCCGGCGCTGAGCCATCTGCAGCGCGCACGCAGGCTGCGGGCGGAGCTGGATCTGGACTGGCCGGGGATCGCCATGGCGCTGACGCTGCTCGACCGGGTTGATGCGCTACAGCAAGAGAACCGGCAGCTGCGCAGGCAGCTGGCGCGTTTCCTGCAAACTTCCTGACCCGAGAGCTGAACGCCACCGGGCGCTTCCCGGTGGCGAAATTGCACAAAATTGGGCCGTCGCCCCACATTGCGCCGATAAAGGGCGAAATTTTGACGAACCCCCGTCGACATTCACTGAAAATTGTTGATAAATGGGGAAAAGAATAAGCTTTGTAACAATTTCGTCTAGAATACATACCATTAAACGCTGTCTCAAATGGCAAGGTTTTCTAACAATATTCGAGTCAGGCAATAAAGCCTTTGGGAGTAATACCATGCAAGAGAATCATAAGATCCTGGTTGTCGATGATGACATGCGCCTGCGCGCGCTTTTAGAACGTTATTTAACCGAGCAGGGCTTCCAGGTTCGCAGCGTTGCCAACGCTGAGCAAATGGATCGCTTGCTGACTCGTGAATCCTTCCATTTGATGGTGCTCGATCTGATGTTGCCGGGCGAAGACGGCCTGTCCATCTGCCGCCGCCTGCGCAGCCAGAGCAACCCGATGCCGATCATTATGGTCACCGCGAAAGGCGAAGAGGTCGATCGCATCGTGGGCCTGGAAATCGGCGCCGATGACTACATTCCTAAACCGTTCAACCCGCGTGAGCTGTTGGCTCGTATCCGCGCGGTGCTGCGCCGTCAGGCGAACGAACTGCCGGGCGCGCCTTCGCAGGAAGAAGCGGTGATCGCTTTCGGCAAATTCAAACTGAACCTCGGCACCCGCGAGATGTTCCGCGAAGACGAGCCGATGCCGTTGACCAGCGGCGAGTTCGCGGTACTGAAGGCGCTGGTCAGCCACCCGCGTGAACCGCTGTCGCGCGATAAGCTGATGAACCTGGCGCGTGGCCGCGAATACAGCGCCATGGAACGCTCCATCGACGTGCAGATCTCTCGTCTGCGCCGTATGGTTGAAGAAGATCCGGCGCATCCGCGTTATATCCAGACCGTGTGGGGTCTCGGCTACGTCTTCGTCCCGGACGGCAGTAAGGCATGAGGCGATTGCGCTTTTCACCGCGTAGCTCGTTTGCCCGAACCCTGTTGTTGATCGTCACCTTGCTGTTCGTCAGCCTGGTGACGACCTATCTGGTGGTGCTGAACTTCGCCATCCTGCCCAGCCTGCAGCAGTTCAACAAGGTATTGGCCTACGAAGTGCGTATGCTGATGACCGATCGGCTGCAGCTGGAGGACGGCACGCTGCTGGAGGTGCCGCCGGCGTTCCGCCGTGAGATCTACCGCGAACTGGGCATCTCTCTCTACACCAACTCGGCGGCGGAGGAGAGCGGCCTGCGCTGGGCGCAGCACTACCAGTTCCTCAGCCAGCAGATGGCGCAGCAGCTCGGCGGGCCGACCGATGTGCGGGTGGAGGTGAACAAGAACTCCCCGGTGGTGTGGCTGAAAACCTGGCTGCAGCCCGATATCTGGGTGCGCGTGCCGCTGACGGAAATCCACCAGGGCGATTTCTCGCCGCTGTTCCGCTATACGCTGGCGATTATGCTGCTCGCGATCGGCGGCGCCTGGCTGTTTATTCGTATTCAAAACCGCCCGCTGGTGGAGCTGGAACATGCGGCGCTGCAGGTGGGCAAGGGCATTATTCCGCCGCCGCTGCGCGAGTATGGCGCTTCCGAAGTGCGGTCGGTGACTCGCGCATTCAATCAGATGGCGTCGGGCGTCAAACAGCTGGCGGATGACCGCACTTTGCTGATGGCCGGAGTCAGCCACGACCTGCGCACGCCGTTGACGCGCATCCGCCTGGCGACGGAGATGATGAGCGCCGAAGACGGCTATCTGGCCGAGTCGATCAATAAAGACATCGAAGAGTGCAACGCCATCATTGAGCAGTTCATCGATTATCTGCGCACCGGGCAGGAAATGCCGACCGAAAGCAGCGATCTGAACGCCATTTTAGGCGAAGTGGTCGCGGCCGAGAGCGGCTATGAGCGGGTGATTGAAACCGCGCTGTCGCCGGGCGAGCTGATGATGAACGTGCATCCGCTGTCGATTAAACGGGCGGCGGTGAATATGGTGGTGAACGCGGCGCGTTACGGCAACGGCTGGATCAAGGTCAGCAGCGGCCGTGAGCTGCAGCGCGGCTGGTTCCAGGTGGAAGATGACGGCCCGGGCATCAAGCCGGACGAGTTGAAGCACCTGCTGCAGCCGTTCGTGCGCGGTGACAGCGCGCGCAGCACCAGCGGCACAGGCCTGGGGCTGGCGATCGTGCAGCGTATTATCGACGCGCATGATGGCGAACTGGATATCGGCACCAGCGAGCGCGGCGGGCTATTGATCCGCGCTTATATTCCGTTGCCGATGGAGAAAAAAGAGTCGACCAACGGCCATCAAACGGCCAGGGAAACCGCCTGACCTCTGATGTGGGCCGCGCCGCTGCGGCCCCGTCAGGACTTTCTGCTCATCACGTAGTATTCCGCCGCATCCTCATGCAACCGGCGGCCGGTCGGCGCCTGCCACGGATCGATTAATTCGATGCCGCAGTGGAGGAAGTCTTTGGTATTGCGGGTGGCCAGCGCGGCGCCGTAATGCAGGCAGGTGGCGGCGATTTGGGTATCGGGCACGCTCATCGCTTTACCCAACAGCCGATTCCTTGCCGTCAATTCCGCGTATTGCATCGCGCACAGCCCATCAAACGGCAATATCTGCCCCTCGAACTTCAATTCAATGGCGTCCGCCAATTTCAGCTTGAGATCCCGCTGGCGTTTGCCGTCAGGCATGCAGGCCACGCCGCTGAACAGTTCGGTGAGGACAATGGCGCTGAGATAGAGCTCGTCATTGTCCTTTTCATTTAACCAGTTAATGACGTTGTAGTACGGGCTGGGACGCAGCGTTTCTGAAATGACGTCGGTGTCGATAATGATCATGCGTTGTCATCTTCATCATCAAAGGTGACGATGCGTGGCGGCACGGCGTCACGCGGTGGGATCTCCAGCTCAACGCCGCCGAATTCGGCGAAGTGCTGATGCATCCAGGTACCCAATCCATAGCGCGGCGGCTTTTTCACCAGCGCCTGTTTCAGGATCATGCGCGCTTCCTCTTCCATGGAATGGCCGTTTTTCGCCGCTGAGATACGCAGCAGCTCTTTGATTTCGTCGTCCAGATTTCTGACGGTGATAGTAGCCATTGAAACCTCCTTTGCTATCAATGATTGCATTGACTTATTCTCTCGTCTCACCGATTAAAAAGCAATCAATTGAAATAAAAAAAGGCGCGGGATCCGCGCCTTAGCTGAAGAGGTAACGCTACCGAATTACAGCTTCGGGCCGGCGCTGACCAGCGCGGCGCCCGCAGGCGTGTCGGTGTATTTGTCGAAGTTGGTGATGAAGCGCTCGGCCAGATCCTGCGCTTTTTCCTGCCACTGCTCGAGGCTGGCGTAGGTGTTGCGTGGATCGAGGATCTCCGGGTTCACGCCAGGCAGCGCGGTCGGCATCGCCAGATCGAAGATAGGCAGGGTAACGGTTTCCGCCTTGTCGATTTCACCGCTCAGGATGGCGTCGATGATGCCGCGCGTATCTTTGATCGAGATGCGTTTGCCGGTGCCGTTCCAGCCGGTGTTGACCAGGTAAGCCTGGGCGCCGGCGGCCTGCATGCGTTTCACCAGCACTTCGGCGTACTGCGTCGGGTGCAGCGACAGGAATGCGGCGCCGAAGCAGGCGGAGAAGGTTGGCGTCGGCTCGGTCACGCCGCGCTCGGTGCCGGCCAGCTTGGCGGTGAAGCCGGACAGGAAGTGGTACTGAGTCTGATTGGCGGTCAGGCGCGATACCGGCGGCAGCACGCCGAAGGCGTCGGCGGTCAGGAAGATCACCTTGGTGGCGTGACCCGCCTTGGACACCGGCTTGACGATGTTCTGGATATGGTAGATCGGGTAAGAAACGCGGGTATTCTCGGTTTTCGAACCGTCGTTGAAGTCGATGCTGCCGTCGGCCAACACGGTGACGTTTTCCAGCAGCGCATCGCGTTTGATGGCGTGGTAGATGTCCGGCTCGGCTTCTTCAGACAGCTTGATGGTCTTGGCGTAGCAGCCGCCTTCGAAGTTGAACACGCCGTCGTCGTCCCAGCCGTGCTCGTCATCGCCGATCAGCTGACGCTTAGGATCGGTGGAGAGGGTGGTCTTGCCGGTGCCGGACAGGCCGAAGAACACCGCCACGTCGCCTTTCTCGCCCACGTTGGCCGAGCAGTGCATCGAGGCGATGCCTTTCAGCGGCAGCAGGTAGTTCATCATCGAGAACATGCCTTTCTTCATTTCGCCGCCATACCAGGTGCCGCCGATCAGCTGCATGCGCTCGGTCAGGTTGAAGGCGACGAAGTTCTCCGAGTTCAGGCCTTGCTGCTGCCAGTTCGGGTTGGTGCATTTGGCGCCGTTCATCACCACGAAGTCCGGCTCGAAGTCTGCCAGCTCTTCGTCGCTCGGGCGGATGAACATGTTTTTCACGAAGTGCGCCTGCCAGGCCACCTCGGTGATGAAACGCACTTTCAGGCGCGAGTCGGCGTTGGCGCCGCAGAAGGTATCCACCACGAACAGGCGCTTGCCGGACAGTTGCTCGGTGACCAGGTGTTTCAGATCGGCCCAGACTTCCGGGCTGAGAGGTTTGTTGTCGTTTTTGCCTTTGCCCTGATCGGCCCACCACACGGTATCGCGGGTGATGTCGTCACGGACGATGTATTTGTCTTTCGGCGAACGGCCGGTGAAGATGCCGGTATCGACGGAGACGGCACCCAGCTTGGTGACTACCCCACGCTCAAAACCTTCCAGAGATGGGTCTGTTTCTTCCTTAAACAGCAGTTCATAGCTCGGGTTGTGAACGATTTCGCTGACGTCGTGAATGCCGTAAGCGGCCAGATCCTGAGGGGTTATACCTTTAACGCGCATGTTACTACTCCTTGGTCACAGAATTTCTGGCGGCAATTGTAGGGATCTAACGGTGCGTAACCGCGATGGGTATCAAATATTTAACGTTTTAGGCGGTATTTCGTTACGATCTGAGAGATAGCACACGGAAAAAAGCAAACGTGCAAACGACGGGGCTTGGCGGGCGCCGGGCGCGCCCGCCGAGAGGGTGTGACTTAGTGCAACCGATCGCTTTCGCCGGCGTTGCCCGCATACAACGCGGCAACATCAACCGGGTCAAAGACATAGTGGCTGCCGCAGTAGTCGCAGTGCATGTCGATATTGCCGTCCTGCTCCAGCATGTCCGCCACTTCGTCGGTCGGCAGCGTCAGCAGCGCGTCGGCGCAACGCTGGCGTGAACAGGTACAACGGAATTGCACGTCCTGCGGTTCATACAGGGTGACTTCTTCCTGATGATACAGACGGTACAGCACCTCGTTGGCCGGCAGGCCGAACAGCTCTTCGCTTTTGACCGTGTTGGTCAGTTGCACCAGGTGATCGAAATCATCGAGGTTGCCGTCTTGCGCCGGCAGCACCTGCAGCAGCATGCCGGCCGCCGCGGCATTGCCTTCCGCTTCGCCGGTGCGGATGAACAGGCGGGTCGGCAACTGTTCAGACTGGCGGAAGTAGGCTTCCAGGCATTCGGCCAGCGTTTCCCCTTCCAGACCGACCACGCCCTGATAGCGTTCGCCTTCCGTTGGGGAAATGGTGATGACCATGACGCCGTTGCCGATCATCTGATGCAGGGTGCTGTCGTCAGCGATAGGCGCCTGGGTGCGCGCAACGCCGCGCATCTCCTGGCGGTTGTTGCCGTTGATCACCGCCAGCTTCAGCGGGCCGTCGCCTTGCAGCTGAACGGTGATGTCGCCGTCGAACTTCAGGGTTGCGGTCAGCAGACTGGTGGCGACCAGCAGCTCGCCCAGCAGTTTTTGCACCGGTGCCGGGTAGTCGTGGTTGTTCAGGATCTGCTGATAGGTTTCGCTGACGGTAACCAGCTCGCCGCGCACCGCGTAGTTTTCAAACAGGTAACGGTGCAATTGGTCATGGTTGGACATAATCTTCTCTCATTGCGGTGAGGGGTTATTCCTGCTCACCAAATTTAAATTTCATCAGGTCGCGCCGCTCCTTTTTGTCCGGACGTCGGTCCGGATGCGGCATGGTCAACGCGTTCATCTTGCGCGCCAGCGCCATTTTTTCGCGGTTGGCGATGCTGGCTTCGGTTTCCTGATACATTTGCTGCGCCTCGTTGGCGCCGCGGCGTTGGCTGGTCAGCGCCAGCACGATCACCGTACGTTCTTCGTTGCCCTGCCGCAGTTTTAGCTCCGCGTTGAGCTCGACAATCTTGCTCGGCTTGCCGCGCTGGCCGTTGTAATGCACTTTGCCGCCGTCGATCATTTCGCGCGCCAGCGCGCGGGTCTTGTAGAAGCGTGCGGCCCACAGCCACTTATCCAGTCGGACCGCGTCGTCGCGCGTCGCTTTTTCCTTCATGCTTCCCCCTTGGCCAGCGCCGGTATCAGCAGGCGGTAGTCGCGCATCGACGGATGGCGCTGGAAGCTTTTCTCCGCCGTGCTGGAGTCCGGGTTTTGCACGCCCAGGCAGTAACGAATGCCGAAAGTGCGCGCCGCGTCGAGGATCGGCTCGCCGTCGTCGACAAACAGCGTGCGCTGCGGGTTGAATCCGGTGTGCTGTTGCACTGCCTGCCACAGACGCTGATCTTCTTTCGGATAACCAAATGTGTGGGTGGAAAACAATAAATCAAGGTGCCGATCGAGGCCGGTATGCTCGATTTTCACCGCCAGGCTGTGCGGATGGGCGTTGGTCAGCAAAATGGTTTGCAGGCCGGCGTCGCGCAGCGCCCGTAAAAAAGGCTCGGTGTCTTCGCGCAGCCGGGCGCGGCTGCCCACTTCGCTGGTCATGCGGTAAATGTCCAGATCCAGCCGCTCGCTCCAGTAATCGAAGCAATACCAGTTCATGGTGTGCTGCACCGCCTGATATTCCCGCTCGATGATGTGGCGGGCTTCGTCGAACGGAATGGCGCGCCTTTCGCTCAGCGCCTGCGGCACCAGGCTGAGCCAAAAGTGGCTGTCAAACTCCAGATCCAGCAATGTGCCGTCCATGTCCAGCAGCACGGTATCGATCTGCGGCCAATCAAACTCGGGAACCATAAAAACTCCACGGGCGGACCGACGGGCAGTCCGCAGATGAGAATAATAGCGTTAGCGTAGCATAAGCGGATGACAGGGCCGAAGCCCCGGCGTCAGGTTCAGGCCATCGGCCGCATCGACATCGGATTGAGCTGCGGATTGAAGCAGCTGTCGTAGTAACGCTGGATATCGGCGACGCGGTGCTGATTGATGCGCCGACGCTGCACCAGCCGCCAGGCGTTATAACCCAGGCTGACCACTACGGCCAGCAACAACAGGCTGGTGCCGAGATAGCGCCACAGGGTGATCATGTCCGGTTCGCTGTGCAACGCCACGTGGCGAGTGCCATTGGCGTCAACGCTGAGGCTGGTGATCACGCCCTGCGCCTGGAATGGGGTATGCAGCAGCAGGTTGGACTGGCGCTGCAGCTCATTCCACTGGTCGAGCGCGTTGTATTCGCTTTGCGGCGTCTGCGGCTGGGGGTGACTGACCCACTGGCGGCCTTCGTCGCTGCGGATCAGGAAACCGCCTGGCGGCGGGCTGTTGAGCGCAGCGGCGGCCAGTCGCGTCTCATTGAAGATGAACGACGAGGTGGCCACTTTGGTCAGGCTTTCCAGCGATTCGGCGCTGACCGGACGAAGCAGGACGTTGACGCCTTGCAGCGCGCCGGATTTGGCGCGTTTCACCAGGCTGCTCCAGTTTTTCGCGTTGCCCAGGTTAACCAGCGCGTTTTTCAGCCGTACGCAGTCGTTTTCCGTCTGGCACAGATCCTGCGTTTTCAGCACGATATCGGAGAAATCGTCCAGCAGGATCATGCCGGATTTCTCGATGGCGCTGGCCAGCTGCGGGTTGACCTTCTGATCGGCGCCGCTCGGATGCAGCTGACCGCTGACCGTCGCCAGCAGGGCTGTCGCTTTGTCTATGACTTCCGATTCCGGCTGCGGCAGCGGGGCGGCGGTGTTCCAATAGATGCCGGAGCAGTCGAACGGCGCAAAATTGACGGCGCCGCCGCCGTTGGCCGGCGGCGGGACATAGCACATGCCGCTGCCGCGCACTTTCAGCGTGTCGCCGATGCGCAGCGGCGTGGCCTCCAGCGCCTGTACGCTGGTCACTTCCACTTTTTGCGCGCCTTGCAGCCAGGCCATGCTGAGGGTCAACGGCAGGTTGAGCGGGATATAGATCAGCAGCAGCAGCAGAACCAGCGCCGAGCTGGCGACCAGCACCGCATTGCGGCCCCACTGCTGCAACGGGAAATTCTTCACTTCGTCATGCAGCGACAGGAAACGCCCCTGCCGCACCACCTGACGGTTGAGATAGACGTCCACATCGGTGGTTTTGCCCAGATCCTGCGTCAGGTACGGTTGCCAGTGCGGCGGATAGATCAGATCGATAATGCCGAGCGAAATATTGCTGATCTGCCCCTGGCCGGATTCGCCGAACAGGCCCCAGCGCTTTGGCGTGCCGCGCAGGCAGTGGATCTCTTTCAACTCGCGCGACGCCGGGCGGCGGAACAGGTTCCACCCTCCCCAGGCGATCATCAGCACCGCCACGAAAATCATCCAGGGGATCACCAGCACCGGGCTGATCAGGCTGAAGAACAGCAGCAGCAGCGCGGCGGAGATGATGACGGCTTCACGGATGCCGTTCGGCCGGTTCAGCGCATGCTCTTCCGGCGTTTCCTTGCGAATGTTCACCAGCTCGACATGCTCGCTCTCTTCCTTGCGGATGGAGGCGTTTTTGGTCGGCGCGGCGGTCACGACCGGCGGCTGCGGCCGGTCGTGGATATGATCTTTCAGCGAGTGCCCATTGAGCGAAATCACCAGCGGCAGCGTCTGGGTTTTGATCACTTCCACATGGTTGTCGGCGGTGATGTAGGGTTCCCAAAACGGGGGGAGGTGCACCTCTTCAGCGTCGAGGTAATAGCGCCATTTATTGGGATCGTCGCTGGCCAGCCCGTAACGGGTGATGGCGTGCGTCACGGGATAAACGTTATCGCTTTGCGGGGTGAGCGCCAGTTTGGCTGCGGGCAGCGTAGCGCCGCCGCCGGGCAACAGTTTGTTGCTCAGCTTGTTTTGTTGATTGAGGTAGAACTCGACCGCCGCGCGTTCTTCGTCGGTCAGCTTGCGGTGGGCGGGTTTGATAAACGGCAGCGTGCGCGCCAGCGCCGTCGGGTGGCGGGCCTTGAACCACAGGTACAGGCCGGCGGCAATCAGGCAGACAAGCACTAAGGCCAATATCAACACTATTGTGCTCATGCAATCCCCATCTCACACCCGTGAATTTCGCCAACCTGATGAAAAGCTGAATATTATACGGAGTAAACCGCCAGGAGGCACCCAGAACTAATGAGGGAACAAACAGATTTTCGCTTTGGATCTCATTCCTTCATGAAGCAAGGTCATTTTATCACTGATTCTTGCCTGCGTGATACTAGCAACCGGCCCCTGCCGTCGATATCGGCATTATCCTATTTTCATGCGCGCTGTTTGCTGAATCAGTGCAGAAAATCGCCCGCGGCTGGCGACGCTTGTTAAAAGAAAGTAAATTACTGTTCATGCGCGTTGCGGCCGAGCTTGCCCTTAACGCACAATGTGATCAAGATCGAATTTGGTCAGCGTTTGAGCGCCAACGAGCCGTGCGTTACGCCAATCATTTTTTCGGTTGCCCTGTCCGCGCCTGGGCAACCTCTTTGAGGCAATCATGGATAAACACCTGCAAAAACCTAAAATTCTGAAAGTGGAAACGGTCGCGCGTTCGCGTTTGTTCAACGTCGAGTCGGTCGATTTGGAATTCAGCAACGGTGTGCGGCGGGTGTATGAGCGCATGCGGCCTTCGGATCGCGAGGCGGTGATGATTGTACCGGTGATTGGCGATGACCTGCTGCTGATCCGCGAATATGCGGTGGGCACTGAATCCTATGAGCTGGGCTTCCCGAAAGGGTTGATCGATCCCGGCGAGGGGGTGCTGGAGGCGGCCAACCGCGAGCTGATGGAAGAAGTGGGATTCGGCGCCAGACGCTTTGATTTCCTCAGCAAGCTGACGATGGCGCCATCCTACTTTTCCAGCAAAATGAATATTGTGCTGGCGCACGATCTCTACCCGCAGAGCCTGGAAGGGGACGAACCGGAACCCCTGCCGCAGGTGCGCTGGCCGATCGCCAACATGATGGCGCTGCTGGCGGAACCGGATTTCCGTGAGGCGCGCAACGTCAGCGCGCTGTTCCTCTCCGAGGCGTTTCTGCGCGCTTCGCGCTGAGACGCTTCGCGCCGCATAAAAAAAGGGCCAGATTTCTCTGGCCCTTTTCGATCAGAACAGCTCGTGGCTTTCGCCGCCCGGATCGGTCAGCGTGGTGCCGGTATCGCGCGATGGGTAGTCCGTCGGCTGCGTTCCTTCGATAAAGTACTCGGAACGGCTGCCGCCGCCACCGCCAGAGAGCTTGCCGCTGCTCTTGTCGATGGTGACGCTGATGATGCCCGGAGGCGGCGTGACTTTCTGCTCCGGAATGCCTTCCAGCGCGATCTTCATGAAGTCGTCCCACGCCGGCTGGGCGCTCTTGGCACCGCCTTCGCCGCCGGAAATCTGATCCGGGATGGCGCCGGACACCGTCGAACGGCCCAGATCGCGGCGGTGATCGTCGAAGCCGATCCACACCGACGTCACGGTATCCGGGCCATAGCCGGAGAACCAGGCGTCTTTGGAACTGTTGGTGGTACCGGTTTTGCCGCCGATATCATGACGTTTCAGATCGCGCCCGGCGCGCCAGGCGGTGCCCATCCAACCCGGTTCACCGAAGATGTTGCTGTTCAGCGCGTCGTGGATCAGGAAGGCCAGCGGCGTGCTGATCACGTGCGGCGCATACTGTTGGTCGCCGTCCTGCTGCACCTGAGCCGGGGTTACCTGCTCCAGCTGCGGCATCGGCACCGTGCTGTTGCTGCCTTCCTGCGAGGTGGCGACGTTTTCGATGTTGTCATCGGACAGCACGGCCGAACGGTGAGTATCACCGTAGATCACCGGCAGGTTGCAACTGCTGCAAACCACTTTAGGTTTGGCTTCGAACACCGTATTGCCGTTGTCGTCTTCAATTTTGGTGATGAAGTACGGATCGACCAGATAACCGCCGTTCGCCAGCACCGCGTAACCGCGCACCAGTTGCATCGGGGTGAAGGAAGCGGAGCCCAGCGCCAGCGATTCGGTATGCACGATGTTCTGTGCCGGGAAGCCGAAGCGCTGCAGATATTCCGCCGCGTAGTCGACGCCCATCGCACGCATCGCGCGCACCATCACCACGTTCTTCGACTGCCCCAGCCCTTGACGCAGACGAATCGGGCCATCGTAGGTCGGCGGCGAGTTCTTCGGCCGCCAGTCGGTGCCGGCGCCGGCATCCCAACGGGTGATCGGCAAGTCGTTCAGGATGGTGGCCAGCGTCAGGCCTTTATCCATCGCGGCGGTATACAGGAACGGTTTGATGTTCGAGCCCACCTGACGCAGGGCCTGCGTGACGCGGTTGAACTTGCTCTGGTTGAAATCGAAGCCGCCGACCAGCGCTTTCACCGCGCCGTCGTTCGGGTTGATGGAAACCAGCGCCGAGTTGACGTCCGGCACCTGCGACAGCCACCAGGCCTCGTTCACTTTACGCACCCAGACCTGCTGGCCTGGCTGCACCACGTCGGTGACGCGTTTCGGCGTTGGGCCTTGCTGAGTGTCTGAACGGTATGGCCGCGCCCAGCGCATGGTGGCCATCGGCAGGGCAATGCTGCTGCCGTCGGCCAGCATCGCCGTCGCTTCCTGCGGGTTGGCGGCGGTGATGACCGCCGGCGCCAGCGGGCCGTAGTTCGGCAGGTTTTTCAGCGAGTCGACAATCTGTTTGCGATCCCAGGCCGCTTCGCCGACTTTCCACAGCACGTTTGACGGGCCGCGATAGCCGTGGCGCATGTCATAGGCCAACACGTTATTGCGCACCGATTCCTGCGCCGCCAGCTGCAGCCGTTTGGTCACGGTGGTGTAAACCTTATAACCGTCGGTATAGGCGTTTTCACCGTAGCGCTTGATCATTTCCTGACGCACCATCTCGGAGAGATACGGGGCGGAGAAGCTGATTTCCGGCGCATGGTAGTTGGCGACCAGATCTTCAGAACGCGCCTGATCGTACTGCGCCTGCGTGATGTAGTGTTCGTCCAGCATGCGCGACAGCACTACGTTGCGACGGGCAACGGCGCGATCGTGCGAATAGAGCGGGTTGAAGGTGGACGGCGCTTTCGGCAGGCCGGCGATGGTCGCCATCTCGCTCAGGGTGAGCTGGCTGACGTCCTTGCCGAAATAGACCTGCGCGGCGGCGCCCACGCCGTAAGCGCGATAACCCAGGTAGATCTTGTTCAGATACAGCTCAAGGATTTCATCTTTGGTCAGCATCTGCTCGATGCGTACCGCCAGAAAGGCTTCCTTGATTTTACGCATCAGGGTGCGTTCCGGGCTTAAGAAGAAGTTACGCGCCAGCTGTTGGGTAATGGTGCTGGCCCCCTGAGAAGCGTGGCCGGAGACCAACGCGATGGAGGCCGCGCGGAAGATGCCGACCGGATCGACACCGTGGTGATCATAGAAGCGGCTGTCTTCGGTGGCGATAAATGCGTGCACCATCACCGGCGGAATTTGATCCAACTTCAGCGGAATGCGGCGCTTCTCGCCGTACTGGGCGATCAGTTCGCCATCGGCGCTGTAAACCTGCATCGGTATCTGCAGCCGCACGTCTTTCAGCGTTGCGACGTCGGGCAGCTGCGGCTCGACATATTTGTACAAGCCGAAAATCGAGGCTGCTCCCAGCACGATGCAACATACTGCAAGGATTAGTAAATACTTTACGAACTTCACCTGAGATTTCCCATTTCTAAGTCATTTGGGCAGTTTATAAACAACCGCGCGGTAGTATAAAGGCAAGCCTGCGACATGGATATGTTCTTTTATCATCGGATGTTATGGAGGCTTGTGAAACATGTTCCCTCAAGCATGGCAGGTGGGGCTGGATATACAAATCGACTGCGTGCGGGCGCTGGCGGTCCAACGCCGCCGCAACGGCTGGCAACTGCGTCACTGGTGGCAACAGACGCTGCCGCAGGCGGTTTTACGCGACGGCTGCCTGGCACCTTCCGAAGCCCTGATCCGGGCGCTGCGGCAATGGCGCGTCCAACTGCCGCGACATATTTCCTTACGCATTGCCCTGCCGGCGCAGCGGGTGTTGCAACAGTGCATGGCGCAGCCGGACGCGCGGCTGCGCGAGCCGGAACGCAGCGACTATATCGTTGGCCACGGCGTGAAGCAGTTCCCACTCGACGGCCAGACGCTGGCGCTCGACTATCGCGCCGCGCCGGCGGAGGGGGCGGCGCTGCTGTTGACCGCCGCGCGGCGGCAGGAGCTGCAGCAGTGGCTGCACTGTCTGCGCCAGGCGGGCCTGCATCCGCAAGCGGTCGATATTACGCCCTGCGCGCTGCGGATGATGGCGACGGCGGCGGACGTGCCGCACACCGCAGGGCTGATGCATCGTCTCGAGCGAGAATGGCTGTGGGTGGCGCCGGCCGACGGCGCGTTCGCGTTCGGGCTGACGCCGGGCGACGATGACGCGCAGGCGCTGCGGGCGCTGCAAGCCCAGACGCCGGCGGACGATGATCGACCGGTCTATGCCGGCAGCGTGCTGGCAGGAGCCTTGCCCGTCGGCTGCCTTTCCTGGTCACCGCTCAGCGCCTTCACGCAGCTGCGTCCGCCGTTGCCCGTGCATCCCTCAGCGTTCGCGTTGGCCGGCGGTCTGGCGCTGCGCGAGGAGGACCGCTGATGTACCAGGTCAACTTTTTGCCCTGGCGGCAACGTCGCGATCGGCGGCGCGGCTGCTTCTGGCTGGGCGTGTTGCTGTTGCAGATAACGGTGCTGTTGCTGGCAGGGGGCCTCGTCGCCGGTCAACTGCGTCATCAACAGGCGCAGCGTCAGGAGCGGCTGGCGCTGTTGGAAGAAGAGCTGGCGGCAGTGACGCTGCTCGTCCGTCAGCAGCAGCAAGAGCGGGCGCAACGGGCGCGATACAGCGCCCTCGCTGAACGGCAGGCGCGCAATGCCCAACATAACCGGCGTTATTTGCAACTGCTGCAGCAACTCTCCTCCTGCCTCCCCCCACCGCTGTGGCTCACGGCGTTGGACAGCGATGCGGCGAACGGCCTGCGGCTGCGTGGATTGAGCCGTTCTCCTGCCGCCATTTCGCAGTTCGAACGGCGGCTGGCGGGGATGCCCGCGTTACCGCGGCTGCGTTTGGCGGAGGTGGCGCAACGCGACGACGGCCTGTACGCCTTTCATCTGGTGGCGCAATGGGGGCGTGATGGATAACCGTTTGCCATCTGGGCTGCGCTTCTTGCTGGGCCTGTCGGGCCGGCGATTGCTGGCCGCGCAATGGCTGGGCATCGGCACGTTGGCGTTGTTGGGTGGGGGCTGGATGCTGCAAGACGAATGGCGTCAGCGGGAAAGTGCGACAGAGCGGCAACAGCGCCTGCTGCAACAGATCGCCGTGGCGCAGCGCCAACTGGACGAGGCGCCGGTCGCCCTGATGCCGCCGACGCCGCTCGCTCCGGCCGCCACCGGCGATCTGACGAACGGGCTGCAACGTGCGGGGGGCGCCTTATTGCGCTGGCAGCGGCAGGAAAAACCGCCGCGGCAAACGCTGAGCTTGCGCATTGACTACCCCGGTTTGTTGGCGCTGCTGGAGGCGCTGCCCGCCGATTTGCGTCTCGAACAATTGAGCGTGGAGACGCCGCCGCAGGGCATGACGGCGCGGTTGGTTTTACAGGATGCCGCCGAGGAGCTGGCCGATGAGTAGAAGATCCGGCCGTTGGTGGTGGCTGCTATGGCCGTGGGCCTTATGCGCCGAACCGCGCGACCCGTTTGCGCCGCCCCCGATGCCTGCTTGCGCCCAGACAGAGACATCCCCGGCGGGCTGGCGACTGAAAGGCGTCATCGGGCAACCGACGCAGCGCTATGGCTGGGTGGTGACGCCGGCGGGGCAATGGTTGCGCCTGCGGCCGCAACAACGGGTGCTTGCCGAGCGCTGGCAGGTGACGCAGGTGCAGGCGCGCAGCCTGACGTTGAAGGCGCTGACGGCCGAACCGGAGTGCCCGACGAGCCGCGACGACATATCGCTGATGATCGACGACAAGGATGACAAATCATGAAAGGACGCGCTGGACTGGGCTTGGCGCTAGGGTGTTTGGCGCTCGGCGCCGCGCAGGCTCAGGATAAACAGATAATCTCATTGGAGTTTCAGGATGCGCCGGTCACGGTCATCCTGCAGGCCTTGGCGGATTATCGGCAGATGAACCTGATCGCCGCGCCGGGCGTGAGCGGCAACCTGACGCTGCGGTTGGAGGATGTGCCCTGGCCCCAGGCGCTGGCGCTGACCCTGCGTATGGGCAAACTGACGATGACGCGGGAGGGTAACGTGATGCTGATCTCCCCGGAGCCGGATGCGCGGGAAAAAAGACAGCTGCAAGAGGCGCTGGCGCAGCGGCAACCCTTGCACAGCCTGACGATGACCGTGCAAAACGGCGATGCGGCGGAAATTGCCGAAAGCCTCAACGCCCAACGTGGCGCGTTGCTGAGCGAGCGTGGCAGCGTGTTGGCGGATAAACGCACCAATACGCTGCTGCTGCGCGACACCGCGCCGATTGTGGCGCAGTTGAAAAAGCGGATAACGGAAATGGATGCGCCGCTGGCACAGGTGCAACTGGCGGCGCATATCGTGACCATCAACAGCGAAAGCCTGCGTGAGCTCGGCGTGCGTTGGGGATTGGCGCCCGACGACAGGCCGGCGCGGCCGCTGCGGCCGGGCAATATCGGCGTTAACCTGCCGTTGGAGCGCAGCGCGGTGAACGCCGGTTTCCATCTGGCGCGCATCAGCGGGCGTTTGCTGAGCCTGGAGCTGACGGCGCTGGAGCAGGAAAATCAGGTGGAGATCATCGCCAGCCCGCGTCTCCTGACGGCGCATCTGCAAACCGCCAGCATCAAGCAAGGGACGGAGATCCCTTATGAAGTGTCCAGCGGCGCCAGCGGTGCGACCGCCATCGAGTTTAAAGAGGCGGTGCTGGGCATGGAGGTGACGCCGAAGGTGTTGCCGGACGGGCGCATCACGCTGACGCTGCAGATCAGCCAAAATATGCCGGGGCGCGCCATCAGCCGAGGGGCCGGAGAGGCGTTGACCATCGATAAACAGGAGATTAAGACGCAGATCACGGTGAAAAACGGCGAAACCCTGGTGCTCGGCGGCATTTTTCAACGGCATCGCGGCAAGACGGCGGACAAGGTGCCGGGACTGGGGGATGCGCCGCTGCTGGGGGGCTTGTTCCGGCAGAGCGGCGCACAACAGAAAAAACGCGAGCTGGTGATCTTTATTACGCCAACCCTGATTAAGGGATAAGCGGCGGCCTGTCGGCCGGGCGGCAAATCGCCTAAAGTTGATGAGCAGATACACTTTTTTATCCCCTTGGGGGGATCTGCGTTTGACGCTGCGGCCGATTTAGCTTACAAGGGTTACCGAATTGAGCACCGAGGTTTTTTGTTAGCGCCAAGACGCCGTTAAAAACATATGGTTTCCCTCCCGCGGCGTGGATTGCGATTTATTCGGTTGCCAAACTACCAAGAGTGTTGAGATAATTTTTCGTCTGATCTCGCACTATCGCTCATGAGGTTTCAGTTTAGGTCCCGCCGCTGATTTGATTGGCGGGGCGGGTTAACATTAACGAATTGTCTTAGTAATACCGAAAAACATGGCAGAGAAACGCAATATCTTTCTGGTTGGGCCTATGGGTGCCGGCAAAAGCACTATTGGCCGTCAGTTAGCTCAGCAACTCAATATGGAGTTCTTCGACTCCGATCAAGAAATTGAGCGACGTACCGGAGCTGACGTGGGCTGGGTATTCGACGTGGAAGGGGAAGAAGGTTTCCGCGATCGTGAAGAAAAAGTCATTAATGAACTGACGGAAAAACAAGGGATTGTGTTGGCGACCGGCGGCGGTTCGGTGAAGTCGCGCGAAACGCGCAACCGTCTGTCCGCGCGCGGCGTGGTGGTTTATCTCGAAACCACGATCGAAAAGCAGTTGGCTCGTACCCAGCGTGATAAAAAACGCCCGCTGCTGCAGGTTGATTCTCCGCCGCGTGAAGTGCTGGAAGCTTTGGCGAAAGAGCGCAATCCGTTGTATGAAGAGATTGCCGATGTCACCATTCGCACCGACGATCAGAGCGCTAAAGTGGTTGCCAACCAGATCATCAACATGCTGGAAAGCAACTGATTGCTGATTTTCGCGTTCGCCGTCGGCCAATGCGGAAAACTGATTTGTGTTCCCCGCCGTTGCGGGGATCAACCACCGCCGTACCATACAGAGAACTAAGCGCGACATGGAGAGAATTACTGTAACGCTTGGGGAGCGCAGCTACCCGATTACCATCGCCGCCGGATTGTTTGACGATCCGGCTTCTTTTATGCCGTTAAAGGCGGGTGAACAAGCGATGTTGGTCACCAACCAGACCCTGGCGCCGCTCTATCTGGAGCGTGTCCGGCAGGTGCTGGAGCAGAGCGGCGTCGTGGTGGATCAGGTGATTCTTCCCGATGGTGAGCAGTACAAATCTCTGGCGGTGTTGGAGCAGGTGTTTTCGGCGCTGCTCGAAAAACCGCACGGGCGCGATACCACGCTGATCGCGCTCGGTGGCGGCGTTGTCGGCGATCTGACCGGCTTTGCCGCCGCGTGCTACCAACGCGGCGTGCGCTTCATTCAGGTTCCCACCACGCTGCTGTCGCAGGTGGACTCCTCCGTGGGCGGCAAGACCGCCGTCAACCACCCGCTCGGCAAAAACATGATCGGCGCTTTCTATCAACCCGCTTCGGTGGTGGTTGATCTGGATTGCCTGAAAACGCTGCCGACGCGTGAACTCTCTTCCGGCCTGGCCGAAGTCATCAAATACGGGATCATCCTCGATCGCGAGTTTTTCGTCTGGTTGGAACATAACATCGATGCGCTGATGGCGTTGGATATGCAGGCGTTGGCCTACTGTATTCGCCGCTGCTGCGAGCTGAAGGCCGAGGTGGTGGCCGCAGACGAACGCGAAAGCGGCCTGCGCGCCCTGCTGAATCTGGGCCATACTTACGGCCATGCTATCGAAGCCGAGATGGGCTACGGCGTGTGGCTGCACGGTGAGGCGGTGGCTGCGGGCATGGTGATGGCGGCGGAAACCGCGCACCGTCTCGGCCAGTTCTCCGTTGAAGACATCGAGCGCATCAAAGCGCTGCTGCTGCGCGCCGGCTTGCCGGTCTGCGGGCCGCAGGAAATGACGCCGGAATCCTACTTGCCGCACATGTTGCGCGACAAGAAAGTGCTGGCGGGGGAACTGCGTTTGGTGTTGCCGACCGCGATCGGTGCGGCGGAAGTGCGCGGCGGCGTAGGGCATGAGCTGGTGCTGGCGTCGATCGCCGCCTGCTTGCCTGAGCGGAAGCGTAATTAAATCGGACTAAGTAACAGTGGCTTAGCCGCCATTAGCATCTATATTAATACAGTGAGCAGAGCACGACGGGTGTCGCTTTGCCATCATCGGGTTAATCCGCCCGTGCCACGGTAGGTCTACGGTGGTGGGCTTTTGCCTCTAGTTGGAGGGTTTCAGATGGACGAGTTTAAACCGGAAGACGATCTCAGACCTGATAGCAGCGATCGTCGTCCTACGCGTTCGCGCAAGCCGGCCGCCGCGCCGCGCTTCGCCGTTTCGCGCCAGCATTTGATGATTGGCATCGGCATTTTGGTGCTGCTGCTGCTGATTATCGGCATCGGTTCAGCCCTGAAGGCGCCGACCAAACATGAAGCGGCTCAGGAGAGCGGCGCGCAAAACGGCGCGGCCCGCGATATCAACCTGTCCGGTTCTTCGTCGCTGACCACCGCCAATAACGGCGTGCCGGGCGGCACGACGGATACCCACGATAATAACGGCGTGAGCGCGACTCAGCCGCAGCAACCGCAGAACGTCAGCGTTCCGCCGATCTCCGGCACGCCGACCGAAGCGCAAACGCAGCCTCAGCAAGGCGGTGCGCAGCAGCGCGTCGATTTGCCGGGCAACATGGCGGATGCGCTGTCGCAGCAGCAGGGGCAGGTGGATGCCGCTACGCAGGGCATGACCGGCGCAGCGTCGACGTTGCCGACCGCACCGGCAACGGTGATGAGCGGCGCCGCAGCGCGCGAAGCGACGCGTCCTGTGCAGGGCACTGCCCCGCAACAGCATAAAACGCCGGCGAAAACCGCCGCCGCCAAACCGACCGCGACGCAGCATAAATCACCGACTACGGTGTATACGCCGCCGGCCAAGCCGTCTTCCACCGCGAAAGCGGGAGCGGTCGCCAGCAGTGGCAGTTCTGTGCAGTCTGCGCCGGGCAGCCACTATACCTTGCAACTGAGCAGCGCTTCGCGTTCCGATACGCTGAACGCCTATGCCAAACAGCAGAAGCTGCAGAATTACCTGGTGTACGCCACCAAGCGTGACGGCAAGCCGTGGTACGTGCTGGTGAGCGGCAACTATGCGTCTTCTGCGGAAGCGAAGCGCGCCATTGCTTCGTTGCCGGCCGATGTGCAGGCGAAAAAACCATGGGTTCGACCTGTACACCAAGTGCAGCAAGATCTTAAAAAATAAATCATTTAAATTTGTGCGCTGATGTGCTGTCTGAAACAGAGTACAATCCGCCGCTCTGAATTGTATAAGTAGCTAATTGACGGCATGAAGAAAAACCGCGCTTTTTTAAAATGGGCTGGTGGAAAATACCCGCTGGTAGATGAGATTCGTCGCCATCTGCCGGCGGGAGACTGCTTAATCGAGCCCTTCGTGGGTGCGGGATCCGTCTTTCTGAATACGGATTACGACGCCTACATTCTCGCCGACATCAATAGCGATCTTATCAACCTGTATAACATCGTTAAGCTGCGCACGGATGACTTCGTGCGCGATGCCCGCACGCTTTTCGCCGATGAATTCAATAACTCGGATCAGTTTTACCTGCTGCGAGAAGAGTTCAATACTAGCACCGAGGCTTACCGCCGGGCGCTGCTGTTCCTGTACCTGAACCGTCACTGCTATAACGGCCTGTGCCGCTATAACCTGCGCGGCGAGTTCAACGTGCCGTTTGGCCGGTACAAGAAACCGTACTTCCCGGAAGAAGAGCTCTACTGGTTTGCCGAAAAATCGCGCAATGCCACTTTTGTCTGCGAGCATTACCGCGATACCATGGCGAAGGCCGTGGCCGGTGCCGTGGTGTATTGCGATCCGCCTTATGCGCCGCTGTCGGCGACGGCGAATTTCACCGCTTACCACACTAACAGCTTCAGCATCGCCGATCAGCAAAGCCTGGCGCAACTGGCGCACCAGCTCTCGGTAGAGAGCCAGGTACCGGTATTGATCTCCAATCACGATACCGAGCTGACGCGCGACTGGTACCAGCATGCTGCGCTGTATGTGGTGAAAGCGCGCCGTACAATCAGCCGCAACATTCTCGGCCGCAGCAAAGTGAACGAGCTTTTGGCGCTGTATCGCTAAGCCGGGGCACCCCGGCGCATAACAACTCGACCCTACGTTTGGAGAAGCGGATGAAAAAGTTTTTGATTGCCCCGTCCATTCTGTCGGCAGATTTTGCCCGGTTAGGTGAAGATACCGCTAACGTGCTGGCTGCAGGCGGCGACGTGGTGCACTTCGACGTGATGGATAACCACTACGTGCCCAATCTGACCATCGGTCCGATGGTGTGCGAAGCGCTGCGCAACTACGGCATTACTGCGCCGATTGACGTGCACCTGATGGTCAAACCGGTGGATCGCATCGTGCCTGATTTCGCCAAGGCCGGCGCGTCTTATATCTCTTTCCACCCCGAAGCTTCCGAGCATGTCGATCGCACCATTCAGCTGATCAAAGAGCACGGCTGTAAGGCCGGCCTGGTGTTCAACCCGGCGACCCCACTGAGCTATCTTGATTACGTGATGGATAAAATCGACGTGATCCTGCTGATGTCGGTCAACCCGGGCTTCGGCGGCCAGTCGTTCATCCACGGCACGCTCGACAAGCTGCGCCAGGTGCGCAAACTGATCGACGACAGCGGCCGCGATATCCGTCTCGAAGTCGACGGCGGGGTGAAGGTGGACAACATCGCCGAAATCGCCGCCGCGGGCGCCGATATGTTTGTCGCCGGTTCCGCCATCTTTGGCCAGCCGGACTACCGCAAGGTGATCGACGAAATGCGCAGCGAGCTGGCGAAGGTTTCCCATGGCTGATTTCGGCGCGATCCGCGCACTGGCCTTCGATCTTGACGGTACGCTGGTCGACAGCGCGCCGGGCCTCGCGGCCGCCATCGATATGGCGCTGGAAGAGAGGGGGCTGCCGCAAGCGGGTGAAGAGCGAGTTGGCACCTGGATCGGCAACGGCGCCGACGTGCTGGTGCAGCGCGCGCTGCGCTGGGCGGAAGCGGAAGACACGCCGGAGCAGTGCAGCCGGCTGCGTGAGCGCTTCGATCATTTCTACGCGCAGACTGTTGACAGCGGCAGCCGCCTGTTCCCGCAGGTGCAAGAGACGCTGGCCCGCCTGGCCGCGCACGGTTACCCGATGGCATTGGTGACCAACAAGCCGACGCCGTTCGTGGCGCCGCTGCTGGCATCGCTGGGCATTGGCGAGTATTTTTCGCTGGTGATCGGCGGCGACGACGTGACGGAAAAGAAACCTCACCCGGCGCCGTTGTATCTGGTGCTCGGCAAGCTTGGGTTGCGAGCGCATGAACTGCTGTTCGTCGGCGATTCGCGCAACGATATTCAAGCCGCTCAGGGGGCCGGTTGCCCGAGCGTCGGTTTTACCTACGGTTATAACTACGGCGAATCGATCGCCCTGAGCCACCCCGATCGGGTGTTGGAGCGCTTCGCCGATTTGTTGCCCGCTCTTGGGCTGTCATCTTTAGAGAATCAGGAAATTTAAACATGAGTAAGCCCATCGTATTTAGCGGCGCGCAGCCGTCCGGCGAACTGACCATCGGCAACTACATGGGTGCGCTGCGTCAGTGGGTGCAGATGCAGGACGACTACGACTGCATCTACTGCATCGTCGATCTGCATGCCATCACCGTGCGCCAAGACGCCGAAAAGCTGCGCAAAGCCACGCTGGATACGCTGGCGCTGTATCTGGCCTGCGGTATCGATCCGGAAAAAAGCACCATCTTCGTGCAGTCGCACGTGCCTGAGCACACGCAGCTGAGCTGGGTGCTGAACTGCTACACCTATTTCGGCGAACTGAGCCGCATGACGCAGTTCAAAGACAAATCCGCACGCTACGCGGAGAACATCAACGCCGGGCTGTTCAGCTATCCGGTGCTGATGGCGGCGGACATCCTGCTGTATCAAACCAATCAGGTGCCGGTGGGCGAAGACCAGAAACAACACCTGGAACTGAGCCGCGACGTGGGCCAGCGTTTCAACGCGCTGTACGGCGACGTGTTCAAAGTGCCGGAGCCGTTTATTCCTAAATCCGGCGCACGCGTGATGTCGCTGCAGGAACCGACCAAGAAGATGTCCAAGTCGGACGATAACCGCAACAACGTGATCGGCCTGCTGGAAGATCCGAAAGCGGTGACCAAAAAGATCAAACGCGCAATGACCGACTCGGAAGAGCCACCTGTCGTGCGTTACGACGTGGTCAACAAGGCGGGCGTCTCCAACCTGTTGGACATCCTCGCCGGCGTCACCGGCAAGAGCATCGCGCAGCTGGAAGCCGAGTTCGAAGGCCAAATGTACGGCCACCTGAAAGGCGCGGTGGCGGAAGCCGTCTCCGGCATGCTGGCTGAGCTGCAGGAGCGTTACCACCGCTTCCGCAACGACGAAGCCTACCTGCAGCATGTGATGCGCGACGGCGCCGCCAAAGCCCGTGCACGCGCGCAGGAAACCCTGGCGAAGGTTTATCAGGCCGTCGGTTTCGTACCGCCGCAGGCGTAACGCCGGCGCAAATAAAAAAAGCGGCCTTGGGCCGCTTTTTTTACGTCGGTATCACGCCATTTGCGCCAGGCCGGCGGGCGGGGCTTCGCTGGCGAACCAATTGAGCTTGCTGCGCAGGCTGATCACGCTGCCGACGATGATCAGGCTGGGGCTGGCGGCCTGCAGGGACAAGGCGCCCAGTTGGCCAAGCTCGCCTTCGATCACCCGCTGACGACAGGAAGTGCCGTTTTCCACCAGCGCCACCGGCGTAGCGGCCGGCAGTCCGTTCGCGATCAGCCGGCGCTGGATCTCCGCCGCCTGCGATAGCCCCATATAGAACACCAGCGTCTGTTGCCCGGCGGCCAGCGTCGCCCAGTCCAATCCACCGTCGGCCTTGGCGTGGCCGGTCACCAGACGCACGCTCTGCGCGTGGTCGCGGTGGGTGAGCGGGATGCCGCTGTAGGCGGAACAGCCGGAGGCGGCGGTGATGCCCGGCACCACCGAGAACGGTACGTTGGCGTCCGCCAGCGTTTCCAGCTCTTCGCCGCCGCGGCCGAAGATAAAGGGATCGCCGCCCTTCAGGCGCACCACGCGTTTGCCTTGCCGCGCTTGCTGCAGCAAGATGTGGTTGATCTGCTCCTGCGGCACGCAGTGATGGCCGGCGCGTTTGCCAACGAAGATGCGCTCGGCGTCGCGACGAACCAGCGTCATGATCTCTTCGGAGACCAGCCGGTCGTAAACCACCACGTCGGCCTGCTGGATCTGTTGCAGCCCTTTCAGCGTCAGCAGGCCGGCATCGCCCGGCCCGGCGCCCACCAGCACCACTTCACCGCGATCCTCCGGCCGTTCGCTGAACAGCTGTTCGAGCTGGCGTTCGGCCAGAGCCGCGTCGTCATTGGCCAGCGATTGCGCCAGCCGATCGTGAGCGAACAGCCGCTCCCAGAAGCGGCGGCGCGCGCCGAGGCTGCTGAAGCGCTGTTTCACCCGTTGACGCAGCGATCCGCCGAGCTGCGCCAGCTTGCCGAGGTGTTGCGGCAGCAGCGCTTCCAGCTTCTCGCGCAGCAACCGCGCCAACACCGGCGCTTTGCCGCCGGAGGACACCGCCACCACGATCGGCGAACGATCGATGATCGACGGCATGATAAAGCTGGCGCGTTTCGGGTCATCGACCACGTTGCAGAACACCCGCTGCTGGTTGGCGCACTGGTACACCCGCGCGTTGACCTCCAGCCTATCGGTGGCGGCGATCACCAACCATTTTTCCGTCAGCAGGGCCGGGCTGAATTCGCCCTCGGCCAGCGTCAACAGGCCTTCTGCCGCCCACTGGTGGAACTGCGGGCTGAAGGCCAGGGCGTTGACGGTCAGCGCCGCGCCGGCGTCCAGCAGCAGGCGCGCCTTGCGTTCGGCGATTTCGCCGCCGCCGACCAGCAGGCAGGCTTTGTGTTGCAGTTGGCAGAAAATCGGCAGGTAGTCCATCGGCATTCCTCGGGATTATCGGCGTGGGGGCGGGATGCGCCCCCGAAAGGTTATGCCGCGACTTGCACGATGCCGTCGACCACCCGGCTGGTGAAGCTGGCGACGGAGCGGCTGTCATCTTCCAGGCAGTGGCCATCGTACAGGCGGAAACGCTGTTTCTTCAGCGGGCTGGCGACCCACAATTCCCCCTGATGCTCGGCGATCAGCCCGCGCGACAGCACGCTGGCCTGGGCGAACGGGTCGATATTGCTGATGGCGAACACCTGTTCGTCGGCATAGGGGCGGAACACCGCCACCTGCCGATCGCCGATCAGGGCGCATACGCCGGTGCCGGGCAGGATGTCGGCGATGGGGCAAACGGTAATCCACTGGCTCATGCTTGGCTCTCCTCGGTGTCGATCAGGGTGACGGCAATGCGCTCGTCAGGGCGCGCCGGGCGGTGTTGGTCACGTTCGGCCACCACCTGCACGTTCGGATCGCGCAGCGGGCTGTTGATGAAGTGGGCGAAGCGCAGCTGCGTTTCCGGGTGCTCGACGGTTTCTTTCCACTCGCAGATCACTGCCTCGCGCAGGCGGGCGATATCCGCTTCCAGCTGCTCGTTGATGCCGAGCTTGTCGTCAACGATCACCTTGCGCAGGTAATCGATGCCGCCTTCCAGGCTCTCCAGCCATACCGAGGTGCGCTGCAGCTTATCGGCGGTGCGGATATAGAACATCATGAAACGGTCAAGGTAGCGCACCAGGGTCTCGCTATCGAGATCGGCGGCCAGCAGGTCGGCGTGGCGCGGTTTCATGCCGCCGTTGCCGCAAACATACAGGTTCCAGCCGTTTTCGGTGGCGATGATGCCGACGTCCTTGCCCTGCGCTTCGGCGCATTCCCGGGTACAGCCCGAGACGCCGAATTTCATTTTGTGCGGGGTGCGGATGCCTTTGTAGCGATGTTCCAGCGTGACGCCGAAACCGACGCTGTCGCCGACGCCATAGCGGCACCAGGTGCTGCCGACGCAGGTTTTCGCCATGCGCAGCGCCTTGGCGTATGCGTGCCCGGTTTCAAAGCCGGCGGCGAGCAGCTTGCGCCAGATGGCCGGCAGGTCGTCTTTCTGCGCGCCGAACATGCCGATGCGCTGCGAGCCGGTCATTTTGGTGTAAAGATTGTACTCCTTGGCGATCTGTCCGATGGCCAGCAGGCCGTCCGGGGTGATTTCGCCGCCGGCGGAGCGCGGTATCACCGAGTAAGTGCCGTCTTTTTGGATATTGCCGAGGAAGTTGTCGTTGGTATCCTGCAGCGGCGTGTGCTGCGGTTTGAGGATGTATTCGTTCCAGCACGAGGCCAGCAGCGAGCCGACGGTCGGTTTGCAGACTTCGCAGCCGTAGCCTTTGCCGTATTTGGCCAATAACGCCTCGAACGACTTGATGCCTTCGACGCGGATCAGGTGGAACAGCTCCTGGCGTG
This sequence comes from Serratia sp. CY55921, assembly GCF_052167655.1. Classification (NCBI taxonomy): domain Bacteria; kingdom Pseudomonadati; phylum Pseudomonadota; class Gammaproteobacteria; order Enterobacterales; family Yersiniaceae; genus Serratia; species Serratia sp. CY55921. The sequence continues at coordinate 38,510 of NZ_JBJNMU010000007.1, read as the reverse complement.
AATAGGCGAAGTGTTCGCACAGGTGGTGGTTGACCTCGATGCCTTGCTTGCTCAGCTCGGCGTTCAACACCTGGGTGAGCAGCGGGATGCAGCCGCCGCAGCCGGTGCCGGCCTTGGTTTCGGCTTTCAGCGCCGCCACGGTGTGGCAGCCTTTATTGACCGCCTGGATGATGTCGCCTTTGCTGACGTCGAAGCAGGAGCAGATCTGCGCGCTTTCCGGCAGCGAATCTACGCCGATGGCCGGTTTGCTGCCCGCATGGGCCGGCAGGATCAGGCCGTCCGGGTTTTCCGGCAGCTCGATGCCGTTCAGCGCCAGCTGCAACAGGTTGCCGTAGTCGCTGGTGTCGCCCACCAGCACCGCGCCGAGCAGGGTCTTATTGTCGGCGCTGACCACGATGCGTTTGTAGACTTCTTTGCTTTCATCCAGATAAACGTAGCTGCGGGCGCCTTCGGTGCGGCCGTGGGCATCGCCTATGCCGCCGACGTCCACGCCCAGCAGCTTCAGCTTGGCGCTCATGTCGGCGCCCTGGAAGCCGTTTTCGCGGCCCAGCAGGTGATCGACGGCCACCTGCGCCATTTTGTAACCCGGCGCCACCAGACCGAAGGTGCGATCGCGCCAGGCGGCGCACTCACCGATGGCGTAGACGTCCGGATCCGACGTCTGGCAGCTGTCGTTAATGGCGATGCCGCCGCGGCGGCCGATCTCCAGCCCACACTGGCGCGCCAGCTTGTCCTGGGCGCGGATGCCGGTGGAGAACACGATGAAATCCACTTCCAGCAGGCTGCCGTCGGCGAAATGCAGGGTTTTGCGAGCCGTGCCGCCGCCGTTGACAATCTCCTGGGTATTTTTGCCGGTGTGTACCTTGACGCCCATGCGCTCGATCTTGCGGCGCAGCTGGTCACCGCCCATCGGGTCGAGCTGTTCGGCCATCAGCATCGGAGCGAACTCGATCACGTGCGTTTCCACCCCCAGGCTTTTCAGCGCGCCGGCGGCTTCCAGCCCCAACAGCCCGCCGCCGACCACCGCGCCGCGTTTGCTGCGGCGCGCGCAGGCTTCGATGGCGTTAAGGTCTTCGATGGTGCGGTAAACGAAGCAGTCCTGGCTATCCGAGCCCTTAATCGGCGGGATCCACGGATAGGAGCCGGTGGCCATGATCAGCTTGTCGTAATAGACGGTGCGTCCGGTATTGGAGTGGATGACTTTCTCGTCGCGATTGATGGTGATGGCGCGTTCGCCGATCAGCACCTTCACGCCGTGCTTTTCGTAAAAGCCTTCGCGCACCAGCGACAGCTCTTCGGCGGTATGGTGCGAGAAATAGGAAGAGAGATGCACGCGATCGTAAGCGATGCGCGGCTCTTCGCAAAACACGGTGATGTCGAATAGGTCTTTGTCTGCTTTATCCAACAGATCTTCGATGAACCGGTGGCCGACCATGCCATTGCCGATCACGGCAAGTTTGACTCTGCTCATTATTGCCTCAAAATTCGGGTTTCCTAGGCTTACCTTATCCCTCCCGAGGGGCAATTTATTGATGCAAATCAATCGCGCCTTTATATACCCACAACGTGGTATATGAATGATTTTCCACGTTTTTTGATAAGTTGTGGATTTTATTCACCTTTAGCTGAAGCGAGTCAGGTCGCGCACCAACTACCCCGCTGGGAGTAGACGCGCAGGCCGGCATGCAACGGCGACTTTGTCAGCGCGATCCGCTGCCAGTATGATGAAGAAAACCAGCGCAACGGCAGAGGTGAAGGGTGGTGAAACGTCCATTGAAGTTTATCGACAACCTGCGTTTAAGCGGGCATGAAGGATTGTGGCAACTGGCGATAGAACAGGGGCGCATTGCGCATCTGGTGCCGCAGCCGGAAGGGCAGGAGTGGCGCAGCGACGTGCTGGATGCGCAGGGCGGGCTGGCGCTGCCGGCATTCGTCGAACCGCATATTCACCTGGATACCACGCAAACCGCCGGTCAGCCGGCCTGGAACCAGTCCGGCACGCTGTTTGAGGGGATTGAGCGCTGGGCAGAACGCAAAGCCTTGTTGACTCATGAAGACGTCAAGCAACGCACCTGGCAAACGCTCAAGTGGCAGATCGCCAACGGCGTGCAGTATGTGCGCACCCACGTCGACGTTTCCGATCCCACGCTGACCGCACTGCGCGCCATGCTGGAAGTTAAGCAGGAGGTGGCGCCCTGGGTAACGCTGCAGATCGTCGCCTTCCCGCAGGAGGGGATCCTTTCCTATCCCAACGGCGAAGCATTGCTGGAAGAAGCGCTGCGGCTGGGAGCCGACGTGGTGGGCGCCATTCCGCATTTCGAGTTCACTCGCGAGTACGGCGTGGAGTCGCTGCATAAGGCATTCGCGCTGGCGCAAAAATACGATCGGCTGGTGGACGTGCACTGCGATGAAATTGACGATGAGCAATCGCGTTTCGTCGAGACCGTGGCGGCGCTGGCGCTGAAGCTGGAGATGGGGGAGAAAGTCACCGCCAGCCACACCACGGCGATGCACTCTTACAACGGCGCTTACGCCTCGCGGCTGTTCCGCCTGCTGAAAATGTCCGGCATCAACTTCGTCGCCAACCCGCTGGTGAACATTCACCTGCAGGGGCGTTTCGACAGCTACCCAAAACGGCGCGGCGTGACGCGGGTGAAGGAGATGCTGGAGGCGGAGATCAACGTCTGCTTCGGCCACGACGATGTGTTCGATCCCTGGTATCCGCTCGGCACCGCCAACATGCTGCAGGTGCTGCATATGGGGCTGCACGTGTGCCAGCTGATGGGCTATGGCCAAATCGACGACGGGTTGAAGCTGATCACCAGCCACAGCGCGCGCACTCTTAACCTGAGCGACTACGGCCTGGCGGCCGGCAACAGCGCCAACCTGGTGATCCTGCCGGCGGAAAGCGGTTTCGACGCGGTGCGCCGCCAGACGCCGGTGCGTTATTCGATTCGCCAGGGCGCGGTGATCGCCGAAACGCGGCCGGCGGAAACCACGCTGCATCTGCAGCAGGATGAGACGGTGGATTTTCGGCGTTAGTCGATGATTGCCTGAAGCCGTGCCAGCGCGTCGGCGATGACTTCGCCAGGAGCACGTTCAACGAATTGCGCGCTGCGCCCGGCCAGATCCATCATGCGAACCTGGTTGATCAAGATGACGCCCTGCGTTGCGGTGCCGCTCCCGCTCAGGCTGACGGTGAAACCCGCTGTACGGGCAAAATTAGCCCCTTGTGAAATAGGGGCAACTAGCACCATGCCCAGCGCATTAAACTCGCGGGGAGAAAGCACCAGTGCCGGACGAAAGTCGCCTTGCTGCTCACGGCCAACCACGGGATTCAGGCTGACCCGGATAAGATCTCCGCGCTGAAAAACGGGGCGCTTCACCATACTTCTTTCCCCGCCGGCGGCATGTGTTCCCAGTTGTCGTCTGCGGCGGCCGGCGCTTCACCGTCACAGCTATCGAGCAATTGCTGCAGTGAATAGCGTTTCTTAACCGGTTTAATGACCAACGTTCCATCGATGACCTGCATGTCCATTTCCTGACCTACCTGGAGTTCCAGCTCGTTCATTAGCGCTGAGGGCACCAGCATTCCTGCGCTGTTGCCCCATTTTTTGATAAAGACTTTCATGAGCAATCCCTCTCCATTGTTCATGTATAAACAATGTATAATTAAGTGTGAAAAATGTACATAAAAAAGGGCGCCTTGCGGGCGCCCTTGATGTATTTGATGCGAAGAAATCAGTGCGTCACGTGACCGTGGCTGCGGTGCTTGGTTACGAAGCCCAGCAGCAGACACATCACGAACACTGCCAGGTACAGGCCGTTGGCGGTGGTTAGCGCTGCGTGCGCGCCGCCTTTCGCCACGATCGGGCCGGTGACCACGAAGGTCAGCATGGTGCCGATGGTGCCGCAGGTCAGGATAAAGTTGACCAGCTTCGGTGAGGAGACCTTGGTCTGCAGCGAGCCGAGGGTGATCAGCGTGGTGTAGATGGCGCTGGAAACGAAGCCCAGGGCCATGATGTAGTAGCCCAGGTGCTCCGGGTTGTCGGTGCTGACGAAGAGGTACATCGCGCCGGTAGCCAATGCGGCCAGCACGGTAACGATGCGCTGCAGATCGAAGAAGCGCAGGATGAAGCTGAACACCCACATGCCGACCATGTAAGAGGTCCAGAAGTCGCTCACCAGCTTACCGGCCTGGCCGATGTCCATGTTGAACGACTTGGTGGCGTACTCAGGCACCCACTGAATGAAGCCCAGCTGGCCGAGGATGTAGCACAGTGCGGCGATCGACAGGAACAGCACGCCGATGCCCCATTTTTCTTTTTCGACCGGCTGACCGGCGTCGGCGCCTTTCTTGCCCAGCACCGGGAATTCGGAGCACAGGGTCAGCACGAAGATCCCCACGTACAGCAGGCCGATGCAGGCATAAACCCAGTACCAGCCGATGTGGCGGGCCAACAGCATCGCGGCGACGATCGGGAAGATCATCCCGGCCATGCTGAAGAAGGAGTCGGTGAACAACAGGCGTGAACCGCGCTGGCGGCCGGCATACATGTGGGTGATCAGGAAGGTGCCGATCGACATGGTGATACCGCTAACCACGCCGAGGATAAACATGCACAGCGAGAACATGGTCAGGCTCTTGCCGAGCATCAGCCCTGCCACCGCCAGCACCATCAGGACAAAGCCGAAGATCAGCTGACGCTTCAGCGGGATGATTTCCATCAGCCAGGCATTGAGGAAGATCGAAATCAAAATGCCGGCGTTGAGGAAAGTAAAGGTGTTACTCATGCTGGAAACCGGCAGATTAAAGTACTCTGCAATGTTTCCCATCACCATCCCTGTGACGATCACTAAAGCACCGGTCAGCGCGTACGAAAAGAAGCTGATCCAGGTAAGCCGTATGCGGTTACTGTCATTCATTATATAGGCCTGAATATGTCTGTTAGAGGTTTTAAAACTGGCATAAGGCCGCTGGCTTTTCCTGGCAAACGCAGAAAAAAGTCCCGTTCAGGCCACCAGGGGGCGGATCCTAGCACAGACAACGGGATTTTTTGTGATGGCTGTCGATTTTTTGATGCAACCCATGAAGGGATGATACGCATTATTGTGATCTATTTGCGTACCGTCACAATGGAATCACGGTTGATGATCGTCGGCTCAAAACGGTGCGTCGGGGTGGCGGGATCGATCAACCTGCGCGCCGCGTATTGCGCCATCTCGCTGATGGGAAAGTGTACGCTGCTCAACGCCGGGCGGACGAAGGGCGCGCGTTCGCCGCTGTCGTAGCAGATCAAGGAGATATCCTGCGGCACCCGCAGGCGGTGCTCGTTGATCGCCAGCAGGGCGCCGATCGCCATCTCTTCGTTGCAGCAGTAGATGGCGCTGGGCGGCGCGGCCTGCCGCAACAGGCGATCGGCGCAGCGGTAACCGCTTTCCAGATCGTAAACGCCCTCCAGACAGGCCACCGGCTCGATATTCGCCGCCTGCATCGCCTCTTCAAACCCTTGCAGCCGCAGGCGGCTCGACGGCCGCTCGCGCGGCCCGCTGATGCAGGCGATGCGCCGGTGGCCGGCGTCGAGCAGTTGCTGGGTCGCCATGCGGCTGGCGAGCGGATGATCGAAGGTGACGCAGCGGTCTTCCAGCCCCGGCACCAGACGATCGAGCAACACGAAATCACGTTGCTCCGCCGCCAGCTGGCGCAGCCGATCGTCGCTGAGAAAACGCACGTGCAGGATCACGCCGTCGCAGCGCAGGCTGAACAGCCGCTGCACCGCCTGCCATTCGTTTTCGGCGCTGTTGCGGCCCTGGGTCACCAGCAGCTGCTTGCCGTGGGATTCGGCCTCGGTTTGCACGAAGTCCATCAGCGCGCCGAAGAAGCCGCCGCGATACGACGTGGTGACCAACCCGAGGGTATTGCTGTGGCTGGAGGCGAGCGCGCGGGCCGCCGGGTTGGGGGTGTAACCGAGCTGGGCGACGGCGCGCTCAACCTTCTCGCGGGTCGGCGCTTTGACGTTGCTGTCGCCGTTCACTACCCGCGATACGGTGGCGCGCGATACGCCCGCCAGCGCCGCGACATCTTCCAGTGTCACCATCGTCCAACTCCTGATTACGGCTAAAAAAATGGGTTCGGCGCGCCGAACCCCTGTCATACCGCGCGCAGGCGCTTACCTGAACTGCGGCAAATACGGCGCGTTTATCGTCAACACCTCGTCCAGCAACGGCTGCGCCAGATTGGCGTTGCCCACCAGCGGGTTGGCGATCAGCGCCAGCAAGCCGCTGCGGCGATCGCCGTGCACCGCGGCCTCGATGGTCAGGCGTTCGTAGGCTTTCACCTGCTGCGTCAGCGCCTGCATCGGTTCCGACAGCGGGCCGAAGGTCAGCGGATGCGCGCCCTGAGCATCGACGATACAGTTGATTTCTATCACAGCATCGTCCGGCAGGCCATGGATTGCGCCGCGGTTTGCGGTGTTGACCACTAATTGCGTGCCGAGATTATTATGGATAGCACGGATCAGCTCCAGCGCAACTTCGGAATAGAAAGAACCGCCGCGGAAGCTGAGCTGCTCCGGCTTACTGTTCAACTGCGGATCGGCATACAGCTCGAACAGCTCTTTTTCTACCTGCATCACCTGCTCGGCGCGGGTGCCGCGCTCGCCGGCGGCGGCCATCTCTTCCGCCAGCATCTCGCGGGTCTGGTAAAAATAGCGGTGATACGGGCAGGGGATGGCGCCGAGCGCGCGCAGGAAGTCCGGCTGCCAGGGCTCTTCCTTGATGTTGTTCATGGTCAGCGCCGCGCCGTCGCACAGCATGTCGATCACGTTGCCGGTGACGTCGCGCCCCTGCTGCGTGACCTGATGTACCCAGACCATGTGGTTCAAACCGGCGAACCGCAGCTGCACGTCGGCGTAAGGCGCCTGCAGCATGTTGGCGATCATGTGATGCATGCTGATCGGTACGTTGCACAGGCCGATGATCTTCGCTTTGGTAAAGCGGGACACCGCCTCGGTGACGATGCCAGCCGGGTTGGTGAAGTTGATGATCCAGGCGTCCGGTGCCAGCTTTTCCACCCGACGGGCGATATCCAGCATTACCGGAATGGTGCGCAGCGCCTTGGCGAAGCCGCCGACGCCGGTGGTCTCCTGGCCGAGCAGCTGGTATTTGAGGCCCAGCCGTTCGTCGGCGGCGCGCGCCGGCAGTTGCCCGACGCGGAACTGGGTCAGCACGAAAGCGGCGCCGCGAATCGCTTCGTCCAGCGCGAAGTGCACGCTGACCTTCACCTGTTCCAGCCCGTGGCGCGCCAGCATGCGGCGGGTCAGGGCGGCGATGGTTTCCACTTTTTGCCGGCCCGGTTCGACGTCCACCAGTGCCAGTTCGGTGACCGGCAGCTCCTCGATGCGCTGGATCAGCCCGTCCACCAGTTCGGGGGTGTAGCTGCTGCCGCCGCCGATCACGGCGATTTTGAGCGTGCTCATGGGCGGCCCTCCGTCTGCGACTGACGGCGATAGAGCTCGATCATGTCGTCGGCCAGATCCTGGATCACCATGGCGTTCATCAAATGGTCCTGCGCATGCACGGTGATCAGGTTGATCGCCAGCTTGCCGCAGCCTTCGTCCAGGCCGATCAGCTCGGTCTGGATCAGGTGCGCCTTCTTCACCCACTCTTTGGATTCGACCATGTGCTTGGCCGCGGCGGCGAAGTCGCCGGCGCGTGCTTGCCGCAGCGCCATCAACGCATTGCTGCGCGCGCTGCCGGAGAACACCAGCAGTTCCATGATGGTGCTTTCAAACTCGGGGCTGACTTCAGTCATCAATTCACTCACGTCATTTCTCCAGGGGTTGCGCGGCGACGCCGCCGTGGGATGCTTCAGTATCCGTTCTTTTTATAATGAGAGCGCTCTCATTTGAATAGAGTAACGACAATGCGTGTGCAAACTGGGAGGCAGATCGCAAAAAACGCCCCGGGGCGGCGCGGGGCAAAAAATGCGTGATGCGGTTGGCAAAAAAGCCTTCTGCGCCCATACTTTCCGCAGCAAAATTCAGGGCCGCCTAGGATATGTCCCGTAATTGGGTAAATATAGGTAAATGGCTGGCACTTGCCGATACAGCTCTTTAGAATCAAAGCGCTTTTCCGTTGTTTGTCTCTCAGAGAAAGGACCCGTTAATGTTCAAACGTACTTTAGTGACCTTCGTCGCGCTGTGTTCCCTGACCGCAGTGGCGCCAGCCGCACTCGCCGCCGGTGAGACCCACGTCATGCTGACGACCTCGGCGGGGAATATCGAGTTGGCGCTCGACAGCCAGAAGGCACCGGTTTCCAGCCAGAACTTCGTCGACTACGTGAACAGCGGGTACTACAACAACACCATCTTCCACCGCGTGATCCCGGGCTTTATGATCCAGGGCGGCGGTTTCACCGCTGACATGCAGCAAAAATCCACCAAGGCGCCGATCAAGAACGAAGCCGACAACGGTTTGCGCAACCTGCGCGGCACCATCTCGATGGCGCGCACCGCCGACAAGGACAGCGCCACCAGCCAGTTCTTCCTGAACGTGGCGGATAACGCCTTCCTGGATCACGGCCAGCGTGACTTCGGCTACGCGGTATTCGGCAAAGTGGTGAAAGGCATGGACGTGGTGGACAAAATTGCCCAGGTGCCGACCGGCAACGTCGGCCCTTACCAGAATGTGCCGACCAAACCGGTGGTGATTCTGTCGGCCAAGGTACTGCCGTAAGTTTTTTGGCCGATCCCGCCGGGGTCGGCCGCTCCTTCCTCCCGAAGCCTTGCCTTCATCACTGTTTTCTCCTGCGCCCCATGCTCTAATCGGCAGACAATAATCAGACCGGAAATCCGGCGTTCGCCCTTTGTTGTCTCTGGATGAGTTGCTGCCATGTATGAATTTAACCAGGTGCTGTTGCTGCTGCAGCAGATGTGCGTCTATCTCGTTATCGCCTATCTGCTGAGCAAAACCCCGCTGTTCATCCCGCTGATGCAGGTGACTATTCGCCTGCCGCACAAGCTGCTGTGTTACGTGATTTTCTCGGTGTTCTGCATCATGGGCACCTATTTCGGGTTGCACATTCAGGATTCGATCGCCAATACCCGCGCGATAGGCGCGGTCCTGGGCGGCTTGCTGGGCGGGCCGTCGGTAGGCTTTCTGGTCGGGCTGACCGGCGGGCTGCACCGGTATACGCTCGGCGGCATGACCGACGTGGCCTGCGCGATCTCCACGGTGTCGGAAGGCCTGGTCGGCGGTATCGTACACAGCATCGCCATGCGCCGCGGGCGCATCGAGCTGCTGTTCAATCCGCTGTTCGTCGGCGGCGTGGCGCTGGTGGCGGAAGTGTTGCAGATGGCGATCATTCTGGCGGTGGCGCGTCCTTACAACGAGGCGTTGCAGCTGGTGGAACACATCGCGCTGCCGATGATGATCGCCAATACCGTCGGCGCGGCGATGTTTATGCAAATCCTGCTGGATCGGCGCGCGATGTTCGAGAAATACACCAGCGCTTTCTCTTCCAAGGCGCTGAAAATCGCCGAGCGCACCGAGGGTATCCTGCGGCAGGGCTTCGATCAGGAAAACAGCATGAAGGTCGCCCGGGTGATTTATCAGGAACTGGGTATCGGCGCGGTGGCGATCACCGATCGCGACAAGCTGTTGGCGTTTATCGGCATCGGCGACGATCACCACCTGCCGGGGACGCCGATCGCCTCGGTGCATTCGCATCGCGCCATCGACAACAACGAGGTGGTGTACGCCGACGGCAACCAGCTCTCTTACTGCTGCTCGATCAATCCGGCCTGCAAGCTGGGATCGACGCTGGTGATCCCGCTGCGCGGCGAAAACCAGCGGGTCATCGGCACCATCAAGCTGTACGAACCGAAAAGCCAGCTGTTCAGCACTATCAACCGCACGCTGGGCGAAGGCATCGCCAGCCTGCTGTCGGCGCAGATCATGGCCGGACAGTACGAGCGCCACAAGCAGCTGTTGGCGCAGTCGGAGATCAAGCTGTTGCATGCGCAGGTCAACCCGCATTTCCTCTTCAATGCGTTGAATACGCTGGTGGCGGTGATCCGCCGTGATGGCGAGCGCGCCTGCGAGTTGGTGCAATCCCTTTCGACCTTCTTTCGCAAAAACCTCAAGCGCTCGGATGATGAAGTCAGCCTGGCGGACGAGATAGAACATGTGAACGCCTACCTGCAGATCGAGAAAGCGCGTTTCGCCGATCGGCTGGAGATTGCGGTATCGCTGCCCGAGGCGCTGCTGGCGGCGCGGCTGCCGGCGTTTTCGCTGCAGCCGATCGTCGAGAACGCCATCAAGCACGGCACCTCGCATCTGTTGGGCGTAGGCCGCATCGAAATCGGCGCCTGCTGCGAAGGCGAGCATCTGCTGCTGCAGGTGACGGACAACGCCGGGCTGTTCCAGCCGAAACCGAACTGCAGCGGGCTGGGTATGAATCTGGTGGATAAACGCATTCGCGTGCGCTACGGCGAAGGCTATGGCGTGCAGGTGGATTGCCGGCCGGACGCCTATACCCGCATTACGCTCAATGTTCCCATGGAGAGGGCCGCCTGATGTTAAACGCACTGATTGTTGACGATGAGCCTTCCGCGCGCGACAACCTGCGCCATCTGCTGGAGGCCGAAGCGGGGATCACGATCATCGGCGAATGCGCCAACGCCATCGAAGCCATCAGCCAGATCCACCGGCTGCAGCCGGACGTGGTGTTTCTCGATATTCAAATGCCGCGTATCAGCGGGCTGGAAATGGTCGGCATGCTGGATCCCAATCGGATGCCGCACATCGTGTTTCTGACCGCCTACGACGAATATGCGGTGCAGGCGTTCGAGGAGCACGCCTTCGACTATCTGCTGAAGCCGGCGGAGCCGAAGCGGCTGAACAAGACGCTGCAACGCCTGCGGCAGCGCAGTGCGCCGCAGGACGTGACGGTGCTGGATGAGAGCGCCGGCTACCTGAAATACATTCCCTGCACCGGCCACAGCCGCATCTATCTGCTGCGGTTTGACGAGGTGCTGGCGATACGTTCCAAACTGAGCGGGGTATTCGTGGTGCGCAGCGACGGCATGGAGTGTTTCACCGAGTTGACGCTGCGCACGCTGGAAAGCCGTACGCCGCTGGTGCGCTGCCATCGGCAGTATCTGGTCAACCTGGAGCAGGTGCGCGAGATCCGCTTCGAAGAAGGCGGCGCGGCGGAGATGATCATGTCCGCCGGCGATCCGGTGCCGGTCAGCCGGCGCTATTTGAAAGCGCTGAAGGAGCAACTGGGGCTGCGGGGGTAACGCAGGTCTTAGGGGGATTCTGAAAAGACAGGCATCATGGGCGTCCCGACGGCGCCCTTTTTGTTTGTCCTTGACGGGGTTACGCGGCGCTTATAGCTTTATTGCATCAACAGGCGCGTTTCGCGCCGCGTCAGCGTCAAAGGAACAGAAAATGAGTGAACCACGGATTATCGCCAAGGCGATGAAAGACGGAAAACCGGAACAGGATCTGGTGATTTTGCCGGCGTTGGCCAACCGCCACGGGTTGATTACCGGGGCAACCGGCACCGGCAAGACGGTGACGCTGCAAAAAATGGCCGAACAGTTCTCGCGCATCGGCGTGCCGGTGTTCCTGTCGGACGTGAAGGGCGATCTGTCCGGCATCGGCGCCGAGGGCGTGCCTTCCGAGAAGCTGCAGGCGCGCCTGGCAGCGATTGGCGTCACCGACTGGCAGCCGCAGGCCTGCACCATTATCCCGTGGGATATTTACGGCGAAAAGGGGCATCCGATCCGCGCCACGATTTCCGATCTCGGGCCGCTGCTGCTGGGGCGCCTGTTGGATCTGAACGAGGTGCAAAGCGGCGTGCTGCAACTGGTGTTCAAAATCGCCGATGACAACGCGCTGCTGCTGTTGGACATGAAAGACCTGCGCGCCATGGTGCAGTTCGTCGGCGATAACGCCAAACAATTCCAGACTCAGTACGGCAACATCTCTGCCGCGTCGATCGGCGCCATCCAGCGCGGGTTGCTGACGCTGGAAGAGCAGGGCGCCAACCAGTTCTTCGGCGAGCCGATGCTGGACATCAACGATCTGATGAAAACCGACGCCAACGGTCATGGCGTGATCAACCTGCTGGCGGCGGACAAGCTGATCAATCAGCCGAAGCTGTATTCAGTGTTCCTGCTGTGGCTGCTGGCCGAGCTGTTTGAACATCTGCCGGAAGTGGGCGACCCTGAACAGCCGAAGCTGGTGTTCTTCTTCGATGAAGCGCACCTGCTGTTCAACGACGCGCCGGCGGCGCTGTTGACCAAGATCGAACAGGTGGTGCGCCTGATCCGCTCCAAAGGCGTCGGCATTTACTTCGTCACCCAGAACCCGCTGGATATCCCGGACAGCGTGCTAGGCCAGTTGGGCAACCGCGTACAGCATGCGCTGCGCGCCTTTACGCCGCGCGATCAGAAGGCGGTGAAAACGGCGGCGCAAACCCTGCGTGCCAATCCGGCCTTCGATGCTGAAACGGCGATCACCGAGCTGGGCGTGGGCGAAGCGCTGGTGTCATTCCTCGACGAAAAGGGCCGGCCGAACGTGGTGGAGCGGGCGATGGTCATCGCGCCGGAATCCAAGATGGGCATGCTCGGCGCGGAAGGGCTGAACAGCGCGATCAACAAGTCGCCGCTGTATGGCCGCTATGAAGACATGATTGACCGCGAGTCCGCCTACGAGAAGCTGTCGTCGGGCGGCTTCGCCACCGTCGGCACTGCGCAGCAGGGGCAGCAACCGCAGGCGCAAGCGCAGCAACAGACGGGCGGCGGCCTGATGGACGGATTGAACGAGCTGCTGTTCGGTTCCACCGGCCCGCGCGGCGGCAAACGCGACGGCATCGTCCAGACCGCCGCCAAGAGCATGGCGCGCGATCTCGGCCGGCAGATCCTGCGCGGCGTACTGGGCTCGATCACCGGCGGCCGTAAAAAGTAAGCGGAAATTATCGTCGGCAGCGGCGGGTTAAATCAGTAAACTATGGCGGCGTTTTTCTCTGCCGGACCTAACATGCTGCTGCTGATCGATAACTACGACTCCTTTACCTATAACCTTTACCAGTACTTCTGCGAGTTGGGTGCCGAGGTGGTGGTGAAGCGCAATGATGAGCTGCAGCTGGCCGATATCGAGCGGCTGGCGCCGCAGCATCTGGTGATTTCCCCCGGCCCTTGTACCCCGAACGAAGCGGGCATCTCGCTGGCTGCCATTCGTCATTTCGCCGGCAAGCTGCCGATCCTCGGCGTGTGCCTGGGGCACCAGGCGCTGGGGCAGGCGTTCGGCGCCGAGGTGGTGCGCGCCCGCGCGGTGATGCACGGCAAAACCTCGGCGATTCGCCATCTGGGCGTCGGCGTGTTTCGCGGCCTGAGCGATCCGCTGACCGTGACGCGTTACCATTCGTTGGTGCTGAAAGCCGATACGCTGCCGGATTGCTTTGAAGTGACCGCCTGGAGCGAACGCGACGGCGTGCGCGACGAGATCATGGGTATCCGCCACCGCACGCTGGCGCTGGAAGGGGTGCAGTTCCACCCGGAAAGCGTGCTCAGCGAGCAGGGCCATCAGCTGTTGGACAATTTTCTCAGGCGTTAATCCCTTCGCATTTTTTTCGCCCGTCAGGCGTTTTGCATTTGCGCTTTAGTGTTTTTTTATGCATATTTCGTGATTATATTTTCATTATAACATCGCGATAGCGCTGAAAAACCTTCAGGGTGGAGCCGAAAATGACTGACAAATCCGCAGTGAGCCGCAGCACCTTTGACCAGGTGATCCTGCCTGTTTATGCACCCGCCCAGTTTGTGCCGGTGCGCGGCCAAGGCAGCCGGGTCTGGGATCAGCAGGGAAAAGAGTACATCGATTTTTCCGGCGGCATAGCGGTGACGGCGCTGGGGCACTGCCATCCGGCGCTGGTCGAGGCGCTCAAACGCCAGGGCGAAACCTTGTGGCATACCAGCAACGTCTTCACCAATGAACCGGCGCTGCGCCTGGCGAGCAAATTGATCGACGCCACCTTCGCCGATCGGGTGTTCTTCGCCAACTCCGGCGCAGAGGCCAACGAGGCGGCGTTCAAACTGGCGCGTCATTACGCTATCACCCGCCACAGCCCCTATAAAACCAAAATCATCGCCTTCTATAACGCGTTTCACGGCCGCACGCTGTTCACCGTGTCGGTGGGCGGGCAGGCCAAATATTCCGACGGGTTCGGGCCGAAGCCGGCCGACATCGTGCACGTGCCGTTCAACGATCTGGCGGCGGTGAAAGCGGTGATGGACGACCACACCTGCGCGGTGGTGATGGAGCCGATTCAGGGCGAGGGCGGCATTACGCCGGTCGACGCCGACTTCCTTAAAGGCGTGCGCAAACTGTGCGACCAACATCAGGCGCTGCTGGTGTTCGATGAAGTGCAAAGCGGTATGGGGCGCAGCGGCAAGCTGTTCGCCTATATGCATTATGGCGTGACGCCGGACATTCTCACCACCGCCAAGGCGCTGGGCGGCGGTTTCCCGGTGAGCGCCATGCTGACTACCGAAGAGATTGCGTCGGTGATGCAGGTGGGCACTCACGGCACCACCTATGGCGGCAACCCGCTGGCCTGCGCGGTGGCGGAGGCGGCGCTGGATGTGATCAATACGCCGGAGGTGCTGAGCGGCATCGAGCAGCGCCATGCGCTGTATGTACAGTCTTTGCAGAATATCGGCGATAAATACGGTATTTTCACCGCCATTCGCGGCATGGGGTTGCTGATCGGCGCCGAGCTGACGCCGCATTATCACGGCAGAGCGCGCGATTTCCTCACCGCCGCCGCCGCGCGTGGGCTGATGATCCTCAACGCCGGGCCGAACGTGATCCGCTTTGCGCCGTCGCTGGTGGTGGAGCTGCAGGACATCGAGGCCGGCATGGCGCTGTTCGAGCTGGCGGTGCAGGATGTGATCAACGCCTGAAGCACCTGCGGCGAATAACGGGGCGCGGCATGCCGCGCCCTTATTGATCGCGCAGTTTACGCTTGAGCCAGATGCCGTGGTGCGGGCGCTGGCGCCAGGCCAGCGACGAAATGGTGTGCATGACGCTCAGGTGCGACAGAATACGCCGCAAATGACGTTCCATCTCGGTGACGGGCATCTCCGGATGCAGATCCGGCGGCTGCATGATGCCGCTGTTGTCACTGCTCGGGCCGTCGTATTCCAACCGCTGCTGGCAGCTTTGCAGCGCGATTTCACAGGTTTGCAGATACGCTTCCGCCAGCTTCGGCGTCAGCATGTAGTGCTCGCGCGCCAGGATGGTCATGGCGTTCAGGTGTTCGACGATGAACTGGCTGTGAGTGACCCACAGCCGCATGTCCGCCAGATAGTTCGAGGCGAACCCCGGTTCCTGCATCGCCTGATTGAGCGAAGTGAACAGCGCATTGTGCGCCTGGTTGACCTGCATGCGGGCATAGGCCAACGCGGTGGCGTCCGGCTCCGGTTGCTTCAGCATCAGCCGCAGCGCGGCTTGATCGTTTTCCAGCGCCTGATGGGCATTCTTGCGCAGCAGCCCGCTTTGCCACTGCGGCCACAGCCAAATGGTGCCGCCGAACGCCAGCACGCAGCCGATCAGCGTATCGATCAGACGCGGCACCAAAAAATGCGAGCCGTTCAGCGCCAGCAGCTGCAGGGTGTAAACCGCCGTGACCGTAAAGCCAATCACCGACAGCCCGTAGTTCTTGCGCGAAACCAGGTAGGCCAACAGCGTGATCATCAGCATGATGCTCAGTGTTTCTGCTTCCGGTAATTGCAGCTGCAACAGCCCGGCCGCCAGCAACAAACCGGCGATCGTGCCGAGCGCACGGTGCTGAATACGCACCCGGGTGGCGTTATAGCCGTTTTGGCTCACCAGCATGATGGTGAGCAGTATCCAGTACGGCTTCGGCAGATTGAATACCGCCCCCAGGCTGCTGCCGACCGCCAGCGTCACCCCCAGCCGCGCGGCGTTGCGCAGCGCCGTGGATTTGAACGACAGGTAGCTGGCCAACGCCGGCCAAAACGGCAGGCGATGCTGGCTGGGCATCAAATCGCGGCGGTACAGCGGATGCTGGGTGCGCAGCAGGCGGGCAATGCGGCTGAAATGGTAGTAACAAAACTGGCCGACCGGGTTGTCGGGATGCTGCGCCGCCATTTTTTCCAGCGCCGCCAGTTCGTGCGTCATGGAAAAGCGCTTCGAATGTTGATGGTAGAGAATATCGTGCGCCACCACGCGCAGCCGCCCGGCGATCACCTGAGCGTTGCGGCGAATGATCGCTTCGGCCTGGCTCTGCTCCATCAGTTTTTGTACTTCCTCCGGCAAGTGCAGGCTGACGGTGATGTGCTCCTGCAGATCCATCGCCACCTGAAAGGCGCGTTGCAGACGCTTTTGATCGAGGTTGTTGGCGTGCGGCAGGAAATTAAGCTGTTGGTACAGCAGGCTGATCAGATCCATCACCTTTTGCTGGCGCACCAGCAGCGGCGGCAGAGCGGTCTGCGGATCGGTGTGCTGAGTCAGCAGCGAGTATTTGGCTTCGAAGTAGTCCGCCAGTTCCAGATAGAGCTGGCTCAGCGTCTCGCGCATCGGCTGCTCTTTCCACAGCCGGAACCAGAACCAGGTGAATAAGCCGTACCAGGCGGTGCCGATCGCGTACAGCAGCGGCGCCTGCCAGAGAGGCACGGTGCCGGCCATGCTGAGGGAGAAGATGGCGGCCACCAGCGCCGCCGGCAACAGCCGGGCGTGCAGCGGGCTGATTTCGCCGGTGACGCCGAGCAGCAGCGCCAGGCCCAGCATCAGCGCCGGCAGCGGCACGTGCCACAGCAGGGCTTGTTGCAGCAGCAGGCTGCTGAGGGCAAACAGCGCACCGCCGACGATCAGCCGTTTAAAGAAGCGCCTATGCGGCGTGTCCAGACCGGCGATATTGCAGCAGGCGGGCACCAGAGAGAACATCAGGCCGAGCTGCAGCTGGCCAATCAGCAGGCCAAACAGCACCGGCAGGCACAACACCAGCGTTTGTCGCAGTGCGTAGTTGACTTCCGGGTGGTAAATCAGGCGGCGCCACATGGCAGAGAGCAGACAAAAAAACGGCGCAGATTGCGCCGTTTCTTCAGGGATTAACGGGTGCCGTAGACGACAATGGTCTTGCCGTGGGCGGAAATCAGGTTTTGGTCTTCCAGCATTTTCAGAATACGGCCAACGGTTTCACGCGAGCAGCCGACGATCTGGCCGATTTCCTGGCGGGTGATCTTGATCTGCATGCCGTCCGGGTGAGTCATGGCGTCGGGTTGCTTCGCCAGATTCAGCAGGGTTTGCGCGATGCGGCCGGTGACGTCCAGGAAGGCGAGGTTGCCCACTTTTTCGGAAGTGACCTGCAGGCGGCTCGCCATTTGGGCGGACAGACGCATCAGGATGTCCGGGTTAACCTGGATCAACTGGCGGAATTTCTTGTAGGAAATTTCGGCCACTTCACAGGCGGTTTTGGCGCGAACCCAGGCGCTGCGCTCCTGACCTTCTTCGAACAATCCGAGCTCGCCGATGAAATCCCCCTGGTTGAGGTAGGACAGGATCATCTCTTTACCTTCTTCATCCTTGATCAGCACCGCGACGGAGCCTTTCACGATGTAGTAAAGCGTTTCGGCCTTTTCACCTTGGTGAATCAGCGTACTCTTCGATGGATATTTGTGGATATGGCAATGAGACAGGAACCATTCGAGAGTAGGGTCTGTTTGCGGTTTGCCGAGAACCATTCGCTGTTATCCTCTGTTGTTATCGCTGCCTTGTGTCACAGGGGTCAGAGTTCCCTGTAAAACCCGCCTGTAGCCGCAGTTATGAGCGAGGGCTACCGGCAAGTTTTGAGGCGTGTCATAAAAATACGCTGTCGCTCTAGCATATTAACTTGCCGTAAGCGCTGCAAGCTACATTCTGTTAACATACCGGTAAAGGAGCCTTTCTCTGGGCGTTTCCCTGAAATTCAGTGTCCCGGAAAGATTTATTGCGGCTCTGTTTGTAGCACAGAGTAAGGCGGGTGTCTCGTGTTGTCTCGCTTCAGCATGATTAGCATCAGGTTACGTTGCCTGTTTCTATGCGAAAGCGTACTCTGATTTTAAGAAATCAACCGGAGTGACCAGAATGCAGGCAAGAGTTAAGTGGGTGGAAGGGTTAACGTTTTTGGGTGAATCGGCCTCCGGCCACCAGGTGCTGATGGACGGCAACGCCGGCGATAAAGCGCCCAGCCCGATGGAGATGGTGCTGATGTCGGTGGGTGGCTGCAGCGCGATCGACGTGGTGTCCATCCTGCAAAAAGGGCGCAACGACGTGCGCGACTGCGAGGTGAAGCTGACCTCCGAGCGCCGTGCAGAAGCCCCGCGGTTGTTCACCCATATCAACCTGCACTTCATCGTCACCGGCCAGGATCTGACCGACAAAATCGTAGAGCGAGCGGTGAACCTGTCGGCGGAGAAGTACTGCTCGGTGGCGCTGATGCTCAACAAGGCCGCCACGGTGACCCACAGCTTCGAGATCCGCCAGCCGGCGTAATCGAGACGGAGCGCGGCCCGCCGCCGCGCTCAACGCGTTTATTCGATCTTCTTGCCTTCCAGCAGCCGCTGTACCAGCGGCGCCATGATCAGCTCCATCGCCAGCCCCATCTTGCCGCCCGGCACCACTAACGTATTGATGTGCGAGATAAACGAGCCCTGCAGCATCGCCAGCAAATAGGGGAAGTCAATCTGATCCAGCCCGCGGAAGTGGATCACCACGAAGCTTTCATCCAGTGAGGGAATGGCTTTGGCGGCGAACGGGTTGGAAGTATCCACCGTCGGTACGCGCTGGAAGTTGATGTGGGTGCGCGAGAACTGCGGCGTGATGTAGTTGATGTAGTCTTCCATCGAACGCACCACCGAATCCATCACCGCCTCGCGGGAGTGGCCGCGTTCGCCGGTATCGCGGATCAGCTTCTGTATCCACTCCAGGTTGACGATCGGCACCACGCCGACCAGCAGATCGACGTGGTTGGCCACGTCATGGTGCTCGGTGACCACGCCGCCGTGCAGCCCCTCGTAGAACAGCACGTCGGTCGGCGCCGGCAGCGGCTCCCACGGGGTGAAGGTGCCCGGCACCTGATTGTAGGGCACCGCTTCGTCGTAGGTGTGCA
This sequence comes from Serratia sp. CY55921, assembly GCF_052167655.1. Lineage (NCBI taxonomy): Bacteria > Pseudomonadati > Pseudomonadota > Gammaproteobacteria > Enterobacterales > Yersiniaceae > Serratia > Serratia sp. CY55921. Next base: position 19,327 of record NZ_JBJNMU010000007.1, on the reverse strand, counting down.
GGTACTTGCGCGAACGGCCGGTGCCGTTTTTGCCGTACTCGATAAAGCTCTGCTGCAGCAGGCCGAAGTCGTTGGCCTCGGGGCCGAAATAGCTGATGTGTCTACCCAGATCGCGCGCCTTGCGGATCGCCGCGTCCATTTCCGGCCGGGTGTAGCGGTGGAAGCTGTCGCCCTCCAGCTCGGCGGCGCGAATGTTGAGCTGTTGGAAGATTTTGCGGAACGCCACGCTGGTGGTGGTGGTGCCGGCGCCGCTGGAACCGGTCACCGCGATAACGGGATGTTTGGCAGACATGGTAGTTGTCACTCCGTGTTGAATGCGCCGGCGTCAGGGGATTATTGTGGCTCTTGTTGACGCTCTCTATGTCAGGAAAAAATGGCGCGCGCTGGTTTGCAATGTCCCATTGTTACCTGATTTTTTCCGTCAGTCATAGAACCGGGCGCCACTAAATTTCTTCCTGCCCGGCGCGGAACTGACCGCGCGGCATGATGTTGACGCTCTCATGCAGTTCCGACCACACCAGCACCACCTCGCCGTTTTTCAGCTGGCGGCGCACGTCCTCCACCTTCTGCTCCAGCGATCGTTCGTGCTCGCCGTAATCGGTGCCTTCACGCAGCACAAAGGATTCGATCAGGCTGTTCAGGGTGTCGGTTGCCAGTTCTTGCCAGGGAATGATCACGTCGGGATGTCCAGATAAGGGGAAAGCCAGGCCGGAATGCGATGCTCCAGCCACATGTGCGGTTTTTTCAGCGTGCCGCCGACAAAGCCGACGTGGCCGCCGAACTCGGTCAGCTGATATTCGATATTGCGCGGCAGGCTGGCGACGTCGGGGATCACCTCAGGGGTCATGAAGGGATCGTCCTTCGCATGGATGATCAGCAGCGGCGTTTGGATCGCCGACAACAGCGGCAGGGCGCTGCAGCGGCGATAATAATCGGTGGCGTCGCTGAAGCCGTGAATGCGCGAGGTGATGGCGTCGTCGAATTCGCGGATGCGCCGCAACCCGTTCAGCTGTGACAGCTTGAGCGGCAGGGTGTCCGGGTAGTGCAACAGCTTGCGGGTGGCGTTTTGTTTCAGCTGCCCCAACAGGTAGCGCTGATAGACGCGGGAGAAACCTTGCTCCATGCGATAGGCGCAGGGCTCCAGCATCAGCGGCGCCGAGACCACCACCGCCGCCTGCAGCAGGCTGTCGGCGCCTTGCTGCGCCAGATAACAGGCCAGCATGTTGCCGCCGAGCGAAACGCCTACTGCCGCGGTTGGCACCTCGCCGTAGCTGTCGCGCAGCCAGCGCAGGAAGAAGCGCGCGTCTTCGGTTTCGCCGGAGTGGTAGATGCGCTGTTTGCGGTTGGGCACGCCGCTGCAGCCGCGAAAGTGCATCACCACCCCGAGCCAGCCACGTTCGCGCCAGGCGTTGAGCAGGCCATGCGCGTAGGGGCTGTAGAAGCTGCCCTCCAGACCGTGGAACAGCACCGCGCGCGGTTTGTCGCGCGCCTGCGCCGGATCCTCGCTCCAGGCGAGATCGACGAAATCGCCGTCGGGCAATTCCAGCCGTTGCCAATGCGGTTTCAATAACACGCGGCGGCGCACCAGCCGCGGCAACAGCGTTTGCAGGTGCGGGTTACTGGCCCCGGTCAGGGGGCGAAAGACGTCATGCATAGGCGGAGTAAAAATGTTGTTGGCGACTATTGTGAGATCCCAGGCGCACTGTTAGCTTCAATACCAATAACTGACAATGATACTGCAAAAAAGCGCCTTGGGTGAGGAGCACCCGTGCCATGGAACCGAGTTTATTCCTTTCGATGCTGGGCTTCCTGTGGGTCGCCGCCATCACGCCTGGCCCCAATAACCTGCTGCTGACCACCTCCGGCGCTCATTTCGGCTTTATGCGTTCGCTGTGGCTGATGATCGGCATCATGCTCGGCATGCAAAGCATTTTGCTGCTGGTGGCCTTCGGCGTCGGCAGCCTGATCCTGGTTTACCCGTCGCTGCACCTGATCCTGAAAATCCTCGGCAGTTTGTACCTGCTGTGGCTGGCGTGGAAAGTCGCCACCGCCGCCTATGAAAAGCTGGAAACCGACGTGGCGCCGCCGCAGCCGGTGCGGCTGTATCAGGGCTGGCTGTTGCAGTTCCTCAACCCGAAAGCCTGGCTGATGGCGCTGGGCGCGGTGGCGAGCTTCAGTCTGGCGGGCGATAAGTACAACGGTTCCATTGCGGCGATCGCGCTGGGCATTTTGGCGGTCAACATCGTCGCCGGCGTTATCTGGCTGGCGTTCGGCACGGTGATCGGCCGCCTGCTGCGCAGCAAAAAGGCCTGGATTATCTTCAACGTTTCCATGGGGCTGCTGACTGCAGCCTGTGTATTACTGATTTGGCATTAAGGAGCGGAACGATGGCGGAAAACTATTATCACGTGGTCGCCTTTACCGGTGAGGGGCTGCGCGGCAACCCGGCCGGGGTCTGCCTGCTGACGCAGCCGCTGCCGACGGAGCGGCTGCAGGCGATCGCCAACGAGATCGGCCTGCCGGAAACCAGCTTTGTCTGGGATGACGGCGACATGACCGCCATTCGCTGGTTTACCCCGGAGCGTGAGGTCGATCTTTGCGGCCACGGCACGCTGGCGGCGGCGCATGTGATGTTCAGCGCGGTTAACCCGGCGCTGAAGGATATTCGCTTCAGATCGGCCAGCGGCGAGCTGTTCGTCAAGCGCGATGAGCGGGACGGGGAGCGGCTGGTGCTTGATTTCCCCGCCAGGCCGCCGCAGAAAGTCGCCGAACCGGCGGGCCTCGCGGCGCTGCTGGGCGTGCAGCCGCAGGAAGTGTGGCAGGCGAAAGCGCTGCTGGCGGTGGTGGAAAATGAGGCGCAGGTGCGCGCGCTGCGCCCGGACATCCCGGCGCTGATCGCATTGGCCGGCCGCGCGGTGATCGTCACCGCGCCGGGTGACACCGTGGACTTCGTTTCGCGCTATTTCACGCTCGACGGCGGCGAGGATCCGGTGACCGGTTCCGCGCATTGTACGTTGATGCCTTACTGGACGGCGCGTCTCGGCCGCCATCGGCTGCACGCCCGGCAGATTTCGGCGCGCGGCGGCGAGCTGTTCTGCGAACTGCAAGGGGACCGCACGCTGCTCGGCGGCTACGCTCACGTGTTCTTGCGCGGGACGATCGTGCTGTGATTCGCTTTAATATTACCTAAGGTAATAAAGAAGACTTTTTTATTCTTTTATCGCCCGTCATCGCTCAGATAAAACTGTCAGCAACTGAACAGATTTTTATCAACGGAGCGGAACATGGCGGGCAAACTCTTTTCTTTACGCAACGCGGCGCTGCTGGCGCTGTCGCTCAGCGCGGCCAGCGCCTATGCGGTGGACGTCACCGTGGCGTACCAGACGTCGGCGGAGCCGGCCAAGGTGGCGCAGGCGGAAAACAGCTTCGCCAAACAGTCCGGTGCGACCGTCGACTGGCGTAAGTTCGACAGCGGCTCCAGCGTGTTGCGCGCGCTGGCCTCCGGCGACGTGCAGATCGGCAATATCGGCTCCAGCCCGCTGGCGGTGGCCGCCAGCCAAAAACTCCCCATCGAAGTGTTTTTCATCGCCTCGCAGCTCGGCAGTTCCGAAGCGCTGGTGGTGAAGAATGACATCAAAAGCCCGCAGGATCTGATCGGCAAGCGCATCGCGGTGCCGTTTATTTCTACGACTCATTACAGCCTGCTGGCCTCGCTCAAACATTGGGGCATCAAGCCTGAACAGGTGAAGATCCTCAATCTGCAGCCGCCGGCCATCGCCGCCGCCTGGCAGCGCGGCGACATCGACGGCGCCTACGTCTGGGCGCCGGTGGTCAACGAACTGGCCAAACAAGGCAAGGTGTTGACCGACTCCGCGCAGGTGGGCGAATGGGGTTCGCCAACCCTGGACGTGTGGGTGGTGCGCAAAGACTTTGCCGAGAAACATCCCGACGTGGTGACCGCCTTTGCCGCCAGCGCCCTGCAGGCGCAGAAGGCCTACCTGGCAGCGCCGGAACAGTGGCTGAAAGATCCGAGCCATCTCAGCACCTTGGCGCGCTTGAGCGGCGTGCCGGAAGCGCAGGTGCCGGAGCTGGTGAAGGGGAACCGTTATCTGCCGGTGGCGGATCAGGTCGCCCAACTCGGCCAGCCGGTGGACAAGGCGATCCGCGATACCGCCGAATTCCTCAAGCAGCAGGGCAAGATCCCGCAGGTCGACAGCGATTACAGCGCTTATGTGACCGACCGTTTTGTGAAACAGGTGCAGGCTGCGCCGCAGTCGTAAGGAAGCAGGATGCTAAACGTCAGCCATCTTTCAGCAGAATATCAGGGGCGGCCCGCGCTGCGTGACGTGTCGTTCCAGATCGCCGCCGGGCAACTGGTGGTGGTGCTCGGCCCGTCGGGCTGCGGCAAAACCACGCTGCTGAATTTAATCGCCGGGTTTATCGAGCCTTCAGCTGGCAGCATCACGCTGGATGGAACGTCCGTTCATGGCCCAAGCGCCGAACGGGGCGTGGTGTTCCAGCATGAGGGTTTACTGCCGTGGCGTAACGTGGTGGACAACGTCGAGTTCGGCCTGCAGCTGGCCGGCGTCGGCAAGGCGCAGCGCCGCCAGGTGGCGGAGCAGATGTTGCAGCGCGTCGGTCTGGCCGGTTACGAGCGGCATTTCATCTGGCAGCTTTCCGGCGGCATGCGCCAACGCGTCGGCATCGCCCGCGCCCTGGCCGCCGATCCGCGTCTGCTGTTGCTGGATGAACCGTTCGGCGCGCTGGACGCGTTCACTCGCGAGCAGATGCAAGAGCTGCTGCTGACCATCTGGCGCGATACCGGCAAGCAGGTGCTGCTGATCACTCACGATATTGAAGAGGCGGTGTTCCTCGCCAGCGAGCTGTTGCTGCTGTCGCCGGGGCCGGGGCAGGTGGTGGAGCGGCTGTCGCTGAACTTCGGCCAACGCTATGCCGACGGCGAAGCCTGCCGCTCGATTAAGTCCGATCCTGAATTTATCGCGCAGCGCGAATACGTGCTGGGCAAAGTTTTCCAACAGCGCGAGGCCTTGTTATGAGCCTGCATTCCACGTTAAAGGCCGCGGCGCAGCCGCAGGGCAAAGCGACGCGCCGTTTCAGCGTGCCGCGCAACGTTTGGCTGAGCGGCGCCACGCTGTTGACGGTGTTGATCGTCTGGTGGGGCGTGACGGCGCTGCAGCTGATCAGCCCGCTGTTCCTGCCGGCGCCGCAGCAGGTATTGCATCAGCTGATCACCATCGCCAGCCCGCAAGGCTTTATGGACGCCACGCTGTGGCAGCATCTGGCGGCCAGCCTGGGGCGCATTTTGGTGGCGCTGCTGGCGGCGGTGATCGTCGGCATTCCGGTGGGCATCGCCATGGGGCTGAACGACACGGTGCGCGGCATCCTCGATCCGCTGATTGAGATCTATCGTCCGGTGCCGCCGTTGGCGTATTTGCCGCTGATGGTGATTTGGTTCGGCATCGGCGAAACCTCGAAGATCTTGCTGATTTATCTGGCGATTTTCGCGCCGGTGACGCTGTCCGCCGTGGCGGGCGTGCGCAGCGTGGCGCAGGTACGGGTGCGCGCCGCCCGCGCGTTGGGCGCCACGCGTTGGCAGGTGCTGCGTTTCGTGGTGCTGCCGAGCGCGCTGCCGGAGATCCTGACCGGCATTCGCATCGGGCTGGGCGTCGGCTGGTCGACGCTGGTAGCCGCCGAACTGATCGCCGCCACGCGCGGCCTGGGATTTATGGTGCAATCCGCCGGTGAGTTTCTGGCGACCGACGTGGTGCTGGCCGGCATCGGCGTGATTGCGGTGATTGCATTTGGGTTGGAGCTGGGGCTGCGCGCCCTGCAGCGCCGATTGACCCCGTGGCATGGAGTACAGCAATGAACGAACGTCTGAATATCACCCCGCTGGGGCCTTACATCGGGGCGCTGGTGGAAAACGTCGAGTTGGCCCGGCCGCTGGGCGACGGCCAGTTTGAACAGCTTTATCATGCGCTGCTCAAGCATCAGGTGCTGTTCTTCCGCAATCAGCCGATCACGCCGCTGCAGCAGCGCGATCTGGCCGGCCGCTTCGGCGATCTGCACATCCATCCGGTCTATCCGCACGCCACCGACGTGGAAGAGATCATCGTGCTCGATACCCACGACGACAACCCGCCGGATAACGACAACTGGCACACCGACGTGACCTTTATCGAGAACCCGCCGCTGGGGGCGATCCTGGCGGCCAAGACGCTGCCTGCCACCGGCGGCGATACGCTGTGGGCCAGCGGCATCGCCGCCTATGAGGCGCTGTCGGCGCCGTTCAGAACGCTGCTCGCGGGGCTGCGCGCGGAACATGACTTCACCAAGTCGTTCCCGGAGCACAAGCATCGCGGCAGTGAAGAAGAGCATCAGCGCTGGCAACTGGCGGTGCAGAAAAACCCGCCGCTGCTGCATCCGGTGGTGCGTACCCATCCGGTCAGCGGCCGGCAGGCGCTGTTCGTCAATGAAGGGTTCACCACGCGGATCGTCGATCTGGCGCCGAAGGAGAGCGACGCTTTACTGAATTTCCTGTTTGCTCACATCACCAAACCGGAGTTTCAGGTGCGCTGGCGTTGGCAGGAGAATGACGTGGCGATCTGGGATAACCGCGTGACGCAGCACTACGCCAACGCGGATTATCTGCCGCAGCGGCGCATCATGCACCGCGCGACCATTCTGGGGGACAAGCCCTTTTACAAGGCGTAACAACGGTTAGGCGTCGAACGCCTGCGTTAACTGCTCCAGCTGTTCCTGCGCATCCAGCCAGGTCATTTCCGTCTCTTCCAGCGCGGATTTGGCCTGGCTTTGCTTTTGCAGGCAGTCGGTCAGTTCGGCCTTGCGGCTGATGTCGTACAGTGCGGAATCCGCCAACTGCTCTTCCACCGCCGCCAGTTCGGCGCCCAGTTTTTCCATCTGCTGTTCCAGCTTGGCGATCTGCTTGCGCAGCGGTTGGGTTTGCGTACGGAACTCCGCCTCGCGGCGTTTTTGATCCTTGCGCGCCTGCGCGCTGTTGGCGCCGCTCTCTTTTTCCGGCGCGTCCTGCTGGCTTTCCTGGCGCTGCAGATCGATCAGCCACTGCTGATAATCGTCGAGATCGCCTTCGAAAGGCTCGACCTGGCCATCGTGCACCAGGTACAGATCGTCGGTGGTGGAGCGCAGCAGGTGACGGTCGTGCGAGACCACCACCAATGCGCCTTCGAAATCGATCAGCGCCTCGGTCAGCGCCTGGCGCATGTCGAGATCCAGGTGGTTGGTCGGTTCATCGAGCAGCAGCAGGTTCGGGCGCTGCCAGACGATCAGCGCCAGCACCAGCCGCGCCTTCTCGCCGCCGGAGAAGCGTTCGGTGATTTCACTGACCTTGTCGCCCTGGAAGCCGAAACCACCCAAATAATCGCGCAGCTGCTGCTCCAACACCCGTGGCGCGATGCGGCTCAGGTGCTGCAGCGGCGACTCGTCGGCGCGCAGGAATTCCAGCTGGTGCTGAGCGAAGTAACCCAGCTTGATGCCTTTCGCCAGGCCGATCTCGCCGCTCAGCGGCTCCAGGGTGCCGGCCAGCAGTTTGATCAACGTCGATTTACCGGCGCCGTTGCGGCCGAGCAGGCCAATGCGTGAGCCGGGCACCAGGTTCAGTTTGATGGACTTCAGGATCACCTTGTCGCCGTACCCGGCGCTGACTTTTTCCATGCGCAGCAGCGGGTTCGGCAGGCTTTCCGGCGGCCGGAAGCTGAAGGTGAACGGGTTGTCGACGTGCGCCGGGGCGATCAGCTCCATGCGTTCCAGCATCTTGATGCGGCTCTGCGCCTGCTTGGCCTTGGTCGCCTGCGCGCGGAAACGGTCGATATAGCTTTGCAGGTGCGCCACTTTTTCTTGCTGGTGCTGATACAGCGACTGCTGCTGCGCCAGTTTGGTGGCGCGTTGGCGTTCGAACGACGAGTAGTTGCCGGTGTACTCGTTCATCGTCTGCTGTTCGATATGCAGGATCTTGTCGACGATCGGATCGAGGAAGTCGCGGTCGTGCGAGATAAGCACCAGCGTGCCGGGATAGCTTTTCAGCCAGCGCTCCAGCCAGATCACCGCATCGAGATCCAGGTGGTTGGTCGGTTCGTCGAGCAGCAGCAGATCGGAACGGCACACCAACGCCTGCGCCAGGTTAAGACGCATGCGCCAGCCGCCGGAAAAGTCGCGCACCGGGCTTTGCAGTTGTTCGTTGGAGAAGCCGAGACCGTGCAGCAGGCTGGCGGCGCGGGAACGAATGGTCCAGGCGTCGATGGCGTCCAGCTTGCCGTGCAGGGTGGCGATGGCGTGGCCGTCGTTGCGGTCGTTGGCGGCCTGCAGTTCGGCTTCGAGCTGGCGAAACTCGCGGTCGCCGTCGATAACATACTCGATCGCCGGCACATCCAGCGCCGGCGTCTCCTGGTTGACCCAGGCCAGCGCCCAGTTGCCGGGGAAGGTGAAGCTGCCGCCGTCCGCCGCGATCTCGCCCTTCAGCAGCGACAACAGCGTGGATTTGCCGCAGCCGTTTTTGCCGACCAGGCCGACCTTCTGACCTGGATTAACCGTCGCCGTGGCGTTGTCCAGCAGGACGCGGATGCCGCGTCGGATTTGTAGCGAGGAGAATACAATCATAAAGCGCCGTATGTTCAGAGTATGTTAAATTATCATTAAGGTAACAGAACGCGCACCGCGCGCTGTTTTTGTCTTTGCGATGCATGGTAACGGAAAACCGCTACCCTGACGACGCTTTGGAGGGGAATGATGTCGCAGCCGCCCAAGGTCTTGCTGCTGTATGCCCATCCGGAATCCCATGACTCGGTGGCGAACCGGGTTTTGCTTCGACCGGCGCAGCAATTGGAACATGTCACCGTGCACGATCTCTACGCGCACTACCCTGATTTTTTTATCGATATTCATCACGAACAACAGCTGCTGCGTGAGCATCAGGTCATCGTGTTTCAGCACCCGCTGTATACCTACAGCTGCCCGGCGCTGCTGAAGGAATGGCTGGATCGCGTGCTGGCGCGCGGCTTCGCCAGCGGCGTGGGCGGCAATGCGCTGGCGGGCAAATACTGGCGTTCGGTGATCACCACCGGCGAGCCGGAAGGCGCCTACCGCACCGGCGGTTATAACCATTACCCGATGGAAGATATCCTGCGGCCGTTCGAGTTGACCGCCGGGATGTGCCATATGCATTGGTTGACGCCGTTCGTGGTCTATTGGGCGCGGCGGCAAAAGCCGGAGGTGCTGCGCAGCCACGCAGACGCCTACGGGGAGTGGCTGAGCCACCCGCTGCCGCACGGGGGGCGGTGATCATGGAAGGATCGACCTTACTGACCGCCATTTTACTGTTCCTGTTTGCCGCGGTGGTGACGGTGCCGATCGCCCGTCGCCTGGGGATCGGCGCGGTGCTGGGTTATCTGATCGCCGGCATCGCCATCGGCCCGTGGGGATTGGGTTTTATTCGCGACGTTGACGAGATCCTGCACTTCTCCGAGCTGGGCGTGGTGTTCCTGATGTTCATCATCGGCCTGGAGCTGAACCCCAGCAAGCTGTGGGAGCTGCGGCGCTCGATTTTCGGCGCCGGCGCCGGCCAGGTGCTGATCACCGCGGCGGTGCTGGGCGCATTGCTGTACCTGACGCACTTCGCCTGGCAGGCGGCGGTGATCGGCGGCGTTGGCCTGGCGATGTCTTCCACCGCCATGGCGCTGCAGCTGATGCGCGAAAAGGGCATGAACCGCAACGAAGGCGGGCAGCTGGGTTTCTCGGTGCTGCTGTTCCAGGATATGGCGGTGATCCCGGCGCTGGCGTTGATCCCCATTCTGGCCGGCGCCGGCGGCACCAGCGACGACTGGGCGAAGATCGCGCTCAAGGTGGCGGCGTTCGGCGGCATGCTGATCGGCGGCCGCTTCCTGCTGCGGCCGCTGTTCCGCTATATCGCCGCTTCCGGCGTGCGCGAGATCTTTACCGCCGCGGCGCTGCTGCTGGTGCTCGGCTCGGCGCTGTTTATGGAGACGCTCGGCCTGTCGATGGCGCTCGGCACCTTCATCGCCGGCGTGCTGCTGGCGGAGAGCGAATACCGCCACGAACTGGAGATCTCCATCGAGCCGTTTAAAGGGCTGCTGCTGGGGCTGTTCTTTATCTCGGTGGGCATGGTGTTGAATATCGGCGTGCTCTACACCCATCTGGCCGAGGTGTTGATCGGCGTGTTGGCGTTGGTGGCGGTGAAATCCGGCGTGCTCTACGGCGTATCGCGCCTGTTCGGCCTGCGCAGTTCGGTACGCCTGCAGTTCGCCGGCGTGCTCAGCCAGGGCGGTGAGTTCGCCTTCGTGCTGTTTTCGGCGGCGGGCGCCCAAAAGGTGCTGCAGCCGGATCAACTCTCTTTGCTGCTGGTGGTGGTGACGCTGTCGATGATGACCACGCCGCTGTTGATGCAGGCCATCGATCGCATTTTGGCGCGCCGCTATAACGCCAAAGACGAAGACGAGGAGACGCCGTACGTGGAAGATGACGATCCGCAGGTGATCATCGTCGGCTTCGGACGTTTTGGCCAGGTGATCGGCCGCCTGCTGATGGCCAACAAAATGCGCATTACCGTACTGGAACGCGACGTCAGCGCCGTCGGCGTGCTGCGTCGCTACGGTTACAAGGTCTATTACGGCGACGCCACCGAGCTGGAGCTGCTGCGCGCGGCAGGCGCAGAGAAGGCCAAGTCGATCGTGATCACCAGCAATGAGCCGGAAGACACCATGGCGATCGTGCGGCTGTGCCAGCAGCACTTCCCTAACCTGAGCATCCTGGCGCGCGCGCGCGGCCGCGTGGAGGCACATGAGCTGCTGCAGGCGGGCGTAAAACAGTTCAGCCGCGAGACCTTCTCCAGCGCGCTGGAACTGGGGCGCAAGGCGCTGATGGAATTGGGCATGCACCCGCATCAGGCCTTTCGCGCCCAGCAGCATTTCCGTCGTCTGGATATGCGCATGCTGCGTGAGCTGATGCCGCCGCATCAGGGCGACGTGGCGCAAATTTCTCGCGTGAAAGAGGCGCGGCGCGAGCTGGAAGAGCTCTTCCATCGCGAAATGCAAAAAGAAAGTCGCCAGTTTGACGGCTGGGATGAATACGAATAAGCGGGAGCATAACGATGTCTGCAACACGTAAGAGATTTATCGCCGGAGCGGTGTGCCCGAGCTGTAGCGCCATGGATACGCTGGCGGTATGGCGGGAGGATCAGGTGGAAGTGGTGGAGTGCGTCAAGTGCGGCCATCACCAGCGCCAGACCGAACAACAGGTGGAAAAACACGTTCGACCGCAAGAGCAGGTGATCGGCATTTTTCAGCCGAAGTAGCGTTTTTTTATCCCGGAGGGTACAGCGAGGCAGATTTCCGTTACAATCTGTCCGGAAAAGGCGCGCATCCCGATAACGGTGCGCGTCCTAGTAGCCAACGGTAGGAGATATCATGAAAGTAGCAAAAGACTTGGTGGTCAGCCTGGCTTACCAAGTACGTACAGAAGACGGTGTTTTGGTTGATGAGTCTCCGGTGAGCGCACCGCTGGACTATCTGCACGGGCATGGTTCTCTGATCGCAGGTCTGGAAAAAGCGCTCGAAGGCCACGACGTTGGCGATCGTTTTGACGTTCACGTCGGCGCGAACGACGCGTACGGCAACTACGACGAAAACCTGGTGCAGCGCGTACCGAAAGACGTCTTCATGGGCGTTGACGAACTGCAGGTCGGCATGCGTTTCCTGGCTGACACCGATCAGGGCCCGGTACCGGTTGAAATCACTGAAGTTGACGGCGACCACGTTGTGGTTGACGGCAACCACATGCTGGCCGGCCAAAACCTGAACTTCAACGTGGAAGTTGTCGCGATCCGCGAAGCGACCGCAGAAGAACTGGCGCACGGTCACGTACACGGCGAGCACGATCATCACCACGAGCACGGTGAAGGCTGCTGCGGCGGTCACGGCCATAGCCACGATCACGACCATGGTCACGACCACGGTAAAGGCGGTTGCGGCAACGGCGGTTGCGGCTGCCACTAAGCAGAACGCAATCCCGAGACGAGAGGGCAGCCATTGGCTGCCCTTTTTTATGCGCGGCGCCCCTCAATAGTGCGGCGGAGGGGTTTCTTCCGATTGCGAGGCGATCATCGAGGTTTGGGTCGAGCGCAGTTTGTCGGTCAACATGCGCAGGTGCTCGCGCATCTTCAGCATTTCCATCTGATGCTGGGTGACGGTCTGGTTGAGCTCTTCGATAGTAAGCTCTTGAAAAGCCTGACGGCTTTCCAGTTCTTCAAGCCGCTGTAGCAGGCTTTGAATGTCGGCGTTGTGCATGAGGCTACCTCTGACGCGATAAAATCCTGATTCGGCGCTATGGTAACAGCTGGCGTCGGGTTTGCCCGCGCTATTTCTTTGGGCGGCGCGCAACGTTGCGATCGGCAGTGTAAAGTGCTGAAAAGCTGCACGCCTGATTCGCCGTTTTTTGCTAACCTCGCCGAATATTCTGCAAGAAAAATCTGATTTATCATGTGAGTAGCACGCAGCGGGAAACTTCTTGGCAAAGCGGGAGTCACACTTTGACTCGATTGGTTACCTGTGCGACTGTTTTGTTTTGTTTCAGGCAGCTATAGTAGCCCGGTTATCTTACCTAATGATTGTTTGGGGCATTGCTTCAGACATTGGAGAAATGGATGAAATCTTTGTTTAAAGTCACGCTTCTGGCAACCACCATGGCTTTTGCTCTGAATGCGACCCAGGTCATGGCAGCCGATGCCGCTAAACCGGCGGCAGACGCGGCAGCAGCGCCAAGCACCGGCAAGTTCAAAAACGACGACGAGCAAGCGGCTTACGCACTGGGCGCCTCTCTTGGCCGTTACATGGACAACTCTCTGAAAGAGCAAGAGAAGCTGGGCATCAAGCTGGACAAAGATCAGCTGATCGCCGGCGTTCAGGACGCTTTCGCTAACAAAAGCAAGCTGAACGACGCCGACATCGAAAAGACCCTGCAGGGCTTTGAAGCGCGCGTGAAGGCTTCCGCACAGGCGAAGATGGAGCAGGACGCCAAGGACAACGAAACCAAAGGCGCCAAGTATCGCGACAGCTTCGCTAAAGAAAAAGGCGTGAAGAAAACCGAATCCGGCCTGCTGTATCAGGTAGAGAAACCGGGCGCGGGTGAAGCGCCGAAAGACAGCGACACCGTGGTGGTGAACTACAAAGGCACCCTGACCGACGGTACCGAGTTCGATAACTCCTACACCCGCGGTGAGCCGCTGTCATTCCGTCTGGATGGTGTGATCCCTGGCTGGACCGAAGGCCTGAAGCACATCAAGAAAGGCGGCAAAATCAAGCTGGTGATCCCACCGGCGCTGGCCTACGGTAAAACCGGCGTTCCGGGCATCCCGGCTAACTCCACGCTGGTCTTCGACGTCGAGCTGCTGGATGTGAAAGCGGCGCCGAAAGCTGACGCTAAAGCCGAAAAACCGGCCGACGCCAAAGCCGACGCCAAAGCGAAATAATCTCGTCGCTCTGTTTGCCACCGCCGCGGATGCCCTCCGCGGCGGTTTTCATTTCGGCAGCCGCTACCGCTCTCTCCATTGAACGCTTGACGCCTGCCGGGCATCGGGCTTAACGTCAATACCACGCGCAAACGCAAGGACTTTGCTCCGGCCGCTTTGCTAGACTAATAATTCTGACTTATCAGTCATGCGTCTGCCCCTTAGGGCGTGTACCTAAAATTGTTCCCGGCCGCCTCGCCCGCGGATGTCATCGCGCCGTTTTATGCCGCTCTCAGCCAGCCGCGCTGCAGCGCGCCGACGGTGGCAGCGATCCGGCCCGAGCGGTTTTAGCTGCGCCCCCTGGCACAGGCGATCTATGAGGGTGGTATCTTCGATGTCGAATTCGCTTTTATCCAGCGAAGCCAGCGAACTTGATTTGCTGAATGAACGTCCGTTTACTCAAACGGATCATGAAGTCCTGAAATCCTATGAAGCGGTGGTCGACGGGCTGGCGATGTTGATCGGCGGCCACTGCGAAATCGTATTGCACGCGCTGGAAGACCTGAACAGCTCGGCGGTGCGCATCGCCAACGGGGAACACACGGGGCGCAAAATCGGCTCGCCGATTACCGACTTGGCGCTGCGCATGCTGCACGACATGGCCGGCGACGACAGCAGCGTGTCGAAAGCCTACTTTACCCGCGCCAAGAGCGGCGTATTGATGAAATCGGTGACTATCGCCATTCGCAATCGCGAGCAGCGGGTGATTGGTTTGTTGTGCATCAACATGAACCTCGACGTGCCGTTCTCGCAGATCATGCAAACCTTTATGCCGCCGACAGCGCAGGACGTGCCGTCGTCGGTGAACTTCGCCTCTTCCGTCGACGATCTGGTGGCGCAGACGCTGGAGTTCACCATCGAAGAGGTGAACGCCGACCGCTCAGTGTCCAATAACGCCAAGAATCGACAGGTGGTGCTCAATCTCTATGAGAAAGGCATCTTCGACATCAAGGATGCGATCAACCAGGTGGCGGATCGTCTGAATATCTCCAAACACACCGTCTATCTGTACATTCGCCAGTTTAAAAGCGGCGATCTGGTGGGAAGCGACCGCTGATGCTCGACTATTGTCTGTTGGTTACCGGCCCGGCTTATGGCACGCAGCAGGCCAGCAGCGCCTATCAATTCGCTCAGGCTTTGCTGGCGAAAGGGCACCGTCTTTCCAGCGTCTTTTTCTACCGTGAAGGGGTGTTGAACGCCAACCGGTTAACCGCGCCCGCCAGCGACGAATTCGATCTGGTGCGCGGCTGGACGCAGCTCGCGCAGCAACACGGCGTAGCGCTCAACGTCTGCGTGGCCGCCGCGCTGCGTCGGGGCGTCACCGACGAGCAGGAGGCGCAGCAGCAGGGGCTGGCCGGCGCCAACCTGCAGCCCGGTTTTACCCTGAGCGGGCTGGGTTCCCTGGCCGAAGCGTCGCTGAGTTGCGACCGTCTGGTGCAGTTCTGAGGAAATGATGAAACGAGTCGCTTTTGTTTTCACCCACGGGCCGCATGGCGGCGCCGGCGGCAGGGAAGGGCTGGATGCGCTGCTCGCCACGTCGGCGCTCAGTGAAGATTTGGGGGTGTTTTTTATCGGTGATGGCGTGTTGCAGCTGTTGCCGGGCCAGCAACCGGAAAAGATTTTGGCGCGCAATTATATCGCCACTTTCGGCGTACTGCCGCTGTATGACGTGGAGCGGTGTTATCTGTGCCAGGCTTCGCTGCAGGAACGCGGGCTGAGTCAGGTGACCGATTGGGTGCTGGATGCCGAGGTGCTGGCGCCGGACGAACTGCGCCGTGAATTGGCCGGCTACGACGCCGTAATGACGTTTTAGGATCTTCTGATGTTGTATACCCTGAGCCATTCGCCAAACCAATGTGACCTGCCCGCGCTGTTGCGCCTGACCGCGGAGGGCGACGCGCTGCTGCTGCTGCAGGACGGCGTGCTCGCAGGCCTTGTTGGCAGCGCCCATCTTGAATCGCTGCTCGCCGCCCCCATATCCCTTTATGCGCTGCAGGACGACCTGGAAGCCAGGGGGGTGATTGGTCATTTTTCGCACAAAATCACTGTCGTCGGCTATAATCACTTCGTTGAATTAACCGAACAACACCGCAGCCAAATGGCCTGGTAATGAGAGTGATGTTGTATATTTCTTGACACCCATACTGGTCAGCCCTAAAATTCTGCGTCCTCGTACTTTGCCAGTAGTGCATACGAGGGGATTTATCACATGTTTACGAAGCTAGTACGAAGCAAAAACCAGGAGCTTTTTTAATGGCAACAATTAACCAGCTGGTTCGCAAACCACGCTCTGTGAAGGCTGCTAAAAGCAACGTTCCAGCGCTGGAAGCCTGCCCGCAGAAACGTGGCGTATGCACCCGCGTATATACCACTACCCCGAAAAAACCAAACTCCGCACTGCGTAAAGTTTGCCGTGTGCGTTTGACCAACGGTTTCGAAGTGACTTCCTACATCGGTGGCGAAGGCCACAACCTGCAGGAACACTCCGTAATCCTGATCCGTGGCGGTCGTGTAAAAGACCTGCCAGGTGTGCGTTACCACACCGTCCGTGGTGCACTTGACTGCTCCGGTGTTAAAGACCGTAAGCAAGCTCGTTCCAAGTACGGCGTGAAGAAGCCAAAGGCTTAATGGTTCTCCGTTAAGTAAGGCCAAACGTTTTAACTTTAATGTCAAAATAAACTCGTAGAGTTTTGGACAATCCTGAATTAACAACGGAGTATTTCCATGCCACGTCGTCGCGTAATCGGCCAACGTAAAATCCTGCCAGATCCTAAGTTCGGATCTGAGCTGCTGGCCAAATTTGTAAATATCCTGATGGTAGACGGTAAAAAATCTACTGCAGAAGCAATCGTCTATACCGCGCTGGAGACCCTGGCTCAGCGTTCTGGTAAAGATCACCTGGAAGCTTTCGAAGTCGCTCTCGACAACGTTCGCCCGACTGTAGAAGTTAAGTCGCGTCGCGTTGGCGGTTCTACTTATCAGGTACCAGTTGAAGTCCGCCCGGTTCGTCGTAATGCTCTGGCAATGCGTTGGATCGTTGATGCTGCACGTAAACGCGGTGATAAATCCATGGCTCTGCGCCTGGCGAACGAGCTGTCTGACGCAGCAGAGAACAAAGGTTCTGCTGTTAAGAAGCGTGAAGACGTTCACCGTATGGCCGAAGCCAACAAGGCGTTCGCCCACTACCGCTGGTAATCATCTGGCTGTAGTCATGCTAACCAAGCGGGCGCGTCAAATCGGCCCGCTTGGGTTAACTGAACTTGAACGCCCTAGGAATAGAGGAATCAAATGGCTCGTACAACACCCATTGCACGCTACCGTAACATCGGTATCAGTGCTCACATCGACGCCGGTAAAACCACCACTACCGAACGTATTCTGTTCTACACCGGTGTAAACCACAAAATCGGTGAAGTTCATGACGGCGCTGCCACCATGGACTGGATGGAACAGGAGCAGGAGCGTGGTATTACCATCACTTCTGCAGCGACGACTGCCTTCTGGTCTGGTATGGCCAAGCAGTTCGAACCGCATCGCGTAAACATCATCGACACCCCAGGGCACGTTGACTTCACCATCGAAGTAGAACGTTCCATGCGTGTGCTGGATGGCGCGGTAATGGTTTACTGTGCTGTTGGTGGTGTTCAGCCACAGTCTGAAACCGTATGGCGTCAGGCTAACAAATACAAAGTGCCACGTATCGCGTTCGTTAACAAAATGGACCGTATGGGCGCTAACTTCCTGAAAGTTGTTGGCCAGATAAAAACTCGTCTGGGCGCTAACCCTGTTCCTCTGCAGCTGGCTATCGGCGCAGAAGACAAATTCACCGGCGTTATCGACCTGGTGAAGATGAAGGCGATCAACTGGAACGAAGAAGACGCAGGCGTTACCTTCGAATACGAAGACGTCCCGGCTGACATGATGGAACTGGCTGAAGAATGGCGCCAGAACCTGATCGAATCCGCAGCGGAAGCTTCCGAAGAGCTGATGGAAAAATACCTGGGCGGCGAAGAGCTGACCGAGGCAGAAATCAAATCCGCTCTGCGTCAGCGCGTGCTGAACAACGAAATCATCCTGGTTACCTGTGGTTCTGCGTTCAAGAACAAGGGCGTACAGGCGATGCTGGATGCGGTAATCGAATACCTGCCGGCGCCAACTGACGTTCCTGCGATCAACGGTATCCTGGACGACGGTAAAGACACCCCGGCTGAGCGTCACGCAAGTGATGACGAGCCGTTCTCTGCTCTGGCGTTCAAAATCGCTACCGACCCGTTCGTAGGTAACCTGACCTTCTTCCGCGTGTACTCCGGCGTTGTTAACTCCGGCGACACCGTGCTGAACTCCGTTAAGGCTGCGCGTGAGCGTTTCGGCCGTATCGTTCAGATGCATGCCAACAAGCGTGAAGAGATCAAAGAAGTTCGCGCAGGCGACATCGCCGCTGCGATCGGTCTGAAAGACGTGACCACCGGGGACACCCTGTGTGATCCAGACTCTCCAATCATCCTGGAGCGTATGGAATTCCCTGAGCCGGTAATCTCTATCGCCGTTGAACCAAAAACCAAAGCTGACCAAGAGAAAATGGGTCTGGCTCTGGGCCGTCTGGCTAAAGAAGACCCGTCATTCCGCGTATGGACTGACGAAGAGTCTAACCAGACCATCATCGCCGGTATGGGTGAACTGCACCTCGACATCATCGTTGACCGCATGAAGCGTGAATTCAACGTTGAAGCTAACGTGGGCAAACCTCAGGTAGCTTACCGCGAAGCGATTCGCGCGAAGATTACCGATGTTGAAGGTAAGCACGCCAAGCAGTCTGGTGGTCGCGGTCAGTACGGTCACGTTGTGATCGACATGTACCCACTGGAGCCGGGCTCTAACCCGAAAGGTTACGAGTTCATCAACGACATCAAAGGCGGCGTAATTCCTGGCGAATACATCCCTGCCGTTGATAAAGGCATCCAGGAGCAGCTGAAGTCTGGTCCGTTGGCTGGTTACCCGGTAGTAGATATGGGTATTCGTCTGCACTTCGGTTCTTACCACGACGTTGACTCCTCTGAACTGGCGTTTAAACTGGCCGCATCTATCGCCTTTAAAGAAGGCTTTAAGAAAGCGAAACCAGTTCTGCTTGAGCCTATCATGAAGGTTGAAGTTGAGACTCCAGAAGAGAACACCGGTGACGTTATCGGTGACTTGAGCCGTCGTCGCGGCATGCTGCGCGGTCAGGAATCTGAAGTGACTGGCGTTAAGATCCACGCTGAAGTACCGTTGTCCGAAATGTTCGGCTACGCAACTCAGCTGCGTTCTCTGACTAAAGGTCGCGCATCATACACCATGGAATTCCTGAAGTATGATGATGCACCGAACAACGTCGCTCAGGCCGTAATCGAAGCCCGTGGCAAATAAGCCGCAGGGTTAAAACCAAAGTCCCGTGCTCTCTCCAGAAGGGGAGAGCGCTATAGTAAGGAATATAGCCGTGTCTAAAGAAAAATTTGAACGTACAAAACCGCACGTTAACGTTGGTACTATCGGCCACGTTGACCACGGTAAAACTACCCTGACTGCAGCGATCACTACCGTTCTGGCTAAAACCTACGGCGGTTCTGCACGTGCTTTCGACCAGATCGATAACGCACCAGAAGAAAAAGCTCGTGGTATCACCATCAACACCTCTCACGTTGAGTATGACACCCCGACTCGCCACTACGCGCACGTTGACTGCCCAGGGCACGCCGACTACGTGAAAAACATGAT
>NZ_JBJNMU010000006.1:0-232537 GCF_052167655.1 Serratia sp. CY55921 | reverse complement strand
TTACTTCAGTTAGTCACTCTTCAAGACTTGATATTTTTTTGCATCCGAAGATGCTGGATATCGTCTTGTGGAGTGCCCACACAGATTGTCTGATAAATTGTTAAAGAGCAGTGAGTTAGACGCTTTCGCTTGCTAACTCGAGGTGGCGTATATTACGCATTCCTCTTTCAGAGTCAACCCTAATTTTCAGGATTTTTTCTCTGCGACCCCCGGATACTCTGTGAAGTTGTTCACATGTTCCGTGTCGATGGAGGCGCATTATAGGGAGCCGGTTCAGAATGACAAGCGTTAATATGCATTTTTTATCTGACCGCTCACTATTCATTCGTAACGCCTATTAAACCCGCTTTTTGATGGCTGCCGGCAGGTCCGCCAGGCTGTTTAGCACCCAATCGGCCAGCTTTTCGCCCTGCTCCGTCACCGGCTTGCCGGTACGCACCAGCACCTTGGTGCCGACGCCGGCCGCGATCGCCGCCTGCATGTCTTCCGGTTTATCGCCCACCATATAAGAAGCGGCCATATCGATGTTCAATTCCTGCTGCGCTTGCAGCAACATGCCCGGCTGCGGCTTACGGCAGTCGCACACCTGGCGATACTCTTCTACTGCCGCCTCCGGATGATGCGGGCAGAAATAGATGCCGTCGAAGTCGACGTCGCGATCGGCCAGCGACCAGTCCATCCACTCGGTCAGGTACATAAACTGGTCTTCGCTGAACTTGCCGCGCGCAATGCCGGACTGGTTGGTCACCATCACCAGCGCGAAGCCCATCTTTTTGAGCTCGCGACAGGCGTCGATCACGCCGTCGATAAAGTGGAAGTTGTCGATTTCATGGACATAGCCATGGTCAACATTAATCGTGCCGTCACGATCGAGAAAAATTGCTGGAACGCTTTGTGTCACCGCTTTGCTCCTGAGGGCCTGTATACGCTAACAGTATCGCATGTTTTACCCCACGCTGAGAACGCCGGAGAACGTCGTTGGTCATTGACTTAGACGTCTAGACGCCTTAACATCTGAGGCATACCTTGGTTCCACGCCGAGGTTTACTTTTATCTAGCCACGGGCAACCACGCTAAAATAAGAAGAATATGATTAAACTTTCTAACATCACTAAAGTGTTCCAGCAGGGTTCGCGCACCATTACCGCGCTCTCTGACGTGACCCTTCACGTTCCTGCCGGGCAAATCTATGGCGTCATCGGTTCCTCCGGCGCCGGTAAAAGCACGCTGATCCGCTGCGCCAACATGCTTGAGCGCCCCACCTCCGGCCAGGTGCTGGTCGATGGCCAGGATCTGACGTCTCTGTCAGAAAGCGAACTGACGCGCGCCCGTCGCCAAATCGGCATGATCTTCCAGCACTTTAACCTGCTCTCTTCCCGTACGGTGTTCGGCAACGTGGCGTTGCCGCTGGAGCTGGACAATACGCCGCGCGCCGAGATCAAAAAGCGCGTGACCGAACTGCTGGAACTGGTCGGCCTGGCGGACAAGCACGACGCCTACCCGGCCAACCTGTCCGGCGGCCAGAAACAGCGTGTGGCGATCGCGCGCGCGCTGGCCAGCAACCCTAAAGTGCTGCTGTGCGACGAGGCCACCAGCGCGCTGGATCCGGCCACCACCCGTTCCATCCTGGAACTGCTGAAAGACATCAACCGCCGTCTGGGCCTGACCATTCTGCTCATCACCCATGAAATGGACGTGGTGAAACGCATCTGCGACCAGGTCGCGGTCATCAGCCAGGGGCAGCTGATCGAAAAAGACAGCGTCAGCGAAGTGTTCTCGCACCCGAAAACGCCGCTGGCCCAACAGTTCATTCAGTCCACGCTGCATCTGGATATCCCGGACGACTACGCCGCGCGCCTGTCGCCGGAGCGTCAGGGCGACCGTCAGCCGCTGCTGCGCCTGGAGTTCACCGGTCAGTCGGTCGATGCGCCGCTGCTGTCTGAAGCCGCTCGCCGCTTCAACGTGAACAACAACATTATCAGCGCCCAGATGGATTATGCCGGCGGCGTGAAATTCGGCGTGATGCTGGCGGAGCTGCACGGCAGCGACGAAGACGCGCTGGCAACGATTAAGTTCCTGCAAGAAAATCAGGTAAAAGTAGAGGTTCTGGGTTATGTCTGAGGCAATGATGTGGTTGATGGCGCGTGGCGTGTGGGAAACCGTCATGATGACCTTTGTCTCCGGCTTTTTCGGTTTCGTGCTCGGCCTGCCGGTAGGCGTGCTGCTGTATGTCACCCGCCCGGGGCAGATCATCGCCAACAATTCGCTGTATAAAATCCTGTCCGGGCTGGTGAACATCTTCCGTTCCATCCCGTTCATTATCCTGTTGGTTTGGATGATTCCGTTTACCCGCATGATCGTCGGCACCTCGATCGGTCTGCAAGCGGCGATCGTGCCGCTGACCGTCGGTGCCGCGCCGTTCATCGCGCGCATGGTGGAAAACGCCCTGCTGGAGATCCCGTCCGGTCTGGTGGAAGCGGCGCGCGCCATGGGCGCCACGCCGATGCAGATCATCAAGAAAGTGCTGCTGCCGGAGGCCCTGCCGGGCCTGGTCAACGCCGCGACCATCACCCTGATCACCCTGGTGGGCTACTCCGCCATGGGCGGCGCGGTCGGCGCCGGCGGCCTGGGCCAAATCGGTTACCAATACGGTTATATCGGTTATAACGCCACAGTTATGAATACCGTATTAGTATTACTGGTAGTTTTGGTTTATCTGATCCAATTCTGCGGCGATCGCATCGTCAAAGCCGTTACCCATAAATAGTTTCACAGCATATTAATGCGAGTCTAATGAGGAAGGGATATGTCGTTAACATTTAAATCCATCGCGACAATTGGCGCACTGATCGGCACTCTGGCTCTGGCGGGCTGCGGCCAGGATGAAAAGAATCCAAACCACATCAAGGTCGGCGTGATCGTCGGCGCTGAACAGCAAGTGGCCGAAGTGGCGCAGAAAGTGGCGAAAGAGAAATACGGTCTGGACGTTGAGCTGGTCACCTTCAACGACTACGTGCTGCCTAACGAAGCGCTGAGCAAAGGCGATATCGACCTGAACGCCTTCCAGCACAAACCGTATCTGGATCAGCAGATCAAAGATCGCGGCTACAAGCTGGTGCCGGTCGGCAACACCTTTGTTTACCCGATCGCCGGTTACTCCAAGAAAATCAAATCGCTGGACGAGCTGAAAGAGGGTTCTCAGATCGCACTGCCGAACGATCCGACCAACCTGGGCCGTTCGCTGCTGCTGCTGCAGAAAGTCGGTCTGATCAAACTGAAAGACGGCGTTGGCCTGCTGCCGACCGTACTGGACGTGACCGAGAACCCGAAAAACCTGAAGCTGGTTGAGCTGGAAGCCCCTCAGCTGCCGCGCTCTCTGGACGATCAGCAGATCGCGCTGGCGGTGATCAACACCACCTATGCCAGCCAGATCGGCCTGACGCCGGCGAAAGACGGTCTGTTTGTGGAAGATAAAGACTCGCCTTACGTCAACCTGCTGGTTGCGCGCGAAGATAATAAAGACGCGGAAAACGTGAAGAAATTCGTTCAGGCCTACCAGTCTGACGAAGTGGACGCCGCCGCCAACAAAATCTTCAACGGCGGTGCCGTGAAAGGCTGGTAAGCGCTTATTCACCAATTTTATTCCTATAATTGCAAGACGGGCCAAGGCCCGTCTTGTTATTTCCGCCATAGATTGCTTCAATAGCGCCACTTTCATTAAGGCAGAGGAATCTCAATGCGTGTTTTACCTCTCTGTTTGTTAGCGCTCGCGCTGGCCGGATGTTCATCGCAACGTATCGCGCCATCCTCAACAAACAGCACCAGCAAGCCGACCACGACCGCCCCGGCCAAGACCACGCCGGCCGCCCGCCCCGCTCCGGTAAAACTGTATAAAAGTGCAGAAGAACTCGTGGGTAAACCATTCCGCGATCTGGGTGAAGTGTCCGGCGAATCGTGCCAAACCACCGTACAAGACTCCCCACCGAATCTGGCTACCGCCCGTAAACGCATGCAAATCCGTGCGTCTTACATGAAGGCCAACGCCGTGCTGCTGCACGACTGCCAGATTGTCAGCGGCGTCGCCGGTTGTTACCAGCAGGCCGTTTGCCAGGGCTCGGCGCTTAACGTCTCGTCTAAATGACCGAATTCGTTTTTGAGCAGATCGGCGTGATCCGCTCGCCGTATAAAGAGAAATTCGCCGTGCCCCGCCAACCGGGGCTGGTCGAAGACGGTGGCGGCGAACTGCTGCTGCTGCCGCCTTACAACCAGGCGGAAGCGGTTCGCGGTCTCAGCGATTTCAGCCATCTGTGGGTGATGTTCATTTTCCATCAAACCATGGAAGGCGGCTGGCGCCCGACGGTACGCCCACCGCGTTTAGGCGGCAATGCCCGCATGGGCGTGTTCGCCACCCGCTCCACCTTCCGCCCCAACCCGCTCGGCATGTCGCTCATTGAGCTCAAAGGCGTACGGGTGAAAAACGGGGAAGTGGCGCTGGAACTGGGCAGCCTCGATCTGGTCGACGGCACCCCGGTGGTGGACATCAAGCCTTATCTGCCGTTCGCCGAGAACCAACCGCAGGCCCGCGCCGGCTTTGCCCAGGCCGCGCCCGCCGGCGATATGCCGGTGCGTTTCGCGCCGCAGGCGGAACAGCAGCTGCAGCAACATCAGGCGCGCTACCCGCAATTAAGGCGTTTTATCAGCCAGGTGCTGGCACAGGACCCCCGTCCCGCCTATCGTAAAGGAGAGGACGTCGAACGGGATTACGCCGTCTGGCTGCTGGATTTCAACGTGCGCTGGCGCGTCGTGGACGGCCACACCGAAGTGCTGTCGCTCGACCCGCGTTAAAATTCCGCCGCCTCTCTTTTGGCGACCCGCTCGCGCTGGTAAACTAAATCACTTTTTGGCCGCCACTCTGGCAGCCCGATGCAATTTGCAGTTCTAACGGAACCAAAACACCATGCGTACTAGCCAATATCTGCTCTCCACTCTGAAGGAGACACCTGCCGACGCCGAAGTGATCAGCCACCAGCTGATGCTGCGCGCCGGGATGATCCGCAAGCTGGCCTCCGGTCTTTACACCTGGCTGCCGACCGGCCTGCGCGTTCTGAAAAAGGTTGAAAACATCGTTCGCGAAGAAATGAACAATGCTAACGCGATCGAAGTGTCCATGCCGGTGGTTCAGCCTGCCGACCTGTGGCAGGAAAGCGGCCGTTGGGAGCAATACGGCCCCGAGCTGCTGCGTTTCGTCGACCGCGGCGACCGTCCTTTCGTGCTGGGCCCGACGCATGAAGAAGTGATCACCGATCTGATCCGCAACGAGATCAGCTCGTACAAGCAGCTGCCGCTGAACTTCTTCCAGATCCAGACCAAGTTCCGTGATGAAGTGCGCCCACGTTTCGGCGTGATGCGTTCCCGTGAGTTCCTGATGAAGGATGCCTACTCCTTCCATACCTCGCAGGAGTCTCTGCAGGAGACTTACGACGCGATGTACGAAGCGTACAGCAAAATCTTCAGCCGCATGGGCCTGGATTTCCGCCCGGTGCAGGCCGATACCGGCTCGATCGGCGGCAGTGCGTCGCACGAATTCCAGGTGCTGGCAGACAGCGGTGAAGACGATATCGTGTTCTCCACCGGTTCCGACTTCGCCGCCAACATCGAGCTGGCGGAAGCGGTCGCTCCGGCAGCGCCGCGCGCGGCGGCCAGCGAAGAGCTGCGCCTGGTGGATACGCCAAACGCCAAAACCATCGCCGAGCTGGTCGAGCAATTCCAGCTGCCGGTGGAAAAAACCGTGAAGACGCTGATGGTGCGCGCCACCGAAGAGAGCGGCCATAAACTGGTCGCCCTGCTGGTGCGCGGCGATCACGAGCTGAACGAAATCAAGGCCGAGAAGCTGGCGCAGGTTGCCGCGCCGCTGACCTTCGCCACTGAAGAAGAGATCCGCGCCATCGTCGGCGCCGGCCCGGGTTCCCTCGGCCCGGTCAAGCTGCAGATGCCGGTGGTTGCCGACCGCAGCGTAGCGGCGATGAGCGACTTTGGCGCCGGCGCCAACGTCGACGGCAAACACTACTTCGGCATCAACTGGGAGCGGGATCTGCCGCTGCCGCAGGTGGCCGACATCCGTAACGTGGTGGAAGGCGACGCCAGCCCGGACGGTCAGGGCACGCTGCTGATCAAACGCGGCATTGAAGTGGGCCATATCTTCCAGCTCGGCACCAAGTATTCGGAAGCGATGAAAGCTACCGTACAGGGTGAAGACGGCCGCAACCAGGTGCTGACCATGGGTTGCTACGGCATCGGGGTGACGCGCGTCGTGGCCGCCGCCATCGAGCAGAACCACGACGAACGCGGCATTATCTGGCCGGACGCCATCGCGCCGTTCCAGGTCGCTATTCTGCCGATGAACATGCACAAGTCGTTCCGCGTGCAGGCGCTGGCCGAAGAGCTGTACAACACCCTGCGCTCCCACGGCATCGACGTGATCCTCGATGACCGCAAAGAGCGCCCGGGCGTGATGTTCGCGGATATGGAGCTGATCGGCGTGCCGCACTCTATCGTTATCGGCGACCGTAACCTCGACAACGAAGAGATCGAGTACAAAAACCGCCGCGTCGGCGAGAAGCAAATGATCAAAACCGGTGAAATCGTTGATTTCCTGCTGGGCCAGATCAAACGCTAAACACCGAGCGTCAGCGAATAAAAAACCCGCCTAGGCGGGTTTTTTTATGTCCATGGGGACAGGGGAAGTTAGTTGTTGCTGCAGCTTTTACTGCGGTCGAACGCGATTTTACCGTCCGGCACCACCGCCTTCTCTATCTGCCCCTCTTCCATCGACGGCTGCACGCTGAAGTGCGCGTTGAAAGTCAGAAACACCGGCTCACCGGCATCCTTATTGGCTTTGGCGTAACCTTGCTCCAGCGCGATGTTGTTATCCACCGGGAACGTGATGCCGGTGGCGCAATCTTTGAACACCGCCGCGTCGGCCATATAGGTGTAGCTGCCTTTCATCACCATCGGCGTTTTAGGCAATTGCTTCTCGACCGGCTCCAGACGATAATTCAGCTTGGAGGCGATCGGCGCGCCGCTGCGATCCAGCATCTCAAGACTCTTGCCCACCGGGCGGAAGTAGCGTTTTTCCCCGGTGCTGTCAGTCAGCACCAGCTTATCCGCGGTGCGCGCCCATTTGCCGTAGTCGGCGAAGGTCTGATCGCCGTCTTTGGTGCCGCGATAAGTTTCCTGCAGCACAAAGGTGCCGTCCTCATCCAGGAACAGCGCCGTATCCAGCCCGCCGCAATCGGCGCAAGGCAACAGCCCTTGATAACTCTGCGGCATCGCCTGCAGCGGTTGTTCCTTCGGTTGATAATGATTGTTGCATCCCAACAACGAGAGTGCGCCTGCCGCCAAGAACAGGGCTACCGTAATTTTCTTCACAGTTATTCTCCTACTGTGTTCATGTATTCCTAAGTGCGAACCTTGCCACGCAGCGCCTTGGTGGCGCCCTTACGCGCCTTGCCTTCCAAACGGCGCAATTTTGCCCCTTTGGTCGGCTTGGTCGCCTTGCGCGTTTTTTCCACCACCATCGCCTGCTGAATCAGCGCGACCAATCTGGCCAACGCCGCTTCGCGATTCAATTCCTGACTGCGATACTCTTGCGCCTTGATAATCACTACGCCATCAGCGGTAATGAGATGATGATTCAGCGCCAGCAGCCTTTCCTTATAATACTCTGGCAGGCTGGATGCCCGGATGTCAAAGCGCAAATGGATCGCCGTTGAGGTTTTGTTCACGTGCTGGCCACCCGCGCCCTGCGCGCGGATCGCCGTCAATTCCAGCTCATTATCCGGTATGGCTACGTTTCTTGACAGTTCCAGCACCGGTCACACCTGTGCCTGCTGCCACTCGGCAAACTGGATTTCCAGACTATTCTGAGCATCAGACAGCCAAATAGTTCCCTCCTGCAGCGTTGCCTGCAGCGTCATGGTGCGGCTGGCCAGCGCCGTCAGGCGCGCCAGCTGTTCGTCATCGAGGAAGCGCACGCTCAGGTTCTTGTAGCCGGCCACTTTTCCCTGCATCGCCTGCCACCAAACGTGCGCGGCGCGCTCGCCGTAAGCGTACAAGACCACGCGCGGCGACTGGTTGCAGGCCTTGCGGATGCGTTTCTCGTCGGGCAATCCCATCTCGATCCACATTTCCAGCCCGTTGTGGTCGTTGCGCTGCCAGATCTCCGGCTCGTCGTCGGCGCTCAGCCCTTTGGTGAACACCAGCCGCTCGTCGGCGTGGCAGATCCAGGCCAACAGGCGCAGCATCATGCGTTGCTCATTTTCGGACGGGTGTTGCGCCAGCGTCAGCGTGGCGTCGTGGTAGAAGTGACGATCCATATCAGCAATATTGACCGCGGCTTTATAAATGGTTGCTTTCAGCGCCATGGGTGACCTCGTTATTATCCGGCGACAGTGTACTTGATCAGGGCCAAACCCCGCCAGCGCGGCCAGGCTGCGGCAGTGCGAAAGGCGTGCCGGGGTGCTGATAACTCCATAACAGCTGTGCTATAGTCGTCTAGGATAGGATAAAACTCCGAGAGTCTGCGCCTCATCGCGATAGTAGTCTTGATGATGCAGAGGTTCTTAAGGGAGGAAACTGTGCAACAATACTGTGAGTTAGTACGCCGTACTTACGCCGAGATTGGCAGTGGAGATCTTGGCTACGTGCCTGATGCGCTGGCTTGTGCGTTAAAGGCATTGGACGATGTCGCAGCGAACCACGCGCTACCGTCCTCCGTTAGGGAACAGGCGGCCTTTGCCGCCGCTAACTTATTGGTGAGCGACTATGTTGATGAATGATGAGTACCAACCCATCAATTGCGATGACTACGACAACCTGGAACTCGCCTGTCAGCATAAACTTATTCTGAAGCTGGAGTTACGCGACGGAGAAGTGATCGAGGCCAAGGCGATCGACCTGCTGCAAAAGAAACGCGTTGAGTATCTGACCATCGAACAGAACGGCCAGCAGCGCGACCTGCGTCTGGACCATATCAGCAGTTTCAGTCATCCGGAAATCGGTACCGTGGTCGTCAGTCTGTCGGACTGAGCAGCGGTAACCCCATCCCAACAGGGCAGCCCAACGGCTGCCCTCGTCATTTAGGGCTTCAGGCTGGCGTAATAAGCCGCCAGATCGGCGATATCGTCATCCGACAATCCCGACACATAGGCTTTCATCACCTCGGCCTGGCCGCCGTTGCGTTCCCCTTTCTTGTAGGCCTGCAACGCGTGCTGCAGGTACATGGCGTTCTGCCCGGCCAGATTCGGGTACATCGGCACCGTCACCTTGCCCTGCGCGCCGTGGCAGGCCGCGCACGCGGCGGCTTTGGCCTGACCGGCGGCCGCATCCCCCGCCGCCAACGCCGGCAGGCTGAACAGGCCGGCGGCCAACAGCGCGATTTCCACAAACTTCATCATTGCTCCTCACGATTATGATTTTTTTCCCAGCGCAGCCGCCACGGGCATTCGCATTCCGGCACCTGCCCCGCCTCACAGACGAATACGCCCAGCGCGGCGATCAGCTGCTCATCATAATAAATCAACGGGATACGTTCACGCTGCCAGGGAGGGATACCCAGCTCCTGCCACAGTTTTTTTATCGGCCGCGAATGGGCGCGCCCCGCGATGCGCACCGCGCCCTGCACGCCGCCGAAACGAATGCTAATCTGCTGCGATGGCAGCGGCGCGCGCAGCGCCAGATCGCCCTCCCCGGCAACCAACTGCCCCAGCCCGTCCGGCAACGTCAGCGGCAGGTCAGGCTGCCAGGGCAGATGCACATCGCGCAGTGCCGCCAGCGGCGGCAACAGGTGCAATCGGCCTCGGAAGCGGCGGATCTGATAGGCGCCGAGCTGCAGCTGCGGTTCGGCATCTTCCCGGCTGAGCGCCACCTCATCCCACAGACGCTGCAACTGCTCACGCGCCGGCATGGTAACGTTGAACAATGCGATCCAGCGCCGCAACAGAGCGAAGCGCCGCACCGGCGAACAGGCCGTCAAACCGTCGATCGCCAATGAGCGATCCGCCGCCAACAGGCTTTGCAGCGGTTCCGCCAGCAGCTCGTCCAACAATTGTTCCTGTTCGGCGCACAGGCTGGCGCTGCGCGCCACCGCCGAAGCGAAGTGCGGCCAACGTTGATTGAGCTGCGGCAACACCTGCAACCGCAGGAAATTGCGATCGAAGCGCGTGTCCTGATTGCTGTCGTCGTCTATCCAGGTTAAGGCGTGGCGTTGCGCGTAATTTTCCAGCGTTTGACGCGAGCAGCCCAGCAGCGGCCGCAACAGCAGGTGCTCGCCCAGCGTGGCGCGCGCCGCCATCGCCGACAATCCCGCCGGCCCGCTGCCGCGCTTGAGCGCCAACAGGAAGGTTTCGCTTTGATCGTCAAGGTGTTGGGCGGTGAGCAGCGCTTCGCCCTCCGCCAATGCTGCGCTGAAAGCGGCATAGCGCGCCGCACGCGCCGCCGCTTCGATGCCGCCCTGGCGGGCATCCACCTGCACGTGCGTCACCGTCAGCGGGATCCGCCACTCGGCACACCGGCTGCGGCAATGCTCAACCCAACGGTCGGCAAAGGCGCTCAGGCCATGGTGCACGTGCAGCGCACGTAGCTGCAGCGCCGGACGTTGGCGGCGCAACGCCGCCAGCAGATGCAGCAGCACGCTGGAATCCAGGCCGCCGCTGAACGCCACCAGCAGCCGCTGCTGCGCGCCCAGCTGGTCCGCCACCTGCGTCGTTAATTGATCAGTATCCATCGGTAGGCTTTGTCACTTCTACATAGCTGCACGTTAACCCCGCCTACCGCCATCAATCAAGCATTAACCGTCCGGGCCTGGCGTCGCGTCAGCAGCCACCAGCCGCCCAGCACCGCGATCACCGCCAGCGCACATCCGGCCGCTCCCCAGCCGATCTGGGCGAAAATGCGGCCATACGCCTGCATCGCCGCCCCTTCGATGTGATCCTCGGCGGTCTGATTGGCGATAATGCCCGCCAGATAGTTGGCGATCGAACCGGTCGCCAACATATAGATGCCGGTCAACACGCCGGTGGCGCCGGGGATATTCAGCCGGGTGATCTGCGCCATCGCCACCGGATCGATAAACAGTTCGGCAAAGCCCATCACCGCCAAACCGGCGATCATCAGCCCCATCGATCCCGGCCCGTGCAGCCGCGTATTGAGCGCCATCAGCGTAAAGCCGACGCCGATCAACAGCAGACCGAAGGCGAACTTGCACCAGATGCGCAGCGTGCGATCGCCATCGCCGCTCGCCAGCCAGGCCAGCGCCACGCCACCCAGCATCACCGCGCAGGCGTTAACCGACTGGAACAGCGCGGTCGGCACCGTCCAGCCAAACCAGCGCCGGTCAACGAAATGATCGATAAACAGGCTGATGGAGCTGCCGCCCTGCTGGGCAAAAGCCCAGAACAGCGTGCCCAGCAGCATCAGTACGATGATCTGCCACAGCCCCCGGCGCTGGCCGGCGTCCGCGCGCAGCATAATGCGCGCCACCAGCGCCACCGCCGCCACGCACACCAACCCGAGCAAATAGCCGGCCCAGTCGCGTTCAAACAGCAGCGTGAAGAACAGCGGCGACGCCAGCAGCGCCGCCAGCAGCCATCCCCAGTGCGGCAGGCCCAGGCTCCTGGCGCGCATCAGCGGTGCATTCACGCCGCGCGTATGGCGGAAATGGCGTCCGCCCAGCAGAAAAATCACCAGGCCGGCGAACATGCCGATCCCGGCCAACGCAAAGCCGACGTGCCAGCCATAGCGCTCGGCCGCCAGCCCGCAGGCGATCGGCGCCAGAATAGATCCGACGTTGCCGGCGGCGTACAGCAGCGAGAAGCCCCCTTCGCGGCGCGAGTCCTGCGCCGGATACAGTTCGCCCAGCAGGCAGCTGATATTGGATTTGAACAGGCCGTAGCCGCAGATGATGATCGCCAGCGCCAGATAAAGCGACTGGGCGGAGACCGCGCTCAGGCCAAGCACGATATGTCCCAGGGTCATCAGCGCCGCGCCGGCGATCACCGCGACGCGGTTGCCCAGCAGGCGGTCGGCGAGCCAGCCGCCAAGAATAGGAGTGACGTAAACTAACGAAGCGTAAGCGCTGTAGAGATCGATGGCGTGGCTGTCGGTATAGCCGAGTTGGTGGGTCAGATAGAGGATCAATAACGCACGCATGCCGTAAAAGCTGAAATATTCCCAAATTTGTATCGCTACGACATAGTAGATTGCGCGCGGCTGTGAGGGTGTTTTCATGGTGGTCTCCCATCAGTCGGTGAACGACAAAGGGGAAGCGCGAGCGCCTCCCCTCTTATTGGCTGCGGTTATTTCGCCTTCAGCACTTTCACCCGATAACGTCCGTCCGCCTGGCGATAGGCGCCGTGAATGTCGGTTTCAAAGCCCGGATAATGCGCGCCGATTTCGCACAGCATCTGCAGGAACTCCAGCACCGGCCGGCTCTCTTCGGTCAGCATCTCGCCCGGCATCACCAGCGGCACGCCCGGTGGGTATGGGAGGATCATGTTGGCATTGACCTTACCGACCATCTCTTCCAGATAGACCTCTTCCACTTCGCCGTGCAGCTCTTTCTGGAACGCCTGGTACGGATTCATCACCATGGTTGGCAGCACTTCGAACGCGCGGTACATCAGGTCCGGCAAGTTGTGTTGCTCCACCAGGCGGTGAATGTTCTGCGCCAGATCCTGAATGCGCATGTTTTCATAGAAATCAGGCGCTTCCTGATACAGCGAAGGCAGCATGTTTTTCACCCGCAGGTTCAGGTCGAACGAGCGTTTGAAGTCGGTCATCGCGCGCAGCAGGCTGAGCGCCTTGGTTTTATCGATGCCGATGCTGAACAGGAACAGCAGGTTGTAAGGCCCGGTTTTCTCGACGATGATGCCGCGCTCGTCGAGGTATTTCGCCACGATGCTGGCCGGGATACCGAACGGCTGCATCTCGCCTTCCTTGCTCATCCCCGGGGTCAGGATAGTGACCTTGATCGGGTCCAGATACATGTGTTCGTTGTCGATGTTCTTGAAACCGTGCCAGGCGCTGTCGGAGCGCAGCGGCCAGCATTCCGGCTCATCGATATGCTCCGGCTGCCAGACGTCGAAGAACCAGCCGTCGGACTCGACTTTCAGGCGTTTGATCTCTTTGCGGAACTTGATCGCGCGCTCGATAGAGCCGTTGATCAGGCGCTTGCCGGCGTTGCCTTTCATCATCGCCGCGGCGGTTTCGGTCGACGCCACGATGCCGTAGTGCGGCGAGGTGGTGGTGTGCATCATGTAGGCTTCGTTGAAGGTCTCTTCGTTGATGTCACCCTTCACATGAATCATCGAAGCCTGCGAGAAGGCCGCCAGCAGTTTGTGGGTGGACTGGGTTTCATAGATCACCTTGCCCTCCACGCGGCCGCCGCTCATGCCGCACTTGCCTTTATAGATCGGATGGAAGTTGGTGTAAGGCACCCAGGCGGAGTCGAAATGGATCGACTTCACGTCCAGAGTGTTCTTGATAAAGTCGGTGTTGTACAGCAGGCCGTCATAGGTGGAGTTGGTGATCACCGCATGCACCGGCCAGGTGGCGTTCGGGGTCTCCTTCACGCGTTTGGCGATGGTGGCGCGCTGGAACTCGCTCTGCGGAATGCCGCCGAGGATGCCGTAGGCATTGCGGGTCGGGCGGAAGTAGATCGGCGTGATGTCGCTCATCATCATCAGGTGAGTCAGCGACTTGTGGCAGTTACGGTCAATCAGCACCGTGCTGCCCGCCGGCGCCGAATACATGCCGACGATCTTGTTGGCGGTGGAGGTGCCGTTGGTCACCATGTAGCTGCGCTCGGCGTTGAACACGCGGGAAATGTACTCTTCCGCCTCTTTGTGCGGGCCGGAGTGATCCAGCAGCGACCCAAGCTCGGACACCGAAATCGAGATATCCGACTTCATGGTGTTCGGGCCGAAGAAATCGTAGAACAGGCTGCCCACCGGGCTTTTCTGGAAGGCGGTGCCGCCCATGTGGCCCGGCGTACAGAAAGTGTATTTGCCTTCGCGCACGTATTTGAACAGCGCCTTGGTCAACGGCGGCAGGATGGTGTCGATATACTCGTCGGTATTCTGTTTGATCTTGGCGGCGATGTCGGTTGCCGCGCCGAGCGCATACTCGAAGAAGCGCACCTGCATGCGCAGATCGTTCAGGCTGACGTCCAACGTGGAATAGGTGTTGGCGAATGCGTACAGCGGCATGTATTCGTTCAGCTGGCTGATCTCTTCGCACAGCTCCAGATTGTATTTGTCCCAGTCAAAGATCACCCCGCACAGACGGGCGTTGTTCTCGATCAGTTTCAGCAGGTCTTCGCGATCGTTAGGGTAAACGATGCGGAAATCCAGACTTTCCAGCGCCTGATGCAGTTCACGGATAGGCTCTTCTTTGAAGTAGACACCCATGTGATTCATGATGGCGATAACGTTCATATGCATTTCTCCTGGCAAAGCAAGCCCCTTCCCGTCGCGGCTGACAGGTCGGAAAGAAAGGGGCTGGGTAAATTCAGTCGGTCAGCGGACGCGAATCAGTGCGCTTTGGCCGTGGTGTTTTCATCGACCGCCGCTGCATTGGCAGCCTGGCGGGTATTCATTTTCCGGGCGTAGAACATCAGGATAATCAGGCTGATGATAAAGGTGCCGGACAGTTCGAAAGAGTTGGCGCCCATCAGCGCGATGAAGCAGAAGCCGCAGCCGCACACCGAAGCGATCAGGCTCAGCAGGTTGCGCACGTTGACCCCTTCGAAGCGAATCAGGTCTACGCAGGAGTAGAAGTAAGGCAGCATGGTCAGCAGCACCGCGATGCCGGTCAGCTCGCCGAACAGATCGGAAGCCTTGCCGCCGGCGGAGCTCATCAGGGTGATCAGCACCATCAGCGCGGTCATTTTGCAGCTCGCGAGCAGCAGGCCTTTTTTCGGAATGCCGTTTTTATCCAGCTCGCCGTACACTTTCGGGAAGTTGCCGTCGTTGGCGGCGCGCACCCCGGCCTGGCCGACCAGCATCATCCATGACCCGAGCGAGGTCAGGCAGGCAAAGGCGGTGAACGCGGAAACCATCGGTGCCGCCCAGTTGCCCATAATCGCCGAGGCGCTGATGGCGAACGGCGCGCCGCTGGCGGCCATTTCAGACGCCGGGAACATGCCGCTGATCACTTGGGTGGCGGCGATGTAGATGATGCCCGCCAGGCCGGTGCCAAGCATGGTCGCCAGCGGCACGGTGCGTTTCGGGTTTTTCACCATGCCGGTGCTGACCGCCGCGGATTCCACGCCGATGAACGCCCACAGGCACAGCAGAATACTTTTGATGACCGCATGGCTGTCGGTGGTGCCGGAGGTATTCCAGTTAGCCTGGTAGGTGGCGGCGTCAAACCAGTGCCAGCCGAGGGTGGCGGTTACGATCACCGGGATCAGCACCAGCACCAGGCCCAGGGTGGTCAAGCGGCTGACCCAGGTCCCGCCCAGCATGTTGACGAAGGTGAAGATCCACACGATGGCGATACAGGCGATGCCGGCAGGCACCGGGTTGTTCAACGCCGGGAAGAAGGTGGAGAGATAAGAAACGGCGGTAATGCCGATGGCCAGGTTGCCGATCCAGTTGGCATGGTAATAAAGCACGCCGGTCTGGAAGCCGAACGCCGGGGAAATTTCACCGGCGTAGGCGATAGGGCCGCCCTGCTGCGGGTTTTTGGTCGCGAGGCGGGCGTACACGTAGGCCAGCGACATCGCCCCGATAATCGAGATCACCCATCCCCAAATGGCGATGGATCCGAGACTCGCCAGGTTGGCGGGCAATAAGGCAATCCCGCTCCCCATCATATTACCGGCGACTACGCCGGTGCAGGCAATAAGCCCTATTTTCTTGGGTGAAGCCATGGTCAGTTTCTCCTGATTTACGTTTCTTATAAGCCACACCCATAAATAAAAGATTTTAATGAGCCGGCTTGATAGTCAGGATGCTAACCATCGGCAGAAATAAAGTCCTAAAGATAAAGTGAGATTACGCTCATGATCATACAAATGATAATCTGAGGTTTTTGATTAACACATCAAGATAAAAAGGTAAGCTAAAGAAAAGATAAACATCGTTAAAAAACAGGATAATAACCAGGTTAATCACGAATAACAAACGGCAGAAAAGGAACGATATTGCGCAGCAAAATAACACAATGGCGCAACATGTCTTCACCAATAAATAACGCCGCCGGAATTCCCTGAGAATAATGGCGGCGTGGTTCTGGTGAATTATTGGCGCTGATAGTTATTTAAATAAGGCACCACGTTGGTCAATGACGTCTGGAATACGCCATTGGTGATCCAATGCAAGGTATCTTCACCGGGGCGCAGGTTGAACGCGGTAATATAAGAATCCGCCGCCAAATGATTCTGCCCCTGCATTTCATACACTTTGCCCAGCAGCACATAATTCAGCCACGACATTTGCAACTCAATCCCCAGCTCGATCGCCCGGTGCGCATCGTCAATGCGTCCCTGCGCCAGCGCATCAACCGCCAGAACTTGCTGCACGATCGGCGTATTTTTCAATTCGGGGATCGTCGCCAGATGGCTGATATCGGCGCGCAATTGCGCCAGCCCCTGGCTGTCGAACGGTTGATAAGAGTTGCGCAGCACATCCACCAGCGCTTTTTCCGCCAGCAGGTAGTGGAAATTAGGCGCGCTTTTAATCAGCTCGCTCAGCTGCGCGCTGGCGCGAGTCAACGAATCGGCGTCGCCATGGATCAACAATTGATGCGCCTGGTAGAAGCGCTGCAGCAGCGGCCCGTTGTCCGGCAGCAGCTGCGCCAGACGCTGTTCCAGCTGCGGCGGCCAGGGCTGTTTCAGCGCGGCGGACAGGCTGGCGAGGAAGTCGCTTTGGATCTTCAGCTGGTTATCGGCGGTAATGAAGTAACGCTTGTCCAACATGATTGAGCTGTCGGCGTTATCCACCAGCCGCACGGACAGGAAACACTGCTGGGCGCGGTAGTGGCGCTGATTGACGAACTCGATATACAGCGACTTGCCGGAGTTGCTGGGGCCGGAATAGTTGTAATTGGTTTGGTCGTGCACCAGGAAGGTCGAGTAGGTGTTGAGCGAATCGGTGATCAGCTCGCTGACGCCCACCACATAGGAGAGCTGCGGCATCCAGTTGCTGCAGCTCTCGCCGCCCTGGATGCGGATATCGATGTCGCGCGGGTTAAGCAGCACCGGCATGGTCGATACCGGCACGCGTTGCGACAGCGTGGCGATGCCGACAAACGCCACGCAGACGCTGAGCGCCGCCAGAAACGCCAGCCACACCCAGAACGTCGAGCGGCGATAAAAGCGCGGCTGCTTTTCGCCGGGCGCGGCAACCGGCGTTCGGGTCCGGCTCGGCGGCACGTACGGCGTATCGTCTTCATCATCGCTGCCGTCTTCCGGCTCATGCATGATCACCGCAATCTGCGGCGCCGGCGCAGGGGCGGGCTGCGACTCCCCGTCTTCACACCAGATCACCGAAGCCGCCAACTTATACCCGCGCTTAGGCACGGTGATAATGTATTCCGGACTGTCGCTGTCGCCGTCTTTCAGGTATTTGCGCAGTTCTGAAATGCATTGGGTCACCACGTGATTAGTGACGATATTGCGCTTCCAAACGCTATCGATCAGCTCGTCGCGGCTCAACACCACATCGGGGTGCCGGGCGAAATAGCACAGCATGTCGATCAGGCGCGGTTCCAGCGTTTTCTGGCGGCCGTCACGGCTGATGGTATTGTCGGCAGGGGTAACCAGCCACTCCCCGACGCGAAAAGCAGGCTCTTGCATGGCGGAAATAACTCTGTAGGCATGTGGGGCAAGGGCGCGATCATAGCATAATCGCCCCCGGCTGTGGCCGCCGGGAGGCGATTAAGCCGTTAACTCTCGTATAATTCTAACGGTAAACCATCGGGATCGCTGAAAAAGGTAAAACGAGATTGAGTATAAGGATCGACGCGTACCGGTTCGCAGGCGACGCCGGCCGCCTGCAGATGGGCGATGGCTTGGTCTATATCGTCAACGCTGAACGCCAGATGGCGCAGGCCGCAAGCCTCCGGGCGGCTGACGCGGGCCGGCGGCGAAGGGAAAGAAAACAGCTCGAGGGTGTATTGCCCGTTGAGCGCCAGATCCGCTTTCCAGGAGTCACGCTCCTCGCGGTAAACTTCACTCAGCAGGGTAAAGCCGAGAATGTCGCAATAGAAATGCTTACTGGCGGCGTAGTCCGCGCCAATGATCGCGATGTGATGCACCTGACGTAATGCCAGCATAGAAACCCTCTCCTGTTCATTCTGATGGTGCACGGTATCCGGCGGCGATGAGGCCGTCAATGAGGAAGCCCGGCGCATCTTTCCAAACCGCCGGGCGCATTATGGCCTTATGGCTGCGGGGCTTTCAGCACCTTCACCAGATAGCGTCCGTCTTCCGTCAGCTTGGCGCCGTGGATATCGGTTTCAAAACCGGGATAGCGCTCGCCGATCGAGCACAGCATCAGCAGGAAATCGAGCACCGCCCGGCTCTCTTCGGTGATCATTTCCCCCGGCATCACCAGCGGCACGCCCGGCGGATAAGGCAGGATCATATTGGCCGCCACCTTGCCCACCAACTGATCCAGCTCGCAGGTTTCCACATTGCCGCGCACCTGCTCCTGGAACATCTGGTGCGGCGTCAGCTTCATTTCCGGCAGCACGTCAAACGCCCGCTGCATTAGGCGCGGCAGATCGTGTTGGCAGATCAGGCGATGAATGCCGGCGGCCAGATCCTGGATGCGCATATGGCGATAGAAATCCGGATCCTCGGCGTACAGATCCGGCAGCATGTTCTTCACCCGCAGGTTGAGATCGTAGGCGCGCTTGAAGTCGGTCAGGCCGCGCAGCAGGCTCATCGCCTTGGTTTTATCGATGCCGATGCTGAACAGGAACAGCAAGTTGTACGGCCCGGTCTTCTCCACCACGATGCCGCGCTCGTCGAGGTACTTCGCCACCAGTGCCGCCGGGATCCCCTCTTCCTCCAGCGCCCCCAGCTCATTCATGCCCGGCGTCAGGATCGTCACCTTGATCGGATCGAGATACATATGATCGCGATCGGTCTGGCCGAAACCGTGCCAGTTATCGTCCGGATCCAGCGGCCAGCACTGCGCTTCATCGATCTCTTCCGGCTGCCAGATATCGAAGAACCAGCTGTCGCTTTCCTCGCGCAGCCGCTGCACTTCACGGCGAAAATGCAGCGCGCGCTCCACCGAACGGTTGATCAAGCGGCGCCCCGGATTGCCGCGCAGCATGGCGGCGGCGGTCTCCATCGACGCCACGATGCCGTAGTGCGGCGAAGTGGTGGTGTGCATCATGTAGGCTTCGTTGAAGGTGCTCTCGTCGTAGTCGCCCTTGATATGAATCATCGAGGCCTGCGAGAAGGCCGCCAGCAGCTTGTGGGTGGATTGGGTTTCGTAGAAAACCTTACCGGGCACCCGATCGCCGCTCATGCCGCTCTTGCCGTCGTAAATCGGATGGAAGTTGGTGTAAGGCACCCAGGCGGAGTCGAAGTGGATCGACGGCACCTCCAGCGTCTGCTTGATGTAGTCGGTGTTGTACAGCAGGCCGTCATAGGTGGAATTGGTGATCACCGCATGCACCGGCCAGGTGGCGTTCGGGGTCTCCTGCACCCGGGCGGCGATGCTGGCGCGGGTAAACTCGCGCTGCGGAATACCGCCGAGGATGCCGTAGGCGTTGCGCAGCGGGCGCAGATAGATCGGCACGATATCGCTCATCATCAGCAGGTGGCACAGCGATTTGTGGCAATTGCGGTCGATCAGCACCGTGCTGCCCGCCGGCGCTGAATACATGCCGACGATCTTGTTGGCGGTGGAGGTGCCGTTGGTGACCAGATAGCTCTGCTCGGCATTGAAGGTGCGCGCGATGTACTCTTCGGCCTCCAGATGCGGGCCGGTGTGATCCAGCAGCGACCCGAGCTCGGTGACCGAAATCGAGATGTCGGCCTTCAGGGTATTGGCGCCGAAGAAGTCATAGAACAGGCAGCCCACCGGGCTTTTCTGGAACGCGGTGCCGGCCATGTGGCCCGGCGTGCAAAAGGTGTACTTTCCTTCGCGCACGTAGTTGAACAGCGCCTTGGTCAGCGGCGGCGTAATGGTGTCGATGTATTCCGCCGTGTATTGCTGGATGCGCTGCGCGATATCGTCTGCCGCATTCAGGCCATACTCGAAGAAATAGAGCACCATGCGCATTTCATGCAGGCTGACGTCGAAGGTGGAGTGAGTATTGATAAAGGCGTACAGCGGCAGGTATTCGTTCAGCTCGTTGATCTCGCTGCACAGCTCCAGGCTGTAATCGTCCCAGTCGAAGATCACGCCGCAGATGCGGGCATTGGCTTCGATCAGCTTCAGCAGGTCACCGCTGTTTTTGGGGTATACCAGCTGGAATCCCATCGCGCCCAGCGCCGCGTGGAGCTCGCGGATCGGCTCATCTTTGTAGTAGACGCCCGTCGGGCCCATGATGGCGATGATATTCATCGGCAGCTCCTGTCAGTTAACGGCCAAGTCTCTATAACACCACGAAAATCCGGCGGTGTGTAGCCAAAAAAAAACCGCCCGAAGGCGGTTTATTACCGTGAAGATCGCAACTCAGCAGTAGCCGTAGTTCATCAGACGCTGGTAACGGCGGTTGAGCAACTCTTCGTCGTTCAGGCCATCCAGATCTTTCAGATCGGCCAGCAGCTGCGCTTTCAACGCGGCGGCCATCGCCGGCACGTCGCGGTGCGCGGAACCCAGCGGCTCCGGGATCACCGAGTCGATCAGCTTCAGCTCTTTCAGACGCGGCGCGGTGATGCCCATCGCTTCCGCGGCCAGCGGCGCCTTGTCGGCGCTCTTCCACAGGATGGAGGCGCAGCCTTCCGGCGAAATCACCGAGTAGGTGCTGTACTGCAGCATGTTCACCTTGTCGCCCACGCCGATCGCCAGCGCGCCGCCCGAGCCGCCTTCACCGATGACGGTGCAGATGACCGGTACGTTCAGGCGCGACATCTCACGCAGGTTGCGCGCGATGGCTTCCGACTGGCCGCGTTCTTCCGCGCCCACGCCCGGATAAGCGCCCGGGGTATCGATAAAGGTGATGATCGGCATTTTGAAGCGGGCGGCCATTTCCATCAGGCGCAGCGCCTTGCGGTAGCCTTCCGGCGCCGGCATGCCGAAGTTGCGGCGGATCTTCTCTTTGGTCTCACGGCCTTTCTGGTGCCCGATGATCATCACCGGGCGGCCATCCAGACGCGCAATCCCCCCGACGATCGCTTTGTCGTCGGCGTAAGCGCGATCGCCCGCCAACTCTTCGAAGTCGGTAAAGATATGTTTGATATAATCCAGGGTATAAGGACGGCGCGGGTGGCGTGCCAATTGGGCAATCTGCCAGGCCCCAAGATCGGCAAAAATCTTGCGCGTCAGCTCAACGCTCTTTTCACGCAGGCGCTGAACCTCTTCGTCCAGATTAATATCTAATTTTTCGTCTTGACGGCTGACTGCAGTCAGCGAGTCAATTTTCGCTTCCAGCTCTGCAATCGGCTGTTCAAAATCAAGAAAATTCAGACTCATAGCATTCCTATTTTAGTCAAATTCCAAGTCCACCTGCTCATTGCCTACCAACGTCCGCAAGTCTATCAACAAGCGGTCGGTGGGCGTCACGCGCCAGGTTGCGCCAAAACGCAGCTTGGCTCGCGCATCTTCCCGTTGATAGTAGAGATGCACTGGAATCGTCCCCGAGCGATGGGGTTCCAACGACTGACGGAGACGGTTCAAAAGCTGGTCATCAATTTGCCTGTCAGTCAGCGAGATAGCAAGCCCGCGAGCGTATTTTTCCCGGGCTTCACTGATGTCCATTACCTCGCGGGCCATCATTTTAAGCCCGCCGCTAAAGTCATCAAAGCTGACCTGTCCACTGGCGATAAGGATACGGTCTTTTTCCAACAAATGCTGGTATTTTTCTAACGCTTCGGTGAATAGCATCACTTCCAGACGGCCCGAACGGTCATCCAGCGTACAGATGCCGATGCGGTTGCCGCGCTTGGTCACCATCACCCGCGCGGCGACCACCAACCCGACGGCGGTAGTCATTTTGCCCCGATCCGTCGGGTGCATGTCTTTCAAACGCTGGCCACCGGCGTAACGTTCGATCTCCTTGAGGTATTGGGTGATCGGGTGGCCGGTCAGGTACAGCCCCAGCGTTTCCCGTTCACCGTCCAACACCACCTGCTCCGGCCAGGGCGCGATGTTGGCGTAGGATTGCTCCACCTGCTCCGGCGCTTCCGCCAGCACGCCAAACATGTCCACCTGGCC
Source organism: Serratia sp. CY55921 (assembly GCF_052167655.1). Lineage (NCBI taxonomy): Bacteria > Pseudomonadati > Pseudomonadota > Gammaproteobacteria > Enterobacterales > Yersiniaceae > Serratia > Serratia sp. CY55921. The sequence continues at coordinate 210,137 of NZ_JBJNMU010000006.1, read as the reverse complement.
GATAGCTTCGGCTTTCGCATGCTGATCCGCCGCTTTCAACGCGTCGCCGAGCGAATTCATCAGCGCGGCGCGGTGTGGCCCAAGGCGATCGAACGCCCCGGACATGATCAGTTTTTCCAGAATGCGGCGGTTCAGTTTCTTGATGTCGGAGCGCGCGCAGAGATCGAACAGGTCTTTGAAATAACCTTGCTCGCCGCTGTTGCGCGCTTCGATAATGGCTTCGATCGGCCCTTCCCCCACGCCCTTGATGGCGCCGATGCCGTAAACAATCTCGCCGTCGTCGTTGACGTGGAAGTGATACAGGCCGCTGTTGATGTCCGGCGGCAGGATCTTCAGCCCCATGCGCCAGCATTCGTCCACCAGACCCACCACTTTGTCGGTGTTGTCCATATCGGCGGTCATCACCGCCGCCATAAACTCGGCCGGATAGTGCGCCTTCAGCCACAGCGTCTGGTACGACACCAGCGCGTAGGCGGCGGAGTGCGATTTGTTGAAGCCATAACCGGCGAATTTCTCCACCAGGTCGAAGATTTTCACCGACAGTTCGCCGTCGATGCCGCGCGCTTTGGCGCCGTCTTCAAAGCCGCCGCGCTGCTTGGCCATTTCGACCGGGTTCTTTTTACCCATCGCACGGCGCAGCATGTCCGCGCCGCCCAGGGTATAGCCGGCCAGCACCTGGGCAATCTGCATCACCTGTTCCTGATACAGGATGATGCCGTAGGTTGGTTCTAGCACCGGCTTGAGCGACTCATGCTGCCACTGAATGTCCGGGTAGGAGATCTCTTCGCGGCCGTGCTTGCGGTCGATGAAGTTATCCACCATTCCCGACTGCAGCGGCCCCGGACGGAACAGCGCCACCAGTGCGATCATGTCTTCGAAGCAGTCGGGCTTCAGCCGTTTGATCAGGTCTTTCATGCCGCGCGATTCAAGCTGGAACACCGCCGTAGTTTCCGAACGCTGCAGCATGTCGAAGCTTTTCTTGTCGTCGAGCGGGATGGCGGCGATGTCGATCGGTTCCAGCCCGGTCTTGGCGCGCCGGGCGTTGATCATCTCCAGCGCCCAGTCGATGATGGTCAGGGTGCGCAGACCGAGGAAGTCGAACTTCACCAGCCCGGCGTATTCCACGTCGTTCTTGTCGAACTGGGTCACCGGGTGGTTCCCTTCGGCATCGCAGTACAGCGGCGCGAAGTCGGTGATCTTGGTCGGCGCGATCACCACGCCACCGGCGTGTTTACCGGCGTTGCGCGTCACCCCTTCCAGCTTGCGGGCCATGTCAATCAGCGCTTTGACCTCTTCGTCGGCCTCGTAAATCTCCGGCAGCTGCGGTTCGGCGGCGAAGGCTTTCTCCAGCGTCATGCCCGGATCCGGCGGCACCAGTTTGGAGATGCGATCGACGAACCCGTACGGGTGCCCCAACACGCGGCCTACGTCGCGGATAACCGCTTTCGCCGCCATGGTGCCGAAGGTGATGATCTGCGATACCGCTTCGCGGCCGTACATCTCCGCCACGTGCTCGATTACCTGGTCACGTTTCTCCATGCAGAAGTCGACGTCGAAGTCGGGCATCGAGACACGTTCCGGGTTCAGGAAGCGTTCGAACAGCAGGTCGAATTCCAGCGGATCGAGGTCGGTGATTTTCAACGCATAGGCCACCAGCGAACCGGCGCCGGAGCCTCGCCCTGGGCCCACCGGCACGTTGTTGTCCTTCGACCACTGGATAAATTCCATCACGATCAGGAAGTAGCCGGGGAACCCCATCTGGTTGATCACTTTCAGCTCGACGTCCAGACGCTCGTCGTATTCCGGGCGGCGCTGCGCGCGCACTTCAGGATCGGGGAACAGGAACTCGAGGCGCTCTTCCAGCCCCTCTTTCGATTTGAGTACCAGGAAGTCCTCGGTACTCATATCGCCGGTCGGGAACTGCGGCAGGAAGTACTCGCCGAGGCGAATGGTGACGTTACAGCGTTTGGCGATTTCGACGCTGTTCAGCAGCGCTTCCGGGATGTCGGCGAACAGCTCGCACATCTCGTCTTCGCTGCGCATGTATTGTTGCGGGCTGTAGTTGCGCGGCCGCTTGGGATCGTCCAGCGTAAAGCCGTCGTGGATGGCGACGCGGATCTCATGGGCGTCGAAGTCATCTTCCACCAGGAAACGCACGTCGTTGGTGGCCACCACCGGCAAACCGCGCTCGGTGGCCAGCGCCACCGCCGCATGCAGATAGTTCTCTTCGTCCGGGCGGCCGGTGCGGATCAACTCCAGGTAGTAGCAGTCGGGGAAATATTGCTGGTAGAAATCCAGACACTGATCCACCTGCGCCTGGTTGCCGCGCAGCAGGAACTTGCCGACGTCGCCCTGACGCGCGCCGGAAAGCAGGATCAGCCCTTCGCGATGTTCAATCAGCCAGTCGCGATCGATGATCGGGCCGGCGGCGCCGTAGCCGCGCTGATAGGCGCGGGAAATCAGCAGCGTCAGGTTCTGGTAGCCTTCGTTGTTGCTGGCCAGCACCGTCAGCTGAGCGAGTTCGTCGCCCAAGACTTCGCTTTGCACATGGAAATCCGCGCCGATGATCGGTTTGATCCCGGCGCCGTGCGCGCTGCCGTAGAACTTCACCAGCCCGCACAGGTTGGTGAAATCGGTGATTGCCAGAGCAGGCATGGCTAACGCGGCGGCTCTTTTCACCAGCGGCGCCGTCTTGGCCAATCCATCAATCATGGAGTAGTCACTGTGGACGCGCAGGTGAATAAAACGAGGTTCGGCCATCTCCAGATACCTGATTGAAGGGGCTCAGCGTGCTGAGCCCGGGTTAATGCTATCGTCGAGCCGGTCAGGCTCGCAGGCTACAGCGCGAGCGCCCTTTTCACCGGCGCGAAGCTGCGGCGATGATGCTCGGTGGCGCCCAGCGCGGCCAGCCGCTCCAGGTGGAAGGCGGTCGGGTAGCCTTTATGCTGCGCGAAACCGTAGTCCGGGAACTCGCTGTCCAGCTCGGCCATTTCGCGATCGCGCGTGACCTTCGCCAGAATGGACGCCGCGCTGATCTCCGCCACGCGGCTGTCGCCCTTCACCACCGCCTGCGAACGCATCGGCAAGCTCGGGCAACGGTTACCGTCGATTAAAACCATGTCCGGCGCGATATGCAACCCGGCCACCGCGCGCTGCATCGCCAACATGGTGGCGTGCAAAATGTTCAGCTGGTCGATTTCCGCCGGTTCGGCGCGCCCCAGGCTCCAGGAGAGCGCTTTGGCGACGATTTCGTCATACAGCGCCAGCCGGCGTTTTTCACTGAGCTTTTTGGAGTCTGCCAGCCCGACGATCGGCTGCGCCGGATCGAGGATCACGGCGGCGGTGACCACTGCGCCGACCAACGGGCCGCGGCCCACTTCGTCCACACCGGCAATCAGCGTGGCAGCGGGATAGATAAAGGGTTCAATCATGCTTTCGCCAGCTCCAACACAGCCTGAGCGGCCTGTTCGTCCGCACCGCAACGGATGCTTTGGTGCAAGGTAAGGAAAGTCTGTTTCAGCGCGTCGGTTTCCGGGCTCTCTTCCAGCAGCGGCATCACGGCGGCGGCCAGTTTGTCCGGGACGCAGTCATGCTGCAGCAGTTCGGTGACGATCTCCCGCCCCGCCAGCAGATTCGGCAGCGAGACATAAGGCGTTTTCACCAGCTTCTGCGCCAACCAGAAAGTGAACGGCTTCATGCGATAGCCCACGACCATCGGGCACTTGGCCAGCATGCATTCCAGCGCCGCCGTGCCGGATGCCAGCAGCGCCGCGTCGCTGGCGATCATCGCTTCACGCCCCTGCCCATTCAGCAGATGTACGGTCAGATCCGGCGCCACTTCGGCCTTGATGTGCTCAAACTGCTCACGCCGTTTGGCGTTGACCAGCGGCACCACCACTTCCAGCTCGGGATAACGCGTACGCAGCAGCTGCGCGGTTTTGAGGAAGTCGGCGCTCAGCATCTCGACTTCGGCGCCGCGGCTGCCCGGCAACAAGGCCAAACAGCGCGCCTGCGGAGCGATGCCAAGCTGAGCGCGCGCCGCCAACCGATCGGGCTGCAGCGGCATAGCGTCCGCCATGGTGTGACCGATAAACCGGCAGGGGACGTTGAAACGATCGTAAAACGCTTTTTCGAAAGGGAGAAAGGCCAGCACCAAATCGGTGGCTTTGCCTATTTTGAAAACGCGCTTTTGTCGCCAGGCCCACACGGAAGGGCTGACATAGTGGATGGTGCGAATGCCGCGCTGCTTGAGGCGGCCTTCCAGCGTGATGTTGAAGTCCGGCGCGTCGATGCCGACAAACACGTCCGGCCGCAGCTCACCGAAGCGGCGGGTGAGATCCTTGCGGATCTTCAACAGGCGTGGCAAGCGCTCGAGCACCTCCACCACGCCCATTACCGCCAGCTCTTCCATTTCGTACCAGGCCTCGCACCCTTCGGCCTGCATCAGCGGGCCGGCGACGCCAACGAAACGCGCGTCAGGGATCTGCGCCTTGAGCGCACGGATCAAACCGGCGCCGAGAATGTCACCGGAGGTTTCTCCGGCGACCAATCCGATAGTCAATGGACGATTCGACATAACTCAGCGAATGATGCCACGGGTAGAACGGGTGAAGAAATCGAGGTACTGCTGCACCACCGGCTGCTCTTTGGCCAGGGCTTCGATTTCCGCTTTCGCTTCATCCAGCGTTTTTTCGCTGCGATACAGGATTTTGTAGGCGTTGCGGATCGCCTGCATTTCATCCTTGTCAAAACCGCGGCGCTTGAGGCCGACCGCGTTGACGCCGAACGGCGTAGCGTGGTTGCCCTGAGCGATGACGAACGGAGGCACGTCCTGAGCGACACCGGAACAACCGCCTACCATCACATGCGCGCCGATAATGCAGAACTGATGGATCGCCGTCATGCCGCCGATGATGGCGTGATCGTCGATTTCCACATGCCCCGCCAGCGTGGCGTTGTTGGCCAGCACGCAAGCGTTGCCAACTACGCAGTCGTGGGCGACATGCACGTTGACCATCAGCAGGTTATCGTTGCCCACTTTGGTCAGGCCGGTGCCCTGCGCGGTGCCGCGGTGGATGGTGACGCTTTCGCGGATGCGATTGCGATCGCCCACTTCCACACGCGTCGGCTCGCCCGCGTATTTCAGATCCTGATTCACTTCGCCGATAGAGGCGAACTGATAAATCTGGTTATCGCGGCCAATCTTGGTAATGCCGTTCACCACCACGTGGGATTTCAGCACCGTGCCGGCGCCGATTTCCACCTGGGAGCCGACGTAGCAGAAAGGGCCGATATGCACGCCGGCGCCAATCACGGCGCCTTCTTCGACTATCGCGCTAGGATGGATAAAGGCGGTTTGGTCAATCACGGATTAAGCCTCCCGGCTGCGGGCACACATCATGGTTGCTTCGCAGACAATTTTACCGTCAACGGTCGCCACGCCTTTGAAGCGAGTCAGACCGCGGCGAGTTTTCTCGAAGGTGACTTCCATGACCATCTGATCGCCTGGCACCACAGGGCGCTTGAAGCGAGCTTCATCGATACCAGCGAAGTAATACAGCTCGCCCGGTTCCAGTTTGCCGACGCTTTTAAACGCCAGGATGCCGGTGGCCTGCGCCATGGCTTCCAGGATCAATACGCCTGGGAAAATCGGTTTGCCAGGGAAGTGGCCCTGGAAAAACGGTTCATTCACCGATACGTTCTTCACCGCACGCAGATATTTGTGCTCTTCAAACTCGAGGACGCGGTCGACCAGCAAGAACGGGTAACGGTGAGGAAGCAGATCCAAAATTTCTGCAATATCCAGAGTATGAGTGTCAGTAGTCAAAATACTCTTCCTGTCTCTAAAAACTGATGGCATCAACAACACGGCCTGCGCTGACCCCAAAAGGAGATCATCATGCAGGCCGCAAATTAACATCTCTTTGCGCTTTTGGTCTCACGACCAACGCGTTTCGTTTTGTACCCGCGAGAGCGGGCGGCAATGACTAGTCTTTTCCGACTTTACGTTCGACAGCTTTCAAGCGCTTGCTGATCTCATCGATATTCATTACCAACGCAGCGGTTTTACGCCAAACCTTGTTAGGCTGCAACGGAATGCCCGAAGAGTATACCCCAGGTTCGGTGATTGGTCGCATAACCATTCCCATTCCGGTAACAACAACCTTGTCGGCAATTTCCATGTGACCGTTGATCACGCTGGCGCCGCCAATCTGGCAGTAGCGGCCGATTTTCAGGCTGCCGGCCATGATCACACCGCCGGCGACGGCGGTATTGTCGCCAATCACGACGTTATGTGCAATCTGGCATTGGTTGTCGATGATAACACCATTCCCGATTTGGGTGTTATCCAAAGCGCCGCGGTCAATGGTGGTGCAAGCGCCGATTTCGACGCGATCGCCGATAATCACCGTGCCCAACTGAGGGATCTTGATCCACTCGCCGCGCTCATTCGCATAGCCGAAACCGTCTGCGCCGATCACGGTGCCCGACTGAATCAGGCAGCGCTGGCCGATTTCGACCGCATGATAAATCGTTACGTTCGCCCACAGACGCGTTCCCGCGCCGATGCGTGCGTGTTTGCCGATGAAGCAGCCCGGGCCGATAACCACGTTATCGCCAAGCACCGCACCCGACTCGATCACCGCGTTCGCCCCAATGGCGACATTCTGCCCCAGCTGCGCTTCAGGCGAGACAACCGCGCTTGGCGCGATATCCTGAGCCGGCGACGGCGTGGTGTCCATCAGTTGCGCCATGCGCGCATAGGTCAGGTAAGGGTTCTTAACCACCAGCGCCGCAGCACGGCAGTGTGGTAAATCCGCTTCGGTAAGCACCACGGCGCTTGCCTGGCAGGAAGACAGCTGCTCTTGATAGCGGCTGTTTGACAAAAACGTGATTTGGCCAGGCTGTGCCGAATGCATAGAAGCAATGCCGGTGATGACGAGATCGCCATCACCGTGCAATTGTGCATCCAACTGCTGCGCTAAATCAGCCAGTCGAATTGAAAGCATGTGTTATTTAACCTGTTTCAGCACGTCAGCAGTGATATCTTTGGAAGAGTCTGCATAGGCAACGGCGTTGGCGTCGATCACCACGTCATAACCGCCTTTGCTCGCGACAGATTTCACCGCGTCCTGAATGCGGCTCAGGATCTTGTTACGCTCTTCCATCTGGCGACGACGGTTGTCCTGCTCGAAAGCCTGGGCTTTCTGAGAGAACTGCTCGCGCTGCGCCATCACGTCTTTTTCCAACTTGCTGCGGTCGCTGGCTTTCATGGTAGCGCCGTCACGCTGCAGACGTTGCATTTTGGTCTGCAGGCTACGTTCCATGTTCTGGAGTTCGCTTGCACGGCCTTTAAACTCGTTTTCCAGCTGTTTAGCGACCGTTTCGCGGGCCGGCAGCTGTTGGAAAATGCTGGAGACGTTAACGACAGCGATCTTATCTGCTGCCTGAACACCAGCTGAAGCAGCCATTGCTAAACCGAGGCCTGCGGCACACAACCACTTTTTCACTATAAACTCCTTACCATCACCCATTTGTGTCATATGACACTGAAGTACACAATTTGCCAGACTTATCCCACCAAACAATGAGAATCATCTCCCTCTGCCGGCGGGCGCCTGGCCATTGCGATTCTTAATAACTGTTATGCCCAGAGGCGAGACCCGTTACCAGGTCTTACCGATGTTAAACTGGAACTGTTCGGACTTGTCGCCTTCGTATTTCTTGATCGGGTTGGCGTAAGAGAACACCAACGGCCCCAGTGGCGACATCCACTGCAGCGCGATACCGGCGGAAGAACGAATATTACTGGCCTTGCTGTAATCCGGCACGCCGTACATCAGCGTTTCGTTGGTATTCTTCCACTTGGTATCCCACACGGTACCGGCATCGATGAACAGCGACGTCCGCACCGAGTTGGCGTATTTCTCGCTGATGAACGGCGTCGGGGTAATCAGCTCCAGGCTGGCGACCGCCATGGCGTTACCGCCCACCGCGTCATCCGAGCTACAGATGCTCTGACGATCGGTCGTGCTGCCGGCGTTGAACTGACACTGGTACGAGTTGGAGTTGTAGTACACCGCCTTCGGACCAATGGTGTTGGACTGGAAGCCACGCACGGTGCTCGAACCACCGGCATAGAAGTTCTCGTAGAACGGCATTTCCTTGCCGCCCAGCCCATCCGCGTAACCCAGACGGCCGCGACCCAACAGCACCCAGGTGCGATCGTCGTTGATCGGCACGTACTGTACGCTGTCCAGCGTCACCTTGTAGTATTCGTTGTCCGAGCCCGGAATGGTGACCTTGCCGTTCAACGTTGTGCGGTTACCCGACGTCGGGAAGTAGCCGCGGTCCAGGTTGTTGTAGGTCCAGCCCAGGTTCAGCGTAAAGTCGTCCGTCGAGTAGCTGGCGCGGTCAGTCTTGTTCGCATCCACGCCCATCGAGTCGAGGTAACGCCACATGGCGATCTGCGGCTGCATGTTCGACAGACCGTTGTGGACGTAGCCCAGGCCGGTACGCAACGAGTTGTTTTCGTTGATCGGGAAGCCCAGCGTGCCGTCGATACCGTAACTCTTGTTGGTATAGTCCGACAGATCCGCGTCATCCGCCTTAAAGTCGTTGTAGAAGATGCGGCCGCCCAGGCTCACACCGTCAACGGTGAAGTACGGGTTGGTGACCGACAGTTCGGTATAGGTCTGGTAGTCGTTCTTGGTGCCGCTGATGCCGACCGAGTAGCCGGTACCCAACCAGTTATCCTGCTGCACGCCGGCCTGGAAGCTGACGCCGCTCTCGGTGCCGTAACCGACGCCGAAGTTAAAGGTACCGGTGTTGCGTTCTTTAACCTTGTAGGTCACGTCGACCTGATCGGCAGTGCCCGGCACACGCTGGGTTTCCACATCGACCGTTTCGAAGTAGCCCAGGCGGTTCAGACGCTCCTTGCCCTGCTCGACCTGCTCGTTGCCGAGCCAGGCGCCTTCCATCTGGCGCATTTCGCGACGCAGTACGGAATCCTTGCTGGTGTCGTTGCCTTCGAACTTGATGCGGCGCACGTAGAAACGGTTGCCCGCGTCAACGTTGACGTGCAGCTTGACGGTTTTATCCGCGTCATTGATCTCCGGCTGGGTGCCGACGCGCGGGTAGGCGTAACCATAACGGCCCAACATCGTTTTGATGTTGTCTTCCATTTTGGTCACTTTGCTGCCGTTATACAGCTCGCCCGGCTCGATTTTGGTGATCTGAGCGACTTCCGCCGAGTGGCCGGCCAGGTTGCCGTTCACGACAACATCAGAAAGCTTGTACTGATCGCCTTCGGTGATGTTGATGGTGATGTAGATGCCTTTTTTATCCGGCGTCAGGCTCACCTGGGTAGAATCGATGTTAAAGCGGGCATAGCCGCGATCCAGATAGAAGCTGCGCAGGGTTTCGAGATCGCCCGCCAGTTTTTGCTTCTGGTATTTGCGATCGCCGACCAGGTTCCACCACGGCACTTCGTCACGCAGTTGGAAGCGCGAGATCAGTTCATCGTTGGTGAAGGCATGGTTGCCGACGATGTTGATTTGTTGAATCTTGGCGGAGACCCCTTCCGTGAACACCAGCTTCAGGTCGACACGGTTGCGCGGCAACGGCGTGACCACGGCTTTCACCGAGGCGCTGTATTTACCAACGCTGTAATAGAAGTCTTCCAGCCCTTTTTCAATGCTGGAAATCGTGGTGCGGTCGAGCGCCTCGCCCACCCGGACGCCGGAGGCTTCCAGGTTTTGCTTGAGCATGTCATCCTTCACCGACTTGTTGCCGGAGAAAGTGATGCTGGCGATGGTAGGACGTTCCTTCACCTGCACGATCAAGGTATTACCATCGCGCAGTACGCGCACGTCCTCGAAGTTGCCGGTGGCAAACAAGGCACGAATGGTATTACTGATGTCATCGTCAGTGACGGTATCGCCGACGCGAACCGGCATGTTGAGTAACGCCGCACCGACGGCAACTCGCTGCAGGCCTTCGAAATGAATGTCTTTCACTACGAACCCGTCTGCACCGTATACGGTGGCGCTGCCAAACAGCAGCGACGCTATGAGCAACTTTTTCATCGCCATCGTTGTTATGCGTTCTTCCTAACCTATCCCCGCCCCTAAAGGCGGGAAAAATCATTGAAAAGTGCAAGACCCATCAACAACACCAACACGATCGAACCTATGCGGTAGCTGTAGTCCTGTACTCGCTCGGAAACCGGCCCACCCTTCAGCTTTTCTATCGCCAGGAAGAGGAGATGCCCACCATCTAACACCGGTAATGGGAACAGGTTGATGATCCCCAGGTTGACGCTAATCAACGCCAGGAACATCAGATAATACACGAATCCGACTCCGGCTGACGCCCCAGCTCCCTGTGCAATCGAGATCGGGCCACTCAGGTTGTTCAGCTTTACATCACCGGTTATTAATTTGCCCAGCATGTTGACCGTCAGCCGCATCAGCTGCCAGGTCTTGTCGCCGGCCTGATACAGCGCCGGGAACGGTCCATACTGGCGAATCGTCTTATACTCTTCCGGCAGCGGCAGCACCTTTGGAATGATGCCTGCAAACCCCACCGATTTGTCTTTTCCCACCGGCTTTGTATCCGGTATCAGCGTCAAAGACAAGGGGGCGCCGTTTCTTTCAATCTCCAAAGCCAGCGGTTGCCCCGGGCCATCGTGGATACGCTTCACCAGCGTCTGCCAACGACCCAACGGCTGACCATCGACTTTAACGATCCTGTCCCCCGCTTGTAAACCCGCCTTTTGCGCCGCCGAGTTCGGCTGCACTTCCGCCAACACGGATTCGATCTGCGGGCCGCGCGGCATAATCCCCAGCGCGACAACGGGATCCTGCTTGTCCGGTTCAAAGTTCCACTGGCGCAAGTCCAGGGTTTTGGTCACCACCTGCGAAGAGCCGAACGGCGCTACGCCGACTTCGGTTTGCGCATCGCCAATCTTCGCCACCAGCGCCAGACGAACTGACTCCCAATCAGGCGTTTCGATGCCGTCAACCGACTTTAGTTCCATGCCAGACGAAATTTCAGCCTTGGCGGCGATCGATTGCGGCGCGATTTCGCCGATCACCGGACGGAAACTCGGCACGCCGATGATGAACACCAGCCAGTAGGCAAGGATAGCAAACAGGAAGTTGGCGATGGGGCCGGCGCTGATGATGGCCGCGCGCTGCCAGACGGTTTTATTGTTGAAGGCCTGGTGGCGCATCTCCGGCGCCACCGACTCCACGCGCTCGTCCAGCATCTTCACGTAGCCGCCGAGCGGGATCAGAGCGATAACGTACTCGGTGCCCTGGCGATCGGTTCGGCGCCACAGCGCCCGGCCAAAGCCGATGGAGAAGCGTTCAACGCGCACGCCGCAACGACGGGCAACCCAAAAGTGTCCGAACTCATGCACGGTAATCAAGATACCGAGCGCAATCAGAAACGCCACCAGGTTCCAAAGCACGCTGACCATCATCCCTCACTTTCCGTCATCGACGGATTAAAACACCAACAGCATCAGGCAGGCAAACACCGGCACCGCCGCGGTCAGGCTGTCGATACGATCCAGTATGCCGCCATGACCGGGAATCAAATGCCCGCTGTCCTTGATGCCCGCTTCGCGTTTGAACATGCTTTCGGTCAAATCGCCCAGCACCGAAGCCAGCGCGGCGATCACCGAACAGGCCAGCAGCGTGGTCGGCACCACGTTCAGCGGCGCGTAGCGGCCGAACAGCCACGAGATCACCGCCGACGTCAGCAACCCGCCGATCAACCCTTCCCACGTTTTGCCCGGTGAGACCTTCGGCGCCAGCTTATGCTTGCCGAACAGCTTGCCGAACATGTAGGCACCGGAATCCGCGCCCCACACCAGCAACATCACGTACAACAGCCACCAGGCGCCGGTAAACGGGTTTTGCTCGTAGCCGAACTGGCGCAGCGCCAGCATGCCCCAGAAAAACGGCACGATGGTCAGCAGGCCAAACAGCAGGCGCAGCGGGCGCGAATTGCGCCAGATAGCGGCCGAGCCGGGATAGAACAGCACCAACAGCAACGCCGCCAGCCACCAGGCCAACGACAGCCACAGCGAGCCGCTTATCTGCGGCACGGATTGATGGTAAGCGGGGACGCTGAGCATCATCAGCGCAAGCAGAAAACCGCACAGTATCGCCAACCAGATGCGCTGCGAACGGGAGGTAAAACCGGCCAATTGGCCCCACTCCCAGGCAGCTAACATGCACACGACGAGCGTTACCAGAGCAAAGGCCAACGGCGGCAACAGGAACAGCGCCGCGATAACGATCGGGATTAAAATCAGAGCAGTTATGAGGCGATACTTCAGCAAAAGTTCTCCCTAGGACGCATCGGCGCCGTTAGGTGTTGTTCCCCCGAAGCGGCGCTCACGTTGTGCAAATGCATTCAGCGCACCTTCAAAGACAAGTTCATCGAAATCAGGCCAGAGCACATCAGTAAAGTAAAGTTCAGCATAGGCGATTTGCCACAGCAGGAAATTACTGATGCGATGCTCGCCACCGGTGCGGATAACCAGATCCACCGGCGCCAGGTCGCTCATGCAAACCCGCTCGTTCAATAATTCCTCGCTGATCTGATCCGGGTGCAACTCGCCTACCCGTACCTGTTCGGCCAGTTCCCTTACTCCCTGAATGATATCCCAACGGCCGCCGTAGTTGGCAGCGATATTGAGCGTCAGGCCATCGTTATTTTCCGTCAGAGCTTCAGAGCGGCGGATCCGCTCCTGCAAACGCGCGCTGAATCGGCTGATATCGCCGATCACTCGCAGCCTGACGTTATGTTTATGCAGGCTTTTTACTTCACTATCCAAAGCGCGGACAAAAAGCTCCATCAGGGCAGAGACTTCCTGCACCGGACGGTTCCAGTTTTCGCTGCTGAAGGCATAAAGCGTGAGCGCATCTAAATGGTGGCTGGCGGCAAAACTGACCGCGCGGCGAACCGATTTCACCCCTGCTTTATGACCGAAGACACGTAACTTGCCCTGACGTTTGGCCCAGCGTCCGTTACCGTCCATGATAATGGCGACATGGCGCGGCCCCGGGGAAGATGGATTAGCCTCTTGTTGGTTTGCGGACGACATAACTCGTACTTATTTCCTCAATAGAAATATAACTGCCTTTCCGGAACATCAGGCCCTTACGCGCAAAAAAAGCCGTGTGCCCGACACGGCTTTCAGCCTGCCCTGGCGACACCCGGCGCAGCCGGGCCGCCATTGACGCACAAGGCGCCAATCGGGCCATAATTCAACGGTATAACCGCTGACAGGTGGCGCAGACTATACCACCTCAGCGGGGCATGAACAAACGGCCCCGCTGCGGCGCACGCGAATTACGAGCAAAATCGGATAATCACCGTGATCGGCCGCACAACGCGCGAACCCGCTCCTCAGCGGCGGCGCGCGCCTGACGGTCAATGTCTAAGACCGCTTCGATGCTCGTCGGTTCCTGCAGCGCGAGACGTTCCACCACCTGGCGATTGACCGCCGCGATATCGGTAAAGCGAATCTGCTGCTGCAAAAATGCCGCCACGGCGATTTCGTTGGCCGCGTTCAGCGCGGTGGTGGCCGCCTGGCCGGCATCAAACGCTTCGATCGCCAAATACAGGCAAGGATAACGCTCACGCTCCGGTTCGGCGAAGGTCAGCGAACCGATACGGCAGAAGTCCAGCGCCTCCACACCGGAATTCACACGCTGCGGATACGCCATCGCGTGAGCGATTGGCGTGCGCATATCCGGCGTCCCCAACTGCGCCAGCACACTGCCGTCTGCATAGCGCACCATCGAGTGAATCACCGACTGCGGGTGCAGGATCACTTCCATTTGCTCGGCCGAGGCGTTAAACAGCCAGCGGGCCTCAATGTATTCCAGACCTTTGTTCATCATGGTGGCGGAATCCACCGAGATCTTGCGACCCATCGACCAGTTCGGGTGGGCGCAGGCTTGATCCGGCGTCATCGCGGCGAACTGTTCCAACGGCGTGGTGCGGAACGGGCCGCCGGAACCGGTAAGCACGATGCGCGAAACACCATGACTGTCCAGTGAAGAGTATCCCAACTGACGCTGAATGTTCTCAGGCAAACTCTGAAAAATCGCGTTGTGCTCACTGTCGAGCGGCAGCAGTTGCGCCTGGCTTTGCCGCACCGCGTCCATAAACAGACGGCCGCAGGTGACCAGCGACTCTTTGTTGGCCAGCAGCACCTGCTTGCCCGCGCGGATCGCCGCCAGCGTCGGCAACAGCCCCGCGGCGCCGACGATGGCCGCCGTCACTTGATCGACGTCATCCAAAGCGGCCAATTCACAGGCCGCTTGTTCCCCGGCCAACACTTCGGTAGCGACGCCGTTCTCCGCCAGGATGGCGCGCAGCTCGCGCGCGGCGCTTTCATCCGCCATCGCGGCAAACGCGGGCCGAAATTCCATGCATTGCTGCGCCATGACCGCAACATTGCGGCCGGCTACCAGCGCTTTGATCGCAAAACGGTCGAGATTCGCCCTGACCACGGCCAGGGTGCTGGTCCCTACCGAGCCGGTCGAGCCAAGAATGGTCAGTTGCTTCATGAGTTCACTCTGAATAACTGTCTGATGAGATCGGAGGTGCTCCAGTGTGGAACCTTGGACACCGCTTGTCCATGATCTTTCAGTACGATGAAACGGGATCTGCGCCACAAAAAACAAAGCGCCGCCCAGGCGACGCTTTTTTTCTGCGCGATGCTGATTAGAATTCCATCAGCTCTTTTTCTTTCTCCGCCAGCGCGGCGTCGACCAGCTTGATGTAAGCGTCGGTCATTTTCTGAATCTCGTCTTGTGAACGACGCTCTTCGTCTTCGCTGATCTCTTTATCTTTCAGCAGCGCCTTGACCTTGTCGTTGGCGTCGCGACGCACGTTACGCACCGCTACGCGGCCCTGCTCGGCTTCGCCGCGCACGATCTTGATCAGATCCTTACGACGTTCTTCGGTCAGCGGAGGCAGCGGAACGCGAATGTCAGAACCGGCGGAAGACGGGTTGAGGCCCAGATCGGAGCTCATGATCGCTTTCTCAACGGCCTGGCTCAGGCTGCGGTCGAATACGTTGATTTTCAGCGTGCGGGAGTCTTCCACGGTCACGTTGGCCAGCTGACGCAGCGGCGTAGCGGCGCCGTAGTATTCCACCATGATGCCATCCAGAATGCTTGGAGAAGCGCGGCCGGTACGGATCTTGCTGATTTGGTTTTTGAATGCTTCTACGCTTTTTTCCATGCGTGAATCAGCATCTTTTCTGATTTCATTAGTCACGTTGCAAACCCTTGGAAGCTGGTTACTTGGCAGGCGATACTCAAGTATAGCCCGTAATCGTACTCGAAGAGCGCGCGGCGCCTGGCGTCACGCGCTCCGAAAAAGAGGTGTGAACAGCCTTATTTGCTGATCAGCGTACCTTCGTTCTCACCCATCACCACGCGGCGCAGCGCACCGGGCTTGTTCATGTTGAACACGCGGATCGGCAGACCGTGATCGCGGGCCAGCGTAAACGCCGCCAGATCCATCACTTTCAGCTCGCGCTCCAGCACGTCCTGATAGGTTAATTGTTCATACAGCGTCGCATCCGGGTTTTTCACCGGATCGGCGGAGTATACGCCATCCACTTTGGTGGCTTTCAGCACCACGTCCGCTTCGATCTCGATGCCGCGCAGGCAGGCAGCGGAATCGGTGGTAAAGAACGGGTTGCCGGTACCGGCGGAGAAGATCACCACGCGGTTGTTGCGCAGCAGGCTGATAGCCTCTGCCCAGCTGTAATTATCACATACGCCGTTCAGCGGGATCGCTGACATCAGGCGGGCGTTCACATAGGCACGGTGCAGTGCATCACGCATAGCCAGGCCGTTCATCACGGTAGCCAGCATTCCCATGTGGTCGCCCACTACGCGGTTCATGCCGGCTTGCGCCAGCCCCGCGCCGCGGAACAAGTTCCCGCCGCCAATAACTACACCGACCTGAATTCCCAGTTCGACCAGCTCTTTCACTTCCTGAGCCATGCGATCCAAAACGCTGGCGTCGATACCAAAACCTTCTGCACCTTGCAGGGCTTCGCCACTCAGTTTAAGCAGAATACGCTGATATACGGGTTTTGCATTGGTTGCCATGGTGTTCTGTCCTAAGAAGCAGTATTAGTATTGGGGATTTCAGCCGATGAAACGCGCCTGAGGTGAGCATCACGCTGCAGGGCCTGCCACCGGTGTAATTCTGGCTGGATAGTATGGAACCGCCAGACGGCGGTTCCATCGACAGTCATTAAGACTGTTTGCTCATCGCGGCAACTTCAGCAGCGAAGTCGGTTTCGACTTTCTCGATGCCTTCGCCCACTTCGAAGCGAATGAAGTTGGTCACGTCAGCGTTGTGCTCTTTCAGCACCTGAGCAACGGATTTGCTCGGATCCATAACGAAAGGCTGACCGGTCAGAGAAACTTCGCCGGTGAATTTCTTCATGCGGCCTTCAACCATTTTCTCTGCGATTTCTTTCGGCTTGCCGGACTGCATGGCGATGTCCAGCTGAACCTGGTACTCTTTTTCTACCACTTCAGCAGACACGTCTTCTGGCTTCACGAACTCTGGCTTGCTCGCCGCAATGTGCATTGCGATTTGCTTAACCAGCTCTTCGTCAGCGCCTTTAGCCGCAACCAGAACGCCGATGCGCGCGCCGTGCAGGTAGCTGCCCAGCACGTCGCCTTCCAGGGAAGCAACGCGACGAATGTTGATGTTTTCGCCGATTTTTGCCACCAGCGCTACGCGCTCTTCTTCGAACTGTGCTTTCAGCACGTCAACGTCAGTGATTTTGCCGGCCATAGCGGCATCCAGCACTTTGTCGGCGAACGCCTGGAAACCGGCGTCTTTCGCAACGAAGTCAGTCTGGCAGTTAACTTCCAGAATGATGCCGTAGTTGCCTTCGATCTTGGTTTTGATCACGCCGTCAGCAGCTACGTTGCCTGCTTTTTTAGCGGCTTTGATCGCACCGGACTTACGCATGTTTTCGATTGCCAGTTCGATGTCGCCGTTGGATTCAACCAGCGCCTTCTTGCAATCCATCATGCCAGCGCCGGTACGCTCGCGCAGTTCTTTTACCAGGGCAGCGGTAATATCAGCCATTTATTTTTCCTCGGTTATCTCGCGTGGAGACAGTTCTCATTCAGATAAGCAAAGGGGGCCTTTACAGGCCCCCCTAACCAACATATGTCAATACCTGGTTAATAAGGGCTCAGTGACGAGCTTGCCTTATTATTCAGCTTCTACGAAGCCTTCTTCCGCCTGAACGGCCAGATCTTGAGAACGACCTTCACGCACAGCGGCAGCAACAGCAGTCAGGTACAGGTTTACTGCACGGATTGCGTCGTCGTTACCAGGGATGATGAAGTCAACGCCGTCTGGGTTGGAGTTGGTATCAACGATAGAGAATACCGGGATACCCAGGTTGTTGGCTTCTTTGATCGCGATGTGCTCGTGATCGGCATCGATAACGAACAGTGCGTCTGGCAGACCGCCCATATCTTTGATACCGCCCAGGGAGTTTTCCAGCTTGGCCAGTTCACGAGTGCGCATCAGCGCTTCTTTCTTGGTCAGCTTGTCCAGGGTGCCGTCTTGAGACTGGATTTCCAGATCTTTCAAACGCTTGATGGACTGACGAACGGTTTTCCAGTTAGTCAGCATGCCACCCAACCAGCGGTGGTTCACGAAGAACTGGTCACAGCTGTTCGCAGCGTCTTTTACCGCTTCGCTTGCTGCGCGTTTGGTACCAACGAACAGGATCTTGCCTTTACGGGAAGAGATCTTGCTCAGTTCAGCCAGAGCGGCGTTGAACATTGGTACAGTCTGCTCCAGGTTGATGATGTGAACCTTGTTACGAGCGCCGAAGATGAAAGGCTTCATTTTCGGGTTCCAGTAACGGGTCTGGTGACCAAAGTGAACACCAGCCTTGAGCATGTCGCGCATGGAAACAGTTGCCATGATTAAACCTCTATAGATTAATTGGGGTTATGCCTCCACGTATCCCATAACGCCGACCCTGGCGGCGACAAGTCACCTCAGGGCACCCCGGCGGATGTGCCGATACGTGTGTGTTATTTACACAAAATGAGTGCAGTTAAAGTATTTTCGGCTCATTCCCGCCAGGTCACAAGAACCAAGACACGGATCGCCGGCGCGCTTTATACCATAAACCCGCCGCCGACACCAACTTTTGTTGCGTTTCGCCGGGCGTCAGGAAATGAAATTTGGCAGCCCCCGGCCGGGCTGATACCATAAGTCACTGCTTCTTATTGTCGACGATAACGACACCTGCGGACGAATTTCATGGCAATCTCAATTAAAACACCTGATGACATCCAAAAAATGCGCGTGGCCGGCCGCCTGGCCGCCGAAGTGCTGGAGATCATCGAGCCGCACGTCAAACCTGGCGTGACCACCGGCGAGCTGGACCGTATCTGTCACGAGTACATCACCAACGAGCAGCAGGCCATTTCCGCCTGCCTCGGCTATCACGGCTTCCCGAAATCCGTGTGCATTTCGGTGAACGAAGTGGTGTGCCACGGCATCCCGAGCGACGACAAAACGCTGAAAGACGGCGATATCGTCAACATCGACGTGACCGTGATTAAAGACGGTTTCCACGGCGACACCTCGAAGATGTTCATCGTCGGCAAACCGACCATTCTGGGCGAGCGCCTGTGCCGCGTTACTCAGGAAAGCCTGTATCTGGCGCTGAAGATGGTCAAACCGGGCATCCGTCTGCGCACCCTGGGCAAGGCTATCCAGCAATTCGTCGAAGCCGAGAAGTTCTCCGTGGTGCGCGAGTACTGCGGCCACGGCATCGGCGAAGTGTTCCACGAAGAGCCGCAGGTGCTGCACTATGACGCGGACGACGGCGGCGTGGTGCTGCAGCCGGGCATGGCCTTCACCATCGAACCGATGGTCAACGCCGGCGACTACCGCATCCGCACCATGAAAGACGGCTGGACGGTAAAAACCAAAGATCGCAGCTTGTCGGCGCAGTATGAGCATACTATTGTGGTGACTGATAACGGCTGCGAGATAATGACGTTGCGCAAGGATGACACCATCCCCAACATCATTACGCACGAGATGTAAGCACCGCGGCGAACGCCGCGTGCAGAATATCACCAGGCCGGCTTATGCCGGCCTTTTTTATGGGCTGCGCACTATGTCTGACAATCTTCTTCAACAGGCGGCCCCGGCCGTGCCGATGCCGCCCGCCTCCCCCAGCGCCTACGGCGGCGACGAGCTCACCTGCCCGGTGCTGAAACAGCGGCTGGAACAGTTTCAGCTGTGGCTGGCGGCGGCGTTCGACGCCGGCTCCAGCGCAGAAAGCCTGGTGGCGGCGCGCAGCGACTTCATCGATCGCCTGCTGCGCCGGCTGTGGACGTTCTACGGCTTTGAAGATATCCCGGAAACCGCGCTGGTGGCGGTAGGCGGCTACGGCCGCGGCGAGCTGCACCCGCTGTCGGATATCGACGTGCTGGTGCTCAGCCAGCGCCGGCTGACGGAGCAACAGTCGCAGCGGGTCGGCGAATTCATCACCCTGCTGTGGGATCTCAAGCTGGAAGTGGGCCACAGCGTGCGCACCCTGGAAGAGTGTCTGCTGGAAGGGCTGGCGGATCTGACCGTGGCCACCAACCTGATCGAATCGCGCATGATCTGCGGCGATGTCGCGCTGTTCCTGCAGATGCAAAAACATATCTTCAGCGACGGCTTTTGGCCTTCGCCGCAGTTTTTCCACGCCAAGATCAACGAGCAGCAAGAACGTCATCAGCGCTACCACGGCACCAGCTATAACCTGGAGCCGGATATCAAAAGCAGCCCCGGCGGCCTGCGCGACATCCACACGCTGCTGTGGGTGGCGCGCCGCCACTTCGGCGCCACCTCGCTGGACGAAATGGTCGGCTTCGGCTTTCTCACCCAGGCCGAACGCAACGAGCTGAACGAATGCCAGAGCTTCCTGTGGCGCATCCGCTTTGCGCTGCACCTGGTGCTGCCGCGTTACGACAACCGTCTGCTGTTCGATCGCCAGCTCAGCGTCGCGCAGCTGCTGCGCTATGAAGGCGAAGGCAACGAGCCGGTCGAGCGCATGATGAAAGACTTCTACCGCATGACGCGGCGCGTCAGCGAGCTGAACCACATGCTGCTGCAGCTGTTCGACGAGGCCATCCTGGCGCTGGACGCCACCGAAAAACCGCGTCCGCTGAACGACGATTTCCAACTGCGCGGCGATCTGATCGATCTGCGTGACGAAACGCTGTTCATCCGCGAGCCGCAAGCCATCATGCGCATGTTCTACCTGATGGTGCGCAACCGCGAGATCAAAGGCATTTACTCCACCACCGTGCGCCAGCTGCGCCATGCGCGCCGCCACCTGAAACAGCCGCTGTGCACCATCCCGGAAGCGCGCGATCTGTTCATGGCCATCCTGCGCCATCCCGGCGCGGTGTCGCGCGCGCTGGTGCCGATGCACCGTCACAGCGTGCTGTGGGCCTATATGCCGCAGTGGGGCAAGATCGTCGGGCAGATGCAGTTCGATCTGTTCCACGCCTATACCGTCGACGAACACACTATCCGGGTGCTGCAGAAGCTGGAGAGCTTCGCCGATCCGCAAACCCGGCCGCGCCATCCGCTGTGCGTGGAGCTGTATCCGCGCCTGCCGCACCCGGAACTGCTGCTGCTGGCCGCCTTGTTCCACGATATCGCCAAAGGGCGCGGCGGCGATCACTCGATCCTCGGCGCGGAGGACGTGGTGGAGTTCGCCGAGTTGCACGGCCTCAACTCGCGAGAAACCCAACTGGTGGCCTGGCTGGTGCGCTGCCACCTGCTGATGTCGGTCACCGCGCAGCGCCGCGATATCCAGGATCCGACGGTGATCCAGCAGTTCAGCAGCGAAGTGCAGAGCGAAACTCGCCTGCGCTACCTGGTATGCCTGACGGTGGCGGATATCTGCGCAACCAACGAAACCCTGTGGAACAGCTGGAAGCAGAGCCTGTTGCGCGAGCTGTATTTCGCCACCGAGAAACAGCTGCGCCGCGGCATGCAAAACAGCCCGGATCTGCGCGAACGCGTGCGCCACCACCGGCTGCAGGCGTTGGCGCTGCTGCGCATGGACAACATCGACGAAGAGGCGCTGCACCGCATCTGGAGCCGCTGCCGCGCCGACTATTTCCTGCGCCACTCGCCGAATCAGCTGGCCTGGCACGCCCGCCATCTGCTGGCCCACGATTCCACCCAGCCGCTGGTGCTGGTCAGCCGCCAGGCGACGCGCGGCGGCACCGAGATCTTCATCTGGAGCCCGGATCGTCCTTATCTGTTCGCCGCCGTTGCCGGGGAGATGGATCGCCGCAACCTGAGCGTGCACGACGCCCAGATCTTCACCAACCGCGACGGTATGGCGATGGACACCTTTATCGTGCTGGAGCCGGACGGCAGCCCGCTGGCGCAGGATCGCCACGCGGCGATCCGCCAGGCGCTGCTGCAGGCCATCACCCAGCGTGAGTACCAGCCGCCGCGCGTGCGCCGCCCCTCTTCCAAGCTGCGCCACTTCAGCGTGCCGACCGAGGTCACCTTCCTGCCGACCCACACCGATCGCCGCAGCTACCTGGAGCTGACCGCGCTCGACCAACCCGGCCTGCTGGCGCGGGTGGGCGAAGTGTTCGCCGATCTGGGGCTGTCGCTGCACGGCGCGCGCATTTCCACCATCGGCGAGCGGGTCGAGGATTTGTTTATCCTGGCCGACGGCGAGCGGCGCGCGCTCGACCAAGAAACGCGCAGAAAGTTGGAGCAACGGTTGACAGAGGCCCTCACCCCAAACGATAAAATGTGATACAAGTAACTTTTTACCGACAACATCAGGAAAGAGAACAGCATGCAGCAATTACAGAACGTTATTGAAAGCGCCTTCGAACGCCGTGCGGACATCACCCCGGCGAACGTAGACACCGTAACGCGCGAAGCGGTAAACCAGGTGATCGGCCTGCTGGACAGCGGCGCCCTGCGCGTCGCCGAGAAGATCGACGGTCAATGGGTCACCCACCAGTGGCTGAAGAAAGCCGTGCTGCTCTCTTTCCGCATCAACGACAACAAGGTGATGGACGGCGCGGAAACCCGCTACTACGACAAAGTGCCGATGAAATTCGCCGACTACGACGAAGCACGCTTCCAGAAGGAAGGCTTCCGCGTCGTGCCGCCGGCCACCGTGCGCCAGGGCGCGTTCATCGCTCGCAACACCGTGCTGATGCCGTCTTACGTTAACATCGGCGCCTACGTCGACGAAGGCACCATGGTCGACACCTGGGCCACCGTCGGTTCTTGCGCGCAGATCGGCAAAAACGTTCACCTGTCCGGCGGCGTCGGCATCGGCGGCGTGCTGGAGCCGCTGCAGGCCAACCCGACCATCATCGAAGACAACTGCTTCATCGGCGCGCGTTCCGAAGTGGTGGAAGGCGTGATCGTGGAAGAAGGCTCGGTGATTTCGATGGGCGTCTACCTCGGCCAGAGCACCCGCATCTATGACCGCGAGACCGGCGAAATCCATTACGGCCGTGTGCCGGCGGGTTCGGTGGTGGTTTCCGGCAACCTGCCGTCGAAAGACGGTTCTTACAGCCTGTACTGCGCGGTGATCGTCAAGAAAGTCGACGCCAAAACGCGCGGTAAAGTCGGCATTAATGAGTTATTGCGTACTATCGACTAAATTGAAATAGCGGGTGATTCACCCGCTATTTTTTTGTCTGCGTTTCGCTGGCAGTCACAGTCGCAGATCTCGCTTTCCGCCATAATCGCAGTCGTGGAATATAACGATCACATCTAAAGAGGGCGCAGTATGTACGATAACTTGAAGAGTTTGGGCATCAATCAACCGGAAGACGTCGATCGCTATAGCCTGCGTCAAGAGGCCAACAACGACATCCTCAAGATCTATTTCCGCAAGGACAAGGGCGAGTTCTTCGCCAAGAGCGTGAAGTTCAAGTATCCGCGCCAGCGTAAAACCGTGGTGGCGGACAACGCCGGCCAGGGCTACAAGGAAATTCACGAGATCAACCCGAACCTGCGTTACGTGATCGACGAGCTGGATCAGCTGTGCCAGCGCGATCAGGTGGAAGTGGATCTGAAGCGTAAAATCCTCGACGACCTGCGCCATCTCGAAGGCGTGGTGTCGCACAAGATTGCCGAGATCGAAGCCGATCTGGAAAAACTCACCCGCGGCAAATAATGCGGATCGGTTGACCCGCATCATCGTTAAGGCGCCCTTTTGCGGCGCCTTTTTACGTTATGACTGCAGCAGCGTGCCCCACTGCTCGACCCACGGGCAGGCGGCCACTTCCGGCTCCGGCTGTTCCATCGCATCGATTTCCAGCACTTCGCCAACGCGGGTGGCGCCCTGTTCCTGCAGCAGCGCATCGAACGTGCGCCCGGCGCCGCAGAAGTGGTCATAGCTGCTGTCACCGAGGGCGATCAGCCCATAGCGCAGCTCCGGCTGATAGCCAACCTGATCGCGGATAGCGTGGAACAGCGGCGCGATGCTGTCCGGCAGATCGCCCTGCCCGGTGGTGGAGGTGATCACCAGCGCGTAGTGCTGACGATAAAACTGCCAGGCCTCCAGCGTGCCCTCTTCGAACAGTTTGACCTCATGGCCCTGCTCGCTGAGGATGTTTTGCGCCTCTTCCGCCACCAGCAGCGAATTGCCGTAGACCGTTCCCACGAAGATACCAACCTGAGCCATGGCTCCTACTCCCTTCATTACCTTTAAAAATTGTCAGCTATCCTGACCGTTAGCCGCGTTAAACTCAACCCCGGCAAGTTCAGGGAATACCCCCGCCCAGCCGAACTGCGCCATCACCCCTTGCCAGGCCTCGTCCCAGCGCGCCGTTACCTGCAGCGGCTCGCCGGTCACCGGGTGCGTCAGCTGCAGATGGCTGGCGTGCAGCATCAGGCGCGGGCAACCGAAATGCTGCGCCATCCCGCGATTCTGCCGCAGATCGCCGTGCTTGCTGTCGCCGATGATCGGGTGGCGCAGGTGCGCCATATGGCGCCGCAGCTGATGTTTGCGGCCGGTTTCCGGCTGCAGTTCCACCAGACTGTAACGCGCGCTGGCGTAGCGGCCGACGGCCACCGGCATCTCTACCTGCGCCAACGGCCGGTAGTGCGTCACGGCCGGCTGCGGCCCCTTGTCGGCATCGGCATGTTTATCGGCGATTTTATCCAGCTCCGCCGTCAGCGGGTAGTCGAGGGTCGCCTCCTCCTGCACGTAACCGCGCACCACCGCATGGTAGGTTTTCTGCACCTGATGCTGCTCGAACTGCTGCGACAGCAGGCGCGCCACCTCGCTGGAGAGCGCCATCAGCAGCACGCCGGACGTCGGACGATCGAGACGGTGCACGGTAAAGACGTGCTTCCCGAGCTGATCGCGCACCGTCTGCATCATAAAGCGAGTTTCATGACGGTCCAGCCAACTGCGGTGCACCAACCAGCCCGACGGTTTGTTCACCGCCACCAGGTGTTCATCCTGATACAAAATCTCAATCACATCGCATTCCCAGGTCAATAGCCGTTTCGGGCGCGAGTATAACAGGCATGAGACGCAACGCTAGTTCACCCATTCGATGGTCACCAGGCGCGTATCGGCGCGGCCGCGATCGTCCACCGCCCGAATGCGGTAGCGCCCGTTGTTGATCGGCCGCCAGTCGATCGGTTTTTTGCTGGCGCTGCTGCCGAGATAGATATCGTCGACGAACCAGTACACCGTCTTGCTGTCGGCGTCCGTCACCGCATTGAAGGCGATTTTGTCCCGTCCCTGTTGCGACTGGCGCAGGGTATAAGTGGTGTTTTTCAACGGCGAGGTGATGCGCGGCGCGTTGCCGCCGACGGCGATGCCGTTGTCCTTGCAGCGATTGACCGGCGGCGCCCGCTTCGGCAGCCCGGCCTGGGCGAACACGTTGGCCAAATCGGAAGGCCAGAATTCAAAAATTTCGGTGCGGGTCTGCGCCGCGTCATACGGCGGGCAAACAACCTCGCCGCTGTGAATATCCAGCACCACCGGCCGGTAGACGCTGTCTACCTTGATCGGCGACTTGCCGGGAATGAACCAGGTCTTGCCCTTTTGCTGGCACCACGGCGTCGGCAGATCGCCGCTGGCGAGACAGATGTCTACCCGCCGCAGCCGCTTGGGGAACGGATGTTTCGGTTCCCGCAGGGCGGGATAGCTGGCGTTGACGCTGTCGATGATATTGAAAAACAGCGGCGCGGCCGCCTCGGCGCCGACCAACGCATTGTTGCCGCGCCCATCGAAGTTGCCTTCCCACACCACCAGCACGTAAGGGCCGAAAATCCCGACGCTCCAGGCGTCGCGAAAGCCCCATGAGGTGCCGGTCTTCCAGTACACCGGCAGCGACGAAGAACGCTGCGCCAGCGTATCGCCCGGCCGCCGGTGCTGGCGCAGCATATCCAGCGTGATGAAACTGGCCTCCTCGCTCAACAGCCGCACCGGCCTCGGTTCACCCTCGTTCAGCCGCAATCGCAGCGGCCGCAGCTCGCCGCGGTTCGCCAGCAACGCGTACAGCTTCGCCAGCTCCTGCGCCGTCACCTCGCCGCCGCCCAGCACCAGCGACAGTCCGTAGTGGCTCTCATTGGCCATATTGGCGACGCCGGTCAGGCGCAAAAACTGATAAAAGGTCGGCTGACGCAGCTGTGAGGCGACATAGACCGCCGGGATGTTACGGCTGAAATTCAGCGCGTCGGTGGCGGTCACCGGGCCGAGAAAACGCCGGTCGAAATTTTCCGGCGCATAGGCGCCGAACGACGAAGGCACGTCTTTCAGAATGGTCATCGGATGCAGCACGCCCTGCTCCATGCCCAGCGCGTAGATGAACGGCTTCAGCGTCGATCCCGGCGAACGCTTGGCGTTGGTGCCGTTCACCTGCCCCTGGATCGGACGATTGTAATAGTCCGCCGAGCCCACCAGCGCGCGCACCCCCATATCGCGGCTGTCCACCAGCAGCACCGCGGCGTTTTGGATGCCGCGGCTGCGGTTGCGGGCGATAAAAGCGTTGACCTGCCGTTCGACCAGCCGCTGCAGCCCGGCGTCCAGCGTCGTGTCTACGCGGGTATCGCGCTGCACCAGTTGCTGCGTCTGCAGGCGCAGCTGTTCGATAAAGTGCGGTGCGATATAAGGCACTTGTTCAGGCTGCCGCAGCGCCAACGGCAGGCGGAACAGCGTTTGCTGGCTGGCGTCGGTGGGGTAAACCCGCTGCCAACGCTGGAACAGACGATTGCGCGCCTGCGTCAACGCCGCGCCGAGCACGCCGGTTTTCGGCTCCAGACGGTAGCTGGGTGACTGCGGCAAGACCGCCAGCGTCAGCGCCTCCGGCAGAGTCAACTCCCGCGGCGGCTTGGCGAAATAGATCAGGCTGGCGGCGCCGATGCTTTCAATGTTGCGGCCGTAGGGCGCGTAATTCAAATAGGCTTCCAGGATATCGCGCTTGGAGTAGCTCAGTTCCAGCTGCACCGCACGCAGCACCTGCAACACCTTGCCGCCCGGCGTACGGGTATTGAGATGCCAGCGCATCCGCGCCAGCTGCATGCTGATGGTCGAACCGCCCTGCATTTTGCCGCCGGCGACATAGCTGCGCCAGAAACCGCGCATCAGGCTGACAGGGTTAAAGCCGGGGTTATAGTAGAACCAACGATCTTCGTGCAGCAGCAACCCGCGCACCGCCAGCGGCGACACTTGCTCCAGCGGGGTCCACAGCCGGTAGCGATCGTCGTTGGCCAGCGTAATGCGCAGCAGCGCGCCGTGCCTGTCGTAATAAACGGAAGACTGCGGCAGCCCCTGCCACAGGGGCGGATGCGGCCACAGCCGAATTGCGGTCAACAGCAGCGCCAGTAAAAACACCGCCATCAAGCCGTTTTGCAGCACGCGCCCGGTCAGGATCTTCATACGTTCTCAGCATTCCGGCGCCAGACGCTGGCCTGGCGCCGGATACGGCCTAGTCGTTGCCCGCCGGCACCACCACCAGCTTGCCGCCGCCGGCCGACATGGCCTGCACTTCTCGGTCATACATGGCTTCGCCGTAGGCCGGTGGAATAATAAAGCTGCCGGTATTGGTGGCCTTGATCTGATAGACGAACTCCTGCACCTCGGTGCCGGCGCTGCCGTAGATAATCACCCGATCTTCACGGATGTCGCTGTAATCCGGCGCCCAGGTGGAGCCGGTGGCGGCCAGCGGCGACTGCCAGCCGCCGCGATCGTCGCTCTCCTCACCGGCATCGGCCGGTTCCGGCGGCGTCTGCTGCACCACTTCGAACCCGCCCGGCAGCAGATCGACAATCGCCAGGTTGCTCTGCCCCTCTTTCGAGTTGGCGCGCACCTTCAGATGGACGTTGATCTTCTGCCCCAGCGTCACCTGCGTCACCGGTTTGCCCTGTTCGTCGGTGTACTCGCGGACGATCTCAATCCCGCGCGACAGCGCTTTTTGCGGCGCGTTCAGATCGTAACCGGCCTGCGTCACCACATACCAGGCCGGCGCGCTGCCGCCGTTGGTGAAGCGCACGGCGGTGGCATCGGCGTTGAACTGCCCCTGAACGAACAGCCCCTGCAGCTCACTGATGCGCTGCGGGTCGCCGCCGCTTTTGCCCACCTGCACGATGCCTAACGCGTCCGCATTGGCGGATTGCGCCGCCACCTGGGCCGAATAGCTTTCCAGCGCCAGGATGCTCATTGCAGAGGAGTAGGTGGTATAACGCTCTTCCTTCAGTGCCTTGACCATATTCTCCAGCACCTGCGGCGGAATCGACGCCACCTTCTCAGGGAAGTGACGGGTAATCAAATACAGCCGCGTCGCATCCTGCACCAGCGGATCGAAATAGTTCTGCGTCCACCAGGCGCTGTCATAGGCTTTGCTCAGTTGCTGCCAGCTGGGTTGCAACAGCGCGGCGGCTTCGTCGTCCATCTTCAACAAACGATAGGAAGAGGCCAGATACAGCGCGCTCAGATCGGTTTTCCACCCTTCGCCATAGCGTTTTTGCAGCGTATCCTGCACGGCCGCCAGCGAGTTGGTGGTCACTTCGCCCTGCAGCGTCAGCAGGTAGACCGCCCAACTACGCAGGCGCAGCAGATACAGATCATCGAAACCGCTGGCCGCCAGCTCGCGCAGCGCGCCGTTAGCTTCGTCCAGCATGCCTTCCGGCAGGGCGTAACCCGCCGCTTTGGCTTCGAGCAGATATTGCACCACATAAGGCGTGACGAAAGGATCGGCATCCGGCGACGAACGCCAGGCGCCGATCGCCCCGCTGTCGTTCTGACGGGCGCGCAGCACGCCCAGCAGGTTGCGCAGCTGCTTGCTGACTTCCGCCTGGCTCAGGCTGCCTTTCATCTCTGGATGGCGGCTCTGCAACATCAGCGGAATGGAACGGCTGACGATCTGCTCGGAACAGTAATACGGATAATCCGCCAGGTATTGCGCCAACCCGCTGGTCAGCACCAGCGGCGAATTCGACACTGCCGCCCGGCGCTGCGCGAAAGCGTCGAACATCTGGCGCAGGCCATCGACGTTCTGGCTGCCGCCGCTCATGCGCCCCATCACCGATTGAGTACGGTACGGCGCCGCCGGCCGCACCGAGGTGCTGACGGTGCGACGGCTGGCCTGGTCGCCGTAACGGGCGTCGAACACCAGCGGCGCATCGCCCAAAACGGCTTTGGCGCGCAGACGGAAGGCGATCACGCCCTCGCGTTTTTCCGCTAGCGTCAGGCTTTGCGTCGCGTTGCCCACCACCTCCAATTGCGGCGGCGGCGTCAGCAGGACGTTGATGGCTGCCGACTGGCCGTTCAGCCCTTCGAGGTTGTTGCTGACGCCCACGCTGACGTCGAACTCATCGCCCGGCGCCACCATCGCCGGCACGTTCGGCGTCATGATGAAGCTGTCGCGCACCGTAGCGGCGGTTTGCGCCTTGCCGATTTTCTCCGGCGTCACCGAAATCGCCATGACGCGGATCTTGCCGTTGAAGTAATCCGGCACCGGATAGACGAACTGTTTCTCGCCGCTGACCTCGGTAATGCCGGACCAATAGGCCACCGGCTTATCGCGCTTGCGCTTGAACGGGTTGAGGTTGAGATCCAGCCCTTCGCCCGCATCGCCGCCCGGCGCCGCGGTCAGCGCCATCAGCTTGCTGAATTCCGGCAGGATCAGATCGAGGATCTGCGAGCTGCTCACGTTCAGTTCGCGCTTGCTGAAGAAGAACTCCAGCGGATCCTTCAGGCGATAACGCGCCACCTGCAGAATACCCTCATCGACGGCGAACAGCGCCACCTGCTGCGGCGCATCGGTCTTGACCGTCATCGTCAGGTTTTCACCCGGTTTGATGACCTCCGGTGCCGTCACCTCAAGGCTGTTTTGGCGCGCCTTGGTACTGATCTTGAACGGCATCA
This sequence comes from Serratia sp. CY55921, assembly GCF_052167655.1. Lineage (NCBI taxonomy): Bacteria > Pseudomonadati > Pseudomonadota > Gammaproteobacteria > Enterobacterales > Yersiniaceae > Serratia > Serratia sp. CY55921. The sequence goes on along the minus strand of NZ_JBJNMU010000006.1, from coordinate 180,652 downwards.
CGCCATAGCTCAGCGGGCTCATGAAGATCTCGCTGGAGTTGATGTCGCGCACGAACTGCACGTTGATGTAGCCGTTGCCCTCCATGCCGGCCGGCACGCGGATCGTCTGCACCGAGCTGGTGGTGTCGGTGTGGAACCACTGCCAGGCGTAAACCTTGTCCTTCTCGATGGTGATCAAGCCGCTGCCGGTATAGGGCGCGTTAATCGCCACCTCGATCTCTTCACCGGGCTGGTATTCCGCCTGGTTGAGTTTTAGCTTCAGTTCGGCGTTGCGATCCAGCGAACGACTCAGGTTGGCGTTGCCGGCCACGCTGTAGGCGACGCGGTTGAGCGTCTTGCCCTGCGCATCTTCGATCACCAGCACGAAGTCGCCCGGCTTATCGGTCGCCAGCCGCAGATCCGCGCCCTGATCGCCCAGCGCCAGCGGCTGTTCCGAGAGCTGCACTTCCTTCATCTTCGACTGATATTTGTAAACGCCCGAATCCTGTTTGGTCAGCACCGAAATGTATTTCTGTTCGATCAGCACCTGCTTCAGGTTCGGCATGGCGATCTGTTTCAAGGCCGGATCAATGGCGATCACATTCAGATGCCGCTCCGCATCGCGATTGATGTAGCCCAGATCGCCGTCGGCCTTCACCCCAATCAGGTAATCGTAAGGCGAAACCAGCGTACGGGCGGTAGCCGCCACCGAGCGACCGCCGCCGGCAACGAACGCCTCCGACAACAGCTGCAGCTGATAAGTGGCGTCGGCGTAAGATTTCAGATCGAGCGGAATATCAGCCGCGCCGTGTTCATCGGTGGTGCGATCTTCCAGCTCGGTTTCGAACCCGTCGCTGTTTTGTCGGTTTTCGTAGAACGCATAATCCGGGAAGCGATCGAAGCTCGGATACATTGGCCGCAGCGTCAGCCTGGTGGTCACACGGCGATCTTGCGCCGGGGTGCCGAACAGGTTCTGCACATCGATGCTGGCCTTCAGCTCAGACGGCTTGACCCAGCCTTGCTGGCGGTCCGGCGTCAACGCCAGCTTCACTTTCAGTTGATCCGGCTCGAACTCCTTCACATTGACTGCGGTATGGCCGAGCAGCGTGGAGGTGTCGTTGTTTTTGCCGATCAGATACAGATAAACGTTCCACTCGCCGGTGGGCGAGTTTTCATCGGTGGTATAGCTCAGTTCGTTGAAACCGCTGGCGCCCAGCGTCAGCGGCACGGTGGACATCAGCTTGTCGCGCGGATCGCGAATTTCGGCGCGCACCGGCACGCCGGCGAGGCCAACGCGCCAGTCGGCGGCGCGAGTGATCAGGCCGATATTGAAGGTGTCTCCCGGCCGATACACGCCGCGGTCGGAGAACAGGTAGCTGCTGAGCGTGCGCGGATCGGTCGGCGTTTGTTCACCGGCAACGTCGAAGCGCGAGAAATCCAGCCCGCGATCGTTATAGCTGCCGGTCGGCAGGAAGGAGACATCCCCTTCTTTCTCCACCAGGAACATCACCGGCTGGCGCTCGTTGGTGTACACATCCAGCGCCGGGAAACGCACGTGGCCGTCGGCGCCGGTGGTTTGGCTGAGCAGCGTCACGCCGTTTTTGGCCACCACAGATACGTTGGCGCCGCTGACCGGCGCACCGCTTTGGATCGACTGCACGAAGACGTCGCGCGTCTTATCCTGCGAGCTCTTGGCGACGATGCCCAGATCGGTCACCACCACAAAACGCGAATCGCCGACGTCGGGCTGCTCTTCCCCTTCGCTTTCATCTTGTTCCTGCTCCTGCTCGGCACCCGCCTCTTCCGCCGCCGGTTTGCGATTCGGCTGCCATTCCGACAGCGTCAACAGAAACACCCCACGATGGGAACTGGCGTTGGTGGAGAGATAGCGGGAAAGATCGATGCCCTGATAGTTCACTTCCCCCGGCCGCTCGTTGTTGAGCGCCGTCTGGTATTTGAAATGCTCGGTGAAATACTCATCGTTGAGCCGGTTGAATTCCGTGGACGAGTATTCCCGGCTTTTGAAGGAAACAATGTGCTGCAGCTGACTCGGGATCACCCGCTTGATGTCCAGCCGCAGGCCCGCCACGTTGCGCGCCGCCACGCTGATCTGCTTGTCGCCGTTGACCGACAGCAGCGAGCCCTGCGACATGAACTGCAGCGATTTCGGGAACTCCGGCACTTCGACCACCCGATAAACCTTCTTCGGCATTTTGTAACCGCCGGCGGAGATCAGCTGGTTATCGATCTCGAGCAGCATAAAGCGGTGCGCCGGGGCGTCAAAACGGAAGCTGAACTGCGGCTGATAGGCCTCTTCCGCCTCGTTAAGCGTCAACGGCAGCGGCGTCGCCTGCGCCAGCACGTTCTTGCCGACGCTGTCTACCGTCCATGGGTAAAAGTCTTCAGCATCATTGGCGGCCTCGGCATCGCTCGGATCGTGCTGCGGCAGCAGCCAGGCTTTCGCGGCTCGCGCCAGCTCTTTATCCTTCACCGCATCGCTGAAACCAACCACCAGCGCACGCTGCCCTTTGCCGCCGTCGGTGTCCACCACCTGGGCGCTGGCGTCGCTCAGCGCCAGGCTGTACAGGGTAGGAACCTTGACCCAGTTGCTTTTCGCCTCTTCGACCGCGTTGCCGGCCGCCGTCGATTTAACGCCCTTGCCGACGGTCAGATGTACCGCGCCGCCCTGATCCAGCGCCTGCAGCGGCTCGGAATGCACCCAGGCGTTCAGTTTTTTCTCGTCATATACCAGAGAGAAATTCAGCTTCTTCTCGGAGGTGGCGCTGCCTTCTTTCAATCCCAGCGAAATCTGTTTTTCAAAGCTGGCGACGTCGACCGGCGCGTTGAACTGCAGATTGAAAATCGCGCTGCGTTTCTGCGCATTCTGCGGATCGCGGTAGTACTCGGCCTGCCCCAGACGGTAGCCGAACGCAGGCACGGTGAAGGCATAGCGGGTTTTGGCGAGTTTGACCTGCGGCGCCAGCAAGGTAGCGGGCTCGAGGGTCACGTCATATTTCGCGCCCATCGGCAGCGGCTTTTTCGGCGTGAACACCAGCGTCGATTCATTGTTCCACGCCCACTGCCCTTCCGCCGTCGGTTTGAGGGTGATGCCGGCGCTCACGGTTTTGCCCACCGCGGCGATCGGCGCGACCGAGCCGCTGAAGGCCAGACTCACCGTTTGTGGCGCTTGCCGGGCGGCGGTGTAATCTATCGGCGCGGGGTTAGCCAGCGATGCGCTGACCTCCTGAACCACCATCGGCGCCGGTTCGATCGGCTGAGGCCGATTTTGCCACCAGTGCCAACCGTAAAACGCGCCGCCCGCGGCGCCTGCCAGCAGCAGCAGGCCCAGACCGATCGCTTTCGGATGTTTATCCACGCCGCTTTCCAGCCGCAGAAAACCGCGCGGCAGCGCAGCCCACCAGGCCGGCGCGCGCCAGCTGAGGTTGCCGACCAGCGGTCTCAGCAACCGCCCCAACAGCGACAAGACCCCACCCAACAGGCGGCAAACGCCCTTAACCAGGGTAAAAGGCAAACGAAGGATAAACCTTAATAAATCCATTATTGCAGCACCTCATCATCCTAATGCAGCCCCCGGTCAACCGCCGCGGTTTAACCGAGCCGAAAGACGCCGTCGGCTCTCCTGCCCGGCATCCGCGCGAGTACTCTACACTGCCGGGCGGCAAAAATCTGCGCGCCGCCGGCGAATTACGGCTCTTTATTCAACATCAAATCCAACTGCTGCAGCAGCACCAACAGCGGCAGACTGCTCGGCTCACGCTCCTTCAACGCCTCCTCGAAGTAAGGCGTGATGGCAAAACGCGTCGGCAGCGGCGCTTCGGCGTCCAACAGCGCATACATGCGCGGCAGAAACACCCACTGCAGCCAAGCCTCGGCCGACATGCTGTCGATGCAGAACGGCTCGGTGCTGGAGAAAGCCTCAGGCTCGGGCGGCGCGGCCTGCCACAAGGCCAAATCGCGCATGGATTGTTCAATCGCCTGCAAACTGCGGCGAACCTGATTATGTATACTCATCTGCATTCCCGATCTCTTTTCATCATGATATTCAGCTCGCTGGCTGAAAGGCGGCAAAGCATAGCATTTTTATAGCCCAAATTTGGCGCGCCCGAGACCGGCTGCCGTTTTTATCTGGTGGCGTGCGCCGCCGCGCGGCACAATAGGCCCACCGAATTCACCACACAGATAAAGATTCATGTCCGTAATAACAGAGAAAAAAAATCACGCGACGCCCGGTAAGGCCATGCTGGCCTCGGTCACCGGTTACGCCATGGACGGGTTTGACCTGCTGATCCTCGGCTTTATGCTGCCGGCCATCAGCATCGAATTAGGATTAACCTCATCGGCCGCCGGCTCGCTGGTCACCTGGACGCTGATCGGCGCGGTGCTGGGCGGCGTGATCTTCGGCCATCTCAGCGATCGCTTCGGCCGCATCCGGGTGCTGACTATCACCATCCTGATGTTTTCCCTGTTCACCGGCCTGTGCGCCGTGGCGCAAGGCTATTGGGATCTACTCGCCTATCGCACGCTGGCGGGCATCGGGCTGGGCGGCGAGTTCGGCATCGGCATGGCGCTGATCGCCGAAGCCTGGCCGGCGGAGAAACGCAACCGCGCTTCAGCCTACGTCGGCATGGGCTGGCAGTTGGGGGTGCTGGCGGCCGCTTTCCTGACGCCTTTGCTGCTGGAACATATCGGCTGGCGCGGCATGTTCCTGGTCGGCCTGCTGCCGGCGCTGGCGTCATTCCTGATCCGCCGCACGCTGGGCGAACCGGAGGAATTCGTGCGGCAAAAAGACGCCGGGCAGCCGCTCTCCTTCCTTCAGCGTTTGCGCCTGCTGTTTAAGGATCGCGCCACCAGCAAGGCCAGCATCGGCATCTTCATTCTCTGTTCGGTGCAGAACTTCGGCTACTACGGGCTGATGATCTGGATGCCGACTTATCTGGCGAAAAACTTCGGCTTCTCGCTCACCAAGTCCGGCCTGTGGACGGCGGTGACGGTGGTCGGCATGACGTTCGGCATCTGGCTGTTCGGCGTCCTGGCCGACCGCTTCGCCCGCTGGAAGATTTTCGTGCTGTATCAGGTCGGCGCGGTGGTGATGGTGATCGGCTACGCCCAGTTGAGCGATCCGATGCTGATGCTGTTCGCCGGCGCAGTGATGGGCATGTTCGTCAACGGCATGATCGGCGGTTACGGCGCGTTGATTTCCGATACCTACCCGGTGCAAGCGCGCGCCACCGCGCAAAACATCCTGTTCAATCTGGGACGCGGCGTCGGCGGCCTGGGGCCATTGGTGATCGGCGCGCTGGTGACGCAGGTGTCGTTTACCGCCGCCATCAGCCTGTTGGCGGCGATTTACCTGCTGGATATCTACGCCACGCTGTTCCTGCTGCCGAAAAAACAGGGCGCAGGCGATACGCTGGGCGCGATTGGTTAACGCGGAAGAAGGATTGAGACGGGGCGCACGCGAGGCGGAATAGAACAAAAAGTTGGGGGCACTGCGTTAACAGTGCCCCCGGTTCGTTTTATAGCCATCCCGCTACACAGCATGCTCCCTGCTCAATCCTTGAAAACTTTTCCTGCGGCCATCCTGACCAAGTGGTCCTTGCATCATCCTGCAGCATCGTCCTGACGCGGTTCCTCAGCCTTCCTGACCCGCCGACAGTCCTGCGCCGGCTCTCAATCTCCGTCCTGGAGGTGTCCTTGGTTTCAATCCTGAAACATCCTGGGCATCTCCTGACGCCATCCCTCGCTCTTGCCTGAGCGCATCCCTTTCTTCTTCCTGAAGCTGCATCATCCTGATGCTTTCCTGCTCCGCCGGGTCCGTGCCGGTAATGATAAGATCGCTCAAATTTCCCGGAATCACAAGGGTTTGAGAGGTGTCTCACACTAAATTAAGACTAAGAGTTATCCTAAAGAAATTCTAACCAATTGATCTGGATAACAATAATCTCATGGTCCAAAGAGAGGTGAAAAAAATTAAGAGCGATCTCTCACAGCCCGTGTGAGAGATCTCTTACACGACCGACGGCGAATCCGCCGCGCTTCAGTCCAGCACTGGGCGCAGCGCATCGAGGAAATTCCCCAGCGTCGCCGCCAACAAGGTGCGCTTATCGCTGCCGAACTGCTCCAGCACCACGTTGCCGCTGACGTTGCACAGCGACACCATCGTCATCTCGGATTCGGTGGTCGCCAGGAAGAGGGTCGGTGACAATTTGAGGCGCTTTTGCGTCACCAGATGGCCGATCAGATTCTCCTGCAGGCGGATGAAATCCTCTTCGCTCCATACCTGCAGCAGGCTCAGGCGATGCTCCCCAAATTGCGCGCTCATGTCACCGGCGTATTGCTGCGTGTAGAAACGGTGCGCATCCGGCTGCAAACGCAGCTCCAGCGCAGCCTCGACCTTCTCCAGCGTCGCCGCCGGTTCGAAAGGCTGCGGCAACCACAGCACGTCGTCCTCGCGATTCTCCACGATGCAGGGCGACGGCACGCCGTACAGCGCCTCGCTGGCCGGCGCGTGGCCGCGCTCTTGCTGCCACAACTCGACATAGCGTTGAGTGAATTCACGCAGAGCGTGCGATACATCATGGTCCATATTCTTTCTCGCATACGTTAAACTGACGGCCATTGTACCTATCTCTGACCGAGGTGACAGCAGATGTCCTCATATCAAGACCACCAGGCCCTGTCAGGGCTGACGCTGGGCAAACCCACCGCCTATCGCGATCGCTACGACGCCACGCTGCTGCAGGCGGTGCCGCGCAGCATGAACCGCGAGCCGCTGGGGCTGTATCCCGACAACCTGCCCTTCCACGGCGCGGACATCTGGACGCTGTACGAACTCTCCTGGCTGAACGCCAACGGGCTGCCGCAGGTGGCGGTTGGCGAGATCGGCCTCAACGCCGACAGCCTGAACCTGATCGAATCGAAAAGCTTCAAGCTGTATCTCAACAGCTTCAACCAAACGCCGTTCGCCGATTGGGAAACGGTGCGCAGCACGCTGCAACGCGATCTGTCCGCCTGCGCCCAGGGCGAGGTGAGCGTCACCCTGTTCAGCGTCGACCAACTGGAAGGCAGCCCGATCGCTCGTCTGGCCGGCGACTGCATTGACCAGCAGGATATTCGCATCGACAATTATGAGTTCAACGCCGACTACCTGCAGAACGCCGCCGGTGAAGAGGTAGTGGAAGAGCAATTGGTCAGCCACCTGCTGAAGTCCAACTGCCTGATCACCCATCAGCCGGACTGGGGCTCGGTGCAGATAAGCTACCGCGGCGGCAAGATCGATCGCGAAGCGCTGCTGCGCTATCTGGTTTCCTTCCGCCACCACAACGAATTCCACGAGCAATGCGTCGAGCGCATCTTCAACGATCTGATGCGCTATTGCCGGCCGCAAAGCCTGACGGTTTACGCCCGCTATACCCGCCGCGGCGGACTGGATATCAACCCGTGGCGCAGCAACGTCGCATTCGCTCCCGAGCACGGCCGCCTGGCGCGCCAATAAGTGCGAAACATTGCTCAACAACTGAGCTAACGAGCGGTTTGTGTTGGTAAAAGCGCAGGGACGGCGGTAAGGTTAAAACGAGGCTGCGGCCGGGCAGAGCGCCCGCTTCGCCGCAGCACGCCAACCATAACGAGATGCTGTTTTGCTGCGTATGGATTACTACCGCCCCACACCGGGTGCAAAGGAGTTACCTTGATTACACACATCAGCCCGCTTGGCTCTATGGATTTATTGTCGCAGCTGGAAGTAGACATGCTGAAGCGCACCGCCAGCAGCGACCTGTACCGCCTGTTTCGCAACTGTTCGCTGGCCGTGTTGAACTCCGGCAGCCAAACCGACAACAGCAAACAGCTGCTGTCGCGCTATGAAACCTTCGATATCAACGTGCTGCGCCGCGAGCGTGGCGTGAAGCTGGAGCTGGTCAATCCGCCGGAAGAGGCGTTCGTCGACGGCCGCATCATCCGTTCACTGCAGGCCAACCTGTTCGCCGTGTTGCGCGACATTCTGTTCGTGCACGGCCAAATCGCCAGCGCCGGCCGTTTCCAACACCTGAACCTGGAAAACTCGGCCCACATCACCAACCTGGTGTTCTCGATCCTGCGCAATGCGCGCACGCTGCATCTGGATGAGGATCCCAACATGGTGGTGTGCTGGGGCGGGCACTCGATCAACGAGAACGAATACCTGTACGCGCGTAAGGTCGGCAGCCAGCTGGGCCTGCGCGAGTTGAACATCTGCACCGGCTGCGGGCCGGGTGCCATGGAAGCGCCGATGAAAGGCGCGGCGGTCGGCCACGCGCAGCAGCGTTACCGCAACAGCCGCTTCATCGGCATGACCGAGCCGTCAATCATCGCCGCCGAGCCGCCTAACCCGCTGGTGAACGAGCTGGTGATCATGCCGGACATCGAAAAACGTCTGGAAGCGTTCGTGCGCATCGCGCACGGCATCATCATCTTCCCGGGCGGCGTCGGCACTGCCGAAGAGCTGCTGTACCTGCTGGGAATCCTGATGAACCCGGAGAACAGCGAGCAGGTGCTGCCGCTGATCCTGACCGGGCCAAAAGAGAGCGCCGATTACTTCCGCGTGCTGGACGAGTTCATCATGAACACGCTGGGCGACGCCGCGCGCCGTCACTACACCATCATCATCGACGATCCGGCGGAAGTGGCACGGCAAATGAAAAAAGCCATGCCGCTGGTGAAGGAGAACCGCCGCAACACCGGCGACGCCTACAGCTTCAACTGGTCGATCCGCATCGCACCGGATCTGCAGCTGCCGTTCGAGCCGACCCACGAGAACATGGCAAACCTCAATCTGTATCCGAACCAGCCGCCGGAGCAATTGGCCGCCGCGCTGCGCCGCGCCTTCTCCGGCATCGTGGCCGGCAACGTGAAGGAAAACGGCATCCACGCCATTGAGCAGTTCGGCCCGTACAAGCTGCACGGCGAACCGCAGATGATGAAGCAGATGGACAGCCTGCTGCAGGGCTTTGTCGCCCAGCACCGCATGAAGCTGCCGGGCAGCGCCTATGTGCCCTGCTACGAAATCGTCGCCTGATCCTCAATCCCGGGCGGCGTAACGGCCGCCCTGTTTTTTCTGACCTTGCCGCCCATGATGATACACCTACTGATTGTCGACGCCCTGAACCTCATCCGCCGCATTCACGCCGTACAGGGCTCCCCTTGCGTCAACGCCTGTCGCCACGCGCTGCAGCAGTTGCTTCAGCACAGCCGCCCGACCCACGCGGTGGCGGTATTTGACGAGGACGACCGCAGCGAAAGCTGGCGTCACAAAATTCTGCCGGACTACAAGGCCGGGCGCTCGCCGATGCCGGAAAACCTGCAACAGGAGATGCCGCAGCTGCGTGAGGCCTTCGCCGAACTGGGCGTCGCCAGCTGGCATTCACCCGGCAACGAGGCAGACGATCTGGCGGCCACGCTGGCGGCGAAGGTCGCCGGCGGCGGCCACCAGGTGACCATCGTCTCCACCGACAAAGGCTATTGCCAACTGCTGGCGCCGAACGTACAGATCCGCGATTACTTCCAGAAACGCTGGTTGGATATGCCTTTCGTGCAGCAGGAATTCGGCGTGCTGCCGCAGCAACTGCCGGACTACTGGGGGTTAGCGGGGATCGGCAGCAGCAAGATCCCCGGCGTGGCCGGCATCGGGCCGAAAACCGCCGTGCTGCTGTTGCAGCAGTCGGGCAGTCTGGACGGGATCTATCAGCACCTGGAGCAGGTGCCGGAGAAATGGCGCGGCAAGCTGGAGCAGCACCGCGAGCTGGCCTACGTCAGCAAACACGTCGCCACGCTGCGCACCGATCTGTCGCTGGACGGCAACCTGCAGCAGCTGCGACTGCCGATACAATAAGGGCGCTGCAAGCAGCGCCCTTCATCAGGTTTAACGCGATTAATCGCGCTCGTCGCGGCGGCCCGGCACCGCCGACCACATGCGGCGCACGTGTACGGTGATCTCTTCGCGGTCGTGATACAGCTGTTTGGCGTGCACTTCAGCGCTGATGCCGGCGGCGCTCAGCGCTTCGCGGATGCTCATCAGGTTTTGCGACACTTCCTCGTAGCGTTTTTTCATCGGCAGTTTGAGGTTAAAGATCGCTTCGCGGCACCAGCCTTTCACCAGCCACTGAATCATCAGGCTGGTCACCTTCGCCGGTTTTTCCACCATGTCGCACACCAACCAATAGATCTTGCTGCTGTTCGGCTCGAACTTGAAGCCGTCGGCGCGGTGATGCGTCACCTGGCCGGTTTCCATCAGGCTCGGCGCCATCGGGCCATTATCCACCGAATGCACCATCATGCTGCGCTTCACCAGCTGATAGGTCCAGCCGCCCGGGCAGGCCCCCAGATCGACCGCATGCATGCCGCTGGCCAGGCGCTCGTCCCACTCGTCGGCGGGGATGAACACATGGAACGCTTCTTCCAGTTTCAGCGTCGAACGGCTCGGCGCATCGGCCGGGAAGCGCAGACGCGGAATACCCATGTAGAACGGCGAGTTGTTGTTGCTGTAGGAGTAACCGACATAGCAGCAGCCCGGCGCGATGAAGAACACGTGCACCACCGGGCGAGTCGGGTTCTCCCGCGCCATCAGCACCTTCTGCTCACGCATCGCGGCGCGCAGCGGCACCGTCAGCTTGCGGCAGAATTTCATCAGCTCTTTGCTTTCGTTGGTGTCCGGCACTTCCACCCGCAGCTCGCCGCCGCGATCAACCACACCGATCAGCATGCCGACGATCGGCGATACCCGATCTTCCGGCGGCAGATCGCGCAGCAGCTCACCCACCACGAGCATTTGGCGGGCGAAAATCAGTTCGCGGAACGGAATCTCCCGCGCCAGGCGGTCGGCATCGTCCGGCTGATAGCATTCGAACAACACGTAACCGCTGTGCTCTTTTACCCGCGCAAAGCCGTAAATCTCCAGCTGGGCGGCTTTATCGGTGATCTCCGCCGCACACTCTTTTTCGAAGCCGGGGCGGCAGTACAACGCAATCTTATTCATGGCGCTCGGCCTTTTTCCTCAGACGCAAAGCGCCAATCAACATCAATATCCAGCCGATCAAGAAGCACACGCCGCCAACCGGCGTGATATATACCCAGACCTTCAGGTGCGACAGCGCCAGACAATAGAGGCTGCCGCTGAACAACACGGTGCCGAACGCCAACAGCGCTCCGCTCCAGTAAAACCACAGGCTCACGCGGCGCTGCATCGCGACCGCCAGCGCCAGGATGGCCAGGGTGTGGAACCCCTGATACTCCAGCCCGGTGCGGATCCAGGCCATTTCGTTGGCGCCCAGCGTGCCGCTTAACACATGCGCGCCGAATGCGCCCAGCGCGACAAACACAAAGCCGCTGATAGCGGCGAAAACCAGCATGGAACGGCTGCTCATCGTGATCTATCCCATTAAAAATCACCGGCCGCGGCAAGGCGGCGGCCGGCCTTATTGTTCGTAGCGGAAGCGGAACTTCTCTTGTTCGCTGGCGGCACGCGCCAGGATCCACTGCCGGAAGGCGGCTATTTTACCCAGTTCTGCCTGGCTGTCATGACATACCAGATAAAAAGCATTTTTACTGACCAACACATCGTTGAACGGGCACACCAGACGACCGGCTTCAATCTCGGTTTGCGCCATCACGTTGTTCACCAGCGCCACGCCCTGACCGTGCACCGCCGCCTGCACCACCATGGCGCTGTGGCTGAAGATTGGCCCCTGCTGCACGTTGATGTGCTGCAACCCCAGCTGGCGCGTATAGGCCAGCCAGTCGCGACGTGAAACGTCATGCAGCAGCGTATGATAAGCCAGATCGTCTGCGGTTTTCAGCGGATGATCGCCGGTCAGCAGGCTCGGCGAACAAACCGGCAGCAAATATTCCGCATACAGGCGCTCGGCGCGCAGCCCCGGCCAATTGCCGCGGCCATAGAAAATCGCCACGTCGACGTCGTCCGCCAGCTTGTCCTCTTCACGGTCCACCGCCTGGATGCGCACGTCGATGCCCGGATAAGCTGAGTTAAAGCCGGACAGACGCGGCACCAGCCACTGAATGGCGAAGCTCGGCGGCAAACTGACGGTCAATGCCCCCTTGGCGCTGCGCGCCTGCAGCTTGCGCGTCGCCTCGTTGATCGAAGAGAAGATCTCCTTGATATCAAGGTAGTAACTTTGCCCCTCTTCGGTCAGCAGCAGCGAGCGATTGCGCCGGCGAAACAGCTTCAGCCCGAGGAAGTCCTCCAGCGACTTGATCTGGTGGCTCACCGCGGCCTGAGTCACGAACAGCTCTTCCGCCGCCTTGGTGAAACTCAGGTGGCGAGCGGCCGCATCGAACACGCGCAGCGCATTGAGGGGAGGTAAGCGTTTAGACATTAAATTAGCTACTTTTGTGTAACATTAATCCGAATGATTCGGCGCCGAAAATCGGGCGGCTTTGTGTGGCAAGCCATGGACAAACGCTAACGGCGCATTGCCATTAGTTTTTTTAATCCGAGCCATTATAATTTGTCCGTTGAGGATGCGCCAGCAAATACCTATAGTGGCGGCACTTCCCGGGCCGGAACGAAAAGGGAGTGGGTGTCGAGGACGCCGATGAACTTTTGGCTTGTGGTTGTGATGTTGTGTTTGCAAATTGTCCGGCGATTCCGGACATGGTAGCTAGGCTACTGTTTTTTCACTTCCTGTACATTTACCCTGTCTGTCCATAGTGATTTTATGCAGCACCGCAAAACTTGCGGTGCTTTTTTTTTGCCTGACGGTTACTGGTTGCTTTCAACCATCTCTTTCACATCGGCGCGGTTGATCTGCTGTTCGACGCCGTTGGCGTCTTTATAGCTGATCATGCCGGTATCGTTATCCACTTTAGGCTTGCCGTCAGCGACAATGGTGCGTCCGTCATTGGTATGCATCACGTAGTTGCTGGAACAGGCGGCCAGGGTGAACGTAAGCATCAGGGCAGAGAGAACTGCGGCTGTTTTCTTCATTGAGGACTCCTTTTTAGTTTTAAATGCTGATAAATACCTTTTATGCGTATAGATGCGATTAACAAGCGCACGTTTAATAGCATAACAAACTTTCCCAATTTTGCCAGGCGATAAGTCCTAATCGGCGCGAACGCTTGTCTCCGGCGGCAAAATAGGACAGGATCACCCATCGACTCAAGCCAGTGACAATCAGGGTATGACGCCTTTTAACCCCAGCCTTTTTCGCCAACAGTTTCCCGCGCTCGCGCAGGACGGCATCTATCTGGACAGCGCCGCCACCGCGTTGAAGCCGCAGGCGGTGATCGACGCCACGCAGCAGTTTTATCGCGACGACGCCGCCACCGTGCACCGCAGCCAGCATCGGGCGGCGCAGGATCTGACCGCCCGTTTCGAGCAGGCGCGCGGCCAGGTCGCGCAACTTATCCATGCGCCGTCGGCCGACGACATCGTCTGGACGCGCGGCACCACCGAGGCGATCAACCTGGTGGCGCAGAGTTATCTGCGTCCGCGTCTGCAGCCGGGGGATGAAATTCTGGTGAGCGAAGCGGAGCACCACGCCAACCTGATCCCCTGGCTGATGGTGGCGGATCAAACCGGCGCGCGGGTAGTGAAACTGCCGATCGGCGCCGACCGTCTGCCGGACCTGGCGCAGCTGCCCGCCCTGCTCAACGATAGAACCCGCCTGTTGGCGCTGGGGCAAATGTCCAACGTCACCGGCGGCTGCCCGGATCTGGCGCCGGCGATCGCGCTGGCCCATGCCGCCGGCGCGCGCGTGATGATCGACGGCGCACAGGGCGTGGTTCACGACCCGGCCGACGTACAGCGGCTCGATATCGATTTCTACGCCTTCTCCGGCCACAAACTGTATGGCCCGACCGGCATCGGCGCGCTGTACGGCAAATCCGAGCTGCTGGCGCAGATGGCGCCGTGGCAAGGAGGGGGAAAGATGTTGACCCAGGCGTCGTTCGACGGTTTTATCCCGCAAAAACCGCCGCACTGCTTCGAAGCCGGCACGCCAAACATCGCCGGCGTGCTGGGGTTGGCCGCCGCGCTCACCTGGCTTCGCGAACAGGACATGGCGGCGGCGGAGCGCTACAGTCGCGAGCTGGCGGATCGGGCAGAACAGCGGTTGGCGCAGCTGCCGGGCTTTCGCAGCTTCCGCAGTTCCGGTTCCAGCCTGCTGGCGTTCGATATCGCCGGCGTACACCACAGCGACATCGTCACGCTGCTGGCGGAGCAAGGCATTGCGCTGCGCGCCGGCCAGCACTGCGCGCAGCCGCTGATGGCGGCGTTAGGCGTCAGCGGTACGTTGCGCGCGTCGTTCGCCCCCTACAATACTCAACAGGACGTCGATACGCTGGTCAGCGCGTTGACCCACGCCCTCGACCTGCTGGCCGACTGACTTGATTCCCGGAGACGCTATGCTCGCCCCCCATCCTTTTGGCCGAGAGATCACCGCCGAAGCGTTAATCGCCACCTTCAGCGCGCTGAAACAGTGGGAAGACCGCTACCGACAACTGATTATGCTCGCAAAACGGCTGCCGTCGCTGCCGGAGGCCTTGCGCAGTGAAGAAATGGCGTTAAGCGGGTGTGAAAACCGCGTCTGGTTGGGGCACCAGTTGCTGGAAGACGGCACGCTGCACTTTTATGGCGACAGCGAAGGCCGCATCGTGCGTGGCCTGTTGGCGGTGCTGCTGACCGAAGTGGAAGGGAAAACGCCGCAGCAGATCGCCGAATTGGATCCGCTGGCGCTGTTCGACCGCCTGGCGCTGCGCGCTCAGCTGAGCGCCACTCGCGCCAGCGGGCTGGCGGCGTTAGCCGCCGCCGTGCAGGCGATCGCCGCCCGTTACGCCTGACGCGCCGCCTTCGCCACCATCTTTTTCAGCGCGTGCGACACGGCGACGAAGCCGAAGGTGGCGGTGACCATGGTCGCCGCGCCGAAACCTGCGCTGCAATCCATTCTTTTCGGCCCCTCCGCCGTACTGCGCGAAGCGCATACCGAACCGTCCGGCTGCGGATAAACCAGCGGCTCGCTGGAAAAGACGCAGTCGATGCCCAGCTTGCCCTTGCCGTTTT
This sequence comes from Serratia sp. CY55921, assembly GCF_052167655.1. Lineage (NCBI taxonomy): Bacteria > Pseudomonadati > Pseudomonadota > Gammaproteobacteria > Enterobacterales > Yersiniaceae > Serratia > Serratia sp. CY55921. Next base: position 165,600 of record NZ_JBJNMU010000006.1, on the reverse strand, counting down.
TCACCACGTTAAAATCGTGCTTCAGCCGCTCGCGCAGCTTGGCGGCCAGCGGATCCTGAATGGTTTTCGCCAGATCGGCCACTTCGATTTTGGTCGGATCTATCTGCCCGCCGGCGCCGCCGGTGGTCACCACCGGGATCTTGAAGCGGCGGCAGTATGACAGCAGCGCCGCTTTCGGCCGTACGCTGTCGATTGCGTCGATGACGTAGCTGAAGTTATGGTCCAGCAGCTCGGCGACGTTGTCCGGGGTAATGAAATCGTCAATGCAGGTCACCCGGCATTCCGGGTTGATCGCCAGGATACGCTCCGCCATTACCTCGGTTTTCGATTGCCCGACATGCTGACGCAGCGCGTGGATCTGACGGTTGGTATTGGTGACGCAAACATCATCCATGTCGATCAGAGTGATGGCGCCGATGCCGGTGCGCGCCAGCGCCTCAGCCGCCCAGGAACCCACGCCGCCGATGCCGATCACGCAGACGTGCGCCTGCGCGAACACCGCCAGCGCCTGCTGGCCGTATAACCGCGCCGTGCCGCCGAAACGCTGCAGATAGGCTTCCGAATAAGCTGTGCTCATAACGCTTTAATTACCTTCGTAATGCAAATGATAAGGGCCGGAAAATCCGGCCCTTGCGGGTCAATCTTTTCACGCCGTGCGCGTTTAGCGGGTGACCAGCAACGAACCGCCGCCGTTTGACTGATTGGCGCTGAACAGCTGGCCGCCGCCGTTGTTCTTCAGCACCCAGACGCGGCCATAGTGGTTGTAGTAGCCCGCCGAGTGGCCGGCTTCCGGCCCGATGCCCTGATACATGTCAAAATGCTGGCCCTTGATGGCGCCGCCCACGTCGAGCGCGACCATCAGACGCATCTCGTATTTTCCCGTGAATTTACCCTTGTTGTCCAGCAGCGGCACTTCGGCCAGCAGCGTGGTGCCTGCCGGGATCAGTGAACGGTCGGAGGCCACCGACGCTTTGGCGATCAGCGGCACCGCGCTGGCGCCTTTCACCGGCGCAAAAGCTTCCGGGCGGAAGAACACGAACGACGGGTTCTGCTCCAGCAGCTCGCGCACCTCTGCGGCGCTGTGGGTATCCGCCCACTGACGGATCGCCTGCATCGACATGTCCGCCTTGGCCACTTCACCGCGATCGATCAGCACTTTGCCGATGCTGCGGTAGGCGTGGCCGTTCTTGCCGCCGTAGCCGAAGAACACCAGCGGCTGACCGTTGCCGTAGTCGACGTAGCCGCTGCCCTGGACTTCCATCATGAAGTTGTCCATCAGCGAGTTGGTGTAAGCGATGATATAGCGATCGTCGAGCGCGCCAGAATAAATGCCCGCGCGATCCGGCAAGCGGCCCCTACCCTTCGGCGGCATGCGGTACAGCGGATAACGGAACTCGCCCTGTTGGGTATAGCGCGCCTGCACCACCGGCGTGTAGTAGCCGGTAAACTGCACGTTGCCGTAATTGTCGACGCCTTCCATCTGGTAAGCGCTGAGGCCGTACTGGCTCAGCATGCGCGTGTCGGCGCCGGACGCCATCCAGTTTTGCACCGCCTGATAGGTGCTGTTGTTGCGGTTAAACAGCGAAGGCGACGCGTACTTGATCTCCATCAGCTGATCCGAATAATCCTTGGCGTTGACCGGCGAACCTTTGGCGTTGGGCTGATTGACCAGCTCCAGCGATTGATCCAGACGGCCGTCCTTATATTGCTGACCCCGATCGGTCGGCTTGGACGAACAGCCCGCCAATACCGCCACCATCAACCCGCCCAGCAGGTATTTGCCCCAACGTCCTTTCATCGCGCACACTCTCAAACTGATATGATCTACCGGCTGAACGATAACAAACGCTCATTGATAAAGGAATCGCTGCAAATAAAAAAAGCCGCACGGAGGATGGTGATGAAAAAGAAGGCAAATTGCGGGCAAATTCAGCAGAAAAACGGGTTTAGGCCAATAAAATGCAAAAAGGGTTTGCAACAAAACGCATGGAGAGTATAGTGCGCATCCATCGGACGCGGGGTGGAGCAGCCTGGTAGCTCGTCGGGCTCATAACCCGAAGGTCGTCGGTTCAAATCCGGCCCCCGCAACCAACCGATGCCGCAGTGGCGGTATTTTGCGTTTGGGTTCGATAACAAAGTATTACACGGACGCGGGGTGGAGCAGCCTGGTAGCTCGTCGGGCTCATAACCCGAAGGTCGTCGGTTCAAATCCGGCCCCCGCAACCAACCGAATGCCGTACCAGCGGCATAACATGAACGGTGGTTTCGTCGTAATACCGCATCAAGACGGACGCGGGGTGGAGCAGCCTGGTAGCTCGTCGGGCTCATAACCCGAAGGTCGTCGGTTCAAATCCGGCCCCCGCAACCAACTCTTGATGACAACAGATAAGCACCCTGACGGGTGTTTTTTTGTATCTGCAATCCGCAAAAACAGCCGGACTTGCGCCCGGCCCTGCCGCTATCGGCTCGCTAACGCGCCGCCGTTGGCGAAATAAGCCTTGATGCCCGCCAGAATCGACTCCGCCACCTGCTGCTGGAAATGGCTGGTGCGCAGCTTGCGCTCCTCTTCGATATTGCTGATAAACGCCGTTTCCACCAGGATCGACGGGATATCCGGCGCCTTCAACACCGCAAAACCGGCCTGATCGACGCGATTCTTGTGCAACCGGTTGATTTTACCCATCCGGTTCAGCACTTCCTTGCCGAACTTCAGGCTATCGTTGATGGTTGCGGTCTGGATCAAATCGAACATGGTGTGGTCGAGATAGCGGTCGCCGCTCTTGCTGACGCCACCGATTTGGTCCGAGGCGTTCTGCGTCTGCGCCAGGAACTTGGCCGCCGAGCTGGTGGCGCCTTTGGTGGACAACGCGAACACCGATGACCCGCGCGCGGCGCGGCTGGTGAAGGCGTCGGCGTGAATCGAAACGAACAGATCGGCGCGCTGCTTGCGCGCCTTGGCGACGCGCACCTTGAGCGGGATAAACACGTCTTCATTGCGCGTCATGAACACCTTCATGTTCGGCTCGCGCTTGATCATGGCGCTCAGCTTGCGGGCAATCTGCAGCACGATGTCTTTCTCGCGCGTCTTATACTTGCCGATCGCACCGGGATCTTCGCCCCCGTGGCCAGGATCCAGCATGATGACGATCGGCCGATCGCGCCCCGCCTTGCCGGCCTGCGGCGCTTCGGGCGGCAGCGTGCGCTCCAGATCGCCTTTGTTGTAATCTTCCAGTAACGCCAGTAGCGGATCATACTCCTCGCCGCCGCTGCCGCCCTTGGTCGGGTAGAGATCCATCACCAGACGGTTGCGATACTCCGGCACCGGCGCCAGCGAGAACATGTGCGGGCTGACGCTTTGCTTGAGCTCCAGCACCAGCCGCACGGTATTCTGATCGAACTGGCCGACGCGCGCCTGCTTGAGATAAGGATCGTCGGCGCGCACCTGCCCGGCGATGCCCTTCAGCACGCTGTTGAGATGCACGCCTTCGATATCCACCACCACGCGATCGGGATTGGTCAGGGCGAACTGCTTGTATTTCAGTTCGACGTTGGATTCCAGCGTGACGCGGGTATAAGTGGAGGACGGCCAGACGCGCACGGCAATCACGTGCGATGACGCGGCGAAGCCCGTGCGACTCACACTCAGCAACCAGCTGGCGGCAACGCCCTGTAATAAACGACGGCGGCCCAGATTGTGATTAGCGTTTGGCATGCGGCTCCGGCAGTAATAACTGTTTACAACAGATGAAAAAAACACCAATGACTTGGGAATGCCGAAAACTTTAACCAATCATTCCAGCCCTGTCATCAGAAAATCTTTTTATGGTTTTTCAATTTATTAACGATTTAGCGCCCTTAGCTCGCTCTTCATGACGATTTCCCACTTGCCATTGGCGCAATAAAAGAATAAAAATACAAAAATATCGTATAAATATGCAAAGAGGTTTGCCCGTGAAGGAACGTAGTACAGAGCTGGTGCAAGGATTCCGTCACTCCGTCCCCTATATCAACGCCCACCGCGGCAAGACGTTTGTCATCATGCTCGGTGGGGAAGCCATCGAACACGAGAATTTTTCCAACATCGTCAATGATATCGGGCTGCTGCATAGCCTGGGCATTCGCCTGGTGGTGGTTTACGGCGCTCGGCCGCAGATCGACGCCAATCTGGCGCAGCACAACTATGAACCGATCTACCACAAGCATACGCGCGTGACCGACGCCCATACGCTTGAGTTGGTCAAGCAGGCGGCCGGTTTATTGCAGCTGGACATCACCGCCCGGCTGTCGATGAGCCTCAACAACACGCCGCTGCAGGGCGCGCACATTAACGTGGTCAGCGGCAACTTCATCATCGCGCAGCCGCTGGGCGTCGATGACGGCATCGACTACTGCCACAGCGGCCGCATTCGCCGCATCGATGAAGAAGCGATCCATCGTCAGCTCGACAGCAACGCCATCGTGCTGATCGGCCCGGTCGCCGTCTCGGTGACCGGCGAGAGCTTCAACCTGACTTCGGAGGAAGTCGCGACTCAGCTGGCGATCAAACTGAAAGCGGAAAAAATGATCGGTTTCTGCTCCTCGCAGGGCGTGACCGACGCGGAAGGCAACATCCTTTCCGAGCTGTTCCCCAACGACGCGCAAAAGCGTCTTGAAGAGCTGGAGGAAGGCGGTGATTACCATTCCGGCACCGTGCGCTTCCTGCGCGGCGCGGTGAAAGGCTGCCGCAGCGGCGTGCGCCGCAGCCACCTGATCAGCTATCAGGAGGACGGCGCGCTGGTGCAAGAACTGTTCTCACGCGACGGCATCGGCACCCAAATCGTGATGGAAAGCGCCGAACAGGTGCGCCGGGCGACGATCAACGACATCGGCGGTATTCTGGAGCTCATCCGGCCGCTCGAACAGCAGGGTATTCTGGTGCGCCGTTCGCGTGAACAGCTGGAGATGGAGATCGACAAGTTCACCATTATCGAACGCGATAACCTGACCATCGCCTGCGCGGCGCTGTACCCGTTCCCGGAGGAAAAAATCGGCGAGATGGCCTGCGTGGCGGTGCATCCCGATTACCGCAGCTCTTCGCGCGGCGAGATGCTGCTGCAGCGGGTGGAAAATCAGGCGCGGCAGATGGGACTGAAGAAGCTGTTCGTGCTGACCACCCGCAGCATCCACTGGTTCCAGGAGCGTGGCTTCACCCCAGCGGAGGTCGACGTGCTGCCGATGCAGAAACAGGCGTTGTACAACTACCAACGCCGCTCCAAAATTCTGCTGGCGGATCTGTAATCCCTGTGGGCGCGGCCGCTACCGCGCCCCTTCATCGCTTATTCCGTCGTCTGCAGCCGTTCAGCCAATCCGCTGCGACGCTGGGTCGGCGTGCGAATGGCCCGCAGCAGCACCGCGTCCGTGGCGTACAGCGAGAGCTGCTGACGCGCACGGGTGATCGCGGTATAGACCAGCTCACGCGTCAGCACCGGCAGGAAATGGTTCGGCAACACCAGAACCGTATGCTCAAACTCCGATCCCTGGGACTTGTGCACCGTCATGGCGTAAGCGGTTTCATGCGCCGGCAAACGGCTCGGCTGCACCGACTTGATGCTGCCGTCCGGCAGTTGGAAATGCACGCGCAGCTCGCCGCGCTCATCCGGCAGAGTAATGCCGATATCCCCATTGAATAACCCCAGCGCGCTGTCGTTGCGGCCGATCATCACCGGCCGCCCCCGATACCAGCGGCCGAGCACACCCGGTTTGCGGTCGATCAGACCGGCGCGCTGCAGCCCGAGTTCAATACGTTCATTCAGGCCGGCAACGCCGAACGGCCCTTCACGCAGCGCGCACAGCACCTGGAAGCGGCTAAAGGCGGCCAGCACCACCGCCGCATCCGCGCCTTCGGCAGTCAGCCGCAGATAGTCGCGATAGCCCGCCACGCACGCGTCCAGCAGCGCCAGATACTCTTCGCTCGTCGCCAGCGCATAGCCCGCGACATCGCCGAAACGGCCGTTTAATGCCGCCAGCGCACCATCCCCCGCACCGGCGTTGACCGCCAACGCCAGTTGACCGATGCCGGAACGGGCGTCGAAGCGATAGCTCTTGCGCAACAGGCACAGGCTGTCGCGCACCGCCGCTTGCGCGTCGGCCCGCTGTCCTTCGATCGAACAACCGGTCAGGCGGCTCAGCTCTGCTGCGCGCGCCTCGCTGTATCCCTGCTCGGCAAAACGGCAAATATCCCCCAGCACCGCGCCGGCCTCCACCGAGGCCAGCTGATCGCGGTCGCCGAGGAAAATTACCCGGGCCCGATCGGGCAACGCCGCAATCAGGCGCGCCATCATCGGCAGATCGACCATCGAGGCCTCATCCACCACCAACACATCCAAATGCAGCCGGTTACCGCGGTGATAGCGCATGCGCTGACTGTTGGGTTGCGCCCCCAACAAACGGTGCAACGTCGCCGCCTCCGTGGGGAACAACGCCTGCTGCGCCGGGGTCAACGCCAGCTGACGGCTGGCGCTGCCAAGCGATTCCGTCAGGCGCGCCGCCGCCTTGCCGGTTGGCGCCGCCAGCTGAATCCGCAAGCGCGCGCTTTCATCCAGCTGCACCAGCGCCGCCAGCAGTTTAGCGACGGTGGTGGTTTTACCGGTGCCCGGTCCGCCGGAAATCACCGCGATGCGCCGCGTGGCAGCCACCGCAGCAGCGATCTTCTGCCAGTCGGGTTCATCGCTCGCCGCGCCGAACAAGCGGTCGAGAATGGCGCGCAACGCCTCCTCCGGCACCGTCAGCGACTCACCTTCACCGCCGATAAACGCCGCCACTTCACCTTCGTTTTGCCACATGCGTTGCAGATATAAGCGCTGCCCACGCAACACCAGCGGCGTAGCGCCGCTGCCGTCCCCAACCGCCGCGCTGCTCGCCAGGCGCTGCTGCCAACGTGCGCTATCCGGTCGCCCGGCCGCCTCCCACAGCGCCAGCGCCAGCGCCGGTTGGCGCCCTTCAAACAGCGTGTCCGCCTGCAGCTGCTCCAGCATCAGGCAAACATGCCCCGCCCCCGCCTCTGCGCTCAGACAGGCGGCGGCCAGTAAAATATCAGGCTCGTCTTCGCTCGCCACCACGCGGGCGAACTGCACGTCCAGCGGGCGCAGCGCGCCAAGCGCCACCGCCTGCTCCAGCAGTGCGATCATGATTTTTCCTCCGTCGCCGCAGCTTCGCCGCTGAACAAGCTATCCATTCCCGCCACCAGCTCAAACGCGGGGAGACAGGTGAAAATGCCGTTGCCCGGGTGCGCCGCATCCACGCCGCGCAGGAACAGATAAATCACCCCGCCGAAATGGCGCCGGTAATCATAATCCGGCAACCGATGGCGCAAATAACGATGCAACGCCAGCGTATACAGCTGGTATTGCAGATCATAACGATGCTCCGCCATCGCCTGCTCCATCGCCGGCCGGGTATAGGCGCTGCTGTCCTCCCCCAGCCAGTTGGACTTGTAGTCCAGCAGGTAGTATTTGCCTTGCCAGCAGAACACCAGGTCGATAAAGCCTTTCAGCATGCCCTGCACCTGATGGAAATCCAGCGCCGGGCAGCGGGCGGAAAGCGGATCGTAACGCTTCACCAGAGCATCGAGCTCCTTCGCCTGCAACAGCCGGTTAATCGGTAAATAGAACTGCAGCTCTGCCTGCTTATGCTGCGGCGTCAGCGCCGCCAACGTCACGCCGCTGTCATCGAGCGGCGTATTGAGCAGCACCTGCATCCACGCCAGCAGTATCGGTTGCCAGTGTTCGGCAAACCCTTGCTGCTGCAGCTGTTCCAGCAGCCACTGTTCGTCGAGCGGCCGGGTGAAGTCCAGCGTTTCAAACAGGCTGTGCAGGAAGGTGCCGGGCGTTGCGCCGCGCGGGAAGGTATGCGGTGTAAGCGCTGGCTCACTTTCTTCCCCGCGCTCACCGGCCGCGTCGACATCCAGACGCGGCAGCAGATCCTGCATCAGGCTCGCGCCGTGCTGTTGCAAACCGGTATAGCTGGTCACCCGCCAAAAATCCTGGATCCGCCGGGTAAAGCTTTTCGCCGCCAACGCTTCGGCCAGCGACGCCTGGGGTTGCCAGGGTTCTGCATCCGGCGGTTCAACCAGCGACAGCGCGATACCGCCACCCACCAATTGCTGCAGCCGCTCCTGCAGATACACGGCGTCGCCGGGCTGCCCGCCCTGCACCAGATAGCCCAATGCGCTGCGGTGCAGGTCGGTATCGCCCTGTTTCTTGCGCGTGCCCTGGAACAGCGGCGCAATGCCGATACTGCAGTGGTACACCGAGCGGGTCAGCGCCACATACAGCAGACGCAGATCCTCCGCCAACCGCTCCTCCTCCGCCCAGGCCTGGCTCTCTTCATTGGCGTCGAGGTCCAGCAACGCCTGGAAACTGTGGCGATCGTGATACAGCGCCTGCTGCTGCTGGCGGAAGTTGCCGACGAACGGCAGCCACACCAGATCGAACTCCAGCCCCTTGGACTTGTGGATCGTGATCACCTGCACCAGATGCCGGTCGCTCTCCAGCCGCAGTTGCTGATTGTCGGACTGGCGATTAGGCTGAGCGATCTGCTGCGCCAGCCAGCGCACCAGCGCATGCTCGCTGTCGAGCTGCGCCGCCGCTTCTTGCAACAGCTCCCCCAGATGCAGCACGTCGGTCAAGCGACGCTCGCCGCCGGCGCTGGCCAGCAGGTTCTCCGCCAATTGGCGCGTTTTCATCACCTCGCTCAGCATCGGCAACACGCCGCGGCGCAGCCAGAGCGTGCGGTAATTGTCGAATTCATTAACCAGCGCGTCCCAGGCGCGCTCATCGCGGCTCAGGCCGTCCAGCGTCGGCGCGTCCAGCCCCATCAGCCCGGTGGCCATGGCGCTGCGCAGCGTGCGCTCCTGCTCCGGCGCCAACACCGCCTGCAGCAACCACAGCAGGTCTTTGGCCTCCGGGGTGTCAAACACGCTGTCGCGGTTGGACAGGTAGACCGACGGAATAGACAGCGCGCTGAGCGCATCGCGCACCAACGCCGCCTCGTTGCGGCTGCGCACCAGCACCGTGATATCAGAGGCTTGCACCGGCCGTGACGCCTTGCCGCTCTGCAGCCGCGCCAGGCCCTGCTGCCCGGCGCTGAGCCAGTCGCGAATTTGCGTGGCGCACAGGCGCGCCATTAGCTGTTGGTAATCACTTACACCCGCGCCTTCCCCCTGCTGCAGCCAGAATTGCATCGCCGGCTGCGGCTTGCCGTGCAATTCAAACACCAGCCCTTGGTTCTTTTCCGCCGCGTTAACCTCAATAAAGGGGATTTGGCCGAACAGGAAAGGTTTTTCTACCTGAGAAAACAGGTGATTGACGCTGGCGACCATCGACGGCGACGAGCGCCAGTTGGTCTCCAGCGTATAGTGGGCGCTCACCTCTGAACGCGCGCGCATGTAGGTAAAGATGTCGGCGCCGCGAAAGGCGTAAATCGCCTGCTTGGGATCGCCGATCAACAGCAGGCCGCAATCAGGCCGGCCGACGTAAAGTTTTTGGAAAATACGGTATTGCTGCGGATCGGTATCCTGGAATTCATCGATCATCGCCACCGGATAGCGCTGGCGGATCGCCTGCGCCAACTGTTCGCCGCCGCCGCTTTGCAGGGCGCTGTCCAAACGGCTGAGCAGGTCGTCAAACCCCAGCTCGGCGCGCTGGCGCTTTTCCTGCTGAATGGAGGTGCGGATCTCGCTGAGCGCGCGCGCCATGATCAGGTCGCGCAACGTCAAGGGTTCATCGAACAGTTCGTCTATCGCCGTGAACAGCGCATGACGCGGCGGCTCGCCCTTCTTGGTCTTCTCCAGCAGCACCGACTGGCGAAACTTGTCCAGCTCCTTCGGCAGTTGGTAATCCTGGGTCTCCTGCCCGCTCCATTCGCCGACCTTGTTCAACCAGTTCGGCAGGTGTTTGCTGCTGTAGCTGCGCTTATCGACGCCGGACTGGGCGATTAACGCCTCAAGATCGCCCGCCGCCGCCCGCCATTGCGCCTTGATGGCGTCGATGCGCGCGACGATCTGCTCGTGGCGCATCAGAACGGTTTCTTCGTCCTTCGGTGGTCGCCGCAGCGCCGGCGCTTCACCGTGCAGATAACCGGAAAGGTCGGCCAGCAACGCTTCCGGGCCGCTCCACTCCTGGCTGATCGCACGCGCCACGCCCAGCGGCAACGGATAGCAATGACGGCGCCAGAAATCGGCGCAGGCCTGCCGCCGCAGCGGCAGTTCGTCCTGCACCAGCGTTTGTTCAAACAGCATGCCGGACTCGAAGGCGTTGTGGGTCAACATCCGTTGGCAAAAACCGTGGATAGTGTAAATCGCCGCTTCGTCCATCTGCCGCTCCGCCGCCAGCAGCTGCGCAGCGGCGTCAGACAAATCGTCAATTTCTTCCATCAGCGCCGAAAACAGCGGGTTAGCGCTGATGCCGCGCACGCAGGCGATGCGCAGCCCGTGGATATTGTCACGGATACGCCCGCGCAGCTCCTCGGTGGCGGCCTCGGTAAAGGTCACCACCAGGATTTCTTCGACCGTCAACGGGCGGGGAAACGCCGCTTCCCCCCCCAATCCCAGCAGCAAGCGCAGATACAGCGCGCCGATGGTAAAAGTTTTACCGGTGCCCGCCGACGCCTCGATCAGGCGTTCGCCAAACAGCGGCAGCGTCAGCGGTTCTAGCCTCTGCGGGGCGACTTCCGTCATGGCGTCGCCACTTTACGCGGCAGGATCTGCTGCAATGCCGACGCGTTCGGATAGGTGACCCAATCCTTAGGCGCCGCGTAATCCGCTTTGTCCTGCCCGCTGCCGCTGACCTGCGACAACACCGCCAGCCCCTGCGGCTGGATCACTGCCTGGTGGAAATAATCCGCCAGTTTGGTCGGCGTCAGCTGTTGCACCTGCGCGATCAGCTTCTGGCGGGTATCAAAGGCGAAGTTGCCGCGATCGAAATCATTGGCGAACCGGCTGGCCTCCTCGCTGAGGGTTTGCGGCCGCTGTTTGAGTTCGTTGATCAGCGCCTGTTTGTACTGCTCAAAATCGGCATCGCTCATTTCACGCAGGCGTTTCTCGGTTTTCGGATAGAAATCCTGATAGCGCTGGTACAGGTAGGCCGGCTGTTTGCTGTTGCTCTGCAACAGGAAGCCTACGCCCCACTGGCGGCCCACCGACATCGGGAAGGCAAAGACCGCATACCCCAATTGTTCCTGAGTGCGCAGCTGGCTGTAGAACCACGGCTGAATAATCTGCCCCAACAGCGAGCTGTAGGCCATGCCGGTCACTTCGTCGTAACCGGTCGGTACGTAGACCGCCGCCAGCGCCGAGTCGGTGCTGCTGCCTACCTGTTGCAGGTTGGCCAGCTGATTCTTGTCCACCACCACGTCTTCGCCGTGCCACCACTCAATACCGGTACAGCCCAGACGGTGCTTCAGCGTCGACGCCAGCGTATCGACCTGTTGCTTGCTCATGTTGCCCACCACCAGCAGCTCCGGCGTGGCCTCGGCCAGCAGGCTGTCGCGATACGCCAGCACGTCTTTCAGCGTCAGCGTTTTCAGCACTTCGCGGCGCTCGCTGCGTTCGGAATACGGCACGCGGGAAACCATCTGCACCGGCTGAATGGCCAGTTCAAACGCCTTGCCCTTCTCGGCGGCGTCCAACTGCTCCAGGTACCAGGACTTGGCCTGCGCCAGCTGATCTTCCGTCGGCGTGAAGCTGGAATAGCCCTCGATCAGCGCCGTCAACAACTGCGGCAGGCGCTGGGTAAAGCCGTTGGCGTTAAACATCAGGCCGTTGTTCGGCGACGTCGAGAAACTCAACCCGCCGACCGACGCCTGATAGCTCAGCTGATCCAGCGCCAGGCCGGCCAAATAATCCGTCAGCGAGAACAGCACCTGGTTGCGCGCGGAATCCATGGTCTTGGCGTTGCGGAAAGCGACGGTGACATCGGCCTTCGGCTCATCGGCGAAGTAACGGCTCGGCATATACAGCACGCGCAGGCCGGGCTTATCCACTACCATTTCCGGCTTTTTGAATTCATGCGACGGTTTGGTCAGGGTGAAATCATCCGGAATGTACGGGTTGAGCGCCGGCAATGACAGGGAAATGCCGCTGCCCAACTGCTGCCACTGCGTAAAGCGCTGTGGCGTGATTTTGTCGACCTGGTAAGGCGCATTGACGAAATAGGCCGTCTTGTTGTGCGGCTCATCGGGGCTGACGAACCAGATGCGCGCATTTTGCGGCGTCATGGCATCCAGACGTTCAGCGATCGCCTTAGGATCATAGCGATCGGCCAGGTAAGGCGCATCCAGCGCATGCTCAACCGGCACGCGCAGCATAGTGTCCACCAGCCATTCGATGTAGTCCATGTCGCGCGTGATCGACGGATAGCGGAAGTCCAGGTTCAGAACATGCGAGATTTCGTCGAAGTAACTCTGCTTGATACCTTCGCTGCGCAGCATTTTCAGGTAGTTGAAAATGGCGGCGACGACTTGGTCGCGCTGGGCCAAGCCTTTGTCAGTCAGCGAGACGCTGATGGCGAAGACGCCGCCGTTGCGATCCACCATCGGATCGGCACCGGCATTGATGGCGTCCGCCAATCCCTGCTTCTGCAACCAGTCGGACAGGGTATTTTTACTGCGGTTGCCGATCAGGTAACCGATGTAGGTATCGGTTTTGCTGCGAAACGCGGCGCTGTTGTTATCGATGCGGAACTCAACCTTCAGCTGCTTGCGCGGCTGCGCCGGCACATAGTGAATGATGATGCCCTGCTGCTCCGGCGTGACGGCCGGTACGGTGATCGGCGGCACGCTGGCGTCATGATTCGGCACGCGGCCAAAGGTTTTTGCGGCAATGTCAGCCAGCTGCGGCAGCGGTTGATTGCCGTACAGCACCCCCATCATCAGATTGGCGGAGTAGTAGCGCTTATAGAACCCCATCAGCTCATCGTGTAACTTGCTGCCCGGCTTGTCTTTCAGCGTGTCCAGATTACCGCCGGAGAAGCGCGCGCTCGGGTGCGCCGGGTTGAGGGTTTCCGCACCGACCTGCGCCATACGCATGCCGTCGCGCGAACGCGCCATCGTCAATTCTGCATTCACCGCGTTGCGCTCGCGATCGGCATTGCCCGGATCCAGCAGCGGCTCCGCAATGGCGTCGGCCATGCGATCGACCGCCGGCTCCAGCGCGTCATTCTCCACTTCCAGATAGAAGGCGGTGCGATAAGAAGCCGTGCTGGCGTTGTGGCTGCCGCCGTGCTTTTTCAGGAATTCGGACAGGTTTTCCGGCTCGGGATAACGTTTGGAGCCCATCAGCACCATATGTTCCAGATAGTGCGCCAAGCCCAGTTGGCTGTTCGGATCTTCGAGCGACCCGACCGGCAATGCCAGCGCCGCCAGCGATTTCGGCGCCTGGACATCGGACACCAGCAGCACCGTCATGCCGTTAGCCAACTTGATCGCCTCGTACTGACGCGGATCGTGCTCACTCTTGTTGATCTTCTCCGCCAGCGGTTGCCATCCTTGTGCGGCCCAGCTCAACGGCGCCCAACACATAGCCAATAATACCAGCCCGGTGATGCGGGCCAACTGTCTGCGCATATCCAAAATAAACCCCTATTCTGACATCGCCACGCCCACTCCCTGACGCTGGCGACGTACATCAAAACCACATAACCAAATCTGTACTCGCCGGGTTCTTCGCCAATGTGGCGCCCCAAAACGCGGCGGGTATATGCCTGTACGTTATGTAAGACCGGGAATTACCCCAATGGTTGAATATAACCTTCGTTATTTTTACCACCTCCCGCCGCACAGCACCACCGGGGGATTGTTACCCCAGGTTATGACGCGCCACCGGCAGCAGATAACGCTCTGTTTCGGCCAGTATTTGCGCCAGGTAGTCATTGTCCAATTGGCGGAACACTCGCTGAACATAGGGATCTTCCCCTTCTCCGGGAATGCGCTGATCGCCCTGCCAAGCCTGCAGCAATTTGGCGCGAGCCTTTGCTTGCGCTTCTTCCTCCCAGTCGATTTGCTGCGTTTCCGGCTGATAGCACTGACTCAGCCACGCCCAGCCGCTCTTGTTCAGCAACAACAGCGGCTGACACAGACCGCGCTGATAGCCCGCCAGCAGTTCCGCCAGCTGCGCCTGCGCCTCTTCAGGCGCAAGCGCGGCAAAGCGCCAGGCGGAGTTCTTGCGACCATACATGCGGCTCTCGCCGGTGCCGCCGGCGCAGCAGTACACCAGGTGCTCCAGCCACAGTAATATGCCGTCCACCGCCGACAACGTGGCGGGCCGCCAGCGCAACAGGCCGTCATCCTGCACCTGATGCAGCCAGCCGCTGAGGCGCACGCCAGCAATATCGATGTCCAATTCCAGGCTGTGGCTCTCTGCGCGTTCCGCACGCACCTGCTCGGCCAGTTCGCTCATCTCTTCCTGCTGCTTTTGCCAATAGATCTCGCCGAAGGCGCCATAGGGCAACCCCCCGGCGGCGCGCACCCGTTGGAACAACCGTTCGGGATCGTCGCCGTCAATCAGGGTATTCAGCAGTTGGCTGTTGAACTGGTAGCGGCTGAGGTTATCCAGCGTGAAGGGCTCTTCGTCCGGCAGCTCGGTCTCTTCCAGGATAAAGCTGACGCCCAACCGCAGCTGGAAGAAGGCGCGAATAGGATGGCGGTAAAACCGCAGCAGCTCATCCAACGCTATTTGCTGCAGCGCTTCGGCGGGCAGCGGCTGGTTGAAGGCCGGGTGCGCCGCCCCGCGCCCGTCGGCGGCGGGCAGCCACTCGGCGGCATAGCTTTGCGCTTCCGAGCCCGGCAAGAAATTCTCGGCGGCGAACGGCATGCGCGCATGCCACTTCAGCAAATGCTCGCCCACTCGCCGGGCGCTGTCGTCTGCGGTGCACGCCTCGTCTCCCGGCAGGCAATAGCTTTGCTCCAGATACTCCAGCAGCTCGGTAACCAGCACCGAAGGATAGCGCGGGCTGTTGTCCTGAATGGAACGGCCAATGAAGCTGATATACAGCCGTTGTTGCGCGGACAGAATCGCCTCCAGGAACAGATAGCGGTCGTCATCGCGCCGGCTGCGGTCGCCGCGCTTGACCTGCTGCGCCATCAGATCAAAACCCAATGGCGGCAACGTGCGCGGATACACGCCGTCGTTCATGCCCAACAGGCACACCACCTTGAACGGAATCGAGCGCATCGGCATCAGCGTACAGAAGTTGATTTGCCCGGCGAGGAAGCGCTGGCTGATGCGCTCCTGATCGAGGCGCGCCGCCAAATCGTCGCGCAGAATCGTCAAGGGCACGTCATCCGGATAGCGCGCCGCCAGGCCAAAATTGATGGCCTGCTGCCACTGCTGCTCGATCAATGCCAGCACCACTTCGGTATCGCTATCCGCTTCGAAGAAGGCATCCAGCAGCTGTCGGCACAGCGGTAGCCATGCCTCGAGCGAGCGCGCTTCGCTCAAGACTTGCCGCCAATGGCTCAATTGGGCCAGCAGATCCGCCAACTGCCCCGCCAGTTCGGCGACCAACCCGCTCGACTCGTCGTAAGGCAAAATGCCCTGCCAATCGCCGGCGTTGCTGTCCATCGCGTAACCGAGCAGCATGCGCGTAATGCCGAATCGCCAGGTGTGCTGGCCCGTGGCGGGCAGATCCAGTTCTCGCACGTTATCGTCGTCCAGCCCCCAGCGCACGCCGGATTCACCGACCCAGTGACGCAACAGGCGCAGCCCCTCTTCGCCAATGGCGAAACGGGCGGCCAGGGCCGGCACTTCCAACAGCGCCAGCACCTGTTCCGACGTAAAGCGGCTTTGCGGCAGATCGAGCAGGGAGATGAACGCCTGCAAAGCCGGATGCGCCTGTCGCGCTTTACGGTCAGAAATGGCGAACGGCAGGTAGCGCTCGGCGGGAGCATTGCCGAACACGGCCTGAATATAAGGCGTATAGCTGTCGATATCCGCCACCATCACGATGATGTCGCGCGGCGTCAACGCGGGATCCTGCGCGAGCATGGTCAGCAGTTGATCGTGCAGCACCTCCACTTCCCGCTGTGGGCTGTGGCAGGCGTGCAGGCTGAGGGAACGATCTTGCGGATCGAGCCTGCGCTTGCTGAAACTGCTTTCCAGCGTTTCCGCCGTGATGCCGATCACCGCGTGATCTTCCAGCTCCAGCATATCGCGTTGAACGGCGTGCAGCATGGTATCCGCCGGGATATCGACAAAGGCGTCGACCTCTTGCGCCCCTTCCATCTGCGACAGCAAATAGAGGTGATCGCGCCCGAGCTTGCCCCAGGAGGCCAGCAGCGGGTTACTGAGCTGCTGCTGCCCTTCAGCGTCAAACAGACGCGCCGCGTCAGCCGGTTCGCGAAACAGCCCTTGCTCGCGCGCCTGATGATAGTGACGGCGCTTGCGGCTCTGCAAGCGGGCCAGGAAAGCGTAATCCTGAATGTCGCCCCAGTAATAACGACAAGGGTTGGTGAACATCAGGTGGATATCGATATGCCGCCCCAGCGCCTGCAGCGCCTCCAGATAGACCGGCGGCAACGCCGAGATGCCGCAGATAAACACCCGCGGCGGCAAACCGGGCGGACACGTTGTTGCCTGCTCCAGCGCGTGGATAAAGCGGCTGTACAGATTGGCGCGGTGCCATTCCGGCTGCCCCAATTCGCGCGTGTACTCCACCAGCCGCGCCCAGAGCGGCGCCTGCCACTGCTGAGCCTCGGGCAGACCGTCGATGCGCTCGCCGCGCTGCCAGCTCTCCAGCCACTGCGGGCGATAAACCAAATACTGGTCGAAAAGGTCGGCAACCCGGCCGGCCAATTGGTGGATTTTTCGCTTGTCGCCGTCATCGGTGAGATAGTGCTGCAGTGGCGCGAACGCCGGCTGGGTCAGCATCTCCGGCAGCAGCCACATCAGCTTCCAGGTCATGGCGTCCTTGCTGAAGGCGCTCTCTTTCGGGATATCCGGCAACACGCGGGTGAACATGTCCCAAATGAAGGTCGCCGGCAGCGGAAACGCGACATTGGCAGCGATGCCGAACTGCTCCGCCAGCTGCATTTGCAGCCATTGCGCCATACCGGGGCTCTGAACCAGCACCACTTCCTGTTGAAAAGGATCGGCCAACGGATCTCTGGCTATCAGCGCGCTGGTCAGCGTTTTCAATAAATCCAGCTGATTGGAATGATAAACCGTGAACATGATGGCTCCTTTAAAACAAGATACGTACCGGCTCAAAAACGGGTGCAATACCAGCGGCTCAGCGTCGCCCACTGCCGTTGCGGAGTTTGTACTCTGACCGTCAATCGGCGGCAATCCGCATCCGCGCCGTCGAACGCCGTCTCGCGTCGCCAGCCTTCCGGCAGCGGTTCGGCATCGAGCCGACCGGTGACGGCGAACGCCTCCAACTGCTGATGCGCCATCACCCAGGCTTGCCGGTAGTGCCACTGGCGCTGGAACGACTGCAACAGCACCTGATGATACTGTAACAAGCCCAGCAGCGACACCGAGAACAACAATGCCGCCACCAACACTTCCGGCAGGCTGAAGCCGTTGCGGGATAACCGCCCTGCGCGAGCGTTAACCCTCACAGTCGGCCGGCCTTTTCTCGGGGCAAAAATCCAGCCGGCCGCCCGGCTGCGCTTGCACCCTGCCGACCGATTCCGCACCGTCAAACGCGCCCCATTGATACAGCCAAAGCGGCTCACCGCCACGCATCTCCCCAAGGCCGCGTACCGTCACGACGCCCGCTCTGGCAGACAGCCGGGCGCAGGCCGTCAGTTCCGCGCGCTGCCTGCATAACCAGGCCGCCGCACTCAGCTCGGCGCGCGGCCAACGCTGGAGCATGCCCCAACTCAGCGCCGAAGCGGCCTGATTGTAAGCCTGGAGGTAGCGCTGCTGATCGGCGGCCAGTAACAGCGCGTTATCCAATTGCCGGTGCTGGGCATTGAGCAACATCAACCCCAACGCCAACAGCAACATTACCGCCGCCAAAGTGCTGCCGCCTCGCTGGCTCCGCCGGTTCATGGCAACGCCGCCATTTCGACGTTCCCGCTCAGGCTGCGCCTGATACGCGCATCGCCGACAGAGCGCCCCGCCAGAGTCAAACGGCCCAGCGCACCGCCATGCTCCCCGCGCTCTATCGCCACATGAAACCGCTCAATGCGCACTTCGTCACGATCGAGCAGCCGCTCCCAGCCGCCGCCGTCGCATTGGCTTACTCCGCGCTGCCCTTCCAAGCCGCCATTGCGCAGCCGATAACCGAAATAACCTGCATCCTCGCCCGAGGTGAGCCATTGCCCGCTGCGGGTAATGTCGTAAGCGACGATAACGCAGCTGCCCGCCGCTTCTCCCGCCGCCTGGCCGATCAGCAGCGGGCGGCCGGCGCACTGCCCGGCACAGAAACCGGCGCGGCGCAGGTCTTTCTCGATGCCGAACGCCAGTTGCCGCAGCGTTGACTCCAGCCGAAAATGCTGGCCGACGGCCACGTTTTGCTGGCGCAACAGCGGATAGGTTTTCGCGGCGCCGAGCGCGATCACGCTGCCGAACACCAGCGCCAACATCATCTCCGGCAAGGTAAAACCGCGTTCGACAGTCAGCATGGCGCGATCCCGCTTATCCGGAGCCCTTCGCTGCACAAACGCAGCCGCCCTCGGGCGGACAGCACCAGCCGCAGGCCGCCTGCCTCGTTGCTGAGCAGGATGTGCCCCGCCTGCGCGGTATTGCGCAAGCCGTAAAACCCGATCTCTTTGTCGGTGTAGCCGCTCAAAACGACGTCGCGGTAAGACGGTGAGAAAACGGAACCCTCGGCGGAAGCGCAATCCGGCGGCGGCACACCGCCGCCCAGGCACCAGGGCGTGCCGTTCTTGAACCACAGCAGCGTCGTGCGGTTGCGCCAGTTGGCGTCCGCCTGCAGTCGCAGTAAAAACGCCAGCAGCTGCTGGGCAGTATGTTCCAGACGCAACATTTGCTGATGGTGGCGCCATTGACCGACGCCCCAGCCGGTGAGCATGCCGGCGATCAGGAGCGCCGCCAACAGCTCAATCAGTGTCATGCCACGCTGGCGGTCATCGATGTTCGAGAGCGTATTTTCTTTCATGCGGCCAGTTTAAGGGCCGTAACAAGGCGGTAAAGCCGCATGCGCAAGCCTTGCGGCAAGTTGCGCAATGTTTTCCCTATAGCGACAAATGGCGACAATAAAATACGGCGCGGCGCGCAATGCGGATAAAAAAAGGGGCGCAATCGCTGCGCCCCTGGTGTGATGCGGTTAAGGTCAGATCGCGACCGGCGCCTTGATGGCCGGGTGCGGATCGTAACCTTCGATCTCGAAGTCTTCGAAACGGTAATCGAACAGCGAAGCCGGCTTGCGTTTGATCACCAGCTTCGGCAACGGACGGGGTTCACGCGTCAACTGCAGCTTCGTCTGTTCCATATGATTGCTGTACAGATGGGTATCGCCACCGGTCCAGACGAAGTCGCCGACGTCCAAATCGCACTGCTGCGCCATCATATGCACCAACAGCGCGTAGCTGGCGATGTTGAACGGCAGGCCGAGGAACACGTCGCAGGAACGCTGGTACAGCTGGCAAGAGAGTTTGCCGTCCGCCACGTAGAACTGGAAGAACGCGTGGCACGGCGCCAGCGCCATCTGGTCCAGCTCACCGACGTTCCAGGCGGAAACGATGATGCGGCGCGAATCCGGATCTTGTTTCAGCTGCTGGAGCACGTTGCTCAGCTGATCGATCTGACGACCGTCCGCCGCGCCCCAGGCTCGCCACTGCTTGCCGTACACCGGGCCGAGATCGCCGTTTTCATCGGCCCACTCGTCCCAAATGGTGACCTTGTTGTCACGCAGATAGGCGATGTTGGTATCGCCCTTCAGGAACCACAACAGCTCATGAATGATCGAACGCAGATGACATTTCTTGGTGGTCACCAACGGGAAGCCTTCCTGCAAATTGAAACGCATCTGGTGGCCGAAAATCGACAACGTGCCAGTGCCGGTACGGTCGGCTTTAGGAGTGCCCTCGGCGAGCACCTTGTTCATCAAATCCAGATACTGTTTCATTTGTCCCTCACGACAGTTGTTGCTGCGGGCGACGACGGTACGCCCAAATCATCATAATAACACCGGCCACCACCATCGGGATGGACAGGATCTGCCCCATGCTGATCACGCCGTCGAACAGGCCAAGCTGGGCATCCGGCTGGCGGAACGCTTCAACGATGATGCGGAATGCGCCATAACCGATCAGGAACAGGCCCGATACGGCACCCATCGGCCGCGGCTTGCGGATGAACAGGTTCAGAATGATAAACAGCACCACGCCTTCAAGCAGCAGTTCATACAGCTGGGACGGGTGACGCGGCAGCACGCCATACTGATTCAGCAGCGGCAGCAGAGAAGGATCGGCGGCGGCGAGCGCCACGTCTTCGCTGCGCGAGCTTGGGAACAGCATCGCCCAAGGGGTGTCGGTGGTCACGCGGCCCCACAGTTCACCGTTGATGAAGTTGCCGAGGCGGCCGGCGCCCAAACCGAACGGGATCAATGGCGCGATAAAATCGGAAACCTGGAAGAAGGTGCGTTTGGTGCGGCGAGCGAACCAGAACATCACCAGAATCACCCCCATCAATCCGCCGTGGAACGACATGCCGCCATCCCAGACTTTAAACAGATAGAGCGGATTATCCAGGAACAACGGCAGGTTGTAGAACAGCACATAGCCCACGCGGCCGCCGACGAATACGCCCAGGAAACCGGCGTAGAGCAGGTTTTCCACTTCGTCTTTGGTCCAGCCGCTGCCCGGCTTGTTGGCGCGGCGCACCGCCAGCCACATGGCAAAAACGAAGCCGACCAGATACATCAGGCCGTACCAATGCAAAGAAACCGGGCCAATGGAGAAAATGACCGGATCAAATTTAGGAAACGCCAGATAGCTATTGCTCATCTATCACCACAACATGTCTGTTATTTTTCCCCATGCGGGGGCGGCAGGTGCCAAACGTCGGCGCAGGTTGTCACACGCCTTTCAAACGGCAGCGTTGGCCGCTGCGGTTTGCAAGACGACGAACATGCGTCGCGCTGAGGTTGCGCATCATAACATAGGCTTAGCGCGGTCCGGGCCGGCAGCGCGGGAAAAGTTCTGTAAAAAAATCACATCGCGCGGCGATTATCTGCCGCCGCGAATCAACCCGCCCATGCCGCGTCGCTCCATAAACGCCGCCACCAAATGGCGCACTTCCGTGGTCATTTGGGTGTTCAACACTCGGTGCGCCAACACTTCGGCGTCGGCAAGATCGATATGCCGCAGCAGGTATTTGATGCGCGCCACGCTGCGTCCGTTCATGCTCAGATTGCGATAGCCCATGCCTACCAGCAACAGCGCGCCCATCGGATCGCCGGCCAGTTCACCGCACAGGCTAAGCTGCAGCCCGGCCGCTTTCCCCTGTTCGGCGATCAGCTTCAGCACCTGCAGCATCGCGGGATGCAGGCTGTCGTACAGCGAGGCTACCCGCGTGTTGTTGCGATCCACCGCCAGCAGGTACTGGGTCAAATCGTTGGTGCCTACCGAGATGAAGTCGACGCGCCCGGCCAAATGCGGGATCAGGAAAATCATCGACGGCACTTCCAGCATCACGCCGATTTTCGGTTTCGGGATCGCGTAGCCAAGCACCTCTTCCACCTCGCGCCCGGCGCGGTCAATCAAGCGCTTGGCCTCATCGACCTCTTCCAGGCTGGTGACCATCGGCAGCAAAATGCCCAGGTTGCCGGTGCCGGCATTGGCGCGCAGCATGGCGCGCACCTGTATCAAAAAAATCTCCGGCTGGTCCAGAGTGATGCGAATGCCGCGCCAGCCCAGGCAGGGATTTTCTTCGCTGATCGGCATGTAGGGCAGTTGCTTGTCGGCGCCGATGTCCAGCGTGCGCAGCGTGACCGGTTTGTTGGGGTAAAGCTGCAGCATGCCTTGATACTGCGCGACCTGTTCTTCTTCGGAAGGGAAACCGCTTTGCAACATGAACGGAATTTCAGTGCGGTACAACCCCACGCCGTCCACCCGGCCGCCCAACAGCTGTTCATGTTCCGGGCTGAGGCCGGCGTTCAGCATCACCTGAACGCGTTCGCCGCTTTTCAACTGCGCCGGCTGTTCGACGTCGTCTTCCGCCAGCTTGCTCAGTTCCTGTTCTTCGCTGATCAGCCGTTGGTATTCCTGCACCAGCACCGGCTCAGGATCGACCAGCAGTTCGCCGCGATACCCATCGACGATCAGCAGCCGCTGGCTCAGCAGAGAAGGCTGGATGTCGGCGCCCATCACCGTCGGCACCCCCATCGCCCGCACCAAAATCGCCGCATGCGAGTTGGCGGCGCCGTCGCGCACGACCACGCCGACCAGGCGATCCTGCGGCACTTCGGCCAGCAATGTCGCGGTCAGTTCATCCGCCACCAGCACAAAACGCGCCGGCCACTGGGTGGCGCCCTGAGTGGTGTCGTCGAGGTGGAACAGCAGGCGCTGACCCAGCGCGCGCAGATCGCTGCCGCGCTCGCGCATATAGGTGTCCTGCAGTTTGGCGAACTGTTCGGCAAAGGCTTCTATCACCTGCTTCACCGCCCATTCCGCCACCGAGCCGTTGTCAATTTCGGCGAACAATTCGCGCTTGAGGCGGGCGTCGTTTAGCAGGTGAGAATAAAGATCGAAGATCGCCGCGCTCTCTTTTTGCGAGCTGGCGGCAAAACGCTTGCTGAAGCGGCGAAATTCCGCGCCGGCCTCTTCCAACGCCAACGTCAGGCGCTCGCGCTCGCTGGCGGTGTCCAGCGTCGACGCGCGGTAAACCTGATCGAGCGAAGGCTGGCTGCTGTCCTGCCACCCTTCCGCCACCGCTACGCCGGGCGAGGCCGCCAGCGCGCGCACGCGCGTTTGGCGATACTGGCCGAAAATGGCATTAAGCTGCGACTGTGAAAGGATCCCGGCCATCTGCGTGGCCAGGGTGACCATGAACGACTCTTCGCTTTCGTCGAACTGGCGCAGCTCGCGCTGCTGCACCACCAACACCCCCAACAGCTGGCGCCGGTGAATGATCGGTACCCCGAGGAAGGATCGGAAACGATCCTCTTTGACCTGCGGAACGTACTTGAAGCTGGGATGGCTTTGGGCATCGGCCAGGTTGATGGGTTCGGCCCGGCGGCCGACCAACCCGACGACACCTTCGTCAAACGCCAATGCGATAGTGCGCCCGCGCGGCTTTTTCAGCCCGCGCGTGGCCATCAAGTAGTAACAGCGGCGATCGTTGTCCGCCAGGTAAATGGAGCACACTTCGGTGTCCATCGCCAGACAGGTTTCATTGACCAGCAGATCCAGCGCATCCGTCAGACTGGCCGCCGCGGCCACCTTCTCTACAATTTCTCGCAAGCGCGTGAGCATAGTCGGCTTAACTTAACCTCTCTTTCGGCGATAAGCGGGGGCCTGCCGCGGCGCCGCCTGCTCTTGCATCGGCATCACGGTCACGGCGAATTCTTTCATCACCCGGCGGTAGACGTCGCGTTTAAACGACACCACCTGGCGCACCGGATACCAGAAGCTCACCCAGCGCCAACCGTCGAACTCCGGTGTGCTGCTGCGCTGCATGTTGATATCAGCGTCATTGCACAGTAGCTGCAACAAAAACCATTTTTGCTTTTGGCCGATACAAACCGGCTTTGTGTCCCAACGCACCAAACGTTTCGGCAATTTATAGCGCAACCAGTTGCGGGTCGAAGCCAGGATGCGCACATCCTTTTTACTCAGCCCCACTTCTTCGAACAGCTCACGGTACATCGCCTGCTCCGCAGTTTCGCCAGGGTTAATCCCACCTTGGGGAAACTGCCAGGAGTGCTGACCGTAACGGCGGGCCCATAAGACCTGCCCCTGACGATTACAGATTACGATACCAACATTCGGGCGGTAGCCATCATCATCGATCACCGGACTACCTCGATAAGCTTAAATTCGCATAGATGTCCTGATTGTTTCACACAAGCTACAGGCGGTAAACCACTGCTTTACGGCGCTGCGGGCCGGATAACATTGGGATAACTCACAGATATAGGCAAAGTTATAAACATGCATCGGCATTTCAGACCGGTTTTATTCACTTTTTCTGTGGATAGGTGTGTGTAGAACTCGAGGGATAAGCCGGTAAAACTCTCGTCCCCGAAAATCCCTCCTCACACCGAAAAAACAATATTACTCCTAAAAACATATAATTAACCAATATCTCACAGTTATGTACAGGGCAAAAATGTGATCTATGCACGGTAAGGATCTTACCCTGGCGAAAGATCCACCAACGCCGTTTTTATCCACAGATTATCCGGGCAAGTTACGCACAAAACGGACAAATTCGTAAAAAACCGCCCGAGTCAAGGCTGTAAATTGAACCAGTGATCGGTAAAAATTTGGGTTATCCCATAAATCTGTGGATAAATAGGTGTAAGATCCTGTTTATTGTCGGTGGCTTCAGGTGAACAAGCCTCGCGGGAGCATTGTCGCCCGCGCAAGGAAAGAAAAAAAGTCATGTAAAATCATGCTACTATTATTCTTTTCCCCAGGCGACTGGGGTTACCGTTTCCCGTGTATCTTTGCAGTACGTTTTTCAACCAAATTCGACAGGCTTGATTTATGGCGTTTTTATCCCCTCTGCCACCCCCGCCGGAAAATGAACGGCAGCTGTTCGAGCGCGCTCAGGCGCTGGCCGGCTTCAGTTTTGGCGAACTGGCCGCCCGCGCGCAGTTGCCGATCCCCAAGGATCTGAAACGCGATAAAGGCTGGGTGGGCATGCTGCTGGAGCTGTACCTCGGTGCCATGGCCGGCAGCAAACCGGAACAGGATTTTCCCGAGCTGGGCATTGAGCTGAAAACCATTCCTGTCGACGCCGCCGGCAAACCGCTGGAGACCACTTTCGTCTGCGTGGCCCCGCTCACCGGCAACAGCGGCGTCACCTGGGCCAGCAGCCACGTTCGCCACAAGCTGGCGCGCGTGTTGTGGATACCGGTAGAGGGCGAACGGCAAATCCCGCTGGCGCAGCGCCGCGTCGGTTCGCCGCTGCTGTGGAGCCCGAGCGCTGCAGAAGAAGAGATGCTGCGCCGCGATTGGGAAGAGCTGATGGATCTGATTGTGCTCGGTCACGTAGAACGCATCACCGCACGCCACGGCGAAGTGCTGCAACTGCGCCCCAAAGCGGCCAACAACAAGGCGCTCACCGAAGCCATCGGCGAACAGGGGCAACCTATCATGACGCTGCCGCGCGGTTTCTATCTGAAAAAGGGTTTTACCGGCGCGCTGCTGGCAAGACATTTCTCAATCTAAGCGATTTCGTTTAACTCTGGTTTAGCTAACCCTGTCAGCGCCACGATAAACGCGTATAATTCACGCTTTGCATTTATTAAGTATTAAGGTGTGTCGGGCAATGTTCGAATGGATTATGGATCCCAATGCCTGGTTAGCGTTAGGTACGCTAACCATTCTTGAGATCGTACTGGGTATTGATAACATCATTTTTCTGTCGCTGGTGGTGGCCAAGCTGCCCAAAGCGCAACAGAACAAAGCTCGCCGGCTCGGGCTGGCCGCCGCCATGATTATGCGTCTGGCGCTGCTGGCCTCCATCGCCTGGGTGATCCGCTTGACGCACCCGCTGTTCACCGTGCTGGATCACGCCATTTCCGCCCGCGATCTGATCCTGCTGCTCGGTGGATTGTTCCTGATCTGGAAAGCCAGCAAAGAGATCCACGAAACCATCGAAGGCACGGAAGAAGAGCACCACACCAAGGTGCACAGCTTCTTCGGCGCGATCGTACAGATCATGCTGTTGGATATCATCTTCAGTCTGGATTCGGTGATTACCGCCGTAGGCCTTTCCGATCACCTGTTCATCATGATGGCGGCGGTGGTGATTGCCGTCGGCGTGATGATGTTCGCCGCACGGCCGATCGGCGAATTCGTCAATCGCCATCCGTCGGTGAAAATGCTGGCGCTGGCGTTCCTGATCCTGGTGGGCTTCACGCTGATGCTGGAAAGTTTCCAGGTGCACGTGCCGAAAGGCTACATCTACTTCGCCATGTTCTTCTCCATGTCGGTAGAAGCGCTCAATCTGATGCGCAGCAAGAAAAACCGTTCGCCGGAATAACCCTACGCGGAGGCCGCCATCGGCGGCTTCCGCCGTTTCGTTGCCCCCTCATTTCAGTTTTTCTTATCAGATAAAGACTTATCTGAGACGCTCTCTGCCAAGAGTTTGCTAATCTTGAAAGAACATTGTTTTCTGCATAATCGAGGATCCGCAGGATGAAAAAGTGGGTAATGGCAGTGTCTGCGCTGGTTATGGCCGCCGGTTTGGCGGGATGTTCCAGCGACTACGTCATGGCGACCAAAGACGGCAACATGATCCTGACGCAAGGCAAACCGGAGATCGACACAGACACCGGGCTCATCAGTTATAAAGATGAGAAAGGCAATCACCGCCAGATCAACGGCGATCAGGTTTCCCAGGTTATCGAACGCTAATCACCGCACGCCGGCTATCGCCCGCTCGAGCGCGGTAGCCCTCATTCGTGTCCGCACGGAATCCGCTTCCCCCATCTTCACCGCTTGGTTATAGTCAGGAAAGGCGACATCGCCGCCCGACGGACTTTGCGCCGTCTTCTGAATTGGGCTCCTGTTTCACCGGGCCACACGGCCCGTCAGCGCTAACAAGAAAGGAAGGCCGTTAATGCAATACCACCGTATTCCCCACAGTTCTTTAGAAGTGAGCGTGCTGGGACTGGGCACCATGACCTTTGGCGAACAGAACAGCGAAGCCGACGCCCATGCGCAACTGGACTATGCATTGGCCGCAGGCGTGAACCTGATAGATACCGCCGAACTGTACCCGGTGCCGCCCCGCCCGGAAACCCAGGGCCTGACCGAAAGCTATATCGGCAGTTGGATCAAAGCGCGCGGCAATCGCGAAAAAATCGTCCTGGCCAGCAAAGTCTCGGGCCCGGTGCGCGGCACTGACAGCAGCATCCGCCCGCAGCAGGCGCTCGATCGCAAAAACATCCGCGCCGCTCTGGACGCCAGCCTCAAGCGGCTGAACACCGATTATCTCGATCTTTACCAATTGCACTGGCCGCAGCGCGCCACCAACTGCTTTGGCAAACTCAACTATCAATATACCGATGACAAAGCCACGGTCACGCTGCTGGAAACCCTGGAGGCGCTGACCGAGCAGGTGCGCGCCGGTAAAATTCGCTATATCGGGGTCTCCAACGAAACGCCCTGGGGCGTGATGCGCTATCTGCAACTGGCGGAGAAACACGAGCTGCCGCGCATCGTGTCGATTCAAAACCCGTACAGCCTGCTGAACCGCAGCTTTGAGATTGGCCTGGCCGAAATCAGCCAGCACGAAGGGGTAGAACTGCTGGCCTATTCCAGCCTGGCGTTCGGCACGCTGAGCGGTAAATACCTCAACGGCGCTAAACCGGCCGGTGCGCGCAATACGCTGTTCACCCGCTTCAACCGTTATTCAGGGCAGCAAACCCAACGGGCGATCGCCGAATACGTGGCGCTGGCCAAAAAACACGGGCTGGATCCTTCGCAGATGGCGTTGGCCTTCGTGCGTCAGCAGCCGTTCGTCGCCAGCACCCTGCTGGGCGCCACCTCGGTGGAGCAGTTGAAAATCAACCTCGATAGCCTCGACGTGATTCTGGATGAGGACGTGCTACAGGCGCTCGAAGAAATCCACACCCGGTTTACCATTCCGGCGCCTTGAAACCTGAGGGCGCAGCCTGGCTGCGCCTCGTTTCACTGCCGCTGCGACCACCACAACGCGCTAATCGCCAGCGCAAACACCACGCCAAACCCTACGCCGACGCCCACCACCGGCACGCCCAGCTTCACGACCAAAGAATACAGGCCCAGCATCAGTAACATCGCGGCGTTTTCACCCAGGTTTTGCACTGCGATCGCATTGCCGGCGCCGACCGAATATTTGCCCCGCTCCTGCAGCAACGCATTGAGCGGCACGACGAAGAAGCCCCCCAGCATGCCGATGAGCGCCAGCAAGACGTAGGCATTGAGCATGGTCGTTTGCAGCGCAAACACCGCGACCGCGACGCCGATCAGGATCCCGGCCGGCATACAGCGTTTCACCGTTTTAAGCGTGACGAAGCGCGCGGCGGCACCCGCGCCCACCACGATGCCGACGGCCACCATGGCGTTCAGCAGCGTTGGCGTGGCGTTATCGGCGATGCCGAGCGCCACCGGTACCCACAGCACCAGCAGAAAACGCAGCGTCACGCCGGCCCCCCAAAACAGGCTGGTGCCAATCAATGAGAAACGCGTCTGTCCATCGCGCCACAGCGTAACGCAGGCAGCAAAGAAGCTGTGCGTCATGGCCTGCGGACGCCACGAAGCGCCAGGACGCGCCGCCGCCAAACGCGGAATATACAGGTTGGCGACCACCGCTCCCGCGTAAACCAACGCGCAGGCCGCCAGCGCCGCCGCCACGTGCCAGTCCGCCAGAATACCGCCGGCCACCGAACCGGTCAGAATGGCCGCAATGGTCGAAGCCTCGATCAGGCCGTTAGCCTTGACCAGTTTCTCACCGCTGGTGATCTCGCCCAGAATGCCGTATTTGGCCGGTGAATACGCGGCGGCTCCCACACCGACCAGGCTGTAACCCAGAAACGGATTACCCCCAAAACAGATCACCAATGCCCCCGCCAATTTCAGGGCGTTGGCGAACATCATCACCCGCCCTTTGGCAAAGCTGTCGGCGATCTGGCCGACGAACGGAGCCAGAATGATATAGGTGGCGACAAAGGCCATCTGCAGGATCGGCTGGCTCCAGTCCGGATACAGCTGCTGCTTGATCAACGCCAGCGTGGCGAACAGCAACGCATTGTCGCCGAACGCCGAAAGGAACTGCGCGCTGATCACCGCGATCATGCCGCGTGACAACAAAGGGGATTCGGTCGAAGGATTCATCAGGCACTCTCCGGCTGTTCGGCCATATGACGCAGGGTGACGAAATCAGGTTTGCCGCTGCCGAGCACCGGCAGCGTTTTCAACAGGCGAATATCGCGCGGCACCGCCAGCTCCGGGCTACCCAGTTCGCGCGCCACCCGCAGCAATGCCTCGCGGGTAATGGCGGGATCGGTGGTGAACAGCACCAACGCCTCGCCTTTGCTGCTGTCGCTTTTGACCGTGGCGGCATGCAGTTTATCCGGCGACAGCCGTTGCGCCAGCAATTCGACGCTTTCCAGCGACACCATCTCGCCCGCCAGCTTGGCGAAGCGCTTCACGCGCCCGCGAATGGTGCAGTAACCCTGCTCATCCAGGCTGACGATATCGCCGGTGTCATACCAGCCCGGCTGCAGCACGCCGTTCGCATCTTCCGCCGCCGGCGGCTCCAGTTCGCCGGGGCGTTCAACCCGCAGATAGCCTTTCATGATATTCGGCCCCTTCAGCTGCAGACGGCCGCCGTTATCAATACCCGGCACCGCGATCAGACGCGCCTCCATCTGCGGCATGATACGGCCGACGGTGCCCACCTTGGTCGCCAGCGGCACGTTGATCGAGACCACCGGCGCGCACTCGGTCACGCCATAGCCTTCCAAAATGCGGATGCCGTATTTGTCCTGGTAGATCTGTTTGGTGCTGTCCGCCAGTTTCTCCGCGCCGGCCACGACATAGCGCAGGCGGGCAAAATCATACGGATGCGCGAAACGCGCATAGTTGTTAAGGAAGGTCGCCGTGCCGAACAGCACCGTGCAGTTACGGTCATATACCAGCTCCGGCACCACGCGATAGTGCAGCGGGCTGGGGTAGAGGAAAATGCGGCTGCCGGTGATCAGCGGCGTAAGCAGCCCCACCGTCAGGCCGAACGAGTGGAACAGCGGCAGCGACGACATGAAGCGGTCGCGCGGCGTGAAATCGGCGATAGTGCGGATTTGTTCTACGTTGGCCAGCAGGCTGGCGTGCGAATGCACCACGCCCTTGGGATGGCCTTCGGATCCGGACGTGAACAGGATCAGCGCCGGGTCCTCCGGACGTTGCGGCAACGCCGCGCGCTGCGGCTGAAGCAAGTAACGCAGGATCCACAGCTTATCCGCCAGCGTGACCGTCTCTTTCAGATCTTCCAGATACACCCAGTTAGCCTGTGGCACCTGTTCCGGCAGGTGGGTCAGCTTGCCTTTCTCCAGAAACTGGCGCGAGGTGACGATGGTCTTGATGCCGGCGGCCGTCATCGCGCTGTTCAGGCCGTTGGCGCCTGCGGTGTAGTTGAGCATCGCCGGGATGCGATTGCGCAGCGAAGCGCCGAAGATTGCCGCCGCGGTAATGGTGGCGTTGGGCAACAGCAGCCCAACGTGCTCCCCCTCGGCGGTAAAGCGCTGCAGAATGCGGCTGACGCCCAGCGATTTCTTGACTAGCGTCTGGTAACTGTCCTCTTTGAAAGCGATGTCTTCGATGCAAGGCTTGCGGCGCCCATAGCGGTGCTGCGCCGCCAGCAAGGCATGGAACAGCGTTTGCGGCTCGCGCGTCTCCATCCGCGCCCGCATCATGATCTGCATCAGCCGATCGCCCGCTAGCGCCCGGCGTTCACGCGCGCGCGGCGCTTCCGGCATCGGCAGCGTGGTCGGCGGCAAGATGCGGATGCTGATTTGCGGGAACCAGCGGATCTTGAACACCCCGGCCATGCGGCCAAACGGGCTGAACTCCGGGCCATCGATCCGCACCGGCACCACGGTCGCGCCCGATTTGGCGGCGATAAACGCCGCTCCGTCGTAAATTTTCATCAGCGCACCGGTCACGGTGATGCGCCCTTCAGGGAACACCACGATCGGCCGTCCCTGCTCGACCATGCGCACCAGTTGCTTGATGGCCATCGGCTTGGTGGGATCGAGCGAGACAAAATCGATGTAAGGCCGCAGCCAGCGCATAAACCAGCTCTCGCCGATGCTGGCATAGACCGCAAACACCGGTTTTATCGGCAGGAACAGCGCCAGCAGTACGCCGTCGAGGAAAGAGACGTGGTTCGGCGTAATCAGTAATTTTTGCCGTTCGAAGTGCTGGACGTCCCCTTCGACCCGTACCCGAAACAACAGGCGAAACAGCGCGCGCAGCAGTGAAAAGATCATGCCCTTCTCCCTTGGCCATGGAGGCGTAAATCGTTGTAGGGAAAAGAATACTATATGGCAGGCAAAAAAAAACCTACGCATCCGCGTAGGTTGGTGCAATTGAAAATGGCTTCAGCATGCAAGGCACGCTGATTTCTCACCAATCAATACCTCTGGGATCACCTACTCTAGAGAGATGGCGTGCAGGAAACTACCACCGAATCGCAAGAGTTCTGCTCCAAATGCAACCAGCTGTAAATTTCCCGCGATCTGCTGTAATAACTCAATGAAACTTAAATAATCGCCGCAGCGGAAAGATCAATAATGATGCGTCATCCGCAGGAAGCGAGTGGGGGGAGAAAAAAAGCCATGCGCATATGCTGGTAAGTGCAGCACATGAGGGTTCGGCCTAATCAAGACTGAAGCAGATCCTTTAATCCCTCTTGTCTCCTCAACGCTAAAGCAATCAATTAACGAAAACTATTCTCAAACGCAAGAGCCAAGTTAGACGTGATATCCAACGTGTCATTTTCATCAACTTATGCAATTCGTTTTCTTGCTTTTCAAGCACGGCAACAATAAAAAGACAAAGTCAAAAAGCGCCAACTAACAACAGAGCCGCCTCCAGACCTTGCTGTTATCGTGATCTCACGGCAAAAGTGCACGCCGAGGATAATTAATTATTAATAATTAAAAAAACCGCAAGCAATAAAACCTATGCATTAATAACCAAACAGAGTTAACAATTAAAAAAGAATAACAAAAACCAAAAAACCAGAATATAAATCTATTTTTACATAAATTTTTAGCACAATATTGCAAGAAATGAGATTGAAAAATAAAATAGCCATGCATTGAATCGCTAGTAAAACGTTGCGAAACCCTTGCTTTATATTTTCAAGCAATACGATTTTTATTTATTTAGTGGCATATTCTCAGAAGGAAATCTGAATAATGAAGAAATATTTATTTTTAGCCCTACTACCTCTGTCGTGCACGAGCGTACTGGCCGCAAAAACAGCCAGTACGTCTGTAGATTTCTCCGGAGAAATTTATAATAACACCAGCTGCAGTATTGCTGCCAACACCAATAGCATTGATCTTGGCCGCCATTCCAGCGAAGCTTTTGATAAAGTAAATCCTGTCCAGTTGGAAGGCAACGGCATGGGCAGCATCCCGTTCACCGTAAATTGCACGGCACCGACCAACATGGGTATTGAAGTTACCAGCGCCAGCGGCGATGCCGATTATCAATATATGGACAGAAACTTCACCGCATCGCTGGCAAAAGACGCCAGTAATAAAGATATCGCCGTGCTGGGCCTTGCACTGTCAGATATCGCTATGGATGGTGAAACCGTGCGTGCGGCGCTGATTCCTGAAGGCGATGATATTTTCGATTTAACCAATGTAACTAACGGTGCAGATCACGAACAGGCGATGTTCTCTGTTGCCTCAGGTAATCGCTTTGCGGTCACATCAGATGCTAATTACGACAATATGGCGATCGGCCAGAACCTGAGCGGCACATTCAACTACCGTTCATTCCTTACCCCGCTTAGCTACATTGATGATAAAAGCATCCAAATGCAAGACAGCATTGCATTGCAAGCTTCTGTGAATCTTTCGGTTCACTACCTGTAATCACCAGGTGGGGACACTTCGCTGTTCCCACTTATTTCAGCCTCTTTGTTTGGCAAAATATCTTAACGTCCTTTGACTAGAGTTCGTTATTCTCCGCTATTCAGGAAATAAAATGAAAGGTCTCATCCATTATCTTACCGCAATATTTATATTGCTTACTCCATTTCATGGCCAAGCAACCATTAAACTGGAAAAAATAAGCCTCTTGGTCAATCAAGAGAAAGGAGAGACAACGGTAAGAGTCGATAATATCGGTAATTATCCTGTGTTGCTATTCTCATCCGTTGTTAAAAATGCATTAAGCAAGCAAGGAGAAGATCCCTTATTCATTCTTTCTCCGCCAGCCGCGCGTATTGATCCGGGTAAATCTCAGCTGGTACGCGTCATGCTTGCCGATCCCTCGGGACTTGATAAAACCCGTCAGCAAATGCGCCATATCTATTTCCAGGAAATTCCCGATATGGGAGAAAAAAGCAACCAGCTTAAGGTGAATACTCGGCATCGGGTCGTCGCTATCGTCACGCCCTCCGCGCTAGTGGAAAACAAATCTCCCTGGCAAACCTTGCATTGGCAACAAAATGGGCATTCTATACAAGTCAAAAATCTCAGCCCTTACGTTGTCAGGTTAGCCCCTACCATCACCGTACAACCCAGTAACCAGCAGTTTGTTTTAGAACAACCTTATTTGCTGCCTGGGCAAACGATCGGTACACGTAAGAGCGATAGGCTTACCATCCCCCCCTCCCGTTTGCACTTCACGCCAAGCAGTAACACGGGGCGCGCCATACCCGATATCACGGTCAACCTTGCCCCAATCCAGTGAGGCAGCCTTTGAAATTGCATATACCGCTACGTCTACTGGCGTTTTGTCTGCCTATTGGCTATGCCTCGACCAGTCTGGCCGATTACGATATTGAAATGATGCGGGCACTTGGACTACCCAGTGAGATTGCTGATTACTTTTCCTCTGGCGCGAAATTTCCCGCAGGAAAACAAGCGCTATTCATCAACGTCAACGGACAAAATCATGGACGGCATGAAGTCAACATAGACAAACAAGGCGAATGGCAATACGACGCTGAACTCGTAGAAAGCCTGGGATTACACCCCTGCAAGCTCAACACTCAGGCAGAAATGCTGATGAGCCAATGTTATCAAGGCAGCCGCATCGACAATGAAACCGGTAATAATCAATTGATTTTGCTGTTGCCCGAGCGCTATATCCGTCGACAACCGGCGGACTATGAATTTGGCGGCCATGCCCTGATGCTGAATTATACCGCGAGCCGATTCGACAGCCAAAATCACAGCAGTGATTACGCGGCGTTGGAAACCGGCTTCAACAGCAACAATTGGCTGTTTCGCCATAATGGCACCTATAACAAGTCAGAACGACATCAGGGGTACACGCCTTATAATAGTTATCTGCAGCGGACATTGACGGATCACGACGCCATGATGCGTTTGGGACGAGCGACGTTATCAGATTCGCTTTACAGCGGCATTACCTTAGATGGCCTGCAATGGCTGCCTGACTCGTCGCTGTCATTGAGTCAACGCAGTGATGTGCCGGTAGTCGAAGGTATCGCCGAGAGCCAAGCCAAGGTTGAGATTTTTCAGAATGGCAGATTAGTTTACGCCACGCAGGTGCAACCGGGCACTTTCCGCCTGACCGATATCCCTGCGCAGTTCGACGCAGTCGATTTGTCCGTCACCGTCACGGAAAGCAACGGTAGCCGCAAACAATTCATCGTCCCTTATCTGACGAGCTCAGGACACTCTACTCCCCGCCAGGGCAGTTACTCCCTTGCTCTCGGGCGCACTCACAGCCTGGCAAAAAGCACAGAAATGCCTTTCATCACTGGCTCATTCTCTTTGCCATGGCTCAACCAGCACCAGGTGAGAGGGGGAAGTTTCCTCAGCCGCGATTATCGCGGCATCGCCGCCGGTTATAGCGTTGCCAATAGCGATTATCGTTTTACAGCCTTGAGCCACGTGGCGCAGTCGTCAAGCGGAAAGGGCACCAAGCTACAGCTGAATAGCGCATTACCCCTGATAAAAAACCTTAAGCTGAACGCCGGTTACAGCATCCAGTCAGAGCGATACCGCTCGCCTACACAGCTCCGTTCTCCGCGTAAAGATGACGGCGAAGGAACTTATTGGCCTGTATCGCACGGTGCATCATCTTCACACCAACGTCAAAGCTACAGCCTGGGCCTAGGCTGGCACCATAAATACATCGGAAATCTTTCTTTAGGCGTTACACGCGCTGAAGGCGGAGATAAGCAACAAAATCAACGAGTCTACGCCTTCTGGAACCGTCAATTTGGCGCAGCCACCGTTGGCGTTAGCCTGGAAAAAGAGCGCAGCCGCGAGGTTCGCGATAACGATACCAGGGTGTTCGCCACCCTTTCATTACCGCTGGGAAAAAACCGACGTTATAGCGCCAATATGATAAGCAACGGAAGAAATCGTAGCATCAGCAATTCGCTTTCCGGCCAAGCGTTGAATGGCGATCTGGCTTATGGATTCAATGCAACACAGGGCACCCAATCCAACAACGGCACCTACTCAGGCAATGTGAACTATTTGAGTCCGTTCACAACGCTTTCCGGCAGCTATAGCCATCTGTCAGAAAATCAGCAGGCATTTTACTACAGTGCCTCTGGCTCCCTGGTGGCAGACAGCAGCGGGCTAACGCTCTCACCACAGAAAATCGGCGATACCTTCGGCGTCTTGTCGATACCGGGCCTCGCCGGAGTCAGCGTGTCTACGCCAGGCGGCAAGGTGAAAACCTATGGCAAGCAAGGTAAGGCGATCATCCCAAGGCTGCGTGAGTATCAACCAAGCCTGATTAACGTAGACACAAGCACCTTACCTCCCGGTGCCGATATCGATAACGGCGTGCGCAAGATCAATCTGGCACGTGGCAGCGTTAAACATATCAATATCGATGCCATTAATACATTGCGGGCCATTGTCCAGATTAGCTATGCAGACGGCACCAAACCCGCTATCGGCAGCATGATTTTGGATGAACAACAACAAGTGGTCGCTTTTACCAATGATCAGGGCGCAGCCTTCATTGAACATCAGAAAGCGCACCGCGCGACGAACGATGCGTCTTCACAACGCTTCAGCATGAAAAACTCTTCGGGACAGGCATGTTATTTCGCAATTGCTGCAGACACCTCTTCCCGCAATCGTGCCGGCATCAGCCACTCCGAAGCAGTGTGTCGCTAAACGTTCATCGATATCAGGAGAACACATGAAAGTGATTTATTATGGGTTGGCAGCCATAGCCATCAGTTTTGGGGCTAACGCTAACTGCACGCTAACGACCACACAAAACAGCATTTATCTGGGGGAGCACAATATTGGGACACTGTCTCAGCAATCCACTCTGCTGCACAGCGCCCCATTGCAGTATCGGTTGACTTGCGATGAACCAGTGCAGTTGCAGGGGTTCACTCTGCGGGAGAATAGAAACCTGGCAGAAGGAAGCGGCGCAACCGATGCTTCTAGCTATCTCAGCCTCACGGTTGATGAATTACGCAACGGTGATGGTGAGCCCCTTTCCTTTTCACTTGCCCCCGGGCAACCACGCCAAAGACATCTACCCAACTATCGTCTATCCGTCGATCGGGAAGCATTACACATCCTTGTACCGGATAACGAGGTTGGGCAACACTTCACACTGTCATTAACAGTCTCCAGTTTCGCCGCGTCCGCGACACAACTGCGTCAACAGCAACGCGATAACATCCCGCTGTCGACCCAATTGCTGGTCAGCGCTAACTATCTTGATCCCGACGTTCGGTGAATGCGCTGACCTCGACCAGGCAGCTCATGGCGTTCGGCCCCTGCGTCAGCGGCGAGGTGCCGATATCCAGCGTCAGCACGTTCGGGTTGCCCGCCTGCTCGACCGGCCGGCGCTGCGCGTCGAAACCCGGCTCGAACCAGGCACCGGTCGCCATCAGCACCACGCCGCGCGTCACGCCATCGGTGAGCGATACCCCCGCCAGACAGCTGCCGCGCGCGTTGCTGACCAGCACTTCGGCGCCGTCCGCCACACCGCGCGGCGCCGCATCGTCCGGATGCATGTACAAGGTTTCTCGCCCGGCGGTCTTGTTGCCCTGCGCCAGCGGCGCCGGATCCATCTGGCTATGCAGGCGATCGCTCGGCTGAATGGAGATCAGGTGCAGCGGCCAGTTTTTGGCCTGCGGCGCGCCCAGCCACTCCACCGGCGGCCGCCACTGCGGATGCGGAGCGAAATCTTCGTAGCGATAGCCGGCGATCCGCTCGCTGAACAGCTCTATCTTGCCGCTGGGCGTTTGCAGCGGGTTAGCCTGCGGATCGGCGCGGAATGCATCAAAAAATACGAACTCTTTAGCCGGCGCGGGCAGCTCGACATAGCCCCGTTGCCAGAAGGCCTCAAACTCGGGCCAGGCGACGCCGGCGCGCTGCTGCGCTGTGCCGCATTGCCGGTAGATAGCTTCGATCCAGGCCCGCTCGTCGCGATTCTCGGTAAAGCGCTCACGATAGCCGAGACGCTCCGCCAGATCGGCGAAGATATCGAAATCGTTGCGCGCCTGATGCTGCGGCGCAATGGCCTGATGCATCGCCAACACGTAGCGATCGCGCGACGAGCCGCCGATATCGTTACGCTCCAGCGAACTGGTGACCGGCAGCACGATGTCTGCCATTTTGGCCGCCGCCGTCCACCAGATATCTTGAACGATCACCGTGTCCGGCTTCTGCCAGCCCTCCACCAGCCGATTCAACTGCTGATGATGATGGAACGGGTTGCCGCCGGCCCAGTGCACCAAATGGATATCCGGATAATGCCGCGTCTCGCCGCAAAATTGATAGGCCTCACCGGGGTGCAACAGCATGTCGCAGATGCGCGCCACCGGGATCGCCAGCCCGGCCGGATTTTCGCCTACCGGCATGGTCGGCGCAGGCGTATCCACGCGCGGATTGCCGACGCCGTTCATCGAACCGTGGCCGAACGAGAAACCGCCGCCCGGCAGCCCCACCTGGCCCAGCATCGCCGACAGCGCGATCATCATCCAATACGGTTGCTCCCCCCGATGCGCGCGTTGCACGGAGTAGGAACAGGTGATGAAACTGCGCACGCCGATCAGTTGCCGCGCCAGCAGCGCGATGCGCGCCGCCGGAATGCCGGTAATGGCGCTGGCCCAAACGGGGGTTTTCGCCACGCCGTCACCGGTGCCGTTCAGGTAATCCGCCAGTTGTTGATAGCCCACGCAGTGGCTGTGCAGGAAGGCTTCATCCTGCGCGTCCAGCCGCTGGATTTCGTAAGCCAGCGCCAGCATCAGCGCCACGTCGGTATTCGGCCGGATCGGGATCCATTCCGCGTTGACAAACTCGGGACAATCATCGCGCATCGGGCTGATGTTGATAACCGGCGTGCCCTTGCGCGCCAGCTTTTGCAGCCAGGGCTTGAGCGCATGTTCCGCCGCGCCGCCGGAAGAGACCTGAGCGTTTTTCAGCGCCAATCCGCCAAACGCCACAAACAGCTCGCAATGCTCCACCACGCTAGGCCAACTGGTGACGCGCCCGGTCAAGGGCGAAAAAGTGCCGATCACATACGGCAGAAAGAACTGCGCCGCGCCCCAGCTGTAGTTGCCCTGCTGATCGACGCCGCCGCCGCCGCTGAAGTAGAACCGCCGCACCAGCGAGCGGGCATGGTGCAGCCGCCCGGCCGACGACCAGCCATAAGAGCCGGTAAACAACCCGGAGGCGCCGTAACGCTCGCGCACCCGGCGATTCTCTTGCGCCACCAAATCGAGCGCCAATTCCCAGTCCACCTCGACGAAATCTTCCCTGCCGCGCAGCGTCCGGTCGCTGCCCTCGCGCTTTTGCAGCCACGAGCGGCGCACCGCCGGCTTGCGGATGCGTTTGTCGGAGTAGACCATCGGGACGATGGAATCGAGCAGCGGCGAAGGATCAGGATCGTCGACGAAGGGTTCACAACGGATAAGCCGGCCGTCTTCAACCACGGCGGTATAAGCGCCCCAATGGGCGAGCTGCGGATAGCGTTTAATGGACATGGCGTTCTCGGCGCAAATCGGAATGCACAGACGTTACCTCAGCCCGCCGCCAGTGCCAACGTACAAATTGCGCTATCGTTCGGTAGCAGTCGGTTATGCGTACAGACTCGAAGAGATTCTGCAACCGCCACCACAAGTTGCGCACGAGACCGCTTGCAGCCCCGGTTTTTTTCCGCAAAACTGGGGGATGTAAGCGATTACCCAGGATGTGTTGACTGATATGGCTACGATAAAGGATGTTGCCAGGCTGGCGGGTGTTTCCGTGGCCACGGTATCCCGCGTGATAAACAATTCCCCCAAGGCCAGCGAAGGGTCGCGCACCGCGGTGCAGGCCGCCATGGAACAGCTGCAGTATCACCCTAACGCCAACGCACGAGCGCTGGCGCAGCAATCCACCGAGACGCTGGGGCTGATCGTCTCCGACGTTTCCGATCCCTTCTTCGGCGCGATGGTCAAGGCGGTCGAGCAGGTGGCCTACGCCACCCACAATTTTCTGCTGATTGGCAACGGTTACCACGACGCCGAAAAAGAGCGTCAGGCGATTGAACAGCTGGTGCGGCACCGCTGCGAAGCGCTGGTGGTGCACGCCAAAAGGCTGAGCGATCAGGAACTTTGCGGCTGGATGCAACAGATCCCGGGCATGGTGCTCATCAATCGCACGCTGCCGGGGTTTGAAACGCGCTGCGTGGCGCTCGACGATCGCTACGGCGCCTGGCTGGCGACCCGACATCTGATCCAGCAAGGGCACCAGCGCATCGCTATCATCTGCTCCACCCACCAGATTTCCGACGCCACCGATCGTCTGCAAGGCTATCTCGACGCGCTGCAGGAACACGGCATTGCGGTGGATGAAAAGCTGATCGCCTACGGCGAACCGGACGAGATCGGCGGCGAACAGGCGATGACCGAATTGCTCGGCCGCGGCCGTTCGTTCTCCGCCATTACCTGCTACAACGATCCGATGGCCGCCGGCGCGCTGTCGGTGCTGAGCGATAACAGCGTCGACGTACCGGGAGAAATTTCGCTGATCGGTTTCGACGACGTGTTGATTTCGCGCTACCTGCGCCCACGCCTGACCACCATTCGCTACCCTATCGTGGCGATGGCCACCCAGGCGGCGGAGCTGGCGCTGGCGCTGGCCAACCGGCAACCGCTGCCGGAAATCACCAACATGTTCAGCCCAACGCTGGTGCGCCGCCACTCGGTCGCCACCCTCAACAACGCGCACGAACAGCCGTAATCATGCCGCCGCATGGGTGAGCCGTCACCCATGCGCTCAGATTGCGCAGCCCGCCGCATTTCTCGCTTTTGGATTTTTTCCGCTCCCTGCGTTCGTGCAGATTGTTGGCACAATAACCTTTACGCTATATAGCATAAACGCTATATTCGAAGCGCATCATGTGGCAAGTGGTGACCGTCGAACGATTCGACGACTGGTTTTTGGCGCTGAACAACGCCCAGCAAACAAGCATCCTGGCGGCAATCTTCAAATTACAGACGTTCGGCCCGCAGTTGGCGCGGCCGCACGCCGATACGCTGCATTTTTCCGAAGCGGCCCGGCAGTTGAAGGAGTTGCGCGTTCAACATCGCGGGCGCCCTTTCAGGGTGTTTTTCGCCTTTGACCCACAGCGGCAAGCAGTATTGCTGTGCGGTGGCGATAAAACCGGCGACAAACGCTTTTACCAGCGCATGTTGCCCATCGCTGCCATGGAATTTTCACATTATCTGGCAACCCGGAGGTAGTGCAGATGGCCAAACCGTTATCCCAACTGATCGACAAGCTCGATCCCGCCGTCGTTGCCGCAGCCAGGCAAAAAGCGGACAAGGAAATTTTCGAACTGCGGCTGGCAATGCTGAGGGAAGAGCTGGCGGTCTCTCAGGTTGAATTGGCGAAGCGGCTCGGTATCAGCCAACCCTCCGTCGCCAATTTGGAAAAGCGCGGCAGCGAAATAAAGCTGTCGTCGCTCAAACGCTATATCGAGGCGATGGGCGGCACGCTGTCGCTGGATGTGCAATTGCCCAATGGCCAGCACCGCCGCATGACGCTGTGAAGCGGGCGCAAGGCGCCCGCCCGCTTATCAGATAAGTTCCAGCGCGATCAGTTCTTCGATGGTTTGGCGGCGGCGGATCAAACGCGGCTCGCCGTTTTCGAACAGCACTTCAGGCAACAGCGGACGGCTGTTGTAGTTGGAGGACATCGATGCGCCGTAGGCGCCGGTATCGTGAAACACCAGATAATCGCCGATCTGCACCGGTGGCAGCTCGCGGGTTTCCACGCCGCCGCCCGCCTGCTGGGTGAAGACGTCGCCGGATTCGCACAGCGGCCCGGCGATCACCGTGTCGCGCAGCGGTTGTTCCGAGGTGTCGCGCCCATCGGCCGGCAACAGCGAAATATGGTGATAGCTGCCGTACATCGCCGGGCGCATCAGATCGTTAAAACCGGCATCCACCAGCACAAAGTGGCGGCTCCCCATGTCTTTTACCGCCCGCACCTCGGCCACCAATACGCCCGCCTCCGCCATCAGGAAACGTCCGGGTTCAATCTCCAACTGCACCGGGTGCCCCAGATGCGCGGCGATGCGCTCACGCGCCCGGTTCCACAAACCGAAATAGTGTTCGGTATCGATCGCCTCTTCGCCGTACTGATACGGGATAGACAGGCCGCCGCCGGCGGAAATGGCGCTGATGTCATGACCGAGATCGATCACCTGCTGCACCATCGCATCGCAGACGCGCTCCAGATGCTGGTAATCGACGCCGGAGCCGATATGCATATGCACGCCGATCAGCTTCAGGCCGTAGCGGCGGATCTTCTCCACCGCCTGCGGCAGGTCGGCATACCAGATGCCGTGCTTGCTATTCTCGCCGCCGGTGTTGGTTTTCTGGCTGTGGCCATGGCCAAACCCCGGATTAATGCGCAGCCACACCGGATGCCCCGCGGAAGCCTGGCCGAGCTGATCCAGCATATCGATGGAACCGGCGTTGACCGGGATCTTCAATGCGCTGACGCGCGCCAGCGTCGCGTGATCCAATACGTCCGCGGTAAACACGATATCGCTCGGCTCGCCGCCCGGCTGAAAACCGGCCTGCAGCGCCCGCTCGATTTCGCCGAGCGACACCGAATCCACCTTCACGCCCTGCTCGCGCATCAGGCGCAAAATATGAATGTTCGAACAGGCTTTCTGCGCGAAACGGATAGTGTCGAAGTGGCGCAGCTGAGCGATGCGCTGGCTGATGATGTCGGCATCATAAGCCCAGACCGGGCAACCGAAGCGCTGCGGCAAGGCCAGCAGGTTAGCGGCGTTCAACGCGGTGGAGGTGTCGTGCAACGGGCGTGGCATGGCGATATTCCCAATTCGAAAGTGACGGCAGATAAGCCAATAGTGCCGCACGCTGAATCGGGTGGAAAATATCTATTTAGCCGTAGTCTATTCATTTATGATATAGCTTTCTCTACAATCGAGCAGCCTCGTCATGCACAGCATCTCTTTGCGGCAGATAGAAATCTTTCGGGCGGTGATGACCACCGGCAACCTGACCGAGGCGGCGGCCCTGCTGCAAACCTCGCAACCCACCGTCAGCCGTGAGCTGGCGCGCTTTGAGAAGCTGATTCGGCTGCAGCTGTTCGATCGGGTTCGCGGGCGCTTGTCCCCCACGGTGCAGGGCCTACGGCTGTTCGAAGAGGTGCAACGCTCCTATTATGGCCTCGATCGCATCGTCAACGCCGCCGCCGGCATTCGCCAGTTTCAGCAGGCGCAGCTGTCGATCGTGTGCCTGCCGGTATTTTCCCAATCGCTGCTGCCGGCGGTGTGCCGGCCCTTTATCGAACGTTACCCGGAAGTCAGCTTCAGCGTGATCCCGCAAGAATCGCCGCTGCTGGAAGAGTGGCTGTCGGCCCAGCGCCACGATCTGGGGCTGACGGAAACCACCCTTACGCCGGCGGGCACCGAGCGGGTAACGCTGATGACGTTGAATGAGGTCTGCGTGCTGCCGGCGGGCCATCCTTTGCTGGCGAAAGGCCAACTGACGCCGCAGGATTTCGCCGGGCAAAACTTTATCAGCCTGTCGAGCACCGACAGCTATCGCCACTTGCTCGATGCGCTGTTCGCCGAGCAGGGCGTCGAGCGCCGCATGGTGATGGAAACGCACAGCGCGGCGTCGGTGTGCGCCATGGTGAGAGCCGGCGTGGGGGTCTCGATCGTCAACCCGCTGACGGCGCTCGACTATGCCGGCAGCGGCGTGCACGTGCGGCCATTCAGCATCGACGTGCCGTTCACCGTCAGCCTGATACGGCCGCTGCACCGCCCTTCATCGGCGCTGGTGGCGGCCTTTATCGACCATCTGCATCAACAGGCGGCACTGTTCTCCGCCCGCCTGGCCGCCGCCGTCA
This sequence comes from Serratia sp. CY55921, assembly GCF_052167655.1. Taxonomy (NCBI): domain Bacteria; kingdom Pseudomonadati; phylum Pseudomonadota; class Gammaproteobacteria; order Enterobacterales; family Yersiniaceae; genus Serratia; species Serratia sp. CY55921. Next base: position 122,362 of record NZ_JBJNMU010000006.1, on the reverse strand, counting down.
AACGGTGAAAACGGCGTGGGAATGTTGCCGCGGCCTTAGCGCAGCGTCGCCTGCCACTGCGGATCGCTGGCGAACCATTCCACCAGAAAGTCCAGCATGGTGCGCAAGGTGGCGGGCATTTGTCGGCGTGAGGTGTAGATGCCGTAGATGCCCATCGATTGCGGCCGGTAACCCGGCAACAGCTCCACCAGTTCGCCGCTGGCCAACAGCGGCGCCGCCGAATAGTAGGGCTGCAGGGAAATGCCCGCCCCCTGCACCGTACCGGCCATCAGCACCACCGATTCGTTGGCGCTCAGGTTGCCGCTGACCGCCACCGCCGATTTCACCCCCTGAGCGTCGAAATGCCACAGGCTTTTGCCGAAATAGGAATAAGTCAGGCAGTTGTGTAACGCCAGATCCTGCGGCTGGCGCGGCGTGCCGTGCGCCGCCAGATACGCCGGCGCGGCGCACACCACCGACGCGCAGGTGGACAGCGGCCGGGCGATCAGGTTGGGATCCAGCTCATTGGTGATGCGCAGCGCCAGATCGATGCGCTCTTCCACCAGGTTCACCGCCCGGTTGTTCATCTGCAGATCGACCGCCACCTGCGGATGACGCTTCAGATACTGGGCGACGGCCCCCACCAGCGCCGTTTGTCCGAGCGATTGCGAACAGGTGATGCGCAGCAGGCCGCGCAGTTCGTCGCTCTGCCCTTCCTCCACCAGATCGATTTCCCCCGCCAGCGCCAACATTTGTCGGCAGCGCTCCAAAGTACGCTCACCGGCGTCGGTCAGACTAAGCTTACGGGTAGTGCGGTGCAGTAAACGCGCCCCGGCCCATTGCTCCATCTGGGCCAGGTAGCGAGTGACCATCGCGCGCGACATCTCCAGCGTTTCCGCAGCGGCGATCATGCTGCCGCGATCGACGATGGTGACAAAAACCTCAGCGGCGGTAATGCGATCCATGATTAGTCCGATTTATGCAACGAATAATTGCTTATTATCCGGTTTTTCTATCGCTTTATGCAACCTAACATCATTACAACATTAACCGATACCTAAGGACCTCTGCCCATGTTTAAGAAATCACTGTTAACTCTGGCCTTCACCGGCGTCGCCACCCTGAGCACCTACGCCACCGCTGCCGATACCCTGACCATGGAAGTGTATAACCCGGGCGAGAAAAGCGTGTTCCCGGTGTCTTCCGAAATCGTCAGCGGCAAACACGAAGTGGCGCTGATCGACGCACAGTTCCAGCGCAACGATGCCGAAGAGCTGGTGAAAAAGATCAAGGCGACCGGCAAGAAACTGACCACCGTCTACATCAGCCACTCAGATCCGGATTTCTATTTCGGTCTGGACGTGATTAAGGCCGCTTTCCCGGAGGCGAAAATCATCGCTTCGCCTGGCACCATCAAGGACATTAACGCCACCAAAGACGGCAAAATCGCCTACTGGGGCCCAATCCTGAAAGACAACGCGCCGAAAACCGTGATCGTGCCGCAGCCGCTGCAGGGCGACAGCTTCACCATCGACGGTCAAAAAGTGGAAGTGAAAGGCCTGAACGGCCCGACCCCCGATCGCACCTTCGTGTGGATCCCGGCGCTGAAAGCGGTCGTGGGCGGCGTGGCGGTCGCCGGTGACAATATCCATCCGTGGATCGCCGATAACCAGAGCGTAGAATCGCGCCAGCACTGGCAGCAGACGCTGAAAAACATCGAAGCGCTGAAGCCACAGGTCGTCGTGCCGGGCCACTTCCTGCCGGGTGCCGCACAGACACTGGCATCGGTGCACTTTACCCAAAAATACCTGACCACGCTGGAAGCCGAACTGCCGAAAGCCAAGGATTCCGCCGCGCTGATTGAAGCGATGAAAAAGCACTACCCGACGCTGAAAGACGAATCGAGCCTGGAACTGAGCGCGAAAGTGCTGAAAGGCGAGATGAAGTGGCCGCAATAAGCGCCCGAGCGTGATTGAACCAGCCCTGGCGCCGCGGCGGCTTGCCGCGCGCCAAGCGAGGAGTAAAAATGACCGAAACCACTCTGCATTACATTTTCGATCCGCTGTGCGGTTGGTGCTACGGCGCCGCACCGCTGGTGAAAGCGGCTCAGAGCCTCCCCGGGCTGAAGGTCGTGCCGCACGCCGGCGGCATGATGACCGGCAACAACCGCCGTCAGATCACCGACGAATGGCGCAACTACGTCATTCCGCACGACAAGCGCATCGCCGAGATGACGGGCCAGCCTTTCGGCGAAGCCTATTTCAACGGCCTGCTGCGCGACACCACGGCGGTGATGGATTCCGAGCCGCCGATCACGGCTATCCTGGCGGCGGAAAAACTGGCGGGACGCGGGCTGGACATGCTGCACCGCATTCAGCAGGCGCACTATCAGGAAGGGCGACGCATCGCCGACACGCCGGTGCTGGAAGCGTTGGCGAAAGAGCTGGGGTTGCCTTCGGCGGCATTTATCGCCGAAATGCGCTTCAACAGCGGTGCGCCGACCGCGCAACACATCGCGGAAAGCCGGGCGCTGCTGGCCAAAGTGCAGGGCCAAGGCTTCCCGACCTTTGCGCTGCAGGATAGCGAGGGCCAGCTGCATCTGCTGCCGGCCGGCAATTATCTGGGCAATGTGGAAGCCTGGAAGAATCTGTTGGGCGCCGCCGCGCTGGCGTAACCCTTCTCGCCCCGGCCACCGGGGCGGGTCATTCGACCCGCACGAACCGCCCTTCCGCCCGCACATTGTGGCCGAACCCGCAATCCCCCCGCGTATGCATCTCCAGCGCTTGCTCGCCAAACGCCATCGTCACGTCGCAGACCTGCGCGCTTTCCGAGTCATGTTGATGGTAGACGGCCTTGCTGTGCTCAATGGGCAGCTCGGCGGTGAAGTCGCCCATGTTCGGGCCGTAATACAGCCCCATCTGCGGCATGGCGTAGCCGGAAAAATCGATCAGCCAGCGCTCGCCCTGCGGCTTCACCACCACTTCGCTCCACACGCCGCGCCCGGCGTATTGCCAGTACACGCCGCCCGGCCCCTGCGGCTGCGGCCGCTGCGCCAGGCGTTGGCGCAACAGACTCATGTTGTGCTGCGATTTGTCATCGTGCGGCGCCAGCGCCAGATAGGCCTGCGCCTTGAGCAATTCACCGGCGTGCATCAGCGACAGCGCCACGTTGTTGTAAGCCGTGGCGACAGCCTGCTCGCTCAGACCGCAAAACTCGCTCCAGGCCGCCTGATCGCGAAAGATGTCGGCGGCTTTGGCGTAATCCTGGCGCTGATAGGCCTTTTTTCCCAGTTCGGCGTAGCTCGCCACCTTTTGGCAGTCGGCGGCGATGTCCGGCTCGTCAATGTGCGCCCAGGCCCGGGCGCTGGCGAAGACGCCGCAGGTCAGCAACAGGGGAAACCAAGCCTTCATCGTTTATCCTTTCTGCAAAAATTCGGCGCCAGTATAACCGCCCGGCGCCGGAGTGTATGCCGCAATTGCGCTCACCTGCGCGCCGCCGGCGATTCAGCCGCCTTATTTCAAACGGTTAGCGGAGTCAAAACTGCTTACAGTCGCGGTTTGTTTGTTACCGGCCCGCAGCCCATGCTGAACAAAATACCGCAATTATCGAGCCGTTATGAACGCAACCCCCTTGCAGAGACACGCCATTTGGCAGTTGATCAAACCCTTTTGGGTGTCGGAGGAACGATGGCGCGCCTGGATGATGCTGATCGCCATCGTCGTCCTGTCGCTCGGCCTGGTCTATATCAGCGTGCAGATCAACCAGTGGAACCAGGTGTTCTACGACGCGCTGCAGAACAAAAACTACCCGGTATTCAAGGCGCAGCTGTGGCGCTTTACCTATCTGGCGCTGATCTTCATCGTGCTGGCGGTCTACAAGATCTACCTGACTCAGGGGCTGCAGATGCGCTGGCGGCGCTGGATGACGGAAAGGTTCATGGGAAAATGGCTGGCGCACCAGGCGTATTACCACACCGAGCAGCAGCAGATCGTCGATAACCCCGATCAGCGTATCGCTGAAGATCTCAACGTGCTGACCCAATATACCCTGTCGCTGTCGCTCGGGCTGCTCTCCAGCCTGGTGACGCTGTTTTCCTTTATCGACATTTTATGGCATGTCAGCGGGCCGATGACCTTCGCGCTCGGGCAACACGCCATCACCTTGCCCGGCTATATGGTGTGGTTCGCGCTGCTGTATGCGGTGTTGGGATCGCTGCTGATCTGGTGGGTCGGCAAACCGCTGGTCATGCTGGGCTTTAACCAGGAGCGGTATGAGGCGAACTTCCGTTTCGGCCTGATCCGCATCCGCGAAAACAACGACGCCATTGCGCTGTACCACGGCGAACCGCGCGAGGCGCAGCAGTTGGGTGACCGTTTCGACACCATTCGCAGCAACTGGTGGGCGATCATGCGCATCACCCGGCGGCTCAACATCGCCACCAACTTCTACGGCCAGTTCGCCATCGTGTTTCCCCTGCTGGTGGCGGCGCCGCGCTACTTCTCCGGCGCCATCCAGATGGGCGGCCTGATGCAGATCGCCTCGGCCTTCGGCCAGGTGCAGGGCGCGCTGTCGTGGTTTATCGACGCGTTTAACGATTTGGCGACCTGGAAAGCCTGCGTTAACCGTCTGGCCGGCTTCAACGCCGCCGTCGATCAGGTTCACCATCAGCCGCGCGGCATTCAACTGCGGGAGGAGACCGCCCATCCGTTAACGCTAGACAACCTCAGCCTGCACTTGCCCGACGGCCAGCCGCTGCTGACCGGCGCCGAGATGACGCTGCAACGCGGCGATCGCCTGCTGATCGTCGGGCCTTCCGGCTGCGGCAAGTCGACGCTGCTGCGCGCCATCGCCGGTATCTGGCCTTACGGCGCGGGCGCCATCGGGGTAGAGGGCAACGCCAACATGCTGTTCCTGCCGCAGCGCAGCTACATTCCGATCGGCACGCTGCGCGAAGCGCTGAGCTACCCGAGCCTGGCGTCGGAATACAGCGACGCGCAGCTGATGCGGGTGCTGGAAAACTGCCGCCTGAAGCACCTGCAGCGCTGGCTGGACACCTCCGCCAACTGGAGCCATCGCCTGTCGCCGGGCGAGCAACAGCGGCTAGCCTTCGCCCGCGCCCTGTTGATTCGCCCGAGCATCCTGTTCCTCGACGAGGCCACCAGCGCACTGGACGACGAAACCGAGCAACTGATGTACTGCCTGCTGGTGGATGAACTGCCGGACGTGACGCTGGTCAGCGTGGCGCACCGCAACAGCGTGGCGAAATACCACCAGACCTGCTGGCGCTTCAGCCGCGGCGCAGACCAACCGGCGCGTCTGGCGCTGAGCCCGTTGCCGGCCTAACTCACGGAGCCGGGCGCGCCCGCGCCCGGTTTTCGTTCAGATGCCGTCGGCCTGCGCGTCTTCGCACTTCACTCGGCGGCGTTCATGCCACAGGCTGGTCAGGCCGCGTTTACCGCACGCCAGCGCCACCTCGCGAAATTCATCCAGGCTCAGTCCGTCACGCTCCAGCATCATTTCCGCCGCCAGCTGCATGTTGACGCCGGTCAGCACTTCGCAATCACCCCGCGCATCCGCCAGTTCACAGGCGCTGCGAAAAGGCGAACCGCCGAGCATGTCGGTCAGGAACACCACGCCGTCCGGCTGCGCCACCGCGACCAGCGCCGAGCGTAAGGCATCCCTGAGCTGCGCGGTGCTCATCTGTTCGGGGAAATCGACCGCCGCGCAATGTCGCTGCGGCCCCACCACCTGTTCCACCGCCTGCAGCAGCCCGGAGGCAAAGCCGCCGTGGCCGGTAATCACAATGCCTGGCATATCCCGCTCCTCATAAAATGCCGATAAATTTGCCCGCCACGCCGATCGCTACCGTGACGCCAATCAGCTTCACCGGCGAGAATCCGCGCTTCATCAGGAAGAAAATGAGCAGCGTGAAGCACAGCGGCAGCAAGTTGGGCATCAACTTGTCCAGCACGTCGGTCTGCAGCGCCACGCTGGCCTTGCCGGCATGCATCACCAGCGGCGTGGACAGGTGCACGTACGAGGCCACCAGCGCGCCGATCACCGTCATGCCGACAATGGAAGCGGCGTGAGAAATGCGCCGCGTATGGGTCTTCAGCAGCGCCAGCGCGCTGGTGCCGGCCTGATAGCCGTAGTGCGCCAGCCCAAAACGCAGGCCGAAGTGGAACAGGTTGAACAGCAGCAGGAAGACGATCGGCCCGAACAGGCTGCCCTCCAATGCCAGCGAAGCGCCTATGCCGGCGCAGATTGGCAACAGCGTCAGCCAAAACAGCGCGTCGCCGATACCGCCGAGCGGCCCCATCAGCGCCACTTTCACCGCGCGAATGGTGGAGATCTTTTCCTTGTTCTGCTCCATCGCCAGCACCAGGCCGGACAGGAAGGTGACGTCGAACGGATGCACGTTGATAAATTCCATGTGCATCTTCATCGAGTTGGCCAGATCCTGCGGATTGCGGTGGATCTTGCGCAGCGCGGGGATCAGCTGATACAGCCAGCCGCCCGCCTGCATGCGCTCGTAGTTGAACGACGCCTGCAGCAGCAGCGAACGCCAGGCCATGCGGTTGATGTCGCCGCGCGTCAGCGCTTCGGCGGGCCGGCTGTCCAGATAGTCGTCCTGCTCCACCTGACTGGTGGCCAGCGCCTGCGCCATACGCTGTTCGGCCTTTTGCGCCAGCAGATCGTCGGAATCGTTAAATGCCATCTTCGGCGTCCTCCTGCGGAGCGGGCCGGGCCGTCGCCTCTGCCGCGCCGCGTTGCGTGTTGAAGAAATCAATCAAAGCGATCGCCAGGGCGCCCAGCGCCACCGCCAGGATCGGCAGCTTGAGAAACGTGACCGAGATGAAACCGAGGATAAAATAGGCCACGTAGGTTTTTTTCATCATCACCTTCATCAGCAGCGAGAAACCGATCGCCGGCATCATGCCGCCCGCCACCGCCAGCCCGTCCAGCAGCCAGCCCGGCGCTTTCTGCACCATGGCGCTGGCCGCATCGGCGCCGAAGTAAATCGGCAGGAACGCCACCACGAAATAGAAGATGAACAGAATGCCGATGCCGAGATAGTTCACCCGTTCGATACCGCGCCAGTTCAGCGCTTTCACCATGCGATCGCAGCGGTGCATCATCGGTGAGAACAACGTAAACAGCAGCGTGATGCAGCCCTGCACCGCGATCGAGAACGGCACCGCCACGCCGATCGCCACTTTAGGATCGGCTTTGGTCAGAATGGCGAATGCGGTGCCGATCACCCCGCCGATCACCACGTTAGGCGGTTGGGCTCCCGCCAACGGCACCATCCCCATCCACACCAGCTCCAGCGTGCCGCCCACCAGCAACCCGGTATAGACATCGCCCAAAATCAGCCCCACCAGCGGCCCCATCACTACCGGCCGGTGGAAGTGGGTCAGACCGTCGAACAGGTCAACCCCCGCCAGCCCGGCCAACAGCGCAATCAATAACGCATCCGTCAACATGCTTTCCCCCTGGCTCAAAAGAGCAGTTTGCCGATCGCCTCACCCGCTTCATCCGGCACCCGGCGCACTTCGCACTCCACGCCCAGTTCCGCCAGCGCGCGGAACGCGGCCACGTCGCCGTCGTCCAGCGATACCGTTTTGTGCACCTGCCGCTTCCCCTCGGCGAAGTGCATATTGCCGACGTTGACGAAACGGATCGGCACCCCGCCGCGCACCAGCGTCAACACGTCCTGCGGCGTTTTGCACACCAGAAAGATCTTCTGCCGATCCGCCGCCTTGTGGATCACGTCAATGGTTTTCTGCAGCGTGAAATAACGGGTCTGCACCCCTTCCGCCACCACCATGTCCATCAGGTTCTGCTGCACCGGATCGGCGGCGGCCTCGTCGTTGGCCACCACCACCAGGTTGGCGCCGAGGGTATTGGTCCAGGTCACGCCCACCTGGCCGTGCACCAGGCGATTGTCAATGCGGGTCATTAAAATGTTCGGCATGCTAGCGGCCCTCCGGGTAACAGGCGGCGTGGTAATCGTCGAGTACCTGCGTCACTTTATGCAGCACCCATTCCTGCGGATCGGCGCTCAATTCGCCGGCGTTCAGCGCCCGCGCCTGATCCGGCAGGTACTGGCTGAGCAGCGCCAACGGCGCCGGGTTGCGGCGCAGGTTATCCAGCAAGCCGTCGACCGCCTGCTGCACCTGCGGCTGCGGCCAGTAGTAACGCACCCGATCGCTCAGGCTGTAGTGGCGATCGAGATACTGTTGGTGCGGCGTGCCGTGGTAATAGCGGCTCCACTGCTGCGGCTGCTCGCGCATCACCTGTTCCAGCGTGGCGCGCAGCTGCGACGACTGGCGTTCCCCCAGCCATTCACGCTCGATGCGATCGAGGGCGAACAGCGCTTCTCGCAGCGCAAAGGTCAGCGCCGGCCCCACCTTCAGGATGGCGAAGTGATCGCGCACCAACTGGCGATAGGCCTGCGGCGGTTGGTAATCCGTAGAGTGCGCTTCATAGATCATGCCCGGCTGCCGTTCGATGAAATGGCTCAATGCGTCGGCGCGCTGCGGCTGATAACGTTCGACGCTGTGGTGATCGAACTCGACGCCCGGCTGTACCACCAGCGCAATGGTTCGCTGCCAGGCATCGTTCAGCTCGGCTTTTTGCCAGGCGATACGGTGCATTTCCAGCGTTTGCGCCACCGCCTGCGGCGTGGTGACCTGCAGGCCCGCCAACGCCTCCTGCGCGCCGCCCGGCACCGGCACCTCGGTGCCGATCACATAGACCGGCGCTTCGCCGCCGCTCTGCGCCCAGGCGCGTTCCGCCACCGCGCACAGGCGTGCCGCACGCTCGGCGACCGCCGCATCCCCCAGGGGCGAGGGATCGCCGGCGCACGACATGGAACAATCGAGATGAATTTTGCGAAATCCGGCGCGAACGTAATCGTCGATCAACGTTTCCGCCAGCGCCATCGCTTCCTGAGCCGGGCGATCCTGCCAGGCGTTCGGCCCCAGATGATCGCCGCCCAGCCACACGCGCTCGCGCGCCAGGCCAACCTCATCCGCCAGACGCCAAAGCGCATCGCGGAACTGGGCCGCCGTTTGGCCGGTATAGCCGCCGAACTGATTGACCTGGTTGGAGGTCGCTTCCACCAACACCGGCGTGCCGCGGCTTTTAGCCTGCCGCAGCGCGGCCTCCAGAACCCAGGGATGGGCGGAACAGACGGAAAAAATCCCGACCGGCATACCGGCCTTGTGCTGCTCGACAAGCTGTAACAACTGCTGCATGAAGCCCCCATGCAGGCGCCGTGCTACCGATCGGCGATGATGACCTCCACGCCCAGCTCGGTTAACGCCCGCTCGTAATCGTCCGGAAGACGGCTGTCAGTGATCAGCCGATGGATTTGTCCGGCTTCGCGAATCATGCAAAAGCTCTTGCGACCGAATTTGCTGGCATCCGCCACCGCGATAATCTCGCGCGCCACCTCGCACATCACGCGATTGAGGTGCGCTTCACCGGGGTGAGGCGTGGTGATGCCGGCGCTCAGATCGAACCCGTCGACGCCCAAAAACAGCTTGTCGAAGCGGTACTGACGCAATTGCTGCTCGGCAGCCGGACCGTAGAGCGAGTAAGAGTTGCGGCGCACGCTGCCCCCCAGCACCATGACTTCCACCCCGTCGTTTCCCGAAAGCTCATAGGCAATGTTCAGCGCGTTGGTCATCACCACCAGATCGCGCCGCCCCTTCAGGAACGGCACAATCTGCGCGGTGGTTGAACCGGAATCGAGGATCAGCGCCTCGCCGTCGCGCACATAGCCGGCCGCCGCGTTGGCGATCAGCGTTTTGACATCGCGATTCAACCGCCCTTTGTCCCGCAGCGGCCGATCGAAAGCGAATTGCTGATTGAGCATTGCGCCGCCGTAAGCGCGCAGCGCACACCCTTTTCGTTCCAGAAAGCGCAGATCGTTGCGGATCGTCACCGTGGATACTGCAAACTGTTTGCTGAGCTGTTCCACACGCACGCTGCCGTGCTCGCATAACAGATCGATGATGTGTTCACGTCGCTTTGCGGTATTCACTGGCATGAGCTGCGGTCCTCAGGTTTCCGGTATCGCCGGGGAGAAGATGGCTTTCGCTCTACTGCGCTGGCATTACAGCAAAGCGAAAGCAATGAAATTGTGATCGGGCTTACAGCCCCGTTTTAGCAAAAAAACCGCCAAAAAACCTTTCGAATCGAAACGAATCGAAAAGCAAAAAAAATGGAATGGGAGAAAAATGAAATGCCATGACGAGCATGAGCGCCGGAGAGCAGCCGCACCGGCGGCGGCAGAAGTGAAAGCGCCGCAGACCCCGTCCTGCCCCATGGCTTTTAGTTCGCTAAGTGACCAGGATCACATAATGGTAATTATCCTGCAGCCGGCGGGGGTCAGCCCTCTCCATCCCGCCGGGCCATCCCCTTGTCAGCACGAGCCATCTTCCCTACACTTGCGATCAGATATCGGCTCCTTGTCGGTACGTAAGCGTTAACGTCAATCAACGCATCACGCCATGCAGCGCTGATTGTCTGCATGCCCTGGTGCGAGGAACTCATGCCGCAACCCGCTTCATCTTCATCATCATCCATCGCGACCTCGCGTCGCCGTTTGCATCGCCCTGCTCTGCTGATCGTTGGCATCATGCTGATCGCGGCTAACCTGCGCGCCGCCCTCACCAGCGTCGGCCCGCTGCTGGAACAGATTCAGCAACAGCTGGCGTTGTCCGCCACCGCCGCCGGCCTGATCAACTCGCTGCCGCTGATCCTGTTCGCCGTCCTCTCGCCACTCACCCCGGCGCTGGCGAAACGCTTCGGAATCGAACGCACCCTGGGCTTTGCCCTCGCACTGCTGGTTTGCGGCATCGCGCTGCGTTCCCTGCCGCAAGACGCCATGCTCTGGCTGGGAAGCGTTCTGATCGGCGCCGCCATCGCCTTCGCCAATGTGGTGCTGCCAACGCTGGTGAAAAGAGATTTTCCTCATCGCGCCGCCGCGATGATAGCGGCCTATGCGGCGGTGATGTCACTGGTCGCCGCCATCGCCTCCGGTCTGGCGGTACCGCTGGCTTCCCTGGCCGATCTCGGCTGGCGCTTCTCCTTGCTGTGCTGGGGATTACCTGCGCTGTTGGCGCTGTTGATCTGGTTGCCGCAGCTGCGGCGCACAGCCACACCCGCAGCCAAAGAGCCACAATCGGCAGAGCCGCAACGCTATCGCTCTCCCTGGGGCAGCGCGCTGGGCTGGCAAGTGGCGATGTTCATGGGGCTGCAATCGATCGCCTTCTACACCATTATCGGCTGGTTCAGCGCCTTTGCCGTCAGCCACGGCGCCTCAGCCCAGCAGGCGGGCTTCGAGCTGTTCGTTTATCAGGTGGTGGCGATCGTCGCCAACTTTGTCATGGTGGTGATTTTGCCGCGGGCGCGCGATCAGCGGGCGATAGCGCTGGGCAGTTCTCTGCTGATCTTTATCGGCGTCGGGGGATTATTGGTGCAACCCGCCAGTTCACTGGTGTGGCTGACGTTTGCCGGGTTGGGAGCGGGGAGTTCGCTGGTGCTGGCGCTGTCGTTCTTTGGATTGCGCAGTCAGCATCATCATCAGGCGACGCTGCTGTCGGGTATGGCACAATCCGTCGGTTATCTGTTGGCGGCGCTGGGGCCCACCCTATTCGGCCTGCTGCACGATCTGACGGAAGGCTGGCGCTTGCCGCTGATCGCCCTGCTGTGCCTGACCGTCTTGCAAATGCTGTTCGGCGCGTTGGCCGGCCGCAGCCGCGTGATCGGCTAACGTCGCTGAACGATGGGCCGCGCCGCTTCGGGAGCGGTATCCTGCCATAAGTCTTCAATAAAGGCGCGCTGCTCATCGCTCAGCACCCATGACGGCGGAATTTTGGACTGCGCGCGACGCTGAGCGCTCTCACGGTTTTTAGCCTGCTTTTTGTTCACGAATCGCCTTCCTGCTTAACCTGCTAACTCAGTAACCAGTAAATCACGGTGGCGGTTAACAGCCAGAATAGCCCGCTACCGATAAACACACACAGCCATGCTCTACGTTTGATATCAGATCCATCCTTGCTCACCACAGCGCCCTCAACCAATAGATTAAACCATTCAAACACCAATTATCGATCTGTTTTAACGATCGATAAAGTCGTTTTTTCCTATGGAAATTTAAAAAACAGCTGCTAGCCATAGACCTGCATTACCGCCTTAGTAAGAACGGCACCGTGGATATCACTGTTATCGGCAGGCGAGAACGTGTTTTGATAGGCGAACGAATGCGCAGTGTGCCACACCTTTAAAGGTCAAAATTAAACCACCGGTAAATAATTCAAACATCAATTATTTGACTGGTCGTAAGCCAAATCGGCAGCAGACAGCATTGGAGGAGCGAGAGAAAATGAAGCGACGCACTGAAATAATGCGCGGGAGAAGCGCCGGCCCGTTTTGGTCTGGCACGGGCCGGCGTAAGTTAACCGATTCTGCTGACGGAATCCCGGCTGGCGTGTTCACGCTCGCTGCCGGTCAACTCGCGTAAATGGCCTGAGCGCATCTCCAGCAACCGATCGGCGTGTTCGAAATAGTGATCGTCATGGCTGATGGCGAACACCGTTTTGCCTAACGCGCGCAGCGCCGGCAACAGTTCGCGATAGAAAATGCGCCGGAACTGCGGATCCTGATCAGCGGCCCATTCATCCAACAGCAAAATATCGCGTTGTTCCGCCACCGCCAGCAACAGGGCCAGACGTTTGCGCTGCCCCTGCGACAGTTGCGGGTTGGTCACTCTGGCGCCGTCGAACTGCAATTTGCTTTTCATATTCAACCGTTCAAGCCAATGCGCGACCAGCGCCGTATCAGGTTCGCCGCCTTCCGGTCCTTGTAAACGATCGAACTGATGAAAATCGGTGAAAATCGCTGAAAACAGCCGGCGATAGTCCGGCATATCCGCCGCGGTCTGTGCGACACCATCCAGAACGATGTGCCCGCTTACCGGCCGATACAATCCGGTCAACAGCATCGCCAGCGTTGACTTGCCGCTGCCGTTGCCGCCGATAAGAAACACCAGCTCACCGCGCCGCAGCGTCAGATTAAGCGGCCCGACGGTAAAACCGGGCTGTTGTTCCGCATCTGCATAGTGAAAAACCACGTCGCGCAGCTCCAGCGTCTGCCAGGAACGGCCAACGGCGGCTGGAAACCCCGGCTGATACTCGGCCAGACGCAGCGCTTTCAGCTTGTTGAAGGCCACTTCGGCGCCGACCAGCGTCGGAAACGCCCCCACGGCCTGCAGTAAGGGCGTGCGCAAGAACAGCAGCGTCAGCGAGTAGGTCGCGGCCACCGTCGAGTCCGCCCATCCCAAACTGTTGGCCATAAAGAACACCAGCCCGATCGCCCCTAACATCATGATGTTTGACCAGTTGAGCGCACTCAAATGGAAGGTATCGGCGCGAATGATATGGTAGCGATAGGCTTGCGCGTCGGGCTGATAGGCCTGCTCGTATAACGCCTGCGCCCGTTTGCGGTTCAACGTCAGTTCCTTACGGCCGTCAATCACCGATTCATAACGATGATAGAGACGCTCTTCTGACTCGCGCAAACTGGCCATATGGCGATAAACCCGTGACACCAGGCAGCCGCTACCCACCACGGTCACCGCCACCCAAACCGCCGTGACCGCCAGCATTTTCGGCGATAACCACCCCAGATAGGCCGCTGCCCCCAGGGTCAAAATCACCCCTTGCACCAATTCGGGCAAGCGCACGAAGGCGATGGTGATATTGCGGATGTCACTGGACAGACTGGCCAGCAATGAGGCGCTGCCTAACTGTTCGAGGCGCTCGATCTCGGTATCCAGAATGCGCTTCACCAGTTGCCCACGCAATCGATAGACGAAGTAATGGCCCAATGTGGTCAGCGCCAGTTGCGAACCCAACGTGACCGCTATCAACAATGCCAGCAGGGCGAGAAACATCGGCAACACGGCCAATGGGTTGCCGCTGGCGTCCATCAGATATTGATTGATAAAAGCAATGATACCGATGCCTAAACCGGCGCTGGCCATGGTCAATGCCATAACCGCCAGAAATGGCCAACGATACTGCCGATAAACCACCCGTAGCAGTTCCATGAACAAACCTCTGAAATCGCGATCTGGCAGGCATTGTAAGCGGCGCGAGAATGAGATCAAGACGAATTCTCATCACAGCTTATCAAGCACTGGTCGGGGGAGAGGCGTTGCCGCCTGCCGGCGGCCAATTCGCAGCATGGTTCACTCTGGGCGCTAAATATTCGCCAATTAAATAAGCCGCTAAAAAAATAGATCTATAAAATCAAAATTCATTCACTAAAAAAATAACAAAAAGAAAAAGATAAAATAAACCCATGCATTAGCAAATAAAATTATTTATTTCCTTTGCCGCCTATTATGTTCCAATGCTTTAATAAAACTTCATGATGGAAATCGCCAGTATCAGATACGCAGGAAAGGAAAATGAAAAAAAGGAAATTCCTTAGCCAGATTGAAATTGAACAACTGATTGCCGCCGTGCATGAGGGTAAAAATAGCATTCGAGATCGTTGTTTACTATTAATGTGCTTCATTCACGGCTTGCGGGTGAGCGAACTGCGATCATTACGCCTGCAAGATATTGATCTTACCTCCCATCGGATCCATATATCTCGGCTAAAGAACGGTTTTTCCGTTCAACACCCCATTCAGCCGCGAGAACGACAGGCGCTGTTAAACTGGCTGGCCCAGCGGGCGAACTATCCTGACGCCAATTCCCCATGGTTATTTCTGTCGCGCCACGGCGGGCAAATTTCACGTCAGCAACTGTATCGCCTAATGAGAATGTACGGTGAAATGGCCGGCATTAGCGTTCAGGTTCATCCTCACATGCTGCGACACTCCTGCGGTTACGCGCTTGCAGATAACGGGGTCGATACGCGCTTGATTCAGGATTATTTAGGGCACAAAAATATCCAGAATACGGTGATCTACACCGCAACCAATGTAGAGCGATTCCGCACGATCAGCATTTAATCTTACGATGGAAATAACGGTGCAGGCGCTCATCTTCTTTTAACATGCGCATTGAGTAAGGTAAAAAATATCGGATGGGAAAATGCAGCCCGGCACGCCAACAACGGTCTAATTCAGCACTATTCCAACGCCGAGCTGCTTTCATCCATCCGCCCAGGGGAACACTTGTTTGATTGTTTTTTCAACGCCTATGCTACCTGCTTATACCCTGTCATTAACGATTAAGTCCCCTTTGACCACTTCCCGCTAAATTGTCGCGTAATATTGCCGTGCAATGAAAACAGTTCGCTGTCATTCTTCACCTGCAGTTTGCGCATGGCGCTGCATTTATGCGCGCTGATCGTCTTGATGCTGCGGCGTTGCAATTCGGCAATTTGCCGCAGGCTCATGCCGTTGAACAAAAAGGCCAACACATCAGTCTCGCAGCGAGTCAGCTTTCGGGTGAACACTTCATCTGCGCTAACCGAGGGTGCCAGAAAAGTCCCTATCTGTGGGCTCAACACTCGCTCCCCAAGCAAGACCCGATTAAAAAACTCCGCCACCAGCGGTAAAGCGTCATCTCTGGCGACGATGCTGACATTGGGCTGAGGCAACAATCGCCCTAACTCTTCTGCATTACGGCAACGGGTATAGGCAATCACCCGTAATTCGGGCAGTTGCGTGCACAGGGCCAGCAACGCTTCCCTGCCCTTAGCGGGCGTCTCATCTTCACCGTCCAGTTCGGTAATCAGCACGTCGGCCTGCTGATAGACCACGCTATCCACCACCGCACGTACGCTGGTTTCCTTTACGACGACTTTTACCTGGGTTGGCAGCGTTTTTAAAAAACTGGCCAACCCTTCCAGCGTCAATGGACATCTGTCCATTAATGCTATGTTCAGCGGTTGCTGACGCCATAAATGCATAATCTGCTCCTATGCTTGCTTGCCCACGAGACCTCGTGCGCTTGCCTAGCGAACCAAGGATGAACCTTGCGCAGCCATCCATTTCCCCTGAAGATACAGTTCCCCATCGCTGTGAAACCCCAGCTTCAACATCGCATTGCGTTTATGGGTGCTGACGGTGCGGATATCACGGCACATGGTCAGCGCCACGCTGGTCACGCTCTTACCGGAAAACAGTTGGGTCAACACATCCAGTTCCTTCGCCGTCAGCGGTTTATCGGCGCCAGCCTCATGCAATTGACGTTGGCGTACCCGGTGGCTGAAGCTGCAACTGCCTGTCAGGACTTGCTGAACACAGTGGGTCAATGCAATAGCCGGTTCCTGCTTCAGCATCAGGCCGCGAATGCCGGAAGCGATGAGCTGCCGCAACAGCCTCGGTTCATCCAATGCCGTACAGATGACAATCGCGGTGTCCGGCGAGTTTTCCCGCACCTCGGCGATCAGCTTGAATCCCTCCAATACCGACTCTGATTGACCACACAGCTCCATCACCAATAAACGATGCGGATGCTCAGTCAATAAGGCTCTCAGTTCCCCCAGATTTGCCACCTGCCGAATGTTGCCAGGTTGGAGACCACAGGATTCAATCAACCGGTTTCTCATCCCCAGAGCCGTCATGGCGCAGGGTTCCATGACAGCCACGGCACCCGCCGCTTCATTGCCCGCCGCCAAGGCCATTCCATTGGGATAATTGATTTTCATATCATCACCTTAACTCTGTCGTTAACCTTCCGCCCACGCCGGCCCTTTTGTCCCATTGCCTACTGATAGACAAAAGTGACCTGCAGAGCGCCGTCTATTGAACCTGGCGTCGATCCGCCATGGGTGCTGTATGCCCGCGCACGCAAATCGAATCTGGCATTATTCGTCGCGCGATCCACCAGTTGCGTCATGCTCTTGCCATTGCCCAGGTTGGCCCCTTGGCTATTCTGCAACTCAATTTGCACCCGACGAGAGCCGCCGTTGCTCTTGTACAAGCTGGCGCTTTCCTCGGCGGGCGTCCCGCTGAAGGTCGCGACGACAGAGGTGGTGGTGCTTGGGCAGTTTTTTAACGTCAGAGGAAACTCTATCCAGGGGCTGAAAGCCCCGGACGTCGCCAGGGTAGCAGCGGAAATATCGTCTCCCAAATTGACGGACACAGTGCCGTTCGCACCGTCGATTTCGCAGGGGGCGGCTTTAATGTTGCCGCTAATCACTATTTTCGATACCGCGAGCGCCGCCGGTACGGTCAAAAGCAACGCGCCGGTCAGCGCCAGGTTGCAGCCAAAACGATTACACATTTTCACCATAATCTGCTCCTTGTCGTTAAACGCAGGGGCCCGTCAGCCCGCTGCCGTTGAAATATCCGTTTATTGGATTTCGGCCTGAATGGTTGCCGTGGCATTAAACTGCCCCACTGAAGGGGCTTGCCCGGTGGTATTGATCGGATATACGCTGATCCGCGAACTGCCGCTTTGGTCGGGATAGTTGAAGTCATCGATGGGCAAGCGCCCGCTCTGCGGCCGAATCACATTGCCCTGCATATCCTTAATCATCACGCCGATGTCGCGGTTGCTGGTCTTCAGCGCCTCCGGCATGTTGCCGTCGGCCTCGCCGCGAAATGACAGACTGACTTTGACGCCCTCGGAAATATTGCGACAAGACAGCGTCAGCGTTCTCTCTTCCGGTGTGAAACGAGGTGGCATCGCGCCTTTCGTTTGGAAATGGGTGCTGACGATATCGCCAAAGTCGATCACCACCGTCTGGGGACTGATCTCGCAACTCTGCGGCACGGTGACGGTACCGCTCATAGAGATGGTGGAAACCGGCGTATCGCTTTTCACGCCACTCACTACCGATACATACGTTTCCACCAGTCGGGTATTCGGGATCGCCGTCACGCCAACGAAGGGCCGACGGAAATACAGGTGAATGCGCCCACGCGCGCCGCTGTTGTAGGGCGAACGGGCACAGGATTCATCATCGCCATCCATGCTGGTCTTACGGTTAGTCTCATTGGTAAAGGGTGCAGCAAGGTATTCATTGCGCTGCCCCGCCACGAAGACCTCGCTGGCGACGCCCAGATATTCGTTCAACGCGTAATACGTCAATCCGCCCTCCTGAAATACCGGGTTGGTCAACAGCATTTTGGCGGTGATGTAAGAAGCCGTGCGAGCGGTACATTCGCATTTCACATAATACGAACCGGGCAAGTTCCATGCGTTCTTATCCGCGTTCTTGATAATCCGCCCCGTCACGTTTTGCGATGGGTCGCTTAAGCTTGGGGAAAAGGAAAATGAAAAGCCGTGCGTTCCTGATATCGGCGTACACTGCCCTAGCGCCGCCTGCGCCTGCTGTACAGCCAGTATTGCGCACGCCAGCAGCCCACCGGCGATCGCCCTGCGTTGAATCGATATTCCTGTCGCCATTGTCTGCACCTTATAAACACTGTCCGTTAACGAGACGTATTCCGCCGCTCTCTGGCTGATTAGCCAATTGATAGTTAGCCTGACACTGCTGAGCCGCGTCATTGCCCCACTTAACCTGCAGCCGGCCACTCTCCGCCATGCCGGCCAAATAAACCTGCCCGCCGTCACCGACAATGCCGGCATTATCAGAGGGGCTATTGAGATTGCTGACGGTGGCGCCGAACGGCACCGGATTGCCACTGCGCGTCAGTAATGTCAGCAACACGCGGGCACCGACATCCGGATTGAAGCTGGCACGCACCACGGCGCCACGGGTTGGGATCACCGTTTGGCTGCTCAAGGTCATATCGACATCCTCGGCGAAAGACTCGCCGTCCAGGCCGACGATATTGCGCCGATAAGGCGTCAGGTAAGGCACAACCGCATAGCCGCGCCAGTCGGTGCTGACCCCGGTCTGGTTCAAAACATCCACCCCTGAAGCGCCGGGCGCCTGCACTAATGCCACCGTATCGCCCAGCGGCTGCGACAGCGTGACGCCGTTTTGGTGCACCAGAACACCGCCCTGCACGCCGTAGCTCACCTGTTGGCGATGGCGATCGTAGCCATACCCCAGGTTCCACTCGGCGAGGGCGCCTTTGTAGTCCGCCTGAATATTGCCGTTCGCCCCCACGCCCCTGCCGGTGTAGCCCTGGCTGATGCTGTAGTTCAGGTTGTTGCCCGGCAAAGCGGTGCCGCTCAACCCAAGATTGTTGCTGGTGGCGCCGTTGCGGCTGGCGTTCATGTTGTAGGTGGCGTAGCTGCCAGGCAGCCATTTGCTGAGCGGCACGCTGACGTTGAAGGCCACGATATGGTCGCGAATATTGCTGCGGTTGCCGTTGTTGTCATACCCGTTCTGGCTGAAGGTGTAATTCAGTCCGTAACTGACAGCTTCCCAACTGTTGTTGTAGCTGAGGCTGACCGACTGCGAACGACGATTGTCATTCCAGTAGTCTTCGTTAAACAGGCTGAGCGACAGCGTTCCCCCCAGATCCCACAGGCTCTGGCTCATCGTCAACTCGGCACGGCTCTTTTTGTGATCGTTATAGATCGCGCTGTTGCCGCCGTAGCTCTCCAGCGCCTCTTGCAGGTTATAAAAACCACGCGTGGAATAGCGGTAGCTGGCCAAGCTGAAGTTAGTGCCGGTTTCAATGAAGTTTTTGCCGTAACGCAGGCGCCATGATTGCCCTTGCTCTTTCGGCCGAGTTTCCTGCTTGGTCCATGCCTGAGTGACATCAGCGGACAGCGCCCCCACCGCCCCCATGTTCTGCCCCCACCCCAGCGCCAGAGACTGGTACTTACTGGCGGCTTGCACGCCGCCGTACAACGTGGCCCCCCACGGCAAACCGTAGATGCCGGTGGCCTGGCTGAACGGACGTTCATCAACGCCGCCGCTGTATGAACGGTATTTCCCGCTGGTCAGGCTGTATTTGAAACGCCCTTCACGCTGCAATACCGGCACCACGGCATAAGGCACCACGAAATGTTGCTCCTGCCCGTCAGCCTCGCGCACGCTGACGTTCAGATCGCCGCTGCCGCCCGTGGGGTACAGATCGGTAATTTCAAACGCACCCGGCGGCACATAACTTTGATAAATCACGTAGCCGTTTTGCCGGATCACGATTTGCGCGTTAGTGCGCGCAATCCCGCGCACCACCGGCGAGTAGCCCTTCATACTGTCCGGCAGAATGTCATCTTCAGAAGCCAATTGCCCGCCGCGGAACTGTACGCTGTCGAACACCTCGCTGGACGTTGTGCTGTCGCCCAGAGTCAGGCGGCTTTGCAACGCAACAATATCGCGCTGCAGATAGGTATTGATTGAACGCCAGGATGAAGCGCCGCCGGTGTAGTGATTCCAGATGGAATAGTTACGCAAACGCCAGGCGCCCCAGTTGATGCCCGAGCGTAAATTGAGGTAATAGTTATTGTTGTTCTGCCGTTCGCTGCCGCGTGTTTGGCTATTGGCACCGCTGAAGTTGTAATTGACCAACAGCGCCGGTATGCCGGAGTCCCATTTATCCGGAGAAACATAATCGCGCGCATTTAAGTTCAATGCCGCTTGCGGAATGCTCAGATTCAATCTCAGCTGATTAAACTGGAACACCGTCGAAGCCTGAGGAATGGCCTGCGCCAGATTGACGCAGCGCTCCTCCGCCGCAATCGCCGGTAACATGGAGACTCTCACCCCCAATTCGGCCAATTTTTCCGCGCTGAAACAAGGCTGCAGCGCTTGCTTTCCGCCAGCCGTCGGCATCAGCCGGAACTCGACGTCGAGACTGTCAACCTGTTCGCCGTTAAGGTAAAGATCGACCCGATAAGTGCCGGGCGCCTGGCTGTTGTTTTCCTCAAATACGGAGAGATCGGCGCCGCGCAGCGCCGGGTTGTCAATCTCTAACAGCGCCGGGTTGAAGTAATCACGCGCATGCGCCGCACCGATTGGATAAAGCAGCGCCACCTGGCAAGACATCAAACCGGCCAAAATCGATCGTGTCCCTGGTAAACCAATGCTATTCGGGTTATTCATCCTTTTAACTCCCTGTCCCGATTGGCTCAGCCGCCTAAAATTCAGGTAAGCCGAACGCCGGCCCCAGCGTTACTCCGGGGCCAAAAAACACGTATCGCGGCCCGGTTATAACGTGCCGGTATAGGTCTGGCCGGTTCCGCCATAGTCGTTGATGATTTGCCAGCTCAGGCTGCCTCCCCCACCCTGCGCCGTCGGTAACGGAAAACTGGCGGTAGCTTGCGGCGCAACCATGGTGTTGCCGGTAATGGCACTGCCGTTCAGCTTCAAATTAAAAAAGGTGAGGTAATAGGGTGAAGGGTTGGTCACCTGCAGCCGATCGCCGCTGCGCCGCCACGTTACTTTGCCGGCCGCTTCTTCCGGATTGCCGGCCAGCCCCTGGGGACGATAAATCAGCTTGATGCGGGTCTTGATCGCAATTTGCAGCGTGTTTTCTTTCTTTTCTACCGAAGGAATAGACTTCACATTCAGCCAATACAGCGATTCTCTGTCCGTCGGCAAATTGCCGCCCGCACGCACTACGCGCAGCAGGTTATTTTGGCCGCCGTCCAAGCGAAACAACGGTGGGGTGATGATAAACGGCGCTTTAGCGCTTTCCCCCTCTTGAGCATCGACCCAGGATTGGATCAAATAAGGCACCGCATCCGGATTATTGATATTCAGAGCGGACTCTTTTTTACCTCCGTCGTATATCAGCCGTGTCCCGCCCACGATCACGCCGGCCTGAGCCGGAGCCCAAAGCGCCATCAATAACGCTGCCGTCAGCGCAAAATATCCCGCTTTCATTTTGTTATCTTCCCCGATGAATAAAGAGCCAGAGACGCAGCCTCTGGCCCATTTTTCTAACGCTCACGCCGACATAACGGCGTGAATTTACTGATAGGCGATAGTGAAGTTGGCGGTGGCGTTCGCGCTACCGACGGAAACGGTATCGTAAGCGTAATAACGCGCCACAAAGCCCAGAACGTTGTCTTTGTTCTCTGCCAGCGTATATACGCGGGAATCGTTGCCAATATTGAGCACGTTGCTGGCATCATCCAGCAACTGTACGCCAACGCCACCAGCAACATCGGCGGCGTCAGTCAGCTTCAACAGCCCGGACTGGCCCTGAACTTGAGTGCCGTCAAAACGCACGGTGGCGCCGGTGACAGTCGCCGGGCAGTTTTTTAACACCAGGTTGAATGCCTTGGCACCTGCAGTATTAGATTGAATAAACGCATCTTTGGCGATCTTACCCAGAGCGACCTGCTTGTTTTGGGAGTCCGGATCGACGGTGCACGACTGATCGGTGATGCTACCGGTGATATTCAGCTTTCCATCAGCGGCAAATACGGAGGAGGTAAATGCAGACGCGGTCAAAACAGCTACAGCCAGCAGATTCTTTTTCATCCTACTTTCCTTAAAATTATGCAAAATATGCATGGTTTTATTTCCGACATATCCTTAATGTCATTCCCTTTTATTTAGTTCCACGAAGAGCAAATACCCTTGACCAAACTTATTGATGGCCTAAGGCTTATTCACCCAAACGATTCATTTTGAACTAAAGTGACTCCTTTGGTTTTTAAAACCAAAAAACAAATAAAAGACAGAATTTAAAACCAAATAGAAAACAAAATAACCTCAAATCAGACCAAAAAACCAAGGGATTGGCCGATTGATTTAAACTGACTTTTCTTTTATTAGGATTTTGCTTAGATGGCTGGAGTGCGGAAAAAATGAAGCATGAACACAACGCTATGTTTTTAAAAAAGATTTTCCTTTGTCAGGCAAAGTGAGCGTAGGAATATTGACATTGTTTTTACGCGTCCTTACAGTATGTTTCAGTTTAGTTCAAAGTGACTCCTTGCCGTTACTCTATTAAATCGCGCTTACCAAATTTCTTTGAAGCGCTGTGCATTGCTGGCGGTATAAATCACCGTATTCTGAATATTTCGGTGCCCGAGGTAATCCTGAATTAATCGGGTATCGATACCTCGGTCCGCCAACGCAAATCCGCAACCATGCCGCAGCATATGCGGATGGGCGTTAATCTCCAGTTTAGCCACCTTACTGTAATGACGAAGCAGGCCGTAAATACGTTGGCGCGACAAACGCCCGCCCCGATTGGAAAGAAATAACCATTCCTGATCGGCCCAACGGTGTTGCCGGCGTTTATCCAGCCAACGCCGCAAACATTGCCTTTCTCGCAGATAAAGCGGATGCACCGTGGAAAAACCATTCTTCAAGCGATGAACATAAATGTTACCGCCTTCCAGATCGATATCCGACAAACGCCATCCCCCAATTTCACTGGCGCGGCAACCATGAATAAAACACATATAAATCAGACAATAATCGCGTTCTGGATTCTTTCCATGCAGCGTGACCTCAAGCAGTCTCTCCACTTCAGAAGGCGTCAGATGTTTACGATTAGACATACAACCTCTATTACTTTGATCGGAAAAATGTGGCTGTCATTTTCCTTTTACATCACCACAATGGACACTCAGGGTTTCCCCTGGCTATGGATAGGTTCCTGCATCCAGCGCGGAGTATAACGGATTTGCCAAACGCGAACAGTGTACAGGGATTAATCCCCCCTTCAGCGCCCCCCTTGAGGCCCCCTCATTAATGAAAACCGCAGCTCAACTGCCACCATCACAAATAATAAGGACGGCATACTTCCCGATTCACTTTAGTTTGCGTTAATACTTCCATTTCACACATGCGCTAAAATTGGCAAACAAACCGACAAAACAAAGAAAAATCCTAATAAAATCGCGAGGCGCCATGGGTTTCAAAGCGTTATACGGCTCGTAAAAAAACGAAATAAATCCGCCGGCGCGAACGTATCTTAACCAAACCGATAAGTATTAATCTTTATGTGAATCGATAAGAGGAAAGGTCAGGGCAGGAGGAAATAAAAGTCACGATGGGGAATAACCCAGGTCTGACCGCCGCACACGGCCGCCTGGGGGGGGGGAGAATTATTGACTGGTCATAACGTGACACAGCTCGCCAAGGGTCAGATCAGGCCGTTCGATAAACATTTCCGCATTGAGCGTAATGCCGAACTCACGCCTAACCAGCAGCATCAACTCCATATAATCTAGGCTGTCCAACCCCAACTGTTGCAGCGGCATATCGGCCGATAGCAGCGTTCTGTCCAATCCTTTGGCTTCATACAACAGGCCGCAAATCGCCTCATACAATCGATGATACTTTTCCATATCCCCTACCATTATCCATTGTGATTGCCGAATACCAGCGCTGCATTAGCACCGCCGAAACCGAAGTTGAGACTCATGACATTGCGCAAACGACCGCGACGATGCCCCTCGCGGATATAATCGAGATCGCATTCGGGATCGCTCTCGTGCAAATGGCAGGTTGCCGGCATCATTTGCTGCTGCAACGCCTGTAGGCAGACGATCGCCTCAAAGCTGCCGGATGCGGCGAGCAAGTGCCCGGTATAGGATTTCGTGCTGGAAATCGGCGTGCGATAAGCATCGCGCCCCAGCGCCGCCTTGATCGCAACGGTTTCGTTCACATCGCTTTGCGCCGTCGACGTGCCATGCGCATTGATATAGTCGATTTCATGATTGCCTAGCCCCGCCTGTTCCAGAGCCCATCGAATGGTTTTCACCTTGGCCTGCGGATCCTCCGCCGGTGCGGTGAGGTCAAAAGCGTCTGAAAAGTTGCCGTATCCCTTGACCTCCCCCAGTATTGTCGCGCCGCGCGCTAAAGCCGCCTCTCGCTCCTCAAGACACAACACGGCGGCCCCTTCCGCCAACACGAAGCCACTGCGCTCCCGGCTGAACGGGCAACTGGCCTTGGTGATATCCTTTTGCTCCCGACTCAGCAAACGCAACGCGTCGATGTTCCATATCGCGCCATTGCCGCTCAGTGATTCCGACGCGCCGGCCAACATCATTGAAGCGCGGCCGCTGCGGATCACCTCAAACGCATCGCCAATCGCGATGCCGCCGGTCGCACAGGCCGCCGCCGGCGAACTTTGATAGCCCCGTAACTGCCAATGTTGGCCGCATATGGCGGTCGCAATATTGGGCATTGCGTGAAAACAGCCAAACAGCTGCCCCATGCCGGATTGCAGATAGTCCGCATTGTTTTGCATGATCTCATCCTGGCCGCCCCAGCCGCTGCCGATAATCACCCCGCAGTCCAACGACGAATAAAAATGCCCGGGCCTCACGTGGCCAGATGAAAACGCCATGTCGATCGCCTCCGAGGCGGCGGCCAGCGCCAGCCTAGCGAATCTGGGCAGCCGGCGGCTTACCCGCGCGGCAACGTCTTCCAACGCCGGTTCGGCCTCCAGCAAAGCAAAAAAGCGCGCGTGGATCCCCGCCGCCGATTTATCGTGATAGCGATAGGCCAAACGGTTGGCCATGATCGCCTGCCAGTTTTGCTGCGCGTTGCCACCCAGCGCGGTGACGGCGCCGTAACCGGTGACCACCACGCGTCTTGTATTCCGTTCTTTGTCCATGCTTACTCCCCTTGCCCGGATGCGAAAGCCTCGTTGCCGCCCAGCGCCAGCCAGAGCTGCATCGTGGCGTTCAGGTAGCGATATTGCAGTGCCGACAGTGAATTCTCGCTGGCTAACACCGCCTCTTGCGCGTCCAACAACGTTTGCAGCGCGACGGAACCGGCCTGATATTGATGGCGGGCCAATGCCACGGCTTGTCGCCCCATCGCCAGATGCCGCTGCTGATTGCCGATTTGCCGCTGCGCTTCCAGACGTTCCCGCATGGCGCTGTCTACCTCAGACAGCGCGCGGTAAACCGTATCGCGAAATTGAATCTCCGCGCGCTGCGCCTGCAACGCCGCTTTGTCGCTGGACAAGCGCATCTTGCGCCACTCGATGAACGGCAGCGTCAACGTCGCACCCAGCGAGCGCGAAGGTTCACTGAACCATTGGCGGAAAAGCCCGCTGCCGGCATCCAGTGCGGCATCCAGACTCAGCGTCGGATAAAAACGCAATGTAGCGGCCTCCGCACCGGCCAGCGCCGCCCGCAGGCGCCGCTCCGCCGCCTGCACGTCCGGCCGCCGCGCCATCACCGCCGCCGGCAGACGTGGCGCAATGGGCACCTCGTTGATCGGTAGCGCTCGCCTTTCGCTGTATCGCAGCAAGGGTGAACGGCCGAACAACAGCGCCAGCGAGTTGCGAGCGTCTTCCCGCTGCCGTGCCAGTTCATCCCGTTGATTCTCCCGCGCCAATAGGTTTTGCTCCGCCTGCAATAACTCGAATCGGCCGACGTCGCCGGCGGTATGACGTGCCGCCACCAGCCGTACAGTCTCACGCGCGAACGCCACCGCCTGTTGCTGATGGGTGACTTGCTGATTCAAATCGGCGATCTGCCAATACCCGCGAGCGGTAGCGCCGATCAAAGTCAACGCGGTATTGCGCCGATCCAACTCCGAAGCGACGGCCAGCCACTGAGCCTGCTCGCGAATACGCGCCAGCTTGCCCCATAAATCCAGTTCATAACTCAGTGACAGCCCTGTGCGGTAACTTTCTTGCGGCCGCGCCGCGCCGCGCAATGCCTTGGTATTGCGGCCACTCAGGCTGGCGGCCAGGTCGGGGGTCGCATTGCCGGCTACCAACCCGGCCTCCAACATCGCCTCACGCCACTGCAATCCAGCCAGCGCCAGATCCTGATTCGCGATGAGCACACCATCGATCAGCGAGGAAAGCTGCGGATCATTGAAGTTTTCCCACCAGGCGACGCCTGCTCGCAATGAACCGGAACGTTCATCGACCACGCGCCACTGCTGCGGCAACGACGGTGGCGCAGTGGCGTCGATCGGCCGCCCTCCGCAAGCGCTCAAAGACAGCATGACCAGTCCATAAATCAAAAGTCGGTTCATTCTCGCGCCAACGCCTCCACCGGCTGCAGGCGCGCGGCGGCACGGGCTGGAAAGAAGCCGAACCCGACGCCGATCAACGCCGAGAACCCGCAGGCCAGCAGCAATGGCGGCCAGGTAAAGATCATCGTCACCTGCGGCGCCAAGCCGCTCAGAATCCCTTTAACCAGCGCGGCGCAGGCGATCCCCAACACGCCCCCCAGGCTGCAGATCACTACCGCCTCAATCAAAAATTGCCGCATAATGTCTTTCTCAGCGGCCCCCACCGCCAATCGAATGCCGATCTCATGGGTTCGTTCCGTCACCGAAACCAACATGATGTTCATCACCCCCACCCCACCGACCAGCAGCGAGATGGCGGCAATCGCGGTAATCAGCAATCGCATGGAGTCGGAGGCACGCTGAATGGATTGCGTCAGCTGATCGTCGGTCAGCGTGAAAAAATCCCGCCGGCCATGTTCTACGGTCAAACGCCGGGTCACATCCCGCCTTGCCGCTTCCAACGTCAATTTTTCATTCACTCGCATCACAATCGATTCCAGCGGCATATCGCCGGCGATGCGGCCAGTCAGGGAGGTATGGGGCAGCCAGGCAAGCGGTTGAGAACCGGCGTATTGGGCGCCGCGGCGCTGCGCGACGCCGATCACCCGATAAGGCACACCCGCGATCAGCAAAACCGCGCCCACCGGATCTTGCCGGGAAGAAAACAGAGCCTGTTGCAGCAAGGGATCGATCACCGCCACCGGTGCGCGGTCACTCAGATCCTGCGCAGTAAACAGGCCACCGGAAAGCAGCCGAATGCCCTGCGTGCGGAAATACCCTTCGCCGACGCCCATCACGGCGAGCGGCACCTGCTTGCCTTCGCGCACGGCCGACAGTTGAGTGCTGATGACCGGCGAAACGCTGTCAACATAAGGCAAGGCCGCCAGCAGCGCTGCATCCCGCGCACTCAGCGAACGCGCAAAATCGGGACGCGTTTTTTCCCATCCCAATCCGGGACGAATGTCCAACGTGCTGGAGCCGAGCTGGCTGATTTCCCTGAGGATGCTTTGGCGCGTGCCTTCACCGATGGCGATGGCGGAAACGACCGCCGCAATGCCGATGATGATGCCGAGCATCGATAATAATGCCCGGACCCGATGCCCTAATAATGCCCGCCAAGCCATGCCGAGCGCCTCTCGCAGCGCCGCCCAAGGGCTCATGCGTTTCAGCGGCGCAGCCAACGCCAGCGGCCTCTCGAACGCAAAACGCTGTCGGGCGGCATCGTGGCGACGATCCGCCACGATCTCGCCGTCGCCGATCTCAATGATCCGCTGCGCCTGCTCGGCGATCCGCCGATCGTGCGTCACGATGACCACGGAGTGTCCGACAGCGTTCAGCTCATGCAAAATGGCCATCAGCGCCTGACCGCTGGCGCTATCCAACGCGCCGGTAGGTTCATCGGCCAAAATGATTTCCGCGCCGTTCATAAGAGCTCGGGCAATACTGACCCGCTGCTGCTGCCCACCGGAAAGCTGCGCCGGACGATGGCCACCGCGCTGCGCCAACCCGAGGCGAGCCAACAAATGTGCGGCCCGCAGGCGGCGCTCGGCGGCCGGCATGGCGGTATACAATGCAGGGATCGCCACGTTCTCACCGGCCGTCAGATAGGGCATCAGATGATAGCGCTGGAAAATAAAGCCGATATGCCGACTGCGGAGCCGCGCCAGGCGATTGCCGTCGGCTTGCCCAATCGCCACCCCGTTGATGTACACGTCCCCCTGAGAAGGCTTGTCCAGACAACCGATAATATTCATCAACGTCGATTTTCCGGAGCCGGAGGCGCCGACGATAGCGACCATTTCTCCCCGCTGAATGCTCAGGGAAACGCGTTTGAGGACCGTGATTTTCTGCTCTCCGGCTTGAAACTCGCGCGAAACGTTCTCCAAAACGATAATGGGATCCGTGCTAGCTGACATGCTCACCCTCCGTATCTGGCTGGTGTTCCAGCAGCACTTGCTCACCCACTCTCACGCCTTCCAACACTTCCGCATAGCGGCGATCGCGCTTCCCGATGCGCACGCTGCGCGCGACAACCCGCTGGCCTTCCAACACTCTGATCTGATAGCGCTCGCCATCCAGTGCCTCTCCCAATGCCGCCATCGGCAGCCGCACCACCCCCGTGGCGCGTTCGGTAATGATGAATACCTGCGCCGTCATCGCGGTGCGTAATCGACGTTCGCCGTTGGCGACGGCAAATACGCCGTTGTAATACACCGCCGCCGTTTGCTGGCTTGAATTTCTGCCCAGCGGATCGGCTTCCAGCGCTTCTGCCGGCGCTTGCTGTATCGCACCCATGACCCCTTCATATCGGCGGCGGGGATCGGCGGCGACATAAAACCACAGCGGCTGCCCCGCCCTCACCTGCAAGATGTCATTTTCCGATATGCGGGTATGCACCATCATCGTATCCACGTCTGCCATCACCAAAATGGTCGGTGCGCTTTGCGATGAGACGATGGTTTGCCCTTCCTGAGTGACGATACCCAGCACTTCGCCGTCAATAGGCGCGGTAATACGGGTAAAAGCCAGGTTGGCTCTCGCCGTTTCCTGCGCGACTTCGGCCTGAACGATCTGCGACTCGTTCACTTTCAACTGCGCCAGTTGCGCGTCGTGCTGCGCCTGCGCTTTTTCCAAATCGCTGGTCACGCCGGCACGATCTCGCGCCAACGCCCTTTGCCGCGCCAACTCCAGTTGGTACTGCTTGAGCTGCGCCTGACTCGCCAATTTCTGCGCCTGCGCGCTGCGTAATTCGGCCTGCGACTTGCGCAGTTCGTTAAGTTGCAACGTCGGATCTATCTCGGCCAACAGCTGGCCCTGAGCCACTCTGTCCCCCGGTTTGACATACAGTTTTTTCAGTTGGCCGTTGACCTGCGCGCCAACGTTCACCTGCCGGGCCGGTTTCAAAATGCCGGTAGCCAACACGCTTTTTTCGATGTCGCCGCGATCGACGCGCGCCGTCTGCGGCGGTGATATGTCAGGTGCCCGATTCAACCCTAACAGCCCGCCGGCCAGCCCCCCCAACACGATCGCCGCCAGCGCCACACGCCGCCAGCGTTTCTTTCCGGGCACGTCACTCCACCTCAGCACAGTCATTCATCCTGGTGTCGACGGCGGCCAACAACCGGCCCTGCGACAAGTGCAGCACCCGATCAAACAACGGCAGCAGCCGCGGGTTATGCGTCACGGTCACCAGGGTTTTACCCTTCTCACGGCAATGCGCTACCAGAGCCGACATCACCGCCGCAGCGGTTTTTTCATCCAGATTCGCCGTCGGTTCATCCAGCACCAACACCGGGCAACGGCTGTACATGGCACGCGCCAGCAACAGACGCTGCCGTTGCCCCAGCGACAGCCCGGCATGGCTCTCTCTCACCAGAACGTTTACGCCTCCGGGCAGTTGCGCCACCGCATCCGCCAGCCCCAAACTGCATAGCGCCTGTTCCACTTGCCTCTGCTGGCCCGGCGCCGACGGGGCGAACAGCGTGACGTTTTGCAACACCGAAGCATTGAACAGAATGTCCTCCTGGCTTTGCAGGAAGAACAGCCGCTGCGCGGCGGCGTTAGCCAGCACGCGGCCATCCAGCGTCAGTTCCCCCCGCTGCGGCGTCAACAGACAGGCGAGCACCTTCAGCAAGGTGCTCTTGCCCGCGCCGGAACCGCCGCAGATGGCGATACACTCGCCCCGTTCCAGCGTCAGCGACAGGTCGCGCAAAACCGGTTGGCCGGCGTCGTACGCAAAGCTCACTCCCCGATACGCCAACTGCACATCAAAATGGTTCACGCTTTCGTCGCCAGACCCGGTACGCAGAGATACGGCAGGAAACAGATCCCGCGCACGCTCATCGATCACGTGCAGTTGGTTTTTCTGCAGGACGGCAAAAAAGATCTTGCTGGTGTAAGAGGTAAAAATTTCGCGCAGAAAGCTGTAGGCGAAGAATGCCCCCAGACTGAGTTCGCCCCCCTTTAGCAGCGGCAGCGCCAGCAGCATGAACACCACCATTTCCAGGCTGCCAATCAGTTGATAAATGCTGCCCTTGACCTGCTCATAGACTTTTTGCCGCTGCAGGCAGTTGAACAGCGAACGGGCATGCTCGGCAAAGCCCTCTTGCCGCTGGCCGGCGAGCCCGGCGGACTTGATGGTCGAAAACCCCTGAATGGTTTCCAGAATAAAATCATTCTGCGCCGCCCCTCTCACCTGCAGCTGCTGGGTGAAGTGGCGATCGCGATAAATGGCCCAAACGCTGATCGCCCCCATCAGCAGTACGCCGGCAATCGGCACCAGCGCCAACATCGGGCTCAAATAGCCCATCACCGCCAGCGCGATAGCAGCGATGATCCAGTCGGTGCGCAGGCCGTTATCCAGCTCGATTTTCTGGCCGGCGGCCATCTGCCAGCTGGTGAAACGACTGAAAATCTCGCCGGGCGCGCGCTTGCTGAAGAAATTCAGCGAATTTTCCAGCAGGCGGGAAAACCCGGCGGCGCCGTGCAGCAACACGAAGTTTTTGATAAAACGCTCGGTGATGATGCGCGCCATCAAGGCCAGCGCCGTGGATGCCACAAACGCCAGCAGATAGTAGGCGTAAGGGAACGCGACCTCACCGGCCATGGCGAACACCTGATTGATCGCGCTGGCGACCATCATCGGCATGATGAACAGCGTCAGCGAGATAAGAAACGTCATCGCCGCCAGGCGATAAATGCCGGCGATGCCGGCGGTATCCTTCAGGCTTAAACTGGCGAAAGCACCGCGTCGGCGGCTCCGCACGGCGGGGGCGGTGGACGGTAAATCATCGCGATCGAGCACCAATGCGTAGCCGCTGATTTCCGCCTTCAGGGCGGCGTACGGCAGCAGCTGTTGCCCCAACGCCGGATTCATTACGCACACGTAACCGCCTTGACGATATGCCAGCAGTACATAGTGGCCCGCGCCGTAATGCAGAATCGCCGGTAAAGGCAGCGCCGCCAGATCCCGGTGCTCGAACGCCACCGGATAAGCCGGCAACGCCAACTCCCCTAAAATGGCGCACAGCGTCGCCAGCGAAGTGCCGTGTTGCGAAGCGGGGTAACGCTCACGCAGTTCCGCCAATGGCGCGCGAACGCCCTGCGTTTCCGCCAGCATGGCGATGCAGGCCAGCCCGCATTCATTGATTTCGCTCTGCAAGACCGGCGTAGGGAGGGTGTTTTCCATGCGTAGTGATATCCCTGACTTATTCGTTGATAAAAAATAAAGAGTGCGAATGCCACAGCAGCCAATCATCCGCATGTCGCCGCAGGGTGCGCTCGACGATCGCCGGCACGGCGCGGCCGACCTGTTCTGTGGCAATCGGTTCTTCTATGTGAATGCGAACGCCGCGCTCGTAATAAAGCGAATAGCACACCACTCGAGCCCGCATCGCTCGAGATAACCGAACGATGCCGCTATGCAAATGCGCTGGCCGGTTGAACAAACGGCAAGCCAGTTTGGCCGAGGCGTCCCGGGTGCTGTTCAAGGTGTAATCCGGCGTGATGTCCGGGAAGAGGATGATGTTGCGCCGATGCTCCGTCGCCTCCAGCAGCGCCTGCGACAAGGTGCCGGCAATATGCCGGGGATCGTCGTGAATCGAGCAATAGTCGAGCCGCTGCCGCCATTCCCCCTCAGGCGCTCGCCGCGCTAACGTCTGTGCGTCGCCGGAAACGATCACCGTTGCCCGCCCTGGATAAACGCCCGCGCCGACCAGCGTCGCCAGCACATCGGAAACCGTGTGCATCGGCGCCAACAACACCGGCACCCCGGCGCGATGCAGCGGCTCCACCACCTGATTGAGCTGTGAGGTGCACTGCGCCAAATGCTCCATCAACGCGGCGTTGCGGGCCTGGATCGCCGCCAAATCCAGCCATTGTCGCCGCTGCATCAGCCAGGCGAAGTCCAGCCTGCCGTCGCCCAACAGGCTTTGGCGATTCGCCTCAGCGACCGCTTGCCGGTGGCGAAAACGGCGTTGCTGCAGACCCCACCTCAACCGCCTCTGCATCTTTAGCCACAGGCGATAATCCACGCGCCGCAGCAGAGCGCACGTCAGACTCCGGCTCACCCCGGTGCGGACAGCCGAGAGACGCGCCACGGCGTCCAGGCCGTTACGCCAGGCCAGAAAGCCCCGAACCGCGAGCAGGCGCATCAGGGGGCCAGCGGCTTATCGTGCTGCAACAGCGACAGCAGTTGCTGGCTGAAAGCGGAAAACTCACGGTCTTGCAACGCCAGCCATTTGCGATTGACGATAAAGCTGGGGGTCGCGTTGACCTGGTAATAGCGGCTTACCGCCGTCATATACGCCAACAGTTCCTTGACCCGCTCTGAATCTCTGGTCCGCTGATAGGCGGCCTCGTCGATGCCGTTGGCCACCAACCAGGCGCTGAGCTGCTTTTCATCCGCCAGATTGAGGTTTTCTTTGATAATGGCGCGGTAAGCGGCGGGACGATGCTGCGCCTCGATCCCCATGACCGTCAGGGTGGCGAAGAGGGGCGCAAAGGCCGCCATGCCGGCGTGATCGTCGTCGCTGAGATGCAGGCGCACCAATTTGGCTCCCGCCGGTAAGCGTTTTTCCAGCTCGGCCACGCCGCTTTCGTTAACTTCACAATAGTGGCAGGCGTAAGAGAAGACTTCGACAATGGCGTTATCATCTTGCAATGGGCTTTGCTCTATTTTTTCCGCAGAGATAAAACTCAGGCTTTCCGCCGCCGGCGAGGCCATAACGTAATGCTGGAAATAAAGCGCAGTCAAAAAAGAAGAGGCGAAAATAATGACGAGCGTGTAACTAAAAAACAGCAAAGGACGTTTATACATAGCAGACGCATCCTGCGAATAAATAAATACTCACTTGAGCATGAGCGTTATAAATCAGAAAGGGAGATTGACGGTTCAGCGATAAAAAAGGAATTCATCTCCGTTATCAGGCGGTGCGCGCAAGCGCCCCGCCTGTCCATCACTAACCTAACTGCAAGCGTTCAGCTCGCATCAGCTCGGGATTGTCGGCGTGGAAGGGCAGCTCGCCACCGGCGCCGGACGATAGTTTTTGGTCACGCCGCCAAACTTATCGGAACAGGTGTTCACCAGTTGGCAAGTGCGGTTATTGCCACCGCCCACCCAGGCAAATTCCTTGGTACACACAAAAGTACCGCCGACGATGTTTGCCGCTTCAGACAGATTGATTTTCTTCATTACAATATCCTTATATATATTAAAATATAAACACACTACCCATCACTCTGCCTGCAAGACAGAGTAATTCTTCAATACATTGAAAAACATTTAATTGATAACAATGAGAGCGCTGCGGGAAAAAGAATAGCCCTCTCACACAAGCAGATCAATACAATTATTTACACTGCACCGCAGGCTTAGTGGAATAAGTAACGTTTGATATAAGGATTATTCTAATTTAATTACTTATAAAAACATGGAAGTTAATTTCACCCCCGGAATAGCCACGATTTATTTGAAGGATAATTCTCAGTTTAAGAGGTAATTAACCAAGAAAATTTCAGATCCGACCAGTTAACCGGCGCTGGAAACAGGCTGAAAAGATTGCTTCCTGCCGCGCCGGACTTACACTGAGCAACAGGACTCTCACTCTTAGGATGCCCATGCTCGCGACTCACGAATACGCCAACGACCTGATTCTGTTTGCCCTGATTGTCGACTGCGGCTCGTTCAGCAAGGCGGCGGAGAGCGCCGGCATTACCAGTTCGGTGGTCAGCAAACGCATCGGGCGGTTGGAAAAATCGCTCGGCGCCCGGCTGATGTACCGCACCACCCGCAGCCTGACGCTGACCGAAAGCGGCCAGGCGCTCTACCAGCAGGCCAAGGAGATCGGCGCCAAAGTGCAGGAAGCGCTGTACGCCGTCAGCGAAAAGAGCGAAGAGCTGACCGGCACCATTCGTATGTCGGTGCCGACCATTTCGGGTGAGCTGCTGCTGAGTGAAAGCGTGGCGGAGTTTTGCGCCCAGCACCCCAGCCTGAAGGTCGAGATGCGGCTGGAAAACCGCTTCGTCGATCTGGTGGAAGAAGGCATCGATCTGGCGATCCGTACCGGCACCATGCCGGACTCCAGCCTGATTGCGCGGCCGATCTTCGATTCCCGCTGGGTGATCGTCTGCTCGCCGGGCTATCTGGAGAACCACCCCGAGCCGCGCAATCCCGACGATCTGCTTAGCCACAACTGCCTGACCTATACCTATCAAGAGAGCGGCACCGCCAACTGGCTGATGAAGCGGCCAGGGCGCAACGAAATCTACGAGCTGCAGGTTGACGGCAACCTGTCGGCCAACAATGCGCGGGCGATCCGCAAAGCGGTGATCGGCGGCCACGGCATCGCCATGGTGCCGCGCTGCATGGTGTACGAAGATTTGCAGGACGGCAAACTGACGGAGATCCTGGCCGGCCACTGCGGCAAGGTATTGGGCATTTACGCCGTCTACCCTTATACCCGCAATCTGCCGTTAAAAACTCGCCTGCTGATCGAACATATCATCGGTTCCTATCAAAATATCAGTCACTACTTTTAAGTTTCCACTCCTGATTATTTCCACGCGTCGTAAAGTACCGCGTGGATTACCGCATTTTTGGACATGAACTCGTGAACATTAACGCCTAATTAATGTGATCCAGCGCATTCATTACACAACATAAAAACCCATCCAATTGATTTTAAATCAATTTAATTCAGCCTCAACAGCCGACATTTTTCCCGTCGCCGGCGCCATTCGCCGATGTTAAAAAATTATCGCGTGGCATCATCGCCAACGTTGTGATTAGAATGAAAATGTTGCGGTAATTAACCTTTCAGTTACATATCTCTGCCCATAAAAATAATAACCCTGAGGATCTTATGCCCCTGCTTTTCAGTATTGCGCCGATCGTCCTGCTGATATGGATGATGACCAAAAGGAATGGTGTGCCCTCTTATCTGGCCCTGCCGCTGACGGCCGCCGTGGTATATGCCCTGCAGCTCTGGTGGTTCGATGCCTCACTGCGGCTGCTGCATGCCAATATCATCACCGCGCTGGTCTCGACGCTGACGCCGATCACCATCATTGCCGGCGCCATTCTGCTCAACAAACTGATGCAGATAAGCGGTGCGGAAAACGTGGTGCGCCGCTGGTTGGAAACCGTTAGCCCCAACCCGGTGGCCCAACTAATGATTATCGGCTGGGCGTTCGCCTTTATGATCGAGGGCGCCAGCGGCTTCGGCACCCCGGCCGCCATCGCCGCGCCGATTCTGGTCGGGCTGGGCTTCAACCCGCTGCGCGTCGCCCTGCTGACGCTGGTGATGAACTCGGTACCGGTCTCCTTCGGCGCCGTGGGCACCCCCACCTGGTTCGGCTTCGCCAACCTCGGCCTGTCGGACGCCAGCCTGCTGGAGATCGGCCGGCAAACCGCGCTGATCCACGTTGTCGCCGGCTTCGTCATTCCTCTGCTTGCGCTGCGCTTTATCGTTTCCTGGCAGGATATTCGCCGCAACCTGCCGTTTATCTTGCTCAGCGTGCTGAGCTGCACCGTCCCCTATCTGCTGCTGGCGCAGGTGAACTATGAGTTCCCGGCGCTGGTCGGCGGCGCTCTCGGCCTGGCGCTGTCGGTGCTGCTGGCGCGCGGCGGCATTGGCCTCGCCCGCGCGGAAAAACCGCAGAGCGCCGCGCAGGCGGTGCCGTTCATGCAGGTGGTCAAGGCGATGACGCCGACCCTACTGCTGATTGCTATCCTGATAGTGACGCGCATTCACCAGTTGGGCCTCAAGGCGCTGCTTAACACCACCACGCTGCTGTGGCAGGAAAACCTCGGCTGGCTCGGGGAGCTGCGCATCAGCCAAGCGCTGATCGTCGAACTGCGGCAGGTGCTGGGCACCTCCGCCGCGGCCGGCTACAAAACGCTGTATGTCCCGGCGCTGATCCCGTTCCTGCTGGTGGTGGTGTTGTGCATTCCGCTGTTCCGTCTGAATGGCGGCCAGGTGCGGCAAATGTTCAGCGAAACCGGCGGGCGCATCACGCGCCCCTTTATCGCCCTGTTCGGCGCGCTGGTCATGGTCAATCTGATGATGCTGGGCGGCGACAACGCGCCGGTGATCCTGATCGGGAAAGCGTTGGCGGCGATGACCGGCGACAGCTGGCTGCTGTTCTCTTCGTTCCTCGGCGCGCTGGGCTCGTTCTTCTCCGGTTCCAACACCGTTTCGAACCTGACGTTCGGCGGCATTCAGCAATCGATCGCCCAGAGCAGCGGCCTCGACGTCAATCTGACGCTGGCCTTGCAGTCCGTCGGCGGCGCCATGGGCAACATGGTATGCCTGAACAACATTATCGCGGTCTGTTCGATCCTGGGGATCGGCAACGCCGAAGGCAAAATCATCAGAAAGACCGCGCTGCCGATGCTGGCGTACGGTGGGATCGCGGCCGCTATGGCGGCGATCCTCTCGCTCTGACTGACAACCCGTTATTTGCAAGAAGACAAGAAGGTAAACACTATGATCATCTCCGCGTCAACCGACTACCGGGCCGCCGCCCAGGCCAAACTGCCGCCGTTTCTGTTTCACTACATCGACGGCGGGGCCTACGCGGAGCATACGCTGAAGCGCAATACCGCAGATCTGGCCGATATTGCCTTGCGCCAGCGCGTGCTGCGCAATATGTCCGAACTCAGCCTGGAGACCACGCTGTTCGGCGAGCAGCTGGCGATGCCGGTGGCGCTGGGGCCGGTGGGGCTGACCGGCATGTACGCCCGCCGCGGCGAAGTGCAGGCCGCGCGCGCCGCGGCCAAAAAAGGCATTCCGTTCACGCTGTCCACCGTGTCGGTCTGCCCCATCGAAGAGGTGGCCCCGGCGATCGATCGGCCGATGTGGTTCCAGCTCTACGTGTTGAAAGACCGCGGCTTTATGCGCAACGCGCTGGAGCGCGCCAAAGCCGCCGGCGTGAAAACGCTGGTGTTCACCGTCGACATGCCGGTGCCCGGCGCCCGTTACCGCGACGCCCACTCGGGGATGAGCGGCCCCAACGCCGCCCTGCGCCGCGTGCTGCAGGCGTTTACCCATCCGCAGTGGGCCTGGGATGTCGGCCTGTTCGGCAAGCCGCACGATCTGGGCAACGTCTCGGCCTACCGCGGCAAACCGACCAGCCTGGAAGACTACATCGGCTGGCTGGGCGCCAACTTCGATCCGTCGATTTCCTGGAAAGATCTGGAGTGGATCCGCGAATTCTGGGACGGCCCGATGATCATCAAAGGCATTCTGGATCCGGAAGACGCCAAAGACGCAGTGCGCTTCGGCGCCGACGGCATCATCGTCTCCAACCACGGCGGCCGCCAGCTGGACGGCGTGCTGTCGACCGCGCGCGCCATGCCGGCGATCGCCGACGCGGTGAAAGGCGACATTACCTTACTGGCCGATTCCGGCATCCGCAGCGGCCTGGACGTGGTGCGCATGATCGCGCTGGGCGCCGACAGCGTGCTGCTGGGGCGCGCCTTCGTCTATGCGCTGGCGGCGGCCGGCGAAGCCGGGGTGGCTAACTTGCTGGATCTGATCGACAAGGAAATGCGCGTCGCCATGACGCTCACCGGCGCGAAAACCATTGCGGAGATCAACGCCGGATCGCTGGTCAGAAACGCCTGACTCACAGCGGCTGCACGCCCTCCGGGTAGACGTTGTAGCTCATCTTGCTGATGAAGGCCCCGGCCGGTGACACCAGAACCCGGCCGGCGGCGTCCAACCCGAGGAAGGTGCCGGTGCAGCGCCCGGAGATAAAGTCGAAGAAGAACACCGAGCACACCGGGATAATCTTTTCCCGGAAGGTGAACAGGAACATCTCGTCCTCAAACTTGTAGTAAGTGGCGTAATCCATGTCGCCGTGCCCGAACTGCTCGCCGCGCAGGTTTTGCCAGGCGTAACGCTCGGTGTTGACGTAGAAGTGCTCGTAGTAATGGTTGGGGCTGTAAACGTTCAGCGTGCGATAACCGATCAGCTCGCGGGTCAGATGCGGCGCGATGCCGCCCGGCGTGACGCCGGCAATCAGCCCAACGTGGAAGCTTTGCTTGAGGCGGGATCCCTTTTCCACCGTTTGTTCGGGCAACAGCGTGCTGCGCACCAGCAGCGCCCGGCCGCTGTCGCGGTTGAGCACCAGCGTCAGGCATTCGTTGCCCGGCGACTGCAGCGGAATATTGAAGAAATAGCGCGCGGCGGAGGTTTGCACCTCTTCGTAAGCGTCCTCACCGCTCTCCCCTCCCCAGGCCCACAACACCCGTTGCCGGTCGGCGCTGAAACGCAGTGTGATGTCCCCGCCGTCTTCAAAGGCGATCTGCAGCATTTTGCCGCGCCAGTCCTGAGAGCCCGGCAACCGGTTGGTATCGATGCCGCGCGCGAAATCGTCGTAATTCTTCCAGTCCGGCTCGGCATTTTGATTCAGTACGGATGATTCTGCTGACATCTTCGCTCTCCTTAATTGAATGGGATAAAAATCGTCTCAAACGTCGGCGACGCCCGCCGGCTTCACCGCTCGGCGGCTCACCACGGCAGGGGCGGTTTCATCGAGAAAACAACTCAGTACCCCGGCGCACACGGCACCGGCGGCCGCCAGCCACATTACGCTGACCAGGCC
Source organism: Serratia sp. CY55921 (assembly GCF_052167655.1). Lineage (NCBI taxonomy): Bacteria > Pseudomonadati > Pseudomonadota > Gammaproteobacteria > Enterobacterales > Yersiniaceae > Serratia > Serratia sp. CY55921. The sequence goes on along the minus strand of NZ_JBJNMU010000006.1, from coordinate 82,918 downwards.
GTAGCGATCGGCGATCAGCCCGGCGATAAACGGCGCCAGGCAGCCGCCAATCACCTCGCCGATCCCCATCACCAGCCCCAACGCGGTGGCGATGCGCGCCGGCGACACCGTTTCCGACGGGATGGTGGCCATAAACAGCGTGAAACAGCCAAGGCCGGTATAAGACAGGAACACCAGCACGCCCAGCAGCCACGGATTGGCGACGTAGCTCAGGAACAGCGGGCAGCACACCGCCAGCAGCGAAAAGAAAATCAGCGTCGGTTTGCGCCCGAGGCGATCGGAGATCGCCGGTACCGCCACGCCCCAGAAGACCCAGGCGGCGCCGATGGCGCTCATGATGCCGCCCATCGTGCCTTCACCGAAGCCACGGTCGGTCACCAAAAAGTTAGGGGTGAAGGTAATGATGATCATGAACCAGGTGACGAACACGCAGGAGATCAGAATGCACAGCGCCACGTTCTTGATTTTGAACAGCTCGCCGTAAGCGGCCTTGCCCGCCGGCTTACCCGCCGCCGGCGCGGCGCTGAAAGCGGGATCCTTTTTGCCGTTCACATAGCGATAGATCAGCCACGCCAGAATGATGCCCGGCACGGCGGTCAGGTGAAACGCCATGCTCCATCCCCACTTCTGCGCCAGATAGATGATCAGCGGCGGCGCGATGATGCCACCCAACAGCCCCGGCGCCGCGCCCTGGATCAATCCCATGTTGAAACCGCGGCGCTGCGGCTGCGATCTTTCCACCATCAACGATTGCGCGATCGGCAATACCGGCCCCTCAGCAATCCCCATCAGCGCCCGGAAGATCAATAACATGGCAAACCCGCTGACCAGCCCCGACAGCGCGGAGAACAGCGAAAACACTAAGATGGACAGGATCAGCATCGGCTTACGGATATTAAAGCGATCGGCTATCGCCCCCAACCCGGCGCCGGACAGCGCCCAGGTTAGCGCCAACACCGCCGACAGCGTGCCGAGATGCACGTTGCTGAGCTTGAGGTCGGCGGCAATCATCGGAAACAGAAACGAGATGGTCAGACGATCGACGAACACGCAGCCGAACACGAAAAACAAAATAATCAGCAACCGGTTCTCTTCACTTAATGCTCTGCGTGCCGCTGGCGATGTATTCATAGCGTCATTTGTCCATAAGTTAACTTATGAATGGCGACCCGCCATGGCATAAGTGTGTTAAGCGCTCGGCCAAGAGAGAAATTGGCCCTCCGTCACGACAACAACTCATTAACATGTTAATGACATAAAATTATCGCAAGCCGGCGGTCTGTCAACCGGCGCTCTTCGAGAGACAAATGAAATTCTGAACGGGTACTATTTCAATATCGCATTATCACCTTCAGGTTATTTATCCTTCTGTTCTTGATACATATAAAATAATGTCCGGTACTTTCTTGCGATTAAAAAAAGCCTGTTTGCACGTTATTTGCGAATAATCCCATCGATGACGCTTCAGGCTTATTAATTTTTTATCGGCATTGAATGATCCCCGCACGCGCTTCAGAGCCATTTTTATCTATTGAATCATCTCGTTTTATTTTAAGGCCGCAGAAAAAACTAACTCTTACGAGGGAAAGGCCAACGGCGGGGTTATATAACCCCGTCTGGACAATAACAAAAGCGCAGAGCGTGACGTAAATCACGGCAATCATGCCGTATCCTGCAAAGCAATTATGCTCGCAACAGCAATTATCTATTGCGATTAGGGCTGTTTATCTCAATTTAGCGCCATGCAACACTTCGGGCCATCGTTCGACACCGCGCCGCAAGGCCTGAGACGGAGTGACACATGAGCATCGAAAAATTAACCCGGGAGCCGCTTTCCATCGGCATCGAGTTGCCGCTGGACAACGATTGGTCCACCAGCGGGCAGCTGAAACGCCAGCAGGACGGGCGGCCGTTCGGCGTGCCGGACATGAGCGAACACGCTGCGCGCATCAAGCTGGCCGATGAGCTCGGCTTTCGCGCCGCCTGGGTTCGCGACGTGCCGCTGTATGATCCGGACTTCGGCGACGCCGCGCAGGTGTTTGAGACCTTTACCTACCTCGGCTACCTGTCCAGCCTGACGCGCAATATTCTGCTCGGTACCGCGGCCGTGGTGCTGCCGCTGCGGCAGCCGTGGCTGGTGCGCAAAGCGGCTTCCACGCTGCAAACGCTGAGCGGCGATCGTCTGTTGCTCGGCGTCGCCAGCGGCGATCGCCCCGTGGAGTACCCGCTGTTCGGCGCCGATTACGCCGCGCGCGGTGAAAGCTTCCGCGCCAGCGTCGGCATTCTCAAAGGGGAAGCCGACAGTGCACTGCAACCGGGACTGCGCCTGCTGCCGGCCACGCCGCCGCCGCCGCTGCTGGTCGCCGGGCTGGCGCAACAAACGCCCGAGTGGGTGGGGAAAAATATGGATGGCTGGCTGTCGTATCCCGGCACGCCTGCGGACCATGTTTCGCGGGTCAAACTCTGGCGCAACGTAGCCGGTGACAAGCCCTACGTCAGCTTTATTCATCTCGACCTCACCGATAACGCCGACGCGCCGATTCAGCGCCATCGCTTCGGCATCAAGAGCGGCCGCAATGGATTGATTCAGGAACTGAGCGCCATGCGTGACGCCGGGGTCAATCACATCGGCCTGCATTTTCGCCGCAACCAGCGGCCGCTGGAAGAGACGATGCAGGAGATCGGCCAATGGGTGTTGCCGGAATTCCATCGCGCCTGACGCCCGCTTTAGCCCGCTATTCCGACCTGAGCTGGACTTTGCCCCGTTACCGGGGCTTTTTTATTTCCGCCGCTGCTGGTTCATAACAACTCGGTCTAATCCCTGCCGTCAAACGGCGGCATGATGACAAGGAAACGAGCCACCATGAGGAATGAGCAATGACGGCAAAACTGACAGAAGCAGGCTTTTGGCGCAAAACCGCCGACTCTTCATCGCTGCGCGAGCCGCGCGTGCTGATCCGGGTCTATGTCGACGAAGGCGAGATTGACCGCGCCATCGCGTTTTACGAGCAGCTGCACGGCGTGGAAGCGGATATGCGTTTCGACTTCCCCGAGCATCGGCTGGTGCTGGCGGCGGTGGGGCCATTTCTGATCCTGGAAGGCTCGGAAGAAAACCTGCGTCCTTTTCGCAGCACCGTCGGCACGTTGCTGGTCGATGACATTTATCCCTACCACCAGCGGCTACAGGCCGCCGGCGCCGATATCTTCTTTGGCCCGGTGGAAGTGCCCACCGGCGCCTGTTTCAATGCGCGCCTGCCGGACGGCACGATTATCGAATACGTGCATCACCGGCCGCGCGCGGACGAATAAGCCGCCTCAGGGGAGCGCCGGCTTCATGGCGTAGCCGCGCAGATCCTTGCGCAGGCTGAGCATGTACAGCACGATCACCGCCGAGAAAGGCAAGCCGCACAGCACCACGGCAGTCTGCATCGCGCTGAAACTGCCGGCGTACAGCAGCCCGGCGCACACCAGCGTGGTGACCGCCGCCCAGAACACCCGGAGCCAGGCCGGCGCGTCATCGTGGGCGGAACCGCCCTGGCAGGACAGATTCGCTATCATCAGCGTGCCGGAATCGACCGGCGTCAGGAACAGCACGAAGCTTATCACCACCACAAAACCGGCGGTCAGCTGGGTATAGGGCAGGTATTCGAACAGCTTGAACACCGCCATCGGCGGATCGCTTTGCGCCACCTGCCCCAGAATCGCTTGCCCGCCCTCCAGCACCAGACTGATGGCGGTATTGCCGAAGATCGACAGCCACGCCAGCGTGAACCCCAGCGGGATCAGCAACACGCCGAAGATCAGTTCGCGGATGGTACGGCCTTTGGAAATACGCGCGATAAACAGCCCGACAAACGGCGCCCACGCCACCCACCAGGCCCAATAGAACAGCGTCCAGGCGCCCTGCCACTGGCGCGCCTTGCCGTACAGATACATATCGAAGCTGCGGCTGACAAGCGAGGTCAGATAATCCCCAATATTCTGCAACATGCCGTTGAGCAGGTTCAGCGTCGGGCCGGCCAGAAACACGAACAGCAACAGCAGGCACAGGAAGCCGACGTTAATGTTCGACAGCATCGCGATGCCCTTCTCGACGCCGGTGACCGCCGCCAGCGTGGCCACCACCATCATCACCACGATCAGCGCCAGCAGCACGCCGGTGCTTTGCGGGATGTCGAACAGGTAGAACAGCCCCGAGTTCACCAACAGCGCGCCGATCCCCAGGTTGGTCACCATCGAGATAACCGTCACCAGAATGCCGAAGCTGTCCACCAGATGGCCGACGCCGCCGTGGATGCGCTCGCCGAAGATCGGGTACAGCGCGGAACGCAGCGCCAGCGGCAAACCGCGACAATAGGCGAAATAGGCGAGCGCGGTGGCGATCAACGCATACAGCGCCCAACCGTGCAGCCCCCAGTGTAAAAAGGTCAGCGCCATCGCCTGCCGCGCCGCCTGTACGCTGCCGCCGTCGCCTTCCGGTGGCGACAGGAAGTGATCCAACGGCTCATAGGCGCCGTAATATACCAGCGCAATGCCGATGCCCGACGAGAACAGCATCGCCACCCAGGAGGGATAGCTGAACTGCGGCGGCTCGTCATCCTGGCTGAGGCGAATATGGCCAAAGCGCGACAGCGCCAGCCAGAACACGAACACCATACAGGCGACCATCAACAGCATGTAATACCAGCCGAACACGTCGGCCACCCAACTTTGCGCGACATTCAGCCACTGTTTGCTGGCGGCGGGAAACAGCACAATCAGCGCCCCCAGCAGCAAGATCACCGCGGCTGAGCCGAAAAATACCGGGACATTCAATCTGACAGGTTCTTCGTCAAGCGATGGAGGAGTTTTTATTGTCATTGGCAGGCTTCCATGATGCGAAAGACAGACGATTTAAACGCAACTTTTGATTAACATTTTATCGTCATTTATTTGACATTTTCGCAGCATATAGAGTATTGATTGACCGTTCAATCAATCAAATTCAAAGTGTGATTTGCCTATCAGTTGGGGAAAATATGTACCGCAGAGACATTCCTGAGCAGCGCAAGGAGCAGTTGATTAACGCCGCCTTCGAAACCATCAGCGTGGTGGGGTTGGCCGGCGTCACCCTGTCGCAGGTGGCGAAAGAAGCCGGGCTGTCGACCGGCATCGTCAGCCACTATTTTGGCGATAAGGAGGGATTGTTGAGCGCGACCATGCGCAAGATCCTGCGCGATCTGCGCGACGCGGTGGCCGAGTGCCGCGCTCAGGCGGCGAGCGACAGCCAGTCGCAGCTGTGCGCCATCATTCAGGGCAACTTCCACCCCAGTCAAACCAACGCCATTTCCATGCGCGCCTGGCTCGACTTCTGGGCCGCCAGCATGCACCAGCCGGTGCTGCGCCGCCTGCAGCGCGCCAACGATCGGCGGCTCTATTCCAATATATGCAGCCAGTTCCGCCGCGAGCTGCCGCTGCAGCAGGCGCGCGACGCGGCGCGCGGGCTGGCGGCGATGATCGATGGGCTCTGGCTGCGCGGCAGCCTGGCCGGGGATGACACCGATCTGCAGCAGGATTACCGCATCGCCTGCGAGTACGTGATACAACGGCTCAAGGCCGCGCCATCGATGGTGTGAACGGCAGCGTCAGCGCGGTTCCTGCTCTTCGCTGTACTGGGTTTGCCACATGGCGGCGTAGCGGCCGTTCGCCGCCAACAGCGCCTCATGCCCCCCGCGCTCGACGATTTCCCCCGCCTCCAGCACGATGATCTCATCGGCGTCCACCACGGTAGAGAGCCGATGGGCGATCACCAGCGTGGTGTGGTTGCGGCTCACCTCGCGCAGGTGCCCCTGGATTTCGCGCTCGGTCTGGGTATCCAGCGCGCTGGTCGCCTCGTCGAACACCAGGATGGCCGGATTTTTCAAGATGGTGCGCGCGATCGCCACCCGCTGCTTTTCACCGCCCGACAGCTTCAGCCCGCGCTCGCCCACCCGGGTGTCGTAACCGTCGGGCAGACCGACGATAAAATCATGGATATGCGCCAGCCGCGCCGCACGCTCGATTTCTTCATCGCTGGAGCCGGTTTTGCCATAGCCGATGTTGTAGCGCAGCGTATCGTTGAACAGCACCGTATCCTGCGGCACGATGCCGATCGCCTGCCGCAGACTGGCCTGGGTCAGTTGGCGAATGTCCTGGCCGTCGAGGGTAATGGCGCCGCCCTGCACGTCGTAAAAGCGAAACAGCAGGCGCGACAGCGTGGACTTGCCCGCGCCGGAGGCGCCGACCACCGCCACCGTGTGGCCCGCCGGAATGGTAAAACTCACCTGCTTGAGGATCGGCCGGCGCGTGTCGTAACCGAAGCTGACCGCGTCGAACCGCACTTCGCCGCGGTCGAGGCGCAGCGGCTGCGCATCCGGGCTATCGACGATCTCACGCTTTTCCTGCAGCAGATCGAACATGTTCTCCATGTCGATCAGCGCCTGGCGCACCTCCGAGTAGATAAAGCCGAAAAAGTTCAGCGGCTGGTACAGCTGCAGCAGGTAGGCGTTGACCAGCACGAAGTCGCCGACCGTCATCGTCCCTTGCGTAATACCCTGCGCCGCCATGGCCATCATGACGATCAGCCCGATCGAGATAATGGCGGTTTGCCCCAGGTTGATCGCGGTAAAACTGAATTGGTTCTTGATGGCGGCGTATTCGTACAGCCGGCGCGACAGATCGAAGCGCTCAGCCTCGAACGCTTCATTGCCGAAGTACTTCACGGTCTCATAGTTCAGCAGGCTGTCGATGGATTTGCTGTTGGCGTCGGCGTTGGCCTTGTTGAGCTCGCGGCGAAAGCGGGTGCGCCAGCTCACCGCCAGCACGGTGAACAGAATGTAGCAGCCGACCGTGGTCAGGATCGCCAACGCGAACCAGCCGTTCAGCATATGCCACATGATCGCCGTGACCAGCGTCAGCTCGAACAGGATCGGCACGATGGAGAACAACAATCGCGACAGCACCGTGGACACCGCCTGGGTGCCGCGCTCGATAGACAGCGACAGCCCGCCGGTCTGGCGCTCCAGATGAAAGCGCAGGCTCAGCGCATGCAGCTGGCGAAACACCCGCACGCCCAACAGGCGCGTGGCGTTCTGGCTGACGTGGATAAACATCACGTTGCGCAGTTCCTCAAACAGCGCGCCGCCCACCCGCACCACGCCGTAGGCGACGATCAGCCCCAGCGGCACCGCCAGCATTTTCGCCGTCTCGCCGCTCAGCGCATCGACCATCGCTTTGTAGGCCAGCGGCACCAGCGTGGTGCTGACCTTGGCCGCCACCATAAACACGAAGGCCACCACCAAATACCCCCGCAGCCGCGGGTTGTCTTTCGGCCACAGATAGGGCAGCAGGAATTTCAGCAAGCGGGAACGATCCATCATGTAATATTCATCTTCTCGGTCGGGCTCGCGGCGCATGGCCGCGCGGGGGTTATGAGTTTGGCCTGGCCGGCGGCGAACGCCGCAGCCATTCCGTTTTCCTGCGATGGCAACTCAGCATCATCCGTCAGGAGAAGCGGCGGCGACTCGGGCAAAGTTCAGGCATGGAGGAGACAATCACATGACCCAGACGTATGCAAAGCGCTTTGCGCAGGTCTTTGACTATATCGACCGCCACCTGGACGAGGCGCTTACCGTCGACAAGCTGAGCGAAGTGGCCCATTTTTCGCGCTTCCACTTTCAACGCCAGTTTAGCGCGTATTGCGGCATCTCGGTGTGGCGTTATATCCAGTGGATGAGGCTTAAACGCGCCTCTTACCGCCTGGCGTATAACCCGCTGGAGCCGGTGATTGACATCGCGCTGGACGCCGGCTTTCAAAACCCGGAGTCCTTCAGCCGCGCCTTCAAACAGGCGTTCAGCCAAACGCCGAGCCAGTTTCGCAAACAGCCGGCCTGGATCGATTGGCAGCAGCGCTTTCCCGAACCGAAACACAGAAGGAAACACCCCATGAAGGTAGACATTGTCGACTGCCCGGCCACGCCGGTGGCGATGCTCGAACATCGCGGCCCGTCCGCGCTGGTCAATGAAACCGCCGCGCGCTTTATCGAGTGGCGTAAAACCAGCGGCCTGTCGCCGGTCAGAAGCAGCCGCACGTACGGCATCGCGCCGCACGATCCGGCCACCACCGAAGCGCAGGACTTCCGCTTCTACCTCTGCGGGGAGGTCACGGCGCCGATCCCGGAGGACAACGCCTTCGGCGTGGTGAACAGCATGCTGCCGGCCGGACGCTGCGCGGTGCTGCGCCATCTCGGATCGCTGGATGGGCTCTCGGAAAGCGCCCGCTATCTCTACAGCGAGTGGTTGCCGGCCAGCGGCGAGGAGCTGCGCGACTTTCCGCTCTATTTCCACTACCACAACTTCGTGCACGAGGTAGCGGAATATGAACTGGTGACCGATCTTTATCTGCCGCTGAAATAGCTGACATCCGGCCCCGCAAGGAGCCGGATTGACGTTAACAGGACGGCGACGATCCCTGCGGCGGCAGATAGCGCTGCGGATCGAGCGCGGTGGCGCGGTAGCGGATCTGGAAATGCAGGAACACAGAATCGGTGCCGGTGCTGCCCATGGTGCCGATCTTCTGCCCCGCTTTCACATCCTGGCCATTGCGCACCAGCGTGGTGTCGTTGTGCGCATAGGCGGTAATAAAGTCTTCGCCGTGCTTAATCATGATCAGGTTGCCGTAGCCGCGCAGTTGGTTGCCGACGTACACCACTTTGCCCTTGGCGGAAGCATAGATCGGCTGGCCGCGTTTACCGGCGATGTCGATGCCCTTGTTACCGCCATCGGCATTGGAGTACGCCTGCACGATCCGGCCGCTGGTCGGCCAGCGCCAGCAACGTGCGGCGCCCGGCGGCGGCGTTTGCTTGGCGATCGCGGCGGAAGACGAGGATGTTTTACGGCGCGTAGCGGCGGTTTTGGTCGGCGCGCCGCCGCTCAGCCGTAGTTTTTGCCCCACTTCCAGATTATAGGGCGGGCGTATCTTGTTGATTCTGGCCAGATCGCCGACTTCGCTGTCGGTGATCCAGGCGATGTAGTACAGCGTATCGCCCCGTTTGACGGTGTAGGACTTGCCGGTGTAGCTGCCCTTCGGCAGTTTGTCGTAGTCGCGGTTGTAGGTGTTTTTACCCGAACACCCGGCCAACAGCAGCCCCAATGTCAGACACACCGCGATGCGGCGCCACCTTGCCAGCTTGCTTCCTGTGCTCAAATCCTGTCCCCAATCGTCTTTCGGTTCTGATACGCGTCAGCCGCACAGTGTAACATTTGCGCCGGGTCAGTCAAAAACCCCCAGACGGTCTATGCTAAACAGGTAAGGATGACTGATTAATTACCCAACGACGAAATGGAGTACTGTCATGTTGAACCTCGACCGCAATAATCTGCCCCTCCTGAGCGAAGAGCTGCTCAAAAAGCAACGCACCACCCTGCTGATCATCGCCTTCCTGCTGCTGGCGGGCGGCATACTGTGCCTGGTGAATCCTTTCGCCTCCGGCGCAGCGCTGAGCATCGTGGTGGGCGTCCTGCTGCTGTTGAGCGGCGCCGGGCTGATTATCGCCATGATAGCCAACCGGGCGCAGAATACCTGGCCGATGATCGGCGGCATTTTGCTGGGCGTAGCCTACCTGATTATCGGCTATGTGTTCATCACCAGCCCGCTGGCGGGCATTCTGGCGCTGGCCGTCTACCTCGCCGTGCTGTTTGCGCTCGGCGGCATCGCGCGCCTGGCGGCAGGCTATATGCGCCGCGGCCTGCCGGGCAACTGGCTGCAGTTCGTCATCGGCGTGCTCGATTTGATCATCGCCTGGATGCTGATCGGCTCAGGCCCGGCGGCGTCGGTGACGCTGGTGACGGCGATCGTCGGCATCGAGATGCTGGTCAGTTCCTTTGCCCTGTTCCAGGCGGCGAATCTGTTTAAACGCGCCTGATCGTAACGGCCCGCCGACGGCGGGCCGCCATCCCCTCCCCATTTGCAAACAAAACAAGGCGATACCCCCTCAGCTTGTCCGTGGTTATCTTCATCGGTAAGTGCCAATATAGGCGAAGACAAGGGAGCTGAAACCGATGACAACCCATTCCAAACCGTTGAACTCGCGGGAAGTCTGCCTGCAATTACGCCACTTCAACCAGGTAATCGGGCAACAATGCCGCAATATGGCGCGCCAAAAAACCGCTTGCCCGTGCTGCCTGACGGACATCGCCACCGGCTGCGACGCCGGTATCAAACTGTGTGGACAGCAGTTGGCCAAACCCAACCCGCAAACTCCGTTATTCCGGCAGATTCGCAACCTGCTGCTCGACCTGCGCGCAGAAGCGATAGGGGTTCACAGAATAGACGTCCTGAACCGCACCAATAACGAAATCTCCTGGCTGTTGCGCGAGCTTTATTTCGAGACATTCTGAACACGAGGGCCGCGCGCCCATCGCTTGATACCTGCCGGTGCGGGCAAGATGCCGCGCCGTTTCACCGCCGCATCAGCCGACTTTTCGCCACGTTATCTTTTTGCGCTCTCCCCACTTTACGACCGCCATCACACCTCGCCAACCCCACATTGCGTTGGTTATAGAGTCGTCTACAATTCAATCGAATTACCCCCTACAACATCAGAAATTATTATTATTAGAGGTGATTATGTTACAGAAACACGAAAACGTAATAAGTATGACTGTACTAAGCCCGCAAGCCACCCAAGAGCTGATGCCCTCATTTTCTTCCTTGCCCCACACGCAACATGCCGACGGCAAATATCGCCTGCGCCGTTATTCCGTCGTGAAATACCTCAACCCCAACATCGCCGAAGTGGGGCCGCGCACCTTCATGCAGTCGGATCAGATCAACCATTTCCAGGGCAACGTGGTGCGCCGCTTCGAGCCTATCGACAGCGCCGTGCTGCAGAGCGCCGGCATGGCGGAAATGTGCAACCTGTTTGCCGAAAACAACGAACTGCCGGAAGGCGCCGAGATAGAGATCCACCAGATGCGCGTGGTCGCCATCCAAAAAGATACGCTGGTGGCGCCGGAAGGTATTCACCAGGACGGTTTCGACCATATCGCGATGATTGCCATTCATCGCCACAATATCGTCGGCGGCGAAATCATGCTGTACGACGACAGCCGCCACGATCCTTTCTTCAAAAAAGCGCTGGCAGACGGTGAAGCCGTGCTGTTGGCGGACAGTAAACTGTGGCATAACGCCACGCCGATCAATACCGTAAGCCCGAATGAAGAAGGCTATCTGGATCTCTTCGTCCTCACCGCTCGGGGAGAGAAAGCATGACCTTTACCCCCGAGCTCGCCCGACGCCAGTTCAGCGCCCTGTCCCGGCAGATCGACGGCAAACCGGCGATCTTTTTCGACGGCCCCGGCGGTGCGCAAGTTTCCCGGGGCGTGCTGGAAAAAATGACCGACTACCTGGGGAAGTACAACGCCAACCTGGGCGGGCACTATTTCTCCAGCCGGGTTACCGGCGAGGTGATGGGCCAGGCGCGCGAATCGGTGCGCGCCTTGTTAAATGCACCGTCGCCCGACAACATCATCTTCGGCATGAACATGACCACGCTGACCTTTCATCTCAGCCGCATCATCAGTCGCGATTGGCGGGACGGCGATGAGGTCATCGTCACCGCGCTGGATCACTACGCCAACGTCTCCAGCTGGCAGCAGGCCGCCGCCGACAAAGGCGCCGTGGTGCATCAGATAGCGCTGGAGAGCGCCGATTGTTCTCTCGACGCGGCAAAAGTGTGCGCGCGCATCAACGCCAACACGCGTCTGGTGGCGGTCAGCTACGCGTCCAACGTCACCGGCAGCATCGTCGATATCAAAACCATCGTTGAAGCCGCGCATCGGGTGGGCGCGCAGGTGTATGTCGACGCCGTTCATTACGCGCCGCATAACCTGATCGACGTGCAGGCGTTGGGATGTGACTTCCTGGTGTGCTCCGCCTACAAATTCTTTGGCCCGCACGTCGGCATGGCCTACATCGCGCCGCAGTGGCTGCAGCGCCTGCGGCCGTACAAAGTCGAGCCGGCCACTGACGTCGGCCCCGGCCGTTTCGAGACCGGCACGCAGAGCTTCGAAGCGCTGGCCGGCGTCGCGGCCGCTATCGAGTATTTGGCGCAGTGGGGCACGCCCGACGCGCCGTTAAGGCAGCGCTTGCAGGAGAGCTTCGCCGCCTACCACCGGCATGAAGAGGCGCTGTGCCGCCACTTTTTGCAACGGCTGCAGCAACTCGACGGCGTGCGGCTCTACGGCAATCCGCAGGCGGACAGCGCACGCCGCACGCCGACCTTCGCCCTGACCTTCAGCGGCCAGGCGCCCGACGCGATCGCCCGACGGCTGGGGCACCACAACATCTGCGCCGGCAGCGGACATTTCTATGCGCTGGGCCTGATTCAGCAACTGGGGCTGCAGGACGGCGGCGTGCTGCGCATCGGCATGATGCACTACAACACCCTTGATGAGATCGATACGCTGTTTGAAATACTCGCCAAGGAGATCCTCGGTTAATGCGCCATAACGGCCCGACCGGTTTTCCGGCGGGCCACACAGCATAAATAGCCGTGCGTGTCGCCGGAGGCGTTAAACGTGAATAACGCTCCCCCTGTTTGAGGGGTTGGGTAGAATAGGCGGGATTTTTTTGAAAAGGGATTTTTACGTTGAGAAAATATGCCGTTATCACCGCCGCGTTGATGATGTCTTCCTGCGCTACGCCGGAAAAGTGGGAAGCGCAAACGGCGGCTCCGACACCCCTTGAAGCCGCCAGAGCAAGCTGCCGACAAGAAGCCGAACAACGCTATCCCGTGAGCCTGTCTTTAGACACCCGCTCGCCTGTATTCTCCTCCATGAATATCAACGGTGCGGATATCCCCAATACTCACGGCGTCGTTTTTCCTTCGGACCGTAATGAAATGCGCAGAAAAGAACACGTTAATGCCTGCATGAAATTGGAGGGATGGGAAAATAAGAATAAGGTGACGGGGTTATTGGCCTTTTTATTTAACTGACGGCAACGTGAATTATTCGGAATTACCGCACAGAGACAGCGGTAATTCCGCTCTATAGAGCGGCGTCGGCCTCCTGCGCCAGCCCGACTATTTTGCTACGATATTACAGTCACCACCTTTCCTCCATTCAGGGCGATAATCAAACAAATGGAATAAATCAATTTATGAGTGAGAAAGACACCTCCTTAAATAAGCCGCAAAGCCATATCAACAAAGCGGTATTCTTCACCTCTGCAGTCCTCATTTTTCTTCTGGTCGCCTTCGCCGCCTTTTTCCCCGACGTCGCTGACAAAAACTTCAAGCTTCTGCAGCAACAAATCTTCACCAACGCCAGCTGGTTTTATATTTTGGCCGTGGCGCTCATATTGCTCAGCGTGACGTTTCTGGGGCTTTCTCGTTACGGCGACATCAAACTTGGCCCCGATCATGCGCAACCCGATTTTCGCTATCACTCCTGGTTTGCCATGCTGTTTTCGGCGGGGATGGGCATTGGTCTGATGTTCTTCGGCGTGGCAGAACCGGTTATGCACTATCTCTCGCCGCCGGTCGGCACGCCCGAGAGCATCGAGGCGGCCAAACAGGCCATGCGCCTGACCTTTTTCCACTGGGGGCTGCATGCCTGGGCGATCTACGCCATCGTGGCGTTGATTCTGGCCTTCTTCAGCTATCGGCATGGCCTGCCGTTGACCCTGCGCTCCGCGCTTTATCCGATCATCGGCGATCGCATTTATGGCCCTATCGGCCACGCCGTCGATATCTTCGCCGTCATCGGCACCGTATTCGGGGTCGCGACCTCGCTGGGTTATGGCGTATTGCAGGTCAACGCCGGGCTTAACCACCTGTTTGGCGTGCCAATCAACGAAACCGTTCAGGTGATCTTGATCGTGGTGATTACCGGGCTGGCCACCATTTCCGTGGTTTCCGGGCTGGAGAAGGGCATACGCTTTCTGTCAGAGCTGAACCTTGGCCTAGCGCTGTTGCTCCTGGCCTTGGTCTTGCTGTTGGGGCCAACCGTTTTGCTGTTGAAATCCTTTGTGGAAAATACCGGCGGCTATCTGTCCGAGCTGGTCAGCAAAACCTTCAACCTGTATGCCTATGAACCCAAATCCAGCAACTGGCTAGGCGGATGGACGCTGCTCTACTGGGGGTGGTGGCTCTCCTGGTCGCCTTTCGTCGGGATGTTCATCGCACGGGTTTCCCGCGGCCGAACCATCCGCGAATTTGTCACGGGCGTGCTGTTCGTCCCGGCCGGCTTCACCCTCATGTGGATGACCGTGTTCGGCAACAGCGCCATTTACCTCATCATGGAAAAGGGCGCGACAGATCTCGCCACTACGGTACAACAAGACGTGGCCTTGGCGTTGTTTAACTTCCTGGAGCATTTCCCATTCTCCAGCGTGCTTTCGTTTATCGCCATGGCGATGGTTATCGTCTTTTTTGTCACGTCCGCCGACTCCGGCGCCATGGTCGTGGATACGCTGGCTTCGGGCGGCTCCAGCAACACGCCGGTATGGCAACGCATTTTCTGGGCGTCGCTGATGGGCATCGTCGCCATCGCCTTGCTGATCGCCGGGGGGCTCAGCGCGCTGCAAACCGTCACCATCGCCAGCGCATTGCCGTTCTCGGCCATCTTGCTGATATCCATTTACGGTTTGCTTAAAGCGCTGCGCCGCGACCTGACCAAGCGCGACAGCCAAAATATGGCCACCATCGCCCCCACCGCCGCCCGCAACCCCATTCCCTGGCAGCGCAGGCTGCGCAATATCGCCTATCTGCCAAAACGCTCGCTGGTTAAGCGCTTTATGGATGAGGTTATCCAACCGGCCATGACGCTGGTGCAGGAAGAGCTGAGTAAACAAAACACGCTCAGCAGCATCAACGCCACTGCGGAAGACCGCATTCGTTTCGAGGTCGATTTGGGCGATGAGCTTAACTTTATCTATGAAGTCAGACTGCGCGGCTACAGTTCGCCGACGTTCGCTCTGGCCGGGCTGGATAACGATGAACAGCAAGCCGAGCAGCACAAGTATTATCGCGCGGAGATCTACCTGAAAGAAGGCGGCCAGAACTACGATGTCATGGGCTGGAATCAGGAGCAGTTGATCAACGATATTCTCGACCAGTACGAAAAGCATCTGCATTTCTTGCATCTGGTGCGCTAAAGGCCGACATGCCGTCCCCAGGGGCGGCATTTTTTTGCCCTGCTTTCTTCACCACGGCGCTGACACAAGTTTGGGTCGCCGTTCACCTCGTTCTTCCCCTAGGGAAGGACATAATCCATCGTGTAGCGGTGCGTGCCTTGGTCGATCTCGATCGTCATCGTTCCACTCAATTGCGTCAGCTCGCCCGTCCCGGAATCGGGGACGACCGTCAACTGCAGCGACGAAACCCCACGGTTCATGGTGCCGCTGTGCTGTAACACGAAGCTGCCCTTGTGGCCATGCAAGGTCCCCGTTACGCGCTCCATTGCCACATAACCGGCGGAGCCATGCGCCTCCATGCGTACAGCCAGCATTTCTCCGAGGCTGGCCGCAGTCAGGTCACCATGAAATTGCTTATCAATCGTCATCCGACTGAGCTTGGCCGTCTCAATTTCAGCCGTTGCGGTTTGCGGCGTCAATTTGACGTCGAATGTTCCTGTCGCATGCATTTTACAAACCCCTTTGTTAAGGTTGATGACACAGACGCATCGGTGCGCGCTGCGTTCCTGGCAATGGCCGCGGCAAAGATTAAACGCGCCCATACAGATCAATCTGTCGAGTTATAAAATCGTCATTATCTTCCAGCAGCTATCGCGGCGCATAACGCGGCGCGAAGACATATGTGAATGTATCAGGAGCGACCAGGTAGATGATTGCAAAAACGCGACAAGTCGCCCCGCATGACGGTAGCTCAAGATGACGGCCGGGAATGCCAAACCGCGCGGAGTGCTGCATCCGCAGCCGACGCAAAGTCAGTTTATACACGAGCGCCACTCGCCATCAGCTGCGTTGGCCGATCTGGTCGAGCACTACTGGTGCGTGCGCTGGGATCTGCGGGAGTTACCGCCTCAGCGGCAAGCGACGCTGCCCCACCCCAACGTGCATCTGGTGATCGAACGGAATGAATCATACGTTTACGGCGTTCACACCGATCGCTTCGAGCGGCTCCTTGAAGGGCGAGGCTTCGCCTTTGGCATCAAGTTTAAGCCGGGCGGCTTCCATCCCTTTCTGCAAGCGCCCATATCGACGCTCGCGAACCGCTCGATGCCTGCGCAGACCGTGTTTGGCGCTGATTGCCAGTCGCTGGCGACGCGTATCGCCACGTGCGCTACGACGAGTGCGATGACGCTCGTGGCGGAGGCTTTCCTGCTGGCGCGGCGGCCCCAACCCGATCCTAACGTCGCGCGAGCGAACAGGCTCGTGGCCGCTATCGCCGACAACCTTGGCATAACGTCGGTAAACCAATTGCTGGGCACTGCGGCGATAGACAAACGCGCGCTACAGAGGCTATTTCATAAGTACGTAGGCGTCGGCCCCAAATGGGTGATCCAACGCTATCGTCTGCATGAAGCCATCGCGCAACTGCAGGCTCACGCGCCTCGCGATTGGAGCAGGCTGGCGTTGGAATTGGGCTATTTTGATCAGGCCCATTTCGCTCGCGATTTTCGCGCTCTGGTGGGCCAGTCGCCCAGCGAGTATGTCAGATCCCTGCACGCGGAGAATAACGGCATACAGGCGGCCTTTGCCAAACGCTGACCTGCTTTATTGAGAGACAAGGCGCAATGTCAGAATGACTTCGGCGAGATGAGTGCCAGAGGCTGAAACGGGAAATAACGCGTGCTGTGAACGTGTAAGACGAAGGAGTAAACGGGCTTGGAGCGGGTGAAGGGAATCGAACCCTCGTATGCAGCTTGGGAAGCTGCCGTTCTACCATTGAACTACACCCGCATCGGTGTGCGACAGGCATTATAACCGGTTATCGGCGGCGGGCAAGCGGAGATGGCGCGTAACTGTCGATGTTTTAAGCGGTTAAGTCCCGCAGACGAAAAAAAACCGGCGCAGTTGCCCGCACCGGTTGTTGCACGCTAAACGCGATTATTTCTGCGGGCGCATCGCCGGGAACAGAATCACGTCGCGGATGGTGTGGCTGTTGGTGAACAGCATCACCATGCGGTCGATGCCGATGCCCAAACCGGCGGTCGGCGGCAGGCCGTGCTCCAGCGCGGTGACGTAGTCTTCGTCGTAGAACATCGCTTCATCGTCGCCGGCGTCTTTGGCGTTCACCTGATCGGCGAAGCGCTGCGCCTGGTCTTCGGCGTCGTTCAGCTCGGAGAAGCCGTTGCCGATTTCACGGCCGCCGATGAAGAACTCGAAGCGGTCGGTGATTTCCGGGTTCACGTCGTTGCGGCGCGCCAGCGGCGACACTTCAGCCGGGTACTCGGTGATGAAGGTCGGCTGAATCAGATGGCTTTCCGCCACTTCTTCGAAGATCTCGGTCACGACGCGGCCCAGGCCCCAGCTCTTCTCAACCTTGATGCCGATGGATTCCGCGATGGCCACCGCTTTGCCCATGTCGGCCAGGTCAGCCAGATCGGTTTCCGGACGGTATTTCTTGATCGCCTCGGTCATGGTCAGCTTCTCGAACGGCTTGCCGAAGTCGAACACTTCGTCGCCGTACTGCACCTGAGAGGTGCCCAGCACTTTCTCGGTCAGGGTGCGGAACAGCGTCTCGGTCAGCTCGATCAGGTCTTTGTAATCCGCGTAAGCCATGTAGAGTTCCATCATGGTGAACTCTGGGTTGTGACGCGGAGAAACGCCTTCGTTACGGAAGTTGCGGTTGATTTCGAACACGCGCTCAAAGCCGCCGACCACCAGACGCTTCAGATACAGTTCCGGCGCGATGCGCAGGTACATGTCGATATCCAGCGCATTGTGGTGGGTGATGAACGGACGCGCCGACGCGCCACCCGGGATCACCTGCATCATCGGGGTTTCGACTTCCATGAAGCCGCGTTCCACCATGAAGTTACGGATAGCCGACATCACCTGAGAACGCACCTTGAAGGTGTTGCGCGACTCTTCGTTGGCGATCAGATCCAGGTAACGCTGGCGGTAACGGGTTTCCTGATCCGCCAGGCCGTGGAATTTGTCCGGCAGCGGACGCAACGCTTTGGTCAGCAGACGCAGTTCGGTGCAGTGGATCGACAGTTCGCCGGTCTTGGTTTTGAACAGCTTGCCGCGCGCGCCGAGGATATCGCCCAGGTCCCACTTCTTGAACTGCTCGTTGTACACGCCTTCAGCCAGATCGTCGCGCGCGACGTACAGCTGAATGCGGCCGCCCACGTCCTGCAGCGTAACGAAGGATGCCTTGCCCATAATGCGGCGGGTCATCATGCGGCCGGCGACGGTCACTTCTACGCCCAGCGCTTCCAGCTCTTCGTTGTCTTTATCGCCGTACGCGGCGTGCAGTTTGTCGGAGGTGGAGTCGCGACGGAAGTCGTTCGGGAACGCAATGCCGTTCTCACGCAGGCCGGCCAGTTTCTCGCGGCGGGACTGCAGCTCGTTATTGAGATCCAGCGCCTGATCGGCGCCCTGTACTTGTTGTTCAGACATTTCTATTCCTCATAACCCGGCTTTCAAACTTGCCTCAATGAATTTATCCAGGTCGCCATCCAGTACGGCCTGCGTGTTACGCGTTTCGACGTTGGTGCGCAAATCCTTGATGCGGGAGTCATCCAGCACGTAAGAACGGATTTGGCTGCCCCAGCCGATGTCGGACTTGTTGTCTTCCATCGCCTGTTTATCAGCATTTTTCTTTTGCATCTCAAACTCGTACAGCTTGGCTCGCAGCTGTTTAAACGCTTGATCCTTGTTCTTATGCTGAGAACGATCGTTCTGGCACTGCACCACGATGTTGGTTGGCAGGTGAGTAATACGTACGGCGGATTCGGTTTTGTTGACGTGCTGACCGCCCGCACCGGAGGCGCGGTACACGTCGATGCGCAGATCCGCCGGGTTGATATCGATGTCGATATCGTCGTCCACTTCCGGGTAGATGAACACCGAGCTGAACGAGGTGTGGCGACGGCCGCCGGAGTCGAACGGGCTCTTGCGCACCAGGCGGTGAACGCCGGTTTCAGTGCGCAACCAGCCGAACGCGTAGTCGCCGATGATCTTGATGGTGGCCGATTTCAGGCCCGCAACGTCGCCGTCGGACTCTTCGATCACTTCGGTCTTGAAGCCCTTGGCTTCGGCCCAGCGCAGGTACATGCGCAGCAGCATGCTGGCCCAGTCTTGCGCTTCGGTGCCGCCGGAGCCGGCCTGAATGTCCAGATAGCAGTCGGCGCTGTCGTATTCGCCAGAGAACATGCGGCGGAATTCCAGCTGCTCGAGCTTGGCGATCAGTTGATCGAGTTCGGCGACCGCTTCGTTGAAGGTCTCTTCATCGTCGGCTTCCACCGCCAGCTCCAGCAGACCGCTGACGTCTTCGCTGCCCTGCTGCAGGTGATCGATGGTTTCAACGATGGCTTCCAGCGCGGCGCGCTCTTTGCCGAGCGCCTGTGCGCGCTCCGGTTCGTTCCAAACGTCCGGCTGCTCCAGCTCGGCGTTGACTTCTTCTAGGCGTTCCTTCTTGGCATCATAGTCAAAGATACCCCCTAAGAACCGCAGTCCGCTCGGACAGGTCCTGAATTCGGTTTTTTACCGGGTTAATTTCAAACATGGTTTTGCGTTCTTTTACGTTGATGTCGTCGATGGCGGAATGCCATTGGAACCGCTAATTCTAACGGATCCGGGCGGCAGTTTATAGCGAGTTGGTCAGTTTTTGTGGCGATCGGGAAGGATGCCGGGGATTGGAGAGCCCAATCCCCGAGTTGTGTTCAATTTCGCCTCAGCGCGGCCAAAGGTGCTGGATCAGCAGTTGCACGTTGCGGTTGCCGCGAAACTCGTTGACGTCGAGTTTGTAGGCCAGTTCCACTTCGCGCACGCTGCTGTCCGGCCACAGCGTGGTGTCCACGTTGAACGCGATGCCGTCGAGCAACGGGCCGCCGCCAAGCGGTTCCACCATCAGCTTCAGGTGTTTCTCACCCACCAGCCGCTGCTGCAGGATGCGGAACTTGCCGTCGAAGGTCGGTTCCGGGAACGCCTGGCCCCACGGGCCGCCCTCGCGCAGCAGCTCCGCCGTCGTCAACGACAGCTCCTGCATCGCCAGTTCGCCATCGGACCAGATCACCCCTTCCAACATCGCCGGATCGAGCCATTCGCCCACCAGCTCGCCGAAACGCTGGCGGAACTCGTCGAATTTGGCCTCTTCCAGCGACAGCCCGGCCGCCATCGCGTGGCCGCCGAACTTCATCATCAGCCCGGGGTTCAGCATATCCAGCCGCTCCAGCGCGTCGCGCATGTGCAAGCCGGGCACCGAACGGCCGGAGCCTTTCAGGATGCCGTCGCCCGCCGGCGCGAAAGCGATCACCGGACGGTGGAAACGCTCTTTGATGCGCGAAGCGAGGATGCCCACCACGCCCTGATGCCATTCCGGATGATACATCGCCAGCCCGTAAGGCAGCTCGGTGCTGGTGCGCTCCAGCTGATCGCACAGCTGCAGGGCTTCCACCTGCATGCCCTGCTCTATCTCGCGTCGCGTCTGGTTCAGCGCATCGAGATCGTTGGCCAGCATGCGCGCCTGCGCGATGTCGTCGCTCAGCAGCAGCGCCACACCGATCGACATGTCGTCCAGCCTGCCGGCGGCGTTGAGCCGCGGGCCGAGGGCGAAACCGAGATCGTTGGCCGCCAGTTGGCGGGCGTCGCGGTTGGCCACTTCGAGCAGCGCGCGGATGCCCGGTCGGCATTTGCCGGCGCGGATGCGGTTTAATCCCTGATACACCAGAATGCGGTTGTTGGCGTCCAGCGGCACCACGTCGGCCACGGTGCCGAGCGCCACCAGATCCAGCAGTTCCGCCAGATTCGGCATCGCCAGCGCGCGCTGCTCGAACCAGCCGCTGTCCCGCAGCCGGGCGCGCAGCGCCAGCATCAGGTAGAACGCCACGCCTACCCCCGCCAGCGATTTGGACGGGAAGGCGCAGCCGCGCAGGTTGGGGTTAACAATCGCTTCAGCCGCCGGCAGGGTCTCGCCCGGCAGGTGGTGATCGGTCACCAGCACCTGCATGCCTTTGGCGTGCGCCACGTCGACGCCGGCGTGGGAGGAGATGCCGTTATCGACGGTAACAATGAGTTCTGCGCCGCGCGCCGCCGCCTGCTCCACCACTTCGGGGCTCAGGCCGTAACCGTCTTCGAAACGGTTAGGCACCAGATAATCGACGGCTGCGCCGCCCATGCTGCGCAGCGCCAGCACCGTCAGCGCGGTGCTGGTGGCGCCATCGGCGTCGAAATCGCCCACCACCATGATGCGGCGACCGTCGGCCAGCGCTTGCTGCAACAGGCTGACGGCGTCGTCGATGCCGTCCAGCTGTTGCCAGGGCAGCATGCCCTTAACGCCGCGCTCCAGCTCTTGCTCAGCCTGCACGCCGCGCAGGGCGTAAAGCCGACGCAGAAGCGGCGGCAAACTGGCGGGCAGATGCGTGTCGTCCGCCGCCGGGCGGCGGCGTAGTTGCGTTTTGATACTCACCGGCGATTAACCACCGGCTTTGGTGGCGGCCTGATGCGCGTCCAGCATGGCGGCCATCTCTTTCGGCCCCTGATAGCCCGGGATCATCATGCCGTTTTCCAGGATGATGGCCGGCGTGCCCTGAATGCCGAACTGCACGCCCAGCTCGTAATGCTTGCTGATGTCGGTTTTGCAGGTCGCCGGAGAAACGGCGTCGCCCTTCATGGCGGCGTCGAACGCCTTGGCCTTGTCGGCGGTGCACCAGATCGACTGCATGTCTTTTTCAGCCTGGGAAGCCAGCCCCTGGCGCGGGAACGCCAGGTAACGCACCGTAATGCCCAGGTCGTTGTACTCTTTCATCTGCTGATGCAGTTTGTGGCAGTAACCGCAGGTGATATCGGTGAACACGGTGATCACGTGTTTCTCTTTCGGCGCTTTGTAAACGATCATCTGATCTTTCAGCGCTTCCATCTTGGTGCTCAGCAGTTGGTTGGTCACGTTGACCGGCTCTTTGCCGCTGACGTCGAACAGCGGGCCCTGCAGGATGTGCTTGCCGTCTTCGGAGGCGTACAGCACGCCGCTGTCGGTCAGCACGGTTTTCAGACCGTTGACCGGCGAAGGCTGCACGTCCGCCTGCTGAATGCCCAGGCTGGCGAGCGCTTTTTTGATCGCCGCGTCATCGGCATGGGCGGCGCCGGCCACCGAAGCCACCAGCAGAGAGAGCAGCATTAAACCTTTTTTCATTGTTCCAATCCTTTCGAACCCGCCGCTCAGGCGCGCGGGTGATGCTGTTGATGTAGCTGTTTCAGTCGTTCGGTCGCTACATGAGTATAAATTTGCGTGGTCGAGAGATCGCTGTGGCCTAACAACATCTGTACGACACGGAGATCGGCCCCATGGTTCAGCAAATGGGTGGCGAACGCGTGCCGCAACACGTGCGGCGACAGACGCTCGCTGTCGATGCCCGCAAGGATGGCATAGTGTTTGATGCGATGCCAGAACGTCTGTCGGGTCATTTGCTGACACCGGTTGCTGGGGAACAGCACATCCAGCGTCTGGCCGTTGACCAGCCACGGGCGCCCGTGCTCCAGATAATTTTCGATCCAGTAGACCGCTTCTTCGCCCAGCGGCACCAGCCGCTCCTTGTTGCCCTTGCCGATCACCCGCACCACGCCCTGACGCAGGCTGACGTCGCTGATGTTCAACCCCACCAGCTCAGAGACCCGCAGCCCGGTCGCGTACAACACCTCGAGCATCGCCTTGTCGCGCAGCTCCAGCGGCTGATCGACGCAGGGCGCCTGCAGCAGCGCATCGACCTGCGCCTCGCTCAGATCCTTCGGCAAACGCTGCGGCAGCTTCGGGGAAGCCAGCTGCGCGGTGGGATCGTCGGCGCGCAGCTTTTCGCGGTACAGATACTGAAACAGGCGACGCATGGCGCTCAGCAAGCGCGCGGAGCTGGTGGCCTTGTAGCCGCCGTCCACCCGCTCGGCGAGAAACGCCTGCAGATCCAAGGCCTGCGCCTGCAGCAAGTCGGTGTTTTGCTGGCCAAGCCAGGCGCCCAGGGCCTGCAAATCCAGCCGGTAGGAGGCCAGCGTATTTTCCGCCAGATTGCGCTCAAGCCACAGCGCATCCAGGAATTGTTCAATCAGCGCATTGTCTTGCTGTTGCACGCGGTCCTCTCTTCGTTGCATTTCCACCCGCGCCATTATGCCTTAAGCCGACGCAAATCAGGTATACTCGCTGCAATTCTCTAAACAGCAACGTAACGGTTTACACATGAAGATTGGTCTGTTTTACGGCTCCAGCACCTGCTACACCGAGATGGCGGCAGAAAAAATCCGTGAGATTCTGGGTGAAGACCTGGTCGACCTGCACAACCTGAAAGACGTCTCGCCCAAGCTGATGGAGGACTATTCCATTCTCATCCTCGGCATCCCGACCTGGGATTTCGGCGAACTGCAGGAAGACTGGGAAGCGATCTGGCCGCAACTGCCGGCGCTGGATCTGAAAGGCAAGATCGTCGCCATGTACGGCATGGGCGATCAGCTCGGTTACGGCGAGTGGTTCCTCGACGCGCTGGGTATGCTGCACGATCACATCGCACCGCTGGGCGTGCAGTTCATCGGCTTCTGGCCAACTGAGGGCTTCGAGTTCACCAGCCCCAAACCGCTGAGCGCCGACGGCAAACACTTCGTCGGCCTGGCGCTCGATGAGGTCAACCAATACGATCTGAGCGAAGAGCGCCTGCAGCAATGGTGCGAACAGATCCTGTTGGAAATGGAGCCGCTGCTGTAGCCGCTATCGGGCGATCTTCCCCAAACGCCGAGCGCCGGCGACATGATTCGCGCCGGCGCCCCCTATCAGTCTTGTTCGCCGTCACCCGCCGGCGGATACAGCAACAGCTGCCGCAGGTGGCGCCACTCCTCTTTGCTCATGCAGTCGGAAGCCAGCCACAGCCGACGGCGCTTTTTGCCCTCCATAGACTGTAGCGTCAGCAGCAGGCCGTAGCCCGGCATCCAGGGCTTTTTCGCCAGCTGCCATTCTCGGCCGTGCCAGCTGAAACGCCTGTCCGCCAGCAGCCGCAGTTCACCCTGCACCGCAGCGATGCGCTTCTGGCTGCGAATGCACTGAAACACCACCAGCGTCAGCAACACCAGCCAGAGCGGACCAAAGCCTTCCGGCCAGGGCGAAATCAGGATCAGCAGGATCAGGACGCCGTGGGTCAACAGAGAGAACAGCTGGGTGCGCCAGGAAATGCGGATATCACATCGCCACTGGGCCACGATCTTTATTTCGCGTTTGGATCAGGGTCACCATTCTTTGCAGCTCGCTGTCCTGCGGCGCGCCATGATTCATCAGCCAGTTGAACAAATCGGGATCGTCGCACTCGAGCAGACGGATGAACAGCGCCTTGTCCGCGTCATTCAGGCTGTCGTATTCGTATTCGAAGAACGGCATGATGGAGATGTCCAGCTCGCGCATGCCACGACGGCAAGCCCAGTGAATACGTGCTTTGTTGTTAATATCCATGTTGTTATGACTCACCTCTTTTCAGCGCGGCAGCGCCAGCGCAGGGTTCAAATGACACACTGTATGGCAACGCCGTCGCAATATAATTCCATCAACCGGGGATCTGTCTGCAAGGGTGCCCTGGCCGCAAGCCTATAGAGTAACAATTTGACATACACGCCGGGAAGGCGCTTTGTGGCGGAAAACGCAATAAAGCGCAAAATGCCAAAAAAAGCGCCCCCCGGCGCCGCGGCGCGAATAACAGTTTGCAAAGCCCGCCGCCTCTTTTACCATGGGTTCAATACCCTTCAGGTAAGCTAAACGTTGAGCAGGAACTTACTATGGCGCATAACATTCCATTCCCACCCCGTCAGCCCTCCGCTTCCACCCATCTGCCCCTGACGCTGATCTCGCTGGAAGATTGGGCGCTGGTGACGCTGAACGGGCCGGACGCGGTGAAATATCTCCAGGGCCAGGTGACGGCGGACATCGACGCGCTGGCGGCCGATCAACACGTGCTGTGCGCCCACTGCGACGCCAAGGGCAAAATGTGGAGCAACCTGCGTCTGTTCCACCGTGGCGAAGGCTTCGCCTATCTGGAGCGCCGCAGCGTGCTGGACAGCCAACTGGCTGAAATCAAAAAATATGCGGTGTTTTCCAAAGTCACCATCGCCGCCGATAATGACGCGGTATTGCTGGGGGTCGCCGGTTTCCAGGCGCGCGCCGCGCTGGCGGGCCTGTTCGCCACGCTGCCGAGCGTCGAGCACCCGGTGGTGCAGGAAGGCGAAACCACGCTGCTGCACTTCGCTGCGCCGGCGGAACGTTTTCTGCTGGTGACCCGCCCCGCCGTGGCCGAACAGCTGATCGGCAAACTGCATGATCAGGCGGAACTGAATGACAGCAGCCAGTGGCTGGCGCTGGAGATCGAAGCCAGTTATCCGATTATCGACGCCGCCAACAGCGCGCAGCTGATCCCGCAGGCCACCAACCTGCAGGCGCTGGAAGGCATCAGCTTCAGCAAGGGCTGCTATACCGGCCAGGAGATGGTGGCGCGCGCCAAATTCCGCGGCGCCAACAAACGCGCGCTCTACTGGCTGGAAGGTAAAGCCGCTCGCGCCCCGCAGGCGGCGGAAGATCTGGAGCTGCAGCTGGGTGAAAACTGGCGCCGCACCGGCACCGTACTGGCGTCGAGCCAATTGGCCGACGGCACGCTGTGGGTGCAGGTGGTGATGAACAACGATTTGGACGCCGACAGCAAGCTGCGGGTACGCGACGATGCCGCCAGCCAGTTGGCGATCAAACCGTTGCCCTACTCGCTGGCCGAAGAGAAATAATCCGTCGGCCGCAGGCGCCCTGCCTGCGGCCATCTTCGTTACTCGTCCAACTCCCCGTCGCGCTGCACCAGATAAATCAGCACCAAAATGATGGTGATGAAGAAACGAAAGGCATCGGGAACGCCGTTCCACTGCTTCGACATCCACATGCCGAACCACTCGCCGCCTATCGACATGAAACCGACCTGCCAGGTGAGGAAGCCCAGCGTCAGGCCGACCACCGCCAGCTTTTTGCGACCGTTGAAGGCCCTGGCGGGCAGTTTCAGGCCGCCCAACAGTCGCAGGCCGCCGATCCAGCACAGCAGCGCGGTCAGGCTTTCCAGCGCGATGATGAAAATATAACCGGCGTGATGCAGCCACGGTGTCTGTATCGAGCGATAGCCGATGGTGGCGTCGGGGAAAATCGTGTCCATCATAAAGACATGGCGCACGAAGGCGAAGTTGGAGCCGTAGTCGGTGATGTTGCCGAAGGCGACCAGCGAAGCGAACAAAGCGATAGCGCAGACCAGCAGCGCTTTGGATAAGCGAACGATCATCTTGGTGAGTCCTGAACAGAGGTTAAAGAAACGGTATGCGGGCTCAGAAATGAAGGAACGGGCTTGCTGGATACCCGAAAGAAGCAAGCGCCTCTTTTTTAAAACAAAAGAGGCGCCAGTTCAATACGCATTCAGACGTAGCGGCAACGCTTAGACGTACAGGTAGATCGCCATGAAATGGCAGGCGCTGCCGCCGAGCACGAAGCCGTGCCAGATGGCGTGGCCAAAGCGAATGCGCTTGGAAGCGTAGAAAATCACGCCCAGGGTATAGACCACCCCGCCGATCGCCAGCAGCGTGACGCCGCCGGCCTCCAGCCGCGTGACCAACTGATAAATCACGATCAGCGACAGCCAGCCCATCGTCAGGTAGGTCACCAACGACAGGGCTTCAAAACGGTGGGCGAAGGCCAGTTTGAACAGCACGCCGAGCAGCGCCAACCCCCAGATTACCGCCATCAATCCCTTCGCCAGCGGCGAATCCAGCCCCACCAGCAAAAACGGTGTGTAAGTGCCGGCAATCAGGAGATAAATGGCGCAGTGATCGAACTTTTTCAGCCAATGCTTGGCCTTCTGGTGCGGAATCGCATGGTACAGCGTGGAAGCGAGAAACAGCAGAATCATACTGCCGCCGTACAGGCTGTAACTGGTGATGGCCGTCGCATCGGCGCCGGTATTCACCGCCTGCACCAACAGCAACACCAGGCCGACGATGCCGAACACCAGCCCGATGCCGTGGCTGATGCTGTTGGCGATCTCTTCCGCCCACGGATAAGCCGCGGCGACAATCTTATTGGTCCCGGCTTTCACTACGTCCGTTTTCCCCATAACGCGCAACCCCTCAAAATGCCCTGCTTTGTTCGAAATTAACGCAAAGCAGCTTAACTGAGAATAATTCCAGTGTACACGTGTACGCTAAAATAAAAATGTGAACGCGTGTAACCATCGAAATCCCCTGCCCGGTGGTCTACAATCGTCAGGCTTCAACCCACCCACCTTGAGGTTTACACCATGTCATCCGCTGTACCCGCGTTAGATTTCGGTTCAATGACCCAGGCCATCCAGTTCCTGATGGAAATCGATAAGTTGAAAGGCGTGCAACGCCGCACCAAAGTGCTGGGCACCCAGCGCCAGGAAAACTCCGCCGAACACAGTTGGCACTTCGCCATCGCCGCCATGAGCCTGGCCCCGTACGCCGGTGATGACGTAGACATTCAGCGCGTGATCCAGATGGCGCTGCTGCATGACATCGTGGAAATCGACGCCGGTGACGTACTGGTCTACGATCTGGCCGCCCGCGCGGCGATCCACGATCAGGAAGTGGCGGCGGCACGTCGTCTGTTCGGCATGTTGCCGCAGACACAGCGCGAGTATTTCACCGCTTTATGGCAGGAGTATGAAGATGGCGAAAGCGCCGATGCCCGCTTCGCCTTGCTACTGGATCGCACCATGCCGATGCTGATGAACCTGCACAACGAAGGCCAGAGCTGGGTGGAAAACGGCATCAGCCTGGAGCAGGTACTGTCGCGCAATGCGGCGATCGCCGACGTGCATCCCGAGCTGTGGCGCCACCTGGAGCAACATCTGCGGGACGCGCAGCGCAAAGGCTGGTTGAAATAAGGGAACCGGGCTGCCGCCTCCGCGCCGCAGCCCGTTATCGTCACGCGAACGTCCGTTGGCGTTCCAACGCCTCCTCATAGCTCGGCATCGATCCCGCCGCACCGGCGCGCTCCACGCAGACCGCCGCGTAGGCGGCGGCAAAGCGCACCGCATCGGCTAACGGCACCTGATTCGCCAGCTGCGCCGCCAGGGCGCCGTTAAACGCATCGCCCGCGCCAGTGGTGTCTTTCGGCTGCGCTGGAAACGCCGGGATCAGCTCGCTGTTTTCCCCGTCCGAGAACAACGCCCCTTGCGTGCCCAAGGTCACGATCAGTAAGCGAATGCCTTTGGCATGCAGCACCTGCGCCGCCTGGCGCGCCGAAGCCACATCGCGCACCGGCACGCCGGTCAGCAACGTGCACTCGGTGGCGTTGGGCGTCAGCAGATCGACCTGCGCCAACAGGCTGTCCGGCACCGGCTGAAACGGCGCCGGGTTGAGTATGATGAACGTTTGCGCTTCGCGGGCAATGGCGATCACCTGCTCGATCGCCGGCAGGTTGTTCTCCAATTGAGTCAGTAGAATATCCGCCGCGGCGATCGCCGGCCGGCACTGACGCACCTCGTCTTCGCTGACCGTCAGGTTGGCGCCGGGATCGACGGCGATCATGTTTTCCGCATCCTCGCCGGCAACGTAGATAAGCGCATTGCCGGTGGGGCAATCGCCGGTAGAGAACAGCGTCACCGCATCGAAACCGGCGGCGGCGAGGTGGCGCCGGGCGAACGTGCCGAAGTCGTCGCGCCCCACCTTGCCGATATAATGCACCCGCGCTCCGGCGCGCAGCGCGGCGGTCGCCTGGTTGGCGCCCTTGCCGCCCGCGCCCATCATGCTGTTACGGGCGATCAGCGATTCGCCGGGCTGCGGAAAGCGCGCCATGCCGGCGACGATATCCAGGTTGAACGAACCGAACACGCAGACTTTGCCTTTCATTGCGGGTACTCCCTGCTCAATTGGAGGTGGCGCCGGGCGGCCAGACAGGCGCCTTTGCTGCCGGTTTCATCGCTGAGGCGGCTGACGGAGATCGTCAGCCCCTGCGCCGGCTGCGGCGCGCGCAGATGACGGCGGATCTCTTGCTCCAGCCGCGCCAGCGGAAAACCGCGCATGGCGATCACGCCGCCGCCCAGGATCAGGCGCTGGGGGTCGATCACGTTCATTTCGACGGCGATGGTCTGCGCCAATCGCTCGACGAAGCGCTGCAGATCAGGATGATCGCCGTGGCGTTCGAACAACCGGTCGAACGGCGTTTGCGCCGCGTTGGCGCGCGCCCAGCCGGTTAGCCAGTGACCGGACGTCAGACTCTCGACGCAGCCCCGTTTACCGCACGGGCATTCGCCCTGATGGCCCGGCCAGGGAATGTGCCCCAGCTCGCCGGCGGCGCCGTGCGCGCCGTGGTAAAAATCGCCGTTCAGCCACAGGCTGTTGCCCATGCCGGTGCCCAGATACAGCCCGACCGCCACCTGCGGCAACGCAGGCAGCTGCTGCAGATCCCACCACAGCAGATGATTGACGTCCTTGTCCATTCGCACCGGCAGCGCCAGCAAATCGGCCAACAGCGCCGCCACCGGCTGAGTGTCCAGCGCCGGGATAAACGGCAGCGACAGCACCCGTGAGCGATCGCGGCTGAGGATCCCCGGCAGCCCCAGCATCACCTGCGCCACCTGACGATCTTGGCAATGCCCGGCGATCAGCCGGCCCAACGCCGCCAGCGAATCGGCCTGCCGCGCCCAGTCGGCGGTCGCTATCTTGCGGTAACCGCTGAATTCACCTTCATCATCCATCAACAGCAGGCGGGTATTGGTGCCGCCGACGTCAACGCCAAGAAAATACCGCATCATGTCCCCCGCCTCAGGCCGCCTGCCGCATCTGATCCAGCATTTTTTCCCATGCCGTCTCCAGATCCGGATCGAGATTGAACAGCCCGGAGCTGCCGACGATCAACACTTCTGCACCGGCACCCATCAGATCGCGGTAAGTGCGCTGGTTGCAGGATCCGTCGATCTCGATCAGATAGCGCAGATTTTGTTGGCTTTTCAGATCGCGCAATTGGCGGATCTTTTCCAGCATCTCGGGAATGAACGGCTGCCCGGCATAGCCCGGATCGACGGTCATGACGGTGACCTTGTCCAGCAGGTGAAGGTAGTGGCGAATAAACTCCACCGGCGTGGCCGGGTTCAGCACCACCCCCACTTTTTTGCCCAGCGCGCGGATTTGATTGATCACCCGAAACGCGTCGCGGTTGATGGTTTCAGCGTGCGGGCAGATAAAGTCCGCGCCGGCGCGGGCGATTGGCTCGATAAAGTCGGTAGGGTTCTCCACCATCAGATGCACATCCAGCAACAACGAAGTGTGCGGGCGGATCTGTTCGATAAAGAACGGCGACAGCGTGATGTTTTTAACGTAATGCCCGTCCATGATGTCGATATGCAGCATATCGGCGCGGCGGTTCAGCACCGCCAATTGCTGGCGGATATCCATCAGGTTCATGCACATCAGTGAAGGCGAAATCTGGTATTTCATTAGCGTTATCCTGCGCAAAAGGGAAAAGGATCAGTGGCCCGCCGCGGTTCTGGCCTGGGCCGCGCTGCGGCGCATCGCCCGCCGCTGCCGATAGCGATGCCGGAAAAACTTCAGCGCCAGCACCGCGATCAGCACGGCGCCCCACATCGCCAGACTGAAATGCGGGCTGACGTTCATCAGATTCAAACCGGTCGCGATCACCTGTAGCACGATCAGCGCCAGCACCACGCCGCTGACCCGGCCAAAACCGCCGAACGGATCGGTGCCGCCCAGAATGATCGCCAGCACCGTGAGCAGCAGGTAAGAGTCGCCGTAGCCCATGCGCGCCGAGTTGAAGCGCGCCATCATCACCAGCCCGGCAATGACGCACAGCAGGCTGGAGAGGGTGTAAATGGCGATCAGCACCCGATGGGTATTCACGCCGCTGAAGTGGGTGGCGTTGATGTTGCTGCCGCTCATGTAGATGCATTTGCCGAGCCGGGTTTTCTGCAGGAACAGCGCCAGCAAGGCGGCGACCGCCAGGAAGATCCACAGTGGCACCGGCACGCCCAGCACGCTCTCGGCGCCGATAAACCGCACGATCTCCGGCATGCCGCTCAGGGCTGCGCCGCGCGTCAGGTAGATGCCGATGCCGTTGACCGTGGTCATGGTGGCCAGCGTCACCAAAATCGGGTGCGCGCCGACGTAGGCCACCAGTGCGCCGGTCGCCGCGCCGATAAGCCCGGCCAGCAGCATCGCCGCCGCCAGCGCCAAGGCCAGCCACAGCGCCTGCAAGCCCAGCCCGGCGTCCGCCGGCAGGTAGCTGATGAACAGCCAGGCCATCAGCAGGCTGGTCAGGTTGGCGCTGGCGATAATGCACAGGTTCAGGCCGCCGCTGAGGATCGGAATGAACATCGCCAGCGTCAGCAGGCCCAGCTCCGGCAGCTGGAAGGCCACGCTGGTGAAGGTGGCGCCGCTGAAGAAGCGCCCCGGCATCAGCAGGCTGAAGGCGAGCACCACCGCCAGCAGCAAGGCCAGCAAACCGACGGCGGCCCCGTCCGGACGAAATTTCAGGTTGTTGCCCATCAAGCGCTCCTCAGGCGAAACCAACGTCGGTTTCTTTGCGTTTCTTGTAGTGAGTGACGGTGATCGCCGCGACGATCACCAGACCGATCACCACGTTCATGAAGTAGCTGGACACGCCGATCAGGTTAAGGCCGTTTTTCAGCACGCCGATCAGGAACACGCCCATCAGCGTGCCGACAACGCTGCCCTTGCCGCCGTTCAGGCTGGCGCCACCCAGCACTGCCGCCGCCAGCACGTCGAGCTCGCCGCCCACCAGCGCGTTGGGCACCACTTCCCCCATGCGATACACCTGCACCAGGCCGCCGATCGCCGCCATCGCGCCCAGATAGCCATAGGCGAACAGATGCAGCAGACCGACGCGGATGCCGATGCGCCGCGCCGACTCCGCATCCCCGCCCACGGCAAACAGCTGGCGCCCGAGGTGCGTTTTGTTCAGCAGCAGCCAGGTCAGCAGCGCCACCGCCAGCATCACCAGCGTCGGCAAACCGAGCTGATAGCTCTGCTCACCCAGTTGGAACGGCAGCACGCTGCGCGGCAGCGTCCACCAGTCCGGCAATGCGTACAGGCTGCGGCCGTTGGTCAGCCACATCAGCATGCCGAACAACAACGCCTGCATGCTGATGGTGACGATGATCGAGACGATGCGCAGGCAGTAGATCAACAGCGCGTTGACCATGCCGAGCGCGGCGCCGATCGCCAACGCCAGCAAAATACTGCCCGTCGGGCTGGCCAGGCCGTAATGCGTCGCCAGCGTGGCGATCAGGTACTGCACCACCGAGGCGACTGCGGCGAAGGAAATGTCGATGCCGCCGGTCACCAGCACCACGAACAGGCCGAGAGCGAATATGCCGCTCACCGCGTAGCTTTCGCTGAGATCGAGCAGGTTTTGCACCGTCAAAAACTGATCGCTGAGCAGCGAAAAGACGATGACCGTCAGCAGCAGCACCCAGGCCAGGTAGCCTTCGTTGCCGCGCGGTTTCAGACTGAATCTACGCATTAACCGCCTCCGCCAGCTGCTGCTGGCTCACCTGCTCCGGCAGGTACTCGCCGATCACGCTGCCGCCGCTGAAGTGCAGCACCCGATCGCAGTTGTAATACACCTCGGGCACCTCGTCGGAGATCAGCAGAATCGCGATCCCCTCCTGCGCCAGCAGATGGATCAGTTGGTAGATGCTGGCCTTGGCGCCGACGTCGACACCGACGGTCGGCGAGTCGAGGATCAGGATCCGCGGCTGGGTCAGCACCCACTTGGCCAGCACGATCTTTTGCTGGTTGCCGCCGGACAGCGTCGAAACCGCCTGCTCCGGATCCGCCACCCGCACGCCAAGTTTGGCGATCCACTCCGCGACGATGCGATTCTTGCGGTAGTCGTCAATCAGGCGAAAACGCCCGCGCAGCTTATCGAGAATGGTCAGCACCGCGTTGTCCGCCACCGACTGTTGCTGCACCAGCCCCAGCGTCAGGCGATCCTCCGAGACGTAGCCGATGCCGGCTTTGATCGCGTCCTCATGGCCGCGAAAGCGCACCGGTTTGCTGTCGAGGTAAAGCTTGCCGCTGTCCGGCCGGGTCATGCCGAACAGGCTCAGCGCCAGCTCGGTGCGCCCGGAGCCGAGCAGTCCGCACAGCCCGAGCACCTCGCCCTGATGCAGGCGGAAGCTGACATCGTGATACTGCCCGGCGCGGCTGAGACGATCCGCCTCCAGCATCACCCGATCCTTATTCATGCTCGGTGACTTCAGGCGATAGTCCAGCGTCAGGCCGGTCATCAATTCGGTCAGGCGATCGCCGGTGATCTCCGCCGCCGGCCAGGTGCCGATCTTGTTGCCGTCGCGGATCACCGTGACGCGATCGGAGATCTCCAGCACCTCGTCCAGCCGGTGGCTGACGAACACCACGCAGATGCCCTGCGCTTTCAAATAATCCACCGTGCGCAGCAGCTGATTGACCTCGGTGCGGGTCAGCGAGGCGGTCGGTTCATCCATGATCACCAGCCGTGCCTGCGCCACCAGCGCGCGGCAGATCGCCACCTGCTGGCGCTGGGCGATCGGCAGTTCCGCTACCGGTTTGTCGAGATCGAGATTGAAATTCAGCTCCTGCAGCAGGCGCTCGGCGGTGCGCCGCAGCCTCGCCGGGCGGTGCCATCCCAATAGCCCGTGCAGGTTGTGCTCAAAGGCGATGTTTTCCGCCACCGTCAGGTTGGGAAACAGCGACAGATCCTGATAGATCACCTGAATGCCGAAGGCGCGCGCCTGATCCGGCGATAGCCGGCCGAAGGTTTGCCCATCGAAGGTAATGCGGCTGCCGTCATCCGGTTGATACACGCCGGCGATCGCCTTGATCAACGTACTCTTGCCGCAGCCATTGGTGCCGGCCAGGCAGTGCACCTCTCCCGGCATCAGCGCCAATGAAATATCGTTCAGCGCGCGCTGCCCGCCGAAGGTCATCGACAGCTGTTGCAGTTCGATAAGCGGCGCGCCCCGCGTTGCCGTATTGCCGGAAATCGCCATGATTACAGCCCCATCTTCACCAGCTTCGGCAGGTTTTGCTTATCCAGGCTTTCGGTGGCGTTGCCGAGAATGGTGTGCTGCTGCGCATCCACCTGCACCTTGCCCATGCCTTCGATGGTCATGCCATCGGTGATTTTTTCGCCCTTGTGCATCATGTCGGCGATGCGCACGAACACTTCGCCCGCCACCATCGGGTTCCAGATATAACCGCCCTTGATGGCGCCACGGTTGACCAGCGAAGCGCCCTGGCCCGGGCTGAACGGCCCGATGACGCAAATATCGTTGCTTTTTCCGCGGTTGAGCACCGCGCGCCCGGCGCCGATCGGCCCCTGTGAACCAAAGGCCAGCACGCCTTTCAGATCGGGATATTTGGCCATCAGATCGTTGGTGGTGCGCACGCTGTCATCCAGCGATTCCCCCACGCCGAACTTGTCGCCCACCAGCTGCATGTTCGGGTAGTGCTGCTTCTGGTAATTGATGGCCGAGTCCGACCAGGTGATGTGCAGCGGCACCGTCAGGCTGCCGACGTATACCGCGTACTTGCCCTGCTCTTTCATGCAGGCGGCCAGCGCTTTCATGTGGTTGACCTCGTGCTGCGAGGCGTCCACCAGCTCAAAATCCCAGTCGGCGTACTTCTGGCCGGGGGACTCGTGCACGATCACCTTGATGCCCGCCTCCTGCGCGCGCTTGAGCACCGGCTCCAGCACCCGGGCGTCGTTCGGCACCACGCCGATGATGTCCACCTTCTGCGCGATCAGATCCTCGATGGCGCGCACCTGCAGCGCAGGATCCGCCGCCGTCGGCCCGACCATCCAGGCGTCGATGCCGCGTTTGGCGCTCTCGCTTTTGATGCCGGCCTCCATGGCGTTGAACCAGGGAATGCCGCCGATCTTCACCACCACGCCCATTTTCAGCTTGTCCGCCGCCTGCGCGGAGACCGACAGCAGCAGCGAGGCAAACAGACCGACCAGTACGGATTTTTTCATTGTTCTCTCTCCACAAGTGTTGGCTGTAATAAAAGGTTTTCGTTGTTGTTATCGCGCCGCCCTTTTCGCGGCGGGTGAAACTTCAATCACATCGACGTTGTTCCAGGCCAATTCCTGACGAAACTCGTCATCGCCAAGCCTGTCGGTGATCAGCGTATCTATTTCCCGGTAATGGCAAATGCGGGCGAACGAGCGGCGGCCGAACTTGTTGCTGTCCACCAGCAGGAACTTGCGCTCCGAGGCCAGCAGCATCTGTTGCTTCAGCCGCGCATGGTGCTCATTGCTCTCGCGGATGCCGCCGTCCTGGCAAATGCCGTGGCAGGAGAAAAACAGCTTGTTGATCACGAACTCTTTCAGCATCTGCTCCGCCAGCACGCCGATAAAATCCTCGTACTTGGCGGAATACTCGCCCCCCAGCCCGATGGTGCGCACGTTGGCCTTGCAGGCCAGCGTCTGGATGATGTGCAGCGAGTTGGTCAGCACCACCAGCGAGATATCCGGCAGCTGGCGCGCCAAAAACCAGCTGGTGGAGCTGCTGTCCAGCAGCAAGCAATCCCCCGGCGCGATAAACTCCAGCGCGCGTTTGGCGATGCGCGTCTTCTGCTCCGGCGACTCATTGCTGCGCTGGCGGAAGGACTCCCCCTGATCTATCTCGGCGGGCACATAGGTTTTTTCCACCGCCGGCGGCTCGACGAAGACCGCGCCGCCGTGGCTGCGCAGCAGCAGGCCGCGCCGTTCCAGCAGGGCCAGATCACGCCGCGCCGTCTCGATAGAGATGTGGCACAGCTGCGCCACCTCCTGCACCATCACGCGGCCGCGCTGGCTCAAGACTTCGGTAATAAAGCGATGACGTTCTACAGGCAGCATGTTTCTTTTCTCCTCCACGACGATGATTACGATATCGATTTGCCGCGCCGCGTTTTGCACGCAGACGCAAAGCGCATCGCCCCGCGATCGGTCAACGATCGCGCTGTGATAGTTGTCAAAAAAATCGGGAAGGAAATGAAATGAATAATTACGAAAGTGTGGAGTAACAGACAGTTATGATGCGCGACCGCCTGAGACAGACAGGAGAGAAACGGTAAACGGTCACAATTCCACGTTCCGCGCCATGACCGTTAATGACCGTTTGTGTGGTTTTGACCGAGCGCCGCAAGGAGACAGCCGGCGTTGATAACGCATTACCTGAAAAAACAGCAAAAAAAATCCGGTGAGAATCTCACCGGATCGTTAGCCGCCTGACACAAATTATTCCTCGTGCTCATGCTCTTTCAACATCGCCTCACGCAACACGGCGTTCAGGCGTTTCTGATAGCCTTTGCCTGGTCGCTGAAGCCAAGCCAACACATCCGCATCGATTCGGATGGTTTTTGATACTTTCATCGGCTTATAAAAACGCCCCTGAACCGCAGTCTGCCACGTTTCTTCCCCCAGCGCCGGCGCATCGGCATAATCGATTCCCTCGTCCGGCAACGCACTCAGTGAAGCAATTTGCGCTTTCTGCTCCTCCGTCAACGGCGGGAGTACGCTATGGGCCAGATTTTTGGCGGAATTTTTGCGCTTCATATCTTCCCCTCTCTTTGGCATCGGCCTTGCGTGCTGAAATGATACGCACGATCTCTACTGTATCGCCTTCGACATCCGTTTCGATCGTCGTATGTGCCACCAGCAACAGCAAACAGGATCCGACCATACCGATCGTTTGCCAACGTTCTTCTCCATCCTCGATCCTTTCCAGCACAGCCAAATGGTTGGGATCCAGAAAAACCCGTTGCGCTATCTCAAAACTGACACGGTGTTTGCGCTGGTTACTGTGATTTTTATCCTGATTCCATTCAAAATAAAAATACATTTTTGTAACTACATTTTGATTGTTATTTAATCAAAATACATCACCTCCGAAGGGATGTCAAAATTCTCCGGATGCGTTCAACGCCCGCCTGCGGCCTCGATAAAGGTGCCGGTCACGTAAGACGCGGCGTCAGACAGCAGCCAGGCGATCGCCTCCGCCACTTCCTGCGGCTGGCCGCCGCGCTGCATCGGTAAACTGTACTTCACGCGATCCACCCGGCCGGGTTCGCCGCCGCTGGCGTGCATCTCGGTATAGATGAATCCGGGCCGCACGCCGTTGACGCGGATGCCCTGCGCCGCCACCTCGCGCGATAACCCGATGGTCAGGGTATCGACGGCGCCTTTCGAGGCGGCGTAATCGACGTATTCCCCCGCGGCCCCCAACCGGGACGCCGCGGAGGAAACGTTGACGATAGCGCCGCCCTGCCCGCCATGGCGCCGCGCCATGCGCTTCACCGCCTCGCGGCAACACAAGAAATACCCGGTGACGTTGGTGCCGAGCACCTTATTGATGCGCTCGGCGGTCAACTGTTCAATGTTCGCCTGCCGGAACAGAATGCCGGCGTTGTTGACCAGCGCGCTGAGCGTGCCCAGCCCGGCATCCAGCGCCCTGAACATTGCCATCACCTGCGTTTCATCGGCCACGTCGGCCTGCAGCGCCAGCGCCTTGCCGCCCTGCGCCTCAATCTCCGCCACCACCTGCCGCGCCGCACTTTCGTCGCGCAGGTAATTCACGCCCACCGCATAGCCCTGCCGGGCCAGCAGCAAAGCGGTCGCGCGGCCAATTCCCCGGCTTGCGCCGGTCACCAATGCCACTTTCATCATCGTATTTTTTCTCTGGTTGGCGATGTCGACAACGGCCTGCGCACAGGCCTTCCGTTTGCCCGTCAGAGTATAGAGCGGCACCCTAAAAAACGCTTCAAAGCTGAGCCAGGCGGCGCAGCTGCTTTTTAATGCGCGACTTGGCGCAGCCGTAAGCGTCCGTCGCCGCCGCCTGATGCACCCGCTGCAAAGCGGAAGCATGATGGCCGCCGTGGCTATGGCTCTGCGCATCACCGCGAAAAGACAGCATCAACAGAACGAGCAGCATCGCCACGCCTGAATACATCAGCCGCCGCGAGGCGCCCGCGTTCGGGAAACCTTCAGTCTGCATGTTTCGCTCCCTCAGCCATGATTTCGAATGGCAGCAAAATAACTGAAATTCCCCCCCGCTCCCTTAACGCGAGATTAAAGCCAGATTAAGGTTTGCTTAAGAACGCGCAGGCAGAGCGGTTTTCCTCGTTGTCTTCCCGTCAGCGTTATAGTTAGATAATCGCGACTCAAGGCTCTCAGCGGAAATAACGTGAACATACTGTTGGTGGAAGACGACCTGCAATTAGGCAAGGCGCTGTGCCGAGCATTGGAGCTGGCCGGCTTTAATTTGTGCTGGGTGCGCCTGCTCACCGACGCGGAAAATAAACTTTCACCCGGCGGGTTCGATTTGATGCTGTTGGATCTCACGCTGCCGGACGGCGACGGTTTGCAGAAGCTGGTCGCCTGGCGCGCCGCCGGACAGAATATCCCGATCATCATCCTGACCGCCCGCGATCGCATCGAGAGCCTGGTGAACAGCCTCGACTCCGGCGCGGACGACTTTCTGGCCAAACCTTTCGCGCTGCCCGAACTCATCTCGCGCGTCAAAGCGGTCAACCGGCGCATGGCGGGCTTCGCGTCTCAAACCTGGAGCCTCGGCGCGCTGTATCTCGATCCGGTCAACCATCAGGTCATGCTGGATAACGAACTGCTGATGCTGTCGAAAAAAGAGTATCACCTGCTGCACGAACTGATGCGCTGCGCCGGCACCGTGGTGCGCAAAGCGGTGTTGGAACAGCGGCTGTTCGGCCACGGCGATAGCGTGGAAAGCAACTCGCTGGAAGTACACATGCATAATTTACGCCGCAAGATTGGTAAAGAAAGAATCATTACCGTACGCGGCATTGGCTATTTGCTGAAGAAAGAGTAGCGGGATGATCGGTTTCAAATCCTTCTTTATGCGCACCATTATTTTCCAGGTCCTGGCCATTTTATTATTGTGGGGGATCCTCGTCGCCTGGGTGAAGTACTGGTATTACCCCGACATGGAGAAATATTTCGATAACCAGCAACGCATCGTCGCCGCAGGCATCGCCAATATTCTCGATGAAACCGGCACCGATAATATCGATTACCGCGGCATCATCAAAACCATTGAAGGCATGTACATTGATTCCATCAATAACGGCATGCAGGATGAAATCGACTATCACCCGCTGTTTGTGGTTTACGATCGGGACAGCCGGGTGCTTTACAGTTCGCAAACGCAGGGAGAACCGCTGCGTCTGCCGCCTTCGGTGCTGTCCGGCTCCGTCAATTACGCCGGCGCCAACTGGCACCTTGCCGGCAGCTGGAGCGAAAAGCGCCAGTACCGGGTGATCGTCGGCGAGTCTTTCAACGATCGCACCACGCTGTTCGGCAACCCGGCGGAAAGCACCGCCGTACCGCTGTTGGGCATTCTGGCGGCGATCATCATTACCTTGCTGTTTACCGCCTACTTCAGCCTGCGGCCATTGCGCCAGATCGCCCGCACCATTTCCGATCGCCAGCCTGGCAACCTGTCGCCGCTCAACGTCAGTGAGCAGTATCAGGAAATCCGGCCGGTGGTGATGGAGGTCAACAAACTGATGGCGCGCATCGACGCGGCCAATCAGCGCGAGAAACGCTTTATGGCCGACGCCGCGCACGAGCTGCGCACGCCGATCGCCGCCGTGCTGGCGCAGCTACATTTGCTGACCCAGGTCAGCGAGCAGCAGGAGCGCCGGGAAATCATCGGCGACATGCAGCAAGGGCTGGATCGCGCGGCGTCGCTGTCACGCCAGCTGATCAACCTGGCCAAGCTGGAGGCGGAAGATTTTCCGCTGAAGATTGAGGCGGTGGATATCTATGCGGAGATCGGCAAATGCATCGCACAGCACGTCCCCTATGCGCTGGAGAAAGATGTCGAACTGTCGCTCGACGGCAGCGAGGATGTGGTGGTGAGTACCGACCGCCATGCGCTGATCGCCATCTTCACCAACCTGCTGGATAACGCGCTCAAGTACGCGCCGCCCGGCAGCCGCATCGAGGCCAATATCCGCTCGCTGGCGCCGCTCGGCTGCTATATTACGTTACGCGATAACGGCCCGGGGGTGAGCGAAGAACATCATTCCCGCCTGTTTGAACGCTTTTACCGCGTGCCCGGCACGCAGCAAACCGGCAGCGGGCTCGGATTGGCCATCGCCCGAAACCTGGCCGACAAAATCGGCGCGCAGCTGCGCGTTACCGAAGGCCTTGACGATCGCGGCATCGGCTTCATCATCGATTTGCCGGAAAGTTATCGGCCACAGACTGAGAGTGAACCACGACCATGATTGCCCCTGTTCTGCTGCAACGGCAGCAACTCGACCGGCTATGGGATATCGACCGCAGCGAAATTATCGACACACTGTATCGCCTGCGGGACGGCAAGTTGCAATCCTATGCGGAGTACTACGACGTGCGCGGCTGGGATCCGCACGATCGGGAAACCTATACGCCAATCCACGCAGCGTGCTTCGATCGCGGCGGCGCGTTCTTCGCGCTGTTCGAAGGCGAGGAGATCGTGGCGGCGGCGGCGCTGGACACCGAGCCGCGCGGCCCACAGCGGGATCTGCGCCAGCTGCTGTTCTTTTACGTCAGCGCGCACAAACGCGGCCAGGGGTTAGGCAGGCAGCTGTTCCAGCTCTGCCTGCGTCAGGCGGCGCAAGACGGCGCCGCCGGGCTGTATGTCTCCTCCATCCCCAATAAAAGCACCGTAGACTTCTATCTGGCGCAGGGCTGCCGGCTCATCGAACAGCCGGATACCGAATTGTTCGCCCGTGAGCCGGAAGACATTCACCTGGTCTGCCCTTGCCGCTAGCGGCCGGGGTTAACGGGCGATGCGCATCACCGAACGCACGTCGCTTTTCTTGTTCAGATCCCACACCTCGGCGATCTCCGCCAACGCGTGCTCCTGCGTCTCGATAGTGAGCGCTCCGGTCGCCGCCAGCGCCAAAATCTCGGTCGCGTAGCGCTGCATCTCCGGGATCGGCGGGAAGTTGCCGGTACCGCTGCCGAGGATCTGCAGCTGATTGCTGCGCAACACCGCCGCCGGCAGCCGGATGTCCGGCGCGGCCATCGAACCGACATTGACCAAGCGAATGCCGCGTCCGCCGGCGTAAGACGAGAGATCGTGATTATTGAGCGTCGCCAGCAGCGCTTCAGTCGCCGGGCCCCAGATGTAATCGACGATTACCTGATAACCGCCCGGCCCCGCCGCCGCCGCGAAGGCCTGCGTCAGCGCCTCGCCCTGCAGGCTCAGATCCACCGTGGCGTCTACACCCAATGCCTCCAAAACACTCAGTCGACGGCCGGCGGCAACAATGCGTCCGGCCCCCGCCTGACGCGCCGCCGCGACCGCCAGCTTGCCCGAGGTGCCGGTGGCGCCGATGATCAGCACCGTTTCACCGGGCTGCAGATCCGCCCGCCAGCGCAGCGGCAACCAGGCGGCGAAGGCCGGATTGATCAGCGCGGCCGCCGTGGCGTCGTCCACCGTCGCCGGCACCGGCACCGTCCAGGACGCGACGCTGCGCTCTGCCATCGCGCCGTAAGGGCGACGGAAAGAGGCGAAGTACACCCGTTGCCCGTCCGCCGTACGGCCCACGCCGTCGGTGCCGGGCACGATCGGCAATTGCTTCGGGCTGGAATAGTGGGTTCCGGCGACGGTGGCGCGATCCAGCTGTTTGATGCCGGCCGCCAGAACGTCGATCGGCACTTCATTCGCCTGCGCCTGAGGCTCCTCAAAGGTGCCGAAAACCGGGGGTTGCCCCAGCGCTGTTACGATTGCCGCTTGCATGGTGACTCCTCAAATCGTGGGAACGTACAGGAAAGAATAGGCCGCTATAAAATAAAAAGGGACACCGCATGATGCGGTGTCCCCCAAACACAAACTTTGCCGAACGTGTTATTCGTAATCGCTCATCGGCACGCAAGAGCAGAACAGGTTACGGTCGCCGTACACGTCGTCCAGACGCTTAACGCTCGGCCAGTACTTGTTCTCGCGTACGCCGGCCACCGGGAACACCGCCAGTTCGCGGCTGTACGGATGCTGCCAGTCGTTGACCAGCTCCGCCTGGACGTGCGGCGCATTCACCAGCGGGTTGTCTTCCAGCGGCCATTCGCCCTTGGCGACGCGGTCGATTTCGCTGCGGATCGCCAGCATCGCATCGATAAAGCGATCCAGCTCCACCTTGCTTTCCGACTCGGTCGGCTCGACCATCAGCGTGCCCGCCACCGGGAACGACATGGTCGGGGCGTGGAAACCGAAGTCGATCAGGCGCTTGGCGATGTCCATTTCGCTGATGCCGGTCTCTTCCTTCAGTGGACGAATATCGAGGATACATTCGTGCGCCACGCGGTGATCGCGGCC
Source organism: Serratia sp. CY55921 (assembly GCF_052167655.1). Classification (NCBI taxonomy): domain Bacteria; kingdom Pseudomonadati; phylum Pseudomonadota; class Gammaproteobacteria; order Enterobacterales; family Yersiniaceae; genus Serratia; species Serratia sp. CY55921. Next base: position 40,360 of record NZ_JBJNMU010000006.1, on the reverse strand, counting down.
GGTATACAGAATCGGGTACGCGTCTTTCAAACGGGTGGCGATGTAGTTGGCGTTCAGGATCGCCATCTGGCTGGCCTGCTTCAGGCCCTCCGCGCCCATCATGCGGATGTACATCCAGCTGATAGGCAGGATGGAGGCGCTGCCGAACGGCGCCGCGGAGACCGCGCCCTGCTGGGTGGTCACGCCGTCGATCTGCACCACGCTGTGGCCCGGCACGAACGGCGCCAGGTGCGCTTTCACGCCGATCGGGCCCATGCCCGGGCCGCCGCCGCCGTGCGGGATACAGAAGGTCTTATGCAGGTTGAGGTGCGACACATCCGCGCCGATGTAGCCTGGCGTGGTGATGCCCACCTGGGCGTTCATGTTGGCGCCATCCAGATACACCTGACCGCCGAACTGATGCACGATCTGGCACACTTCACGGATGGTTTCTTCATACACGCCGTGGGTCGACGGGTAGGTCACCATGATGCAAGAGAGTTCTTCGCCTGCCTGCTCCGCCTTGACGCGCAGATCGTGCAGATCGATGTTGCCGTTCTTGTCGCAGGCCACCACCACCACGCTCATGCCCGCCATCTGGGCGGAGGCCGGGTTGGTGCCGTGTGCCGAGCTCGGGATCAGACAGACGTGGCGGCCCGCTTCGTTGCGGCTTTCGTGGTAGCGGCGGATCGCCAGCAGGCCGGCGTATTCGCCCTGCGCGCCGGAGTTCGGCTGCATGCACACCGCGTCATAGCCGGTCAGCTGCACCAGCCACTGGGACAGTTGGCCGATCATCTGCTGGTAACCGGCCGCCTGCTCCGGCGGGCAGAACGGATGCAACTCTGAGAATTCAGGCCAGGTGATCGGGATCATTTCCGCCGCGGCGTTCAATTTCATGGTGCAGGAACCCAGCGGGATCATCGCCTGGTTGAGCGCCAGATCCTTGCGCTCCAAGCGATGCATGTAACGCATCATCTCGGTTTCGCTGTGATAGCGGTTGAATACCGGGTGGGTCAGGATCGGATCCTGACGCAGCATGGCGGCCGGGATCGATTGGCTGTTTTTGCTCACCGCCGCGTCCAACGCGTCGATGTCCAGACCGTGATTGTCGCCGGCCAACAGTGCGAACAGCGTTTGCACGTCTTCACGCGAGGTGGCTTCATCCAGCGTGATGCCGACGGCGCCGTGAATGTCGGTACGCAGGTTGATGCCGAAGCTCAGCGCGCGCTCCAGCACGGCGGCCTTGTCCTTCACTTCGACGGTCAGGGTGTCGAACCAGGTGTGGTGACGCAGCGTCAGGCCGGCCTTCTGCAGCCCGGCGGCCAGAATGTCGGTCAGGCGATGGATGCGCCCGGCGATGCGCTGCAGGCCTTGCGGGCCGTGATACACCGCGTACAGGCTGGCGATGTTGGCCAGCAGCACCTGCGAGGTACAGATATTCGAGTTGGCTTTCTCGCGGCGGATATGTTGCTCGCGAGTCTGCATCGCCATGCGCAGCGCGGTGTTGCCGGCGGCATCGCGGGAAACGCCGATAATGCGGCCCGGCATCGAACGCTTGAACTCGTCGCGGCAGGCGAAGAAGGCGGCGTGCGGGCCGCCGTAGCCCATCGGCACGCCGAAGCGCTGCGCGGAGCCGAACACCACGTCGGCGCCCTGCTTACCCGGCGCGGTCAGCAGCACCAGAGCCATGATGTCGGCAGCCACGCTGGTGATGATTTTGCGCGATTTCAGTTCGGCCAGCAGCGCGCTGTAGTCGTGCAGTTCACCGGTAGTGCCCACCTGCTGCAGCAGCACGCCGAACACGCCGTCCAGCTCCAGCACTTTTTCCGCTTTATCGACGATGACGTCGAAGCCGAAGGTTTCGGCGCGGGTGCGCACCACGTCCAGCGTTTGCGGATGCACGTCGTCAGCCACGAAGAAACGGTTGGCGTCTTTCAGCTTGCTGGCGCGTTTGGCCAACGCCATCGCCTCGGCGGCGGCGGTCGCTTCATCCAGCAGCGAAGCGGAGGCCAGATCCAGACCGGTCAGATCGAGGGTCACGGTCTGGAAGTTCAGCAGCGCTTCCAGACGGCCCTGCGACACTTCCGGCTGATAGGGGGTATAAGCGGTGTACCAGCCCGGGTTTTCCAGCATGTTGCGCAGGATCACCGGCGGCGTCAGCACGGCGCTGTAGCCCATGCCGATATAGGATTTGTAGCGCTGATTCTGCGAGGCGATCGCCTTCAGCTCAGCCAACGCCTGATGTTCGGTCGCCGCGTCGCCGACCGGCGGCGGCCCCGGCAGCTGAATGTCCGCCGGCACAATCTGTTGGATCAGCGCGCTGAGCGAGCGAGCGCCCACCGCTGCCAGCAACTCCTGGCGTTGTTCCGCAGAAGAGCCGATGTGGCGTTCAATGAACGCTTCGCTGTGTTCGAGTTGGCTGAGTGTCTGAGTCATTGCTACAAATTCCTGAATGCTTGCGTGATACGGGATATAGCTTGAACGGTAACTAAAACGCCCCGGCCGAAAGGCCTGGGGCGTGGTCACGATTACTCGTCGATCGAGGCCTGATAAGCTGCGGCGTCCAGCAGGTTCGCCAGCTCGCCTTCGTCGGAGGCTTTAATCTGGAACAGGAAACCGTCACCGTAAGGTTCGCTGTTCACCAGTTCCGGAGAGCTTTCCAGCTCGCCGTTCACCGCCACGATTTCGCCGCTGATTGGTGCGTAAATGTCCGATGCCGCCTTGACGGATTCCGCCACGGCGCAATCTTCACCGGCGGCGACGCTGCGGCCCACTTCCGGCAGATCGACAAACACCATATCGCCCAGCAGTTCCTGCGCATGTTCGGTGATGCCTACGGTGTAAACGCCGTTACCTTCTGCACGAACCCACTCGTGGGAAGATGCGTATTTCAATTCTGTTGGCACATTGCTCATCGCCGGTTACTCCTTCGAAGAAATAAAAGAATCAATCAATAAAAAATCAATTTGTCAGCGGCTTGCCGGCGCGAACGAAACCGGGCTTGGTCACTTTGACCGGCATTTCACGGTTGCGGATCTGCACGATAGCCTGCTCGCCGATGCCTGCCGGCACGCGTGCCAGCGCGATGCTGAAGCCCAGCGTCGGAGAGAACGAGCCGCTGGTGATCACGCCTTCGTGGGTTTGCCCCGCCGCGTCGGTGAAACGCACCGGCAGCTCATTACGTAATACGCCTTTTTCCGTCATGATCAAGCCGACCAGTTGCTCGGTGCCCTGCTCGCGCTGTTGTTCCAGCGCTTCGCGGCCGATGAAACGGCGATCTTCCGGCTGCCAGGCGATGGTCCAGCCCATGTTGGCGGCCAGCGGCGAAACGCCTTCATCCATCTCTTGCCCATAGAGGTTCATGCCCGCTTCCAGGCGCAGGGTGTCGCGTGCGCCCAGACCGGCCGGCTTGACGCCCGCGGCCAGCAATTTTTGCCAGAAATCCGCCGCCTGCTCTTTCGGCAGCGCGATCTCATAGCCGGCCTCGCCGGTGTAACCGGTGGTGGCGATGAACAGTTCGCCGGCCTGCACACCGAAGAATGGCTTCATGCCTTCGACCGCGCTTTTTTGCTCCGGGGTGAACAGGGTGCCGGCGCGCTCTTTGGCCTGCGGGCCCTGCACCGCGATCAGCGCCAGATCGTCGCGCACCGTCAGCGCGACGCCATACGGTGCGGCGTGCTCTTCGATCCAGGCCAGGTCTTTGTCGCGGGTGGCGGAGTTCACCACCAGGCGGAAATAGTCTTCAGTGAGGAAATAAACGATCAGGTCGTCGATCACGCCGCCGGAGGCATTCAGCATGCCGGTGTACAGCGCTTTGCCGGGTTGGGTCAGTTTGGCGACGTCGTTCGCCAGCAGGTAGCGCAGGAACTCGCGGGTGCGGGCGCCGTGCAGATCCACAATGGTCATGTGAGACACGTCGAACATGCCGGCATCCTGACGCACCGCGTGGTGCTCATCGAGCTGCGAGCCGTAGTGCAGCGGCATCATCCAGCCGTGAAAGTCTACCATGCGCGCACCGCACGCCACATGCTGGTCGTACAGTGGGGTTTGCTTTGCCATCTTTTCCCTCTTTCCACTCGTCGCTAGAAGTTAGGGTGCTGCCACGCAATGCGGCGGAGCCTGGCTCGCGGCCCGATCGCCATGGCGCACTGACTGCTCAACACAAATGCTGCGCCGGGACGGGCGGAAACTGCGTGCAACCGCCGTGACGCAAACGATACCTTTCCCTCGAACTTATCACCGAACGACCACATTAACCATAAGTTAAAATAGGCTCATCGCCGTTCCGGGGCGGTAAAACGCCGGGCTAGTGTGCAGAGTTTTTCACTGGAAAAATGCGCCTTAAGGCACAAAATTAACAATTAAAGCGGCAAAACACCGAACTTATATAACAAACCTATGGCCTCACATGGGATCCGGACTTTTGATAACCGAACATGGAATTAGAAAAAGTAATGATAAAAAGCGGCTGAAATTAGATTATTTCAAATGAAGGGTTATATAAGGAAAAGCGATGGAATAAGGCGGGAAGCGCGAGCCCGGTGCGGGCCCGCAGAAGGAAGGGATCAGGCAAGCCACTCGGGCAGATCGTTCAGGCCCATCGCCTGACGCACCAGCTTCGGTTTGACGCCCGGCAGGCTGTCTGCCAGCCGCAGGCCCACGTCGCGCAACAGCTTTTTGGCCGGGTGATTGCCGTCGAACAGTTCGCGGAAACCCTGCATGCTGGCCAGCATTACCGCCGCGCCATGTTTGCGGCGGCGCTCATAACGGCGCAAATAGAGGTGCTGGCCGATATCCTTGCCCTGCCGCTGCAGGCGGCGCAGTTCGGAAATCAGCTCGGCGGCGTCCATGAAGCCCAGGTTAACGCCCTGGCCGGCCAACGGATGCACGGTATGCGCCGCATCGCCCACCAGCGCCAGGCGGTGCGCTGCGAAGCTGCGCGCATAGCGGCCGGTCAACGGGAACGCCAGCCGTTCGCTTTCCAGGCTGCAAGCCCCCAGGCGCATGTCGAAGGTCATCGCCAGTTCGCGGTTGAACTGCGCCGGTTCCAGCCGTTTGAGCCTTTCGGCTTCTTCCGGCGTCACCGACCAGACGATAGAGCTCAAATACGGATCGCTGAACGGCAGGAACGCCAGAATGCCGTCGCCGTGGAAAATTTGCCGCGCCGTCGCCTGATGCGATTCTTCGGTGCGAACGGTGGCCACCAGCGCGTGGTGGCGGTAATCCCAGAAGGTGAGCGGGATATCGGCATGCTGGCGCAGCCACGACTGGGCGCCGTCGGCGCCAATCACCAACCGGGCGGTCAGCATGCGGCCGTCCTCCAGCGTGACGAAGGCGTCGTTCTCGCCCCACGCCACCTGCTTGAGCGCGGCCGGGGTAATCAGCGTGATGTCCGACAGGCTTTCGGCGCGTTTCCACAGCGCCTGCTGGATCACCGAATTTTCGATGATGTGGCCGAGATGGCTGAAGCCGCACTCGTCGCCGCGGAAGGCGATTCTGCCGAAGCTGTCGCGATCCCACACTTCCATCGCGTTATAGGCGCTGGCGCGCAGCTGGAGAATGTCGTCCCACACGCCGATGTGCTGCAGCAACCGCTCGCTGGCGGCATTGATGGCGGAGACGCGCAGGGCCGGCTGTTCCGACGGCGGCGCCATCTCCGGCTGGCGCTGCTCCAGCACCGCCACGCGCAGCCCGCTGCCCTGCAGGCCGCAGGCCAACGCCAACCCCACCATACCGCCACCGGCGATAATCACGTCAAATGATTGCATGCTGCTCGATTTCCTTAAATAACGCGCGACGCCTTGCCGCGCCGCGCTTTGGGCGCGTTAAAGCGCCCGACCATGTCTCTAACGTTCCACCCAGCCCAGCGTACGCTTGGCGAAGGCATCGCGTATCGCCGGCAAACGTTCCATCGCCATCAGCCCCAGATTGCGGCCGATCACCAGCGGGCCATAACGGTTGGCGAACAGATGAATCAACCCATCGGTCACGCCGATCGTCGCCCGCTGATCGTTTTGCCGCCGCTGCTGATAACGGCTCAGCAGTGCGTAACCGCCGGCGTCTTCGCCGCTGTCTGCCGCTTCCGCCAGCGTTTCCGCCAGCGACATCACGTCGCGCAGGCCAAGGTTGAACCCCTGCCCGGCGATAGGATGCAGCGTTTGCGCCGCGTTGCCCACCAGCGCCAGCCGGTGGCTGACATGGCGATCGGCGGTCAGCAGACCGAGTGGGTAACTGTGCCGTTTACCGGCTTTGAGGATGCGCCCCAGCCGCCAGCCGAAGGCCTGTTGCAGCTCGGCGATAAACCGCTCGTCGTCCCAGGCATCCACCTGGGCGCGATCTTCGCGCGCATGGCACCATACCAGTGAACTGCGCCCCTGCGACATCGGCAACAGCGCCAGAGGCCCATAGCGGGTAAAGCGCTCAAAGGCGCGCCCCTGCGGATCTTCCGCCGTGGTGACGTTGGCGATGGTGGCGAACTGCGGATAGTCCTCCTGCCGCCACTGCATATTGCAGGCTTGCGCCAGCGCAGAGCGCGAGCCGTCGGCCGCCACCAGCAATTGCCCGCGCAGACGCTGGCCGTTGTCCAGCAGCACTTCCGCCCGCTCTGCGGTGCGAATCACGTCCACCACCCGCGCCGGGCAGTGCAGCGTAACGCCGGGGGCCTTGGCCAGCAGCGCGAACAACCGCTGCCCGGCGTCGTGCAGTTCGATCACCTGGCCGAGCGCATCGACCTGATAATCTTGCGCCTGCAGATTCACAAACCCGGCGTGCCCGCGATCGCTGACGTGCACCTGAGTGATCGGCGTAGCGCAATCGCGCAGCGCCGGCCAAACGCCGATGCGCGCCAGCTGTTGGCAGGTGCCCTGCGCCAGTGCGATGGCGCGGGCGTCAAAGCCCGGATGGCTGCGGTCGTCCGGCCGGGTCGCCTCGACCAGATCCACCGCCATTCTTCCCTGAGTGAGCGACGAAATGGCCAGCGCCAACGTCGCGCCCGCCATACCCCCGCCAACGATAATAACGCTCATGCTACGACCTTGCCGCCGCCATCAAAGCCTCGATGGCATCGGCGTCTTTCACCACGGTGGCGGTCAGGTTTTCATTGCCGTCGGCGGTGATCACGATATCGTCCTCGATGCGGATGCCGATGCCGCGGTACTCCGCCGGCACGTCCGCATCCGGCGCGATGTACAGCCCCGGCTCCACGGTCAGCACCATGCCCGGCTCCAGCAGCCGATCGCGGCTCGGCGTGCCGTAGTGGCCAACGTCGTGCACGTCGAGACCCAGCCAGTGGCTCAGCCCGTGCATGAAGAACTGACGGTGCGCCTGCTCGGCGATCAGCAGGTCGACTTCACCTTTCAATACGCCCAGCTCCACCAGCCCGACCACCATGATGCGCACCACTTCGTCATTGACTTCGCGAATGCTGGTGCCGGGTTTGAACAGTTCCAAAGCGCGCTGCAGCGACGCCAGCACAATGTCGTACACCGCGCGCTGCGGCCGGCTGAACTTGCCGTTGACCGGGAAGGTGCGGGTGATGTCGCCGGCGTATCCCTGGTACTCGCAGCCCGCGTCGATCAACACCAGATCGCCGTCGCGCATCTGGCTCTCGTTCTCGGTGTAGTGCAGGATACAGCCGTTTTCGCCGCTGCCGACGATGGTGTTGTAAGACGGGTAACGGGCGCCGAGGCGGGTGAACTCATGATGAATTTCCGCTTCCAGCTGGTATTCGAACATGCCCGGACGGCATTTTTCCATCGCGCGGGTGTGCGCCAGCGCGCTGATCTCACCGGCGCGGCGCATCACCGCCAGCTCTTCCGGCGACTTGAACAGCCGCATGTCGTGCAGCCACGGCCGCCAGTCGGTAACGGTGGCCGGCGCCTGCAGGTTCTGGCGGAACCCCTTGCGCAGCTTGTCCAGCGCGCTGAACAGGATCTGATCGGCATAGGCGTATTCGCCCTGCGCGTGGTAGACCACGTCCAGGCCGTTGAGCAGCAGGTGCAGTTGGTCATTGATTTCATCGAACGGCAGCGCGCGATCCACGCCCAGCTTTGCCGGTGCGGCGTCTTGCCCCAGGCGGCGGCCAAACCAGATTTCCGCCGTCAAATCGCGCACCCGGTTGAACAACACGCTGTGGTTGTGCGTTTCATCGCTTTTAATCAGCACCAGCACCGCTTCCGGCTCATTGAAGCCGGTCAGGTACCAAAAATCGCTGTTCTGCCGGTAGGGATAGTCTGAATCTGCACTGCGCGTCGTTTCCGGCGCAGAGAAAATAACCGCCGCACTGGCCGGCGCCATTTTCGCCAACAGCGCCTGGCGGCGGTTGTTGAATTCCTGCTGAGTCATTACCTTCTCCTGAAATCATGCCATCCGCACCGCCGGCGGAGAGGCGATAGAACGTTTAGTGCAGCGTCGGTTTGATATTTTCCGGCGCCGTCGGTTTGTGACGGGTGAATTCGCCGTGGCACATGATGGCGGCGACCCGCACATACTCCGCCACTTCTTCCAACGACTGTTCCAATTCTTCCTGATCTTCGTCTTCGTCGTAGCCCAGCTGCGCGATATTGCGCAGATCGTCAATCGCTTCACCGACTTCGTCTTTCACCTGAGCCAGCTTCGGCTGCATCATGCCCAGCCCGAGCAGGAAGTGGTTGACCCAACCGGCCAGCGCGTCGGCGCGATCGAACACGCTGACGATCTCCCCTTCAGGCAGCATCAGTTGGAACAGGAATTCGTCATCTTCCAGCGTGTCACGCGTCGCTTCATACAGCTGCTGCAACGGTTGGCTGAGCGCCTGCGGGAAGGCGACGCCTTCGTTGGTCAGATCGTGCACCAGCGCCTGCCAGCCGGCGTCACGGCTGCCGCCGCACAGCAGGCCGCTGATCAGGCCGTGCATTTCTGCCGCGGTCAGCGCCACCGACTGCTGGTTGAGGGCCACGGTCAAAGATTGGTAACTTGGAAATGTATTCTGTATAGACATGCGCATTCGTCATCGTTGGCAGGATAAGTTCGTGTTATGCTACCACCAAGGTCCGTCGCTATACCAGATAAGCGCGACACCTCAGTGGCTAGTTATAATCGCGATGTGGCAGGTTTCACACTGCGCCGGCGGGTGACGAAAGTGCGGTAAATACGCATTTTGAAACCCTTTTTTGACTGGCAATGTCCGCCACAGTAGATTACAACCAGGTACTGAAAAAGGGGTTGTATCTTGGTACCGAGGTATATATAGTGGCGCCCGCTTTGACGGCCCGGCCCGGGCGGACAAGGCTGGCGCGAAATTTAGGCAGGAAGGTGGCATGTCTGCACAACCGGTAGATATTCAAATTTTTGGCCGCTCGTTAAGAGTCAATTGCCCGCCAGAACAACAAGATGCGTTGAATATGGCGGCGGACGATCTTAACCAACGGTTGCAAGATCTTAAAGTTCGCACTAGAGTCTCCAATACTGAGCAACTGGTTTTCATCGCGGCATTGAACGTCTGTCACGAACTTGCTCAAGAACGGTTGAAAACCCGTGACTATGCGTCCAATATGGAACAACGCATACGGATGCTGCAGCAGACCATTGAACAAGCGCTGCTTGAACAAGGTCGCATCTCTGAACGTCAGGATGCACAATTCGAATAACTTAAGTTGTTGAAAGCCAAGTTTTCGGCAACGAGTACAAAATTTCTCTGAGATGTTCGCCAGCGGGCCAGTCCCCTGAGCCGATATTTAGTACAAACAGAATGTGTTGCTCCGCGATCGGTGAGCACGCTCGGTGCGCCGAGAAGCCTTAAGATTGCGACGGCACGTTCACCTTGAACCATGGGTTCAAGGGTTACAGCCTGCGACGGCATCTCGGAGATTCCCCTTCTCAGCGGTTTTGTGTGCTGAACGCCACACTGAGCAAGCCTGATACGATGTCTTTTCAATCCCAATTCGCGCAGCAGCGCCAAGCCATTCGTCAACTCATTCGCCAACGTCGGCGCGAGCTTACACCCGAGCAGCAACGCTTTGCCGCAGAAAAGATAACCGAACGCCTCACCGCACACGCGCGCATTCAAGCGGCGCACAACATCGCGGTCTTCCTGTCGTTTGACGGCGAACTCGATACCGGGCCGCTGATCGAGCGTCTGTGGACGCTCGGCAAACGGGTTTACCTGCCGGTGCTGCACCCGTTCAGCCCGGGTCACCTGCTGTTCCTGCGCTATGCGCCGGAAACGCCGCTGGTACGCAATCGCTTCAATATTCTCGAGCCCCGCCTCGATGTGCGCCAGGTGTTGCCGCTGGGCGAACTTGACGTCGTGCTGACGCCGTTGGTGGCATTCGATCATACCGGGCAGCGTTTGGGCATGGGGGGCGGTTTCTACGATCGCACCCTGCAAAACTGGCGCAGCGGCGGCCCCTATCCCATCGGTCTGGCCCATGATTGCCAGCAGGTGGAGCGCCTGCCGACCGAGCACTGGGATATCCCGCTGCCGGAAATCCTCACCCCGCTCTGCAGCTGGGCGTGGCACGAACCCAAATAGCAAAAGGCCGGATCGCTCCGGCCTTTTTCGTTGCGGCGAGCCGCCGAATCAGAACAGCAGACGGGCGCGAATGGTGCCGTCGATGGCCTTCATGCGCTGCAGCGCGGCGTCGGCGCGCGCGGTTTCCGCTTCGATGTCGATCACCACATAGCCAATTTCCGGCCCGGTTTGCAGATACTGCGCGGCGATGTTAACCCCCTCTTCGGCGAAGATCTGGTTAATCTGCGTCAGCACGCCCGGACGGTTTTCATGGATGTGCAGCAGACGGCTGGCGTTCGGGCCATGCGCCGGCAACGACACTTCCGGGAAGTTGACCGCCGACAGGGTCGAACCGTTATCGGAATATTTCGCCAGCTTGCCGGCCACTTCGTCGCCGATGTTTTCCTGCGCTTCCTGAGTGGAACCGCCGATGTGCGGCGTCAGCAGCACGTTATCGAACTCACACAGCGGCGAGTTGAACGGATCGCTGTTGGTCGCCGGTTCTTCCGGGAAGACGTCGATCGCCGCCCCCGCCAGGTGATTGCTGGCCAGCGCGTCGCACAGCGCGGGGATATCCACCACGGTGCCGCGCGAGGCGTTGATCAGAATAGCGCCCGGTTTCATCAGCGCCAGCTCTTCCGCCCCCATCATATTCTTGGTCGCCAGCGTTTCCGGCACGTGCAGCGTCACCACGTCGCTCATATTGAGCAGATCGGACAGATGACGCACCTGTTGCGCGTTGCCCAACGGCAGCTTGTTCTCGATATCGTAGAAGAACACCTTCATGCCCAGCCCTTCGGCCAGAATGCCCAGCTGGGTGCCGATATGGCCGTAGCCGATGATGCCCAGTTTTTTGCCGCGCGCTTCATAGGAGCCCACGGCCAGTTTGTGCCATACGCCGCGGTGCGCCTTGGCGTTGGCGGCCGGAATGCCGCGCAGCATCAACAACAGCTCGCCCAGCACCATTTCGGCCACGGATCGGGTATTGGAGAACGGGGCGTTGAAGACCGGAATGCCGCGTTTGGTCGCCGCTTTCAGGTCAACCTGGTTGGTGCCGATGCAGAAGCAGCCCACCGCCACCAGTTTTTCTGCGGCGGCGAACACCTCTTCGGTCAGATGCGTGCGCGATCGGATGCCGACGAAGTGCGCATCGCGGATGGAGGCCTTCAGCGATTCGGTGTCTAACGCACCCTTGTGGTATTCGATGTTGGTATAACCGGCGGCACGCAAATTATCGACCGTGCTCTGATGAACCCCTTCCACCAACAGGAATTTAATCCTGTCTTTCTCCAATGATACTTTTGCCATTTACCCGACCCTATGTTCAGACTTCAGAAGCGGCTGTGACGACACAGCTCCCATCCAACATAACAAAAATAACGCAGGCGGCAATACAAACGATTGCCTGCCCGGCAGGACAAGGCGCAGCGTTGATGGCGGTTTACGGCAGAAAATGCCATAGGGAAAGTTTTCGGCAGAAGCTTTGGGGAGTCAGTTTTCACAATGTGACATAAGTCACCAAATTTGCCGCTTTTTAGAAAAGATGTTTTAACCGAAGAAATATGCGGCCCGGCACAGCCGGGCCACAGGCCGCAGAGGCTTATTTGACCACTTTCACGCCTTCCGGGGTGCCGACCAGCGCCACGTCCGCGCCGCGGTTGGCGAACAGCCCCACGGTCACCACGCCGGCGATGCCGTTGATCTTGTTCTCCAGCGCGATGGCGTCGGTGATGTTCAGGTTATGCACATCGAGGATCACGTTGCCGTTGTCGGTCACTACGTTCTGGCGATACTCCGGCAGGCCGCCCAGTTTCACCAGCTCGCGCGCCACATAGGAGCGGGCCATCGGGATCACTTCCACCGGCAGCGGGAATTTGCCCAGCACGTCCACCTGCTTGCTGGCGTCAACGATGCAGATGAATTTCTTGGCGATGGCGGCGATGATCTTCTCGCGCGTCAGCGCCGCGCCGCCGCCTTTGATCATCTGCATGTGGCCGTTGATTTCGTCCGCGCCGTCCACGTAGATATCGAGCGAGTCCACTTCGTTGCTGTCGAACACATGGATGCCGAGGCTTTTCAGCTTGGCGGTGGAGGCGTCTGAGCTGGACACCGCGCCTTCAATCTGGTGCTTGATGGAGCCCAGCGCGTCAATAAAGTGGGCGGCGGTAGAGCCGGTGCCCACCCCGACGATGGTGCCCGGCGTCACGTATTCCAGCGCCGCCCAGCCCACCGCTTTTTTCAGTTCATCCTGCGTCATAATATGTCCCTTGCCTCTGTACGAAAACGTGTGCGTATTATAGGGTAAAACGCTGTTTTTCACGCCGGCAGGATCACACTTATTTACCGCAGCCCGCATTTTTACCCGCTTGGCGGCGAGCTGGGGGCGTGATTTTTCCACCTGCGCCGCACGCAAAATGTGGCATAGTGCCGGTATCATTCTAATTTAAGGGATATCTTTCCGATGAAACGCCCAGACTATCGTACGCTGCAAGCGCTGGACGCGGTGATCCGTGAGCGCGGCTTCGAGCGCGCCGCGCAAAAACTCTGCATCACGCAATCGGCGGTATCCCAACGCATCAAACAGCTGGAAAACCTGTTCGGCCAACCGCTGCTGGTCCGCACCGTGCCGCCGCGCCCGACCGAACAGGGGCAAAAGCTGCTGGCGCTGCTGCATCAGGTGGAGCTGCTGGAAGAAGAGTGGCTGGGCAACGACACCGGCGTCGATACGCCGCTGCTGCTGTCGCTGGCGGTCAACGCCGACAGTCTGGCGACCTGGCTGCTGCCGGCGCTGAAGCCGGTGCTGGCGGACTCCCCCATTCGTCTGAATCTGCAGGTGGAAGATGAAACCCGCACCCAGGAGCGGCTGCGCCGCGGTGAGGTGGTGGGCGCGGTGAGTATTCAGCCGCAGCCGCTGCCGAGCTGCCTGGTGGATCGGCTGGGGGCGCTGGACTACCTGTTCGTGGCCTCCAGCGGCTTCGCCGAGCGCTATTTCCCGAACGGCGTCACCCGCTCCGCGCTGTTGAAAGCGCCGGCGGTGGCCTTCGATCATCTCGACGACATGCACCAGGCATTTCTGCAGCAGAACTTCGATCTGTCGCCGGGCAGCGTGCCCTGCCATATCGTGAACTCATCGGAAGCCTTCGTGCAGCTGGCCCGTCAGGGCACCACCTGCTGTATGATCCCGCATCTGCAGATCGAAAAGGAGCTGGCATCCGGCGAACTGATCGATTTGACGCCGGGGCTGTACCAGCGCCGCATGCTGTACTGGCACCGCTTCGCGCCGGAGAGCCGCATGATGCGTAAAGTGACCGACGCGTTGCTGGAGCACGGTCACCAGGTGCTGCGCCAGGATTAAAACGAAAAAAGGTTCGCCGCAGCGAACCTTTTCTTCATGACAACACCCTTACTGCGCGGCGTTGCGCTGCAGCTCGAACACCACATCCACCTGATCGTCGAAGTGAATGCTTTGCTGTTCATAGGTTTGCGCCGCGTCGTTTTCCGCCGCCGCGCCGGCCGCCTTATACATCCGCGCCACCGGCATCGGCTGGTAGTTGGCGACCCGGTAGCGAATGCTGTACACCGGCCCCAGCTTGGCGTGGAAGCCCTTGGCCAGGGATTCGGCCTGCTGAGTCGCGTTCTCGATCGCTTTTTGCCGCGCCTGCTCGCGATACACGTCCGGCTTGGCGACGCCCAGCTCCACCGCGCGGATCTCGTTCAGGCCGGATTTCAGCGCGCCGTCCAGCAGCTCGTTCAGCTTGTCCAACTGGCGCAGGGTAACCTGCACCTGGCGCACCGCCCGGTAGCCCTTCAGCACCGACTCGCCGGTTTTCAGGTAATCGTATTCCGGCTGGGTGCGCAGGTTGGCGGCGCTGATGTCTTTCTTCTCGATGTTGTTTTTCTGCAGGAAATCAAAGTACTGCGCCACGCGCTCGTCCACCTGCTTCTTCGCCTGGGCGGCGTCTTTGGAGGAAACGCTCACTTCGATCGCCAGAGTGGCGATATCCGGCGTGGCGTCCACGCTGGCGGTGCCGGAGGTGACGACGTGCGGCCCTTCAGGCAATTCAGCCGCCTGCAGCGCCATCGGTAGCGTCCCTAATCCGACCATTGCGGCCATAGCCAATGCTTTTAGCTTCACAGTGTCTCCTTAATGACAGGCTGTCTCTGATCGCCGGCTTTTCCCTGCGAGAACCGCCGGTTTCCTGGCATCAAACGTAGCATATCGCACGGCGTTTTGAATTCGGATTAGTGACAAATTCTTATAAATTTGCCCCCTGCCAGGCCAGCTGCAGCGCGATGCCCCACATCACCAGACCGACCAGCGCATTGATGATGCGCTGCGCCCGCTGGGTGTTCAGCCACGGCGCCAGCCAGGAGGCCAGCAGCGCCAGACCAAAGAACCACACCGCCGACGCGCTGACCGCGCCAAGCGCGAACCAGGAACGCACGTCCGCCGTCAGCTGTCCGCCCAGGCTGCCGAGCACCACGAAGGTATCCAGATAGACGTGCGGATTCAGCCAGGTGACCGCCAGCATGGTGACCACGATGCGCCAGCGGCTCTGCGCCAGCTCCTGCGCCGCGGCCTGCGCCGGTTGCGGGCTGAAGGCGGAACGGAACGCGCCCCAGCCGTACCACAGCAGAAACGCCACCCCGCCCCAGGTCACCAACGCCAGCAGCAGCGGCGAGCGGGTCAGCAACGCGCTGCCGCCGAAAATACCGGCGCAGATCAGCACGATATCGCTCAGCGCGCACAATGAGGCGATCATCAGATGATACTGACGGCGAATGCCCTGATTCATCACGAATACGTTCTGCGGGCCCAGCGGCAGGATCATGGCGGCGCTCAGGGCAAAGCCCTGCAGGAAGACGGCTAGCATGGGAAATTCCTCGAATGATAAAAGGCGCCGGACGTGGGCGCGTATCGGTCAACACGCGCATCATACGAGGAAGCGATCATTAGGTGAAATTGATGTTTCTAATCAAGTATCAGAGATGCTAATACCCTGTGGGCGCCAGGCCAGCGCCGCCAGATTCGCCCATCGGCGAAAAATTCGCTATCATCCGCCCCTCCTCCCTCCAGCCGGCCGACCGATGTCTACGATTACCGATACCTTCATCGCCCCGCCCTGTCATGACCAGATAGAGATCCTCTATCAGGACGATCATCTGGCGCTGATCAATAAACCCGCCGGGTTGCTCAGCCTTTCGGGCAAAAATCCGCAAAATCTCGACTCGGTGCACTATCGGCTGGTGCAGATCTTCCCCGGCTGCACGCTGGCACACCGCCTGGATTTCGGCACGTCCGGGTTGATGGTGGTAGCCCGCAATAAGGCCGTCAATGCCGCGCTCTGCCGGCAGTTCAGCGAGCGCACCGTCGGTAAAGTCTACAGCGCGCTGCTCTGCGGCCATGTGGCGGATGACAAAGGGGTAATAGACGCGGCGATCGCCAACGATCCGGCGCTGTTCCCGCTGATGTCGATTTGCGCCCTTCACGGCAAGCCCGCTCGCTCCCGCTATCGGGTCGTCGAGCGTTTTTATCGTGAAATGGAAGGCGGGATCTCGCTGCCGCTGACGCGGGTACAGCTCATTCCGGAGACCGGGCGCACCCACCAGCTGCGTATTCACAGCCGGCAATTGGGCCATCCTATTTTAGGCTGCGATCTGTATGGCGGGCGCCTGCTGCCGGGTGCCGAGCAGACGCCGCGGCTGATGCTGCACGCCAGCGAACTGGACTTTGTGCACCCCATCCGCGGAGAGCGGATAACCGCTCGTCACGCCGCGCCGTTCTGAACGCGGCTTACCACATCAAATCGTCAGGCACTTTAAAGTCGGCGTACGGATCGTCTTCATCCTGCTCTTCCTGACTCAGCGCTGTGCAACACAATGCTGCCCGCATCGCGCTGCGCGATTTTATCGGCGACGCTCGCTGGGATAATCGCGTATTCACACTCTTCCCGGTTCTCGACCACCAAGCGGGCAATGGCGAGGCGGCCATTGATCAGTTGGGTCTGCGTCGCCTTATCCACCAGGATTTTTTTGATCAGGTTGCCGTCGGTAAAGTTAAAACCGATATCGCCTTTCGCCAGCACGATGCGATTCATCTCGATCAGCTGCTTCACCTGCGCCTTGTATTCTTTGGACAGCGCGGCTTGCTTTTGCTGCTCGTTCAGCTGCTTATCGCGCTCAAGCTGCGCCTTTTTATTCTCTTCCACCGCCTCTCTGGCCTCGCGGGCCTGAACGCGTGATTTTTTAGCCGTTCTTTGGACTTTGGCCATTTTCTTGCTGGTTACCAAGCCCGCTTTGAGCATCTGCTCTTGTAAGGTGAGTTTTGTCATGTTCGTGTCTGAAGCCGTGGGATCATGGAGGGATTATACCCGTAATTTTTCAGGCTGCACCAGGTTGCCGGCCCAACCCACCGGCGGTTTTCGCCGCAGAGCAACGGCGGTAAAACGGCCCGAACGCCCGATCATGAATACCGCTCATGTGGTAATGAAATTAAGTCTCTTTCACTCCCTCCGGGACTCTGGCAAAAATAGACCTCATTAACGACAGACAATATGAAATCGGCTGAATAAAAAAATAGAAAAACAAGCCATTGAAAAAAAATGGATAAATCCGGCCTTCATATCATATAACAGGATGCTATAAGACGATGAATACAGACTTTACCTTTACGATTAAGAGCAGTTCTTTCGACGAAGATTATAACCCTTCTGAAAATACGCGTATCACCACCAACTTTGCTAATTTGGCCAGAGGGAAAAACCGCCGGGAGAACCTGCGCAACACGTTGGTGATGATCGACAATCGCTTTAATGCATTAGCCTATTGGGATAACCCCAAGGCCGATCGCTACTCTGTCGAGCTGGAAATCATCTCGGTTGAGATGTGCATCGAAGATCAGGGCGCCAGCTTTCCGGTTATCGAAATCCTGAAAACCAACATCATCGATAAAAAAACGCAAAAGCGTATCGAGGGCATCGTCGGGAACAATTTCTCGTCTTACGTGCGCGATTACGACTTTAGCGTCTTGCTGCCGGCGCACAATAAAAACGCGGCGGAATTTACCATTCCGGATGATTTCGGCGATTTGCACGGCAATATCTTTAAGCACTTCGTCAATTCAAACGAATACCATGAAAATTTCAGCAAACCGCCGGTGATCTGCCTCAGCGTATCCAGCAAAGACACCTACCATCGGACGGGCAATCAACACCCGGTCTTGGGCGACGAGTATCGGCAAGACGGCGCTTCATTGACCGACCGGTATTTTAAAAAAATGGGCCTGCAGGTGCGCTATTTCATGCCGAAAAATAGCGTTGCGCCCCTGGCGTTTTATTTCCCTGGGGATTTGCTGAGCGATTACACCGATCTGGAACTGATCGGCACCATCAGCACGATGGAGACCTTCCAGAAAATCTATCGGCCTGAAATTTACAATGCCAATTCGGCGGCGGGGCAATGCTATCAGCCAAGCCTGAATAACCAGGATCATTCATTAACCAAGATTGTTTACGATCGCGAAGAGCGTAGCCAGTTAGCGATTGAGCAGGGGAAATTTACGGAAGAGCAATTTATCAAACCCTACAAGCCTATTCTTGAGCAATGGTCTGCTCACTACGCGCTTTGATTCACTTAAATACAGGTCACCTATCATGAAAATATTGCTCCCCACATCGACCGCCGGCAGCTTGCCCAAACCGGTCTGGCTGGCCCAACCGGAAACCCTGTGGTCGCCCTGGAAATTGCAGAATGAAGAACTCATCGAAGGGAAACAGGACGCTCTGCGTTTGTCACTGGCAGAGCAACAACAGGCCGGCATCGATATCGTCAGCGATGGCGAACAAACCCGTCAGCACTTCGTCACGACGTTTATCGAGCATCTCAGCGGCGTCGATTTCGAAAAACGCGAAGTGGTTAAAATCCGCAATCGCTATGAGGCGAGCGTGCCGACGGTCGTGGGGGCGGTCTCGCGTCAAAAACCCGTTTTCGTTGAAGACGCCAAATTTTTACGCCAGCTGACCACACAGCCGATTAAATGGGCCCTGCCGGGGCCGATGACCATGATCGACACGCTCTATGACAACCACTATAAAAGCCGCGAGAAATTAGCCTGGGAGTTCGCGAAGATCCTCAATCAGGAAGCCAAAGAGCTCGAGGCCGCAGGCGTCGACATTATTCAGTTTGATGAGCCCGCATTTAATGTGTTCTTTGACGAGGTGAATGACTGGGGCATCGCCGCCCTGGAAAGAGCCATTGAAGGGCTTAAGTGTGAAACCGCCGTACATATCTGCTATGGATATGGGATTAAAGCCAATACCGACTGGAAAAAGACGCTGGGCTCGGAATGGCGACAATATGAAGAGGCGTTTCCGAAACTGCAAACGTCTAACATCGATATCATCTCGCTGGAGTGCCATAACTCGCACGTGCCCATGGATCTGCTTGAACTGATCCGCGGCAAAAAGGTGATGGTCGGCGCCATCGACGTAGCGAATCATGCCGTTGAGACGCCGGAGGAAGTGGCCGACACGCTGCGCAAAGCGCTGCAGTTTGTCGATGCCGACAAGCTCTATCCGTCGACCAACTGCGGCATGGCCCCCCTGCCCCGTCAGGTCGCCCGCGGCAAGCTGAATGCGTTAAGCGCAGGCGCCGAGATCGTGCGCCGAGAGCTGTTAGCCAAATAACCTTGCCTGCGCCCGCCACAGACACCTCCTGCGGCGGGCGATTATCAGCAATTCCCCCTCCCCGCAACGCCCCCGCTCTGGTGTATACTCGGATTTCTACGCGATGCCAGCCACAGCGGTTTTGGTTCAGGCCTGGCCTGAACAGCCCTCAGCCAGCCCACACAAGCCGAATAACAGTGGAATAACCATGAGCCCAAATACCGCTCGCATCAGCGAAATCATCGATCGCGCCAGGATCTCCCCCTACCAAATCCTGATCCTGACCCTGTGTTTCCTCATTGCCCTTCTGGACGGTTTCGATACCGCCATCATCGGCTATATCGCGCCGGCGCTGCGCGAAGAGTGGGATCTGCTGCCCGCTCAGCTCTCCCCCGCCTTCGGCGCGGGGCTGTTCGGCCTGCTGATCGGCAGCCTGCTGTTCGGGCCGATCGCCGACGCCATTGGCCGCAAACGCGTGCTGCTCGTCGCGGTGCTGGTGTTTGGCGGCTGTACTCTGGCTTCGGCCTATACGCATTCGATCGAATCCCTGACCCTGCTGCGCTTCATCACCGGCATTGGCCTCGGAGGCGCGATACCGACCTGCATCACCCTCAGCTCGGAGTACTCACCGGCGCGCCGCCGCATGCTGATGGTCACCTTGAGCTGGAGCGGCTTTACCGCTGGGTTAGCCCTGGGCGGCCTGCTGGCCGGGCAGATCATCCCGGCGTTCGGCTGGCGCGGCCTGCTGCTGGTCGGTGGCATCGCGCCGTTGGCGCTGCTGCCGTTGTTGGCCTGGCAGATGCCCGAATCAGTACGCTTTATGGCCGCCAGCGCCAAACATGCCGATCGGCTGCGCCGGGTGGTCGAACGCATCACCGGCCAGCGTTGGACGGGGATAACCATCGTCGATGACGAGCGCCCGGCGCAGGCCAGGTCGCCGATATCACACCTGTTTATCGAAGGCCGCGCCGTACGCACCCTGCTGCTGTGGGTGGCGTTCTTCTGTTCGCTGTTCGTGTTCTACCTGCTCACCAGCTGGCTGCCGACCCTGCTCAAAGACGCCGGTTACGATATCGCCCACGCCTCGCGCATCGGCGCGATGGTGCCGCTCGGCGGCACCCTGGGCGCCATCCTGATGGCGCTGCTGATGGATCGGATCGGGCCATACCGCGTACTGGCCGTCTCCTACCTGGGCGCCGCACTGGTAATTGGCGCGACCGGGTATCTGATGGGCGACGTCTACACGCTGGCCGCCGTCGTGTTCCTTATCGGCTTCGGCGTGGCCGGCGCGCAAAACGGCCTGAACCTGGTCTCCGCCACCCTTTATCCGACCGCAGCCCGCGTCACCGGCGTCAGCTGGGCCATGGCCAATGGCCGCTTCGGCTCAATTGTCGGCTCGATGCTCGGCGCCTGGATGATGGCCGCCGCCGGCTCGACGGAAGTGTTCTTCCTCTGGCTGGCGCTGCCGGCGCTGCTGGGCGCCGCCGCCATCTTCCTGCTCTATCGCCTCAGCCTGCGCCGCCGCACGCCGCTCACGGAACCGGCTGCGGGCATCTGACCTCGCGGAAAATAAAAGGCCGAGACGCCATCGGTAGCGTCTCGGCCTACAGTAAAAAAGGGGGCCAAGGCCCCCTTCTGTGTTATTCCGCCTTGGCGGAAGCGTCTTCGGTGCGATACAGGTGCACATCCATCTGCGGGAACGGAATGCCGATGTTGTGGGCATCCAGCGCGCGCTTGAAGTTTTCCATCAGATCGAAGTACACGTTCCAGTATTCCGCATTGGTGGTCCAGGAACGGGTCACGAAGTTCAGCGAGGACGGCGCCATCTCGTTCAGACGCACGGTCACGCCTTTGGCGTGCATGATGCGTTTGTCGGCGGCGATCACGTCGCCCAGCACCTTCTTCACCACGTCGATATCGGCGTTGTAGGCCACGCCCACCACGATATCCACGCGGCGGTTCGGTTCGCGGGAGTAGTTGATGATGTTGCCGGCGATGATTTTACCGTTCGGCACCACGATGGTTTTGTTGTCGGCGGTGCGCAGGGTGGTGGAGAAAATCTGCACCTGATCGACGGTACCGGCCACGCCGCCCAGATCGACATATTCACCCACGCGCAGCGGACGGAAGATCACCAGCAGCACGCCGGCGGCGAAGTTGGACAGCGAGCCTTGCAGCGCCAGGCCGACGGCCAAACCGGCGGCACCCAGCACCGCGATCACCGAGGTTGTCTGCACGCCGACGCGCCCCAGCACGGCGATGAAGGTGAACGCCAGCACGCCGTAACGCACGATCGCTGACAGGAAGTCGGCCACCGTGGCGTCGATGCCGCGCAGCTTCATCACGCGGTTCAGCGCATTGCCGACCACGCGGGCCACAATCGAACCGATGATCAGGATAACGATGGCGGCGACGATATTCACCGCGTACTGGATCAACAGATCCTGATTCTTCACCAACCAGTCGCCGGCACCGTTGATGCCGTCTACTACATTCAAATCTTTCATTCGTGTCGTCCTAACTCAGTCCCTAACGGGAGAAACTCGCAAAAATACACTGGCCTCGGCGGCCAGTAGGAAACCACGCCTAAGGGTAACCAACATTAAAGGCTCATGCCAACCATCAGCATTAAAAATAGCCGAAACCGCCCGCCGCTTCTTCTATGCTGAGAACAGCGCGTTGGCCATTTCACGACAAGGGATCCGTTCTTCATGCACATTCGCTCTTCGCTCAAACACTATTGGCAAGTGCGGCCCAGGCTGCTGTTTTCCGTCGGCGCCGGGCTGCTGTGCTTTCTGCTGCTGCCCGCCCAGCTCTCGCTGCTGCAACGCTTGATGATCGGCTGGAATACGCTGGCCTGGCTCTACCTGCTGTTTCTCTGGCGGCTGATGCTGGTCAGCACGCCGCAGCACATTCGCCAAATCGCCCGGCGGCAGGACGAAAGCGCCAGCATGGTGCTGGCGTTAGTCAGCCTCGGCTGCCTGGTCAGCTTACTGGCGATCCTGTTTGAATTGAGCAGCGCCAAACAGGTGGTCGGCTCTCTGAAAACGCTGCATTTGCTCCTGACCGGCGCCACGCTGGCGGTCTCCTGGCTGCTTCTGCCGACCGCCTTCACCATGCACTATGCTCATCAGTTTTATCGCCAGGGCGCACAGCAGGATCCTTTGCCGCTGCTGTTCCCCGGCAATCTCGCCGATCCCACCTATCTGGATTTCGCCTACTTCTCCTTCACCATCGCGGTCGCGTCGCAAACCGCCGATGTGGCGGTCGGCGCGGCAGAGGTGCGCAAGATCACCCTTCTGCAGTCGGTGATCTCCTTCGCGTTCAACATGCTGATCCTGGGCCTGTCCATCAACGTCGGCGCCGGCCTGTTGGGCTGAAAACGAAAAAGGCTCCCCGCAGGGAGCCTTTAAATTGCAAACAAAGGAGGAAAAAACGTGGTTTTTCCTCCTTTGTGATCATCAGTCGAAAATCAATAAATTGATTTTCCTTATTTTTTATATTTTGCCTACGGCAAGCCAAGCCACGCATCAGGCTTGCCATAAACAAAAAGGCTCCCCGCAGGGAGCCTTGTACATCATGCAACAGGTGCCGAAGATTACAGAACGTCTACCGCGTTCAGATCTTTGAAGGCCTGCTCCAGACGCGTCACCATGCTGGTTTGCGCTGCGCGCAGCCATACGCGTGGATCGTAGTATTTCTTGTTAGGCTGATCGGCGCCTTTCGGGTTGCCCAGCTGGCCCTGCAGGTAAGCTTCGTTCGCTTTGTAGTACTGCAGGATGCCGTCCCAGGTCGCCCATTGGGTGTCGGTGTCGATGTTCATCTTGATCACACCGTAACCCACAGACTCTTTGATCTCTGCATCGGTAGAACCGGAACCGCCGTGGAACACGAAGTTCAGGCTGTTGTGCGGCAGGTTGAATTTCTTGGACACGTAATCCTGAGAATCGCGCAGGATGGTTGGAGTCAGCTTAACGTTGCCTGGCTTGTACACGCCGTGCACGTTACCGAACGATGCAGCGATGGTGAAGCGCGGGCTGATGGCGTTCAGTTTTTCGTACGCGTAAGCCACGTCTTCCGGCTGGGTGTACAGAGCGGAAGCGTCCATATGGCTGTTGTCCACGCCATCTTCTTCACCGCCGGTGCAGCCCAGTTCGATTTCCAGCGTCATGCCGATTTTGGCCATGCGCTTCAGGTAGGCGCTGCAGATCTCGATGTTTTCTTCCAGAGACTCTTCAGACAGATCGATCATGTGGGAAGAGAACAGCGGTTTGCCGGTAGCGGCGAAGTGTTTCTCGCCGGCGTCCAGCAGGCCGTCCAGCCATGGCAGCAGTTTCTTCGCGCAGTGGTCGGTGTGCAGGATCACCGGCACGCCGTAGTGTTCAGCCATCTGGTGAACGTGGTGTGCGCCGGAGATAGCGCCCAGAATCGCTGCGCCCTGAGGCACATCGGTCTTCACGCCTTTGCCGGCGATGAATGCGGCGCCGCCGTTGGAGAACTGAACGATGACCGGCGCGCGCACTTTAGCCGCGGCTTCCAGCACTGCGTTGATGGAGTCGGTACCCACGCAGTTTACCGCTGGCAGCGCAAAGTTGTTCTCTTTAGCAACTGCGAAGACTTTCTGAACGTCATCACCCGTGATGACACCCGGTTTTACGAAATCAAAAATTTTAGACATGTTACTTTGTCCTGTTTCGTCGGCCGTAGATGGATGTAAATCGATGTTTTCACGCCGCGCAGCATTTGCCGCGCGGTATAAAACAAACGGGCGGCTTTCGCCTCCCGTTGTCTGAATTACTGCTTAGCGCGCTCTTCCAGCATCACGACTGCAGGCAGCGGTTTCCCTTCAACGAATTCCAGGAATGCGCCACCGCCGGTGGAGATGTAGGAGATTTTGTCAGCGATACCGAACAGATCGATGGCTGCCAGAGTGTCGCCGCCGCCAGCGATAGAGAAAGCGTCGCTATCGGCGATCGCGCGGGCGACAATTTCGGTGCCCTTACGGAAGTTAGGGAACTCGAATACGCCAACCGGGCCATTCCACAGAATGGTTTTGGCGTTCTTCAGGATAACGGCCAGACGCTCGGCAGAGACGTCGCCCATATCCAGAATTTGCTCGTTGTCCTGGATCTCGTTGGCCTGCTTCACGGTCGCGGTCGCGGTCTCAGAGAACTCGGTCGCCACGCGCACGTCGGTCGGCACCGGAATGTCGCAGGTTTCCAGCAGTTTCTGCGCGTTCGGGATCAGATCCGGTTCGTACAGGGACTGGCCCACGTTGTTGCCCTGCGCCGCCACGAAGGTGTTGGCAATGCCGCCGCCGACGATCAGCTGATCGGCGATTTTGGACAGGGAATCCAGCACGGTCAGTTTGGTGGAGACTTTAGAACCGCCCACGATGGCGACCATCGGACGGGCCGGGTTACCCAGGGCTTTGCCCAGCGCTTCCAGCTCGGCGGACAGCAGCGGGCCGGCACAGGCGACAGGCGCGAACTTGCCCACGCCGTGGGTGGAAGCCTGCGCGCGGTGCGCGGTGCCGAACGCGTCCATCACGTACACGTCGCACAGCGCCGCGTATTTCTTGGACAGGGTTTCGTCGTCTTTCTTCTCGCCCTTGTTGAAACGGACGTTTTCCAGCACCACCAGTTCACCTTCGGCGACGTCGACGCCATCCAGATAATCCTTCGCCAGACGCACTGGGGATTTCAGTTGATCTTTCAGGTAGTTGACCACAGGCAGCAGGGAGAATTCTTCGTTGTACTCGCCTTCGGTAGGACGACCCAGGTGGGAGGTTACCATCACGCGGGCGCCTTGCTTCAGCGCAGCTTCGATAGTCGGCAGGGAAGCGCGGATACGCGCGTCGGAAGTCACTTTACCGTCTTTTACCGGCACGTTCAGATCGGAGCGGATCAGTACGCGTTTACCCGCCAGATCCAGATCGGTCATCTTAATTACAGACATGGTGAACCCTCTTTATTGAATCTCTATAAAATTGCCTGAGCAGCGCGCCAATCACGCCGGCGCCGCCGTACTAGAAACCGCTGGCGGCCATTGCCCGTGTTGTATCCAACATCCGATTGGCAAAGCCCCATTCATTGTCGCACCAGACCAAGGTCTTTATCAGGTGCTGCCCGCTGACCCGGGTCTGCGTACCGTCGACGATAGCGCTGTGCGGGTCATGGTTAAAATCGATCGAGACCAATGGTAATTCCGTGTAGTCAACTATACCACGAAATGATTCCCGTGCGGCCTTTTGCAACAGCTGGTTGACCTCCGCCACCTTCACTGCGGCGCTCACGCTGACGCTAAGATCGATAGCCGTCACGTTGATGGTCGGCACGCGCACCGAGATAGCCTCGAAGCGATCGCAAAACTGCGGGAAGATGCGGGTGATGCCCGCGGCCAGCTTGGTATCGACCGGAATGATCGACTGGCTCGCCGCGCGGGTGCGCCGCAAATCCGCGTGATACGCGTCGATCACCGGCTGATCGTTCATCGCCGAGTGAATGGTGGTCACGGTGCCGGACTCGATGCTGTAGGCGTCGTCCAGCAGCTTGATCACCGGAATAATGCAGTTGGTGGTGCACGAGGCGTTGGACACGATGCGATGTTCCGCCAGCAGCGTCTGATGGTTGACGCCGAACACGATGGTGGCGTCCAGATCGTTGCCGCCCGGATGGGCGAACAGCACTTTCTTCGCCCCCGCCGCCAGATGGGCCTCGCCATCCGCCCGGCTGCCGTACACGCCGCTGCAGTCCAGCACCACGTCGACGCCCAGTTCGCCCCAGGGCAACTGCTCCACCGCCGGTTGGTGCAACAGGCGAATCGCGTCGTCTCCGACGCTCAGCGTGTCGCACTCTTGCCGCACATCCCAGGCGAAGCGGCCATGGCTGGAGTCGTACTTCAGCAGATGGGCCATGCCTTCGGCGTTCGCCAGCTCATTGATCGCCACCACGGAGATTTCCGCCCGTCGGCCCGATTCGTACAGTGCGCGCAATACGCTGCGGCCGATGCGGCCAAAGCCGTTTATCGCTATGCGGATGGTCATGCTGCTCCTGAAAAAAGGGCCGTCCACGCCGGGTTGACTCACCGGCGCCGCCCGGCGCTGACTGGTTGTCTCACTAACCCGCATAGAGTAGTGGATCGTACCGCCCGCTGTGAATCGCCGAGTTTGCATTATTCCCGCGCTTCAGCGGTTTTTCACCGCCGTCACATCGGCATTTCTGTCGAAGAGTGCTTCAACTGAAACGCTTCAGCTGAGCATAAACCAAAGTTTTGGCAAAAGGAACACGTGCGACAGTTCCTCAGGTAACGGAGGGGAGTTTTACGAGCATAAGATGATCTGGCGCACATTTTTGGCCTCAAGGCCGCGGCGGATTTTCGCTCGCCGGCCCCGTTTCGCCGTAGTGCTCACGGAAATAGTCGCGCAAAAATTCGACCGTCACCCGCACTTTCGCCGACGTTGCCAGCCGGGAAACGTACACCGCCCAGATATTGGCCGGCTGATAATACTCCGGCAGGATGTGCACCAGTCGGCCGCTGTCGATGTTCTCTTTCACGTCCCAGGCGGAACGCAGCGCGACGCCCTGCCCGTCCAGGCACCACTGATGCACGATTTCGCCGTGGTTCGACGCCAGCGCGCCCGTCACCTTTACCGTTTCTTCACCGCTCGGCCCCTGCAGCCGCCACAGCCCGAACGGATGATCGCGTTCTTTGATCACCAGACAGGAACGGCCCGCCAGCTCCGCCGGGTTTTTCGGCGCCCCGTGGCGCTGCAGGTACGCCGGCGAAGCGCACAGGATGCGCTGGTTGTCCGCCAGCTTGCGCGCAATAAGATTGGGGGCGATATCGTCGCCGATGCGGATATCCAGATCGAAACCTTCGCTGACCAGATCCACCAGCCGATCGGAAACGTCGAGCCGCAGTTCCAGCTGCGGATACTGCCGCGCCAGCGCCGACAGCGCCGGCGCGACGAAACGCCGGCCAAAGCCGAAGCTGCTGACCACCCGCAGCATGCCCTGCGGCGCCTGGCGCACTTCGGACAGCTCGTCCATCATCTGATCGACATCGTTGAGAATGCGCTGCGCCCATTCGTAGATGCGCTCGCCGTCTTCGGTGATCGCCACCCGCCGCGTGGTGCGGTGCAGCAACGACACGTCCAGCGTCTTCTCCAACAGCGCGATGCGCTTGCTGATAAAGGCCGGCGAAACGCCCAACTCTTCGGCGGCGGCGGCAAACCCGGCGCGGCGCGCCACCAGCACGAACACCCGCAGGTCACTCAGGATCGGCATATTGTTCATGATTCGTGTTTTATGTTTCACCGTTTTCAGGATTGATTAACAGTTAGTCAATTATAGGATAACAGTGTTGTCAATCTCCCCTACCTACAAATGAGACCTCTGTATGAGCAAAACTTACAAGATTGCCGCCATCCCCGGGGACGGGATCGGGCGGGAAGTGTTGCCGGAAGGCATACGAGTATTGCAGGCGGCGGCGGCGCGCTGGGATCTGTCGCTGGAATTCGCCACCTTCGAGTGGGCCAGCTGCGACTACTACCAGCACCACGGCCAGATGATGCCGGACGACTGGTTCGAGCAACTGAAAGGCTTCGACGCCATCTATTTCGGCGCCGTCGGTTGGCCGGACACGGTGCCCGATCATATCTCGCTGTGGGGTTCTCTGCTGAAATTCCGGCGCGACTTCGAACAGTACGTCAACCTGCGTCCGGTGCGGCTGTTTTCCGGTGTGCCCTGCCCGCTGGCGAACAAGCAGCCGGGCGATATCGATTTCTACGTGGTGCGCGAAAATACCGAAGGGGAATACTCCTCGCTCGGCGGACGGATGTTCGAAGGCACCGAACGCGAGATGGTGATCCAGGAATCGGTCTTCACCCGTCAGGGCGTGGACCGCATCCTGAAGTACGCCTTTGAGCTGGCGCAACAGCGCCCGCGCAAACGCCTGACCGCCGCCACCAAGTCCAACGGCATGGCCATCAGCATGCCGTACTGGGATGAGCGCGTGGCGGAGATGGCGCGCCAATACCCTGATATCGCCTGGGACAAACAGCACATCGATATTCTGTGCGCGCGTTTCGTGCTGAACCCCGAACGCTTCGACGTGGTGGTCGCCTCCAACCTGTTCGGCGATATTTTGTCGGATCTCGGCCCGGCCTGCACCGGCACCATCGGCATCGCCCCCTCGGCCAACCTGAACCCGGAGCGCAACTTCCCGTCGCTGTTCGAGCCGGTGCACGGCTCGGCGCCGGACATTTTCGGCAAAAACATCGCCAACCCGATCGCCATGATCTGGAGCGGCGCGATGATGCTGGACTTCCTCGGCGACGGCGATGCCCGCTACCGCCAGGCGCACGACGGCATCCTGCAGGCGATTGAGCGCATTATCGCCGACGGGCCGCGCACGCCGGACATGCGCGGCGACGCCTCCACCCAGCAAGTCGGCCAGGCGATCGCCGCCCTGCTGCAACGCTGAACGCCGCAGATTTTCCCGTGCAGGGCGCCCTTCCGCGCCCTGCTTTGCCACGTCCGTTTTTCCGCTTCGATCGCTGCCGCAAATCCGTTGAAAACCACCGCAGAAGGCACGCCAATACCCCGGTCAAGATCACAACAAATTGTTTACATACTGTGTTTTATCCTTTTACAGATGCCCCAATTGTGGCCCTCCTGTAATTTGTGCACACTCGAAAATGTTAATGAAGAGTGAATATTCCCGGTAGCGACCCACCGGGCGGTTTGCTCCTCGCGGTGTAACAAAACAAATGGTTCAAGCCAATAAGGCCCGGGCGCACCCTACGCTTTGCGCACCGGCCCACCACCGATAACAGGAGTTCACTCCCATGCAGAGCAATCCCAAAAAGGATGTCACGCTCATCGCCATCAGCCTGTGCAGCATTGCGCTGATCGCCCTTTGCCTGATGCTCTTTCCGGCTCAATCCGCGCTTATCGCCAACACCATTTTCAACGGCGTCACCCGGCTGTTCGGTTCAACCATTCAAATCCTGGTGCTGATCGCCCTGCTGGTGGTGCTGTATCTGGCGTTGAGCAAATACGGCAATATCCGCCTCGGCGAAGGCAAACCGCAATACTCCACGCTGGCCTGGCTGTTCATGTTCATCTGCGCCGGCCTGGGCTCGTCTACCCTGTACTGGGGGGTGATGGAATGGGCGTATTACTACCAGACGCCGGGGCTGAACATCGCGCCGCGCACCCCGAAGGCGCTGGAATATAGCATCAGCTACTCCTTCTTCCACTGGGGCCTGAGCGCCTGGGCGACCTACGCCCTCGCCTCGCTGATCATGGCCTATCACTTCCACGTGCGTAAGAACAAAGGGCTCAGCCTGTCGGGGATCATTTCCGCCATCACCGGCGTGCGCGCCAACGGCCCGGTCGGGCGGGCGGTGGATCTGATCTTCCTGGTCGCCACCGTCGGCGCCCTCACCATTTCACTGGTGCTGACCGCCTCCACCTTTACCCGCGGGCTGACGGCGCTGACCGGCATCCCGGACAACTTCGCGGTGCAGGCGACGGTGATCCTGCTGGCAGCGGTGATCTTCTGTCTCAGCTCTTACATCGGCATCGACGGCGGCATGCAGCGCCTGAGTAAAATGGTCGGCTGGGGCGCATTCGCTTTCGCCGGGCTGGTGCTGCTGGTCGGCCCGACCGAATTCACCATCAACAACACCATCAACGCCATCGGCCTGACGGCGCAAAACTTTCTGCAGATGAGCCTGTTCACCGATCCGATGGGCGACGGCAGCTTCAGCCGCAGCTGGACGGTGTTCTACTGGCTGTGGTGGATCTCCTATACTCCGGGCGTGGCGATGTTCGTCACCCGCGTCTCGCGCGGCCGCAAGATTAAAGAAGTGATCTGGGCGTTGCTGCTCGGCAGCACCCTCGGCTGCTGGTTCTTCTTCGGCTCGCTGGAAAGCTACGCCATGCACCAGTTCATCAGCGGGCAGCTCAACGTGCCGGAGATCCTCAGCACCCAGGGCGGCGAAACCGCCGTGCAGATGCTGCTGACGGCGCTGCCGCTCGGCAAGCTGTTCCTCGCCGCCTATCTGTTCATCATGATCATTTTCCTGGCCTCGCACATGGACGCCGTGGCCTACACCATGGCCGCCACCAGCACCCGCAACCTGCAGGAGGGGCAAGATCCCAGCCCGATGCTGCGGCTGTTCTGGTGCGTGGTGATCACCCTGATCCCGCTGTCGATCCTGTTTACCGGCGCCTCGCTGGACACCATGAAAACCACGGTGATCCTGACCGCACTGCCGTTCCTGCTGGTGCTGCTGGTGAAAACCTACGGTTTCGCCCGCTGGCTGAAGCAGGACTACGCGGCCATCCCGGCGCACCTGATCGAAAGCAGCCCGCCAACGCTGCCCGAAGCGCCGCCGGCCGGCGAACTCTCCGCTCCATCGTCGTATCAACCGCGCCCTATGGCGAAATGACAATAAGAAAAGAGGAAGGTTAACTTATGAGCACTCTGATCCCTGAATTTACCTTACCGAAAGATTTCTGCGCCGACGCACGCGAGGCCTACACCATACCGGCCCGGTTCTACACCCACCAGGCGGCGTTCGAGCACGAAAAAGAGCAGGTGTTCGCCACCAGTTGGATCTGCGTGGCGCACCGCAGCGAGCTTGCCCAACCGAACGACTACATCACCCGCGAGATCATCGGTGAAAACATTCTGGTGGTGCGCGGCCGCGATAACGTGCTGCGCGCCTTTTACAACGTCTGCCCGCACCGCGGCCACCAACTGCTGGCGGGCGACGGCCGGGCGAAAAACGTCATCACCTGCCCTTATCACGCCTGGGCATTCAAGCTGGACGGCGAGCTGGCGCACGCGCGCAACTGTGAAAACGTGCAGAACTTTGATAAGGAAAACTCGCACCTGATGCCGGTGCGGGTCGAAGAGTACGCCGGGTTTATTTACGTCAACCTGGACTCGCAGGCCGGCACGGTGGAAGACCAGCTGCCGGGCCTCGGCGCCAAAGTGCGCGAAGCCTGCCCGCAGGTCGACGACCTCAAGCTGGCGGCACGCTTCGTCACCCGCACCCCGGCCAACTGGAAGAACATCGTCGACAACTACCTCGAGTGCTACCACTGCGGCCCGGCGCATCCCGGTTTCGCCGACTCGGTGCAGGTCGATCGCTACTGGCACACCCTGCACGGCAACTGGACGCTGCAGTTCGGCTACGCCCGTCCCTCCGAGCAGTCGTTCAAGTTTGAAGAGGGCAAAGAATCCAGCTTCCACGGCATCTGGCTGTGGCCGTGCACCATGTTCAACATGCCGCCGCTGGAAGGCATGATGACGGTGATCTATGAGTTCCCGGTCGATGCGGAAACCACTTTGCAGCACTACGACATCTACTTCACCAACACCGATTTGAGCGACGAACAGCTCAAACTGATCGACTGGTACCGCGACGTGTTCCGCCCGGAAGATTTGCGGCTGGTGGAAAGCGTGCAAAAAGGCCTGAAGTCGCGCGGCTATCGCGGCCAGGGGCGCATCATGGCCGACGGCGCCGGCAGCGGCGTCAGCGAACACGGCATCGCCCACTTCCACAACCTGCTGGCGCAGGTTTATCAACCTTGATGCGACGGGGCCCGCGGGCCCCTTTCCCCTGACTTGTGAGGTTCTTGTGAAAATTTCCGATCGGGCGCTATTCCGCCAACAGGCATATATCAACGGCCAATGGCGCGACGCCGACAACCAGGAAACCCTGCCGGTGAGCGATCCCGCCACCGGCCAACTCATCGGCAGCGTGCCCAACATGGCGACGGCCGAAACCCAACGGGCGATCGACGCCGCCCAGCAGGCGCTGGAAGGCTGGCGCGCGCTGCCGGCGCAACAGCGCGCGCAGCTGCTGCGGCGCTGGTTTGAACTGATGCTGGAACACCAGCAGGATCTGGCCAACCTGATGACGCTGGAGCAAGGCAAACCGCTGGCGGAATCGCTGGGTGAGATCCGCTACGCCGCCTCCTTTATCGAATGGTTCGCCGAACAGGCCAAGCGCGCCAACGGCGACATCATTCCTTCGCCGAGCAGCGATAAACGCCTGATGGTGCTGAAACAGGGCATCGGCGTGTGCGCGGCGATCACGCCCTGGAACTTCCCGGCGGCGATGATCACCCGCAAGGCTGCGCCGGCGCTGGCGGCCGGCTGTACGCTGGTGGTCAAACCCGCCAACGAAACCCCTTATTCGGCGCTGGCGATGGCCGAGCTGGCCGAACGCGCCGGCATTCCCGCCGGGGTGTTCAACGTGGTGACCGGCAATTCGCAGGCGATCGGCGTCGAGCTGACTCGCCACCCGCAGGTGCGCAAACTCAGCTTTACCGGCTCCACACCGGTGGGCAGGCTGCTGATGCGCCAGAGCGCGGACACCATCAAGAAAGTGTCGCTGGAGCTGGGCGGCAACGCGCCGTTCATCGTATTTGACGATGCGGACATCGATGCCGCGGTGGAAGGCGCGCTGATCGCCAAGTATCGCAACGCCGGGCAGACCTGCGTCTGCGTCAACCGGTTCTACGTGCAGCGCGGCGTTTACCCGCAGTTCGCCGAGAAGTTTGTCGCCCGCGTGGCGGCACTGCAGGTCGGCAACGGCTTCGAAGCCGGCGTACAGATTGGCCCTCTGATCAATCGCAAGGCGCGCGATAAGGTGTTGGAGCTGCTCGATGACGCACTGAGCAAAGGCGCTCAGGTGCTGACCGGCGCCACGCCGCACGCGCTGGGCGGCAATTTCTTCACCCCGACGGTGCTGGGCGACGTGCAGCCCGGCTCGCTGCTGCTGGAAGAAGAGATCTTCGGCCCGGTCGCGCCGCTGGTGATATTCGATGACGAAGCCGAGGCGATCCGCCAGGCCAACGACACCATTTACGGCTTGGCCGCTTACTTCTACACCCGTGATGCGGCGCGCATCTGGCGCGTTTCGGAACGGCTGGAGTACGGCATGGTCGGCATCAATACCGGGCTTATCTCCAACGAGGTGGCGCCGTTCGGCGGGGTGAAACAGTCGGGGCTGGGGCGTGAAGGCTCCGAATACGGCATCGAAGACTATCTGGAGCTCAAATACCTGTGCCAGGCGGTATAACTTTTTCATGCGCGGGGACGCCCGCGCTTTGGAGCCAATGAATGACCAGCTATCAGATGCTTGATGTCCGCGTCGTCGACATCGAAACCGTCACCGCACGGGTCAAGCGC
Source organism: Serratia sp. CY55921 (assembly GCF_052167655.1). NCBI lineage: Bacteria > Pseudomonadati > Pseudomonadota > Gammaproteobacteria > Enterobacterales > Yersiniaceae > Serratia > Serratia sp. CY55921. The sequence goes on along the minus strand of NZ_JBJNMU010000006.1, from coordinate 7,012 downwards.
TTTACCCTGACGGATCCGCAAGGCCGGCCGCTGCCTGCCTTCAGCGGCGGCAGCCACATCATCGTGCAAATGCAGGACGGCGAGCAGCGCTACAGCAACGCCTATTCGCTGCTCAGCTCACCGTTCGAACTCGAGCATTACCAGTTCGCCGTTCGGCGCGAGTCTCCTTCCAAAGGCGGTTCCGACTTCATGCATGACCGGCTGGCGGTCGGCGATACGCTGACCATCAGCACCCCGAATAACCTGTTCGCGCTGGCGCCGGAAGCGCAACATCACGTGCTGATCGCCGGCGGCATCGGCATCACGCCGTTTATGGCTCATCTGCATGAGCTGCAACGCAGCGGCCAACGCTACCATCTGCACTACTGCTTCCACAGTGAAGAGCACAACGCCTTCCAGCAGCAGCTGATGCAAGCGCCGTTCGCAGACAACGTCAGTTGCCATGTCTCCAGCCTTGGCGGCCGGTTGGATCTGGCGCGCACGCTGGCCGATGTGGAACCCGGCGCCCATATCTACGTCTGCGGCCCGGCGGCGCTGAACGAAGCGGTCTACCGGATCGCCGCCGAACGGGGTATCGATGCCGGTCGCTTGCACAGCGAAGCCTTTGCCGCCGAAGACACGGCGGGCGGCGCCTTTACGCTGGTGCTGGCTCGATCGGGTATTGAGCTTGAAGTGGCGCAAGACATGACCATCCTGCAGGCGCTGGAAAACAGCAAGGCGGCCAAGGTCGAGTGCCTGTGCCGCGAAGGCATTTGCGGCACCTGCGAAACCCGCATCGTCGAAGGGGAAGCCGATCACCGCGATCAGTATCTCAGCGAGGAAGAACGCGCGGCGCAGCAGACCCTGTTGATCTGCTGCTCGCGCGCCAAAGGCAGCCGGCTGGTGCTGGATTTGTAAAAGGAGCGCCCGCAACGGCGGGCGTCCTGGTTAAGCTTTCGGGAATATCCACAGATGCTCGGCCGGCAGGGAGAGCCGGCACAGCGCCCGATCGCGCGCCTCGTGGCCATAGGCGCGTACCACGAAATCTTCGGCCACGGTGCGGAACAGGTATTCCCAGCGATCGCCGAGATACATGCTGGTCAGCAACGGCAGCTCAAGCTGATTACCCTGTGGATCTTCACCCAACCGCACGCGCTCCACGCGGATCACCGCCGTGCCCTCCTGCCCGACCTGCACGTCTTCGCCCGCTTTGCCCCACAGCGCCCAATCCTTACCTTCGATGCGCGCCCGGCCATCTTCCAGCGCCACGATCTTGCCAGGCAACCGGTTGTTGCTGCCCATGAATTCGGCGGTGAACAGCGTGGCGGGCGAACCGTACATCTCCTGCGGCGTGCCCTGCTGTTCGATTTTGCCGTTATTGAGCAGCAGGATGCGATCGGAAATGGCCATCGCCTCGTTCTGATCGTGGGTCACCATCAGCGCCGACAGACCGAGCTTGATGATCAGCTCGCGCAGAAATACCCGCGCTTCTTCGCGCAGCTTGGCGTCGAGGTTGGACAGCGGCTCATCCAGCAGGATCACCGGCGGGTTGTAGACCAGCGCACGGCCGATCGCTACCCGCTGTTGCTGGCCGCCGGAGAGCTGGTGCGGATGGCGCTTGGCCAAATGCCCCAGCCCGAGCTGATCCAGCACCGCCTGTACCCGTTGGGCGATTTCCGCCGAGGCGGTCTTACGCAGCTTCAGCGGATAAGCGACGTTCTCAAACACCGTTTTATGCGGCCACAGGGCGTAGGACTGAAACACCAGCCCCAGGTTGCGCTCTTCGGCGGGAATTTCGCTGCGCGCGCTGCCGTTGTAAACCGCGCTGTCGCCGATGACGATTCGCCCCTGGCTCGGCTTCTCCAGCCCGGCCACCGCCCGCAGCAGCGTAGTTTTGCCGCTGCCCGACGGGCCCAGCAGTGAGACCACTTCGCCCCGTTTCAGATCCATCGACACCCCTTTCAGCACCGGGTTGTCGCCATAGGTCAAATGCAGGTTCTCTACCGAAAGTTCAATCATGTAATTTCACTCCAAAGCGCAAAGCGATCCCCAGCCCCAGCACCACCAGCAGGATATTGATGAACGACAGTGCGGCGACGATATCGATGGCGCCCGCGGCCCACAGGGAAACCAGCATCGAGCCGATGGTTTCCGTGCCCGGAGACAGCAGATACACCCCGGTGGAATATTCGCGTTCAAAGATCAGGAACATCAGCAGCCAGGAGCCGATCAGGCCGTAGCGCGACAGCGGAATGGTAACGTGTCGGGTGATCTGGCCGCGGCTGGCGCCGGCGCTGCGCGCGGCTTCCTCCAGTTCCGGCCCCACCTGCAGCAGCGTGGAAGAGATCAGACGCAGGCCATAGGCCATCCACACCACGGTGTAGGCCAGCCAGACGCTGAAGATGGTGCTGCGCAGCGAACGCAGCCAGACGATCACGTTCTCGCGCAGCCATTCGGCCATCGGCAGCACGGACAGCCAGCCTTCCTTGAGCGATTTATCCAGCCACATCGGCAGGAACAGGAACACCCACAGGAACGCCAAACCGGCCAACAGCCCCGGCACCGCGCGCGGCACCAGCACGCTGTAGTCGAGGAAGCGCGTGGCGCCGTCCGGCTTGCGGTGCATCGCGATGCCGATAAACAGATAGCACGCGACCGCCAGCGCCCCGCCGATCACCCCGATCGCCATCGAGTTGACGATGGCGCGCAGCAGGTTGGGCTGCGCCCAGATGGTGCGGAAGGTGTTGATCGACAGTTCGTCCCAGACAGACACGCCCACGCCCCAGTTGGAGATAAAGGCGCGCAGCACCACGCCGATCAGCGGCACGCCGATGGTCACGGTCAGCCAGAACATCACCACCGCGCCGGCCACCCAGCGCCATTTGCCCAGCGGCAACGCGCGCGCCTGCGAGGCTTTGCCCTTGACGGTGACGAAACGGTTGGCGGTACGCATTAGCCTGCGCTGCAGCATCACCAACGGAATGGTGATGCAAATCAGCACCACTGCTACCGCCGCCATCAGGTGGTAAGACGGCGTGCCCAGCTTGTTGGTCAACTGATACAGGTAGGTCGCCAGCACCAGGTTGCCCTCCGGATCGCCCAACACCAGCATCAGGCCGAACACCTCCAGCCCGAGGAAGAACAGCAGCACCCCGGCGTACAAGATAGACGGCCGCACCATCGGCAGGCTGACGGCGGTCATCACCTGCAGCGGCGTAGCGCCGGCGGTGCGCGCCGCTTCTTCAACGTCTGAGCCCACGCTGCGCAGCGCCGAGGAGATGTACAGGTAGGCGTGGGGCACGTGCGTCAACCCGGCGATAACCACGATGCTGGCCATCGAATAGATGTTCCACGGCACGAAGCCCAGCAGCGCCTCCGCCCACAGCGAGAAGAAGCCCACCGGCCCCGCCGCCACCACGTAACCGAAGCCCAGCACCATCGGCGACACGAAGATCGGCACCAAAATCAGCGGTTCGATGATCCGCCGCCCCGGCAGATCGGTGCGCACCATCAGGAAGGCCAAAATGCCGCCGAGCGGGATAGCGATGATTACCAGGCCGAATGCCAGAATAAAGCCGCTTCTCAGCGCCTTGTAGAAATCCGGATCGGTAAAGATGAACTCGAAGGCCTCCAGGCTGAAGACCTTGGAGGGAGAGAAAAACGGAGCCGAGAGGAAGCTTTGAATGATGATAAACGACAGGGGGACATAGATAACCAGCGCGGTTATCAACACCACCAGGCCGCGCGGCAGGCTCTGCCACTTTCTGCGCCATGCTTGCATAAATGCTCCCTATGGTTGTAAACGACGACCAAAGGGCGCGCGCCTGTACGTCAGGCGCGCGTCCGAATGCAGTCCCTGTTATTTCGCCGCGGCGGCGCGCCATTGTTTGATGTAGTCGAGACGCTTGGCCGGCTGCAGATACTCCAGCAGGCTGTCGTCGACCGGGATCGGCTTGAGCGCGTTGCCCAGCAGCTTGGTCATGCCGTCGATGTCGTTCTTGCCTTCGACATCGTTGCGGATCGAAGGGATATCAGCCTGATTGGCGAGAATATTTTGCCCTTTCTCCGACAGCACGTAGTCGAACCACAGCTTGGCGGCGTTAGGGTGACCGGCTTCTTTGCTGATGAAGCTCACGCGCGACAGCACCAGGGTATAGTCTTTCGGATAGACGATGCCGAGCGACGGATCGCTCTTGGCGCGGGCCTCGGCGTACGAACCGAGGATGTTGAAGCCGATCAGGTTTTCACCGGAGGAAACGCGTTCCATCATGGTGCCGGTTGAGGATTGCACCGCCAGCCCGCCCTTGGCCACGTCGGCCAGCGTTTTGAAGTAGTTGGGATCGGCCTTGAAGTCCTGCACCGACAGCATGAAGCCAACGCCGGATTTTTCGATGTCGTAAGTGGTGACTTTCTTCTTGAATTTGTCCGTCTGGCTGGCGATCAGCTTGGCCAACGCCGCGTGCGAATCCGGCACATCGCCCTGCGGGATCAGGCGTTTGTTATAGATGAACACCACCGGCTCATAGGTGGTGCCATACACTTTATCTTGCCATACCGCCCATTTTGGCAGCTGAGCCCGCTCCGGAGAGGCATACTCCTGCGCGTAATCGCCCGCCAGTTTCAAAATGGTGTCCATCGACGAACTCCACACCAGGTCGCCGCTGGTGCCGCCGGCCGCCTGCTCGCTGATGAAGCGGTTATACAGTTCGGTGCTGTTCATGTCGTTGTATTCGACCTTGATGCCCGGATACAACGCCTCAAATCCCTGGATCAGCGGCGCCGCCGCTTTGGTGTCAGTGGTCGAGTAAATCACCACCTTGCCTTCTTTCTTCGCGCCGTCGACCAGTTTCTGATAGTCGGCGGGGTAGCCCGCCGGGAAGGCCGCATAGGCGGAAACGGAGCCCAGTAAGGTGATTGCAGCCACGGTAGCGCTGATTTTTTTCATCATCATCCATCCCCAGATCACATTTAATAAACCAAAAATTAACATACAGTTAATAATTGCGACGAGGCAACGGCGTTGCTTGTTATCTTTCGGTTTTGTGAGGTTGGACGTTTTTCAGTCAATACCCACGCCCGGCGGCGCGGGCTTGGCGGTCATCCGTGTCGCAGACTATTCTGCCAGGCGTGAGCGCCGCAGCAGGCGAATTCGCTGTACGATGGCGCCCCTGCAACGTCAGAACAAAGCCGGCATTCGACCCGCGATATGCCGATCTTTTTCCCCCGTAAACCGGTCGAAGACGGCCACGTCTCTTTCAAGCCGCACATCGAAATTCCGCTGTCGATAGACAGGGTGGCGCGCTAACGCGCTGCCGGGTCGGCCGCCATGATCCCTCTGTGTGGCCGGTTCACGCCAGGATAAACAGCGCTGGATTAATCAGGTTTTTGTCGCCGAATTATTATATCCTGCCGGACGAAAATTTTTGCGGGCGTACGCAGCCCCACGCGCCTCCTTCTGCAGCGCTTCATTTCGCAGCCAGGCCGTTTATTTCATGAATACAGGCAGTGCCATACCGTTATGACCAAGAGTTTATCCCCGAAAGATATTATCGCCCTGGGCTTTATGACCTTCGCCCTGTTTGTCGGCGCCGGCAACATCATTTTCCCCCCGCTGGTGGGGCTGCAGTCCGGTGAACATCTGTGGCCGGCCGCCCTCGGGTTTATGGTGACCGCCGTCGCTCTGCCGGTGATCGCCGTGATCGCGCTGGCGCGCGTCGGCGGCAGCATCAGCCTGCTGACCGGCCCCATCGGCCGCACCGCCGGCCTGCTGTTGGCGACCGTCTGCTATCTGGCGCTCGGCCCGCTGTTCGCCACCCCGCGAACCGCCAATGTTTCTTTCGCCCTCGGCATCGCGCCCTTCACTGGCGACGGCGCCCTGCCGCAGTTCATCTACAGCCTGCTGTTCTTTACCCTGGCGATGGTTGTGTCGCTGTATCCCGGCCGCTTGCTCGATAACGTCGGCCATATTCTGGCGCCGCTGAAAATTCTGGCGCTGGCCGCGCTCGGCATCGCCGCCCTGGTGTGGCCCGCCGGTGCGCCGGTCTCTGCCGTCGGCAGCTATCAGGCCGCGGCGTTTTCCACCGGCTTCGTTCAGGGTTATCAAACCATGGACACGCTGTCGGCATTGATGTTCGGCTCGATTATCGTCACCGCCGCCCGCTCGCGCGGCGTCAGCGACAGCGGCCTGCTGCTGCGCTACACCCTCTGGGCCAGCCTGATCGCCGGCGTCGGCCTGACGCTGGTCTATATCTGCATGTTCAAGCTGGGCGCCGGCAGCGGCAGCCTGGTCGGCAGCGGTGCTCAGGATGGCGCGGCAATCCTGCACGCCTATGTGCAGCACACCTTCGGCGATCTGGGCAGCGTCTTTATGGCGGTGCTGATGTTCATCGCTTGCCTGGTGACGGCGGTCGGCATGACCTGTGCCTGCGCGGACTTCTTCTCTCGCTACCTGCCGCTTTCTTATCGCGCGCTGGTGGTCATCCTCGCCCTCTTCGCCATGCTGGTTTCCAACATGGGGCTGGCCAATCTGATCCGCGTCTCACTGCCGGTGCTGACGGCGATCTACCCGCCTTGCATCGCGCTGGTGTTGCTCAGCTTCAGCCAGAACCGCTGGCGCAGCGCCAGACGCGTCTTCGCGCCGGTGATCGCTACCAGCCTGGTGTTCGGCCTGGCCGATGGCCTGAAGGCTTCAAGCTTCAGCGGCCTGCTGCCCGCCTGGTTCGATAAGCTGCCGCTGGCCGAGCAGGGTCTGGTCTGGCTGCAGCCTACGCTGTTGGTGCTGTTGCTGGCGGCGGCTTACGACCGGTTGCGCAGCGCCGAAAGCGTCAAGGCCGCGTCGTAATCGCGATTTCCGCCCATAAAAAAAGCCGGTCATGATGACCGGCTTTTTTATCGGCTTGCACCCGGCGGCTTACTTCAGCAGCGCCTGCGCCTTGGCCACCACGTTGTCCACGGTGAAGCCGAACTCGGCGAACAGCTGCTCCGCCGGCGCCGACTCACCGAAGGTGGTCATGCCCACGATAGCGCCGTTCAG
>NZ_JBJNMU010000005.1:0-291450 GCF_052167655.1 Serratia sp. CY55921 | reverse complement strand
GGGCCGCAACCCCTAATTGCAAAAAACTTTTCAAGCGCGGATTTTTTCGGCAAAACGCTGGCCAAACCCGCATTTTTGTCACTTTTCGTACTGAATCTGGCTAAATTCCTGGGCGAAACGATCGACTTGCTGCCAATCTGTGTACTCAACTTCCTTACTGGTATCCGTTTCTCCACCGGTCATACGCATAATAAATTGAATCATGATGCGGTCGAACCAGCGATAACGTGGATAACGCAATGCCCCGGCAAACACCGCGCACTGTTTTGGCTGCCACGGCGACGCCAACAGGAACTTACGGGTATAGGCGTTGGTTTGCGGCGAACGCTTTTCCGGTTTGCGTGCGGTCAGATTGACGGCAAAGAATGCGCTGGGCATCCGATTCAACTGTTCGGCATGACGTTTAACGAATTTATCCAGCACCGGGTTAAAGTGCCCGTAGCGAATAGAAGCGCCGATCATCACCTGCTGATACTGGCTAAGGTCGATCTGTTCCGCCTGCAACAGATCGATAACCTCACAGCGCAGCGTATCCTGCAATTTGCTTGCTATATAAGAAGCGATAGCACGTGTTTGCCCGTCACGGCTCGAATAAAGTATCAATGCCTTCATGGCGTACTCCTTATAACAGGCTCACTCACGCCAGAAGGTTGGCGTGAACAGCACCAGCAATGTAAACACTTCCAGGCGCCCGAACAGCATCGTCACCACCAGGATCCACTTGGCCGCCGCCGGCATCGTGGTGAAGTTGTCCGCCACCACGCCCAGACCAGGACCAAGGTTATTCAGCGTTGCCGTCACTGCGGCAAACGCGGAGAAATCATCAACGCCGGTCGCAATGATCGCCAGCATGCTGACGATAAACACCAGCGCATAGGCGGAGAAGAATCCCCACACTGCTTCCAGAATACGTTCCGGCAGTGCGCGATTGCCCAATTTGATGGTATAGACCGCGTTGGGGTGCACCAGCCTTTTCAACTCGCGCGAGCCCTGCAGGTACAACAGCAGAATACGGATCACCTTCAGGCCGCCGCCGGTCGAACCGGCGCAACCGCCGATGAATGCCGAACACAGCAACAGCATCGGCAGGAACAGCGGCCACTTGGCGATGCTGTCGGTCGTAAAACCGGCCGTGGTCGCCATCGATACCACCTGGAAGAACGCCTGATTGAGCGTTTCCATACCGCTCTTATAGACGCCATGTCCCCAGAGCACCAACGTGCACACCACCACCAGCGTCAGTTGAACGAAGATAAACATGCGGAATTCAGGATCGCGCCCATAGACCTTCAGACTGCGGCCGCTTAGCAAAGCGAAGTGCAGACCGTAGTTACAGCCGGAAATCAGCAGGAACACGGCAATGATGGTGTTGATGGTCGGGCTGGCGTAATAACCGATACTGGCATCGTGGGTAGAAAACCCGCCAATGGCGATGGTCGAGAAACTGTGGCCGATGGCGTCGAACACCGACATCCCGGCCCCCCAGAGCGCCAGCGCACAGGCGACGGTCAGCAACACATAGATTAGCCACAGGGTTTTGGCGGTTTCGGCAATACGCGGACGCATCTTGTTATCTTTCAGCGGCCCGGGCATTTCCGCCCGATACAGCTGCATGCCCCCGACGCCGAGTATCGGCAGTATCGCCACCGCCAACACGATGATCCCCATCCCGCCCATCCATTGCAGCATTTGGCGATAGAACAGGATGGCCTTAGGCAACGAGTCCAGCCCCACCAGCGTCGTTGCGCCGGTAGTCGTCAATCCCGAGAAGGATTCAAAGAAGGCGTCGGTCAGCGACAAATTAGGACGTTCCGAAAACAGGAACGGCAATGCCCCCACGCTGCCCAGCACGGTCCAGAACAGCACAACGATCAGGAAACCTTCACGCGGCTTCAGCTCGTGTTTCTGCTTACGGTTCGGCCACCACAGCATCAGCCCGATGGTCAACGCCACGAAGAACGTTTGGCTGAACGCTCGCCCCGCCCCATCGCGATAAATCAATGCCACCAGGCCGGGAATAAACATCGTCCCGGAGAACAGGATGACCAGAAGACCAACGATACGGGTTATGGCGCGAAAATGCATTTCAGCACGATCCTTAGCAATTCAATTGGGAGGATTATTGCGAAATGGGGGTTAATTGCAAATTACCGCGACTGAGATCACGCAATTTATTCCCAAACAGCTCGACCTCAGTCGCCGGCAGCGCCAAATGCAGCACGACGGCGGCGCCGTATTCACCCTGCAGGATCCGACCTGCGATTTGCTGCAACAAGTTCTCCACCAGCGCCAACTGCGCATAGTCGCACTGCAAGATATATTCGGCTTCGGGCACCTTTTGCGCCAGCGCCAGCTGCTTCAATGCCTGTTGAACACCGTTGCCATAAGCTTTCACCAGCCCGCCGGTGCCCAGCTTAACACCGCCGTAGTACCGAACGACTACGGCGGTCACTTCACCGATACCGCTGCCCATCAGCTGCGCGAGGATAGGTTTGCCGGCGGTGCCCGACGGTTCTCCATCGTCGGAGAACCCCAGCTGCTGCGAATCATCGGGGCTACCGGCGACGAAAGCCCAACAGTGGTGCCGCGCCGCCGGGTGCTCATCCCGCACCTGCTGAATAAACGCCTTTGCCGCCTCCACCCCGCCGGTCGGCGCCAGCAGGGTGATGAAACGGCTCTTCTTTATCTCTTCGGTAAAGCAGGTTGCTTCCGCCGGTATCGGGTACGGCCGCATCAAGCCAGGTTCAGATCGCGCGTCATGTTCTCGATGCGCTTTTCATGGATCACGATGTTGTCTTCGATGCGAATACCGCCATACGGTTTCAGCGCATCGATGCGATCCCAGGCGAAGTGCTGCTTGAACTCGCCGCTGCGCCACGGCGCCAACAGAGACTCGATGAAGTACAGACCCGGTTCGATGGTCAACACCATGCCCGGCTGCAACACGCGGGTACAACGCAGGAACGGGTACTTGGACGGCGCCGCCAGATGGGTGCCTTGCTCATCCTGCATAAAACCGGCGGCGTCGTGCACCTGCAGGCCCAACGGATGGCCCAACCCGTGCGGCAGGAACGGCGTGGTGATACCCGTTTCGACCATCGCCTCTTCGCTGAGGCCATTCACCAGTTTGTGATTCTTGAGCAGCTTGGCGATGCGCTGATGCATCTGCACATGATAGTCGGTGTAACGCACGCCGGTTTTAATGGTGTCGATCAGCGCCAGCTGTTCACTATTGAGATCTTTCACCAGATGAGCGAACTCGCTGCCGCTTTGCGCCGCATAGGTACGCGTCAGATCGGCGGCGTAGCCGTTATATTCCGCCCCGGCGTCGATCAGAAAACTCAGGGACTCGGCCGGCGGCTGATGATCCAGCTTGGTGTAGTGCAGCACCGAAGCGTGCTCGTTCAACGCCACGATGTTGTCGTAAGGCACATCAGTATCGCGATGGCCGGTAGCCGTCAGGTAGGCCAGATTGATGTCGAACTCGCTCATGCCGGAGAGGAAGGCCTCATGCGCGGCACGATGGCCGGTTACCGCCGTCTTCTGCGCTTCGCGCATGCAGGCCAGCTCATAGCCGGTTTTAATCGAACGGTGGAAATCCAGGTAGTTCAGCACCGCTTTCGGGTTGATGTTTTCCGAAGGGATGCCGAGATCGCGGGCGCGCTGTTGGGCATAACCGATATAGCCGACGCGCTCACGCTGCGGCGGCAGCTGCTGCGCGATCGCATCGGCGTTGGCCAGCGGCATCAATTCGAGGGACTTGGTCCAGAAACTGTTCGGCAGCGGCTCTACGCTGTGCCAGTAGTCAACCGGGGAGTAGAACCACAGCTTCGGCTTGTTGACGCCATCTATCCACAACCAGCAGTTCGGCACCGACGTCACCGGCACCCAGGCTTTGAAATGCGCGTTCACTTTGAACGGGTAGCTATGGTCGTCCAAAAATACCTTTTGCAGTTCCCCGGAGTGAATCAGCAGCGCATCCAACTTGTTGCGCTCCAGCACTTCACGCGCGCGTTTTTGCAGTTCTGCCAGGTGGTCGTTATACAAAGAAGCCAGCGTTTCCATCACAGTACCCTTATGCCTTAGCACGAAAGAAGCCATCTTAACACAGCGCTCCGACGCACCAACCTCATCGCGTTGGGCATGCGGAGCAGCTCGCAATTCCCTGCAAATGCCGTTACATCCGCAGCTTAACCATTAACCAGCCGCCCAAACCGAGCAGCGCTATCGCCAGCGCCCACAGGCCATGGTGTTCCAACAACACCGCGCCGGCCGCGGCGACGCCCGCCAGACACTGCTGCAGAAAGCCACACAGCGCCATCGCATAAGCGCCGTACTCTTTGGCATCGCTGACGGCCATCGCCATGCTGTTGGGAAACAGCACCGCCTGGCCAAAAATGGTCAGGCAATACAGCGCGATGAACAGCGCCATGCCGGAAAGGCCGGCCAGAACGCCGCTCCACCACAGCAGCAGGATCGCCGCCGTCGCCAGCGCCACGATGCCGCTGCCGGCCTGCATCAGTTTTTTCCCGCCGAGATGCGCCACCGTACGGTTCACCGTCAGCGCCCCGCTGAAGTAGGCGACGCCGATCACCAGCCCCAGGGCGCCGAACGCCGTGACGTTGAGACCAAACTCCTGCTGCATGACGAACGGACTCACTTCCTGCAGTGTCACCGTGGTGGCAAACCCCAGCCCGCCGACGCAGGCCGGCCAAAAGAACCCAGGCCGCCGCAGGATGGCAAAGTAGGTTGCCGCCATCGCCGGGCGCACGCCCCCTGCCCGTCCCGCCTCCAGCGGCAGCGTCGCCATCAGCACCAGAATGATCAAACCGGTGGCGCCCATCAGGACGAAGCCCATCTGCCAGTGCGCATATTGGCTCAGCAGGCCACCGATAAACTGACCGCCGCCCAGCGCGGTGATAAAGGCGATGGAGAGCACCGACAGACGCCGCGCCAGTTCGTCCCCGCTCCAGTTATCCCGCACGATGATGCGCGCGATGATCGCCGCACCGCCGGCACCCACGCCCTGCAGCGCACGCAGCGTCAGCAATTGGGCGCCGTTGCTGCACAGCGCCAACAGCCCGCTGCAGCCAATGAAAAGAAATAAAGACAGCGTCAGGGGCGCGCGGCGGCCAAAGCGATCGGCGGCCGCGCCCCAGAACAGCACCGGCAAGGCGGCGCCGATGACGAAGATTGAAATGGACAACTCGGTGGCGCGCCGGCTCATCGCCAGCTCCCGCATCACCGTCGGCAGCGAAGGCAAGTACACGGTCGTCGCCATTTGCGCCATAAACACCAACAGACACGCCAGCGTCATGGTTCTGGCGGGAATGCTCCATAAGCCGCTGCGTTTAACACAAGCCGCCTTAGTCATGCGTAACCTCGTCTGAATGTTCATTCGCTGCGAGCAAGTGTATGAGGGCCGACAAGCTCCGGCAAATGCCGATAGCACATAAAATATAACTTCGTTTCAAATCAAAAAACTAACTTGGCGACATGTGATCAGACCAGCAAAAATGCAATCTCTCATTTGCATATTGTTAACATAAAAACCACACTCCTCTTCATCTGGTCATACCAGATCATACGCTGATTCAGGAGATAGACATGCTCTACCAAGGCGAAACATTACAACTGCACTGGCTCGATAACGGCGTCGCCGAGCTGGTGTTCAACGCACCGGGCTCGGTCAACAAGCTGGACACCCGCACCGTCGCCAGCCTGGGCGAAGCGCTCACCGTGCTGGAAAACCAGCCAGAGCTCAAGGGGCTGCTGCTGCGCTCCACCAAAGCCGCATTTATCGTCGGCGCCGATATCACCGAATTCCTTTCTCTGTTCGCCGCGCCGGCTGAAAAGCTGCAGGAGTGGCTGGTATTCGCCAACAACGTCTTTAACCGGCTGGAAGATTTGCCGGTGCCGACCATTTCGGCCATTAACGGCTATGCGCTCGGCGGCGGTTGCGAATGCATTTTGGCGACCGATTTCCGCGTCGCCTCACCGGACGCGCGCATCGGCCTGCCTGAAACCAAATTGGGCATCATGCCGGGCTTCGGCGGCTCCGTCCGCCTGCCGCGCCTGCTGGGTAACGACAGCGCGCTGGAAATCATCGCCGCCGGCAAAGACGTCAGCGCCAAAGACGCCTTGAAAGTCGGCCTGGTCGATGCGGTAGTGGCGCCGGAAAAACTGGCCGAAGCCGCGCTCAACATGCTGCAACAGGCGATCGACGGCAAGCTGAACTGGCGCGCCGCGCGTCAACCGAAGCTGGAGCCGCTGAAGCTCAGCCCGATCGAGGCGGCAATGAGCTTCACCACCGCCAAAGGCATGGTGCTGCAGACCGCCGGCAAACATTACCCGGCGCCGATGACAGCGGTGAAAACCATTGAAGCCGCCGCCAAGCTGGGCCGCGATGAAGCGCTGAAACTGGAAACCGCCAGCTTCGTGCCGTTGGCGCGCTCCAACGAAGCGCGTGCGCTGGTCGGCATCTTCCTTAACGATCAGTTCGTGAAGGGTCAGGCGAAAAAGCTGGCCAAGAATGTGGACGCGCCGAAACAGGCGGCGGTGTTGGGCGCCGGCATCATGGGCGGCGGCATCGCTTACCAATCGGCGTTGAAAGGCGTGCCGGTGATCATGAAGGACATCAGCGACAAATCGCTGACGTTGGGCATGAACGAAGCGGCCAAGCTGCTCAATAAGCAGTTGGAACGCGGCAAGCTGGATGGCCTGAAAATGGCGCAGGTGCTGTCGACCATTCAGCCGACGCTGGACTACGCCGGCATCGAGCGCGCGCAGGTGATCGTCGAAGCGGTCGTGGAGAACCCGAAGGTCAAAGCCGCCGTGCTGTCGGAAGTGGAAAACCTGATCGGCGAAGACACCGTTCTGGCGTCGAACACCTCGACCATTCCGATTAATCATCTGGCAAAATCGTTGAAGCGTCCGCAAAACTTCTGCGGCATGCACTTCTTTAACCCGGTACACCGTATGCCGCTGGTCGAAATCATCCGCGGCGAACAAACCAGCGACGAGACCATTGCCAAAGTGGTAGCCTACGCCAGCCGCATGGGCAAAACGCCGATCGTGGTGAACGACTGCCCGGGCTTCTTCGTCAACCGCGTGCTGTTCCCATACTTCGCCGGCTTCAGCCTGCTGCTGCGCGACGGCGCCGACTTCCGTCAGATCGATAAAGTGATGGAAAAACAGTTCGGTTGGCCGATGGGCCCGGCCTACCTGCTCGACGTGGTGGGCATCGACACCGCACACCACGCGCAAGCGGTAATGGCGGCCGGCTTCCCGGAGCGCATGAGCAAAGACTATCGCGACGCCATTGACGTGATGTTCGACAACCAGCGCTTCGGTCAGAAAAACCAGCTGGGCTTCTACCGCTACAGCCAGGACAACAAAGGTAAGCCGCGCAAGGACAACGACGAGCAGACCGATGCGCTGCTGGCCGAAGTGAGCCAACCGCGCCAGACCATCAGCGACGAAGAGATCGTTGCGCGCATGATGATCCCGATGATCAACGAAGTGGTGCGTTGCCTGGAAGAGAAGATCGTCGCCAGCCCGGCCGAAGCCGATATGGCGTTGGTCTACGGCATCGGTTTCCCTCCGTTCCACGGCGGTGCGTTCCGCTACCTGGATACGCTCGGCACCGCCAACTACGTGGAGCTGGCCCAGCGTTACGCACACCTCGGCGCCCTGTATCAGGTGCCGGCCGGTCTGCGCGCCAAGGCCGAGCGTAATGAAAGCTACTACCCGGTAGCGACACCGCTGTCCGACGTCGCTACCCGCCAACCGGCATGAGGTCATAAAGATGGAAAACGTAGTTATTGTTGATGCCGTACGCACGCCGATGGGCCGCTCCAAGGGCGGCGCCTTCCGCCAGGTACGCGCCGAAGATCTCTCCGCTCACCTGATGCGTGAAGTGCTGAGCCGCAACCCGGCGCTGAACGCCGCCGAGATCGATGACATTTACTGGGGCTGCGTGCAGCAGACGCTGGAGCAAGGCTTCAACATCGCCCGCAACGCCGCACTGCTGGCCGAGATCCCGCACCGCGTGCCGGCGGTGACCGTCAACCGCCTGTGCGGCTCTTCGATGCAGGCGCTGCACGACGCGGCACGCGCCATCATGGTTGGCGACGCACACGTCAGCCTGATCGGCGGCGTGGAACACATGGGCCATGTGCCGATGAACCACGGCGTGGATTTCCATCCGGGGCTGAGCCGCAGCGTGGCCAAAGCTGCCGGGATGATGGGGCTGACCGCCGAAATGCTGGCCAAGATGCACAACATCAGCCGCCAGATGCAGGATGAGTTTGCCGCCCGCTCCCACCAGCGCGCGCATGCGGCGACGCTGGCGGGTTACTTCAAAAACGAGATCATTCCGACCAACGGCCATGATGCCGACGGCGTGCTGACCCGTTACGATTTTGACGAAGTCATTCGCCCGGAAACCACCGTCGAAAGCCTGTCGGCCCTGCGTCCGGCGTTCGATCCGGTCAACGGCACCGTCACCGCCGGCAGTTCCTCCGCCCTGTCGGACGGCGCTTCCGCCATGCTGCTGATGAGCGAATCGCGGGCCAAAGCGCTCGGTTTGAAGGCCCGCGCCCGCATCCGCTCGATGGCGGTCGTCGGCTGCGATCCTTCCATCATGGGCTACGGCCCGGTGCCGGCCAGCAAGCTGGCGCTGAAACGCGCCGGTCTGAGCGTGCAGGACATCGATCTGTTCGAGCTGAACGAAGCGTTCGCCGCCCAGTCGCTGCCGTGCATCAAAGATCTGGGGCTGATGGACAGCATCGACGACAAGATTAACCTGAACGGCGGCGCCATCGCGCTCGGCCACCCGCTGGGCTGTTCCGGCTCCCGCATCTCGACCACCTTGTTGAACAACATGGAACGTCGCGACGCGCAGTTCGGCCTGGCGACCATGTGCATCGGCCTGGGCCAGGGTATCGCCACCGTGTTTGAACGCGTTTAGCTGTGTCTATCTTGGGATGACCGCGTCACCACTTCAAATCGCGGCATCCCGCCAAGTTTAGTTGCCGTTCTTCCCGCCTGTCAGGGGCGGGTTTTTTATGCCTGAAATTTGCCGACGCCCAAATAAAAACGGGGCGACCCTCGGCCACCCCGTTCACTGCGCATCGCCTCTGTCAGATAAACGAAAACGCGTCGCCAAACATATGCGCTTCCTGCGCGCCGCGCTCGGCGCAGAAACGCTCGCGGGCGATTTTCGCCATCTCGAAACGCCCGGCGATGTAGATGTCATGCTCCGCCAACGTGCCGAAATCCTGCAACACCGCGCTGAGCACGGTGCCGCTGCGGCCACGCCATTCCGCCTCCGGCTGCTCGACCACCGGGATCACCTTCAGGTTCGGGTGTTGCACCGACAGCGCTTCCAGCTCGCTCAGATCGTACAGGTGCTTCAGCTCACGCCCGCCCCAGTAGATGGAAATGTCGCGATCGGGCTGCTGCTCCAACGCGGTCAACAGGATTGAGCGCGCATAGGAGAAGCCGGTGCCGCCGGCGATCAGCACCAGCGGACGGCTACCCTCTTCCCGCAGCCAGGCGTCGCCGTGCGGCATATCGACGGTGATCGCCTGCTCTTTCAGAATGCGATCCATCACCGCCATGGCGTACAGATTCAGCTCCGAAGCACCGATATGCAGCTCGATATAATCTTGCTGCGTCGGGATTGATGCCAGCGAGAACGGACGTTTGTCGCGCTCGTCCATCACCACCATCAGATATTGCCCTGCCTTGAAAGAAAACGGCTGCTCGGGCACCAGACGTACCCGATAAACCGTATCGGTAATGGCCTCTACCGAGGTCACTTTACAGCTCAATATTGTCATGCGTTCCCTCTGTCGGGTCATCAATGCAAAGCTGAGAACAGGGCCTGACGCTATAACGTCGGTTCCCTGTCACTGAAAATTGCGAGCTCATCCCAGATTTCGTCGACGCGCGCACGTACCTTTTCATCCATCTGAATCGGACGGCCCCATTCGCGATCGGTTTCACCCGGCCATTTGTTGGTGGCGTCCAGCCCCATCTTCGAACCCAGTCCGGAAACCGGCGAGGCGAAGTCCAGATAGTCGATCGGCGTATTCTCCACCAGAACCGTATCCCTTGCCGGATCCATTCGTGTGGTAATCGCCCAAATCACGTCATTCCAGTCGCGCGCATTGACGTCATCGTCACAGACGATAACAAATTTGGTGTACATAAACTGCCGCAGGAACGACCAGACGCCCATCATCACGCGTTTCGCGTGGCCGGCGTACTGTTTTTTCATGGTCACCACCGCCAGGCGATACGAGCACCCTTCCGGCGGCAGATAAAAATCAACGATTTCCGGGAACTGTTTTTGCAGGATCGGCACGAACACTTCATTCAGCGCCACGCCCAGGATCGCCGGCTCATCCGGCGGCCGACCGGTGTAGGTCGAGTGGTAAATCGCGTTGCGACGCTGGGTGATGTGCGTGACGGTGAATACCGGGAACTGGTCGATTTCATTGTAGTAACCGGTGTGGTCACCGTAGGGGCCTTCCGGCGCCATTTCACCCGGCTCGATATAGCCCTCCAGCACGATTTCGGCACTGGCAGGCACTTCCAGATCGTTGGAAAGGCACTTGACCACTTCGGTTTTATTGCCGCGCAGCAGCCCGGCAAAGGCATATTCAGACAGGGTATCCGGCACCGGCGTCACCGCGCCGAGGATAGTGGCGGGATCGGCGCCCAGCGCCACCGCAACCGGGAAACGCTCGCCGGGGTGCGCCTGGCACCACTCCTGGTAATCCAGCGCGCCGCCGCGGTGCGACAGCCAGCGCATGATCACTTTATTCTTGCCCAGCACCTGCTGACGATAGATACCGAGGTTTTGCCGTTCCTTATGCGGGCCGCGGGTCACCGTCAGCCCCCAGGTGATCAGCGGCGCGGCGTCTTCCGGCCAGCAGTGCATCACCGGAATGCGGCCCAGATCGACATCATCGCCCTGCCATACCTGCTCCTGACAAGGCGCGGATCCCAGCACCTTGGTCGGCATGTTCAGCACCTGCTTGAACTTCGGTATTTTGTCGAACAGATCGCGGAAACCTTTCGGCGGCTCCGGCTCTTTGAGGAAAGCCAGCAGTTTGCCGACTTCGCGCAGCGCGCTGATGTCTTCCTGCCCCATGCCCATCGCCACGCGATTGGCGGTGCCGAACAGGTTGCACAGCACCGGCATGTCGTACCCTTTCGGGTTTTCAAACAGCAGTGCCGGGCCGCCCGCCCGCAGGGTGCGATCGGCAATTTCCGTCATTTCCAGGTAAGGATCGATCGGCTGGCTGATGCGTTTTAGTTCCCCTCTCTTCTCCAGCAACGAGAGGAAATCGCGTAAGTCACGGTATTTCATGCTGATCATTATAGCGGCCAGTGGGGAGGGCATTATAAGCCCTCTTCAAGGTTGTTGCTGCAATTTTGTTAACGCCG
Source organism: Serratia sp. CY55921 (assembly GCF_052167655.1). Taxonomy (NCBI): domain Bacteria; kingdom Pseudomonadati; phylum Pseudomonadota; class Gammaproteobacteria; order Enterobacterales; family Yersiniaceae; genus Serratia; species Serratia sp. CY55921. The sequence goes on along the minus strand of NZ_JBJNMU010000005.1, from coordinate 279,990 downwards.
CCCGCTGCCGGGTGGCCCTCAGCCGCAGTTGAACGGCACCAGCGCAGCCAGTGCGCGCGTATCCTGATATTCGCGCGTCTCCTCGCCGTGGCGGAACACCTTAAAGCCCTGCCCGTTGGCGCTGAAATAACGCAGCGCATTGCCTTCAACGTGCAACAGACTGCCTTCACGCAACGCCACTACCGATTCGCTCGGGTTGATCGCACAGAACTCCGCGAGACGCTCGTCACGGGTTTCGCCCATGTGGCCGCTGATGTGCGCATCGATGTAATGCGGGTTAATCTGCACCGGGAACAACCCCAGCGCCGGCAACACCACGCTGCAGCGCACCGGCATGTCATTGGTGGTGCGAATACTCGGCGTCGCCACGTTGCAACCTGCGCTCCAGCCGACGTAAGGCACTTCACGCTCGCGCACCGCGCGCTGGATAGGCACGATCAGGCTTTGTTCGTGCAGCATCTGGTTCAGCAACCAGGTGTTGCCGCCGCTGACCAAAATGCATTCGGCCTGCGCGATCGCCGCCGCCGGTGAAGCGGCGTGGTGAATGCTGGTGACTTCAATGCCCAATGTTTGCGCCAGCTCCTGCGCGCGCCGATCGTAGTCGTAACGGATCAGCGCGTAAGGGATAAAGACGGCGGATTTGATGCCGCGGCGCGCAATCATCGCCAGCAGTTGGCTTTTGGCGTACCCCAGCAGCTCGGCTTCGCCAGACAGCTTGCCGTTGCTCAACAGAAACAGCTCCATTTTTCTCCCCTCGGTCAAAAACGATGAATAGCGTCACAGCCGGCGGCGCAACGCCTTGCCATACTGTGACGGTAACAAATTTTTAGCCCTCTGTTATACCAGCGCCGTATCGATAAGTGTGTGACCCCTCGCTAATAGCCGTAGATTCAGAAAGATAGGCGATGTTACATGCTGAAACTTGCATCACTATGTATCCGGAATAGCTTTTGATATGCTTACCGGCTGACAGAAAGGCATGTGAAATTATGGAATCCTGGTATCTACTTTATTGCAAACGCGGTCAGCTGTTGCGAGCGCAGGAACATCTGGAGCGGCAGCAGGTAAACTGCCTCAGCCCGATCATCACGCTGGAAAAAATCGTGCGTGGTAAGCGCATCGCGGTCAGCGAACCCCTGTTTCCCAATTATCTGTTTGTGGAATTCGACCCGGAGCGCATTCACACCACCACCATCAGCGCCACCCGCGGCGTCAGCCACTTCGTGCGTTTCGGCGCGCTGCCGAGCGTCATCCCGAGCAAGGTGATCGATGAACTGCGCGCGCACACCAGCGAGACCTACGTCGATCCGGAAACCCCGCAGCCGGGCGATACCGTTCTGATCGTCGATGGCGTATTCGAAGGGCTGCAGGCGATCTACACCGAGCCGGACGGCGAGGCCCGCTCGATGCTGTTGCTCAACCTGATCAACAAACAGGTCAGTCAAAGCATCGACAATCGGCAATTCCAGAAAATGTAATGCAAAAAGGCGCCCTCAGGCGCCTTTTTTACGGTATCGCGCTTAGCGGCGCAGCGCTTCTTCATGCAGCCATTGGGCGACACGCTTGGCGAAGTAGGTCAGCACGCCGTCGGCGCCGGCGCGTTTAAAGCACATCAACGACTCCATCACCGCAGGCTGCTCCTGCAGCCAGCCGTTCTGAATCGCCGCCATGTGCATGGCGTACTCACCGGACACCTGATAAGCGAAAGTCGGCACGCCGAAGGTATCCTTCACCCGGCGCACCACATCCAGATAAGGCATGCCCGGTTTCACCATCACCATGTCCGCGCCTTCCTGCAGATCCTGCGCAATCTCTTGCAGCGCTTCATCGCTGTTGGCCGGATCCATCTGATAGGTCTTTTTGTTGCCGCCTTTCAGGTTGCCGCTCGAACCCAGCGCATCGCGGAACGGACCGTAATAGCAGGAAGCGTACTTGGCGGAGTAGGCCATGATCTGGGTGTTCACCAGGCCCTGCAGTTCCAGACGATCGCGGATCGCCCCGATACGGCCGTCCATCATGTCGCTCGGCGCCACGATTTCCGCGCCCGCTTCGGCATGAGACAGCGCCTGACGCACCAGAATGTCTTTGGTCACGTCGTTAATCACGTAGCCCTGCTCATCGATCACCCCGTCCTGACCGTGGGTGGTGTAGGGATCGAGCGCTACGTCGGTCAGAATGCCCAACTCAGGCACCGCGTCTTTCAGCGCGCGCACCGTACGCTGCACCAGCCCTTCCGGGTTATAGGCTTCTTCCGCATGCAGCGACTTCAAGCCCGGTTCAATCACCGGGAACAGGGAGATCACCGGCACGCCGAGTTTGGCGATGGTTTCCGCTTCCTTGACCAGCAGATCGATCGTCATGCGCGATACGCCCGGCATCGAGGCCACTTCTTCCTGGCGGTTGCTGCCTTCCATGACGAACACCGGATAAATCAGGTCATTGACCGTCAGTTGGTTCTCGGCGACCAGACGGCGGCTGAAGTCATGACGGCGCACGCGGCGCATACGGCGACCAGGAAAGGTGCCCGGAAATGCATAGCTCATAGTTTTCTCCTAGCTCAAACCAGCCGGAATAGCCGGCGGGCGTTCTCATCGGTTTTTTGCCCCAGCCATTGCGGCTCTTCCTGCCGCCAGAGGGCGACCTGATGCACGAGGTGGGGCAGGAAACAGGGTTCGTTGCGGCGAGATGCGGGTTTAGGCTGTAAATCCCGGGGCAACAGATAAGGGGCGTCAGTTTCCAGCAGCAGACGCTCGGCCGGGATTTGCGGCAGCAGGGCGCGCAATTCCAGACCGCGCCGCTCGTCGCATACCCAACCGGTAATCCCGATCGACAGGCCCAGCGACAGGCAGCTTGCTAATTCTTCGGCGGTGCCGGTGAAGCAGTGCACCACGGCCGCGGGCAGTTTATCCAACCACGGCGTCAGTAGCTCGGCAAAACGTGCGTGTGCGTCGCGACAGTGAAGAAACACCGGCAGCGCCAACTCCGCCGCCAGCGCCAGTTGCGCGCTGAACGCCGCTTCCTGCTGCTCCGGCGTCGAGAAGTTGCGGTTGAAATCCAGACCGCATTCACCGATCGCCACCACTTCTGGGCCGGCGGCCAGGGCATAAATCTGCTCAGCGCTACGTTCATCCCAGCTGCCGGCGTTATGCGGATGCACACCGGCGGTGGACCAGCAATAGCCCGCATGCTGCTGCGCCAGCATGGCGGCCTCGCGGCTCTCAGGCAGATCGGTGCCGGTAATCAGCATCCCGGTAACGCCCGCCGCGCGGGCGCGCTCCACCACGGTCTCGCGGTCTTTGGCGAATTGGCTGCTGGTGAGGTTAACGCCGATATCAAACATGGTTTTTTCCAAAGCAAAAGCCGCCCTATGGGCGGCTTCGCAATCAATGTGGATCAGGGCGCTGGGGGTTCGTCACCCTCGTCGTCGTCTTCCGCCTGCGGACGGCGTTTGCCGGTATAGAAGCGAGCGAAGAATACCCCCACTTCAAACAGCAGATACATCGGTATCGCCAGCAGGGTTTGCGAGAACACGTCCGGCGGCGTCAACAACATGCCGACCACAAACGCGCCGACCAACACATACGGCCGTTTCTTCTTCAGGTCTTCCGGCGAAGTGACGCCGCTCCAGCACAGCAGAATGATGGCGACCGGCACTTCGAAGGCGACGCCAAACGCCATAAACAGCGCCATGACGAAATCGAGGTAGTTTTTAATGTCGGTCGCAATGGTCACCCCCATCGGCGCGGTCTTGGCGAAGAAGCCGAAGGCCAGCGGGAACACGATGAAGTAGGCGAAGGCCATGCCGAGGTAAAACAACAGGCTGCTGGACACCAGCAACGGCATCATCAGGCGGCGTTCATGCTTGTACAGCGCCGGCGCGATGAATGCCCACACCTGATACAGAATCATCGGCGCGGAGACGAACACCGAAACGATCATGGTCAGCTTGATCGGGGTGAAAAACGGTGACGCCACGTCGGTGGCGATCATGCTCGCGCCGGCCGGCAACTGCTTGAGCAGCGGCGCAGAAACCAGCTGGTAGATGTCGTTGGCGAAAAACACCAGCACCACGAACACCGCCAGTACGCAAATAATCGAGTTCAACAGCCGCTTGCGCAGCTCTATCAGATGACTGATAAGGGGTTGGGTATCTTCAACAGCCATGTATTAACGATCGCCACTAGGTTGGTGAGACGCTGGGGTTTTATCCGCAACAGGTTCGACAGGAGCAGGCGCTGTTTCCACCGGCGCTTTAGCCGGTTGCGCCGCCACTGGCGCAGCCACGACGGCTTCAGGTTCCACTGCCGGTTTTGGCACGGCGGCGGGCGCGCTGGCGCTGGTTGCCGCTTCCGCCGGCGTCACGCCGTCGTGCAAGGCTTCCGGATCGATGGCCTGCGGGTTATGGATGGTGTTCGCCAGCTCTTCTTTCTCGCCCCGGTAGGTGCGTTTCAAGGATTCCGCCGCGTCTTTCAGCTCATCCATCGACGCCTTCAACTCCGGCGTCAGGTTCTGCAGGCCGGCCTGTTCGGCTTTCTTCAGGCTGTCCTGCAGCTCCTGCAGCTTCAGCTCCTGAGACAGTTCGTGCTGCACCGAGGCCGCCAGCGAGCGCAGCGCGCGGATCCAGCCCGATACCGTTCTGACCGCAACCGGCAAGCGTTCCGGCCCCAGAACAACCAGGCCGATCACCAGCACCAGCAGCAGCTCACTAAACCCAATGTCAAACACGGTTTATACCTGCTCTTTGTTCTTCGACTCTTCCGGTTTCACTTCCGGCTGCTTATCGGTAATAGGCTTGGCCGAGAAATCAGCGTCATCCAGGCTGCTTTTTTCAGCCGTGTTGGGGGTCGACGGCGTATCGTCGCCGATCGCTTTTTTGAAGCCCTTGATCGAGGCGCCGAGATCGGAACCCAGCGTGCGCAGTTTTTTGGTGCCGAACAGCAGCACCACGATCACTGCGATGATCAACAATTGCGTAATACTAATACCGCCCATTTTAATTACCTCTAATTTTAAGGGGTCTTTTAAAGCCAGCCCGCATTATAGAGCCGACTTTACCAGAGTAACGAATTAAATCAGGTGGTTCGCTTCCAGCCAATCACCCAGCATACGATGCCGGCGGCCATCATCCAGGCGGGGAACACCTCGATTTGCCCCAGCAGCAACAGCGTGCCGCTTACCAACAGTGTAGCGCCAACGCCGAACAAATAACGTGACTGCCCCTGACGAACCCGCTGAGCCTGCATCTGGTTGGTCAGCTTATCAACGCTTTGTTGCAACAGTTTATGCTGCTGCAGGCTGTCGTAAAACAGCTCGGGCAGCTCGGGCAGTTTCTCCGCCCAGAACGGCGCCTTCTCTTTCAGCGCGCGCACCACGGCGGGAATGCCGACCTGATCGCGCAGCCAACTCTCGAGGAACGGCTTGGCGGTGGTCCACAGATCCAACTGCGGGTAAAGCTGACGCCCCAGCCCTTCAACATACAGCAAGGTCTTCTGCAATAACACCAGCTGCGGCTGCACTTCCATATTGAAGCGGCGCGCGGTGTTGAACAGGTTCAGCAGCACGTTGCCGAAGGAGATCTCCGCCAGCGGCTTCTCGAAAATCGGTTCGCACACGGTACGGATGGCGAATTCGAAGTCTTCCACGTTGGTGTCGCGCGGCACCCAGCCGGAGTCGACGTGCAGTTCCGCCACCTTGCGGTAATCGCGGTTGAAGAAGGCGATGAAGTTTTCCGCCAGATAGCGTTTGTCATCCTTGTTCAACGAACCGACGATGCCGCAGTCGATGCCGATGTAGCAAGGATCTTCCGGATGTTCGTAGCTGACGAAAATATTACCGGGATGCATGTCCGCATGGAAGAAGCTGTCGCGGAATACCTGGGTAAAGAACACCTGAACGCCGCGTTCCGCCAACAGTTTCATGTTGGTGCCCTGCTGCTCCAGCGTGGCGATGTCCGAGACCGGAATGCCGTAGATACGCTCCATCACCAACACGCTTTCGCGGCAGTAGTCGGAGTAAACTTCCGGCACGTACAGCATCGGGCTGCCGTCGAAATTGCGACGCAGCTGAATGGCGTTGGCCGCTTCGCGCAGCAGGTTCAATTCGTCCAGCAGGGTTTTTTCGTACTCGCGCACCACTTCGCGCGGACGCAGGCGGCGGCCGTCCGGCAACAGCTTCGGCACCCAGCCTGCCAGCCGGTACATCAAGCGCACGTCGGCTTTGATAATCGGCCCGATATCCGGCCGGATCACCTTCAGCACCACTTCCTGGCCGGTGGTTTTCAGCCGCGCGGTATGCACCTGCGCGATCGAGGCGGACGCCAGCGGCTGCTGCTCGAAGTCGTCGAACCAGGTTTCCAGCGGGCCGCCCATCGCCAGCTCGATATGCTTGCGCGCCAGCGCACCGTCGAAAGGCGCCACCCGATCCTGCAGCAGCGTCAGCTGATCGGCAATGTGCGGCGGGAACAGATCGCGGCGGGTCGACATCATCTGGCCGAACTTGATCCAGACCGGCCCCAATTCCTGCAGCGCCAGCCGCAGACGTTCGCCCAGCGGTTTGTCCTTGTGCCGATTAGGCATCCAGAACAGCAGCCGGCGGCCGAAGCGCAGCGGCAGCGTCAAACGCATTGTCGGGATCAGCTCGTCCAGCCCATAGCTGAGAAAAACGCGGACGATAAAATACAAACGGCGCAGTTCGCCTGGGGTCATCGCTTGCCCTCCAACTTATCCATGCGGGCAATCAGCGCTTCCGCGCTGCGGGCGAGCGCATCCACTTCTTCATTGAACCACACCACTTCCAGCGGCCCCGGTGCCAGACGCCACTCTTCCGTCAGCGCCTCAGCCATGTCTTGCTGCCGACGCATCAATCCGGCCTTGAGTAACGAAGCACCTTTGCCCAGCGCCTGCGTAATGCCTTGAGCGGCGATATCGCCGATATAGGGCGCCAGCCATTCCGCCGGATCCCACTCCGCCAGATCGAGCAGGCCAACCAGCTGTTGCACCACCTGAATATCCCCTTCCACCGTCAATTCGCCGCTGCGCATCAGCACCGGCAACTGCTGGCGATCGCGCAGCTTCAGTAAGGAGGGAATGCGGCTGCGCACCGTGCAATCGGCGCTGTCTTCAGACTGCCCCAGCACATCCACGCGCAGTTCGCTGAACACCAGCACCAGCGGTGAAGCCAACTCTTCCAGTTCGATGCGCAGCACCTTGCCCGCCAGGCGTTGGCGAGCGGCTTTCATGCTGCGATCGCGAAACAGCAGGTTATTCAGCGAGGTTTCCAGCGCACCGGTCAGCAGAGGGGTAAACAGCATCGGCATCTCCCTCTCAGAACTTGAAGCCGCGATGCAGGGCGACAATCCCACCGGTCAGGTTGAAATAGGTGACGTTTTCAAAACCGGCGTTGCCCATCATGCCCTTCAGGGTTTCCTGATCGGGGTGCATACGGATCGATTCCGCCAGATAGCGATAGCTGTCCGGATCTTTCACTACCAGCTCGCCGATCTTCGGCAGCACGTGGAAAGAGTATGCGTCGTAAGCTTTGCTCAGCGGCGCCAGCAGCGGTTTGGAGAACTCCAGCACCAACAGGCGGCCGCCCGGCTTCAGCACGCGGAACATCGAACGCAGCGCTTTGTCTTTGTCGGTGACGTTACGCAGGCCAAAGGAGATGGTGATGCAATCGAAGTAATTATCCGGGAACGGCAGCGCTTCGGCGTTGGCCTGCACGTAATTGATGTTGCCGACGATGCCGCGATCGCGCAGCTTCTCGCGCCCCATCTTCAGCATCGAATCGTTGATGTCCGCCAGCACCACCTGCCCCTGCTCGCCAACCATGCGGGAGAACTTGGCGGCCAGGTCGCCGGTGCCACCGGCCAGATCCAGCACGCGCTGCCCGCGGCGCACGCCGCTGCAGTCAATGGTGAAACGCTTCCAGATACGGTGGATGCCGAACGACATCAGGTCGTTCATCACGTCATACTTTGCCGCTACCGAATGAAAAACGTCCGCCACCATGGCCTGTTTTTCGTCTCTAGCGACGGTGCGAAAACCGAAATCGGTGGTTTCCTGCGATTGATCTGCCATTGTCCTGCCTGCTATTCAGTCAATTTTGTGTGGATGAGTGTACCAGAAGCCCGAGGAATACCCCACCTCGCCACGGCCTCAGCCGTGCGAAACGAAGCCCGGTTCCCCGGCGGTATCATCATCGTCGTTCGTCTGCGGCAGCGCGGCGACCTCGTCGTCGTTCGCCTCTTCCGCTTCATCGTGTTGCGCGCCGGCTTGCTGCGCCAGCAGCGGGTTGATCGGCCGCTTGACCTCAACCCCCAGCGCGCGGAAACCTTCAATTTGGCCGATAAGATTACCACGGCCTTCGCTCAGTTTGTTCATCGCATGACGATAACTGCCCTGCGCCTTGTCAAGGCTCTGCCCCAGCGCAGACATATCGTCCACGAACAGCCGCATCTTGTCATACAGTTTCGCCGCGCGCTCGGCGATGCGCTGGGCATTCTGGCTCTGATGCTCATAGCGCCACAGGTTGGTTATGGTACGCAGCGCCACCAGCAACGTGGTCGGGCTGACCAGCATGATGTTGTGCTTGAGCGCTTCGCTGATCAGCTCCGGCTCGCGATCGATAGCCAGCAGGAAGGCCGGCTCGACCGGAATGAACATCAGCACATAGTCCAGCGAACGCAGCCCCGGCAGCTGCTGGTAGTCCTTGCGGCCCAGCATGCGAATGTGGCCGCGCAGCGAAGCGATATGTTCGCTCAGCGCCGCTTCGCGCTCCGCCTCGTCTTCACCGTTGAAATAGCGCTCGTAGGCGATCAGCGACATCTTGGCGTCGATCACGACATCCTTGCCCTGCGGCAGGCGCACGATCACATCGGGCTGCATGCGGCTCTGATGATCTACCCGCACGTTGACCTGCGTTTCATACTCGTGCCCTTCGCGCAGGCCGGAGGCCTCCAGCACCCGGCTCAGCACCACTTCACCCCAGTTGCCCTGGGTCTTGTTGTCGCCTTTCAGCGCCTTGGTGAGGTTGATGGCCTCGCGCGCCATCTGCGCATTCAACTGCTGCAGATTGCGTATCTCGTGCGTCAGCGTATGGCGCTCACGCGCCTCCTGGCCAAAGCTGTCCTGCACCTGCCGGCGGAAACCGTCCAGTTGTTCGCGCAGCGGCAGCAGTAACCGATCCAAACTTTGCTTATTTTGCTCGTCCACCTTGCGGCCGCTGTGTTCAAAAATGCGGTTGGCGAGGTTTTCAAACTGGGTGGTGAGGCGCTGTTCGCTGTTGATCAGCAGACGCTGCTTCTCCTCCGCCGCCATGCGCGTCTCTTCCAGACGGATGGTGACTTCGCGCAGCTCGGCCTCCTGCGCGCTGTTCACCTCGCGCTGGGCGCGCAGCTCTTGGTTGAGCAGCTCGCATTCGTTGCGCCAATGGTTGAGCTGTTGCAGTTTTTCATGTCCGGCCGCCAGCTGGCTGTGCAGGTTGCGCAGCTCCAGCTCGTTCTGGCGCGACTGCTGTTCGTGGCGCTGCTGGGCCTCCTGCCGCACGGCCATCTCCTGCTGCGCCTGCTGCAACGCTTGCTCCAGCAACCGCAGTTCGGTTTCATGTTGCGCGTTCGTCTGCTGCACTCGCAGACTGGCGATCAGCCACCCTAACAGCATGCCGATCGCGACGCCGCCAATCCCATAAATCAGACTGGTATCCACCCTGCCTCCTGTTGCACCTTGCCGTTCCGGCGTTTCGCACGCCCATTGCCCGTCACGTTAAGGGGAGGCTGTATGGATGTCCAGCCTGATTTTGCCCGCCGCGCACAATATTGCGCGGCGCTGCGCAATTTAGCGAGAAATCAGCCCAGCCACTGGCTGAGCCACTTGATGCCGAACGCCCCCGGCGCCAGAATGCCGAACGCCCAGATCATCGCCGACGTGACGTTGGCCAACTGGAAGTAGCGCTGCGGCATGCCGCAAATGCCCCCCACCAGCGGCACCACGGCGCGCAGCGGGCCGAAGAAGCGGCCAATGAAAATGCCCAGCACGCCCCAGCGCTCAAAGAAGGCGTGGCCGCGCGCCAGCAGCTGCGGATTGCGCGACAGCGGCCACATATGGGCCACCCGATCCTGATAGTGGTAGCCGATCCAGTACGAGAGCCAGTCGCCGAAAAACGCCCCGGCGGCGGCGGCGGCCCAAATCGGCCAAAAGGCGATGCCGCTTTCGCCGATCAGCGCGCCCAGCGCCAGCAGGATCACCGTGGCCGGCAGCAGCAGCGACAAAAACGCCAGCGACTCGCCGAACGCCAGGAAGAAGATGATGGGAATGGCCCAGCCTTCGTGCTGACGCACGACGTCGCTGACCCAGTTAATAACGTCATTGAGGCTCAATGCGGGGCTCCTGATACGCGATGGTTCGCCGCCTAGGATAAGCCGGGGCGAGTTAAACCCCGGCTAAACACGCGGCAATTTACTCGAGGTAGAACGCCCGCAGCACTTCGCGCTGGGCCGCGCCCAGGCCGTATTCCGCTTCCAGCCAGCGGTCGGTGGAGCCGTATTGTTGGCGGATGCAGCCCAGCGCCGTCATCAGGAACTCCTCGCGCGCGCTGAGCACGTAGGCAAATTGCTCCAGCGCCGCCGCATTCAACTTGATAGACAGCTGATCCAGCATCTGCTCGCGGAAAGCGGCCAGCGTGGTTTCGGTCAGCAGATAGTCTTCCAGCACCGTCGCTTCGTCGGCCCCCAGCGCGAACAGCACCAGCGCCGAACCGACCCCGGTGCGATCCTTGCCGACCGCGCAGTGTTGCACGATTGCGCCGCCGCCGGGGTTGCTCAACAGCTGCGCCAACCGCTGATAGGCCGCATTGCCGAACGGCAGGCGGCGATACAGCTCCAGCATGAACGCCCGGGCGTCGAAAGCGGCCAGCGTTTCGTTGGTGAGCTTTTCCAGGTTGGCGTTGACTTCGCTGCTCAGCGGGTTGGCCGGCACGTGGTGATAGTCGGCGCCATTCCACAGAATATCCGGTTTGGCCTGCACTTCGTCGGCATCGCGGTAGTCCAGCACCGAACGCACCGGCACCCCAGCGAGGAAAGTGCAGTCGTTTTCCGTCAGCCGCTCGAGAGAACCGGAGCGGAACAGCAGGCCGCGTTTGATGCGGCGCCCGTCGGCCACGCCGTTGCCGCCGAAGTCACGGAAGTTAATGCCGCCGTCGAGCGGCGCAAGCGAAGGATGAAGCAGGATCTGGGCGGTCATAAACGTCCTCGTTGTTTTTGTTCTGACAACGCGCGGCAGCCATCGGCGCAGCGCTGAGGAGTATCACCGTAACAGATTAGCCGCGAATGGAAAAACGGACCGCGTCGGCGGCCCGTTCAGTCCGTTGACAAAGGAGGAAAAAACGCGGTTTTTCCTCCTTTGTGGTCATCAGCCGAAAATCAATGAATTGATTTTCCCTGTTTGTTATCCGCTGCTTTCTGCAAACCGGGCAATGGCATGAGGTTTGTCATCAATCTCAACGGACCGCGTCGGCGGCCCGTTGAGGGAAGGCGATTACAGCAGACGGCGGGCGGCGTCCACCACGATCTGCACCGCTTTGCTTTCGGTGTTTTTCATGGTCTCGGCGTTCGGGATCTCTTGCTGGGTGCGGTTGACGATCACCCCAGCCACCATGCCGGCGCGCAGGCCCTGGCTGGCGCACATGGTCAGCAGCGTGGCAGATTCCATTTCATAGTTCATCACGCCCATCGCCTGCCACTCTTCCATCGAGCCTTTGAAACGACTAACGACGCGGCCAGAGTAGGTATCGTAACGTTCCTGGCCCGGATAGAAGGTATCGGAAGAGGCGGTCACACCAATGTGCGTGGTAGCGCCGCTGGCCTTGGCCGCTTCCACCAGCGCGGTGGTGCAGGCGAAGTCCGCGACCGCCGGGAACTCCATCGGCGCAAAGTGCAGGCTGGCGCCGTCGAGGCGTACCGCTGCCGTAGTCACCAGTACGTCGCCGACGTTGATGTTCGCCTGAATGGCGCCGGTGGTGCCGATACGCAGGAAGGTGCGGATGCCCAGCTGCGCCAGCTCTTCCACCGCGATAGAGGTAGACGGGCCGCCGATGCCGGTGGAGCAGACGATCACCGCCTTGCCATCCAGCTCTGCGCGCCAGGTGGTGAATTCACGATGGGAGGCCAGATGCACCGGATTTTCCATCAGCTTGGCAATTTTCTCTACGCGCTGCGGATCGCCCGGCACGATGGCAAGCTGGGCCCCTTGTAAATCGTTCTTGGTGAGGCCGAGATGAAAAACATCAGACTGAGACATACGAGACTCCTCATGGATCATGTTTATTGGGAGGAACAAAAAAGCACTCTACTGAAAATCGCCGCTTAATTTCGTGACGATAGTCACTATGAAAAGAGAAACAAATTACATGCTACATATTTTTTGTGATTTTTATCACAAAAAAGCACTGCAAGGCATCCAGAACGTACCGCTAAACCTCAGTCTAGCCGACAAACCTTGCCGCTCCCTGCCTGTTGATTGCCGGCTGAAACTATTTAGCTCATCAATTCGAAATACCCCCATCTTATCGGTTGCTTAGGGACAAAAAAGCCCTCTAACGCACCTTATGGCACTTACGCGGGCCAAAACGCGTAATAACATGATAAAAAGCGCTTAAAAATGCCGTAAAGCCAGATAATTAGCCGTTTTTTATCGACTTGTCCGAAAGTGCGCCACGCGGCGCCAATAATGGGTAATCTTTCCTATAGTTAATCTCAGCGCTTTTTTCTATTGCACGGAGACCGCAATGAAAACCGAACATGTGATGACATTAGAACAGGCTCAGGGAGGATTCGCCCCGGCCGCCGCGCCGGTAGCCGCCTCCGCGATTATCACCGATGAACAGGGCATTCACGCCGGGCAAACGACTATTCCTTCCCAGGGAGACGCGCTGCCGGCCTACGTCGCCAAACCCGCCGACCACAACGGCCCCTTCCCCATCGTGCTGGTGGTGCAGGAAATCTTCGGCGTCCATGAACATATTCAGGATCTGTGCCGCCGTCTGGCCAAACAGGGCTATCTGGCGATTGCTCCCGAGCTCTATTTCCGCCAGGGCGACGCCAACGACTACACCGATATCGGCGAGCTGTTCCAGCAGCTGGTGACCAAGGTGCCGGATCGTCAGGTGCTGTCGGATCTGGATCACGCCGCGCACTGGGCTATCCGCCACGGCGGCGACGCCGGCAAGCTGGCGATCACCGGTTTTTGCTGGGGCGGCCGAATTACCTGGCTGTACGCGGCGCACAACCCGCAGTTAAAAGCGGCCGTCGCCTGGTACGGCAAACTGGTGGGTGAAAAAACGCTGAATTCGCCGAAGCATCCGGTCGATATCGCCACGCACTTGTCAACGCCAGTGCTGGGGCTGTATGGCGGGCAGGACAGCGGTATTCCGCTGGATACGGTGGAAAACATGCGTCAGGCGATCCGCGCCGCCAACGCCGATGCCGAAATCGTGGTGTATCCTGGCGTCGGGCACGCATTCAACGCCGACTATCGCCCCAGCTACAACGCCGAAGCGGCGGAAGACGGCTGGCAGCGCATGCTGGCGTGGTTCGCCCAGCACGGCGTCAAGTAATCCTCCTCGCATAAAAAAGGGCGCCGAAGCGCCCAATCATCACACCAGTAAATCTATCTGCGGCGGTTTACCCGCCGCGCGGCATCACGCGTGCTCGCGCAGGCGCTGCGCCGCCAATACCATGTTGGCTAGCGACTGCCGGGTTTCCGGCCAACCGCGAGTTTTCAGGCCGCAATCGGGGTTGACCCACAGGCGTTCCGCCGGGATGTTCTGCGCCGCTTTACGCAGCAGCGCTTCGATCCATTCCACGCTCGGCACGTTCGGCGAGTGGATATCGTAGACGCCCGGCCCGATTTCGTTCGGGTATTCGAACTCTTTGAAGGCTTCCAGCAGATCCATATCGGAACGCGAGGTCTCGATGGTGATCACGTCGGCGTCCAGCGCGGCGATGGAGTCCATAATGTCGTTGAACTCGCAGTAACACATGTGGGTGTGGATCTGGGTGTCATCCTGCGCCACGGCGGCGTTCAATTTGAAGGCGTCCACCGCCCAGTTCAGGTAGGCGGCCCAGTCGGATTGTCGCAGCGGCAGCCCCTCGCGCAGCGCAGGTTCGTCGATCTGAATGATGCCGATGCCGGCTTTTTCCAAATCCTCTACCTCGTCGCGCAGCGCCAGCGCAATCTGCTTGGCGATCACTTCGCGGGTCACGTCTTCACGCGGGAACGACCAGCACAGGATGGTCACCGGCCCGGTCAACATGCCTTTCACCGGCTTGTCGGTCAACGACTGGGCGAATTTGGCCCATTCGACGGTAATGGCTTCCGGGCGGCTGACGTCACCGATGATCACCGGCGGCTTCACGCAGCGGGAACCGTAGCTCTGCACCCAACCATTCTGGGTAAACACGAAGCCGTCGAGGTTCTCACCGAAATATTCCACCATGTCGTTGCGCTCGGCTTCACCGTGCACCAGTACGTCCAACCCGAGGCGCTCCTGCTCGACGATCGCCTGTTTGATGTGCTCACCGATGCTGGTGCGGTAGTTGCTGCCGTCCAAACGGCCCTGTTTGAAGTCCAGACGCAGGCCGCGGATTTCGGTGGTCTGTGGAAACGAACCGATGGTCGTCGTCGGCCAGGCCGGCAGCTTGAAACGCTCGCGCTGCGCCCTGGCGCGCTCGGCGTACGCGCTGCGGCGTTCGCAGTCCTGCGCGGTGATCGCGGCCAGACGGCGCTCAACCTGTGGGTTATGCACGCGGTTCGACTGGCGACGGGCGCGGATCGGCGCGCTGTAGGCGTCCAGCTCGGCCTGTTTCGTCGCGTCAGGCGCGTTCAGCGCCGAGCTCAACAGCGCCAGCTCGGCGCATTTTTGCAGGGCGAAGGCGAACCAGCTTTTCACTTCTTCGTCCAGACGGCTTTCCACGCTCAGATCGATCGGGCTGTGCAGCAGTGAACAGGAGGTGCCGATCCACAGCGGGCGCTGCCCCACCAGCGGCTGCAGACGTTCGAACCATCGGCTCAGATCGGCGCGCCAAACGTTGCGGCCGTTGATCACGCCCAGCGACAGCAGCCAGTCTTGCGGCAATGCGGCGCTCAGCGCGGCGATATCGTCATGGCCGGCGACCAGATCGACGTGCAGCCCCTGCACCGGCAGCGTGCGAATGGTGTCGAGGTTGTGGCCGACGCTGTCGAAATACGTGGTCAACAGCAACTTAACCTGCCCCTGCAACGCGTCATACGCCGGTTTGAAGGCGTCCAGCCAGGCTTGCGGCAGCTCCAGCACCAGCGCAGGTTCGTCGATTTGCACCCACTCGACGCCGCGCTTCGCCAGCTCCGCCAGCACCTGCTGGTAAACCGGCAGGATCTCTTTCAGCAGCGACAGGCGGTCGAACGGCTCGCCCTTCACTTTACCCAACCACAGATAAGTCACTGGGCCAAGCAACACCGGCTTGATGTGATGCCCCAGCGCCAGCGCTTCGTCCACTTCGTCCAGCAGTTGGGTCCAGCCCAGCTTGAACTGCTGGCCTTGCTGGAATTCGGGCACCATGTAGTGGTAGTTGGTATTGAACCATTTGGTCATTTCCGCCGCGGCCGCCGGCTCGCCGGTCGGTGCGCGGCCACGGCCGATGCGGAACAGCGTGTCCAGATCAATAGAGCCATCCGCATTCTGATGGCGCGCCGGCACGTTGCCCAGCAGCAGGCTGGTGGTCAACACATGATCGTACCAGGCGAAATCGCCGACCGGCACCAAATCCACCCCGGCCTGCCGTTGCTGCTGCCAATGACGAGCGCGCAGCTCGCGGCCAACCGCCAACAGCTCTTCCTGCGTTGAGTTGCCGGCCCAGTAGCTTTCCTGAGCTTTTTTCAGCTCACGTCGTAGCCCAACGCGAGGAAAACCCAGTGTGTGATTCAAAATTGCCATCGTCATATTCCCCATTTAGCCGTCCAGATGTTTACACATCCATAATCAGCAGGTACTGTATTAACCACAAGCGCAATTTATTCACTGTCAATGTGAAGGACTCTCATGATCGAACTGAAACATTTACGGACGCTGCAGGCTCTGCGCAACAGCGGTTCGTTGGCGGGGGCGGCGGCCCAACTTCATCAGACGCAGTCTGCCCTGTCGCACCAGTTCAGCGATCTTGAACAACGTCTGGGCTTCAAGCTGTTCGTGCGCAAGAGCCAGCCCCTGCGCTTCACCGCCCAGGGCGAGATCCTGCTGCAGCTGGCGGAACAGGTGCTGCCGCAGATCCAGCAGGCGCTGCAGGCCTGCCACGAGCCGCATCAAACCACGCTGCGCATCGCCATCGAATGCCACAGCTGCATTCAGTGGCTAACGCCGGCGCTGGACAACTTCCGCCAGCGTTTCCCGCAGGTGGTGATGGACTTCACCTCCGGCGTCACTTTCGATCCGCAGCCGGCCCTGCAACAGGGCGAGCTGGATCTGGTGATGACGTCGGATATCCTGCCGCGCAGCGGCCTGCACTATTCGCCGATGTTCGATTTTGAGGTGCGTCTGGTGCTGGCGCCGGATCATCCGCTCGCCGGCAAGCCGCACATCGAGCCGGAAGACTTGAGCGATGAAACGCTGTTGATTTACCCGGTGCAGCGCCAGCGGCTGGATATCTGGCGGCATTTCCTGCAGCCGGCGGGCGTCAACCCGGCGTTGAAGAACGTCGATAACACGCTGCTGCTGATCCAGATGGTCTCGGCGCGGATGGGGATTGCGGCGCTGCCGCATTGGGTGGTGGAGAGTTTCGAACGTCAGGGGCTGGTGGTGACCAAAACCCTGGGTGACGGCCTGTGGAGCCGCCTGTACGCCGCCGTGCGCGACGGCGAACAGCGCCAGGCGGTGACCGAAGCCTTTATCCGCTCGGCCCGCCAGCACGCCTGCGATCATCTGCCGTTTGTACGCGATGCCGCACGCCCCGGCGCGACCGGCGCCAAAGCATTGGCGGCCGGCGTATAAACATTCGGGCCCCCCGTTCCGGGGTGGCCCACTCGTTTAGCCAAGCTGTTTCGGCGCTACCCAGCGGCGATGCACCCACAGCGAAGCGACGATCACCGCCCCACCGATGATAAAGCTCGGCCAGTGCGGCTGCTGTTGCCAGATGGCCAGATTGACCAACAAACCGGCCGGCACATGCATATTGTTCATGATGCCGAGCGTGCCCGCATCGACCTGAGTCGCGCCATAGTTCCACATGAAATAGCCCAGCCCCGACGCCACCACGCCCAGCCAGATCAGCACGCCCCACTGCAGATTGGTGGTTGGCAGCTGCTGCGGATTGCCCCACAGGAACCAGGCCACCACCGCCACCGCCGCCGCCCCCAGGTAGAACCAGGAAAAGGCGGTGTGCTGCGGCAAGGGGTGCACTTCCATCAGGCGCTTATAGCCGACCATGCCGATGGCGAAGCTGATGTTCGCCGCCTGCACCAGCAACAGCCCCCACCAGAAGTGTTCGCTCAGTTGGTGATAGCGAATGATGGCCGCGCCCAGCACCGCCAGCAGCGCGCTGAAGGCGTAGCCCCAGCGCAGGCGCCGGCCGCTCAGCAAGTCGTAGATCAGCGTGATGTACAATGGCGTCAGCACGGTGAACAACAGGAACTCCGGCACCGTCAGATAGAGATAAGCGCGGAAGCTGATGAGGTACATGATGCCCAGCTGGAAGGCGCCCACCAGCATATACAGCAGGATCACCTTGAGTTTGATGTTGCGCCAGCGCAGGAACGGCAGGAACACCAGCGCCGCCAGCCCGATGCGCATCAGCACCGAGAACCAGCTGTCGACATGGCCCGCCAAATATTCGCCGATCAGGCTGAAAGAGAACGCCCACAGAATGGTGGTGATAACCAAGAGCAGCACGATGGGTTCATCCTAACAATTCATAAACCGCGATTGTAACGGAAGATGGACGCATAAGGGGATGAAAGGCGGTTTACATCTGAACAAAATACAAACTACCGGCAAAATTTCACCGCTGAGTTAGGCTTAATAAAAAGGCGAGGTAACCATCATGAAAACTTCTCACATTCTGTTCGCTCTGCTGTTGCTGCCTGGGTTGGCGGCGGCGGCCAACGGCGTAACCGACCTGCGCTCACAGCAGCAGTTACTCAACCAAAACAGCCAGCAGGCGCAACAACAGCGCTTGTTGAACAACCGGCAGATGGATCAACGCCGCCTGCAGCAGCAGCGACAGTTCGACAATCAACGGCAACAGCTGTTGCAAACCGCGCCGAACGGCGGGCAACTACTGCCTAACGGCAACCAGCCGCGCGATCCGTTCAATCGCACCGCGCCGGCGGTGCCGCAGGCGCCGATGCCGGCTACGCCCGCACGCCCATAACGGTGAGGATCAGCGGCGTGGTGATCGCCGCCAGCACGGTGGACATCACCAGGCTGGTGGCGGCCGGGCCGGTGAGCGTATTGAACTGGCGCGACATCAGGTAGACGTTCACCCCCACCGCCATTGAGCCCAACAGCACCACCACGCGGGTCTCCATCGGCGGCAGATCCATCATCCAGGCCAGCAGCCAAATCACCAACGGCTGCACCAGCAACTTCAGCACGCAGATGGCGCTGCTCAGCTGCCAGCCTTCGCTGATGCGATACTCCGCCAGGCCCATGCCGAGCACCACCAGCGACAGCGGTGCCGCCACCTGGCCGAGCATGCTGACCGGCCGATCGACGAAGGCCGGCAGCGGCAGGCCGGTCAGGCTGAACAGGGTGCCGGACAGGATGCCGACGATCAACGGGTTGGTCAGCACGCTGCGGGCGGTTTTGGCAAAGCCGCTCAGCGTCGGCGAGCCGTTGCGCGCCCATTCGATCGACACCGTCACCAGCGTCCACAGGATCAGGCCGTTGAACACCAGCACCAGCGCTACCGACGGGATCGCCGCCTGCCCCAGCATCACGCTGGCGATCGGTAAACCGAGCATCACGTTATTGGAGAAAATACCGCCCAGCGCAAACACCGAACCAGCGACCCCATCCAGCCGGAAGAGGTGCCGGGCGACCAGGCGGCCGAGCACGAACACCAGCAGGCAACTGCCGAAGAACGCGATCAGCAGCCGGGCGTCGACCGCCGGGCGCTGCGAGAAATCGCACATCATGCGAAACAGCATGGCGGGCAAAGCGAGGGAAAACACGAAGCGCGTCAGGCCATCGGTGATGCTGGAAGGCCATTTCCCCCAGCGAATCAGCCCATAACCCAACGCGATCAGGACGAACAGCGGTAAAGACAGCACGATCTGGTGCCACAGTGACAGGATAAAGCCAGGCATCGCATTCCTTCCGGTGGTGCGGCGGCAAGGCTTGTCGTCGCGGGATTCATCGGCGCCGGATTAAAAATCCGGGCCAATCAAATCTATCCGGTCGGTGCAAATGCAGTCAACGCCCCAATCGAGCAACAGGCGCGCGCGATCCGCTTGGTTGACGGTATACACCAGAATGCGCAGCCCGGCGTCTTTCAACGCTTTCACCCGCTCGGCGGTCAGCGCTTTGTGATCGATATGCAGCGAGACGCAATCCAGACGCTCCGTCAGCTCGCGCCAGTTGTCGTCCCAGTCCTCCAGCAGCAGGCCGCGCGGCAAGTCCGGCACGGTGCGCTGCGCCGCCGCCAGCGCTTCGACCGAGAAAGAAGAGAGCAGCGGGTCGGTCTGCCCTTGCCACAGCAGCCGCGCCGCCAGCGCCACCACCCGGCCGGTTTCATCGTCGCTGCCGGTGGTCGGTTTGATCTCGATATTGGCCATCAGGCCATGTTCCTGGCAGCGTTCCGCCACCTCCGACAACAGCGGCAGCCGCTCGCCCTTGAAGGCCGAGCTGTACCAGTTGCCGGCATCCAGCTGCACCAGTTTGTCCCACGGCAGCTCGCCCGCCACGCCCCAACCGTTGCTGGTGCGATCCAGCGTGTCGTCGTGCAGCAGGAAAATTTGCCCGTCCTGCGCCAGCTTGGCATCGAACTCGATCATCTTGTGGCCGTGGCGCGCGCCGACGTCGATCGCCGCCAGGGTGTTTTCCGGCGCCAGAGAACCGCCGCCGCGGTGGGCGACGATATGAGGGTAAGGCCAGGGTCTAGTCATCAATCCATCCGTAATCCGCTGTGGGTGTCAAAGAAGTGCAGCGCCTGAGCAGGCAGCTGCAAATATAGCGTACTGCCCGCCGCCGGCAAGGTTTCATGCGACAGCCGCGCGATCACCCCGTGCCCGCCCCACTGGCCGTGCGCCAGATTGTCGGCCCCCAGCAGTTCCAGCGTCTGCAGCTGCAGCGGCACGCCCTGGCCTTGCGCCACCAGCTGAATATGCTCCGGCCGAACGCCCAACGTCAACGACCGCCCCGCCCACTGCGGCTTGGCCGCCGGCAACGGCAGCGCCATGCCGTCCGCCAGCAGCAGCTGGCCGCCGTCGGCACTGAGGGTGCCGGGCAGCAGGTTCATCGCCGGCGATCCGATAAAGCCGGCGACAAACAGCGAAGCCGGCCGTTGGTACACTTCACTCGGGGTGCCGATCTGCTCCGCCACGCCCTTGTTCATTACGATCACCCGCTGCGCCAGCGTCATCGCCTCCACCTGATCGTGGGTGACGTACAGGCTGGTGGTTTTCAGACGACGATGCAGCTGTTGCAGCTCCAGGCGCATCTGCACCCGCAGCTTGGCGTCCAGGTTGGACAGCGGCTCATCGAACAGGAATACCGCCGGTTCGCGCACGATAGCGCGCCCCATCGCCACGCGCTGGCGCTGGCCGCCGGAAAGTTCGCGCGGTTTGCGTTTGAGCAGCGGCTCCAGCTCCAGGATGCGCGCCGCCTCCTCCACCCGCTGGCGGATATGCTCCTTGCCGAAACCGCGGATCTTGAGGCCGTAGGCCATGTTGTCGTACACGCTCATGTGCGGATAGAGCGCGTAGTTCTGGAACACCATCGCGATGCCGCGATCCTTGGGCTCCAGATCGGTCACGCGCCGGGTATCGATATAGATATCGCCGCTGGTGGTGCGTTCCAGCCCGGCCACCATCCGCAGCAGCGTGGATTTGCCGCAGCCGGACGGGCCGACCATCACGATGAATTCGCCGTCCGCCACATCGAGGTCGATCTGTTTGATCACCGGCGTTTTACCGTCGTAAGACTTGGTGACCGCCTGTAGTTTTAATCCTGCCATCGTCGTTATTTCTCGCTATCAACCAGACCGCGCACAAACCAGCGCTGCATCAGAAGCACCACCGCCAGCGGTGGCAATAAAGTCAGAATCATCGCCGCCATCACCTGGTTCCACTGGGTCGGCGCGCCGGAGGTGGAGATCATGCTCTTGATGCCCGCCACCGCGGTGCCCATCGAGGCGTCGCTGGTGATCAGGATCGGCCACAGGTATTGGTTCCAGCCGTAGATAAAGGTGATGACGAACAGCGCCGCCAGATTGGTTTTCGACAGCGGCAGCACGATGTCCCAGAAGAAACGCATCGGCCCGGCGCCGTCGATGCGCGCCGCCTCCAGCAGCTCATCCGGCAGCGTCATGAAGAACTGGCGCAGCAGGAAGGTCGCGGTGGCCGAGGCCATCAGCGGCAGCGTCAGGCCGGTGTAGCTGTCCAGCAGGTTGAGGTTGGAGATCACCTCCACCGTCGGGAAAATACGCACCTCCACCGGCAGCATCAGGGTGAGGAAAATCAGCCAGAAGAACAGGCTGCGCAGCGGAAAGCGGAAGTACACGATGGCGTAAGCCGACAGCACAGACACCGCGATCTTGCCGAAGGTGATCGCCAGCGCCATGATCACGCTGTTGAGCAGCAGCAGCGAGAACGGCACCTTGAGGTTGCCCACGCCGCCCTGCCAGATATTGCGGATGTTCTCCCACAGGTGACCGCCGGGCACCAGCGTCATCGGCACCTGAAACACCTGTTTGTCGTCCAGCGTGGCGGCGACAAAGGCCACGTACAGCGGGAACAGCACCACCAGCACGCCGATAATCAGCATCACATGGCTGAAGACATCCAGCCCGCGTCGATTCTCAATCATTGGTAGCGCACCTTACGTTCAACGAAGCGGAACTGGATCACCGTCAGGCCGATCACCAGCAACATCAGGATCACCGACTGCGCGGCGGAACTGGAGAGATCCAACCCTGCGAAGCCTTCGCGGTAGATCTTGTAGATCAACGTGGTGGTGGACTGCACCGGCCCGCCGCCGGTGGCGGCGTCGATCACCGGGAAAGTATCAAAGAAGGCGTACACCAGATTGACCACCAGCAGGAAGAAGCTCACCGGCGCGATCAGCGGCAGCACCAGATGGAAGAAACGCCGCACCGGGCCGGCGCCGTCGATGGCCGCCGCTTCCACCAGCGAACGCGGGATAGACTGCAGCGCCGCGAGGAAAAACAGGAAGTTATAGCTTATCTGCTGCCATACCGAGGCCAGCACCACCAGGAACATCGCCTGGCCGCTGTTTTGCGCATGGTTCCAGTTATAGCCCAGACCGTTGAGGAAATGGGTGATCAACCCCAGACCGGGGTTGAACAGAAAGATCCACAGCACCGCCGCCACCGCCGGCGCCACCGCGTAGGGCAGGATCATCAGCGTGCGATAGAGGCGGCTGCCGCGCAGCACGTAGTCCACCAGCGCAGCGAAGAACAGCGAAACCGCCAGCCCGATGCCGGCCACCAGGAAGCTGAAGATCAGCGTGGTGTAGAACGAGTCGAGGTAGTAAGGATCCTGGAACAGCTGCGTAAAGTTATCCAGCCCGACAAACTGGCTGGACAGGCCGAACGGATCGAGGCTCTGCACCGAATACCACAGCGCTTCGCCGGCGGGCCATAAAAAGAAGACGGCGGTAATCAGCAGCTGCGGCAGCACCAGCGCATAGGGCAACCAGCTGCAGCCGAAACCGGGACGGGAAGATGACATAGCAGTTAAACCATTAATCGGGTACGGAAGGATCGGCGTGAAGACGCGAGCCCGGTCTACCGGGCCCGCGACGCGGGGTTACTTGGTCGAAGCTTCGAAGCGGCGCAGCAGCACGTCACCGCGCTGCACGGCGGCGTCCAACGCCTGCTGAGGCGTTTTCTTGCCGGTCCACACGCCTTCCAGCTCCTCATCCACCACGCTGCGGATCTGCGGCATGTTGCCCAGGCGCAGGCCCTTGGTGAACGGCAACGGCGGCTTGTTCAGCATCTGGCGAGTGGCGACGTCAGCACCCGGGTTCTTGTCGTAGAAGCCCTGCTGCTTGGTCAGATCGTAAGCCGCGGTGGTGATCGGCAGATAGCCGGTCTTCTGGTGCCATTCGGCGGCGATTTCCGGCTGCGCCAGGTACTGCAGGAATTCGGCCACGCCCTTGTAGGTGGCGGCGTCTTTGCCGTTCATCACCCACAGGCTGGCCCCGCCGATGATGGCGTTTTGCGGCGCATTTTTCGCGTCGGCGTCGTACGGCATCATGCCGACGCCGTAGTTGAATTTGGCGTAGTGCTTGATGTCCGCCAACGAACCGGATGAGGCGGTGGTGATGGCGCAGTCGCCGTTATAAAACTTCTCGGTGGATTCGTCTTTGCGGCCGAAATAGGTGAAGTCGCCCTTCTTGTTCATCGCTTCGAGCAGCGCAATATGTTTGACCTGCAGCGGTTGGTTGAACTCCAGCTTGGCGCTGGTGCCGCCAAAGCCGTTGTTTTCACTGGCGAACGGCACGCCGTGCCAGGCGCTGAAGTTCTCCAGTTGGATCCAGCCCTGCCAGCCGCTGGCGTAACCGCACTTCATGCCGGCTTCGCGCAGTTTGGCGGTATCCGCCGCCAGTTCCTGCCAGGTTTTCGGCGGTTGTTCCGGGTTCAGGCCGGCCTTTTTGAAGGCGTCTTTGTTGTAGTACAGCACCGGCGTGGAGCTGTTGAACGGCTGCGACAGCAGATGGCCGCTCTTGTTGTCGGTGTAATAGCCGGCCACCGTCGGCACGAACACCGACTCGTCGAAGTTGATGCCGGCCTCTTTAAACACTTCATAGACCGGTTTGATGGCTTTGCTGGCCATCATGGTGGCGGTGCCCACCTCGTAAACCTGCAGGATCGCCGGCGCCTTGCCGGAGCGGTAAGCGGCGATGCCCGCCGCCAGGCTCTGTTCGTAGTTGCCTTTATAAACCGGCACAATCTTGACGTCGCTGTGCGACTGGTTGAAGCGATCCGCCAGAGAGTCCACTTCTTTACCCAGTTCGCCTTCCATCGAATGCCAGAACGGGATTTCTGTCGCCGCCAGCGCCTGTGCGCTGACCGCCAGGGTCAATGCGACGCACAGCGTGGTTTTGCGAATAGCGTAGGTGAGCATGCCTAACTCCTGAAAAAGCTGGTGTAAAAGCGCGTGAGCGAAAAGAATCAGTTTTTTGTTCGGAAGCTAACATGCCATGCGCGGATGACAGAAAAATAACCGTTAGATGACAGCCACATGACGGCAAAGTGAAGTGAAGATGGCGGTTTGATGTCGGCGGCGGGCATGGGCTCCGCCGCCGCGAGGATTACAGCGAACGGCGCAGGCGCGCGACCGCTTCTTGCATCTGCTGCTCGGTGGCGGTGGCGAACGACAGGCGGAAGGTCGAACGATCCGGGTTGTCGGAGAAGAAGTATTCCCCCGGCACGAACACCACGCCCTGCTGCAGCGTGGTGTTCAGCCATTCGGTGGCGTTGAACGGCTGGCGGAAACGCGCCCACAGGAACATGCCGCCCTTCGGTTTATCGAAGGTGATGTAGTCGCCCAGCTCCTGCTCCACCAAACCGGCCAGGATCTCGCCCTTGTGTTTATAGGCGGCGCGGATCTTGTCGATCTGCGCCGGCAGGCGATCCAGGCCAAGGTAGCATTCGACGATGCTCTGCGACAGGGCGCTGGCGTGCAGATCCGCCGCCTGTTTGATGATCGCCACTTTATGCAGCAGGAACGGCGGCAGGATCGCCCAGCCCAAACGCAGGCCCGGCGCCAGGATCTTGGAAAAGGTCGAGGTATAGATGATGTGGTCGGTGTTGCCCAGCACCTGCTGCGACACCTGATGCAGCGTCGGGTGGCGCTCTTCAGTGAAACGCAGCTCGCCGTACGGATCGTCTTCGATGATCAGGAAGTTATGTTCGGCGGCCAGCTTCACCAGCAGTTCGCGGCGCGCGGCGCTGAGGGTGATGCCGCTGGGGTTGCCGAAGTTCGGCACCACGTACACGCCCTTGATGCGCTGGGTTTTCAGCAGCTCGGCCAGCTCTTCCACCACCATGCCGTCGCTGTCGGACGAGACCGACATGATGTTGGCCTCCGCCAGTTCCAGCGTTTGCAGCGCCGCCAGGTAGGTCGGGCGCTCCACCACGAACACGTCGCCCGGGTTGACGATGGCGCGCATCACCAAATCCAGGGCCTGCTGAGAGCCGGCGGTGACCATCACCTCTTCTGCGCGCGCGGTGACGCCGCGCTCGGCGCACAGCGCGCAAATGCGCTCACGCAGCAGCGGGCTGCCCTCGGTCAGGCCATACTGGAATGCGCTTTTCGGCTGTTCGGTGATCGCCTGCTGGGTGGCGATGCTCAATCCTTCGAAATCGAACAGCGCATCAGAGGGGATGCCGCCCGCCAGCGAAATGACGTGTTCCATCTTGCTGTGCTTAAGCAATTCACGGATGGCCGAACTTTTTACGTTAACGATGCGCTGCGCGAGTAACCCTTCTGTCTTCATTTCTTCTTCTCGTACCTGATTATTTTAATTCGTAGGGGGGCGGATTAACCGCCCAGATACGCCGACCTCACTGCTTCGTTGGCTAACAATGCAGCCCCCGTATCTTCCAACACCACGCGGCCGTTTTCCAGCACATAACCGCGGTCCGCCAATTTCAGCGCCTGATTGGCGTTTTGCTCCACCAGGAAGATGGTCATGCCCTCTTCCCGCAGCTGCTGAATGATGTCGAAAATCTGCTGGATGATGATGGGCGCCAGCCCAAGCGAAGGTTCGTCGAGCAGCAGCAGCTTCGGCTGGCTCATCAGCGCGCGGCCGATGGCCAACATCTGCTGTTCGCCGCCGGACATGGTGCCGGCACGCTGGCTTCGGCGCTCCAGCAGGCGCGGGAACAGCGTGAACACCCGTTCGATGCGCTGCTGATATTGGTGACGATCGGCGAAGAAGCCGCCCATCGCCAGATTTTCTTCCACCGTCATGCGCGAGAAGACGCGCCGCCCTTCCGGCACGATCGCCACCGCTTCGCGCATGATGCGCGAGGTTTGCCACTGGGTGATGTCCTGCCCCTGGAAGACGATGCTGCCTTCGCTGGCGCGCGGTTCGCCGCACAGGGTGCCGAGCAGCGTGGTTTTACCGGCGCCGTTGGCGCCGATTAACGTCACGATTTCGCCCTGACTAATCGTGAGACTGACCTGATGCAGCGCCTGAATTTTGCCGTAATGGGCGGATACCTGATTGAATGACAACATATTATTATTCGCCCAAATAAGCCCGGATCACGTCCGGGTTGTTGCGGATCTCCGCCGGTGTGCCCTGCGCCAGCGGCGTGCCCTGATTCACCACGTAAATGCGATCGGAGATGCCCATCACCAGCTTCATGTCGTGCTCGATCAGCAACACCGAGACCTTATGCCGATCGCGCAGCTCGACGATCAGATGATCCAGCTCGTCGGTCTCTTTCGGGTTCAGACCGGCGGCCGGTTCGTCCAGCATCAGCAGCTCCGGCCGGGTCACCATGCAGCGGGCGATCTCCAGCCGACGCTGCTGCCCGTAGGCCAGGTTGCCCGCCGAACGGTTGGCCATCGATAGCAGGCCGACGCGCTCCAGCCACTCCGCCGCGCGCGCCAGCGCCTCGGCTTCGGCGCGGCGGAAGGCCGGGGTTTTCAGCAGCCCGGCGAACACGCCGCTTTTCAGGTGCTGATGCTGCGCCACCAACAGGTTCTCAATCACCGTCATTTCACGGAACAGCCGCACATGCTGGAAGGTGCGCACTACGCCCATACGGGCGATGGCCTGCCCCGCCAGCCCTTCCAGATGGCGATCGCGCAATTTGATGGTGCCGCCGCTCGGGCGGTAGAAACCGGTCAGGCAGTTAAACACCGTGGTTTTACCGGCGCCGTTGGGGCCGATCAGCGACACGATTTCGCCTTCATTGAGCGTCAACGCGACATTGTTGACCGCCAGCAGCCCGCCAAAACGCATTGACAGGCCTTCCACCTGCAGTAAAGGTTGAACGCTCATGCCTGTTCCCCCTTGCCCGCGTGAATGTCCGCCGCCTGCAGCTTCAGCTGCGGCCGTTTCATCGGCAACAGCCCCTGCGGCCGCCAAATCATCATCAGCACCATCAGCGCCCCCAGCAGCAGCATGCTATATTCATTCAGATCGCGCATCAGCTCGCGCGACACCACCAGCAGGATCGCCGCCAGAATGACCGCGAACTGCGAGCCCATGCCCCCCAGCACGACGATCGCCAGTACGAAGGCCGATTCGACGAAGGTGAAGGATTCCGGGCTGACGAACCCCTGGCGCGCGGCGAACAGCGTGCCGGCAAACCCGGCGAACGCGGCGCTGATGGTAAAGGCGGTCAGCTTGATGCGCGTCGGGCTGAGGCCCAGCGAGCGGCAGGCGATCTCGTCTTCGCGCAGCGCTTCCCAGGCGCGCCCGAGCGGCATGCGCAGCAGGCGGTTGATGACGAACAGCGTCAGCACCACCAGCAGCAGCGCCACCAGGTACAGAAATACGATGCGATCGCTCGGATCGTATTTCAGGCCGAAGACGTTATGGAAGGTATCCCAGCCGCCGTCGCGCACGCTGCGGTTAAACTCCAGGCCGAAGAAGGTCGGTTTCGGGATCTGGCTGATGCCGTTCGGCCCGCCGGTGATTTCGGTATTGTTCAGCAGCAGGATGCGCACGATCTCACCGAAGCCGAGCGTCACGATCGCCAGATAGTCGCCGCGCAGCCGCAGCACCGGGAAACCGAGCAGGAAGCCGAAGGCGGCGGTGACGATGCCCGCCAGCGGCAGGCTCTCCCAGAAGCCGAGGCCGTAATAATGATTCAGCAGCGCATAGGTGTAGGCGCCGATGGCGTAGAAACCGCCGTAGCCGAGCACCAGCAGACCGGACAGGCCCACCACCACGTTGAGGCCGAGGCCCAGCATCACGTAGATCAGCGTCAGGGTGGCGATATCCACCGTGCCGCGCGACACCAGGAACGGCCAGGCGACCGCCGCGACGAGCAGCAGAGCCGCCAGCAGCTTTTGCCGCGGCGTGGTGCCGTCGAAGCTCGGCAGCACGAACGCCGGGCCGGAGACTTTTTTCAATCCTTGCTGCAGCAGCGGGCGCAACAGCTGGAAGAAAAAGACGATGACGCAGCCGATGCCGATCCACATCCAGCGCACTTCCGCCGCGCCGTGCACCACCAGCTTGGTGCCGTCCAGGCTAAGCTGCATGCCCATCAGGAATGACGCCATCACGAACAGCACCGCCGTGGCGATCAGCGCATTGAGCAGATTGAGTTTCATACTTTCTCAACCTCCGGACGCCCGAGGATGCCGGTCGGCATGATCAGCAGCACCACGATCAGCAACGCGAACGACACCACGTCTTTATATTCAGTGCTGAGGTAGGCGGAGGTCAGCGCTTCCGCCACGCCCAGCACCAGGCCGCCGATCATCGCGCCGGGAATGCTGCCGATACCGCCCAGAACCGCGGCGGTGAAGGCTTTCATACCGGCCATAAAGCCGATGTAAGGGTTGATGACGCCGTAGAACTGGCCGAGCAATACCCCGGCCACCGCCGCCATCACCGCCCCGATGACGAAGGTCAGCGAGATCACCCGGTCGGTGTTGATGCCCAGCAGGCTGGCCATCTTCAGGTCTTCCGCACAGGCGCGACAGGCGCGGCCCATGCGCGAATAACGGATAAACAGCGTCAGCGCCAGCATCGCCAGGAAGGTCACGAGCCAGATGATCAGCTGCATGGTGCTGATGGTGGCGGCGAAGCCGTTGCTTTCCCCCAGCACCCACTGGCCGGTCACCAGGCTGGGCAGCGCCAGATCGCGTGAGCCCTGCGTCAGGCTGACGTAGTTTTGCAGGAATATCGACATGCCGATGGCCGAGATCAGCGCAATCAGGCGCTTGGAGTTGCGCACCGGCTTGTAGGCCACCCGCTCGATGCTCCAGCCGTAGGCGCTGGCGATGACGATCGAGACCAGGAACGCGGCGCCGATCAGCAACCAGCCGACGTCGATACCGAGCATCATCAGGGCGGCGATAACGATAAAGGAGACATAGCTGCCGATCATGTACACCTCGCCGTGGGCGAAGTTGATCATGCCGATGATGCCGTAAACCATGGTGTAACCGATGGCGATCAATGCATAGGTGCTGCCCAACGTTAAGCCGTTGAACATCTGCTGCAGAAAATAGAGGAGCTGCTCTGACATACTCTGAACCCTTGGCTGCGAAACCCGCCGGCGGAGAACCGGCGGGTAAAGGGAGACGGGGCCGACAAGCCGACCCGCTGGGCGCAGCAAACTGCGCCCCACCCTAATCATTATGGCTTATTTGATCGGTGTGGACGTGCCGTTGGCATGCCATTCGAACACGCCGAACTCGAAGCCTTTCAGATCGCCCTTGTCATCCCAGGTCAGCGGCCCCATCACGGTTTCCACCGGCTTACCGGTTTTCAGATCCTTGACGATGTCCGCCGGTTCCTGACTGCCGCTGCGCTCCATGCCGGTGGTCAGCGACTGCAGCGCGGCATAGGTGGTCCAGACGAACGGGCCGGTCGGATCCAGCTTCTTGGCTTTCAACGCATCGACGATCGGCTGGTTGGCAGGCACCTGATCGTAGCGTTTCGGCAGCGTCACCAGCATGCCTTCCGAAGCGGCGCCGGCGATGTTGGACAGTGAGGAGTTGCCCACGCCTTCCGGCCCCATGAAGCGGGTAGTCAACCCGGCCTGCTTGGCCTGACGCAGGATCTGGCCCATTTCCGGGTAGTAACCGCCGAAGTACACGAAGTCGATATTCTCTTTCTTCAGGCGCGCCACCAGGGTGGAGAAGTCTTTGTCGCCGGCGGTGATGCCTTCGAACATCGCCACTTCGGTG
This sequence comes from Serratia sp. CY55921, assembly GCF_052167655.1. Taxonomy (NCBI): domain Bacteria; kingdom Pseudomonadati; phylum Pseudomonadota; class Gammaproteobacteria; order Enterobacterales; family Yersiniaceae; genus Serratia; species Serratia sp. CY55921. The sequence goes on along the minus strand of NZ_JBJNMU010000005.1, from coordinate 249,898 downwards.
CCCTGTTTTTTCAGGCTGTCGCGCACCGAGCGCGCCAGGCCTTCGCCGTATTGCTGCTTGTCGTGCACCACGGCGATGCGCTTCGGCTTGATGTCGCTGAGAATGTATTTGGCGGCGGTCGGGCCCTGATCCGAATCCAGACCGGTGGTGCGCAGGATCATCTTGTAGCCGCGGGTGGTCAGATCGGCGTTGGTGGCCGCCGGGGTAATCATGATCACGCCTTCATCTTCATAGATATCGGACGCCGGCTGGGTGGATGAGGAGCACAGGTGGCCGATCACGTAGCGAATGCCGTCGTTGATCACCTTGTTGGCGACCGCAACCGCCTGTTTCGGGTCGCAGGCGTCGTCGTATTCCACGCCGACCAGCTTGTCGCCCTTGATGCCGCCCTTGGCGTTAATGTCGGCAATCGCCTGGCGCGCGCCGGTAAATTCCATGTCGCCATACTGCGCGACCGGGCCGGACATTGCCCCGACGATCGCCACCTTGATGTCTTTCGCCATGGCCGCCTGGCTCATGGCCATCGCAATACAACCCGCCAGCAGTGCCTTACCTGTTGTTAATTTCATCCGCAAATCCCCATCTGTCGTTGTGAACGTACCTGTTGTGTTTGCCTGCGCCCGATCGTTATTGACCGCTTTTGTTATAAGTAATAATGATTTAGGCGTTTTGTTGGCATTATTTTCTAATAAGACTTTATTTTTCATACCATTAAACAGGAATTTTCTGCTGCAAATCAACTTCATCCGACAGAAACAAGCGGTGTAAACAGGATAAAATTCGAATTAAATCTGCGCTGTTTACCTTGAGGCGTAGCGCGTTGTGCTGGTTAACAATCCGTTTACTAACTATTTACTCGGAAAATGCCCCGTGCAAAAAACATATTGCACAGTAATCGTACAGAAAAACTTACACAACGCTCTGCACAAGATCTATTACACTGTCGGCATCATTTAGCTGCGCGGAAATTCTGCATGAAACTGACCATCGAGCGCCTGACCGCGCTGTCCCCGCAAGACCTTATCGACCTCGGTAAAATTTGGCCGCACCAGCAGCCGGAACAGTGGCAGAGCTGGCTGAGCGGCGGCAAGGCGCTGTTCGCTGCCCGCTTCAACGAGCGTCTGCTGGGCGCGGTGAAAATTGCGCTGCAGGACGACCGCGCCGAACTGCTGGATCTGCTGGTACGCGAAGTGACGCGCCGCCGCGGCGTCGGTCTTTACCTGGTGCAAGATGCACAGCGTCAGCTGCCGCAGGTCGCCCATTGGCAGCTGTCGACCGCCGGTCTGGCGCCGCGCGAACGTGGGGAAGTCGATAACTTCATGCGCGCCTGCGGCTTCGCGCCGCAGGGCGATCTCTGGCAAAAATGAAACGCCGGCTGGCGGCGCTGGTCTTGATTGCGCTGGGGTTGGCGGCCTGGTTCGCCGGGCGTCAGCAGGCGCTGCGCCAGGCCTCAGGCGGGGATCAGCAGGTTTACGTTTGGCAGCGGGTTTGGACGCCGCAACACGCCGATGCGCTGGCGCGCAGCCGCGATCTGTTCGCCGGGCTGCGGGTGTTGGCGCTGCAGGTGCATCCACGCGAGGGCTGGCGGGAAATCCCGGCCGATCTCAGCCTGCTGAAGCGGGACGGCCGCCCGCTCTGGCTGGTAGCGCGCCTCGACGGCCAGCTGCCGCAGCTGGACCAAGAAGCCATTATCCAGCGTCTGCTGGCGATCACCGAGCGCTGGCAGGCGGCCGGGCTGCCCGTCACCGGCGTCGAGATCGATCATGACGCCGCCACGGCTCGCCTGCCGGATTACCAACGTTTTCTGCAGCGGCTGCGCCAACGGCTGCCCGCCGCTTTGCAACTCGGCATCACCGCCCTGCCGGCCTGGATCGGCTCGCCCAACTTGCCCGGCGTACTGCAACAGGCCGACAGTTCCGTTCTGCAAGTGCATGCGGTGCTCTCACCGCAGCAGGGGCTGTTTGACGGCCCGCTGGCGCTGCGCTGGGTGCGGCAGTACGCCGCCGTCACACCGAAACCGTTTCGCGTCGCGCTGCCGGCCTATGGCATGGCGCTGTTGGGGTTTGATGCGCAGGGCGCGCAGGTGGAGAGCGAATCCTCACTGCGCGTGGCCGGCAACGGCCGAGAACTGACGGTCGCGCCGCAGCAGATCGCCGATTTTCTGCAAACGCTGGCGCAGCAAACGCCGCCCCGGCTGCGCGGCGTGATTTGGTTCCGACTGCCGCTGGCGGACGATCGGCGCGCCTGGTCGCTCGCCACGCTACGAGCGGTGATCGAACGGCGGCCGCTGAATGTAGACTGGCAGGTAAAATTTAGGCCTCAGCCGCAGCAAAACGGGCTGTATGATCTGATAATTCATAACAACGGGCCGGTGGACGCCCCGCTGCCGCAAGAGGTGGTCATCCGCGCCGACGACTGCCTGGCGGCGGACGCGGTCGGCAACTACCGGCTGGAATCCGCACCGCAACGGCAACGCTTTATTCGCATCAGCAGCGACCAGCTGCGCGCCGGGCAATCCCGGCCACTGGGCTGGCTGCGCTGCCAACAACTGACGCCAGGAGGCACCCTTGTCACACCTTGATTCGCGCGCGGCACGGAACACCCGCCGCCTTCTTCCGCTGGCCATGCTGATCGGCGCCGCACTGCCGCTGGGCGGCTATGCCTGCGGCCCGGATTTTCCTAACCGGCTGCTGATCGATCGCAACGGCACCCTGCTGTATATGCCGGAGGGCAATTTCGCCTTCGAAGCCGGCCGGCTGGTGCCGACGGATAAACAGTTGCCGCACTGGCAAGCCCCGCCGCCGCCGATGCCGCCGAAACCGATGCCGCAATCGCCGGAAACGATAGCGATAGGCAAAATGCGCGCCGCCAAAACGGTGGAAGAGGCTGACGCCGTCAATACGCAGGGGTTGTCCAACGCCGCGCGTCTCTATCAACTGGGCGCCGTGGCTTTCGCCAGCCACGATCCGCGCGCCGCAGACTATTTCCAGCAGGTGCTGAAGCTACCGGCCGCCGAGCAGGGCGACTGGGGACTGCGGGCGCAGTATTCGCTTGGCCGCGTACTGATGGCTGACCACGGGACGCCGGTGAACGAATCCGGTGAAGCGGCCCCCGCCGCCGAGCACCCGCCAAAAGCCGCGCTTGAACAGGCGCTGACGGCATTCCAGCAGGTGATCGACCGGGTGAAAAGCGGCGCCGCCGATCCCGATCAGTTGGCGTTGAGCAGCCTTGGGCAGCAGGCGCGCATCCACCTGTGGCTGGGTGACGTCGCCCCCGCCGCCCATCTGTACGCGCAACAGGCGGCGCAGGGCGATCCGAGCGGCGGGCAGTCGCTGCAGTACGTCTCCAGCTTCCTGGTCAACCCCGACCATTTGGACACGCTGAAACGGATTATCGGCGATCCGTTGATCCAGCAGCTGGTGACCATTGAGCTGTTCGCCCGCAGCGGCAACCTGCAAATGGCGGATACCGACGGCAACGGCCGCTCCGCGCAAATCATCAACCAGATCCTGACGCTGCTGGACGGCTCAGTGAAAAGCGGCTTCGCCGGCAGCGATCGGCTGGCGGCGCTGGCTTACCGTTCGGGGCAGTACCCGATGGCGGCCAGCCTGCTGAAAAACGCCGGCGACAGCGGCCTGGCGTGGTGGCTGCGCGCCAAAATGGCGCTGCGCGACGGTGACGTGAAAGCCGCCACCGCCGCCTACGCCAAGGCGGCAAGTGCGTTCCCCGCCGACGAAAGCTGGGGTGAACAGCGCAACGCCGACTTCGTCGCGGAAACCATCGTGCCCGAGTGCCGGGTGGCCGGCGAACAGGCCATCCTGGCGCTGAACCGAGGCGACTATCTGCAGGCGATGGACCTGCTGTATCGCGGCAAAGCGCTCTACTGGGCCGACGTGGCCGACGTGGCGGAACGGGTGCTGACCGTCGATGAGTTGAAAGGCTTTGTCGATAAGCACGCCCCGGCGCCGGCGACGCCGCTCAAGCCGGTAAACCCGGACGACTACGGCGGCCAGCAGATCACGCCGGAAGTGCAGCTGCGCGAACTGCTGGCGCGGCGGCTGATGCGCGCCGGGCGAGCGCCGGAGGCGCTGGCCTATTTCGATATCCCCAACTACCGGCAAGCGGCGCAGCAGTATGCCGATGAGCTGAAGGCCGCCAAGGACAAATCCGCTGCGCCGCTGATGCGCGCGCAGGCTTACTATCGCGCCGCCAATCTGCTGCGCGCCCAGGGGCTGGAGTTTACCGGGTATGAGATGACGCCGGATTACGCCATCTATGGCGCCGGCTATTCCTATCTGGGGGATGCGTTCGATACTCGTGAGCTGAAGCATAAAAGCTGGATCGACAGCGCAGAAGCGGCGCGCGCCAAGGCGGCGTTGCCATCGGAAGACAACCGTTTCCTGCACTATCGCTGGCAGGCGGTGGGGCTGGCGCAACAGGCGGCCGATCTGCTGCCGCCGAAGAGCCAGGCCTATGCTGCCGTACTGTGTAACGCCGCCAGCTGGGTTATCAAGCGTGATGCCAAAACCGGCCGGGCGCTTTATCAGCGCTATATCAACACCGGCACCCGTTATCCGTGGGCCGCGAAATTCGGCTACGACTGCCCGGCGCCGGACTTCACCGCCGTGGCGCCATAACGCCGAATTTCAGGCACTAAAAAGCCCGGCTTGCCGGGCTTTTTTTATCGAATCTCGCATCGACTCAGGCTTCGATCGCCATTTTCAGTTTCTTCATGGCGTTCTTTTCCAGCTGACGAACGCGTTCGGCGGAAACGCCGTACTGATCGGCCAGCTCCTGCAGCGTCGATTTGTTGTCGTCATCCAGCCAACGGGCGCGGATGATATGCTGGCTGCGCTCGTCCAGACCTTCCAGCGCATAGGCCAGTTTGTCTGCGGCGTTGCTTTCCCAGTTATCTTCCTCGATGCCTTCGGCGAAGTCCGAGCTCTTGTCCTGCAGGTACAGCACCGGCGCCATCGACTGGCCATCGCGGGCCTCGTCGTCCGGAGTCGGATCGAACGTCATGTCCTGCGCCGCCATGCGCGATTCCATCTCGCGCACGTCTTTGCTGGTGACGCCCAGCTCACGGGCCACCAGTTCCACTTCGTCCTGGTTGAACCAGCCCAAACGCTGTTTGGTTTTGCGCAGGTTAAAGAACAGCTTGCGCTGCGCTTTGGTGGTCGCCACTTTCACGATGCGCCAGTTGCGCAATACGTACTCGTGGATTTCCGCCTTAATCCAATGCACCGCAAAGGAAACCAGACGCACGCCGACTTCCGGGTTGAAGCGGCGAACGGCTTTCATCAGGCCGATGTTGCCTTCCTGAATCAGATCCGCCTGCGGCAGACCATAGCCTGAATAGTTGCGGGCAATATGAGCGACAAAGCGCAGGTGAGACAGGATGAGCTGCTTAGCGGCATCCAGATCGCCCTGATAATGCAGCCGTTCAGCCAGCTCCCGCTCTTCCTCTGCCGTCAGCATCGGATAGGCGTTGGCTGCCCGGATATAGGCTTCCAAGCTACCTTGGGGTACTAAGGCTAAAGTTTGCATTTCTTTGGTCATTCAAACCCTCTCTATGAGAATACAAAATCATGCAGGTGATTATTACAGCGGGGAAATGATTGATTCTACGGCAGTTGCTGAAGCAAAAGCGGTTCCACACGCCGGGCACCTTAACATTTGCTGCAATTTTTGACCGTACTCCGCCCTAAAAGTTCACCCTTTTTTGCAAGCATTGTTGCTGACAATACGTGACGAGGGTGCAGGCCGATAGGGAATTTGTGCGCTAAGAAGAGAGGGATGGTGCTGACTTCGCTTGAGGTCACTCTTCTCCCGCAACGCGATCAAAAGCAGCAGGAGAAGAGTATACCAAAAAAATCTTACTGTGGTGTAAATCGGCGTAAATGTTGCACCGTCGCCAGCCAGGCGGCGATCCAGCCGATCATCGCGGAGATGATCAGCAACAGCAGCGCCTCATCCCAGCCCAGCCCGTGCAAGGTGAAGGTGGTGCCGAATACCTTGGCCACCCCGGCGACCACCGACTCCAGCTGCCACACCAGCGCGCCGGACAACACCAGCGACAGCAGCGCGCCGGCAAAACCCAGCATCGCCCCGCCGTTGAGGAACGGCCGCAGAATAAAGCCGTCGGTGGCACCGATCAGCTTCATCACGTTAATGGTGTCGCGGCGGCTGAAGATGCTCAGACGCACGCTGTTGCCGATCACCAGGAACACCGCCACGATCATCAGCACGCCGATGATCGCCGCGATCTGACCCGCCAGCCCGGTCAGCGCCGCCAGGCGGGCAAACCAGCTATCATCCATACGCACTTCTTCCACGCCCTGCACCGCCGCTACGCGATCGCGCAGGGTGTTGAGGGTATCCGAACTCTGGAAGCTCATCTTCGGCGTGACGATCGCCACCGCCGGCAGCGGGTTCTCTTCCAGCATGTCCAGCGCGCCGCCAAAGCCCGACCAGTTGCGGAACTCGCCGCGCGCTTCTTCACGCGACAGGTAATTGACCTTCTCCACGCCGGCTTCCGCCTTGATGGCGTCGAGCACTTTCAGCGCGGCGTCGTCATCGAGCGATTTATCCAGATAAACGGTCAGCTGCGGCGTTGGATACCACTGGCTGGCCGCGGTGCTGACGTTTTTCCACACGATGTAGCACACGCTCGGCAGCGTCAGGGAAATGGCGATCACCATCACCGTCAGCAGCGTCGCCAACGGCTGACGCAGCATGTCTTTGATGGCGTTCATCCAGGCGTAACGCCACTGTTCGCGCCAGCCGCCGCGCAGCGCCTTGCTCTTGGCGGTTTTTGCGTTATTGGCCATGGTGAGCGCCCCCTTGCATGCGGCCCTGGCTCAGCGTCAGGATGCGGTAATTGCGGCGGGCGATAAGCCCGGTGTCGTGCGTCGCCATCAGTACGGTCACGCCGACGCGGTTGAATTCTTCAAACAGGCGCAGAATGCCTTCCGACAGCGCATCATCCAGGTTACCGGTCGGTTCATCCGCCAGCAGCACCGCCGGCTTGTTCACCACCGCACGGGCGATGCCCACGCGCTGCTGCTCACCGCCGGACAGCTGAATCGGGAAGTTTTTCGCTTTATCCAGCAAACCGACCTTGTCCAGCGCGGCGGAAACGCGGCGGCGGATATCTTCGGTGCTGGCGCCGGCGATGATCAGCGGCATCGCCACGTTGTCATACACCGTGCGATCCAGCAGCAGGTGGTGATCCTGGAAGATCATGCCGATCTGCCGACGCAGGAACGGCACCTCGCGGTTTTTCAAGCGACTGATGTCGTGACCGCCAAACCAGATGTGGCCGGCGCTGGGCCGTTCGATACCGCAAATCAGTTTCAGCAGGGTACTTTTCCCCGCGCCGGAATGGCCGGTCAGAAACGCCATCTCCGCCGGGCGCAGATGGAAATCAACCCCCTGCAGCGCTTGCCGTCCGCCCAGATAAGCTTTACTGACCTGTTCAAAGCGAATCATCCGTATTAATCCTCTCGGGCAAAAAGTGCCTCAATAAAATCGTCAGCCTTAAACGGCCGCAAATCTTCGATGCCTTCCCCGACGCCGATATAGCGGATCGGGATACCGAACTGATCGGCGATGGCGAAGATCACCCCGCCCTTGGCGGTACCGTCCAGTTTAGTCAGCGTGATGCCGGTTAAGCCCACGGCCTCATTAAATAATTTCGCCTGACTGACCGCATTCTGGCCGGTGCTGGCATCGAGCGTCAGCATAACCTCATGGGGGGCCTGGTCGTCCAGTTTTTTCATGACGCGGACGATCTTCTTCAGCTCTTCCATCAGGTGCGATTTGTTCTGCAGACGGCCGGCGGTATCGGCGATCAACACATCGATGCCGCGCGCCTTGGCGGCCTGCACTGCATCGAAGATCACCGAAGCGGAATCCGCGCCGGTATGCTGCGCCACCACCGGAATGCGGTTGCGTTCACCCCACACCTGCAGCTGCTCCACCGCGGCGGCGCGGAAGGTATCCCCCGCCGCCAGCATCACCGACTTGCCTTCCGCCTGGAATTGACGCGCCAGCTTGCCGATGGTGGTGGTTTTACCCACGCCGTTCACCCCGACCATCAAGATGACATACGGGGTTTTCCCGCTGACATCCAGCGGCTGATCGACCTTGGCCAGAATTTCGGACATTTCCTCCTTCAGCTTGCCGTACAGCGCTTCGGCGTCTTTCAGCTGCTTGCGGCTGGCGTGCTGGGTCAGGGAGGTGATGATTTTGCGCGTGGTATCCACGCCGACGTCAGCGATCAGCAGCTGTTCTTCCAGCTCGTCGAACAGATCGTCGTCGATCTTTTTACCGCGGAACAGCCCCATAAAGCCGGAGCCGAGGTTTTGTTTGGTCTTCAGCAGGCTGCGTTTCAGGCGGGCGAAGAAGCCTTCTTTGGTCGGCCTTTCCTGTTCTTGCGCCGCGGCCGGCACCACCGGCTCAAGCGGTTCTTCTTCCACTTCCAGCACGGATTCAGGTTCAACGACCGACACAGGCTCGACGACCGGCTCAGGTTCAACGACCGGCTCAGGCTCGACGACCGGCTCGGGTTCAACCACCGGCTCAGGCTCGACGACCGGCTCAGGCTCAACGACCGGCTCAGGCTCAACGACCGGCTCAGGCTCGACGACCGGCTCAGGCTCGACGACCGGCTCAGGTTCAACGACCGGCTCAGGCTCGACGACCGGCACGGGTTCAACCACCGGCTCAGGCTCAACGACCGGCTCAGGTTCAACGACCGGCTCAGGCTCAACGACCGGTTGCTGTTGCGCCGCCACCTGTTCGGTGACGCTGACGATCTCTTCGGCCAGCGCTTGCGCCGCCGGCTGTTCAGCCGCCGCCGGCAAATTTTCCGCGATTTGCTCGCCGGCCTGACCGTTATCCCACTCTCCCGGGGTGTCGACGGAGGCGGCAGGTTCAGATTCCTGGGCGGGGAGCTTGTCGTCCAGCTTGGCGGCGGCCGGTGCAGCCAGCGTCTCCGCGGCCTGAGCTTCCGCCTGCTCTACCGGCTGCTCAGGTTGCTGTTGCTCTTCTTCCTTTTCCTTCTGGCCAAAGCCCAGCCAGGAGAAAAACCCACGTTTCTTATCTTTTGCCATGTTATGACTCTACTCCGTACCGAAGGCTCGCTTACCCTACATACCTGAAGGATATATGCTGACAATAATCCGCCGAGTCTATCACTTTCCCTCGCGCAGCAACACGCATCCGGCATGCTTTCCGGTGTGAAATCAGACAACAAAGTTTTACCGTTCCCCCCGACGCCCGTCACCGGTAGAATAGGGACAACTTTTCGTTAACCTCTGCGGCCCCGCGCCGCAAAAGAAATCAAACAACGCTTATGACAAGACTCTCGCCACGGGCGGCGGCCAAAAAACCGCCCCAGGCCGCAGCCGGACAGATCCGCATCATCGGCGGCCAATGGCGCGGCCGTAAGCTTCCGGTGCCGAACAGCCCGGGGCTGCGCCCCACCACCGATCGGGTACGCGAAACCCTGTTCAACTGGCTGGCGCCGGTGATTCAGGGCGCGCGCTGCCTGGACTGCTTCGCCGGCAGCGGCGCATTAGGGCTGGAAGCGCTGTCGCGCTATGCCGGCAGCGCCACGCTGTTGGAATTCGAGCGGCCGGTGGCGCAGCAGCTGGAAAAAAATCTGGCGCTGCTGCAGGGCAAAGGGGTGGTTATCAACACCAACGCGCTGAGCTGGCTGGCGGGCGACGGTCAACCGTTCGACGTGGTGTTCCTCGATCCGCCGTTTCGCAAAGGCCTGCTGGCGGAGACCGCCCTGCTGCTGGAGCAGCGGGGCTGGCTGGCCGACGAGGCCTGGATCTATGTAGAAGCCGAGGCGGAAAGCGCCGCGGCGGACGTGCCTGCCAGCTGGCAGTTGCACCGGGAGAAGGTCGCCGGCCAGGTGGCTTATCGCCTTTATCTTCGTTCGCAAGAGAAAACCGACCATGCTGATTAATCTGGGCCGCCTGCTGATGTTGTGCGTATGGGGCTTCCTGCTCTCTAACCTGTTCCATCCGTTTCCCAAGCCGCTGAAGTATTTCATCGACGTGGCGCTGTTCTTTATGGTGGTGATGCACGGCCTGCAGCTGGTGCTGTTGAAATCCACCCAGCCGAAGGATCAGCCGATCAGCTACTGGCAAGAGGCCAAGATCTTTATCTTTGGCGTGTTCGAGCTGCTGGCCTGGCAAAAGAAACAGCCGCCCATCAAGAAAAAGTGACCGCTACGGCTGAACGGTGAACGAGACGAAGCGCGTGCCCTGCATGTTTAACGTGCCCTGCGCGCCTTTTTCTATCGGGTTGTACTGCCATTGCTTCAGCCGCAGCGTAATGTTTTCACCACCCTGGTTAGGGCTGAACACCACCTCGTAATACATCGGCTCGTTGACCAACGGCTCGCGCTGCGGCGCACGGGTCTTGGCGACCGGGAAGCTCCGCTTGTCACTCACCGTCACCTGCAGACTGCGCATCGGCGCGCGATCGTTTTCCGCCTCCTGCTGGCGCTGTTTGAAGTAACGTTGCGTGGCCAGCACGGCGATCAACGCAATGACGGCGACAAAAAATAACGGTGGCTTACTCATCGGTTTCCCATTTCCTTCACGGTCAAATCGGCGTAAACATAGCATTCTCAAGAAAGCATTGTCGATCGTCGGCAGGCTACCTACACTGAAATGAAGAAGTGACATGGGTGACAGTTTGGAGCCGGTGGTTGCGGCTCCCTCCTACATAAGGAAGACATAAATGAGTTGGCCGTTCCTTGCCGTATTCTTTTCCGGTTGGCTGTTCGTCGACGCCTCTTACCGTGGGCCGCGCTGGCAGCGTTGGGTGTTCAAACCCGTCACGCTGCTGCTGCTGTTGCTGTTGGCCTGGCAGGCGCCGGTGCTCAGCGCCGCGGGCTATCTGATCGTACTCGGCCTGCTGGCAACGCTGATCGGCGATGCGCTGCTTCTGTTGCCGCGCGAGCGGGTGCTGTACGCCATCGGCGCCTTTTTCCTGTCCCACTTGCTGTACACCCTGAGTTTCGCTAGCCAGATGACGTTCAGTCTGTTCTGGCCGCTGCCGCTGGCGCTGCTGGCGATCGGCGCATTGCTGCTGGCCGCCCTTTGGACCCGGTTGGAAGAGATGCGTTGGCCGATCGTCACCTATGTGGCGATGACGCTGCTGATGGTCTGGCTGGCGGGCGAGCAATATTTCCTGCGCAGCACCGATTTCGGCTTCTCGCTGCTGACCGGCACCTCGCTGCTGCTGCTGGCCAACGTGGTTTGGCTGCTCAACCGCTACCGCTTCACCTTCCGCGCGGCGGACGCCATCGTGGCTTTCTGTTACTTCTCCGGCCACTTCCTGATCGTGCGTTCGCTCTACCTGTAGAGACCTGCCGCGGGTTCGGCGCGCCGAACCCGTTTCTTCATCAAGCCAGCGCTTTCAACGTCAGGGCATCACCCGCACCCAGCTGATTGCGGTACAGATCGCCGTCGCGCGAGAAGAACGCCAGCGTGCTGCCATCCGCCTGCAGCAGGGCGATGCCGTCCGGCGCCGGGCGCCAGCCCACCACCTCGGCCGCAAATACGCTTTGCAGACAACGCTGCCGATCCACCAGCTGGTAGCCGTTGGTCTCGCTTTGCTCATTGGCCAGAAACTCGATTTGGCATTGCCGTTCGCTGTCGGCTACCTGCCATTGCCCCGCCAGCGACTGCGCGGTCGGCAGCGCCAGACTGCCGGCCATCACCGCACTCGTCACCATCATGCCTCCCGCCGCCAGGGCGGCGCGCGTTAAAGTACCTTTCATACCGGCTCCCACATCACGCCCGGCCGAGACTGCGCCGGGCGCTCCGTTGCTGCGTTACACGATAAAGTCAGTGGCGACGTCTACCTGACCGACGATTTTCACCAGGAAGTCAGGCGCCTGATGACCACCGATGTTCACCGACAAATCGGTCACGTTGTTGGACGCGTTGTAGCTCAGCAGCGCTTCACCGGCCGCGCCGCTGAAGTGATCGACGAAGTGAATGAAATCGCTGCTTTGCGCTTCTTTGTTGAAGAACGAAAGATCAATCTTGTCGATCCCTTTCTGGAAGTCGCGGATCCAGTCTGAAGCGCCCGGCGCGGAATCGCTGGCGGCAGAGAACACGAAGATGTCTTTACCGGCACCGCCCCACAGCTCATCCGCCCCGCCGCCGCCGAACAGCACGTCGTTACCCGCGCCGCCTTTCAGCACGTTATTGGCCGCGTTGCCGACGATCACGTCGTTGCCGGAACCGCCAATGGCGTTCTCGATGGTCACACCGGCGGCGATCGAGACGTTGCCTTTCAGGCCGCCCACGTCGGAGAACGACTTCTCGTTCAGGTTGATGCGCTGGTTAGCGGTATAACCGGAGAAGTCGAAGGTATCGTTGCCGCCCGCATCCCAGGCCGCAAAGATCACTTTCTGCGAATTGCTGGTGGTGCTGAGGAAGTCACGACCGGTGTTGGAGTTAAAACCGTACACGGTGTCGCCGGTGCGGGTCGACAGGTTGGCGCCATACAGATGTTGAATGGCGGCAATGTCATCCAGCAGCGGAGCTGCGGCGTAATGACCGCCGTTATCACCACCGGTGTTGGTTTCGCTCCAGTAGCTCATCAGGCTGAACTGACGGGTGTCTTCCGCATAAGTGACGTCGCGATAGGTCGGGTTGCCTTCACCGGCGTTGTAATCGCCCGGATGGCTCAGACCCAGCGCATGGCCAATCTCATGGGTAAACGTCTGGCGGCCGTAGTCTTCGGTCGCCGGATGCTTCACGTTGGACTGGTTGACGTTGTACCAGGTCTGGCCCCCCAGATCCTGCCCCTGCCAAATGGTGTTCGGCAGGAAGGCGTAGGCCTGGGTGCCGTAATCATAGTGGCCGGGACGATCCTGGCTGTAGTTACCGAAGGTGATGTTGGCCTTTTGTCCGGCCGCCACTTCGGTAAAGGTGATATTGGCGACGTCGGCCCAGGACTGCAGCGACAGCTTAGCCTGCTGCTGCTGTTCCGCGCTGAACTTGCTCAGCCCGGTGTCGCCGGCGACGTTGGTGGAAGAGAACTTATAGTCCGGGAAGGAGAAGGTTAATTTGACCGGCTGGCCAAATACCTTGTAACCGTTCCAGGTTTGGTTCTCACGGGTAATAAACAGCCCAGCTTGCTCGTTAGAAAATGAATCCTTGCCATTAATCTGAATCCCGTTGCCCCGCTCATGATAATGCAACAGGTCGTCTACAGCATCGTAGCCGGTTGTGGCGGCCGCGAAGTTGGATTCAGTAATTTCAATTGCCTTTTTAGTAGATTGCATTGGTTCGATTCCACTCATTACCTGATTGATATCAATCAGACAGATAGACATAACCTCCCCGTAAGCCACGGTTAATGAACCTTAAGCTTGCTGGAAGGGGCTTATGCGCCGTTACCGGCAGTGTGTTTGGTAGAATTAATGCATATATATCAGCAAATAAGATCACCATTAAAAATGGTAATCGATTCCAATTATAGGCAGGACCGCAAAACTGCACATAAAATAATCAACCATTTATTATCGCAACGAAAGTTTGTTATGCTACTTTTTGCGCTTATTTACAAAACAAATGAAACTTAGAGAGGAGAAGTTGGCACCAAACTTCAATAGCAATGCGGCTTGCAGACACAAGCGAATCATGCTGGCTAATCAGGCGCCAAAAGATAAATTTTGCTAACGCGTTATAGATAAATAACTCTTTATTATTAGACCGGGCGACTTTTTAGTTTCTATAGGAATATTATTTTCTTATTTAAACTAACGGCGGCGAGACTTTTTCTCGAAATAGGTAATAAGAAAAAGCAATAGATTAAAATTCGCATTATTCATTATTGAATGAATCCCCCCATAACGCCTGAACGCCGTTAGCAATAATTCTCATCCGGCGCTTGACTCTGGAGTGGACTCCAGGGTGTAGAGTCAGCTGAGCAAAACCGGTTAACTGCCCGAAGGGGGACGTTATGCACAATCAGCAAAATCATAATCATCAGGAACATCACCACGCCGAAGGCGGATGCGGCTGCAACCACAGCCACAGCAAAACCCAGCATGGCTGCAGCAGCGAGCCGAAAAACGCCGCTGCGCAGACCGAACACGCCCATCACCATCACGATCATGGCGAGAGCGGCTGCTGCGCCGCCGCCCACGGCGATCCGGACGAGGAAAGCGACAGGCTGGCCGCCGCTCCCCCTTCCGGCAGCCAACGTTTCAGCTGGAAAGTCACCGGTATGGACTGCCCCAGCTGCGCCAAGAAAATCGAAAATGCCGTCACCGCGCTCCCCGGCGTTGACAGCGCACGCGTATTGTTCGCCACCGAAAAACTGGTGGTCGACGCACAGTCCGATATCAGCCTGCGGATCCAGGACGCGGTCGCCCAGGCCGGTTTTACCCTGCTCGGCGCTCAGACAGCCAAAGATGCCGTGCCAAAAGCCTCGCGCTTCGGCGAATTTGCGCCGCTGCTGTTGTTAACCACCCTGATGGTGGTCAGCTGGGTGCTGGATCGGATTAACCCGGAGCTGGGTCGCATCGCCTTTATCGCCACCACGCTGGTCGGGTTGGCGCCGGTCGCCGCGAAGGCGCTGCGTCTGATTCGCTCCGGCACGCCGTTCGCCATCGAAACGCTGATGAGCGTGGCGGCCATCGGCGCGCTGTTCATTGGCGCCACCGCCGAGGCGGCGATGGTGCTGCTGCTGTTTATGGTTGGCGAGCTGCTGGAATCCTACGCCGCCAACCGTGCGCGGCGCGGGGTGAAGGCGCTGATGGAGCTGGTGCCGGAAGATGCGCTGCTGCTGCAAGGCACGGAACGCAAACGCGTGCCGGTCGCCAGCCTGCGCCCCGGCGACGTGATTGAAATCGCGCCCGGCGGGCGTCTGCCGGCCGACGCCGAACTGCTCAATCCGTTCGCCAGCTTCGACGAAAGCGCCCTGACCGGCGAATCGGTGCCGGTCGAGCGTCAACGGGGGGAAAAAGTGGCCGCCGGCAGCCTGTCCGTCGATCAGGCGGCACAGATGAAGGTGATCTCAGAGCCCGGCAAAAACGCCATCGACCGCATTCTGCAATTGATTGAAGAGGCCGAAGAGCGCCGCGCGCCGATCGAACGCTTCCTCGATCGCTTCAGCCGCTACTACACCCCGGCCATTATGCTGCTGGCCGTCGCGGTGATCCTGGTGCCGCCGCTGCTGTTCTCGCAGCCGTGGGAGACCTGGATCTATCGCGGCCTGACGCTGCTGCTGATCGGCTGTCCATGCGCGCTGGTGATCTCGACACCGGCGGCCATCACATCTGGGCTGGCCGCCGCCACGCGGCGCGGCGCGCTGATTAAAGGCGGTGCGGCGCTGGAGCAACTGGGCCAGATTCAAACCATCGCCTTCGATAAAACCGGCACCCTGACCGAAGGCAAGCCGACGGTCACCGACGTGCTGCCCATCGGCGCGCTCACCGAACAACGGCTGTTGCAGCTTGCCGCCGCGGTAGAGGCCGGTTCACATCACCCGCTGGCGCAAGCGATCATTAACCGCGCCGCCGCCAGCGGTGCCGAGCTGCCGCTGGCGCAGGCGCGCCGCGCCCTGGCCGGGGTCGGTGTGGAAGGGATCGTGGACGGCAAGACCGTGCTGATCAGCGCGCCGGGCAAGCTGGCGCCGGGCCTGCTCGACACCCAATGGCAGAGCCAGGTAGACAAGCTGGAAAACGCCGGTAAAACGGCGGTGGTGGTGCTGGCAGACGGCGCGCCCATCGGCTTGCTGGCGCTGCGCGATACGCTGCGCAGCGACGCCAAACAGGCGATAGCCGAACTGAACGCGCTGGGTATTCGCGGCGTGATGCTGACCGGGGACAACCCGCGCGCCGCCGCGGCGATCGCCGGCGAGCTGGGCCTCGACTATCGCGCCGGTCTGTTGCCGGAAGATAAAGTCGCCGCGGTTACCGAGCTGAACGAACTGCGCCCGACGGCGATGATCGGCGACGGCATCAACGACGCCCCGGCGATGAAAGCCTCCAACATCGGCATCGCCATGGGCAGCGGCACCGATGTGGCGCTGGAGACCGCCGACGCCGCCCTGACCCACAACCGGCTGGTGGGCGTCGCGGAAATGATCCGCATCTCGCGCGCCACCCACGCCAATATCCGGCAAAACATCACCATCGCGCTGGGATTGAAAGGGGTCTTTCTGATCACCAGCCTGCTGGGGTTAACCGGGCTGTGGCTGGCAGTGCTGGCGGACTCCGGCGCCACCGCGCTGGTCACCGCCAACGCGCTGCGGCTGTTGAGAAAGCGCCAATAACGTGACGCCAGGCCGGGTTCCTCAATGGGAACCCGCCATTATCGATTGCAGCGAAGATACTAAGGATATTGTCGGCGCGTATGTAACACCCGCAACACCCGGATGTGAGTTTCCAGCACCTGGTAAATCAGGAGATAATGGGGATGCAAGGGGATTTCATGCGTGCCGTCCACTCTGCCACGCCGGAAAATTCGAGGATGCCTGGCGGCGGGAGTGACGGCCTCCATGATGAGAACCTTCATTTTTCTGGCTGCCAGAGGGTTATCGTTGGCGATGAATCCCACAATCTCCGCCAGATCCTGACGTGCGGCTCGAGTCCATTCGATGTTGAGCATTATGCCTGCTTCGCGTTGATCCTGGCTTCTGCAGCAGCGATAACAGCATCCATTTCAGCCATCACGTCATCATGAGGAATACCGGGCCACGGCTCATCCATGGCTTCCTGAACTCTTTCAAGAAACCAGCGCTCATAGCCCTGTGTGTGTTCCTCATTTTCCATCTTGGCAACCGTAGGCAGTAGTAAAATACTCATCATCGTTTGTCCCTTTCTAACGCTCCCCAATCGCAGGGAGCTTATCTTACGAGACGATTAAAAACTATACACCTTTCCGTAACAGATAACGGTATGGCGCCTGCTCGGTCTCCTGCGCCACCAGCGTGTGCTCCATAAAGCGGCAGAACCCCGGGATATCGCGGGTAGTGGCCGGATCGTCGGCGATAATCAGCAGCGTTTCGCCGTTGTCCATATGGCGCACGGTTTTGCGCACCATCATCACCGGTTCCGGGCAACGCAGCCCCAGCGCGTCGAGCGTCTGGTCTGCCTGGGCAAATAAGTCAGTCATGCAATTTTTCTCGTTCAAAAACGATCGGCGAACGCTCGCCGCATCTCATTAGCGCCTAGTTTACGCCGGTAGTTTTTCTGCGCAAGATGCGTTAACGTTTGCGTTAAATTTAACCATTGCATTGGTTGCGCAAACGCGTATCATGCCGCCGCGCAGCGTTTTTTGCTGTTTTGACAAGACACACTGGGTTCCCTCACCCCACTGCTAAAAAGGCTACAAGTATGTATTCGTTTACCGCACAGCAGCGCTTCACGGCGTTGGTCTGGCTTTCGCTGTTTCATATCGCCATCATTACCTCCAGCAACTACCTGGTGCAGCTGCCGATCAGCGTTTTCGGCTTCCATACCACCTGGGGCGCCTTTACCTTCCCGTTTATCTTCCTGGCGACCGATCTGACCGTGCGCATCTTCGGCGCGCCGCTGGCGCGGCGCATCATCCTGGCGGTGATGGTGCCGGCGCTGTTCATCTCCTACGTGATCTCCACCGTCACCTATCAGGGAGAATGGCAGGGCTTCGCCGCGCTGAGCAGTTTTAACCTGTTCGTGGCGCGCATCGCGGTGGCCAGCTTTATGGCCTATGTGCTCGGCCAGATCCTCGACGTACACGTCTTCAACCGCCTGCGTCAACGCAGCGCCTGGTGGGTGGCGCCGGCGGCGGCGATGTTCCTCGGCAACATCAGCGATACGCTGGCGTTCTTCTTCATCGCCTTCTATAAGAGCAGCGATCCCTTCATGGCCAACAACTGGGTGGAGATCGCGCTGGTGGATTACAGCTTCAAGGTGATGATCTGCCTGCTGTTCTTCCTGCCGATGTACGGCGTGTTGCTGAACATGCTGCTCAAACGCATCGCGGCGCGCAGCGGCAGCCTGCAGCCGAGCTGAGCCGTGCTATTCTGGGCGGCCTTATCCTTTGGAGGCCGCTCATGACCCCAATCGTCCGCACCGCCACGCTCGAAGAAATCCACCGCCTTTACCAACGCATCCCCGAATTCGGCGGCCTGCACAGCCTGGCCGATCTGCAGCAACGTATCGGCGCCGCCCCCGCCAGCCTGTTGATCGCCGAGATAGGCGGGCAGCCGGCCGGTTTCAAACTCGGTTATCAACGGCAGGAAACGGTGTTTTACAGCTGGCTGGGCGGCGTGCTGCCGGCATTCCGTCGCCACGGCGTGGCGCAGGCCTTGTTGGCCGAACAAGAGCGCTGGGCGCGGGCGCAGGGCTATCGCCAACTGACGGTCAAAACCCGTAACCGGTTCCGCGCCATGCTGACGATGCTGCTCGCCCATCACTATCAGATTGTTCATCTGGAAAAGAAAGGCGAAGTGGCTGATTATCGGCTATTACTGGAAAAAAACTTGTGACAACATCTGCCTTGCATTTCAACCTGGAATAGGTTGCGATACGACAGTGAATCCCTACCGGAAAGGAAGAAGGAAGCCCGATGCGTAAAGTAGCGAAATTGATGGGTATCAGCCTGCTGGCGCTTGGCCTCGCGGCCTGCGACGGCAACACCAAAGACACCAAGGCAGCGCCAGACGGCGCGGCGGCCAGCGCGCCGGCCGGGCAGCAGGTGAGCCTGCTGGACGGTAAACTGGCGTTCACCCTGCCGGTCGGCATGGCGGATCAGAGCGGCAAGCTGGGCAACCAGGCCAACAACATGCATGTTTACGCAGACAGCACCGGTCAGCGCGCAGTGATCGTCATCTTGGGCGACAAGACCGCCGACAGCCTGGAGACTCTGGCCAAGCGCCTGGAGAACACCCAGCGCGCGCGTGACGCCAACCTGCAGGTGATCACCAACAAAGCGCTCGACGTCAACGGTGTGCCGCTGCGTCAGCTGGACAGCATCATCACCAGCGGCGGCGAGAAAGCCTATTCTTCCGTCCTGATCGGTTCGCTGAACAACAACATGCTGACCATTCAGGTGACGCTGCCGGCGGACAACCAGCAGCAGGCGCAGACTGAGGCCGAAGGCATCATCTCCACCCTGAAGCTGAAGCAGTAATCCCGCAGGGGCCGGTTCGCCGGCCCCTGAGTCTTTATGCCAACGCCTGCGCCAGCAGGGTGATCGGGTGTTCGCAGCGTTTGCTGGTGGACATTTCGATCTGCCACTTGCAGGTCTCGCAGTCAGTCACCACCAGATCCACTCCGCTCTCTTCTATCTGCCGGAACAGCGGCGCGCCAATGCCTTGCGACGTGGCGTAGTTCTCCGATTTGAACCCGTAAGTGCCGGCGATGCCGCAGCACTGCGAATCCAGCACCACCAGCTCCAGCCCCGGTATCTGCCGCAGCAGCTCCAGGGTGTAGGCGGTCCAGCCCATCTTCTCCATATGGCAAGGCGTGTGATAAGCCACCCGCAGCGGCGTGCGCTTGAGCGGCAGGCTGCGCCCCTGATTGATCAGGCGATAGAGATAGCGCGTCGCCAGCTCCACCCGATCGCGCACCGCAGTGGTGTCTACGTCCAGCAGATGAGGGTATTCGTCACGCAGGGTGAAGGTGCAGCTCGATGAGGTCGCCACCACCGGAATGCCGCGCTCCAGCACCGTTTCATGCAGCGATTCGGCATTGACCCTGGCCTGCTTTTTAGCCTGGTCGATAAACCCGTTGGCGATCAGCGGCACGCCGCAGCATTTCTCGCGTTTCAGCAGTTGCACGCCGATATCCAGCGCGTTGAACACCCGGACCAAATCCTTGCCCAGCTGCGGGTGGTTATAGTTGACGAAGCAACCGTGGAAAAATGCCACCTGCTCGGCGTAACGCTGCTGAGCCTGCGCCTGTTGCCGGTACCAGCGGCGGAAGGTGCCGAAGGAATATTTCGGCAGTTCGCGCCGGTGGTCGATCTTCAGCGCCTTGTCCAGCAGTTTGCGCACCGGTTTCAACCCGGTGGCGGCGTTGACGATCGGCGCAAACGGCGTCGACAGCGATCCCATGATATCGGTATGGCTGAGGATGGCATCGCGCAGCGTCGGCTTGCTCTGGGCGAAGTCGGCGCGGGCGCGCTGAATGATGTCGCCGATTTTGACGTCGGACGGGCAGGCCACTTCACAACGCTTGCAGTTGGTGCAGTATTTCAGCGCTTCGTCGTACAGCGCCGGGTCTTTCAGCCGCAGCCGCTCACCGTCCGGCCCCGCCTGTTTCGGTCCCGGGTAAAGCGGGTTCACTTTGGCGACCGGGCAGTAAGTGGTGCAGACGGTGCATTTGATGCAGCTTTCAAAGCTGTGGTCCCGATGCAGGCTCATACGTTCTCCTCCGCGGCGATCTGCTGCGCGACGTGCAGCGCGCCGATCAATGACACGCCGGCGCCGCAGCCCTGCTGCAGCGGGTCGTAGCCGCCGGCGACCGCGCCGATGGCGTACAGGTTGTCGAACGGCACTCCCTGCTTCATCGCCCGCAACCTGCCGTCGGTACGCACGCCGAACTGCAGGTAAGGCTGCGGCGCGAACAGCTCGCGTCGGCTCCAGTCGGCGCGATCCGCCCGACTGTGTACGTCCAGCCCGAAGATCGGTTCGCGCACCCCGTCGAAATCGGCCACCAGTCCATTGCTGAAGAAGCTGCCGCTGGCCAGCACCACCTGCTGCGCCCGCAGCGGAATATCGCCGTGGTTGCGGGTGTACAAACCGGTGACGCGGCTGGCCTCGCTCTCGGCGCGCAGCACGCTGTCGCCCGGCATGAAAACGCCGCCCAACTGCTGGAAACGTCGCCGCAGCGCCTGATGCAAGCGCATACCGGGCACCGAAGGCGGCAACGTCGGCAGCAGTCGGATCGGCTTGCCGACCGCATCCTGCAGCACCGCCAGCGACGCGTCGTCCTCCAGGCCCAGACAGGCCGGCAGGAAGAGCGCCTCGGCCTCGCCCGCCAGCCGCCGCAGCTCTTCGGCCATCGGCGGCAGGCTTTCCATCAAATCCAGTACCCGGGCGATGTTCACCGCGCGGAACTCGCTGGGATTATTGCGCAATCTGTCCAGCGCCGGCATGTGCAGATAGGCCACGTCCGTCTGCACGCCGAGCTCGCGGCTCAGGGCGTCGGCGGCCATCTGCGGTTGGAAGTCGAGGAACCCTTCGATGCCGATCACCGCAATACGCCGCCACGGCAGTTGGCCGGTCAGCGGCAGCGTCGGGATCGCCTGCGGGCTGAGCCAGGTGGCGCGGCGCGTGCCGAGCGGCGTGATGCGCAGATGGTTGTTCACCCCCTCGCCCTGCAGATTCAGCCCGCAGCGTTCCAGCAGCCGCTGCGCGGCGGCGGACAGCGCCGCCACCCGGCCGGGCCCGATCAGGGCGTACGGATGCTGCGGCGCCTGTTGCGCCAGCTGCGGCAACGCCGCCAGCGGCATCTCGACCGGCGTGCCGTCCGGCAATCTCGCCAGCAGATCGAGCGAGCCGGAGGAGAAGTAGAGCGCGCTCTGGCCAGAACTAACCACCGCGCAGCGCTTGCCCTGTTCGGCCACGGCAATGGCGCAGCTCAGGCCCGCCAGACCACCGCCAATCACCACAACGTCAAATCGCATCATCCGCCTCCTGCTCCTGGTCGGCCTGGGCTTCAAGCCCGCATAATCCCTGGTAAACCCAACTGGTGAATTCGCTCTCGCGCAGCGCATCGCCCCAGGCGATCGGCCGTACGCCTTTCCAGCGTTCGTTGAGGAACTGCGACAGCTGCGCGATGGATTGCTGCGGCGTGCTGACGTTAAAGCGCGTCAACAGCCCGGCGGCGCGGCAGGCGCAGAGTTCGCCCTGGCAGGTGCCCATGCCGACACGGGTGCGGCGGCGCAGATCCACCAGATTATTGACGGTCAGCGAGTTGACCGCATAGCGCACTTCCCCGGCGGTCACCGCCTCGCATTCGCACACCAGGCTGGTGTCGAGCCGATCGGCCGCCGGCACCTGGCTGGCGCGATCGCCGTGCCGATAGATCGCCGAGCCGCGAATGCTGGCGGGCAGAGAAACCACGCTGCGCACCGTTTCCTCCGCCGACTGACGGGATCCGGGCAGCGCGTCCTGCGCGGTGGTGCACGGACTATTTACGCCGAGCTTTTCGCATACCTTGTCGGTGGCCCACTCCGCCATCAGGCGGTAGGTCATCAGCTTGCCGCCGGTGATGGTGATAAACCCTTCCAGCCCGTCGCGGGCGGCGTGATCGAGCAGCACGATGCCGCGGCTGACGTTGCGCCCGCTGGGATCGTCGTCGCTGGCCACCAGCGGCCGCACCCCGGCATAGGCGCGCAAAATGCGGGTCTGCGCCAGGGTGGGCGCCAACAGCGCCCCTTCGCGGATCAGAATGTCCACCTCCTGCGGGGTCACCAGCATGTTGTCAATTTGGTCGTAGTCGATATGGGTCGAGGTGGTGCCGATCAGCGAGATGGTGTCGCCCGGCACCAGGATGTCGGCGTCCGCCGGTTTGCGGCAGCGGTTGATCACCATGTTGTTGATGCGATGGCCGAGGATCAGCAGCGCTCCCTTGGCCGGGAACATGCGGATGCGCAAATCGGCGTATTCGGCGATCTGCTGGCCCCAGATACCGGCGGCGTTGACCACCACCGGCGCGTGCAGCTCATAGCGCCGCTGATTCTGATGGTCGTAAACGCGCACGCCCGTCACCCGATCGCCGCTGCGCAGCAACCCCACCACCTGATGGTAGGTCAGGATCTGCGCGCCGTGCTCGCGCGCGTCCAGCATGTTGGCGGCGGTCAGCCGGAAGGGATCGACGGTGCCGTCCGGCACCCGCACCGCGCCGATCAGCGCCGGGTTGGCCGCCGGCTCCAGGCGCAGCGCCAGCTGCGGGTCGATCGCTTCGGCGTCGATGTCGGCCTGGCGACAGGCGGCGATAAACTGTTGCTGATAGTCCAGCGAGTCCTGCGGCAAGGTGATGAACAGCCCATCGGTGCGCTCGATGCAGTGGTGGGCAATGCGTTTCAGGATGCGGTTCTCTTCGATACACTCGCGCGCCGACTCGCCGTCGGTCACCGCATAGCGCGCGCCGCTGTGCAGCAAACCGTGGTTGCGGCCGGTGGCGCCGGTGGCGATGTCGTGGCGCTCCAGCAAAATGCATCGCAAGCCGCGCCGCGCACAGTCGCGGGCAATGCCTGCGCCGGTGGCGCCGCCGCCGATGATGATCACATCCGTTTCGCCGCCGTCAAAATAGCTGCTCATGTCGCTCCCTCAGGATCGGTAGTTATGAGCCTATTGAGCCACGGTTATTAGGGTCTTTGTTTGATAAGGAACAATAACGAACATAAAACGAAATAAAAATGTCCACAAAAAACCATCAATGTGATCATAATCACGATTTTTGGACGTTTTTCTATTTCATAACGTTAACGAATCGCTCAAAATCCGCCGTGGTTTCATGAAAGTGTAACAATTGCGCCATTCGTCACAGCGACACCAGGCGTATTTGATGACAATGGCGCTCGTTATGGAACACAAAAACACCACATTCGATATCCGCTCAATCATCAAATGAACGTAAAAGGTCATATTGATGTGATAACAGATAAAGCCATCGGAGGCGCTCATGTTGAGTATTTTTAAGCCAGCCGCACACATCGCCCGTGTGCCGAGCGATAAGGTAGACCCGCTCTACCGTAAGCTGCGCTGGCAAATTTTCCTGGGGATCTTCTTCGGTTACGCCGCCTACTATCTGGTGCGTAAGAACTTCACCCTGGCCATGCCTTACCTGATCGAACAAGGCTTCAGCCGCGGTGACCTCGGCTTCGCGCTGTCGGGCATCTCCATCGCCTACGGCTTCTCCAAATTCATCATGGGTTCGGTCTCCGACCGTTCCAACCCGCGAGTGTTCCTGCCTGCCGGCCTGATCCTGGCGGCGGCGGTGATGTTGTTCATGGGCTTCGTGCCGTGGGCAACCTCCAGCATCGCCATCATGTTCGTCCTGCTGTTCCTGTGCGGCTGGTTCCAGGGCATGGGTTGGCCGCCGTGCGGCCGCACCATGGTGCACTGGTGGTCGCAGAAAGAACGCGGCGGCATCGTCTCCATCTGGAACTGCGCCCACAACGTGGGCGGCGGCCTGCCTCCGCTGCTGTTCCTGCTGGGCATGGCCTGGTTCAACGACTGGCACGCGGCGCTGTACATGCCGGCCTTCGGCGCCATCCTGGTGGCCCTGATCGCCTTCGGCCTGATGCGCGACACCCCGCAATCCTGCGGCCTGCCGCCGATTGAAGAGTACAAAAACGACTACCCGGACGACTACAGCGAAAAAGACGAAGAAGAGCTGACCGCCAAGCAGATCTTCATGCAGTACATCCTGCCGAACAAGCTGCTGTGGTACATCGCGGTCGCCAACGTGTTCGTCTACCTGCTGCGTTACGGCATTCTGGACTGGTCGCCGACCTACCTGAAAGAAGTGAAGCACTTCGCGCTGGACAAGTCTTCCTGGGCCTACTTCCTGTATGAATACGCCGGTATCCCGGGCACCCTGCTGTGCGGCTGGATGTCGGACAAAGTGTTCAAAGGCAACCGCGGCGCCACCGGCGTGTTCTTCATGACGCTGGTGACCATCGCCACCGTGGTGTTCTGGATGAACCCGGCCGGTAACCCGACCGTGGACATGATCTGTATGCTGGTCATCGGCTTCCTGATCTACGGTCCGGTGATGCTGATCGGCCTGCACGCGCTGGAGCTGGCGCCGAAGAAAGCCGCCGGCACCGCCGCGGGCTTCACCGGCCTGTTCGGCTACCTGGGCGGCTCGGTTGCGGCCAGCGCCATCGTCGGTTACACCGTAGACTTCTTCGGTTGGGACGGCGGCTTCATGGTGATGATCGGCGGCGGCGTGCTGGCGGTTATCCTGCTGCTGCTGACCATGCTGAACGAGAAGAAACACCACGCGGAAATCGCTGCCGGCAAGCGCGGCTAACCGTCACACGACTTTTGCATGATTTAAAGGCCGCCCTGCGGCCTTTTTACTACCCTGCCCCCAACAACACGGAGAAAACGGAATGCGGACTCAAGTCAAAGCCCTGCTGACAGGGATCATTCTCGCCACCTCAATGGTCAGCGCCGCGCAGGCGGCGGACAAAGTGGTGATCGCCCACCGCGGTGCCAGCGGCTACCTGCCGGAACACACCCTGCCGGCGAAGGCGATGGCCTACGCGCAAGGCGCCGATTACCTCGAGCAAGATCTGGTGATGACCAAGGACAACGAGCTGGTGGTGCTGCACGACCATTACCTCGATCGCGTCACCGACGTCGCCGAACGTTTCCCGAACCGCGCACGCAAAGACGGTCGTTATTACGCCATCGACTTTACGCTGGCGGAGATCAAATCGCTGAAGTTCACCGAAGGCTTTGACATCGAAAACGGCAAGAAGGTACAGGGCTACCCTGGCCGCTTCCCGATGGGCAAATCCGACTTCCGCGTCCACACCTTCCAGGAAGAGATCGAGTTCGTACAGGGTCTGAACCATTCGACCGGCAAAAACATCGGCATCTATCCTGAAATCAAAGCGCCTTGGTTCCACAAGCAGGAAGGCAAAGACATCTCCAGCAAAGTGCTGGCGGTGCTCAAGCAGTACGGTTACACCGGCAAGAACGACAACGTCTACCTGCAGTGCTTCGACGCCAACGAGCTCAAACGCATCAAGAACGAGCTGGAGCCGAAGCTGGGCATGGATCTGAAGCTGGTGCAGCTGATCGCCTACAACGACTGGCAGGAAACCTACGAGCAGAAAGCCGACGGCAAGTGGGTGGAATACGACTATGACTGGATGTTCAAACCGGGCGCGATGAAGAAAATCGCTCAGTATGCCGACGGCATCGGGCCGGACTACCACATGCTGGTGGTGGCGGATCAATCCAAACCGGGCCACATCGTGCTGACCGACATGGTGAAAGAAGCGCACGCCAGCAAACTGGCGGTGCACCCGTTCACCATCCGCGCCGATGCGCTGCCTAAGTACGTGACCGACGTAAACCAGCTGTATGACGTGATTTACAACCAGGCCGGCGTCGACGGCGTGTTCACCGACTTCCCGGACAAGGGCGTGCAGTTCCTGCAGAAGCAGGGCCAGCACAAGTAATAACAAGGGCGCTGCAAGGCGCCCTGATTATTTCAGAGGAACATCTTGCGCAGGTAGTGCGGCACCGCGTTATCGGCATTGGAACCGATCACCTCCAGCTCCGGCAGCATATCCTTCAGGCGCTGATGCGCATCGCGCATGATGCAGCCCTTGCCGGCCATCGACAGCATCTCCAGATCGTTCATGCCGTCGCCGAAGGCGATGCACTCTTGCAGCGTATAACCGATGATCTTGGCCACTTCTTCCAGCGCATGCCCTTTCGACACGCCGCCCGCCATCACTTCCAGGCAGGTCGGGAACGAGAAGCTGACGTTGACCCGATCGCCCCAGCGGGCGTTGATGGCGTCTTCCACCTGCAGCAACCGCTCGTGGTCTTCACAGGTGAAGTAAACCTTGCAGACGCCGTCGGTTTCCAGCAGGCCCGGCTCGAACAGCTGATATTTGAACACCGACTCCTGGAAGAACTCTTCCTGCTCCGGGCTTTCGCGGTTGGTAAACCAATCGTCGTTGCGGTAGACGTTGGTGGTGATCTGCGGATCGTCGTGCAGCATGCCGTACAGATCGCGGGCGATATCCCCGTCCAGGTTATGGCTGAAGATCAGCTCGCCGGCCGTGTTGTGCACCCGCGCGCCGTTGGAGGTGATCATAAAGGCGCTGATTTCCAGGCTGTCGCGGATCTGCGCCACGTCGATGTGGTGGCGGCCGGTGGCGAACACGAAATGCACGCCTCGCTGGGTCAGCAACTTCAGCGTTTCTTTGGCGTACGGCGACAGGGTATGGTCGGGAGACAGCAGCGTGCCATCTAAATCGGAAGCGACGACGTGATACATAGCGTTATGTTCTAACCTCTGATGGAGTTGTCGGCGGCAGCGCGCCGCCTAAGTGTTGAGCAAAGAAGCGCAGGATTGCGTTCAGTGCTTCGGCGCGCATCGCGTCCCGCTCGAACAGGATCTCATGGCGTGCGCCGTTGATAACCCACGGAAGCCCCCCTTCGCAAGGGCGCCCCGCGTCTGACAGAGCCTGACAAAAAGCCTGGTGCGAACGGTTGTCGACCACCCGTTCTTCACCGGCCTGCAAAAGCAACAGCGGCGTTGTGATGTTCCCGGCCTGCGCGATGATCTGCCGGCCAGCGCGGATGCTCTCACGCACCCAATGGTAAGTCGGCCCGCCCACCTGCAGCTCGGGATAGTCGGCGTAATAACGCAGGCTGCGCCGGTAGCGCTCGCGGCTGTGGGTCAACACGTTGACCACATAGGGCAGCGGACGCCACTGGCCGGTGCCCACCGCGTAATAATCACGGATCGCCGGGCGTGTCTCCACCCAGTCGAGAATGCGGTCGGCCAGCCAGCCCGGCATCGGCAGCTGGATGCCGAACATCGGCGCGCAAAACGCCGCCGCGTCGAACGCCTGCGGCCGGCGCTGCAGGAACTGCGCCAGGATCGCGCCGCCCATCGAATGCGCCAGCGCGAAACGCTGCCGGTAACCGCGCGACTCGACCTCGCGCAGCCACAGCTGCTCGAAATCGTCCACGTAGTCGGCAAAGTTTACCACATGACCGCGGTGCGTATCCGCCAGTAAACGCCCGGAGCGCCCCTGGCCGCGATGATCGACGATCACCACGTCGTAACCGCAGTGGAACAGGTCGTAGGCCACCTCAGGGTATTTCACGTAGCTTTCGATGCGGCCGGGGCTGACCACCACCACCCGCTGATGCCGCGCGGAACGGAAACGCACAAAGCGGATCGGCACGCCGTCCACGCCGCTGAACTCGCCTTCTTCGCGCTGCCGCCAGAAATCCAGCAGCGGCCCGGTGGCGAAGGCAGCGAACTGCGTTTCACGCGTTAACCAGTCATCGGAGCTGAGAGTGAACGAGGTCATCGAGAGCGTTTTCCCTGTGGAGCCGGCGGAAAATGTGACCGCTGGCACAAGAAATCATACTAGCGTATTGTGATTCAATTCTGACAAAAAACGGCGCCGCCTCGGCGCATTGTGGCACAAAACGACACTTTCAGGGAGCCGAGAACCATGACCTTGGACTGGTGGTTAACCTACCTGCTGACCACGCTTATCCTTAGCCTCTCCCCCGGATCCGGCGCCATCAACACCATGAGCACCGGCATCAGCCACGGCTATCGCGGCGCCGCCGCGTCAATCGCCGGGCTGCAGGTCGGGCTGAGCGCGCACATCGTGCTGGTGGGCATCGGCCTCGGCGCGCTGATATCGCAATCGCTGCTGGCGTTCGAGCTGCTGAAATGGCTGGGCGCCGCCTACCTGGTGTGGCTCGGCATCCAGCAATGGCGCGCCGCCGGCGCGCTGGATCTGCATGCGCTGGCGGGCAGCATGCCGCGCCGCCGCCTGTTCCGCCGTGCGGTGCTGGTCAACCTGACCAACCCGAAAAGCATCGTGTTCCTCGCCGCGCTGTTCCCGCAGTTCATCTTGCCCCATCAGCCGCAGGCCGAACAGTATCTGGTGCTCGGCGTCACCACCGTGGTGGTGGATATTCTGGTGATGATCGGTTACGCCACCCTGGCGACGCGCATCGCCGGCTGGCTGAAGACCCCGCGTCAAATGCAGCTGCTCAATCGGGTGTTCGGTTCGCTGTTTATTTTGGTGGCGGGGCTGCTGGCGACCGCC
The DNA here is from genome assembly GCF_052167655.1 of Serratia sp. CY55921. Lineage (NCBI taxonomy): Bacteria > Pseudomonadati > Pseudomonadota > Gammaproteobacteria > Enterobacterales > Yersiniaceae > Serratia > Serratia sp. CY55921. The sequence continues at coordinate 221,078 of NZ_JBJNMU010000005.1, read as the reverse complement.
CGCAAAGCCTGACAAAAAAGGCCGGGCATCGCTGCTCGGCCTTGGGCATTTCACTGCCGGTTAGCGGGTAAAGATCAGGTGTAACCCGAAGCCGGTAAACAGCACGCCAGCCACCCCGTCTATCCACTTGGCCAACCGCTGATAACCGCGGCGCATCGCCGGCAGCGCGAACACCACCGCCACCAGGCTGAACCAGACGAAGGTCTCGGCGACGATCAGCAAGAACAGCCCCCAGCGCGCCCCGGCGCCGACGCTGTCGCCGACGAACAGCGAGAACACGCTGCCGAAATAGATCACCGCTTTCGGGTTGGACAGGTTGGTCAAGAAGCCGCGAATAAAGCTGCGCCCGGCCTTCGGCAACGCCACCTGGGCCTCTGCCGCGGGCGGAGCTTGCTGCGCCCGCGCGGAACGCAGCAGTTGCCACCCCATCCAGCACAGGTAAATGCCGCCGCCGACCATGATTATCTGATGCAGCCAGGCCATCTTCTGCAGGATCAGATGCAGCCCCATCAACGCCACGCCGGCCCATACCACGATGCCGAGCGAAATGCCGACCACGCCCATCATCGCCTCGCGGCGCGAGCGGCTGGCGGCGGTCTGCGACACGAAAAAGAAGTCCGGCCCCGGGCTCATCAGCGCAATCAGATGCACCAGCGCCACGGTGAGAAACAGCATCAGCATGATTTATCGCCCTCAGTCTTCGTCATTGTCGAGATGGTCGCGGATCATCGCCATAAAGGGCGCGCCGAAACGCTCCAGTTTGCGCTGCCCCACGCCGTTGACGCTCAGCAGATCGCCGGCCTTGATCGGCATCTGTTCGGCCATTTCCAGCAGCGTGGCGTCGTTGAACACCACGTAGGGTGGAATGTTTTCTTCGTCGGCGATCGACTTGCGCAGTTTGCGCAGCTTGGCGAACAGCTTGCGATCGTAATTGCCGCCGTAGGATTTCTGATTGGCGCTACTGCGCGACTTCAGGCTCTGAATGCGCGGCACCGCCAGCTGCAGCGCCACCTCGCCGCGCAACACCGGACGCGCCGCCTCGGTCAATTGCAGCGCCGAGTGCATGGCGATGTTCTGGGTGATAAAGCCCAGGTGGATCAGCTGACGCAGCACGCTGGTCCAGTGCTCCGTGGTTTGATCGCGGCCGATGCCGTACACCGGCAGCTTGTCGTGACCGTATTCGCGAATGCGCTGATTGTTGGAGCCGCGCAGCACTTCCACGATGTACCCGAGGCCGAAGCGCTGGCCGACGCGGTACACGCAAGACAGCGCCTTGCGCGCGTCCTCCAGCCCGTCGTAGCGCTTGGGCGGATCGAGGCAGATATCGCAGTTGCCGCAGTTTTCGTGCTTGCCTTCGCCGAAGTAGTTGAGCAGCACCAGGCGACGGCAGGTTTGCGCCTCGGCGAAAGCGCCCATGGCGTTCAGCTTGTGACGCTCGATGTCCAGCTGTTGCCCGGCGGGTTTCTCCTCCAGACAGCGGCGCAGCCAGGCCATGTCGGCCGGATCGTACAGCAGGATGGCTTCGGCCGGCAGGCCGTCGCGCCCGGCGCGGCCGGTCTCCTGATAATAGGATTCGATATTGCGCGGGATGTCGAAATGCACCACAAAACGCACGTTGGGTTTGTTAATGCCCATGCCGAAGGCGACGGTGGCCACCACCACCTGCAGATCGTCACGCTGGAACGCCTCCTGCACCTGGGCGCGGCGATCGTTGTCCAGCCCCGCGTGGTAAGCGCCGACGCTCAGCCCGCGGCTTTGCAGGCGCGCGGCGGTGTCTTCCACCTTGGCGCGGCTGTTGCAATAGATAATGCCGCTCTTGCCGCGCTGATCCTGCACGAAGCGCCACAGCTGGTCGAGCGGTTTGAATTTTTCCACCAGCGTGTAGCGGATGTTCGGTCGGTCGAAGCTGCTGACCTGCACCAGCGGATCCTGCAGCGACAGCAGACGCACGATATCGCCGCGCGTGGCTTCGTCGGCAGTGGCGGTCAACGCGATCACCGGCATCGACGGGAAGCGCTGTTTCAACTGCCCCAGCGCGCGGTATTCCGGCCGGAAGTCGTGGCCCCATTGGGAGATGCAGTGCGCCTCATCCACCGCCAGCATCGCCGGCGGGCAGTGATCGAGCAGGTTGAGGAAGCTTTCCATCATCAGCCGCTCCGGCGCGATGTACAGCATCTTGATGGTGCCGTTGCGGCAGCCGGCCATGACGTCCAGCTGCTCCTCGCGGGTTTGCGTCGAGTTGTAGCAGGCGGCGGAAACGCCGTAGGCCAACAGTTGGTCGACCTGATCCTTCATCAGCGAGATCAGCGGAGAAACGACCAGCGTCAGGCCGTCCATCACCAGCGCAGGGATTTGGTAACACAACGACTTGCCGCCGCCGGTCGGCATCACCACCAGGCAATCCTGCCCGCCGATCGCGGCATTGATAATCGTTTGCTGCCCCGGACGGAATTGCTGGTAGCCGAAGGTATCGCGCAATACCTGCTCGGCCAGCAACTCTCTGTTAATCACTGCTGCGGTTGACACACACTTCCCCATTTTTTCATCGGTACACACCCACCGGGTATGATTACACAATATCGTTCAGCATGACACCAACGCGCGCGTGACTCTTTTGCCTAAACGGGCTGGCAAGCAACAAAGGTTAAGCATAAAATCAACATTCCATTAACCTGGACTGACCAGTTAGCTCCCTTAAAACGCAAAAGAAAAACGGAAACCCGCTATGTCGACAACACCACTGACCCTGGAAGCCGCCCGCCGCAAGATCGGCGAAATTTTTGTCTACCACATGCCGTTCAACCGCGAGCTTGGCCTGGAGCTGCGCCGCTTCGACGATGACTACGTCGAGCTGAGCTTCACCAACCAGCGCAAGCTGGTCGGCAACGCCGCGCAGGAAATTCTGCATGGCGGCGTGATCGCCGCCGTGCTTGACGTCGCCGCCGGGCTGGCCTGCGCCGGCGGCGTGCTGACGCGCCTGGAGCCGCTGGTCGAAGAGGAGATCGCCGCCAAGCTGTCGCGCATGGGCACCATCGACCTGCGCGTCGACTACCTGCGCCCCGGCCGCGGCGAGCACTTCGTCGCCTCCGCCAGCGTGCTGCGCAGCGGCAACAAAGTCGCCGTCGCGCGCGTAGAACTGCATAACCACGACGGCCTGCATATCGCGACCGCCACCGCCACCTACCTGGTCGGCTGATGATTGTGTGCGGTGAGCGTCTTCAGTACACTCACCGCATCTTAAGTTCCCCACCAGAGTGACGTCATGGACGCAAAGCAAACGCGTCAGGGCATTTTCTTTGCCCTGGCCGCCTATTTTATGTGGGGCATCGCCCCGGCTTATTTCAAACTGATCCAGCAAGTGTCCGCGGATGAGATCCTCACCCACCGGATCATCTGGTCGTTTTTCTTCATGCTGGCGCTGATCACGCTGGGCCGCAACTGGCCTAAAGTGCGCGCCGCCTGCCAAAATCGCAAACGGCTGCTGTTGCTGGCGGTCACCGCGCTGTTGATCGGCGGCAACTGGCTGCTGTTCATCTGGGCGGTGAACAATCACCATATGCTGGAAGCCAGCCTGGGCTACTTCATCAACCCGCTGGTTAACGTGCTGTTGGGGATGCTGTTTCTCGGCGAACGTTTCCGCCGCATGCAGTGGGTAGCGGTGGCGCTGGCGTTCACCGGGGTGCTGGTGCAGCTCTGGCAGTTCGGGTCGTTGCCGATCATCGGTCTGGGGCTGGCGTTCAGCTTTGCCTTCTATGGCCTGCTGCGCAAGAAAATCGCCATCGACGCGCAGACCGGCATGCTGATTGAAACGCTGTGGCTGCTGCCGGTGGCGGCGGCCTATCTGTTCCTGTTCGCCGACAGCCCCACCAGCCACCTGAGCGCCAACCCGTGGTCGCTGAACCTGCTGCTGGTCGCCGCCGGCATCGTCACCACCGTGCCGCTGCTGTGCTTCACCGCGGCGGCTACCCGGCTGCGCCTATCGACGCTCGGTTTCTTCCAGTATCTCGGCCCGACGCTGATGTTCCTGCTGGCGGTCACCTTCTACGGCGAGACCGTCGGCCAGGACAAGCTGGTGACCTTCGGCTTTATCTGGGCGGCGCTGATCCTGTTCACCCTCGACGCGCTCTATACCCAGCGCAAGCTGCGCTGAGCCCGGCGCCGCCGGGTTACAGCCAGTTCTTGCGCTTGAAGTACAGGTAAGGGGCCAGGCCCGCCAGGATCATCAGCGTGATCGCGCCCGGGTAGCCGAACGACCATTTCAGTTCCGGCATGAATTCGAAGTTCATGCCGTAGCTGGAAGCCACCAGCGTAGGCGGCAGGAACACCACCGACACCACCGAGAAGATCTTGATAATACGGTTCTGTTCGATGTTGATGAAGCCCATCGCCGCCTGCATCAGGAAGTTCACCTTCTGGAACAGCGATTCGTTGTGCGGCAGCAGGGATTCGATGTCGCGCAGCACTTCACGCGCCTGCTCCAGCTGGCCGGTCGGCAGACGCGCCTTGCGCACCAGGAAGTTGAGCGCGCGCTGGGTATCCATCAGGCACAAACGCACCTTCCAGCCGATATCTTCCAGCTCCGCCAGCGTCGAGAGCGCGGCGTCGTATTCGTCGCCCTGATGCCCTTCCATGATCACCCGGCTGAGCTGTTCCAGATCGCTGTAGATATTCTCTATCTCGTCCGCCAGCTGTTCAATCTTGGTCTCGAACAGATCCAGCAGCAGTTCGTAAGCGTTGCCTTCGAGCATCGTCTGGTTGCGGGCGCGCATGCGGTACAGGCGGAACGCCGGCAGTTCACGCTCACGCAGGGTATACAGGCGGCCGTCGCGGATGGTGAACGCCACCGTGGAGTTGCCGGCGTGATCTTCCGCATCTTCAAAGTAGAAAAAGGAGTGGATATGCAGACCGTCTTCGTCTTCGAAGAAACGGGCGGAGGCTTCGATGTCGTCCAGTTCGGGACGCGTCGCCAGGCTTTGTCCCAGCTCATTCTGCACGCGCTCACGCTCGCCCTCTTCCGGCTCGACCAGATCAACCCACAGCGATGACGTGAGATCATCCGAGTCGTCCAGTTCCAGACGGGACAAGCGGCGGTTATCTAATTTAAAAGCGCTCAGCATGTGCCAAAACTCCGTGAAGGTAACGGGTGCGGACAACGCGTTGAAGCACAGAAACAGAGGGAGATGCGTATCACCGATTTGTTTCAGACCATGAAGAGATCTGACTCATAGCGACACTTTGCGGGGTCGCCGACAACCACGAAGGCTATCAGCAAAAACGGAGAGCCTTAGAAGTTATACCTGCGGCGCAGGTCAGTGAGCCAGTATCTACTGGGTGTGTCCAAGGCGTCTGTCCTCAATGATAATAGTGCGCGCATGTTACGCCGAGAAGAAAAAGCCTGTCAACACGTTAGGCGGGATAATTGCGCAACAAATCATCACGATGATCAATAGCAGAAATGGGGCTTAAACCGTACTGAAAAAGTCGCGGCGATCGCTTACCGCCACCAAGAATGTTGTTAAGATGACATCACCCTAATGGTACGACAAGCATGCGGATTTAAATGATGAAACAGATTACCGCCCATGAACTGACCGCGATGAGCGAACAGGCCGCCAGCGTGGCCCGCCTGCGCGCGCACCGCACTTTACACGAAGAGTTGAGCGACCCGGTGCAACGCCTGGCGATCGCCATGGAACCCGGCACCTATATCCGCCCGCACCGCCACCCGCAAACCTGGGAGCTGCTGACGCCGCTGCGCGGCCGCTTTGTGGTGCTGCAGTTCAACGATGACGGCGTCGTAACACAGCGCACCCTGCTTGGCGAAGAAACCAAAGTGCTGGAGATGCCGGCCTTTACCTGGCATGCGGTGCTGTCGGTCGATGCCGGCGGCGTAGTGTTCGAAGTGAAGCAGGGCCCGTATCAGGCGCTGACCGAAGAAGACTGCATGCAGTGGGCGCCGCAGGAAGGCGGTGAAGGCACCGAAGCGGTGATGCGTTGGTATGCCACCGCACAGGTCGGCGACCGGTACCCTCACTGATCGTGAAAGGTTGCAGGGGCTGGCCCCTGCAACGCCTCTCTCTTTATACCGTTTCCAAACGCGCGTAGGCCGCCACCAGCCATTTGATGCCCTCACCCGGGAAGGCGACCTGCAGCCGGCTGTGCTCGCCACTGCCCTCCAGATTGACGATGGTGCCTTCGCCAAACTTGGGATGACGCACGCGCTGGCCCAGCTTGTAACCGGTGTCGTTCTCGCTGATCGGCGTGCCCATGCGGCGGTGATTGACCGGGCGCGATACGCTGGCGCGCAGGCGCACTTCTTCCACGCACTCCTCCGGCAATTCGCCGATAAAGCGCGACGGCCGGTGATAAACCTCTTTGCCGTACAGACGGCGCGTTTCGGCATAGGTCAGCGTCAGTTTCTGCATGGCGCGCGTCACGCCCACATAGGCCAGACGGCGCTCCTCCTCCAGACGGCCGCCTTCGTCCAGCGACATCTGGCTCGGGAACATGCCTTCTTCCATGCCGACGATAAACACCAGCGGGAACTCCAACCCCTTGGCCGAGTGCAGGGTCATCAGCTGCACCGCGTCCTGATAGGCGTCGGCCTGGCCTTCGCCCGCTTCCAGCGCCGCATGCGACAGGAATGCCTGCAGCGGCATCAGATCCTGATCTTCTTCCTGATAGCTGAACTGGCGCGTCGCCGTCACCAGTTCCTCAAGGTTTTCGATGCGCGCCTGTCCCTTCTCGCCCTTTTCCTGCTCATACATGATGAACAGCCCGGAATCGCGGATCACCCGATCGGTCTGCACGTGCAGCGGCATATCGGCGGTTTCATGCGCCAGCGACTCCACCAGCTCGATGAAGCGCTGCAGCGCCGACGCGGCGCGGCCGGCCAGAACCTTGTCCTGCATCAGTTCGCGCGTCGCCTGCCACAGCGTCAGCTGGCGATCGCGCGCCGCCTGGCGCACTACGTCGAGGGTGCGATCGCCGATGCCGCGCGTCGGGGTGTTGACCACGCGCTCGAAGGCCGCGTCGTCGTTGCGGTTGGAGATCAGGCGCAGGTAAGCCAGCGCATCCTTGATTTCCTGACGTTCGAAGAACCGCTGGCCGCCGTAGATGCGGTACGGCATCGCCGTCTGCAGCAGCGCCTCTTCCAGCACGCGCGACTGGGCGTTGCTACGGTACAAAATGGCGCAGTCGTTCAGCGCGCCGCCGTTGTCTTGCCAGGTCTTGATGCGGTTGACCACGAAGCGCGCTTCGTCGAGTTCGTTGAAGGCGCAGTAGAGGGAAATCGGCTCGCCTTCGCCGCCTTCGGTCCACAGGTTTTTCCCCATGCGCCCGTCGTTGTTGGCGATCAGGGTGTTGGCCGCTTTCAGGATGTTGCTGGTGGAACGGTAGTTCTGCTCCAGGCGGATGGTTTCCGCGCCGGGGAAATCCTTCAGGAAGCGCTGGATGTTTTCCACCTGCGCGCCGCGCCAGCCGTAGATCGACTGGTCATCGTCGCCGACGATCATCACGTTGCTGTTGCCGCCCGCCAGCAGGCGGATCCAGGCGTACTGGATGCTGTTGGTATCCTGGAATTCGTCCACCAGCACGTTGGTGAAACGTTCGCGGTAGTGGTTGAGGATATGCGGCTTGTTCAGCCACAGCTCGTGCGCGCGCAGCAGCAGCTCGGCGAAATCCACCAGCCCCGCGCGATCGCAGGCTTCCTGATAGGCCTGGTAGATACGCAGCCAGGTGGCCTCTACCGGGTTGTTGTAGGTCTCGACGTGCTGCGGGCGCAGGCCTTCGTCTTTCTTGCCGTTGATGTACCACATCGCCTGACGCGGCGGCCACTGTTTCTCGTCGACGTTCAGCGCCTTGATGATGCGCTTGAGCAACCGCAACTGGTCGTCGCTGTCGAGGATCTGGAAATCCTGCGGCAGGTTGGCTTCCAGATGATGAGCGCGCAGCAGGCGGTGCGCCAGACCGTGGAAAGTGCCGATCCACATGCCGCCCTGGCTGGTGCCGATCAGATGTTCGATACGGTGGCGCATTTCCGCCGCCGCCTTGTTGGTGAAGGTCACCGCCATGATCGAATACGGTGAGCAGTTCTCCACCGACAGCAGCCAGGCGATGCGATGCACCAGCACCCGCGTCTTGCCGCTGCCCGCTCCGGCCAGAACCAACAGGTTGCTGCGCGGCGCCGCCACGGCTTCACGTTGTTTTTCATTCAGGCTGTCGAGCAGATCGGAGACGTCCATAGGCACCACTAATGGTTAAGGAAAAACCCGCCGGCGACGGGTTTTTCACTGGAAATTTATACAGAGTTCTGGCAGGGATTATAACAATGCTGTCAGCGATGCCAACTGCGAAATCTCAATATGCGGCAGCAGGCGGCTGTCGGCGGCCTGCATCAGGCTGCGTTGCCGATCGTTGATCCAACAGGCCTGCAGCCCCGCGCGCAGCGCGCCGGCCACGTCGGTGGTCAGATCGTCGCCCACGTGCAGGATCTGCTCGGGCGCCACACCCAGCCGCTCGACGGCCAGGTGATACATGTCCTGATACGGCTTGGCGCGCCCGTCCGGCCCGGAACGCAGCACAAACTGAAAGTAGCCGTCCAGGCCGCACTGCGCCGGATCGGCGTTGCCGTTGGTGATCGCCACCAGCGGGTAGCGCGCCGCCAGCGCCTTCAGCGTGGCATGGGTCGCTTCCGGCACCTCAATACGGCTGCGCCACAGCGCGAAATTCTGCATCGCCGCATCGGCCCCGATCGCCGCTTCGGCGTCGCGCAGCCCCTGCCGGCTCAACGCCAGATGAATGGCGCGCCAGCGCCACTGGGTGACGTCGTGGTAGATCTCCGGATCCTGCTCGCGCAGTTCCTGGCGCAGGCGGTGGAAATCCGCCGACTGGAAGCCGTTCAGGCCGGGATGGTAGCTCTGCAGGAAGGCCACCGACTGCTGCTCGGTTTGCCGGATCACCGGACGGTTGTCATACAGCGTGTCGTCCAGATCGAAAGTCAGCGCCGCCAGCGGGCGCAGCGGGCGATAAAAATGCATCAGGATTTCCCCCGTTTGGCGCGCGGGTGCGCGGCATCGTACACGTTCGCCAGATGTTGAAAGTCGAGGTGGGTATAAATTTGCGTGGTGGTCAGGTTGGCGTGGCCGAGCAGCTCCTGCACCGCGCGCAGATCGCCGCTGGACTCCAGCATATGGGTGGCGAAGGAGTGGCGCAGCTTGTGCGGATGGATATGGCTATTGACGCCCTGCTTCACGCCCCATTCGGCGAAGCGTTTTTGCACGTTGCGCGTCGAGATGCGTCGCCCCTGATTGGACAGGAACATGGCGTCGTCCTGCGGTCCAAACAGATCGCGCATCGCCAGCCAGTGTTCCAGCCAGGTGACGGCGGTGCGCCCAATCGGCAGTTTGCGTTCTTTGCTGCCTTTCCCCATCACCCACACCTCGCCGGCCGCCATATCGACATGGCGGCAATCCAGCCCCACCAGCTCGGAGAGGCGCAGGCCGGCGCCGTACATCACCTCCAGCATGGCGCGATCGCGCACCGCCAGCGGATCGTTGAGATCGATCTCCAGCAGCTGGTTCATTTCATCGACGTCGATGTTTTTCGGCAGATGGCGGCCGCTGCGCGGCGTGCGGATGCCCTTGGCGGGGTTGGCGTGCAGCACGCCCTGGCTGACCAGCCAATCGAGGAAGCTACGCAACGAAGAGAGCCGCAGCGCCAGGCTGGCGGACTGCAGACCGGCGCGTTTGCTGCGCGCCGCCAGCATGCGCACCCGGGCGGCGTCCAGCGTCGTCCAGTCGGTGACGCCGATCTCCTGCGCCAGGCGCATCAGCGCCGTCAGCTGGCGTGAATAGCTGAGCTGCGTCAGCGGGCTGAGTTGCCGTTCTACCTTGAGATAACGCAGAAAAGCGTCCACCGGCTGCTGCAGGCTGGGCGCAATCGGCGTCATGCGCGTTCGATCCAGCGTTCCAGCAGCGCCGGCAGCATGCGCGCCAGCTGATTGAGCATCACCGTGCCCATGCCCTGCTGATAATGTTGCGTATCGCGGCTGCTGAAGATCACCATGCCCAACTCGCCGTCGTCGCCCAACATCGACAGCGCCACCGAGCCAATTTGGCCAATCTGTTTGGCCTGCGGCAACAGCAGCAGCAGCTCGGGGCCGTTCAGGCTGCCGAGATAGTGTTGTTCGCTGCCCAGCCGCTGAATGCGGAACGGCTCGAACGCCGAACGCGTCAGCGCCAGGTGGGTGAAATCGGAAGGCGCGCCGATATTCCAGCGCTCGGCGAACAGCCGAACCGTGGCGCCGGCCAAACCGAAGCCGCGCGCCCAGCGCTGCAGCCGGTTTAGCATGTCCTGCAGGCTGTCGGCGGTGGCCAGATCGGCCTGCAGGTGCAGCAGCCTGGCGAACAGCCCTTCGTTGGCGCTGGCCTGCTCCATCAACAGCGTGATCTCTTCTTCCAGCCGTTCGATGTGATTGCGCTGACGAGCCAGATGCCATTCCACCAGCGAAACGGTGCCGCGCACCGGGTGAGGCACGCGCATCTGCTCAACCTGGCGCGCGTTGCGAATAAAGAAATCCGGGTTCTGCAGCAGGTACTGCATCACGGCGTCGTCATCCAGCGCCAGGCCGGCGACGCTCTGTTCTTCTACGCTTTTCATAGATGAATAAATCCGTCATAGACATGGGTTGCCGGACCGGTCATAAACAGCGGATTGCCCGGCCCTTTCCAGCGAATATGCAGGCTGCCGCCCGGCAGTTCTACATGCACCTCTTCTGACAGCAATTCCTGTTGGATCCCGACCGCCACCGCCGCACAGGCGCCGCTGCCGCAGGCCTGCGTTTCACCGGCGCCGCGCTCGTAAACGCGCAGCTTGATGTGATCGCGGCTGACCACTTGCATAAAGCCGATGTTGGCCCGTTCCGGGAAGCGCTCATGCCCTTCCAGCACCGGTCCAAGCAGCTCCACCTTGGCGGTTTTTACATCATCCACCTGCAAAACACAATGCGGGTTGCCCATCGACACCACGCCGCACAGCACGGTATGTTCCGCCGCGCGCATGATGTAGGTCTTTTCCGCCTTGGCGGCGCGGAACGGCACCGCCTGCGGATCGAAATTCGGCTCACCCATGTTGACGCACACCAGATCGTCGTCGGTGACGCTGAGCACCATGCGCCCGGTTTGGGTGCTAACGCGGATATCGCGCTTGTTGGTCAACCCTTTCAGCCGCACAAAGCGCGCGAAACAGCGCGCGCCGTTGCCGCACTGCGCCACTTCGCTGCCGTCGGCGTTAAAAATTCGGTAGTGAAAATCCAGCTCGGGATCGTAAGGCGGTTCTACCACCAGCATCTGGTCAAAGCCGACGCCCAGGTGCCGATCGGCCAGCCGGCGGATCAGCTCAGGTGAAAAATAGACATTCTGTGTAACGGCATCGACCACCATAAAGTCGTTGCCCAGACCGTGCATTTTGGAGAACTGCATATCATACTCCGCTATCTGGACGCGCTATCCGTCTTGATTTTGCGGCGGCGCTCGCCACCGCAAACCGGGTGTTACTGGGCAACCATCGACGGTTTTTGCTGAGAGCCAGACTGCTCCTGCTGGTTCTTTTGCACCTGATCGCCCGTTTGCACCGGCGGTTTGGCCGGTTTTTGGCCGGCGGAGTCGGCAGGTGGGAAGTAAAGCGGGCCTTTCAGACCACAGCCGGCGAGGCCGGTAACCAGAACGGCCATCAGCGCATAGCGTAGTTGTTTTTTCATTTGCATTAATGCCTGTAATTCATGCGTCCAAGGTCTCTATAATCGCAGGTGGATCATGAAAAGCAATAGGAATTGAATATGAACGACAGTGAGTTTCACCAGTTGGCCGACCAGCTGATGCTGAATATTGAAGAGACACTGGACGATTTTGACGGCGATGCGGATATCGATTACGAAACCAATGGCGGCGTGATGACGCTGAGCTTCGAAAACGGCACCAAAATCGTCATCAACCGCCAGGAGCCGCTGCACCAGGTGTGGCTCGCCACCAAGGCCGGCGGTTACCACTTCAACTACCGCGACGGCGTCTGGGTATGCGATCGCAGCGGGCAGCCGTTTTACCAACTGCTCAGCGAAGCGGCCAGCGCGCAGGCCGGCGAGGAACTGAGTTTTTCCTGAGGCTAAGCAGGGCTCGGCAACCGAGCCCTTGCGGCGTCAATGCAGCTGGAACTGCTGCTTCAGCGGCTGAGCGGCGCCGTCGGCCACCGTCACGCACAGGCTGGACAGCACGTTGCTGCGGAACGGGATCACCTGCGTGCGCCCGTCGAGCTGCACGATTTGATAGAACTGCGGCAGGTTGAAGTTGATGAAGCTGGAGCCGTAGGTAAAGCGGTCGTGCGACGAGGAATAGAAGCGGCTGACGTCGCGCACCAGCTCCTCTTTGCTGCCCTCGCAGTGGTGATACACCTCCACCCGATTCGACTCATCCAGAATATAGATGTTGAAGCCCTTGTCGTCTGAGGTGTCTTCGAAGAAGAACTGGATGATCCCCTCGCTGGCGAAGCCGTCCACCACCGGCGGCAGATGCACCTGATCGGTTTCCACCTTGATAGACAGGCCGTGCAGCTTGTTGTTGGAGATGGCGCCGTAAAACTCCACCGCGTTCTCCAGCTTCTGCACCGACACGCTCAGGCGCTCGAAGAACAGCCCCCAGGTTTGCCCGGCGACGCGCACCGCCTTGAAGCGGCCGGGTTCCAGCCGGGTGCTGGACAGGCGCAGCTCGATGCACTCAGACACCAGCTGCTGAATGCGGGTGCGAATAAGGCCGCGCAGGTGCTGACTGTAGCAGAACACTTCCACCGACTCCGGCGGTGCGGCGTCCTGGTGCATTTTGCCGAGAATGGTTTTCAATGCTTCCAGCACCGACTGCTCGCCGCTGAAATGCAGGGTGCGCACTTCGTTCCAGGAGTTGCGATACAGCAGATCGATGCTGCCCACCAAACACTGCTGCTGCTGGCCGAAGCTGAACACGTCCAGCTTGCGGAAATCGAAGTGCACCACCTGATTGCGGAAGGCGGCGGTCGGATCGTTTTCCAGATTGACGATGATTGCCAGATGGCGAATCTCGCACGGGCTGTACAGCGCTTTCGGCGTCGGCGCCGGCAGGCGCAGCGGGAAGTGATGGGAAACGTCGGCCACCAGCTCCTGCAGCTTGGCGGTGTCGCACAGGTTGCCGCTCTTGATGTGCAGGCGGGTCTGCGGCGTCAGCAGGCCGTTGAAATAGGCCCAGGCCACCAGCTTGTTCAGGTAGCGGTTATATTCCAGCGGCTGATGGCTGACGATCGAATCCATAGCCGGTGCCTGATTATACAGGTACCAGCCGGTGCGGTTGGCGCGGCCAACCGGCACATGAATAAAGGTTAAATCGTTTTCCGACAGGTCCGGCGAGATCTGCGGGTTCACCAGCGTCACCTTGCCGGGCAGCGCTTCGAACGCCGCATACAGTTTGCGGGTCAGCACGCCGATATCCTGCGGGCTGGCGCTGACGCTGAGGTTGTTGCGGCGGGCGAAACGGATCAGGTTGCGGTAGCTCTGCATCATCGCGTCGAGCAGTTCGTTGTGCGCTTCGCGCACTCGCTCGATCTTCCAGTTGGCGCGGTTGTCCAGCATCGCCAGACGCTCTTCGCTCCAGCCCCACTCGCTGACCAATTGGCTGAGGATCTCGCGCCGCCAGCCGACGCAGGCCTTGGCCAGCGACAGCTTTTCACACACTTTCAGGTAGAAACAGCGACGGGCCAAATCGAGGCGGGTGGTGTCGTTGATGTCGGTCAGGTAGCGGGTGACGCGCTCGAGCATCATGCAGTAGGCGTCGAGCCCGAAGCTGACGATCTCGCCCTGGTGCAGGCGATGTTTGATGTCCGTCGCCAGCAGTTGGGTATTGGGGTATTCCCAGGAATAGGCTTCCAGCAGCAGTGTTTTCAGCACCGCCTTGTAAGGCGAATCGATGCTTTTGTACAGCTGCCACAGGCTGGCGCCGAAGTACTCTTCCGCCGACAGCGAACTCAGGCCGCCGAGATCCAGCCACTCGTTCGGCGTCAGCGCGCCCTGCGCGTACAGCGACAGCACGTATTCATCGTAGTGCGCTTCTTCTTCGCCCGGCACCATGTTCCACAGGATGCGTTTGCCGGCCAGGCGCACCGCGGTGCGGTAGAACTCGTCCAGCAACAGGATGTGCTGCGTCGAGCCACAGTCTTCGCCGCCCAGGCTGCCGCTTTCATTATGGCGGAAGCGGTTTTCGTCGATCAGGAAGAAGCTGACTTCCACCCCCATCGACGCGGCCCACTTCTCAAGCAGGCTGCATTTTTGCTGCAGGCGGGTGCGTTCTTCGTTGTCCAGCCAGGACTGGTGGCAGACCCAGATGTCGAGATCCGAGCTGCAGCTTTGGCCGATAGACGAGGTGCTGCCCATCGAATAGACGCCGGTGATCGGCAGCTCGCCGCTGGCCGGTTTGTCAAACGGGCTACCCCATTTGTCTTCTAAATCGTTCAGGTAATCTTGTTGAGTTTCATCAGGCGTGTAGAGGCAAATGCCGTGGGGAACGTTACCGTTCAGGTAACCCGGCATCAGCGGGTGGTGGTGGTGCAGTAAGGTGGGCAGCAGACTGTATACCCGTTGAAACGCGGGCTTCATAGCCGCCAGGGCGCGATCGACGCGTAGCTGATTGATCGCATCCAGTCTCTGCTTCAATGTCTCGATGTAGAGGTACAAGACGTCTCGCCTGATTATCCCGGTGTTTAGAAAAAAACCCGTATTCCATAAGCGCCGTTAGTGTAAGAAGAATATTTGGCGACTTATTGCTGGAAACGTGATCAATTTAACACCTTGCTGATTGACCGTAAAGGAGGTAACGCTTCACAATTATTGTAGCGCTTCCCTAAACGATTTACCCGCAGTGTTAACTGCCCCAAAGCACATCACACGTCCCTTTGATTCCGTTGTCCTTTTTCCGCCTCCGGCTTCTTGCACTGACAGTATTGACTCTCAGTGGTAGGATGGATGGCGAAATATAAAAACGGTAACAAGCATGTTAGACAAAATTATTCGAATTGCCACCCGACAAAGCCCGCTTGCACTTTGGCAAGCACATTATGTGCAGCAACGTCTGATGGCCTGCCATCCCGGCCTGCAGGTCGAGTTGGTGCCGATGGTCACCCGCGGCGACGTTATTCTGGATACGCCGTTGGCGAAAGTCGGCGGTAAAGGCCTGTTTGTTAAAGAACTCGAGCTCGCGCTGCTGGAAGGCCGCGCCGACATCGCCGTGCATTCGATGAAAGACGTGCCGGTCGATTTCCCTGCCGGGCTCGGTTTGACCACCATTTGCGAACGCGAAGATCCGCGCGACGCTTTTGTTTCCAATCGTTTCGCCTCGCTCGATCAGCTGCCGCTGGGCAGCGTGGTCGGCACCTCCAGCCTGCGCCGTCAGTGCCAGCTGCGTGAACGCCGCCCGGATCTTGTCGTGCGTGACCTGCGCGGTAACGTCGGCACTCGCCTGGCCAAGCTGGACAATGGCGACTACGACGCGATTATCCTGGCGGTGGCCGGCCTGAAGCGTTTAGGCCTGGAGCAACGCATCCGCAGCCCGCTGAGCGCCGAAGAGTGCCTGCCGGCGGTCGGCCAGGGTGCAGTCGGCATTGAATGCCGTCTCGACGACAGCGTCACCCGCGCGCTGCTGGCGCCGCTGAACCATGCGGCCACCGAAACCCGCGTGCGCGCTGAGCGGGCGATGAATACCCGCCTGGAAGGCGGCTGCCAGGTGCCGATCGGCAGCTATGCCGAACTGGATGGCGACAGCCTGTGGCTGCGCGCCCTGGTCGGCGCGCCGGACGGCAGCCAGATGGTGCGCGGCGAACGCCGCGGCCCGGCCGCCGAGGCCGAACGGATGGGCATTGAGCTGGCGGAAGAGTTGCTGGCGCGCGGCGCGCGCGAGATCCTGCGCGAGGTTTATCAGGGAAATCCGCCGGCATGACGATCCTGGTAACCCGCCCATCGCCTTCGGGGGAGCTGTTAGTGAGCCGGCTGCGCGCACTCGGCCGGGTTGCCTATCATGCACCGCTGATCGACTTCGCGCCGGGCGGCGACCTGCCGAAGCTGCCGCAGGCGTTGCAGCAGCTTAGCGCCGGCGATCTGGTGTTCGTGCTGTCGCAACATTCGGTGAGTTATGCCGATTCGGTTATCGGCCGCGCCGGGCTGAGCTGGCCCGCTCACCTGGCCTATTACGCCATCGGCCGCACCACCGGGCTGGCGCTGCACCGCATCAGCAGTTTGCCGGTGGAATACCCGCGCGAACGCGAGATCAGCGAAACGCTGCTGTTGCTGCCGGCGCTGCAAAAATTGGCGGGCAAACGCGCGCTGATTTTACGCGGCAACGGCGGCCGCGAACTGTTAGGGTCGACGCTGAGCGAGCGCGGCGCCGACGTCAGCTATTATGAATGTTATCAACGCAGCCCGGTGCACTACGACGGCAGCGAGCAAAGCGCCCACTGGCAGCGCGCCGGTGTGGATACGCTGGTGGTGACCAGCGGTGAAATGTTACAACAGCTCTATACTTTAGTTCCTGATTACTATCGTTCTTCATGGCTGCTGCGTTGCCGCCTGGTAGTAGTGAGCGAACGCCTGGCTACCCTCGCCCGGGAATTGGGCTGGCGTACGATTCGGGTAGCTGACAACGCCGATAATGACGCGCTGATCCGCGCGCTACAATAATCTGACTATGGGATGTGCCACTATGACGGAACAAAATACCCCAGCCGCCCCGGTTGAAGAACCCACCACCGCGGTTGAGAGCTCCCAGCAGCCAGCCGCTGCCAGCCGCAAAGGCAAGAACACCGGCCCGGTGCTCGGCGCGATCGCTATCGTGCTGGTCATCGCCCTCGGCGCGGGCGGTTATTACCATACGCACAAGCAGGCACAACAGCTGATCGCCGCCAATCAGGCGCTGCAGCAGCAGCTTGACGGCGTGAAGCAGAGCCAGCAGCAGGAAAGAAATGCGCTGGAAGGCTTGTTGCAACAACAGGGTAAAACCCTGGACGCCGCCGATCGCGAGCAGGCAAACCTGGCGCGCCAACTGAGCGAGCTGCAGGAAAAAGTGGCGACCATCTCCGGCAGCGACGCCAAAACCTGGCTGCTGGCGCAGGCCGATTTCCTGGTGAAAATGGCCGGCCGCAAGCTATGGAGCGATCAGGACGTGACCAGCGCCGCCGCGCTGCTGAAAAGCGCCGACGCCAGCCTGGCGGACATGAACGATCCGAGCCTGCTGGACGTGCGCCGCGCCATTACCGAAGACATCAGCACGCTTTCTACGCTGACCCAGGTCGATTACGACGGCATCATCCTCAAGGTCAATCAGCTGTCCAATCAGGTAGATAACCTGCGCCTGGCTGATAACGACACCGACGAAGCGCCGATGGATCAAAACAGCAGCGAGCTCTCCGGCTCGATCGGCGAATGGCGGCAGAACCTGGCCAAGAGCTGGCGCAATTTCATGGCCGACTTCATCACCATCCGCCGTCGCGATACCAGCGCCGAACCGCTGCTGGCCCCGAATCAGGACATCTACCTGCGCGAAAACATCCGTTCGCGCCTGCTGGTGGCCGCACAGGCCATTCCGCGTCACCAGAACGAGACCTACAAGCAGTCGCTGGAAACCGTCTCCACCTGGGTGCGCGCCTATTTCGACACCACCGACCCGGCGACCAAGGCCTTCCTTGAAGAGCTGGACAGCCTGAGCCAACAGTCGATCTCGATGGACGTGCCGGATCAGCTGAAAAGCCAGCCGCTGCTCGAGAAAGTGATGCAGACCCGGGTGCGCAACCTGATGACCCAGTCCCCTGCCGCTCATCAGGAGGGTTAAGCCATGTTACGCGTGCTATTTCTGTTCCTGGTGGTGATCGCCAGCGTGGTGCTCGGGCCGATGTTGGCCGGGCATCAGGGCTATGTGCTGATCCAGACCGATAACTACAATATTGAAACCAGCGTCACCGGCCTGGTGATCATGTTGGTGCTGCTGTTCGTGGTGCTGCTGGCGATCGAGTGGATCCTGCGCCGCATCTTCCGTACCGGCGCCCGCACGCGCGGTTGGTTTATCGGCCGCAAGCGCACCCGCGCGCGTCAGCAAACCAAAGCCGCGCTGATCAAACTGGCGGAGGGCGACTACAAGCAGGTTGAAAAACTGATGACGCGCAACGCCGATCACGCTGAGCAACCGGTGGTGAACTATCTGCTGGCCGCCGAGGCTGCGCAGCAACGCGGCGATGACTTCCGTACCAATCAGTATCTGGAGCGGGCCGCCGAAGCCGCCGATACCGATCAGCTACCGGTGGATATCACCCGGGTTCGCATCCAGCTGGCGCAGGGCGAGAACCACGCCGCGCGCCACGGCGTCGATCGCCTGCTGAACCAGGCGCCGCGCCATCCGGAAGTGTTGCGCCTGGCGGAACAAGCCTATCTGCGCACCGGCGCCTATGCGTCGCTGCTGGAAGTGCTGCCGTCGATGCGTAAAATCGAACTGCACAGCGAAGAGCAACTGCAGGCGTTGCAGCAACAGGCTTACATCGGGCTGATGAATCAGGCGATGGCGGACGAAGGCAGCGAAGGCCTGAAACGCTGGTGGAAAGATCAGAGCCGCAAGACGCGTCACGAAGTGCCGCTGCAAATCGCGATGGTGGAGCACCTCATCGAATGCAACGACCACGAACTGGCGCAGGAGATTGTGCTCGACGGCCTGAAACGCCAATATGACGAGCGCCTGGTGCTGTTGCTGCCGCGGCTGAAGTCCGGCAACCCCGAGCAGCTTGAGAAAGCGCTGCGTCAGCAGATGAAGCAGCACGGCGCGACGCCGCTGTTGAACAGCACGCTGGGGCAGTTGCTGATGAAGCACGGCGAGTGGCAGCAGGCGGCCGACGCCTTCCGCGAAGCGCTGAAACAGCGTCCGGACGCCTACGATTACGCCTGGCTGGCCGATACGCTGGAGAAACTGCATCGTTCGGATGAAGCGGCGCAGATGCGGCGTGAAGGACTGATGTTGACGCTGAAACAGAACGGCGGCGAATAACGGCCCGCCCGGCAGAGAAAGCGTGGCCTCGGTGCCACGCTTTTTTTTGCCCGTTAGCTTGCTGAAGCGCAAAAAAAAAACACTTGCCGCATGGCAAGTGTATAAAGAAGCAATCAGGTCTAGGACAACAGGGGCGGTGCCTCACTCAACGTTTTGCCCTGAGCGTGATGACGGGTTAGTCATCGTTCTCGTGGGCGATAGGCACCCTAAATCGGCTCTGCGTCATTCCCAGGGTTTATGAAGCCTAAGGCGAACATAAGAAATGGAATGAGCATCTACGCTGTAGGTATTGCACTTGGCGTGCCAACTTTCAGATCCAGGAAAGTCTCTATAAAAAATAGCATTCAATTAATTGAAAATATTGAATTTTTATTTACGCCTAACTTTCTCTCAGCATGCCGTCCCCTGTCGTTCTTTACCCACGGCCGATCTGGCGCTGTCGCCGCAAAACGACGACTTAAGCCAAAGCCAATTTTAATGTTTAAAATCAATCAATTATGTGTCTCAAGCTGGCGACAACGTCGAACCACATTGTCGCTGAAAACCTACACACGTGCCGGTTGAGACAAAATGCCAATGTTCAGATACGCAAAAACCCGTGCAATGCTGCACGGGTTGGTCGCTATGCGTTTCGTCGCGGCGGGAAGGACTTACCCTCATAAACGGCGGACGTAAAAAAACCGACTTACGTCGGTTTCTTTGAAACTGGTCGGCGAGAGAAAGATGACGCGCGCCCCAGGATGTAACGCCCAGCGGGCCGTTGCTAAAGCAACGTTGTTTCGCTTCGCGAGGCTCGAACCTCCTGCGGAGGTGCTCATCCTCATAAACTGCAGGCGTAAAAAAACCGACTTGCGTCGGTTTCTTTGAAAGTGGTCGGCGAGAGAGGATTCGAACCTCCGACCCACTGGTCCCAAACCAGTTGCGCTACCAAGCTGCGCTACTCGCCGATTTGTGTTGCTCATACTACCCGATTTATCAGACCGTTGTCCATATAAATCTTATATTTATCAGATATTTTGCGTGGTGCGAAGAGAGGGACTTGAACCCTCACGTCCGTAAGAACACTAACACCTGAAGCTAGCGCGTCTACCAATTCCGCCACCTTCGCACTGTCACAAAATACTGCTAAATCTTCACTTCGCTTAGGAAGTGGGGTGGCTAATGGGACTCGAACCCACGACAACTGGAATCACAATCCAGGGCTCTACCAACTGAGCTATAGCCACCATTACTACTTCTTCTTACTCACGCGGTAATATTACCACCGCAGCTCCTGCGCACAAACTTAATGGCGCGCCCGACAGGATTCGAACCTGAGACCTCTGCCTCCGGAGGGCAGCGCTCTATCCAGCTGAGCTACGGGCGCGTAGCGCCGTTGCGGGAGGGGATACTACGGATTTACGCCAATCCTGTCTAGTGCTTTTTCGCAGAAATGTTGCGTTTGATTACGCTTTGCTCACTCCTGCGCAGGAAAGCGCACTCCGTAGCCCCTTTTCACCGTTTATTGCCGCGTTTCTACCCGATTTTCAGCCGGATGATGTTTCTTATGCATGCCGAAAGCGAAGTAGCACAGGCTGACGCCTGCTAAGAAAATCGCCCCGACCAGCAGGGAAATTCGCGTATCCGGGTTGATTCCCATGCCGACCAGCACGCAAACCAGAAAAGCGATGGTCAGATAGTTCACATACGGGAACATGATCGACTTAAAGCTGTGGTTTTTGATCGCTTCCTTGTGCGCGCGGCGGAAATAGAGCTGGCTTATCAGCACCACGAACCACGGCACCATGCCCGGCAACACGCTGGCGCTGTAGACATAGACGAACACCTGCTCCGGATTAGGGATGATGTAGTTCAGCGCGGAGCCCACCAACAGGCAGCCGATGGTGACGGCGATGCAGTTGACCGGCACGCCGCTGGCGGAAAGCTTGGTCAGCGCCGCCGGCAGTTGGCGATTCTTGGCCAGGGCGTACAGCATGCGGCCGCCGCTGTACATGCCGCTATTGCAACCGGAAAGCGCGGCGGTCAGTACCACAAAGTTAATGATGCCGGCAGCGGCGACGATGCCGATCTTGGCGAAGGTCAGCACGAACGGGCTGCCGGTAGTGCCGATGCCGTTCCAAGGGAAGATGGTCACGATGACGAAGATCGCGCCGACATAGAAGATCAGGATGCGCCACAGGATATTGTTGATCGCACGTTTCAGCGTCACCTGCGGGTTTTTGGCTTCCCCGGCGGTAATGCCCACCAGCTCAACCCCCTGATAGGACGCCACCACGATGCACAGCGCAAACAGGAAGCCCTTCCAGCCGCCGGCAAAGAAGCCGCCGTGCGCCGTCAGATTGGCGAAACCGATAGGTTCACCGCCGTTGCCGAAACCGAAGAAGATCACCCCCAGCCCCACCAGAATCATCACGATGATGGTGGTGACCTTGATCATGGCGAACCAGAACTCCAGCTCACCGTACAGGCGCACCGCCGCCAGGTTGGCCAGCGCCACCATCGCCACGGCGATCAGCGCGGGGACCCACTGCGGTATTTCCGGGAACCAGAACTGCACATACACCCCGATGGCGGTGATCTCGGAAATGCCGACGGCGATCCACATAAACCAGTACCCCCAGGCAGTCAGGTAGCCGAAATAGGGATTCATGTATTTATGCGCGTAAACGGCGAACGACCCGGCGACCGGCTCGAGGAACAGCATCTCCCCCATCGAACGCATAATGAAGAACACGAACAGCCCGGCGATGATGTAAGCCAGCAGTACCGACGGCCCGGCCCATTTCAGCGTACTGGCCGATCCCATAAACAGGCCGACACCAATGGTGCCCCCGAGAGCGATAAGCTCGATGTGCCGGGCCTCAAGGCCTCGGTGTAGCCCTTGCGGTTTCTCTTTGTGTGCCATAAATCCTCAATAATTTTTCTCGGGTTGTGTTTGCCTGCCGGCCGCTGCCGGTCGTTATTGTCATTATTAAAAGAATAAATCATCCCCTGCCGTTCGAGTTGGCATCAACGGGTAGTCGGAGCGAAGTTACCGTGAGAAGAACATCGTTCAGCGCTGTCGCATCAGGCTTCAGCGGCCAGGGATAATTTCCGGGCGGTATCGTTTCGCATTTCGTCGCTATAAGCAAACCGCAATTTAAAACTTTATGGAATAAATGCGGCGACGTTTAGGGCTGGGGGTTATAGATATGCGGGAGAAATAGGCAAAAGCAGATTATTGGTACAGCAGACCGGGGCGAACCGACACATTCCCCCCCGGATAAGCGATTACATTTTACCGCTGTAGTAGTAGCCGACAAACTTCAACAGCTTCAGCTGCCGGCCGATGCGGCTGGGCTGGCTGAGCAGGCGGTAAAGCCACTCCAGACCGAGTTTCTGCCATACCTTGGGCGCACGCTTCACATGGCCGGTAAAGACGTCGTAGGTGCCGCCCACGCCCATGTACAGCGCCTGCGGATGCACCTTGCGGCAGTCGCGCATCAGGATCTCCTGCTTCGGCGATCCCATCGCCACCGTCACGATGGCGGCGCCGCTGGCGCGAATACGCTCGAACAGCGCCTCTCGCTGATCCGGTTTGAAATAGCCGTCCTGGCTGCCCACCAGGTTGACATTCCACTGGCTGCGCAGCTTCCGTTCGGTTTCCGCCAGCACCTCCGGCTTGCCGCCGATCAGGAAGACCGGCGTGCCTGCACGGCCGGCGCGCTGCATCAAGGCTTCCCAAAGATCGGCGCCCGCGACGCGCGAAACGTCCGCCGCCGGGTATTTGCGGCGAATCGAGCGCACCATGCTGATGCCGTCGGCGTACTTGTACTCCGCTTCATCCAGCAACGCATGCAGCGCCGGGTCCTCTTCCGCCTTCAGGATCTTTTCCGCATTCATGGCCACCAACGTGCCCTGTTTGACTCGGCCGCCGTCGAACAGAAAGTCCATGCAGTGCGCCATATCGCGAAAGCCCCACAGGCTGAAACCGCGCAGCTCATACTGCGGCACCGAAATCTTTGTTTCCATCGTCGTCATTACCCTTACAAAAGACCGTCCGCCCTTGGGGGAGAGGCCAGCGCGCGGGCGCGCGTCACTCTGGCCTTGATGAGCCCGGCGGTATCGAACAGCCAATACAGCAACTTCGCCAGCACCAGACAGGCGCCGAAAATAATGCAGAAGAACACCACGCGCGAAACGAATGAGTCCACCCCTTCGCGCGCCAATACAATCATGTTGAACACCGCGCCGAAGCAGAATCCTTGCAGGATAGCCGCCTTATAGCGGTTCGGTTCGGTTTTGCCCAACTCATACAGCCAGTCGAACCACTTGATGATCATGCCCACCAGAATCGCGCCGAGCGGGATGAACAGCGCGCCGCCCATCACCACCAGCGAACCGATCAGCGTCGGGGATATCGCCAGCCCGGAGTGGTTGTTCAGCACTTCCCAGGTAAAATAGTTGGCCGAGTTCAGCACCACGTCCGGCCGGCCCGGCCATAGCCACGTTGGGATAAAGACGTAGAAATCACGCAGGATCGGCGCCAGGCCCTGGAAATCGATCTTGTCGTAATTTTGCAGCAGCAGCGCCAGATTTTCCCACGGCGAGAAAGTGTCTCGGGTCAGATAGAGGAAGGTATAAAACGCTTCCGCGCCGCTGACGTCCAGGCTGTAGCGCTTCAACGCCAGCCAGAACATGCCGACCACGCCGAATATGCCGGCCGCCGCCAACATCCACAGCGTGATCCAGCCGCGCACGATGCCGATAAACAGGAACAGCGCGAAGGCGATGATGATATTGGCGCGGGTGCCGCCGACGATGACGTAGGTCAAAATGCCGAACGCCACCGTCGCCACCAGGAACAAGAACCAGGCGCGCAGATCCTGCCGCAGGAAATAGACCACCAGCATCGCCGGAATGAAGAAGTAGAAGAACCGTTTGAGCGCCACGCCGGACACGTCGCTGGAGAAGATCTGGCTGTAGGAATTGAGCTTGAACAGCAGGAAGCCGTTCTGCATGAAGAAGATACCCACGGTCCCGATCGCCACCAGCGCCAGCAGCACCCAGGTCATATGGGTTTCCACCCGGTTCATGGTGAACAGCGCCGCGCGCGGCTGAGAGCGGCGCTTGCGCAGCCGGGTCTTGTAGGTGACGTAATAGATGGCGTAAAACGCCGTCGCCGACAGCAAGGCGTACAGCAGAAACTCCACCGGCACCACCTCGACGTCAAACTGAAACACCAGCAGACAGGTCAGCGGGAAGCCGAAATAAAACGTCAGCAAATACAGCAGCGAGAAGAAGACGTTGAAGTTAAAGCGCACGCGCCGAAACTCCTGGTAGGTCAGCGTCAGAATAAACGTCAGGCTGACCAGGTAGACGACGAACAGACCGCCGAATTGCGCCAACGTCATGAGTGCTCTCCCGCCGCCAGCGCCAGGGCTTGCTGCCAGCCATCGACATAGTTCGGATTAAAGAAGGCGATCGTCTGCTTATCCACCGCCGCCAGCTGACGCTGCGCTTCGCGCACCACCGCCTCGTCGAGCGAGTCGCCGTAGAACAGCACCGGCAGGTGCTGTTCCGCCAAATCCTGCCAGAACGGGTTCTGCCGGCTGAGCACGAAAGGCACGCCAAACTGAATCAGCAGACACAGGGTGCCTATCCCCTGCTGGCGATTGAAAATGAAATAACCCAGATCGCAGGCGCGCAGGATGTTGAGGTAGTCCTCAAACGCCACCTGCTGCGTGAGCAGCTGCAGGTTTTTCTCGCCGAACAGCGGCAACCCGGCGGCGCGCACCTGCTCGATGTAGGCGTCGTTATTGGCCGGATAGCCCATCGGCAGGATCACGCGCACGTCAGCGCCGAACTGCTGATGTATCGCCTGCAGCGCTTCGATATGCCGGTTGCTGCGATCGCCGGAGTTGCCCACCAGAATCGTCATCGGCCCGGCCAGATTTTTCTCGACGTGAACGTCGGTCAGCGCCGGATCCATCCGCGTCGGGAAGTACAACAACGAGGCCGGCACCCGCGCATGGCGCTGCTGATAGTGGATCACGTCGCCGCGGGTGGCGAACACGTTCCCCACTCGCCCCTGAGCAATGCGGCGCAGCAGGTAAAACAGCCGAAATTTCCAGCTGGTGGCGTCTTCGTACAGATCGGCACCCCAAATATGCCAACTGACCTGATGCGCCTTGATCTTGCCGCTCAGCAGCGCCAGCCACAGCCCCGGGTTAAACTGACCGTGCAGGAAGAAGCGCGCATCGCGATCGGCCTGGGCGCGGGCGATCACCGCCGCCGCCAGGCTCTTCTTGTCGGCGTAAGGCTCAATGTTCAGGGCGGGGAAATCCCCCAGTGCCGCCACATCCTTGGCCGCCACCATAAAATGCCGCGTCTGCTCAGCCGGCAAACGCGGCGCCAGCACGTCGTTGAAGAAGCGCAGCACCGTCTGGTTATGATGCGGGATATCGGATCCCAGAACGTGAATCAGTGTGGTCATACTCGTCTACGATAAATAAGAAACACGCAGCTACAGAGCGCGAAATACACGATGTAGGTTGCCATATAGGCCTGAGCCGCCCCCAGCGCGCCGCGCAGCGGGATCAGCCAGTGCGAGAACAGCGTCAGCAGCAGAAACTGGCTGACTTCCGTCAGGATATAAAAGCGCAGCGACGCTTTGGCGATCACCAAATAGCCAAACACATAGGCCCCGACTTTCAGCACGTCGCCCACCAGCTGCCAGGCAAACAGATCGCGCATGGCGACGAACTTGTCCGAGAACAGCAGCCAGATGGCGAAATCACGCAGCAACCACACCGTAAAGCTCGCCGCCGCTACCGCCGGCAGCACGAATTTCAGCGAGCGCACGATCTCCCGCGAGATGGCGCCCTTGTCCGTCAACCGCGACAGCGTCGGCAGCAGATAGACGGTAAACGAGGCGGTGATAAACTGCAGATAGGCATCGGAAATGCTGCTGACGCCTTGCCAGATCCCCACTTCATCCCAACCGTAATGCGCGGCCAACAGGTTACGCATCATCACGTAGGCCACCGGCAGCGTCACCGAGGTGATCAACGCCATGAGGGTGAATTTGCCGAGATTGCCGGCCACCCCTTTGTCCCAGCGCGGAGCCAGGTAGCGCAGCGGCAACGTTTTGCGCCGCCACAGCATCACCCCGGCCGGCAGCACCACCAACGCCGGCACCAACGCCAGCCCTGCCAGCGCGCCTTCATAGCCGCCCAGCTTGAAGCACAGATAATAAGCCACTACGCCGATCAGGCTACCGCCGATCACCGCCAGCGCGTTGCCCATCGCGTCGCGATAGCCTTTCAGCACCGCCATGAACAGGTTGGCGTAGGCGATGCCCATTTGAATGAAGGCGACGGCGCGCACCACGCCGACGTAATCGGCATGCCCGAACAGCCCGATGCTGATCGGCTCGGCGGCGAACAAAAACACCAGCGCCAGCAAGGTCGAAAAGCCCAGCACAATGCTCGACGCGGTGCCGACCGCCAGACGCAGACGCTGCGAGTCCTGGTGGTACTCCGCCACGTATTTGGTGATGCCGTTAAAAATGCCCGCGCCGGACAGCACGCCCAGCACGGTGATCAACTGGCGGAAGTTACCCGCCTGCCCCACGCCGCTGGGGCCAAACGCCACCGCCAGCAGTTTCACCACCAATAGCCCCACGCCAATTTTGATCAGCGTGGAGCCGGCGGTCCATATCGATGCTTTTGCCAACGACATATCAGGCGAAGAAGCTCAGAATGGTATTGATTACCGTACGCTGATTGACATCGGACATATTGTAGAACAGCGGCAAGCGCACCAGACGCGCACTTTCCTGCGTGGTGTAACGGTCTTCGCCGGCAAAGCGGCCAAACTGTTCGCCGGCCGGGCAGTCATGCAGCGGGATATAGTGGAACACGGCCATGATTTCGGCTTCCTTCAGGTAGTCGATAAAGGCCGTGCGCTCTTCGATATCGCGCAACTTGATATAGAACATGTGCGCGTTATGCACGCAGTCCGCCGGAATGCTCGGCAACTCGATACGGCCTGACCGAACCAACGGCAGGAAACTGTCGTAGTACTTCTGCCACAGCGACAGGCGGCGCTGGTTGATGCGCTCCGCCACTTCCAGCTGACCCCACAGGTAGGCGGCCTGCAGGTCAGACATCAAGTAGCTGGAGCCGATGTCGCGCCAAGTATATTTGTCGACCTGGCCACGGAAGAACTGGCTGCGGTTGGTGCCTTTCTCGCGGATGACTTCCGCCCGATCGATCAGGGCCGGATCGTTCACCAGCGTCGCACCGCCTTCGCCGCCGGCGGTATAGTTTTTGGTTTCATGGAAGCTGAAGCAGCCGATATGGCCGATGGTGCCCAATGCCTTGCCTTTATAGGTCGACATCACGCCCTGCGCGGCGTCTTCCACCACGAACAGGTTATATTTCTTCGCCAGCGCCATGATGGTATCCATCTCGCAGGCGACGCCAGCGTAGTGTACCGGCACGATCGCGCGAGTTTTATCGGTAATCGCCGCTTCGATTTTGGTTTCGTCGATGTTCATGGTGTCCGGACGCAGATCAACGAACACCACTTTGGCGCCGCGCAGCACAAAGGCGTTGGCGGTTGAAACGAAGGTAAAGCTCGGCATGATCACTTCGTCGCCCGGCTGAATATCCAGCAGGATGGCGGCCATTTCCAACGACGCGGTGCAGGAAGGCGTCAACAGCACTTTCGCGCTGCCGAAATGCTGTTCCATCCACTGCTGGCAGCGACGGGTAAAACCGCCGTCGCCGCACAACTTGCCGCTGCCCATGGCAGCCTGCATATATTCCAGTTCAGTGCCAACAACCGGTGGTGCGTTAAATGGAATCATGTCTACCTCTGTATAACCAGTACGCGGTGCTTTCAATCACGGCACCCTGTCGTTGATAGAGTCGTAATGCGGCGATATTGCCTATTTGGGTCGCGACCCGCAGGCGCTGCATCCCCTGACGCCGGGATTCGGCGATCGCCGCAGCCATCAGCCTGGAACCAATCCCCCGGCCGGATGCGCCGGGGAAAGCTGCCAACAGGCCGATGCGCGTTTCCCGTTCGCCCAAATTGCGCAGGCTGACGAATCCTTCTGGGTGCCCCTGTTCGTCCAGCGCCAACAGGCACTGATGATCGAAGGTGCCCAAAACGGCCTTTTCGATCCACAAAGCATAAAACCGGCCGCTGTCATCAGGTTGATACCAGGGCGCACGAAAGCGGCTGGCGGCGAATGCCTGAGCCGCCGCGCTACGCAATGCGGGGATATCGGCCTCGGTCGCGAAGCGTATCGCCTTTACGCGGTCACCAAATTCAAGCATCGGTCTGTTATCAAGCGCCAAAACCAGATCGACCTCGCCCTCAACCAGGCGGAAGCCTAAATCGGCCAAGCCATCCGCCAAGGCCAATTGCTGTGCGGAGACTTTGGCCTGCACCAGGGCATAAGCCGCCACGTCGGCCTCAGCCAGAACCGGGGCTGAGGAGGAGAAACTGAGTTTCGCGCTGTCTAGCGCGAAAAACTCACTTTCCCATGACAAAGGCTCAATAGTGGCGTGGACGTGCATGCAGCAGATCCAGCAAATACTTGCCGTAGCCCGTTTTGGACAACGAGGTGGCGGCGCGTTTCAGCCCCTTGTCATCCAGCCAACCGTTGCGCCAGGCGATCTCTTCCAGACAGGCGATTTTAAAGCCCTGACGTTTCTCGACCGTCTGCACGAAGCTGCTGGCTTCCAGCAGGCTGTCGTGAGTCCCGGTGTCCAACCAGGCAAAACCGCGCCCCAGCAGCTCGACGGTCAGATCACCGCGCTCCAGATACATCTGGTTGATGCTGGTAATTTCCAGCTCGCCGCGCTCGGAAGGCTTCACCTGCTTGGCAAACTCCACCACCTGGCTATCGTAGAAATACAGGCCGGTCACCGCCCAATCGGATTTCGGTTTCTTCGGTTTTTCTTCGATCGACAGCGCACGGAAGTTATCGTCAAACTCCACCACGCCAAAGCGTTCAGGATCCATGACCTGATAACCGAACACGGTGGCGCCCTCGGTACGAGCCGCGACGGTTTTTAATTTTGGACTGAAAGACTGGCCGAAGAAGATGTTATCTCCCAACACCAGGCAGCAAGAATCGCCGTTGATAAACTCCTCGCCGATCAGGAACGCCTGAGCCAAGCCTTCAGGCTTAGGCTGCGCAGCGTAGCTGAGATTGACGCCGAACTGTTCGCCGTTACCCAACAAACGCTCGAAAGACGGCAGATCTTCCGGGGTCGAGATGATCAAAATATCGCGGATCCCCGCCAGCATCAGCACCGACATCGGGTAATAGATCATCGGTTTGTCGTAAATCGGCAACAGCTGTTTCGAGACGCCGCGCGTGATCGGATGCAAACGCGTGCCGGAACCGCCGGCCAGAATAATACCTTTCATACTTACTCCAAAACCCGCCGCGCCACTTCAGGGCGGCGCGGCGTTAAATTAATCTGACAACCCCAAACGCTCGCCGGCATAAGACCCGTCTTGCACCCGGCGCCACCAGGTTTCGTTAGCCAGGTACCAGGCTACCGTCTTGCGAATGCCGCTTTCGAACGTTTCCTGCGGGCGCCAGCCCAGCTCGCGATCGATTTTGCCGGCGTCGATGGCGTAACGCATGTCGTGGCCCGGGCGATCCTTAACGTAAGTGATCAGATCGCGGTAGTGCGCCACGCCCTGCGGTTTGTTTGGCGCCAGTTCTTCCAGCAGGTCACAGATGGTCTGCACCACTTCGATATTCTTGCGCTCGTTATGGCCACCGATATTGTAAGTTTCGCCCACCACGCCTTCGGTCACCACCTGATAGAGCGCACGCGCGTGATCCTCGACATACAGCCAGTCGCGCACCTGCGCGCCGTTGCCGTATACCGGCAGCGGTTTACCGGCGACGGCATTCAGGATAACCAGCGGGATCAGCTTCTCCGGGAAGTGATAAGGGCCGTAGTTGTTCGAACAGTTAGTCACAAGGGTCGGCAAACCGTAGGTGCGCAACCAGGCACGCACCAGATGATCGCTCGAGGCCTTGGAGGCGGAATACGGACTGCTCGGCGCATAGGGCGTGGTTTCGGTGAACAGATCGTCGGTGCCGTGCAGGTCGCCGTACACTTCGTCGGTGGAGATATGATGGAAACGGAAAGCCTGCTTCTTCTCCGCCGCCAACGGCTGCCAGTAATGGCGCGCCGCTTCCAGCATCGTGTAAGTGCCAACCACGTTGGTCTCGATAAAGGCCGCCGGGCCGTCGATAGAGCGATCGACGTGGCTTTCCGCCGCCAGGTGCATCACCACGTCCGGTTGATACTGGGCGAATACCCGATCCAGTTCGGTACGATCGCAGATGTCGACCTGCTCAAAGGCATAACGATCGCTCTCAGCCACCACCGCCAGCGACTCGAGGTTACCGGCATAGGTCAGCTTATCCACCACCACCACGCTATCGCCGGTGGCCTCGATGATGTGCCGCACAACTGCGGAGCCAATGAAACCGGCACCACCGGTAACTAAAATACGTTTCAACGCCATACTCCTTTGGTATCAACAACCCATGTTTGTTTTACATCTTCCGGCCGGATGGCCTTGAACTGCTGGTGATCGACCAACATCACGATCACATCGGCCTGTTGCAACGCCTCCGCGATTGGCGTCAACGTCACATGGCCCGCCAGCGAAGTCGGCAACTGTTCGACGTTCGGTTCCACCGCCAGCGTTTCACCGACGTGCCATTCGGCGATCAGGTGGGCCACTTCCACCGCCGGGCTTTCGCGCAGATCGTCGATATTCGGCTTGAAGGCCAGACCGAAGCAGGCGATTTTCACCTCTGACGCCCGCTTGTCGGTGGCGGCCAGGCAATCGGCCACCGCCGCTTTCACCCGGTCGACCACCCACAACGGTTTGCCGTCGTTCACCAGACGTGCGGTATGGATCAAGCGCGCCTGCTGCGGGTTCTGCGCCACGATAAACCACGGATCGACGGCGATGCAGTGGCCGCCGACGCCTGGGCCAGGCTGCAGAATGTTCACCCGCGGGTGACGATTCGCCAGGCGAATCAGTTCCCAGACGTTGATCCCCTGTTCGGCGCAAATCAGCGACAGTTCGTTAGCAAAGGCGATGTTCACATCGCGGAAGCTGTTTTCCGTCAGCTTGCACATCTCGGCAGTGCGTGAGTTGGTGACCACGCATTCCCCCTCGAGGAAAATCTTGTACAGCTCGCTGGCGCGCGCGGAGCACTTCGGCGTCATGCCGCCGATCACGCGATCGTTTTGAATCAGCTCCACCATCACCTGCCCCGGCAACACGCGCTCCGGGCAATAGGCGATATTCACGTCCGCCGCTTCGCCCGCTTGTTGCGGGAAGCTGAGATCGCTGCGCGCCTGCGCCAACCATTCCGCCATCTGTTCAGTGGCGCCCACCGGCGAGGTGGACTCAAGGATCACCAGATCGCCTTTTTTCAGCACCGGCGCCAGCGATTTCGCCGCCGCCTCGACATAGGCCAGATCCGGCTCATGGTCGCCCTTGAACGGCGTAGGCACCGCGATCAGGAACGCATCGGCCGCCAGCGGTTTGGTCACCGCCTGCAGGAAACCGCCGTCGACGGCATCCTTGACCACTTTATCCAGATCCGGTTCGACGATGTGGATAGCACCGCGATTAATGGTATCTACCGCATGTTGGTTAACATCTACGCCCACCACTTTTTTCTTGCGGGAAGCAAACGCCGCCGCCGTTGGCAAGCCGATATAACCCAGGCCGATAACCGAAATAGTGTCAAAACTCATAGTGTCACCTGATGATTCTTTAAAGCTTCGAGGATACGCTGACAGGCATGCCCGTCGCCGTATGGGTTGTGCGCCCGGCTCATCGCGTGATATTCGCTTTCGTCCGTCAACAGCCGGGTCACCGCTTCAACAATTTTGGCCACATCGGTGCCGACCAGGCGCACCGTGCCCGCATCTACCGCCTCCGGGCGCTCGGTGGTGTCGCGCATCACCAGCACCGGCTTGCCTAACGAGGGCGCCTCTTCCTGAATGCCGCCGGAGTCGGTGAGGATCATGTAAGCGTGGGTCATCAGATAGACAAACGGCAAATAATCCTGCGGCTCGATCAGCATGACGTTGTCGATGCCTTTCAAAATGCGATTCACCGGCTCGCTGACATTCGGATTGAGATGCACCGGGTACACCACCTGCACTTCCGGGTGGCTGCGGGCGATCTCCGCCAGCGCGCTGCAAATCCGCTCAAAACCGCCGCCAAAGCTTTCCCGGCGATGGCCGGTGACCAGAATCAGTTTTTTGTCGGCATCGAGGAACGGGTAACGCTGCGCCAGGCTGGCGCGCAGCGCAGCATCGCTCATCACGCGATCGCGCACCCAGAACAACGCGTCGATCACCGTATTGCCGGTCACGAAAATGCGGTTGTCCGGCAGCAGCTCGCGCAGCAGATTTTGGCGTGAGTTCTCGGTCGGCGCGAAGTGGTACATCGCCAGATGGCCGGTCAGTTTGCGGTTGGCCTCTTCCGGCCAGGGAGAATACAGATTGCCGGTACGCAGCCCGGCTTCGACATGCCCAACGGGGATGCGTTGATAGAACGCCGCCAGACTGGTCGCCAGCGTGGTGGTGGTATCGCCGTGCACCAGCACCACGTCCGGTTTGAAGTCTTCCAACACCCCTTTCAGCCCTTCCAGGATGCGACAGGTGATTTCCGTTAGCCCCTGGCCGGGTTTCATGATGTTCAGGTCGTAATCCGGCGTGATCTCGAACAACCGCAATACCTGATCCAACATCTCACGATGCTGTGCCGTTACGCAGACTCTTGCTTCAAAGGCCTCATCCTGGGCCAGTGCATGTACCAGCGGCGCCATTTTAATGGCTTCAGGTCTGGTGCCGAAAACAGTCAACACTTTCACAGCGAATCTCTTTTGGTCGGTTAATCGCAGGCCCCGCCTGCGAATGGGGCGCTCACGCGCCCTGCATCAGATTATTATATTATTTTTTTAACTACGCGGCCGACGCGCCAAGGCCACACCGGCGCCAACCAACGCGCCCATCGCGCCCCACAAAATCAGCCAGAAGACCCGGCGTGGGCTGTCGCGTTTTACCGGCTCTTCCGGCGTGCGCAAATAGCGATAGGTCTGGAACTTCTCATCCAACGTCGGGCCAACGTTCAGCGTCGCCAGCATTGCGCGGTTCTGATCGTAATCCAGATCGTAGGTCGGGCCGGAGGCCTGCAGGCCTTCCAGACGCGCCTGCAGCATTGGCCGGCCCAGCAAGAACAGATCCGAATCCGGCAACTGTTCGGCCGGAGTGTCGGTTTGCGTACGGCTGATCCCCTGGCTCTCGGCAATTTTCAACGCCTGTTGCGTGGTGTTCAGCTCGCGCTTGTAAACCGACTCCGCGACCGCTTCCTGACGCTTGACCTGTGCCTTCATCGAGGTGGTGCGAGCGGCCCACGCGCCCTGGATCTCTTCGTTCAGGTGCAGGGCTGCGCGGTGGCTGGCGAAGGCCACGTATTGGCGCAGCAGGCGGTTGGCGTCCGCGGCGGTTTCCGCCGTCAGCTTCACGCCGTCGTTCGGGACTTTTTTGTCGTCGCGCGGCGTAAACAGGATGTTATTGATCAGCTCGTCGAGCAATGCCGCATCGGCACGGGCATCCCCTTCCTGACGCTGTTTGTAGTAATCGCTCTGCAGCCAGAAATCGCGACGCGTGTCGTAAGCCGCCAGCTGCATGATGAATTCATTGTACGCTTCATCCGCGATGCTCGGCTGATCGCCGGCCGCCGCCGCCGGCAGCGTGCGCACATCCAGATTGCGCAGGAACTGCTGCTGGGAGTAATAACCGCCCAGCACATTCACCGTCGGCCTGTCGGTGATCGCGGTGGCGCTCCACTCTTGCTTAACCAGGTAAGAAACGATCAGCGCGACCGCCGCGAACAGCACCGCAATGCCGATAATCCACGGTTTGCCGCGCCACAGGGTGCAGCACAGGCCGCGGATATCGAGTTCGTTATCCACCGCCGGGGTATGCTTGTCAGACGTTGTTTCTGGATTCATCACAGCCAAAAAGCCTCTGGTCTCTGGTTAAGGTACTTGCTTGTTATCGCCCGAACGCCGCAGCCGGCGCTTGATACGCTTAATGTACCGCGCAACCCGCCAGGCGCGCTTGATGCAGTAACCGTACAGGAAGAAGGCAAGCAAGAATAATGCCAACATAACCCACTCAGGGATAAAAGTCAGGCGTTCGCCGATCACGCCCACCGCAGCCAGCAACGCGGCCGCCAGGGTGATCAGCACGAAAGCCTGCCGCGGCGTAAAGCCGGCGCGCATGATCAGGTGGTGAATATGTTGACGATCGGGAGAGAAAGGGCTCATCCCCTTGCGTAAACGACGATACATGATTGCTATCATGTCCATCAGCGGAATAGCGATGATCCACAGCGCGGTCACCGGGTTGATCGAGTGCGCCTTTCCCTGTGAACTTTGCAGCAGCAGCCAAATGGCGGTAAAGCCGATCAGGGTGCTGCCGGCATCCCCCATAAACACCTTATAACGGCGGCCGAGGATGCCGAGATTGAGCAAAATATAGGGAACGATAGTGGCGATCATCGCAAAGCACCAGAACGCCAGCTCATGATGGCCGCTCAGGTACAGCAGCAGGCCCAGCGCCCCGAAGGAGACGCACGACAAACCGCCCAGCAGACCATCGATGCCGTCGACCATATTGAAAGCGTTGATCGCCGCCCATACCGCGAACAGCGTCACCAGATAGCCGAACGGCCCCAGCAGCATCTCCCAATCACCCAGCACATGGCCGAAGCTGCGCAGATACAGACCGGCGAACACCATCATGGCGATGCCGACCAGCGCCTGCACCAGGGCGCGAATTTTAACGCTGATATCGAAACGATCGTCGAGCGCCCCCACAAACACCAGAATACCGGCGCAGGTGAGATAAAGCTTGGCGTGTGCGATGGGTTGTTCAGAGATCCAAAACGCGAAGCACAACCCGGCATAAACGGAAATACCGCCGACCAGAGGAATCAGCCCCTGATGGCGTTTGCGATAATTGGGTTTATCTACCAGACCAATACGTTTTGCCGCCTTGCGGGCAACAAAGAGAAAAGCCAAAGAAAACAGGAAAACAAATAGAATTTCAGTACTCATAGTGAGTAAGTTCACAGTTAACAGATCTCTGTAGAAGATAAGGCAGCTTACCACGGGCTAAGGCTTGTGCCATCGGCCCCCGCTACCTTTCGGTCATTTCCTATGACAACGGTGATTCATGCCTATTTTCTTCGCATCGACTGACAAAATGACAGCAGCAAAGCCGACCGGCGCTAAACCGACCGACAAACAAGATGAATTCTCAATAAGTCGAGGAAACAACTTACTTTTCCATTACTGCTACTTATCGTATCCGCCAAAAGCGAAAAACGCCACGACTAGGCGTGGCGTTCAGCGAATTTTTTAACGAATTATGAGCGTTTCATCATATCGAAGAATTCATCGTTGGTTTTAGTCATCGCCAACTTATTAATGAGGAACTCCATCGCGTCGATTTCACCCATCGGATGAATGATTTTGCGCAGGATCCACATTTTTTGCAGCTCTTCAGAGGTGGTGAGCAGCTCTTCTTTACGGGTACCGGAGCGGTTGTAATCGATAGCCGGGAATACGCGTTTCTCGGCGATTTTACGCGCCAGATGCAATTCCATGTTGCCGGTACCTTTAAATTCTTCGTAGATCACTTCGTCCATCTTCGAACCGGTATCAACCAGCGCGGTCGCGATGATGGTCAGGCTGCCGCCCTCTTCCACGTTACGCGCCGCACCGAAGAAGCGCTTCGGACGATGCAGGGCGTTGGCGTCCACACCACCGGTCAACACCTTGCCCGAGGCCGGCACCACAGTGTTGTAGGCGCGCGCCAGACGGGTGATGGAGTCAAGCAGAATGATCACGTCTTTCTTGTGCTCAACCAGGCGCTTGGCCTTCTCGATCACCATTTCGGCCACTTGCACGTGACGCGAAGCCGGCTCGTCGAAGGTCGATGCGATCACTTCGCCTTTCACCAGGCGCTGCATCTCGGTCACTTCTTCCGGACGTTCGTCGATCAGCAGCACCATCAGCACGCAGTCTGGGTGATTGTAGGCGATGCTCTGCGCGATGTTCTGCAGCAGCATGGTTTTACCGGCTTTCGGCGGTGCCACGATCAGGCCACGCTGGCCGCGGCCAATTGGCGCCGCCAGATCCAGTACGCGCGCCGTCAAGTCTTCGGTCGAGCCGTTGCCGCGCTCCATCCGCAGACGGGAATTGGCGTGCAGCGGCGTCAAGTTCTCGAACAGGATCTTGCTGCGGGCGTTTTCCGGCTTGTCGTAGTTGACTTCGTTGACTTTCAGCAGGGCAAAATAGCGTTCGCCTTCTTTTGGCGGACGAATCTTACCGGAAATGGTGTCACCTGTGCGGAGGTTGAAGCGGCGGATTTGGCTAGGGGATACGTAGATGTCGTCGGGACCGGCGAGGTAGGAACTGTCTCCAGAGCGGAGGAAACCGAATCCATCCTGCAATATCTCGAGCACGCCGTCGCCGAAGATATCTTCTCCGCTTTTCGCATGTTGCTTCAGAATGGAGAAGATGATGTCCTGCTTGCGCATGCGGGCAAGGTTTTCCAGCCCCATATTTTCGCCGAGAGTAATCAGCTCAGAAACCGGCGTATTCTTTAATTCGGTAAGATTCATAGTGGTGGGTTCTTAAACTCGGGGTATGTCTCGAACTTGTATCGTGAATGGTATGGCAGCGAGATGCGTGCCTGTTTACTGGACGTTCGATCACCGGGCGCAGAGCCGTCGCGGTAAGAAATGGCTTACATCGGGCGCACGCATTGACGGTTGAAGATCGAAGGTACCTTAAAAATGATTTTTGCAAAACCGTTTGATTGCCAAAACACGGGTTGAGTTCAGTTTACTTTCAACGCCGGTGGTTCGACACAGAGTATAGCTTTAGATTCAAACTCTTTAGATTTAAAACTTCGGGCAAGTTCTATATGCAGTGTGGTTAAACTTAACACGCTTCTTGGCAGGCGTCTAGCGGTGAATTGAACATCACCGCCAGGCGCCTGATACTGGGCTTCCCGCCCGATTACAGATTCGCGTTCAGGAAATCTTTGAGCTGACCTTTGGACAACGCGCCAACCTTGGTCGCGGCCACTTCACCGTTCTTGAACAGCAACAGCGTAGGGATGCCACGGATACCGTACTTAGGCGCGGTAGCCGGGTTCTGATCGATATTCAGCTTGGTGATGGTCAGTTTGCCTTCGAACTCTTCGGCAATCTCATCCAGAATCGGAGCAATCATCTTGCACGGCCCACACCATTCAGCCCAGAAATCGACCAGGATCGGCCCTTCCGCTTTCAGCACGTCAGCTTCGAAGCTGCTGTCAGTCAGGTGAATAATTTTATCGCTCATGTTCTACTCCACAGGATTATGTCTACCTTGTTGGTGTAGCATTAACCAACTCAAGGTGATTTTATTGCACCGCGTTTATTTCAACGGATGTGCTTTCGTAAAGCAATAGTTAGCTGATATTCTACCACACTATGAGCAAAACACACTTGACCGAACAGAAGTTTTCCGACTTCGCCCTGCACCCGTTAGTCCTTGAAGCCCTTGAGAAAAAAGGGTTTCACAATTGCACGCCCATCCAGGCGTTAGCATTGCCGCTCACGCTCTCCGGGCGTGACGTTGCAGGTCAGGCGCAAACCGGTACCGGAAAGACGCTGGCGTTTTTGGCGTCTACTTTTCACTATTTGCTGACCCACCCGGCGAAACAGGATCGCCAGACCAATCAGCCGCGCGCCTTGATCATGGCGCCTACGCGTGAACTGGCGGTGCAAATCCACTCCGATGCGGAAGCCCTCTCCCAGAGCACCGGCCTGAAGCTGGGCCTGGCCTACGGCGGCGACGGCTACGACAAACAGCTGAAAGTGCTGGAAAGCGGCGTGGACATTCTGATTGGCACCACCGGCCGTTTAATCGATTACACCAAGCAGAACTATGTCGATCTCGGCGCGATGCAGGTTGTCGTGCTGGATGAAGCCGATCGCATGTACGATCTCGGCTTTATCAAAGACATCCGCTGGCTGTTCCGCCGCATGCCTGCGGCCGATCAACGCCTGAACATGCTGTTCTCCGCCACGCTGTCCTATCGCGTACGCGAACTGGCCTTCGAGCAGATGAACAACGCCGAATATGTTGAAGTGGAACCGGAACAGAAAACCGGCCACCGCATTAAAGAAGAGCTGTTCTACCCGTCCAACGAAGAAAAAATGCGTCTGCTGCAGACGCTGATCGAAGAAGAGTGGCCGGATCGCGCCATCATCTTCGCCAACACCAAGCACCGCTGCGAAGACATCTGGGGCCACCTGGCCGCCGACGGTCACCGCGTCGGCCTGCTGACCGGCGACGTGGCGCAGAAAAAACGCCTGCGCATCCTCGACGACTTCACCAAGGGCAATCTGGATATCCTGGTCGCCACCGACGTCGCCGCGCGCGGTCTGCACATTCCCGCCGTCACGCACGTCTTCAACTACGATCTGCCTGACGACTGCGAAGACTACGTGCACCGCATCGGTCGTACCGGCCGAGCAGGCGCCAGCGGCCACTCCATCAGCCTGGCTTGTGAAGAGTACGCGCTCAACCTGCCGGCGATCGAGACCTATATCGATCACAGCATTCCGGTGAGCAAGTACAACAGCGATGCGCTGCTGACCGATCTGCCGGCACCGAAGCGCCTGTCGCGTCCGCGCGGCGGCAACGGCCCACGTCGCAACTCCGCGCCACGTCGCGGCGGCGCGCCGCGCAGCAACCGTAAACGCTCGAGCTGATCGCCATGCTCAGCTCCAGCACGCTTTATGCTGCCATCGATCTCGGCTCCAACAGCTTCCATATGTTGGTGGTGCGCGAGGTGGCCGGCAGCATTCAGACTCTGGCGCGGATAAAGCGCAAGGTGCGCCTGGCGGCCGGGCTGGATCAGCACAATCACCTGTCGCATGAGGCCATGCAACGCGGCTGGCAGTGCCTGCGGCTGTTCTCCGAACGCCTGCAGGACATCCCGCGCGAGCAGATCCGCGTCGTCGCCACCGCCACGTTGCGCCTGGCGTCCAACGCCGATGAGTTCCTGCAAGCCGCCGAGCAAATCCTCGGCTGCCCGGTGCAGGTCATCAGCGGCGAAGAAGAAGCGCGGCTGATTTATCATGGCGTCGCGCACACCACCGGCGGGCCGGATCGGCGGCTGGTCGTCGATATCGGCGGCGGCAGCACCGAACTGGTCACCGGCACCGGCGCACAGGCATCGCAGCTGTACAGCCTGTCGATGGGCTGCGTCACCTGGCTGGAGCGCTACTTCAGCGATCGCAACCTCGGGAAAGAAAACTTCGAGCGCGCCGAACAGGCCGCGCGCGAAATGGTGCGGCCGATCGCGCCGCAGCTGCGCCAGCACGGTTGGCAAATCTGCGTCGGCGCTTCCGGCACCGTACAAGCGCTGCAGGAAATCATGGTGGCGCAAGGCATGGATGAACGCATCACCCTGCCCAAGCTGCGCCAATTGAAACAGCGGGCCATTCAGTGCGGCAAGCTGGAAGAGCTGGAGATCGAAGGGTTGACGCTGGAACGCGCGCTGGTCTTCCCGAGCGGCCTGTCCATTCTGCTGGCCATCTTCCAGGAGCTGGGCATCGAAAGCATGATGCTGGCCGGCGGGGCGCTGCGTGAAGGCCTGGTTTACGGCATGCTGCATCTGCCGGTGGAGCAGGATATTCGCATCCGCACCATCCGCAACCTGCAGCGTCGCTACCTGATCGACACCGAGCAGGCCGAGCGCGTCAGCCAGCTCGCCGCCAACTTCTCGCAGCAGGTCGCCAACGAGTGGCAGTTGGATGCGCGATGTCGCGAGCTGTTGCACAGCGCCAGCCTGATCCACGAACTCGGCCTCAGCGTCGATTTCAAGCAGGCGCCGCAACACGCCGCCTACCTGATCCGCCACCTGGACTTACCCGGCTTTACCCCCGCGCAGAAAAAACTGCTGGCCACCCTGCTGCAAAACCAGAGTAACACCCTCGACCTGTCGCTGTTGAACCAGCAAAATGCCCTGCCGCCGCGCACCGCGCAGCGTCTGTGCCGCATTTTGCGCCTGGCGATCATCTTCGCCAGCCGCCGCCGCGACGACACGCTGCCGGCGGTGCGTTTACGCGCCAATCAGGACGATGAACTGACGGTGATCTTGCCGCCGGGTTGGCTGGAGCAGCATCCGCTGCGCGCCGAGGCGCTGGAGCAGGAAAGCCACTGGCAGAGCTACGTCCACTGGACGCTGCGATTGGAAGAACAACGTTGAAATAGCAAGGGCGCGATGAGCGCCCTTTCTTTTTAATTCCCGCCTTTGGCCTTGGCCAGCTGGGCGCGGATATTGGCCAGATGGCTCTGCCCCTTCT
Organism: Serratia sp. CY55921; assembly: GCF_052167655.1. NCBI lineage: Bacteria > Pseudomonadati > Pseudomonadota > Gammaproteobacteria > Enterobacterales > Yersiniaceae > Serratia > Serratia sp. CY55921. The sequence continues at coordinate 180,489 of NZ_JBJNMU010000005.1, read as the reverse complement.
GCATCCGCTCCTGCGGGCTCACCACTTTGCGCTCGGTTTCCCACGCCAAATCGTCCTGCGGCAGCTCCAGCAGGAATCGGCTCGGCTCCGGCCGCACCAACTCACCGTACTGACGGCGTTCGCGGCACAGGGTGAAGATCAGCTCTTTTTGCGCGCGGGTGATCCCCACATAGGCCAGACGCCGCTCTTCATCGACATTGTCTTCGTCGATGCTGCTCTGGTGCGGCAGCAGCCCCTCTTCCATGCCCACCAGGAACACGTAGGGGAACTCCAACCCTTTGGAAGCGTGCAGCGTCATCAGCTGCACCTGATCCAGCTCCTCTTCGCTTTCACCGCGCTCCATCATGTCGCGCAGGGTGAAGCGCGTCACGACCTGGGTCAGCGTCATCGGCTCGTCCAAATCGTTGCCTTCCAGCATCTCCGTCATCCAACCGAACAGCGTATTGACGTTCTTCATCCGCATTTCGGCGGCCTTCGGGCTGGTCGAGGTTTCAAACAGCCAGCTTTCATAATCCACGCCGCGGATCAGATCGCGCACCGCCGCCACCGGCTCACGCTCCGCCTGTTGGGCGATGCCGCCCAGCCAGTGGGTGAAGCGCTGGAGCGATTCCAGCCCGCGCCCGGTCAAGTGCTGGCTCAGCCCCAGATCGAAACTGGCGTGGAATAAACTCTTGTTGCGCTGGTTGGCCCATTCGCCGAGCTTCTGCAGCGTCGCCGGACCGATCTCGCGCTTGGGGGTATTGACGATGCGCAGGAAGGCGCTGTCGTCGTCCGGGTTGGTCAGCACGCGCAGGTAGGCCAGCAGATCCTTGATCTCGGGGCGAGAGAAGAACGACGTGCCGCCGGAAATCTTGTACGGGATGCGGTTCTGCATCAGCATCTTTTCAAACACCCGCGACTGGTGGTTGCCACGGTAGAGAATCGCATAGTCGCCGTAGTTGGTTTTTTTCACGAAGTGGTGGGCGATCAGTTCCCCCACCACGCGCTCGGCTTCGTGATCCTCGTTGTTGGCGGTCACCACCTTCAGCTCTTCGCCATACCCCAGCTCGGAAAACAGCCTTTTTTCAAACACGTGCGGGTTATTGGCGATCAGGATATTGGCCGCCTTTAAAATGCGCTCGCTGGAACGGTAGTTTTGCTCCAGCTTGATCACCTGCAGCGCCGGGAAATCTTCCTTCAGCAGCACCAGGTTCTGCGGCCGCGCGCCGCGCCAGGAGTAAATCGACTGGTCGTCGTCGCCCACCACGGTAAAGCGCGCGCGATGGCCCACCAGCAGCTTCACCAGCTCGTATTGGCTGGTGTTGGTATCCTGATACTCATCCACCAGCAGATAGCGGATGCGCTGCTGCCAGCGTTCACGCACCTCTTCGTTGCGTTGCAGCAGCAGCGTCGGCAACAGGATCAAATCGTCGAAGTCCAGTACGTTACACGCCCGCATATGGGCGTGGTAAAGACCGTAGCAATGGGCGAACAGCTTGTCGCGCTCCGAGCGCGCCAACTCTGCCGCCCGCTGGGGATCGATCAGGTCGTTTTTCCAGTTGGAGATGGTCGAAATCAGCTGCGCCACCAGCGTCTTATCGCTTTCCAACCACTTTTCGGTCAGCTCTTTCAGCAATGCCAGCTGATCCTGGTCGTCGAACAGCGAGAAGTTGGACTTCATGCCCAGCGCCACATATTCCCGCTTGATGATCTCCAGCCCCAGGGTGTGGAAGGTGGAAATCATCAGCCCACGCGCCTCTTTGCGTCCCAGGGTTTGCGACACGCGCTCTTTCATCTCGCGCGCGGCTTTGTTGGTAAAAGTCACGGCGGCGATGTGCCGCGCCTGATAGCCGCAGTGGTGGATCAGGTGGGCTATCTTATTAGTGATAACGCGCGTCTTGCCGGAGCCGGCACCGGCCAACACCAGGCAGGGCCCGGTAACGAATTCGACGGCTTGTTGTTGGCTGGGGTTTAATCGCATGGCGCTGACTTGCTCGACTGTAAAACGTGGAAGGGAATTGTAGCAGAAAGCGCCGATGAGATTTAGCGGGTATAATCAGCGCAATTTTCGCATCGACAAAGGCAATACCATGGCAAAAACGGCGTGCGCCCTGCACATTCTGGTAGACAATGAAAAGCTGGCCAACGAGCTGCTGGCCAAGCTGAAGCGCGGCGTCAGCTTCGACACGCTGGCGCGCAAATATTCGAGCTGCCCGTCAAAACGCAACGGCGGCTCGCTGGGCGAATTCAACAAGGGCGCGATGGTGCCTGCGTTCGATAAAGCGGTGTTCAGCATCCCGCTGCTCAAACCTTACGGCCCGGTCAAAACCCAGTTCGGTTACCATATCATCAAGGTGCTGTACCGCAACTGAGGGGGCCTGAGCCCCCTGCCACGAATTACTGCGCGCCAGCGGCGTCCGTCGCCGGCGAAGCGACTGCGGTGTCCGCCGGTTTGGCTTCTTCCGTCACCACCGCCGGCGGCGGCATCATGATGCCGTTATAGGTATCCTGCAGCTGCTTCATGCTCATTTCCGGCTCGCCCTTCGGCTGCATCAGCACCAACGTCGCGTCCTGAGACAACTGCAGCTTCAGCGCCTGATTCAGCGTCTCCAGCGTCAGGCTGGACAGGAACTCCTGGCGCAACTTCTGGTACAGCTCCGGCGCGATATCCACCACCCCGCTCTGCTGCGACCGCAGACGCTGGCTCATCAGCACGTCGGTGTCGGTACGGGCGTAGGTCGCGAACAGCTTGCTCAGCTGATCGTTTTTCTGCGCCAGCAGCGCATCGAATTCCTCTTTCGACAGGCCGTTGTCCCGCACGTTGGCCAGTTCGCGGGCAATGAAGCCCAGGCTGCCGTTCAGGTTGTTGTTCGGCGTATCCAGGTGGATGGCGCACTGCCCGCGCTGGTACTGCACGCGGCAGTCAAAGCCCAAATGCAGGTTTTTCTGGCCGCTTTTTTCCAGCGTCTGCTGGAGGTGCCAGAACAACGCCTCGCGGGCGAGATCGCCACGCCAGTAGCGCAGCAGGCTTTGCGAATCGCGAATCGGGTGCCACGGCGAATCCCACATGATCGACAGCGTATCCTGCTTCACCTGCTCGCTGATCAGGCTCACCGGCTGCTGCGGCAGCGGCGTCAGGGTCGGCATCGGAGCCGGGGTTTCACGTTTGCCCTGCAGCGGCGAGAAAGCCTTGTTGATCTGCTCGCCCAGGCTGCGGCTGTCAACCTTGCCGACCACGAACAGCGTCATGGCGTCCGGTGTGTACCACTGCTGATAGAATTTCTTCAACTGCTCAAGGTTGACCGGCCGTTTCGCCGGCTGCGCCGGATCGTGCGCCAGCAGCGTCGAGCCTTTCAGGCGGTAACGCCACCAGGCGTCTTTGGTATTGGGTGGGAAAGTGCCGACCGGATTGATGCTGGAATTCATCACCGCGTGCACCGTGTGCTCGTCGATCGCCAGTTTGCCGGTCGTGTCCGCCAGCCAGGCCAGCGCTTCTTTCAGCAGATCGGGCCGGTTGTTCGGCAAGCTGAGGTTATACATGGTGAAATCGTACGAGATGATAGCCGGCGGCAGCGGCCGCTCGTTATCTACGCTCTGCTGCCACAGCGCCCGCAGCTGCGGCGCCGTGAAGCTTTCGCTGCGCGTCAACGCCAGCCGCGGCAGCAGGTGGGCAAAGCCGGTCTGCTGCGAAGACTCCACCAAAGAGCCGGTATTGACGATCAGCCGCAGTTCCACGCGGTCGCTCGGCCGCTGCGGCGTATCGAGAATCTGCCATGAAAACCCGTTGGCCAGCGCCCCCTGCTGCCAGGCAGGATCGGGTTGTAGTGCTTCAGCCTGCACGCTGCCACTGGCTGCCGCCAGTAGCAGCCCACCAACTATAAGATGAATTCTGGTGCCCTGCATGTGAACCCCTACTTAATGACTATCCAATTTCTTATGCAAATGCGTGTATTCCATTCAATGGAATCATAAAAATACGCCCTGAGTTTCACGGTGGGGCGGAAAGCAGAAAGTGTACCATCGTGTTAGACCGCGCGCCTTTGCGGATGTCACTCATTAGAGTGAAAAATAATAGATTGCGGGGTTTTTAATGCAAAAAATCGTTACGAGGCAGGGGAAGAAGCTCACCGGCCGCGGATGCGGCCGGTGATTTACCGCCGAAATCAGGCGGAAGGCAGCGTTTTGTCCGCGCCGGTATTTTTGTTGTTCAGGGTGTCTTTCAGCTGCTTCTCATCCAGCTGATTACACCATTTGGCCACGACCACGGTCGCCACGCCATTGCCCACCAGGTTGGTCAGCGCGCGAGCTTCCGACATAAAGCGGTCGATGCCGAGGATCAGCGCCAGGCCGGCCAGCGGCAGGTGGCCCACGGCGGAGATGGTGGCGGCCAACACGATAAAGCCGCTGCCGGTCACGCCCGCCGCCCCTTTGGAGGAGAGCAGCAACACCACCAGCAGGGTAATCTGATGCATGATATCCATGTGGGTGTTGGTCGCCTGAGCGATAAACACCGCGGCCATGGTCAGGTAGATAGAGGTGCCGTCCAGGTTGAAGGAGTATCCGGTCGGGATCACCAGACCCACCACCGATTTCTTGCAGCCCAACTTCTCCATTTTATCCAGCATGCGCGGCAGCGCGGATTCAGACGACGAGGTCCCCAGCACGATCAGCAGCTCTTCTTTGATGTAGTTGACAAATTTGAAGATGCTGAAGCCGTTGGCGCGGGCGATGCTGCCCAACACCACCACCACGAACAGGATGCAGGTGATATAGAAGCACACGATCAGCTGGCCGAGTTGCACCAGCGTGCCGACGCCGTATTTACCGATGGTAAACGCCATGGCGCCGAAGGCCCCCAGCGGCGCCAGGCGCATGATCATGTTGATGATGCCGAAAATCACCCGCGAGAAGCTGTCGATCACGTTGTAGATCAGCTGCCCTTTGTCGCCCAGACGATGCAGGGCGAAGCCGAACAGCACCGCGAACAGCAGCACCTGAAGAATGTTGCCGCTGGCGAACGCGCCGATCACGCTGCCGGGGATGATGTCCAGCAGGAACGGAATGATGCCCTGCTGCTGCGCTTGCTCGGCGTAGATCGCCACCGCTTTGGCGTCCAGCGTACCGGGATCGACGTTCATGCCGGCGCCCGGTTGCACCAGGTTGACGATCACCAGGCCGATAATCAGCGCGAGGGTGCTGACGATTTCAAAATACAGCAGCGCGATGGCGCCGGTGCGCCCCACCGCCTTCATGCTTTCCATGCCGGCGATGCCGGTCACCACGGTGCAGAAAATCACCGGGGCGATAATCATCTTGATCAGCTTGACGAAGCCATCGCCCAAGGGTTTCATCTGAGCGCCGAGGTCAGGGTAGAAGTGGCCAAGCAGGATACCCAGCGTGATCGCCGTCAGCACCTGAAAATAGAGGCTCTTAAAAATTGTTGTTTTCATATGAACATCCTATGGGGGGAAGACACGCACCAGGCGGCAGTCTAAAAATCCAGCCTGTTCATTGCTTGCGCGGAAAATAACACCCACTTAACAACATGGAAATAATTTGTTGCACCCACCCCTCAGGGTTGATGTGAATTTAAGAGCTGAAACGCGTCAGTCCGGGTGCAAAGCTGAAAATTGCGTAAGCCTTTGTTTGCACTAACGCAAAAGAGGTATGAGTGGAATAGCGATTTTCGGACGGGGAAAAGTACCGGAAAGGTAACGCGGCGCTCACGGCGCCGCGCGGCAAAACTCGGTTTCGAACGCTTCACGCGGCAGCGGCCGGGCGAACAGGAACCCTTGCCCGCTGCGAATGCCGTGCTTCAGCAGCCAGTCGCGCTGCTCGGCGTTTTCCACGCCTTCGGCCATCACCGGCAACGCCAGCACTTCAGAGATTGAACTGACGATGCGCACCATCGCATCGTCGGCCGGCAGCCCCTGAATGAAACTGCGGTCGATTTTAATCAAATCGATCGGCAGGGATTTCAACCGGTTCAGGTACTCCAGGCTGGAGTAGCCCATGCCGAAGTCGTCCAACGCGATCGACAGCCCCAGATCGTGCAGCTCGCGCAGCAGCGCCAGCGCGCGGTCGAGATCATCGATGCGTACCGTCTCGGTGATCTCCAGCAGCAGCTTGCGCGGATCGATTCGATACTGCGCCAGCAGATTTTTCAGATGCGGAACAAACGCCTCGTCCTGCATCTGAATGCCGGAAACGTTAACCGCCAGCGGCAGCGCAATGCCGCGCTGCTGCCAGTCCGCCAGGATACGGCAGGACTCTTCCAGCACCCAGTTGCCGAGCGGCACAATCACGCCCAGCTCTTCCGCGAGCGGAATGACGTCGGCCGGCAGGGTATAGCTGCCGTCGTACTGCTGCCAGCGCAGCAACGCTTCTGCGCCAATCACCTCGTTGGACTGCATGTCGATCTGTGGCTGCAGGAACAGCGTGAAATGCCGCTGCTCAATACCGTGCAGGATCTCGCTCTCCTGCGTCAATCGCTTCTGCGTGCGCTCCGTCAGGCTGGGTTCGAAGAACAGGATCTGATTTTTCCCTTCGCGATGTGCGGACATCATCGCCGAGGTGGCGCTGCGCAGCAGCTGTTCCGCGCTCTCCCCCTGATTGAGGTAGTGGGCGATGCCGATGCTGGCGTTGGGCCGCAGCGCCAGTCCTTCCAGCGTCAACGGCGCGTTGATCTCCGCCATGATGCGCCGCGCCAGCTGCATGGCGTGGAACGGCCGCTCGATGCCCTTGGCCAGGATGGCGAATTCGGTATTGCTCAGCTGTGCCAGCACGCCGTTTTCGTCGATGCAGCCGCGCAGCTTCTTCGCCAGCGCCAACAGCAATGCCTCGCGCATCGCCGGGCTCATCACGCCCGACGCTTCATGCAGCGTCTCGATGCCGATCACCAGCAGGTTAAAACGCTCGGGGCGCAGGCTGGAGGCGATATGCTGTTCCAGCAACGCGTTCAGCAAGGCCGGGTTGGGCAGTTCGGTCACCGGGTGGCGGGTGCTCAGGCGGCTCATGTCGGCATGCGCCTTGGCCAGCGTCTGTTGATTGCGGTTGTAATTGCGCACCAGCAGGCCGAGCTCATCATCCTGGTGCAGCGCCGGCAGCATCAGTTGATGATAGGGCGCTTCGTCCTGCGAGATGTTCTCCAGCTCTTTGGCCATCGCGCGCAGCGGATGCACCATCAGCCGGTTCATGCACCAGGTGATGGACACCGACAGGATCAGCGCCAGCAGCAGGTAGGTCGACAGCATGGTCGACAAAATGCTGAGGATAAACTGGTACATGCGGAACGAATCGGCCTGCAGCACCAGGTAGGCCAGCGGCTGCTGGTTGGCCGGCACCCGTTCCAGCGAATAGAGCGGCACGGAAATTTGGATAGGCAGCTCAAACAGCCGGGCGATCAACGTCGGCACCGGCCGCTCCGGCGGGAAATTGGCGTGCAGCGCCTGAAACTCGTTCGGCAAGACGATATCCGCCCGGCTGAGAATGCCGACCGGCAACAGCGTATTCAGCACCTTTTTGGCTTCCGGCACGTCCATGCGCAGCACCGCTTCCGCCAGCGGCTGGCGTACGGAGTGAGCGATATTCTCCAGTTGCTGGGCGTAGTCATCCCTGCGCTGCTGCACAAAGTGGAATAACTGGATCACGATAAATATGCAGATCGTAACCAGCGCCACGCCGGACACTGTCGCCATCTGCTTAATCGTTAACGAACGCCTGACCCGCAAACCTGCTCTCCGTGAAATCGGGCTGAAACAAAAAAGGGGGCTGACTCTCACCCGCCCCCTCGAACCGGGCTGAGTATACTCGATCATCGGCTGTTTTTATCTGGCTATGCCGCAGGCAAAACCAAGAAAATCGCGGGTTTCAGTCTTTTCCTAAAGCGAACAAACGCGACCCGCACACAGGGTAACAAAACTCCCCGGCGTCCGACACTCCGAATCTTTCCCCCTTCCGGCTACTTGAAGTCGGCGTAAGGCGTCAGCGGCTGCGGCGGCAAATCGAGATCCCCTTGCCAGCCGGCCAGGGAATAACGCAGATAAATCAACGCGTGGCTCGGCGTATAGTCCTTCGCCTGTTGAATGTCGATGCCGGCGCCGAGCGTCCAGTGCGAACTGAGACGGCGTTCGACGATCGCCCGCAGGGTATAACCGACGCCGCTCGAGGAGCTGCCGTCCTCGACGGCGAACTTATCGGGCAACGAATCCGGGATCAGTCCCTGCAGCGGATAGCGGCGCTGGCTGTCGGTTTTCGAATGCGACAGCGAAACCGAACCGCCCAGCTCCCACGACCAGTTCTCGGTGCGCTGACGATAGTTGACCGGCAGCGACAGCGACAGATATTGCTGCGGGCTGTAATAGCCGCCCTGTCCCAGCGAATAGCCGCTCAAGTCTTTCTGGTAGTGCCACAGCATGGTATTGAGCCCAACGCTCAGGCGGCGATTATCTTCGTTGATCACCTTGTAGTAATAGCCGGCCATCAACCGCTGCCGCTGGTTGTCCGCCACGTTCTTGCCGGTGAGCTGGTGCGCGCTGAGATCGGCCCACACGCCGTTCGCCTCGCCGCGATCGTAGCTGGCGCTCAGGCTGACGCCGGTGGCGCGCACGCCGCCCCAGGTAGTGCCGGTATTCGGATCCTTGGCGCCGCCAAACGCCAGCAGCGAGCTGGAGATCGGCCGCCGCGAGGCCGCCAGCGTCCAGCCGATGTGGTTCCAGTCGCCGCTGTAGGCCAGGCCGCCGCTCCAGTCGACCACCTCGAAGCCCATCGGCGTCGTGCCGATATCGGCGGCCCAGCGATCGTTTTTCCAACCGGCCGCCACGCTGGTGCCGGTGGTTTTCTGGTGTTCATCGCCGCGGCACCCTTGCGTGTGGCAGGTGCCGAAGGTTTCGTAGTATTTGCCGCTGCCGTCGGTCGAGAAGCGGCCGGCATCCAGCTGCACGGTGTCGGTGCGCAAGAAGGCGCGCCCGTCATACAGCGGCATATCCACCTGCAGCATGGTGTCGTGCGCGTTGAAGTCGGAAATGCCGCCGGTGCCGCTCGAGCGCCAGTAATCGTGATCGAGCGTGACGTTCACGTCCTGCTGCCGATACAGATCCGCGGCATCGGAGCGGATGCCGCGTTTCAGCCAGTCGTCGCCCGGATTATTGCGCGTCAAATAGGTGTAGCGGTCATTGTCCTGCGGCAGCGTAGGCGTGATACCGCCGGCCACCATCGCCTGGCGGTAATCCTGCTGCGCCCGCTCCGGCTGTTGCTGAGCCCGCTCCAGGCGGGCGGCGTCGCGGTAGATCAGCGCTTTGGTCTGCCCGACCGGTTCTGAGGCCGCCGCCGTTTTCAGCCGACTGAAGAGCGCCTCGGCCTGCTGCGCATCGCCCACCGCGCCCCAGGCATTGGCGACCCGCCGTTGGCTGTTGAGCGAAGCGTCTTGCGGCTGCGGTTCGGTTTTCAGCCGCTGGCGCGCCGCGTCCAGATCCCCCTGCGCCACATAGGCTTCGATCTCGCCCAGTTGCGCATCCGGATTGTTCGGTTCACGGCGTTTCACCCGCTGATAGTCGTCCAGTGCCGCCGCATACTCCCCGCGCGCCAGCGCCCAGTCGGCGAGCAGCAAATCGATGCGCGTGTCCGCCGGCTGCCGGCGCAGATAGGCTTCCGCCGCCGGTTCGTCACCGGCCGCCCGCAGCCCTTCGGCATGTGCGATCGTCGCCTGCATTTTCAGCCGCTGCGCCAGCTCGCGCATATTGTCGTTCCACTGCGCCGCCGGCAGCGTATTGAGCTGCGCCAGCGCCTGCCTGTCGCGATCGCTGCCGGAAAGATAGAGCGCATAGGCGTAGGTCAGCTGAGGATTGGCGTGCTGGCGCTGCGCCAGCTGCCGGAATAAGGCGTCCGCCTGTTGCGGCTGCCCGGCCTGACGCAGCGCCTGGGCATAGCGATAGGTCAGCCAGACATCGTCGGGCGCCATCGGCTGGGCGCGCCGATAGATTTCCGCCGCCTGCTGCCACTGTTGCTGCTGCGCCAGCGTCTCCGCCTGCTGTTTCAGCCTGTCGAGCCGCAGCCCATCGAGAGTGCTGCGCAGCTTGGCCTGCTGGCTGCGCGGCAGGCCGTCAAGGTAGGCTAGCGCTTTTTCCGGCGACTGGCGCTGATAGATATTCACCAGGCCGCGCAGCGCGCTGCCGTTGCCGGGATCGCGCCGCAGCGCCTGCTGATAAAACCCTTCCGCCGCGGCGTCATCCTTGCTCGCCACCGCCACATCGCCCAGGCCGAGAAACGCGTCGCCGTTGCTGTCGTCGAGCTGGCGCGCCTGCTGATATTTCTGCCGTGCCAACGCGAGATTGCCGGCCTTGAGCGCTTTGTCGCCCTCGTCGATCGCCAGCCAGTAGCCGGTGCTCTTGATCAGGCTCTGCCATTTGCCACTGCCGTAGCCATTCTTGTCGGCCGCCAGCGCCTGGCGAAACAGCTTCAGCGCCTGCGGGCGGTCACCGGCGCGTGAATAGGCCTGGCCGAGCGCGCCCAGTACCTCGGCGTCGTTCGGCGTCGCCGCCAACGCCTTTTGCAACTCAGGAATGGCCGCCCGGCTGCCGCCTTTATCCACCTGAGCCAGGCCGCGCACCCGCGCCTGATAAGCCGGATCGGCCAACAGTTTCTGCTGTCTGGCCAGCTCTTCACGGGCGCTGGTCGCCTGATCGCCGGTGTCGAACACGCCGAGGAAACGGTTGAGCGCCGCTACGCTCTGCGCGCTGACCGGCATCGCTTTGACCTTGTCCAGCCACAGATCGGCGGCATCGCCGCGCCCGGCCGGATCGGCGGCGATCTTCTGCAGCAGTTCATAGGCCTGCGCGTCCTGATTCTGGCTGAACAGCATGCGCGCCAGCGACATGCGCAGCGCCGCGTTGCCGGAATATTGCTGATCCAGCGCCTGCAGCTGCTTTAACGCCTTCGCCTCCTGTCCCGGCAAGCGCGCCACCAGCCGCCAGTATTCCACCGCCAGATCGAGCGTCGGCGGCTCGCCGTGGAACAGCGCATCGTACTGCGCCTTGGCCTCCGGCAACCGGCCGGCGGTCGCCATCAGGCGCGCCTGCTGCAGCTTTTGCCGGGTTTCCGGCTGGGTCAGCAGCATGTTCATTTGCGCCTGGCGATAAGCGCTGGACTGCGGCGCGAGCGTTTTCAGCTTGTCCAACTGCTGCTGCGCCAGCGCCATGTTGCCCTGCCGCAGCGCCAAACGCATGCGCGCGGCGATCACGTCCGGGTTGTTCGGATCCATCAGTTCGAGCCGGTACAGCGATTGGCGCACCAGATCGTCCTTGTTGCCGGCCTCGCCAATGCGCACCTGCTCCAGCAGCCACTGCTCCGGCGCCACGGCCTCCGCAGCGCGCGCCTGCGGCAGCATCGCCAGACTCAGCGGAATCAAATTCAGCCAGTTTATTTTGAAGTTGTGCATTGGCCGTCCCACAAGGGTTGCAGTTCACCCTGACGATTAAAGCGATAACGTTGTTGATCCCACCCCTGGCCGAACAGCGTCAGCGAGGCGCTGAAATAGGCGTCGTCACCCGGCGGGTGTTCGCCGATCCGTTGCCGCTGGGCCGCCAGCGCGTCGGCCTGCGCCGCCAACATCGGCAACATCGCGGCGGAAAAGCCGACCGGGCCGTCGCCGGTGGTTTTGCCGCTGGCGGTATCGGTTTTCTCCGGCGGCACGCCCTGGCTGGCGGTGAGCTGCGCCATCGGCTGGAAGCGTTTGAGCAGCGCCGCCTTGTGTTCATCGTCGTCCGCCAGCATGCCGGCCCACAGATAGACCCGAATGGCGTCGTAGCTGCCGACGTTCGGCTTGACGGTGTCCGGCTGCCAACCGGCGCCGACCCGCCATACCACCCAGTCCGGCGAGAAGCCGTGCGGCGCGGTCTCCAACCACAGCCGTTGATTGATCTCGCGCATCGCGCGCCACGGGCCGTTCAGCGCCGCAAAACGCGTCAACAGCTGCGGCGGCAGGTAGCTGGGGTTCAGCCGCCAGCGATCTTCCGCCACGAACCCGACTTTGCCCGGCAGCAGCATCAGCCCCAGGCCGGGGATGTCGGCCACTTCCTCGCGGCCGATGCGCTGCAACAGCAGCGTCCCCAGGGTTTGATAACGCCGGCTTTTCCACAGGCGGCCGGCTTCGAGCAGGTTATAAGCGATCCACAGATCGGCGTCCGACGCCGAGTTGGCGTCCAGCACCTTCCACTGCTTGTCGTCGCCCTCGCCCCACAGCCAGGCGGGTAAACGGGCGCTGAGATCGCCCGCCGCCAGGTTGTTCTCCGTCCAGGTCAACAGCTGGTCGAAGGTCGGCCGGTCATTGGCCACCAGGGCGAAGAACAGGCCGTAACTCTGCCCCTCCGACGTGGTGATTTTGTTCGGGCTGCTCGGATCGATCACCCGCCCCTGCGGGCTGATGTAGAACTGCTTGTACTGTTGCCAGCCCGGCCATTCGCAGGCCGCCGCCGCGCTGAAAGCGCACAGCAGCAGCATGCCGAGCGACAGGCGTTGCAGCATCGCGTTCACCGCCGTCAATCCCGATCTTCAGGCGCCAGACGCCGCCGGCTGAAGGCCTTCAGGCCGCGCCACAGCATCAACCCCAGGATCACTACCAGCACCACCGCGAGCACCGCCAGTAGGACCGGATGGGTGGAGAGGGCATACCAAAGCCGCTCCCACCAAGGCAGGTGACCGACATAGTAAACATCGCCGACGCGCAGGCTGTTGACCCCCGATTCGCGGATCACCGCCACCGAGCCGAACACCGCGGCGCGCTTGCCGCTGTCCAGCAGGGCATTGTTCAGCAGCTCATAGCCGCGCGGGCTGTCCGCCAACAGCGCCACGATGCTGCGCTGGTCGTTGAACGGCGACTGCACGCCAATGATCGCCGACATCGCCCCCTCGGAACTGACGGTGGTCTTGCTGTCCGGCTTGGCGTCCTCCGCCAGCACTTCCGAGCTGGGCAGCGGCGGTTGGCGCGTCGGCTGTTTCACCCAGCTTTGGGTCGCGTCCACCAGCAGGCTGATTTTCTTGTCGTCGCGCAGCGCCTGCGGAATGGTGCCGACCATCAGGATATCGTCGTCACGATCCTTGGCCTGCGACCAGTCGTCGCTCAGCGTGAAGGCCAGCGCCGGGTAGCCGGTTTGCGCGCCGATCACGCCGAGCGCATTCAGCAGCGCACTGACCTGTGCCGGCTGCGGTTTCTGGTTCACCAACACCAGCGTTTGTGACAGATCCGCCAGGCGGCTGAACGGGAAGCCGGCGTTGGCGAAGGCGCGCAGGTCCGGCATCGCCATAAAGTGGCGGTAGCCGGAGAAATCGATGGTAGACGCGCCGTCGATCACCGCGTGGTTTTGCGTGAAGGAGTAGGTTTCGCAGCGCCCTTCCGCGCCGCTGGCCAGCAGCGTGGTGTAGTCAAAGTCAAAGCGCAGCTGGTTGGTCGCACCCAGCCGCAGCGCCGGGATACTGACGTTCTTGTCGGAGTCGAGCAGCCCCTGCGTCAACGGCAGGCGCAGCAGCTGCGCCCCCTGTTCGTGTTCCGGCACCAGCGAGTAGGCCTGCACGAACTGGTTGTTCAGGCTGACGCTCAGCCGCGAACCGTCCTGAATGCGCGGCGCGGTATAACGGTACTTGAGGTGCATATCGATGCCGGTGCTGCGGATCAGGAACAGATCCGGCGGCAGGTTCATGGTCAATGAAATCGGGCCGGGCTCGATACCGCTGGTTTGCAGCTGTTCGGCGTATTGCTGCAGTTCGGCGAAGGTCATCGGCCGATCGGTGCGCACCCAGTTCGGCGCGTCGTAAGGCTGACGCGGCGCCAGCTGTTCCACCTTGTCCACCGTCACGTTCTGGCCGCGGAACAGAATGTCGCCCTGCGCGATGCCTTTCACCGCGGTGATCAAATCGTTGTCGTCACGCCCCTGAATCAGCAGCAGTTTGACGTAGGGATTGTCCGGGTGGCTGATCATCTCCACCGTCGGGCCGTTGACCGCCGGGTAATCGCGCAGGAAATCCGGGCGCTGCTTATTGGTGGCGAACACCACCGCGTGCTGCGTCGGCAGCGCGTTATACAGCGTCGGGAAGGATTGCCCGCGCCACTGCGCCTTGCTGCCGAACCACGAGGCCAGAATGCCCGCCGCGCGCTGCTGGGCCAGATCCGGCTGGCCGGCGAACACCATCGGCAGCGTCAGCGGCCGATTGTCGCGGCTGTCGAAGAACGGCTCAGGGAAGTGCGACAGCTCGTTTTTCACCGGCAGCGTCTGGAAGCGCAGCTTCAGCGCGCTGGATTTGCTGACGTCGAGCCACAGCGAAGTGCTGGCCGGGTTTTCGCAGATGTTCTGATAATGGCCGACGAACACCAGCCGGACGCGGTTAAAATCGGTAATATAGCGCGGATCGATCGCCATCTGGATGCGATTGGGCTTGCCCAACTGCTCCTTGGCGATCGTGGTCACGCCCATCAGCTCGTCGTTCAGGTAGACCTTGACGTGCGACTCGACCGGGATCAACGCCGGCGACGGCGTAAATTCCAGGTCGAGCATCGCCTGCGAGACCACCTCATCGCTGCGCACGCCGAATTCGATCTGCCCGTCCGGCCGGGTGCCGCGCAGAACAAAGGTGCCCGGCGGCGGCGCTATCTGCGCAAACGGCAGCGACACGTCGCGCACCGGCGCATTCGGATCCTGCGGCGCGGCGGCCGGCGGTGGCGCGGTCGCCGTATCGGCCGCCGCAGCGATCGGCGGCTGGGCCGCCACGGTCGGCGCGGTGGCGGTTTCGGCCTGCGACAGGGTGCTGATGCCTAAGGCCAGAGCAGTTAACCAGGTTATTTTTCTCGTCATCGTATCATCATCAATGTTGGAGCCTGTTCACCGGGCGAGTGAGCGGGCGGTTGAACTCGCAGCTAACCCACGGTTTCTTGTTGACCCAAGGTCGGATCCCTGCCGACGCCGCGCGGAATAAACGACACTACCCAGGCGGTCAGCGACGTGACCCCGACCAGCAGACCGCGTACCAGCGGCGGCGCGTAGTCCGCCATGCGCACATAGCCGCGGAAGCCCAGCGCCAGCACGTCGCGCAGGCTTTCGATCGGCCGGTCTTCAGGGAACCCGTCCTGCCACAGCGCCCAGGTATCGGCGCGGGCGAAGGTGCACTGAATAAAATCGATGTGTTCGCGGGTGGAAAGACTGACCAGACGCACCCCCACCTTGTTGCCGAAGGCGCGCGTCACCACGCAGGGGAAGCTGTACTCCTGCTGGCCGCGTTTGAGCAGCAGCGAGGCCTTGTCGCCTTCTTTCAACGTGTCCGCCACCCGCATCTCGATGCCCACGCCGCCATCGGAGTAATCGCGCAGCGTGCAGGGGTAGAGGTGGCCGTCGGCACGCGCGATCGCCGCCGGCATGGCGATCTCCACGCGGTGCGCCTGACGCACCTGTTTGGCTTCCACCGCCACCGCCACCGCGCCGCCGAGAATGGTCATGTTGTACAGCACCCACACCAGGCTGATGATCACCGTCATCACCTCGTCCGTCGGGCCATAGGCCAGCCGCCAGGCGCCGAACGCCAGCCCGGCGAGGTTAAGAACCACCAGGAACATGTAAGGCCGGGTGATCACCCAGTCGACGTGCTCCTCCTCCACCAGCCCGCCCTTGGCGGTCACGTTGAATTTGCCCTTGTGCGGATTGAACAGCGCCACCGTCGTCGGCCGCGCGATATACCAGGCCAACACCGTTTCATAGATTTCGCTCCAGAACGAATGGCGGTATTTCCCCTGGATGCGCGAGTTGGTCAGGCTGGCGTGGATCATGTGCGGCAGCACGTAAAGCGCGATCGCCAGCGCCGGCGCGAAGATGATGTAGGCATGCAACAGCAAAAACGCCAGCGGCGCGGTGAGGAAGATCAGCCGCGGGATGCCCGACAGGAAGTGCAGCATGGCGTTGGCGTAGCACAGGCGCTGCGCCAGTTTCAGCCCCTTGCCCAGCAACGGGTTGTCGAGCCGGAAGATCTGCACCATGCCGCGCGCCCAGCGAATGCGCTGGCCGATGTGCGCCGACAGGCTTTCGGTCGCCAGCCCGGCGGCCTGCGGAATGCGGATATAGGCCGAGGTATGCCCGCGCCGGTGCAAACGCAGCGAGGTATGGGCGTCTTCGGTGACGGTTTCCACCGCGATGCCGCCGATTTCGTCCAGCGCGCTGCGGCGCAGGATGGCGCAAGAGCCGCAGAAGAAGGTGGCGTCCCACATGTCGTTGCCGTCCTGCACCAGCCCGTAGAACAAAGTGCCCTCGTTGGGCGTCTGACGGAAGCGGCCAAGGTTGCGCTCGAAGGGATCCGGCGAGAAGAAGTGGTGCGGGGTCTGCAGCATCGCCAGCTTTTTGTCTTTGAAGAACCACCCCATGGTCAGCTGCAGGAAGGAGCGCGTCGGGACATGGTCGCAGTCGAAAATCGCCACGAACTCGCCGGTGGCCTGCTTCAGCGCGTTGTTGATGTTGCCGGCCTTGGCGTGTTCGTGAGTCGGCCTGGCGATGTACTTCACTCCCACCTCGGCGGCGAACGCCCGGAACTCGGGGCGATTGCCGTCATCAAGGATATAGATGTTCACTTTCTCTTTCGGCCAGTCGATGCCCAGCGCCGCATAGATGGTGGGCTTCACCACCCCGAGGTCTTCGTTGTAGGTCGGCACCATCAGATCGATGGTCGGCCAGGTGGCGCTGTCTTCGGGCAACGGCACCGGCTGGCGGTTAAGCGGCCAGATAGTCTGGAAATAGCCCAGCACCAACACCACCCAGGCGTAGGTTTCCGCCACCAGCAACAGCAGGCCGCATACCAGGCTGAGCGGATCGTCCCAGTTCAGCGTGGCGGTATAGCGCCACCACAGGTAACGGCAGGAGACGGTCAACGACAGCACGATCAGCATCAACGCAGGCAAGCGCCCCGGCACCCGGCGCACCACCATCGCGATCCCCCACAGCAGCAGAACGAACACGAACTGCGCCGACAGATCGAACGGTTGCGAGATACACAGCATGGCGAGGATCGCCGCCAGCACGCCGACCACAATGAACAGCGCGCGCCGCAATCCGCGGTTCATGCGGCCGAGTCGCTCTACCGAGCGCTGTTCCACGCCGGCGTTTTTCAGCCGCTGCGGCAAGCCCTGCAGCCAGTCGGCATAGCGCTGCTGCAGCCGCCGCCAACCGGCGAAATAATCGCGCTGCACCGGCGCGCGGCCGCTGCGGAACAGCAGCAGCCACGCCCCCTGCAGCAAATAGCGCAGCGCATCCGCCGGGCGGGGGCGTTCGGCGGACAGATGCGGGAACCAGTAAGCGCGGCCGGCGCGCACGCGCCGCCAGGCCGGTGACTCCAAACGCAGCAGCATCCACCCCAGCGCCACCAACAGCGTAGTGAAAAAGGCGGTCAGCGCCGACGCCCCGCTGCGGCGATAGGCGCGGTAGCGCGCCTGCACCGCCTGGCGCACCGGCGGCACCAGCAGCAGGCTCAACACCCGACTCATGGCGCAACGCCCCGTTTGAGGTTGATCAGGCACCAGTTGGCCAGCGTCAGCACTTCATCCGCCGCCAGGCTCTCGGGGCGGTACTCGCCCAGCGGCTGTTTGGCTGCCAGCGCTTCCGCCAACGCTTCATCGCGGTGGATAACCACCGGCAACAGGCCGCTCAGCGTTTGCAGCCACAGCTGATGCAAATCCTGCTGCAGCCGGCTGGCCGAAGAGTAATGGTTAATCAGGAAATGACTTGCGTGCGGCAGCGCCTGCTGATGGAGCCGCACCTGGCAGTTGGCGTCGGGGTTCAACAGCACGAACACGCTGTCGGCCAGTTGCAATGCCTGCTGCGCCAAAACGCCGTCCCCGACCGGGACGTCCAGCAGGATCCAGCGCTGCGGATCGCCGGCCATCAGCTGACGCAAATTATCGCGCCAGCGATCGGGATGCGCCTGACACCGATGTTGCACTTCCAGCCGTTCCGCCGCATTCAGGCGGCCAAACGGTAAAAAGTCGAGGTTTTCGCAATAACGCAGCGCGCCTTCCCGCCAACCACCGCCGTCCTGTTCCGCGCGTGCCCAGCCGCGCGCCAGTTCGAACGGCGTGTTGAAATGCAGGCGCAGCAGATTGTCCGGCGTAAAGTCTATCGCCAGCACCGACTCGCCAAGCTGGCGCAACGCCCAGGCGAGCGCCGCCGTGACTGACGTCGTCCCCATTCCACCCCGCAACCCTTGCAGCGCGATCGCCGGCATAGATCAGTGGCTCCCCGCGTTTTGCGCCAATTCGGCCAGCAGCGGCCAGCGCGCCATCATTTGCGTTAACCGCTCCTGCCGCGAAATATCGACATAGCTTAATTTTGGTAATGAAAAAGCCTGGCTGAGCGCCTGCAGGTCATCCTGGCTCTCCTCCGGCGCCGCTGCACGAAAATGGCTGGGTGCGTTATTCATTCTTCCGCCTTGGCGAAAATAGGCTATGTTAATTAACTATAGCAACGATACAAAAAGAGACAGGCAATAAGATGATTCTCAACAAATATTATTGAAGAGCATCGGAGATTTGTTATTGCCAGCGTAAAAATGGCTATCTTTAAATATAAACGCCTTTAGTCGGCTTTCAACGAAAGTAGAACACATCCTATGGCGCACTCTTTTTCTCTAGGCATTCGGCAGATTTGGGAAGAGCTGTCGGTGATGCAGGCCCCCGGGCTTTATTGGATCAATATCGACAGGCAAAGCGACGCCGCGCTGTTGTGTCGCCAGGCCATCGCCGCCCAGCCGGCCACCCGCAAGCTCGCCCTGATCTGCAGCGGAGACAAACCCGATCGCCTGCTGGCCGAGCTGGCTGCGCCCGCTTTGCAGAAGCTGCCGCTGTATCAACTACCGGAGAAAAAAGCCGCGCTGGCGCAGTTGAGCGACGATCTGATGCGCGCCCTGCGGCCGCAAAATCGCTTACTTATCCTGCTGGCCCACGCCAGCCTGTGGCAAACCTTCACCACCGAAGAACTGCGCGAATGGACGCGCACCCTCGCCGCCTGGCTGCGGCGGCAGGGGTGTACGCTGTTGATCCTCAGCCACGGCGGCGGCATCAATAAGCTCAAAGGGCAGCTCAGCACACAGCACCGCATCCTGAACGGCCTGTCCAGCCTGCAATGGCAGCAGGACAGCGCGCAATACCTGGTGAACTGGTGGAGCACCGAAAACGGCATCAACGCCAATCAGCTGCTGACGCTGTATGCGGCGGAAGGCGGTTGGCAGGGCGAGGAGGAAAATAGCCAACCCTCCCCCACCGCCTTGCGCAGCGACGAAGGCCAGTATCTGGCCGAGCGCAGCATCCTAGAAGGCGCACCGCCGCTGTCCGCCAACTGGCAGCTGTTGGAGAGCAACGACGAACTGGCGCAGCACGGCATGCTGAGACTCTCGGCGACGTTGATTTTCGCATTGTATCAAAGCGACCAAATCGATCATCTGGCGCACCAAATCCACACCCTGCGCCGCAGCCGCGGCAACGGCCTGAAAATCGCGGTGCGCGAGATGAGCGCCAGCCTGCGCTACAGCGACGAACGGCTGCTGCTGGCCTGCGGCGCCAACCTGATCGTGCCGCACGTCGCGCCGCTGTCGCGTTTTCTGACCATGCTTGAAGGCATCCAGGGGCAGCGCTTCTCACGTCACGTGCCCGCCGACATCGATGCGCTGCTGGCCGGGCTGCGTCCGCTGCAGCTGAAAGGCTACATGCGGCCGGAACCGTTTAGCCAGGCGGTGCTTTCGCTGATGGCCAACACCTTGCTGCCCGAGGACGGCAAAGGCGTGATGGTGGCGTTGCGCCCGGCCACCGGCCTGCGCGCCGAACAGGCGATGACCCTGTGCCACCTGCGGCGTTTCGGCGACGTGATGACCGTGGTGCAGGGGCGCCTGGTGCTGTTCCTCTCCACCTGCCGCATCAACGATCTGAACACCGCGCTGAAGTTCATCTTCCGCCTGCCGGTGGATGAAGCCTTCAGCAACCGGGTAGTGTGGCACCAGGATGTCGATATCATTTCGGAAATCAAACGCATGGCTCAGGGGCGCTGGCAGCTTACCGCCACCGGCGCCGCGGGCGTCGCGCCGCCGCCCCCCGTGGTGACGGCCGCAGAGCCCGCAGAACGCCGCCAGCCGATCGCTTTCACGCTGCCGCTTGGCCCGCAGGAGGAAAAGCATGCTGAACCTTAACGACATCCTGCAACTGATCTTGCTGTGCGCGCTGGTCTTCATTCCGCTGGGCTACGCCTTTCACCGGCGTTTTCCGCATTTGCGTCAATACTGGCAAAACCTGTTGTTATCGCCGCGCTATTTGAAATCCGCCGGTTTATGGGTGCGCACAGGCTCATCCTCCCAGATTAAACGTCATAAGAAGCAGCCATGAATCCAAACACAAATACGCAATCCGATAACGCTCTGTGGCGCTACTGGCGCGGGCTGGGTGGCTGGAACCTCTACTTTCTGGCGAAATTCGCCCTGCTGTGGTTCGGCTACCTGAATTTCCACGCGCTGCCGAACCTGGTGTTCATGGCCTATCTGCTGATGCCGATCCCCTCGCCGCGGCTGCACCGCTGGCGCCATTACCTCGCCATCCCGATCGGCATCGCGTTGTTCTACCACGATACCTGGCTGCCGGGCATCAACAGCATTCTCAGCCAGGGCTCTCAGCTGGCCGGCTTCAGCGCCCAGTACCTGCTGGAGCTGGTCAGCCGCTTTATCAACTGGCAGATGGTCGGCGCCGCCTTCGTGTTGCTTATCGCCTACCTGTTCGTCGCCCAGTGGGTGCGCGTTACGGTGTTCACCGTGGCCGCGCTGGTGTGGCTCAATATCGTCAACATCGCCGGGCCGGCGGTCTCACTGCTGCCCGCCAGTTCCACGGCTGCCGCCGGCGGCGCCGGCACGCCGGCCACGGCCGCGCCGACGGCAGGAGATAATGCGCCCGCAGACAGCCTGCCGCCGACCAGCGCCAACCTGACGGCCTATCTGAACCAGTTCTACGAGCGGGAAAAAGGCCGCGCCACCGCGTTCCCGGCCACTTTGCCCGCCGACGCCCAACCGTTCGATCTGTTGGTGATCAACATCTGCTCGCTGGCCTGGGCCGATATGGAGGCGGTCAACCTGCAGAATCATCCGCTGTGGTCGAAGATGGATATCATGTTCGACAGCTTCAACTCGGCCACCGCCTACAGCGGCCCGGCGGCCATACGGTTGCTGCGCGCCAGCTGCGGCCAGCTTTCGCATCACGATCTGTACCAGCCGGTGAACCAGCAGTGTTACCTGTTCGACAACCTGGCGAAGCTCGGCTTCAAGGAACAGCTGATGCTCGATCACTCCGGGGTGTTCGGCAACTTCCTGAAAGAGCTGCGTGAACAGGGGGATATGCAGGCGCCGCTGATGTCGCAGGCCGGCGTCGGCAACGAGCTGACGTCGTTCGACGGTGAGCCGATTTATAGCGATCTGGAATTGCTGACCCGCTGGCTGGATCAGCAGCAAAAAGCCGGAGACGCCCGCACCGCCACCTTCTTCAACGTCATTCCGCTGCACGACGGCAACCGCTTCGTCGGCTCTAACAAGAGCGCCGACTATCAGCCGCGCGCGCAGAAGCTGTTCGATCAGCTAAACACCTTCCTCGATCAGCTGGAAAAATCCGGCCGCAAAGTGGTGGTGGTGATCGTGCCGGAGCACGGCGCGGCGTTGGTGGGCGACAAGATGCAAATGTCCGGCCTGCGCGATATCCCCAGCCCGAACATCACCCATACGCCGGTCGGTATCAAACTGATCGGCATGAAGGCGCCGCATCAGGGCAGCCCGCTGCAGATCAAAACGCCGAGCAGCTATCTGGCGCTGTCGGAGCTGGTATCACGTCTGGTGGACGGCAAAGTCTTCAGCGAGTCCAGCGTCGACTGGCAGGCGCTGACGCAAGGGCTGCCGCAGACGCCGGTCATCTCCGAAAACGACAACGCCATCGTGATGCAATATCAGGGGAAACCTTACATTCGCCTGAACGGCGGCGATTGGGTGCCTTATCCGCAATAAGCGCGGCCTTATCGACCCAAAGCACGCCGACGGCGTGCTTTTTTTATTGAGCAAGTCCGACAAAAGGCGAAGTTAAACATCTGGCAAAAATATTATTACTCACCACCCGTTAAATTTTTTATTCGCTTATTAATTCATTGCGAAAATTCCTATAAAAATAAGCATTCGTCAGATTTTCGTTAAGCGTTCAATAACGCCCTGAAAAGCGATTCGATTAACTGATTGATTAAATAATAAAAAACGCCGGCGTTAAGCCGGCGTGGGTTTATGCGGTGAAATCCGACGCTTTACGCCCCCGGATGTTCGTCCTGATCGACCGCAAAACAGGCCACCATCTGCTCACCGTACTGCTTCAGCTGCGGCTGCAGCTGTACGCAGGTGCCGAAGGCGCGGCGGCAGCGGGCATTGAATGCGCAGCCCGGCGGCGGGTTCATCGGGCTGGGCAGTTCGCCGGTCAGCTTGATGCGCTCGCGGCGCATATCCGGGTTTAACCGCGGCGTCGCGGACAGCAGCGCCTGGGTGTACGGATGGCGCGGGTTGTTGAAGATCGCCTCTTTGCTGCCCTTTTCCACGCAGCGGCCCAGGTACATCACCATCACTTCATCGGCGATGTGTTCCACCACCGACAGATCGTGCGAGATGAACACGTAGGACAGCCCCAGCTCCTGCTGCAGATCCATCATCAGGTTCAGCACCTGCGCGCGCACCGACACGTCCAACGCCGACACCGGCTCATCGGCGATCACCACGTCCGGATTCAACATCAGCCCGCGGGCGATGGCGATACGCTGACGCTGGCCGCCGGAGAACATGTGCGGATAGCGATCGTAATGCTCGGTCTTCAGGCCGACCTTCGCCATCATCTCCAGCGCTTTTTCCCGCCGTTCGGCGGCGCTGAGCGAGGTGTTGATCAACAGCGGCTCCTCGAGGATCTGCCCGACCTTCTTGCGCGGGTTGAGCGATCCGTAAGGATTCTGGAACACGATTTGGATCTTCTGGCGCCGCAATTTCTCGGCGGAAACGTCCGGCTTCAGCAGATCCTGTCCCTGGTAGTACAGCTCGCCGCCGGTCGGCACTTCGATCATCGTCAGCAGGCGGCCGAGCGTGGATTTGCCGCAGCCCGACTCACCGACCACCGCCAGCGTTTTACCGCGCTCCAGAGTGAACGACACGCCGTCCAGCGCCTTGACCAGCCGCTCCGGCGCGAACAGGCCCTTTTTCACCGGGTAATGCTTTTTCAGGTCGATCGCCTGCAGTAAAGGTTGATTCTGGCTCATACGGTCGGCCTCCCCGCATCATCCAGCGGTGTGTGACATTTAACCTGACGGCCGGGAATGCTGCGCAGTTCCGGCTCCTCGTTACGGCAGCGCTCGTTGGCGTACGGACAACGCGGATTGAGCAGGCAGCCGGTCGGGCGATCGTATTTGCCCGGCACCACGCCCGGCAGCGAAGCCAGCCGCGCCTTGTCGGCGGCGAACTCCGGCAGCGCGCGCAGCAGCGCCTGGGTGTACGGGTGGCGCGGCGCGCGGAAAATCTCCGCCGCTTTGCCGGATTCCACCACCTGGCCGGCGTACATCACGATGATGTGATGCGCCGCTTCCGCCACCAGCGCCAGATCGTGGGTGATCAGCAACAGCGCCATGTTCTCGCGCTGCTGCAGATCCAGCAGCAGTTCGATGATCTGCGCCTGGATGGTCACGTCGAGCGCGGTCGTCGGCTCATCGGCGATCAGCAGCTTCGGCCGACAGGCGATAGCCATGGCGATCATCACGCGCTGGCTCATGCCGCCGGAAAGCTGGTGCGGGTACACGTCCAGCCGCGAGGCCGGATCGGGAATCCCCACCTGCGTCAGCAGGTCGATAGCGCGCTGGCGGCGGGTGCGGCGGTTGCCGCCCTGATGCACCTTCAGCGCCTCCATAATCTGATAACCGACGGTGTAGCACGGGTTCAGGCTGGTCATCGGATCCTGGAAGATCATCGCCACTTCGGAGCCCACCAGCTGGCGACGCTCTTTTTCGGAGATCTTGCGCAAGTCCTGGCCGTTGAACTCCAGCTTGTCGGCCATCACTTTGCCGGGAAAATCGATCAGGCCCATGATCGCCAGCGAACTGACGGATTTGCCGGAGCCGGATTCACCGACGATGCCGACCACCTGACCTTGATCCACGCTGTAACTGATGCGGTCTACCGCGCGGAACGGGGTGCCTTCGTCACCGAAGTGCACCGAAAGCTTGTCTACATTCAATAACGCCATCTCTCTCGTCCTCTGTTACTGCTTGAGTTTGGGGTCGAGAGCGTCACGCAAACCGTCCCCCATCAGGTTGAATGCCAGCACCGTCAGCAGGATCGCCAGGCCGGGGAAGGTCACTACCCACCAGGCGCTTTGCGCGAACTGCAACACGTCGGAGAGCATGGTGCCCCACTCCGGCGTCGGCGGTTGCGCGCCCATGCCCAGAAAGCCGAGAGCGGCCATGTCGAGAATGGCGTTCGAGAAACCGAGAGAAGCCTGAACGATCAAGGGCGCCAGGCAGTTAGGCAGAATATTGACGAACATCTGACGCAGCGCGCCGGCGCCCGCCACCCGCGAAGCGGTGACGTAATCGCGGTTCACCTCCGCCAGCACCGCCGCGCGCGTCAGACGCACATAGTGCGGCAAGGCGACGAAGGTGAGCGCCAGCGAGGCGTTGACGATCGACGGTCCGAATACCGCCACCAGCACCAGCGCCAGCAGCAGGCTCGGCAGGGCCAGCATGATGTCGACGACGCGCATGATCACCGCGTCCACCGCGCCGCCGAAGTAGCCGGCCAGCAGGCCGAACACCACGCCCATGACCAGCGACAGCACCACCACCAGACAACCGACCAGCAGCGACAGGCGCGCGCCGTACATCAGGCGCGACAGCACGTCGCGGCCCACGTCGTCGGTGCCCAGGATGTATTGCCAACTGCCGCCCTCCTGCCACACCGGCGGCTTGAGCAGCGCGTCGCGGAACTGGTCCGCCGGCGCATGCGGCGCCAGCACCCCGGCGCCGAGCGCGATCACCAGCATCAAAACGATATACACCAGGCCGACCACGGCCCCTTTATTGCGCTTGAAATAGTGCCAGAACTCCTGAAACGGGGTCATCGGCTTCGGCGCACCTTTAACTGCAGACTCAGTGATTTGAGACATGAGAGCGCCCCTTATTTCTTGTGGCGAATACGCGGGTTGACCACGCCGTAGAGCACGTCTACCAGCAGGTTAACCAGAATGATCATACAGGCGACCAGCAACACCCCGCCCTGCACTACCGGGTAATCACGGCGCTGCAGCGCGTCGATCAGCCAGCGGCCCAGGCCCGGCCAGGAGAAGATGGTTTCGGTCAGAATGGCGCCGGCCAGCATGGTGCCGACCTGCAGCCCGATCACCGTCACCACCGGCAGCAGCGCGTTGCGCAGCGCGTGAACGACGATCACCCGCATGCGGCTCACGCCCTTGGCGCGCGCGGTGCGGATATAGTCTTCGCCCAACACCTCCAGCATCGAGGAGCGGGTCATGCGCACGATCACCGCCAGCGGGATGGTGCCCAGCACGATGGCCGGCAGGATCATGTGCATCACCGCATCGATAAAGTCGCCCGGTTCGCCCCAGATCAGGGTGTCTATCAGCATGAAGCCGGTCAGCGGGTGGCTGTCGTCGAGGAATACCGTGTCGCTGATGCGCCCCGACACCGGCGTCAGGTTAAGCTGCACCGACACCAGCATGATCAGCATCATGCCCCACCAGAAAATCGGCATCGAATAGCCGGTCAGCGAGATGCCCACCGCGGTATGGTCGAAGACCGAGCCGCGTTTGACCGCCGCCAGCACCCCGACCGGGATGCCCACCAGCACCGCGAAGATCATCGCGCACAGGCCCAGCTCCAGCGTGGCCTGAAAGCGCGGAACGAACTCGCTCCAGACGGAGATGCGGCTTTTGAGTGAGGTGCCCAGATCGCCGTGCAGCACGTTGGACACATAGGAGAAGTATTGTTGATAGAGCGGCTTGTCCAGCCCCATTTCCGCCATCAGCTGCGCGTGGCGCTCGGCGGAGATACCGCGTTCCCCGGCCATGATGGTCACCGGGTCGCCGGGGATCATATGGACGAATGCAAAAGTCAGCAATGTAATGCCGATAAACGTTGGGATAACTAACCCCAAACGTCGGAGTATGAACTGCAACATATCCCGAACTCTCTGTATCAATGCCCGGCAGCTCATCGTCCGCCAGGCTTATTAACGCTCACATGCCTTTGAACGATCCAACGGCCATACGCCGGAGACTGGTCAGCAGAGGCGCAAACCTGTTGCGCCCCTGCAAGTCCATTCGTGCATCTCCGGTTTAGGTCGGAATCAGTCTACAGAGACATTCTCGAAGTGATGCTTGCCGAGCGGATCCACGACGTAGCCCTTCACTTCCTTACGCACAGGCTCATACACGGTGGAGTGCGCGACGATCAGCGCCGGAGCCTGATCGTGCATCACCACCTGCGCCTGCTTGTACAGTTCGATGCGTTTGTCGTGGTTGGACTCGGCGCGCGCCGGTTGAATCAGATCTTCAAACGGCTTGTAGCACCAGCGGGAGTAGTTGGAGCCGTCTTTCGCCGCCGCGCAGCTGAACAGCGTGGCGAAGAAGTTGTCCGGATCCCCGTTGTCGCCGGTCCAGCCCATCATCACCGTCTGGTGCTCGCCCGCTTTGGCGCGCTTGAGGTATTCACCCCACTCATAGGTCACGATTTTGGCTTTCACGCCGATCTTGGCCCAGTCGGCCTGGATCATTTCCGCCATGCGGCGCGCGTTCGGGTTGTAAGGACGCTGTACCGGCATCGCCCACAGGTCGATGCTGAAACCATCGGCCATGCCCGCTTCTTTCAGCAGTTCTTTCGCCTTGGCCGGATCGTAAGCGTAATCCTGCACCGCGTCGTTATAGCCCCACATGGTCGGCGGGATCAGGTTCTTGGCCGCCTGGCCCGCGCCCTGATAAACCGCGTCGATGATCGCCTGCTTGTTGACCGCCATGGTCAACGCCTGACGCACCTTCACGTTATCCAGCGGTTTTTTCTCGGTGTTGAACGACAGGTAACCCACGTTCAGCCCCGGCTGCTCCATCAGGTTGATGGATTTGTCCTGCTTCATGCGGGCGATATCGGCCGGGTTCGGGAACGGCATCACCTGGCATTCGTTTTTCTGCAGCTTGGCGTAACGCACGGAAGCGTCAGGCGTGATGGAGAACACCAGGCGATCGATCTTCGGCTTGGTGCCCCAGAAACCGTCGAACGCCTTGTACAGGATTTTGGAGTCTTTCTGGTATTGCAGCAGCTGGAACGGGCCGGTGCCGATCGGGTTCAGGTCGACTTTTTCCGGCGTACCGGCTTTCATCATGACGTCAGCGTATTCGGCGGACAGGATGGACGCGAAGTCCATGCCCAGGTCAGCCAGGAACGGCGCCTCCGGGCGGTTCAGCACGAAACGCACGGTGTTGTCGTCTACTTTTTCGATCTTGGCGATCAGCTTCGGCATGTCCATGCCTTCAAAGTATTCGTAACTGCCGCCGGACACTTTGTGGTAGGCGTTATTGGCATCCAACTGGCGTTCGAAGGAGAACACCACGTCGTCGGCGTTGAAGTCGCGCGTCGGTTTGAAATCTTTGCTGCTCTGCCACTTCACGCCTTTGCGCAGGTGGAAGGTATAGGTTTTGCCGTCTTCGCTGACGTCCCACTTCTCAGCCAGGCCCGGCTGCAGTTCGGTGGTGCCGACTTTGAATTCGACCAGGCGGTTGTAGATCGGTACCGAACTGGCGTCGTAGGTGGTGCCGGAGGTGAACAGCTGCGGGTTGAACCCTTCCGGGGAACCTTCAGAACAGTAAACCAACGTCTTGGCCTGTACGCTGGCCGCCACGGTCAGCGCGATCAGCCCAATGCCGAATTTCAGAACCCCCGATTTACCCAAGGAACGTGTCATCGTTAGTGCTCCATTGTGTGATGTGATGTGTGTAATTGCCGCCAGACCTGTATTTTTTATTGCGTGGCCTGTGCGGTCAGCGCCCGAAGGCAGAAGGCGTACGATGAGAGGATGCCGGATGGAACGCATCGCGACGGGGACGTCTGAGCGCGTGGAATTCACTCAAACAACTCTCGCTCTTACCCCTGAGGCTATCAAGTTGCCAACTGTTTGGGGTGTCGTCAATATAACCAGTGGGGATTTACGCAGACTGTGAGAAACAGCAAACAAACATAAAAAAAACCTTTTGTTAACAGTTCCAGCATGAAAATTTATGCTAAGCGGTCATTTTTAGCGCATTGGTCTGACCCTGATAAATTTACTGGTTTTAAACTCCGCTAAAAAACCCCAAAACTTTGTTGCTGAACGATGAATATCTGAACGGTTATTTTTGTGATCGCCGTTAAAGACAGAAGGAAATGCTGAAGGATTACCCAAAAGGGTGAGTCCGATGAGCGCATTTTTCGCCGGGCAGGCCCACAATCTGTGCGGCGTAAAAAAACTTTCGGCGGCGAAAAAGCCGGGGGCGAAAGGATATCCCCCGGCAACGCACTGCAACCGATTATTGAACGCCGGCGCTGTTGCCCAGGCTGGCGTTCATGCTGTTGAGAATATCGCCGTTGTCCGCGTCGATCTCCCAGGAGAACAGGCCGCCCAGCTGCTTATCCAACACGTACTTGCCTTTGGCCTGCACCGAGCGGGCATCGTCAAAGGTGATCAGATCGCCGGTGGAAGGTTTGAACACGTAGGGCGCTTCCGCCGTGGCGTCGTAGGTGTACTGCCACTCGCCGCTCATGAACTGGCTGGCGATCTGGCGGTAGTCCACGATGCCGTTCTCCCAGGTGCCTTTGACCGGCCCGGTGGCGGT
The DNA here is from genome assembly GCF_052167655.1 of Serratia sp. CY55921. NCBI lineage: Bacteria > Pseudomonadati > Pseudomonadota > Gammaproteobacteria > Enterobacterales > Yersiniaceae > Serratia > Serratia sp. CY55921. Next base: position 151,583 of record NZ_JBJNMU010000005.1, on the reverse strand, counting down.
GCCGGTGAACGGAATGTTGTTCTGGTAGCCGTTCACCCCGGTCCAACCGCGGCCATACATGGCGGTGCCGACCACGATCTTGCCCGGCTTGACGCCCTGCGCCAGCAGCGCATTCACGCCGTTCACCGTGGTGTAGGCGGTGTCCGGTTTCCAGGCCGGCGCATTCAGCGCGGTCTGATGCCCCAGGTTTTTCAGATCGAAGGCGCCGTAGAAGTCGTAGCTCATCAGGAAGATGTGATCCATCGAGTTTTGCGCGACGTTGTATGCCACCTTGTCGATCTTGTCCTTGCCGGCGCTGATGGCGGAGGTCAGCTCATACTTGCGGCCGGTTTCCGCCGACAGCTGATCCAGCATCGCCCGCAGTTCTTTCATCAGCAGCACATAAGTTTCCCCGTCCTGAGGGCTGCCCAGATTCGGGTTGGCGCCTTTGCCGCCCGGGAACTCCCAGTCGATATCCACGCCGTCGAAGAACTTCCAGGTCTGCAGGAACTCTTTCACCGAGCCGACGAAGCGATCGCGCTTCACCTTGTCGCCCATGAAGAAGAACGGGTCAGACAGCGTCCAGCCGCCGATCGACGGCAGGATTTTCAGGTCAGGGCGCGCCTGCTTCAGCGCCATCAGCTGGCCGAAGTTGCCCTTGTAGGGGTCATCCCAGGCGGTGACGCCCTTCTGCGCTTTTTGCAGCGCGGCAAACGGATCGTGGATCGAGACTTTGAAGTCCTCGCGGCCCTGACAGGAGCGCTGCAATGCCTGGAAACTGCCTTCGATCTCTTTCAGGCTGTCGTTGATGCCGTTGCCACCGCAGATCGGGATAAAGCCGTACAGCAGGTGGGTCAGGTTTTGCGCCGGGATCTTGTCAACGGTGAAATTGCGCCCGTAAACGCCCCACTCGACGAAATAAGAACCGACGACTTTGCCGGAGTTTTGTTTATAAGGTTTGTTCTTTTCCAGCAGCGGCTCTTTCAACGGCGCCAAATGGCTGCCGTCGGTGTCGGCTACCACAATTTCGGTGGCGTCGCTGGCGGTGCAGCCGTCGGCATTGCACAACGCTACCTGCATTTGATAACGGCCACCTTTATTCACTTTAAAATTCGCCGTACCGGAAGATCCGGTTGAAGGACCGCTCCACGCCTCTTTGCCATTTAATAAAATTTTTGCCGTCGTGCCGGTGTCGCCATTCCATAAATTCCAGGAGACCGAAACGTCGGCGGCATTTTTTACCTTCACCAGATTATTATAAGCGGTGGCCGCCTGATCGACTTCGACGATAGCGAACTTGGTGTTGCCCCAGGCGATGGTCGGCTTGCCCGGTGCGGCGGCCTGCGCCGCAGAACACAGCGTGCTGCCGATCAACAGCGCCAACAGCGGTTTATTAAATTTGCGCATAACTGATTCCTTTATTCCGAGAGGATAAACATAAAAGAGTTAATCGTCGCTACGCATTGCCGAAGCGAAAAAATTCCGCAATAATCCACGAAGATTAAAGTCAACAAATAAAAACAGCGTTTTTCCACGTAACGGAAAAAAATCATTCCCGCCGCGTACATTCAGACTATAAATAAAAAAGGCGTAAAAACAAGAGCGCTATCAACTGGGTTTTATTCAGCAAGAGTGAATTTATTTAAATATGAGAAAAAGAACCTAACTGGAATAAGGAGTTTGAATTAATTAAGCGTAAAGGATAAATATATTTCACGAGGCTGGCGGATTGACACGTGCCATAAAGCGAAGCCGGTCGTATCGTAGGAGGTGCTCATCCTCATAAACCGCAGGCGAAAAAAAACCTGCTTTAAAAGCAGGTTTTTCGAATGGTGGTCGGCGAGAGAGGATTCGAACCTCCGACCCACTGGTCCCAAACCAGTTGCGCTACCAAGCTGCGCTACTCGCCGATGCGGGGCGCATCTTACTGCTGGCGGTTATAGGCGTCAATCACTTTTTTTCCCCTGCATTTCAAGTGGTGATAAAAGCGCCATAATGCGCTGCGCCGGGGGTTGCGCAGCGCATTTTACTCAGGCTTTGGCGGTTTTCAGCACCGGCGTCTGCGCACGCAGGAACGGCAGCAGGAACAGCGCCGACAGGCAGGCGGCGATGGAAATCACCACAAAGAAACCGTTCCAGTGCCAGATTTCCATCACCCGCGCGATCGGGTAGCCGGACAGCGCCGCGCCCAGGTAGGCGAACAGGCCGACGAAACCGGTCGCCGCGCCCGCCGCATCTTTATGCGAGCACTCCGCCGCCGCCATGCCGATCAGCATCTGCGGGCCGAAGATGAAGAAGCCGATGGCGAAGAAGCAGCAGGCCTGCAGCAGGTAGGTGACGCCCGGCATCAGCCACAGCGCCGCCACCGACAGGAAGATGCCGATGGCGAAGATCAGGTTCATCGGGCCGCGGTTGCCGCGGAACAGCTTGTCGGAACCCCAACCGGCCACCAGCGAACCGATAAAGCCGCCCACTTCAAACAGCGAAATGGCCGAGTTGGCGGTCATCAGCGAATAGCCCTTTTCCTGCGTCAGGTAGAGGTTGCCCCAGTCGTTGATCGCGGTGCGCACGATGTACACCAGCACGTAAGAGACCGCCAGCAGCCAGATGTACTTGTTGGTCAGCACGTAGCGCTTGATGATCTCGCGGTTGCTCAGCCCCTGGCCTTCCGATTCCTGCACCAGTTCCATGGCGTCGTTGCGCCATTTGCCGACGCTCGGCAGCCCCAGGGTGGAGGGCTTGTCGCGCAGGCGCCAGCACATCAGCAGGCCGAGCACCACGCCGATGATGCCGGGGATGATCATGCCGTAACGCCAGCTGAAGTGCAGCGAGATAAAGCCCACCAGCAGCGGGATCAGCGCGCCGCCGACGTTGTGCGAAGTGTTCCAAATCGCCCACCAGCTGCCGCGCTCGGAGCGCGAATACCAGCTGGTGAGGATTTTGGAGCACGGCGGCCAGCCCCAGCCCTGGAAGAAGGCATTGAGGATCCACAGCGTGCCGAGCATCAGCAGCGACGAACTGAGGCCGAAGAAGATATTCAGCACCCCGGTCATGATCAGGCCCAGCCCCATAAAGTAACGCGGGTTGGAGCGATCGCTGATCATGCCGGAAATGAATTTCGAGCAGCCGTAGGTGATGTAGAACAGCGTGCCGAGGATGCCGACGTCGGACATCGTCAGGCCCAGATCGCTCAGCATCGCCGGCATGATGAAGTTGAAGCTTTTGCGCGTGAAGTAAAACGCGGCGTAGCCGATGTACATGGTGCACATCAACTGGATGCGCCAGTATTTGTAGCTGGCGTCGATCTGCAGTTGATCGGTGACCTGCGGCGCATCCGGGCGGCTTTTAAGGAAAGACCACATGTGGAACCTCAGAGGATTGAATAAAGTGCCGCTATGATGCTCCCCGCGCGCGCGGGAGGCTTACGCCGGATTCCCGACGCGGTTAGGAGTTTTTCCTAGTTTTGCGCTTGCGCCGGTGAAACTGTGGGCAAGATCACACTCAAACAGGCGCCCCGCTCAGAGGTGAGCCGCAGGCTGCCGCCGAGAGCGCTGATGCGCTCCTGCATGCCGCGCAGGCCGTACCCCGGCTGATGGTGGTCCGCATCGAAGCCCACGCCGTTATCGCGGATGGTCAAGGCAATCTGCGGCGCGGCGCCTTTGCGCGGCTGCAGACGCGCGTCCAATTCCAGGCGGCTGGCGCCGGCGTGGCGGCACACATTGGTCACCCCTTCCTGGCACACCCGGTACAGCGTGATTTTCAGCGTTTCATCCAGCAGTTCGTCCGGCACCTGCCACTGCATGCTGCTCACCAACGAGGCGTCCTGCGGCAGCGACTCCCGCAGCATCGCCGCCACCGCCGCCGACAGCGGCAGGTTGTTCAGCGCCGCCGGCCACAGCTGGGTCAGCACATCGTGCACCCCATCGTATACCCGCAGCGCTAACGCATCGATGGTGTCGGCGCAGCCGATCACCGCCGGCTCCGGCGCCAGGCGTTTAACGATGCTGGCCTGTGTGCGGATCACGGTGATGGTCTGCCCCACTTCATCGTGCAGCTCGCGCGCCACCTCGCGCCGGGTTTGTTCCTCCGCCGTCACCAGCGCCCGCGCCAGCTGCCGGTTCTCCGCCAGCCGCAGCCGCAGCTGCTGATTCAGTTCGCGCTGGCGCTGAATACCGGCGCCCAGCAGCAGCCCGGTCAGGCTCTGGGCCAGCAGCGACAACAGCAAGTCGCGGTGCGACTCGGGCTGCGGCGGCTCGTTGACCATCAACGCCACGCCGTTGAGCAGCGTCGCCAACAGCGCGCCCTGCCAGCCATAACGGTAAGACATGAACACGATCGGGATCGCCAGGCAGAAAGGCGCAAAGCGGCGCAGCTCGGCGGCGTTAACCTGCTGCTGCAGCCAGATGCTGAATGCAAACAGCAGCAGATAACTGGCCAGGTGGCCCAGGCGCAGCTCCACCGGCTTGTGGATCAGCCCCGGCTCCAGCGGCACCCAGATTTGGCGCGCCAGATAGTGCCACAACAGCAGGCAGGTCGGCGCGATGGTGAAACCGCCGGTCAGGCCGAGCAGCAGCGCGCGGGCGCCTTCGCCGCTCACCAGCTGCCACACAAGCGCCTGCAGCAAAGCGGCGGCGGCCACCACCGCGCCCTGCAACAGCGGCCAGCGCCATTCGCTGTCGCTCTGCTGATGGCGCAACAGCCACGGCGAGGCCAGCAGGCTGAGCAGCACCGTCAGCACCAGCACCGCCACCGACGCCCACAGCGCCGGGCCGTAGCCGTACTGGTCCGCCAGCAGCGCCATCAGCAGCAGGTCGGCCAGCAGGATCCCCGGCCAGAAACGGTACGGGCTCTGCAGCAAAATGCCCATGCGCAGGCCGAACGGGAACAGCAACAGCGCCTGCCAGGGCGGGTCGATCAGCGCGGTGCCGATGCCCCACAGGCAAAATGCGCTGGCGGCATAAATGAAGAACAGCGCCAGCTGGGTGATCAGACGCTGCGTCACAGGTTCAGCATCCGTCTGGCCAGCTCAACGTTATTGGTGATGCCCAGCTTGGCGAACAGGTTGGCGCGATGCACATGCACCGTCTTCGGCGACAGCCCCAGCGCGGCGGCAATCTCGCGCACCTCCTGGCCCTGCGCCAGCAATAGCGCGATCTCGCGCTCGCGGCGGGTCAACGGATCGACCCTCACCCGCGCCAGCTGCTGGGCGATTTCCGGCATCAGATAGACGCCGCCGCCGGCGACGGTGCGCACGGCGGTGATCAGATCTTCCGGCTTGCAGCGCTTGGAGAGAAAGCCGCTGGCGCCGCGTTCCAGCGCCATTTCCACCAGCGCCGGATTATCGTGCATCGACAGCATCACCACGCGGATGCCGGAGGGAATGTCCGCCAGCAGATCCAGCCCGCTGCCGTCGGGCATCGAAATGTCGCAAATGCAGATTTCCGCCTCCAGCCCCGGCAGGCCGGCGCGCGCCTGCGCCGCGCTGCTGAACTCGCCCACTACCTGAATATCGGCCTCCAGCGACAGCAGCTGCACAAAGCCCGAACGCACAATGTCATGATCGTCGATAAACGCCACGCGCAGGGTCATGGAAATCTCCGGTTAGAAGGGGAAGTGCGCAAGTATACCGTATGCACACACCGGAATAATTGATGAAGAGAATGTATTGGCGGAAATTACCGGGTGCGCAAGGCACCCGGCGGGAGGGATTACAGGCTGGCAGGTGCCGTTTTATTCTGCGGGAGATGGCACCAGTTGTTTTTATCCACGATGCCGCCGTTCGGCGAGGTGTAGCCGAGGCAACCGAGGATGGTGTCGAACAGCTCGACGTGGCGATGCGTTCTGCCGATGCGTTGCTGCGCCTGCAGTTGCTCAAAGGCGCTGAGGTGCTGCGGGTTCTCGAGGAACTTGTCCGACGCCCACACCATCATCGGCACGCGGAATTGTTCCGGCGGCGCCATTTCGCGCGGCGTGCCGTGCAGGTGCGTATTCTCGCCGATCGACTCGCCGTGATCGGCGGCATAGAACACGATGGCCTTCTTGTCCCGCACCTGGTCGATCACATTACTGATAAAGCTGTCGGTATACAGCACCGTATTGTCGAAGGCGTTGATCAGCTGCGCCTTGGTGCAGGAGTCATCCACCCCCATGCACTCCGGCTGATAGCGCGCATAGCTGCGCGGATAACGCTGCGAGTACAGGTAGTGCGAGCCTTTGGTATGCAGGATCACCAGGTGTTTGCCCTTCGGATAACGCGCCAGCGACTCCTTCATTTCGTCCACCAGCAGCATATCGTCGACCGCCTTGCCGTCGTTGCGCTTCTCGGACGCGATCATCTCGCGGAACGAATAGTTGTTCACCTCGGTGTTGTTGTAGAACCACACCTCACTCTGCATGGCGAACAGCTCGGAAGAGAAGCCCAGTTCCTTCATCACCGCGAACACGTTTTGCTCTTTCAGCGTGCGCTGCGGGTTGTCCTCGGTGCCGCCTTCGCGCACGAACATGCAGCGCAGCGACAGCTTGGTGGCGGTGTCGCACGACTCGCCGCGGAACGCCACCAGATTCTTCTCTTTCGACAGGCGCGGGGTAGTGTCGCGCTCGTAGCCCAGCATGCCCATGTGATCCCAGCGCGTGGTCTCGCCGATGATGAACACCACGTAGGTATCGTCGATGTCCGCCGGCGGCACATAGGTAAAGTGTTTGCCCGGATCGAACAGTGTGCTCTGATCCTGACTTTCGTCATAGCGGGTATAGGCGAACAGCCCCAGCGCCGACAGCCAGTTAGACGGCAGGTACGAGTGCGCCACCACGCCGCCGTAGCTCGGCAGATCGACGTTGGCGAGCTTCTCCTGCACGCTTTGCTCGTCGTCCAGCATGCGCAGCGGCAGCCAGACCAACGCTACCACCGCCAACAACACCAGCAGCGGTTTGATGCGGTGACCGGGGGTTTTCAGCTGTTCGATCAGGGTGAAGCGCAGGCTGTTTTTCCAGATCAGCAGCAGCGGCAAGGCGCTGAGCGCCACCATCCACAGCACGAAATGCAGGCCCACCACCTCTTTCGACAGATCGATATCGGTGGTCATCACCGACACCACGATGCCGTAGCCGATCACCACGTTGAAAAACGTCATGTAGTAGCTGGCGGCAACCGAAATCAGCACCAGCAGCGAGGCGACGATGCGATAAAACAGCCGGCCGCCGAGCGATACCAGCCGCATGATGAAGAACGTGAACAGGACGATAGCGATGACTTCCGTCACCGCCGAAATAAGCTTAATTCCCTGAATGCCGTGCGCCAGCGAATCAAAACGGCGATAAAAAACGGACAGGTTTAGAAAGATGCCGATATAGATCGCTAACAATAACGATAAATTCTGCTGTGATAGCGATTTAACTTTGTTCATGTAACGCGGTGGCTCCGGGGACGGTGTAGCGGTTCTGACTCAGTCAGACACTGATTGCGGCTTCTGGTTCAGCCAACCGGCAATAAGCGTTATTTTGCGAGTAATAATCAAGAGAATTCTCACAAAACGGGCAAAATTTACCGCTTTTTTGAGCACTTTTCAGACGGGATATCAAAGAAAATGGAGGGATAAACCCTCCATTTTTTCCATGGTGTCGGCAAAAAACTTACTTAACGTTCAGCGTAACGTCGATATTGCCGCGGGTGGCGTTGGAATACGGGCACACCACGTGCGCCTTTTTCACCAGATCTTCCGCCACGCTGCGCTCGATGCCCGGCAGCGAAATATCCAGCTGCACTTCGATGCCGAAGCCGTTCGGGATTTCACCGATGCCGACGGTGCCGTCGATCTTCGCTTCGGCCGGGATTTTGACCTTTTCTTTCGCCGCGACAAACTTCAACGCGCCGAGGAAACAGGCCGAGTAACCGGCGGCGAATAGCTGCTCGGGGTTGGTGACTTCGCCGCCGGCGCCGCCCATCTCTTTCGGTACGCCCAGTTTCACGTCCAACACGCCGTCGGAGGAGGTTGCACGGCCGTCGCGGCCGCCGGTTGCGGTGGCGTGAGCGCGGTAAACCACTTTCTCAATAGACATCGTTCATTCCTTCTTGCTGGTTGGCGAGATGACAACGGCCCCCGCGAGGGGTAGCCGGTCACATATATATCTTTTACGATTAAATCGTGCACTACTTATTTTTGACGCTTATTAACCAGTGTAGACCACCCCTGCCGTTCTTGCGTCCGGCGTCGGTGGGTCAAATCTGATCGATCAGGCTGCCGCGCAGCTTTTCCAGCTGCTGTTTGAGCGAGACGATCTCGTCCAGGCTGCAGTCGGTGGCGCACATCACCGCCTCGGGCACCGACTGCGCCCGTTCACGCAGCGCGCGGCCGGCTTCGGTGAGCGCGATGATCACCTGGCGCTCGTCGGTAGTGGCGCGATAGCGCACCAGCAAACCGGCGGTTTCCAGCCGTTTCAGCAGCGGCGTCAGCGTGGCGGAATCGAGGAACAGCCGCTCGCCGATATCCGATACCGTCACCCGATCGCGTTCCCACAGCACCATCATCACCAGATACTGCGGGTAGGTGAGCTCGAGCTGATTCAACAGCTTGCGGTAGACTTTGTGCAGCGCCAGGTTGGCGGAGTACAGCGCGAAACAGAGCTGCTGATCGAGCAGCAGCAGGTTCTTCGCGTTGGGTTGTTCGGTATCGGTGCTTTTCATGTGAGTGAATATAGATAGCGCACGATGTAATCGCAAGCTATTTCTTGTGAGGTATGCTACATTTTTTTCATGCAGAGGATGCCGGGAGGGAAAGGAAATGACGAATACGCTTGCAGAACGCGCGCGCCGCTACGCCACCAAGGCGCATGCGGCCATCGATCAGCGCCGCAAATACACCAACGATCCGTACATCGTCCACCCGCAGGCGGTCATGGAGCTGGTACGCAGCGTGCCGCACACCGAAGAGATGCTGGCGGCCGCCTGGCTGCATGACACGGTGGAAGACACGCCCACCACCCTCGGCGATATCGAAAGCCACTTTGGGCCGCAGGTAGCGGAGCTGGTGCGGATGTTAACCAACGTCAGCCACGCCGAGGACGGCAACCGCTTCGAGCGTAAAAACCGCGATCGGCGCCACAGCGCCGGCGCATCGCCGCAGGCCAAAACCATCAAACTGGCGGATCTGATCGACAACACCCGCTCGCTGCTGGACTACGACAGCCACTTCGCCCAAACCTATCTGATCGAGAAACAGCGCCTGCTGGAAGTGCTGACCGAAGGCGACCCGACGCTGTGGCGCCAGGCCAGCCATATCGTCGAACAGGGGCTGCTCAGATTACAGCAGCCGCCGCACAACGTGCCGGCCAGCTGGTTTGAGCACGCACGCCGGCGCTACCGCGAGAACGACGCGGCCTGATCAGAAGGTCACCACCGTTTTCAACGCCGTCACCCAGGCGTCCTGCGTTTCGCTGACGCCCGCCGGATGATGCCAGTATTGCAGGCCCGGCTGCAGCTGCAGCCACGGCGTGACGTTAACGCGGTAGTACAGCTCCGCCGTCACCGAGTGGCCCGGCACCGGCCGGTAGTTCGGATCGTGATAATCGCTGATGCCGCTCATCTCGTTGAGGTAACGCTGATTGTCTTTATAGCGGTCGCTCAGTTTCACTACCGAAACGCCCAGCCCCAGCCAGTCGTCCGGCCGCGCATCGAACAGCCCGCGATAGCGGATGCCGGTCGAAGTGGACCAGTGCAGGTAGTTGCTGCGCTGATCCCCTAGCCCCAGGCTGTAGAACACGCTCAGGCCACGGTTGACGTCATCCGCATGGCGCGTCACCTGCTGGTTGAAACCGGTATACAGGAACCAGGTGCGATCGTGGCTGCGATAGCCCTGCGGATCGCTGGCGCCCGGCCCGCCGGATACCCCTTCATAAAGATCGCTCTGGCGCGCGTTGGTGAACAGCACGCCCAGGTTATACACCCCCGGCAGCTGGTTGACGGCGTGGGTTTTCAGCTCCACCTCCATCGGCAGCAGGAAGCCTTTGCTGCCCTTGGTGGACCAACTCCAGGCGTGGCTGCGGCTGGGGGCGCTCGGGTTCTGCTCCATCACGCCGCCCTTGAGCGTCAGGCCGTCGGTCAGCTTGTATTGCAGCGTGGTGCCCCAGTAATGCACGTTCCAGTTGTACCAGGTCAACGAGTTGGCGGACTTGCCGCCGCACAGCGTCAGCGTCTGAAAATCGCAGGGGATGATCTGATCGAAATCCTGCACCTTGTTCATCATGCCGATGCGCCATTGCAGCCGGCTGTCGAGGAAGGAACGGCTGAAGGTCAACCAGCCCAGCCGGGTGATCGACTGCCCGCCAAAGCTCTCCTGCGACAGATCGGTCAGGCCGACGCGCGGATCCTGCAGCCGATCGCGGGTCAGGTTGTTGTCATGGTTGCGGTTGACGATATTGCCTTCGATCGCCGCGTCCGGAATGCCGGTCAGCGCCTGCAGATCCTGGCTGAAGGTCAGCGAAAATTGGTCGATGTACGACGCCTGTTTATCGTGGTTGTAACCGCCGCCGGCGTTATACGACAGCTGGCTGAGGTAGCCGAGATTATAGTGGAAACCGTGATCCTCCAGGATCGGCCTGATCCCCAGCATATCCCCCAACAGCCAAGGCTGCGGCGGTTCAAAGCCGAGCGCCACCCCTTCCCATTTGGCGGTGGGAGCTTCAACGTCCTTGCCGGTTTGCAGCGTTTCCGCCTGCGCCTGGCTACAGAGCAGCGCCAGCGCCGCCAGGGTCATGGAACGAGGTAATAAGCTTTTCATCATTATTATATTTCTCCGCATAACGGCTGACTGCGGGCAACAGCATTCCCTGGGAGAGAATTTCCCATCATGAACAGCAGCGAATAAGGTTAGTTAACGCCCGGCGTTTGCCGCCGGGCTGAAGGGTTAGCGTCGGTCTTTCAGGCTGGCGCCGTTGCTGTGGATCACATCGCGATACCAGTAGAAACTCTTCTTGCGGCGGCGCTCGAGGCTACCGTTGCCGGCATCGTCTCTGTCGACGTGAATGAAGCCGTAGCGCTTCGACATTTCGGCCTTCGAGGCGCTGACCAGATCGATCGGCCCCCAGCTGGTGTAGCCCATCACCTCGACGCCGTCGTCGATCGCCTCGGCCACCTGCACCAGGTGGTCATTGAGGTAGTTGATGCGGTAGTCGTCGTTGATGCTGCCGTCGGCCTCGACGCGGTCTTTGGCGCCCAGCCCGTTCTCGACGATGAACAACGGCTTCTGATAGCGGTCGTACAGCACGTTGAGCAGGTAGCGCAGCCCGATCGGGTCGATTTGCCACCCCCACTCCGAACTGGCCAGGTGCGGGTTCGGCACCATATCGAGAATGTTGCCGCGCGCCGTTTCGTACTGCTCCGGGTCGGCGGTAACGCAGCCGCTCATGTAGTAGCTGAACGAGATGAAGTCGATGGTTTCGCGCAGCGTTTGCCGATCTTCCTCGGTGATCGCCACCTGAATGCCGTTTTCACGGAAGAAACGCTGCATGTAGGCCGGGTAATAGCCGCGCGCCTGCACGTCGCCGAAGAACAGCCAGTCGCGGTTTTGCCGCTGGGTTTCCAGCAGATCTTCCGGCTTGCAGCTCAGCGGATACAGAATGCCGCCCAGCAGCATGTTGCCGATTTGCCCCTCCGGCACGATCTCGTGACAGGCCTTCACCGCTCTGGCGCTGGCCACCAGCTGATGGTGGATCGCCTGATAGACGGCGCTCTTGTCGCTCTCTTGCGGCAGGCCAACCCCGGTGAAGGGCGCGTGCAGCGACATGTTGATCTCGTTGAAGGTCAGCCAGTGTTTAACCTTGTGCTTATAGCGTTCGAACACGGTGCGCGCATAGCGCTCGAAGAAATCGATAGTGCGGCGATCGCCCCAGCCGCCGTAGCGCTTCACCAGACCGTAAGGCATCTCATAGTGCGACAGCGTGATCAGCGGCTGAATGCCGTATTTCGCCATCTCATCGAACAGCCGATCGTAAAACGCCAGCCCGGCTTCGTTCGGGGTCTCTTCATCGCCCTGCGGGAAAATGCGCGTCCAGGCGATCGAGGTGCGCAGGCACTTGAAACCCATCTCGGCGAACAGCGCGATGTCCTCTGGATAACGATGATAGAAATCGATCGCCACGTCCTTGATGCCGCTGTCGCCCGCCGTGCGCGGCGTGATGGCGCCGAAGATGCCCTGCGGCTGCAGATCGGAGGTCGACAGCCCCTTGCCGTCGGCCTGATACGCGCCTTCTACCTGGTTCGCCGCTACCGCGCCGCCCCACAGAAAATGTTGCGGAAACTTGCCGTTCATCGCTTGCTCCTCAATTAACGTAATAAAGTCAGCAGCGGCGCCTGTTCCTGCACCGGAGACAGGCCGCTGGTCAACACGTCCACGAAGTCATCGCTGTTGCTGATGATGATCGGCGTGGTGGTGTCATAGCCGGCGGCATGGATCGCCGCCTGGTCGAACTCGATCAGCAGATCGCCCGGCGCGATCCGCTCGCCTTCCCGCACGTGGGCGGTGAAATGCGCCCCGTCGAGCTTCACGGTATCGATGCCGACGTGGATGAGAATCTCCGCGCCGTCGTCCGATTCGATGCCGATGGCGTGTTTGGTTTTGAACAGCGACGCCACGCTGCCGCTCACCGGCGCCACCACCCGCCCCTGCTGCGGCGCGATCGCCACGCCTTTCCCCAGCAGGCCGCTGGCGAAGGTCGCGTCGTTCACCTGTTCCAGCGGCACGATGTCGCCGGCAATCGGGCTGAGAATGGCCTGTTTGCGGTTAAGTGGCGCGGCGGCTTCAGGCGGCGCCGTCTCTTCCGCCGGCGCAACGCCGAACAGGTAGCTGGCCAGCGCGGCGAACACAAACGACAGCAGAGTGCCGCCGATCGCGCCCCACACCGTGGCGTCGATGCCGCCGTTGGGAATGATTTGCGCGAAGGTGAACACGTTCACCAGGCCGAACGAGTAGACCGAGGTATGGAAGTAACCGATCACCGCCCCGCCCAGCGCGCCGCCGATGCAGCCGAAGATGAACGGACGCTTGTTCGGCAGGGTGACGCCGTACACCGCCGGTTCGGTGATGCCGAAAATCCCCGCGCCGATGGCCGAACCGGACAGCGCCCGCAGCTTGGCGTCGCGGGTGCGCAGCATCACGCCCAGCGTGGCACCGACCTGCCCCATCACCGCCGGCAGCAGCAGCGGCACCATGGTGTCGCGCCCCAGCACGCTCAGGTTGTTGATCATCAACGGCACCAGCCCCCAATGCAGGCCGAAGATCACGCACACCTGCCACATCGCCCCCATGAAAGCGCCGGCGATGATCGGGTTGAAGGCGTAAATGGCCTGATAGCCGTTGGCCAGCAGATGGCTGAGCCAGGTCGCCGCCGGGCCGATCAGCAGGAAGGTCAGGGGTACGGTGATCGCCAGACACAGCAGCGGCGTGATGAAATTGCGCAGCGCGCTGTGGATCACCCGGTTAAACAGCGGCTCCAGACGGCAGGATACCCAGGCCGCAAAGATGATGGGGATCACCGACGAGCTGTAGTTGATAAAAGTCAGCGGAATGCCGAAGAAATATTCGCGCACCGCGCCCGGCTGTTGCGCCGCCTCAAACGCCGCCATCATCAGCGGATGCGTCAACGCGCCGCCGATCGCCATGGTGACGAACGGGTTGCCGCCGAATTTTTTCCCGGCGGTGTAGCCGAGCATGATCGGGAAGAAATAGAACAATGCGTCGCTGGCGGCGAACAACATTTTAAAGGCGCCGCTGCTTTCCAGCAGCCAGCCGCAGGCCAGGCTCAGCGCCAGCAATCCCTTCAACACCCCCGAGGCAGCCATCACCCCGAGCAATGGGGTGAAGATGCCGGAAACCACGTCGATAAAGCGGCTGAGCAGATTGTCTTTTTTACCGTCCGCATCGCCGCCGCTCGACGCGCCTTCGGCCAACCCGCCGACCCGGTTGACCGCATCGAACACCTCGGCCACGTGGTTGCCCACCACCACCTGAAACTGGCCACCGCTCTCCACCACCATGATGACGCCCGGGTTTTTCTTCAGCGCTGCCGCGTTGGCGCGGCGGTCGTCACGCAGCTTGAAACGCAGGCGGGTGGCGCAATGCACCAGGCTTTTCACATTGTCGCGGCCACCGACGCCGGCCAAAATCTCACTGGCTAATGTGTCATATTTCATACGGTTATCCTTAGACTTCGCGTTCTGCCGATCCCGCATTTGCGCTGGCCTGGCGCAGGAGCGAAATTCGGCGCAAAAAAAAACCTAAACCTCGCGGCCTCTGCCCCATCGGGGAACAGAAACGCGAGGTTTAGGTTTTGCCTGCCGCAGCAGTAACAACCCTAAATCGGTTGAGTTATGACGTTAACACCGCAGATTTTAGCGGAGCAAGGCTTTGCGACGGCAAATTGCCGAACTGTGATCGCAAAGGCAAAACGGCCTCAATGCGCGAAATAATGCATGCCGCCCTCTACCGGGATCACTGCGCCGATGATATATCGCGCGAGCGATAGAGAGGGATGAGAGAGTATCGCCCGGCCTCACGTCAAAAAAACATAAGATTAACTGACCTAATAATTCACTATCAAGCTAAAGCGAAACACGCATTTTCCAGCGGCCAATCGGCTTTTCTGGCAATATTCGCAGCCATTAAGGCAAATACATCGCCAAACCTCATCGAATATTGTTATCATTCCACGATATTCACCCGCGTAAAAATCACCGTGCGCAATTGAATACGGCAAATAAACATCAGAATAACTAATTAAAACAACTAGACAAAAATCACACGGGGGATTATTACTGGTCAACGCTTAATCGAGAGTAGGGATGACAGTCACCATGGTGTTGCGTACTGATGTAGGACGGATTTTGATTACCGGCGCCGGCGGCCGAGTCGCCACCGCGTTTCGCCAGGCAGTGGGCGATCGCTATGCATTGCGGCTGGCGGAACGAGATCTCGCTCTGTTGCGCGATCGCCGGCCCGGCGATGAGGTCATCAGCTTCAACATCGCCGATCTCGACGCCTGCCGTGAGGCCTGCGCCAATATCGACACCGTGTTGCACCTGGCCGCCGATCCGGCTCCCGACGCCGATTTTTGCGGTTCGCTGATGGACAACAACATTCTCGGCACCTTCAATATCTTCCGCGCGGCGAAAGACGCCGGCTGCCGCCGGGTAGTGTTCGCCAGCAGCGCGCAGGCGGTGGAAGGCTACCCGCTCGATTATCAAATCCGCCCGGATGACGCCCCGAAGCCGAAAAATCTGTACGGCGCCAGCAAGGCGTTCGGCGAAGGCATCGCCGCCTATTTCGCCCATCAGGAGGGGCTTTCCGCCCTGTCGGTACGCATCGCCAACTTCACCACTCTAAGCCGGGGCGAACAGCTTAGCGCCCGCGACATGAGCGCTTTTCTCAGCCATCGCGACGCCGCCGATCTGCTGGATCGCTGTATTCGTGTCGAAGGGGTGCAATATGCGGTGGTGCACGGGGTTTCCAATAACCGCTATACGCGTTTGTCGCTGGAAGAGACCCGTCGCCTGCTCGGCTACGCCCCGCAGGACGATGCGTTCAGCCAGCTCGGCTTTGAGTGAGCGCGGCGGGGAACCCCGCCGCACGTTATCGTTTACCCGTTGGCGTAGGCCACTTTTTCGGCCTGACGGTGGGTAAACAGCACCAGCAACAGCGCCAATCCGGCAATAATAGCCCCCATCACCGGCACGAAGCTGTATCCCAGCCCGGCGGAGACTACCGCGCCACCGGCGGCGGCGCCCAGCGCATTGCCCAGGTTAAAGGCGCCGATGTTGACCGAGGACGACAGGCCCGGCGCTTCGCTGGCGACACGCATCACGCGCATCTGCAGCGGCGGCACCACGGCAAAGGTCGCCGCACCCCAAATCACCATGCTGACCGCGGCGCCGATTTCACTGCGCGCCAGGAACGGGATCACCAGCATAATGACCACCAGCAGCAGCAAGAAACCCTTCAGCGTCGCGCTCTCGGAGCGGTCGGCGAATTTACCGCCCAGGTAGTTGCCGATGGAGAAACCGACGCCGATCAACACCAGCATGACCGTCACGAACAGCGGCGTCGCATCGGTGATGTGCTGCAACACCGGCGAGATATAGGTATAGAGCGTGAACATCGCGCCCGCGCCCAGCACGGTCGTCAGCAAGGCGGACAGCACCTGCGGGCGCACCAACACCGACAGCTCGCGTTTCACATCAGGGCGTGCGCCGGCGCTGCCTTTCGGCAACGAGAACCACAGCCCCAGCATGGCGATCACGCCCAGCCCGGCCGTCGCCAGGAACGACATGCGCCAGCCGATGGTTTCACCCAGCCAGGTCGCGGCCGGCACCCCGCCGATATTGGCGATGGTCAGGCCCATAAACATGGTCGCCACGGCGCTGGCCTGTTTCTCTTTCGGCACCACGCTGGCGGCCACCACTGAACCGAGGCCAAAGAACGCGCCGTGGTTCAGGCTGGTGATGATGCGCGACAGCATCAGGGTGGTGTAGTCAGGCGCAACCGCCGACAGCACGTTACCCAGGGTAAAGATCGCCATCAGGAAGATCAGCGCGCTTCTGCGCGCCCGGTGAGAAAGCAGCAACGTCATCAGCGGTGCGCCGACCATCACGCCAACGGCGTAGGCGCTGATCAACATGCCGGCCATCGGGATGGAGACGTCCACCCCTTTGGCGATCGTCGGCAGCAACCCCATCGGGGAAAACTCGGTCGTGCCGATGCCGAACGCCCCCACCGCCAGGGCTAATAAGGGAAAGTTAATTTTCATTCAACAACTCCGGTTAACCGCTGCCGAAGCGCGGGAAAGTTAAGATGCCAAAAGTATGACATTGATCACACCAAAGATAAGCAGGCGGAAGGCTAAAAGACTTTTGCGATTTTGTTAAAAATCGTGGGGAAAACAGCAGCCGACTCTATCTCAGCCACGCGCCGACAGGCAATAGCCGCCGTCGCCCGTGCGCACATCGGGTTCATTCTCGCCACCTGGCCCACCCGCCATACCGGCTCACCGGCGGCTGCCGCGACTATTAAACACAGAGCAAAAGTGTTTTGTTATTGTGCGCGTTTTTAGAATTAAACGACGAAATATAATGGCCTCAGCAAAACATCATCGCCCTACGGCCTAATTCACATGAGGGAAGCGTCATGCTTTTTGACTCGTATTCTTTAAACGGTTTATCGCTGAACAATCGCATCGTCATGCCGCCAATGACCCGCTCTCGTGCCGGCGCCGGCGACGTCGCCACCGACATGATGGCTGAATATTATGCCCAGCGCGCCAGCGCCGGGCTGATCGTCAGCGAAGGCACGCAGATCAGCCAGCAGGGCCAGGGTTATGCCTGGACGCCCGGCATTTACACCCCGGAACACATCGCCGGTTGGAAAAAAGTCACCGACGCCGTACATCAGGCCGGCGGCAAGATCTTCGCGCAGCTTTGGCACGTCGGCCGCGTGTCGCATACCATTTTACAGCCTGACCACGCCGCGCCGGTCTCCTCCTCCGCCATCCAGGCCGACGGGGTCAAGGTGTTCGTGGATGTCGAAGGCCGCGGGCCGGAACATGGCGTGGGTGAAATGGTGCAACACTCCGCACCGCGCGCCTTAACGCGGGAAGAAATCCCGGCGATCGTTAACGACTACGCCCAGGCGGCACGCAACGCCATCGCCGCCGGTTTCGACGGCGTAGAGCTGCACGGTGCGAATGGCTATCTGATCAATCAGTTTATCGACTCACGGGAAAACCAGCGCGACGACGAATACGGCGGTTCACTGCAAAATCGCCTGCGTTTCCTGCGGGAAGTCGCGCAGGCGGTCGCGGACGCCATCGGCAAAGAGAAACTGGGCGTGCGCCTGGCGCCGCTGACCACTCTGATGGGCTCGCAGGACGATACCCCGGAAGCCACCTATCTGGCGGCGGCCAGCGTGCTGAACGATATCGGCGCCGCTTATATTCACATCGCCGAAGCGGATTGGGATGATGCCCCGGTGATGCCGGCGGCGTTCAAAGAGTCGCTGCGCCTGATTTTCCGCGGCACGCTGATTTACTCGGGCAAATACACGCGTGAACGCGCTGAAGAAGCGCTGGCCAAAGGTTGGGCAGACTTGATCGGCTTCGGCCGCCCGTTCATCGCCAACCCGGATCTGCCTCACCGCCTACAGCACGGGCTGGCGCTGAATGCGCCAATCAAAGAGAAATTCTTCGGCGGCAGCGGGGAAGGCTACACCGATTACCCAGCGATCGGGTAAATACATTCAGCCCCCCGAGCTTGGAGGCGGGGGGCTTCGCCGGCCAGGCAAACAACGCTCTTAAAAATAAGCGACATAATCCAGATTTTCAGTGTCCGCACGATAAAGAAAAAAATCGAAAACCTTAAATATAAAATAATAAATTAAACATTTTCATTGCAATTTCTTATTAGAATACAAAATAACAAAGCATATAAAAACAATATAATTTGAAACAAAAACAATGAAAAAAACGAAAATAAAAACGGAAAAGACAATATTAACTGGAGATTTAAACACATAGTCCGTATTGACCGAACAGGGTTGAATATATACACGAACGTGTAAATATCTTTCTGAACAGCGCTACTGTGGCGCTGCATTGATTAAGGAAAGATCTTATGTCTAAATCACCTATTGGCACTACAGCCACGACAGGACAGAAATGCCCGGAAAGCGGCGTCTGGGAAGTGGTTGGCAAACCCTCAACCACAGCGCCAATCGCTAAAGGCAATATCATGCCTCCTTATGGCGGCAAAGGGGTCACCTGGAAATTGATCCAATACGCATAATCCGTCGTCTTCAGGCCTCTTTTTTCAAAAGGGGCCTCGCAGAAAAATCCTATGACGCCTTATTTTATACCCTCCCGTTGCGCACTTTGCCCGATCGCATTTCGATGTTCCGTTGCAGTTCGCGCAGCCCGCCGGCCAGGAAGCAGGCTTCCGCCAGCACGAACAGCGGGCCGATGATCAGGCCCGTCACGTCGTCCATAAACGCCGGTTTTCGTCCCTCCCAGAAATGCCCGACAAACTGAAACAGCCAGCCGATGACGAAACCGCCGATGCCGACGCTCAGCCACGCCGTCGTCGATAGCGACGCCACCCAGGCGCCGACCCCGAGGCACAGCAGCAGCAACGCCAACATCATGACGCCAAGCCGCAGACTCAGCCGCAGGTAATAGAGAGCCGACACGATCACCACCGCGCAGGCCGGCGAAAACGGCAGCCATCCCGCGCCCCATGCCGGCCGGGAGAGCAGCGCCAGCAGGCTGACGACGATCAGGGGGATGCCGATAAAGTGCGTGACGATATTGCGCGCATCGCGATGATAGGCGGCATAAGCGGCAAGTTGATCTTCCAGACTTCGCATGTTGACCTCCGGTATGTACGGCCTTCGTCGCCGAACGCGTGCAGCCGCATGCGGCTGCCCTTACCCATAGCTTAGCGCGGGATCACCAATACCGGTTGGCCAATCTCATCCAGCAGGCCACGCGTGACGGAGGCGTTCAACCAGCGCCCCAACGAAGACAGGTGGCGGTGCGAGATGATCAGCAAATCGCAGTTGAACAGCGCCATCTGTTCCGGGATCACCTCGATGGGCGTCCCCGCAGCCAGCAAGCCCTGGGCGTTGAAACCCTGCTGTTTCAGCGCCCGCGTCACCTGCCCGACCTGCTTTTCCGCCAGCGCCTCTTCCCGTTGCGCGGCGGGATACTCCTCGCGCTCCTCGCTGTCGAAACGCAGGCCGCTACGGCTGAGCGTGAAGGCATTGTCCACCACCGTCAGTACGATCACGTCGCCGATGCTGCCTTGCAGGCGCGCCATAAAATCCAGGGCATTGCCGCTGTGCTCAAAGCAGTCCACCGCCAATAACACTCTCTTAATCATAACAATCCTCGTTCGGCTGAATTAAATCGCGCCCTTGAAGTTGGCTTCGCCCTTTTTCCAATACCCCTTGGCAAACAGCGCCGCACGGGAGACGCCCATTTCGTTGATAAAGCGCGCCTTCAGGTATGCGGCGATCTGCTGCTCGCAGGCCAGCCACACCTGCCCTTCGCCGGGCGGCAGTTCGCAATGGCTGACGGCCTGCACCAGCGGGCTGTTCATCACGCTGTCAAAATGGCGCGTGCGAATTTGCCAGCTGTTCACCTGCAAGAAGGAACAATCGACATCCTGAATCTCCTGCGCATCGCCCACTTCGGCGAACCACAGCACCGGCAACGGGTCGGACAGCGAGGCGAGAATGGTGCGCATGGCGGGCAACGCGGTCTCATCGCCCAGCAACAGCAGCCAGCGAGTTTGCGGCAACAATCGGAAGCCGCCGGAACAAGGGCCGGCTAACCCCAGCTTGTCGCCCGGCATCGCGTCGCGCGCCCAGTTCGACGCCGGGCCTTCGCCGTGCAGTACCATATCGATATCGAAGGTGCGGGCGAGTTTGTCGATGCCGCTCAGGGTGTAAGCCCGCCCGGCCAGCGTGTCGCGCCACGGGAAGAACACTTTGACCCAACTGGCCGGCTCCTGCGCGCGCGGATCGGCGATAAACTTATCCACATCATCGCCGCTCAACGTGATGCGACGGATCCGAGCGGTGACTTGCCGCACGGCGCTCACCCGGGCCTCCCGTTTGCGGCGGGTGTCCCTTTCCAGCATCTCGTCGACAATCTTATTCAGCGTGTTGTGCATCAGCCTTCTCCTGTGGCGCCGCAGACGGGTAGGTGTGTTCCCAGCCGCCGCCCAGCGCTCGATAGATATTCACCACGGCGATCGCCGTCTCCTCCTCTGAAACAATTTGCGCGGACTGCAGATCCAGCAGCGCGCGCTGCGTGCTCAGAACGTGGATAAAATCGCTGGCGCCGTTCAGATAGCTGTCGCGCGCCAGCGCAAACGCGTGTCGGTTGGCGGCCAGCGCCTCGGCCAGGTGCGTCTGGCGGCGCTGCTGGGCGCGATAACCGGCAAGCGCGTCGTCAATCTCGTGCCAGGCGCGCAGCACCGTTTGCTGGTAGGCGATGGCCATTTCCTGCTGCCGGTATTCGCTCAGGCGCACCCGTTGGGTGATTTTCCCCCCGTCGAACAGCGGCAAATACAGGGCGGGGCCGATGGCGAAGGTATGCGTGGACCAACTGCCCATATCCGCCAGCGCCAACGCCTGATAACCCGCATTGCCGGTCAGCGTGATGCGCGGGTAGTAGTCGGCGGTGGCGACGCCGATCTCGGCGGTCGCCTGATGCAAACGCTCCGCCGCTTCGCGAATATCCGGCCTGCGCAGCGCCAGATCCGACGGCACCCCCATCGGCACGGCGCGCGCCAGCGTCGGCAGCGGCCCCGTCGGCGACAACATCGCTGTCAGCGCGCCCGGTCGCTCGCCCAACAGCAGGCTGATGGCGTTGATCAAGCGTTCCTGCCGATCGAACAGCGCCGGCAGCAGGGCATCCACCTGCGCCAACTGCACCTGCGCCTGATCGACATCCAGTTCGTTGCCCGCGCCGCTCTGATAACGGTTTTGCGTCAGCTGCAGCGTGCGCAGCGCCGTAGTGCGGTTTTCCTGCGCCACCGCCAGCTGTTGCTGCGTGGCGCGCAGGCGCAGATAGTCGCTCGCCACCTCCGCCGTCACCGACGTCAGCAGTGCGCGCCGGTTCTCCTGCGAAGCGGCGAAGCTGGCGCGCGCACTTTCCGACGCGCGACGCAGCTTGCCCCACATGTCCAGCTCCCAGGTGGCGCTGGCTCCGCCGCGCCAGAGGTTATAATCCGCCTCTCCGCCGTTGCCGGACGGATCCATGCTGCCCACCGAGGTGGCGCGTTGGCGCAGATAAGCGCCGTCCAGACTCAGATCCGGCATCAGCGCCGCCTCCGTCACGCCCAGCAGGGCGCGGCTTTGTTGCATGCGCGCCGTGGCGAGCTGCAGATCCAGGTTGCCGGCCGCCGCGCGCTGCACCAGTTGCGACAGCGACGCATCGTTGAATATCGACCACCAGGCCACCGGCAGCGCCCCGCCGCCGGCCTGCTCCCCCCAGCTTTCGGGCAGCGCGTTCTGCGGCCGAGCGTAGTCCGGCCCTACCGCCCGGCAGCCGCTCAGCGCAATCAGCAGCAGCGGGATCACGACTCTGTTCATTGCAGGCCCCCGTCCAGCGTATTGATGCTGACGTCCGCAGACATGCCGACGCGCAGGGCGCTCAGCAAGGCGGCGTGCTCTTTGTTGATATCAAACACAATCTTCACCGGGATGCGCTGAACGATCTTGGTGAAGTTGCCGGTGGCGTTCTCCGGCGCCGCGGCCGCGAAGCTGACGCCGGAAGCCGGCGCGATGCTGTCTACCAGCCCTTTCAGCGTTTGGCCGGGAAAGGTATCGATATGGATGTCTACCGACTGCCCGTGCGCAATGTTTTCCAACTGGGTTTCCTGGTAGTTGGCGATGATGTACAGCTTGTCCTGCGGCACGATGGCCAGCAGCGCATCGCCCGGTTTGACGAACTCCCCGACCCGCAGGCTTTTCTTGCCGATCACGCCGCCGATCGGCGCGGTGATACGGGTGTAAGACAGGTTCAGCTCGGCCATCGCTTTCTTCGCCTGCGCCAGCATCAGCTCGGCATCGCTGTCCGCCAGCTTGGCTTGCAGCACCTGCTCCATGTTTCGCGCCGCTTTGAGCGTCGCCTCCGCCTGCGCCACATTGGCGGAAAGCGTGTGCACCCGCGTTGTCGCCTGCTGCGCCGCCTGCTGCGACCCCGCACCGCTGCTGGCCATTCTCTGGTAGCGGTTCTGCTCCTGGCGCGCAAACGCCAGCTCCGCCTGCGCCGCCTGCCGCTCCGCCAACGCGGCGGCGATCAGCGCGCTCTGTCGGGTCAGGTTGGCCCCGGCGTCGTCCTGGCGGGCGCGGGCGGATTGCTCCTGGGCCGTCGCCTGCGCCAGCGCGACGTTGAATTCACGCGGGTCGATCACCGCCAGCAATTCCCCCTGTTTGACCCACTGGTTGTCCCTGACCAACACCTGCGCAATTTCACCGGCAATCTGCGGTGAAATACGCGAGATATCGGCGCGAATATAGGCGTCGTTGGTATTCTGCTGTGTTTCTTTAATAAAGAACTTATTGATTAATAACCCCAGCGTAATGACGGCAACCGCCAATACGGCAACGGCGACTTTCTTGTTAGCCATAAAAGTGACTCCACTTAATATTTATGTCTGATGATAAAATGTCAGGCAGCGACCGAACGCGGCGGGTAAATACGGGTCGGCATAACTAAAATCAGCGCGGTCAGTAATAACGCCAGGCCGGCAACCAACAGATAAAGATCGGCGCTGGCCAGCACGTGGCCCTGCCGGGCGGCAAGCTGCGCCAACTGCTCCGCCGATCCCGATGCGCGGCTATAGGCCGAGCCGAAGCCGTCGGCGATCGTACCGGCGTGATAATCCCCGCGCTGCCGGCTGAGCAGTGCGATGGCGCCGCCGGCCGCGGTGGCGGCGAAACCTTTCACCGCGTTGAACCACGCCGCCGCAAACGGCCCGTCGGTCGGCAACAGCCCGCCGGTCGCCTGCATCAGCAACGGGATGATCGCCATCGGTTGAGCAATCGCCTGCAACAGTGCGATGACGCGAAACGTGTCGCCGTTCCATTCCGGCGTCAGCTGGGCGGCCAGTACGCAGGCGGTGGCCATCAACAGCAGGCTGATCGCCAGCACCCAGCGGCAATCCACCCGCGGCGTATTGCAAATTATGGCGACGATCGGCAGCGTAATTAATTGCGGCAACGCCACCCACAACATTAAGTCGGAGGTTTGTTCCTGACGGTAACCCTGAATCGCGGATAAATATCCCGACGTGATATTGACCAGCGACACCATAATTAACAGCACGCCACCCAGCGTAATTAAGGAGAAGGACAAGTTCCTTTTGCTTAATAGCTGCAAATTGAAAAAAGGCAGCGGGTGATACCATTCGTTAATCAGAAATAATGCCAATAGCCCAATGCCGCCCAACAATAAAACGTAGATCAGCGGCGAGTTCAGCCAGTCGAGGCGCTCCCCCTGTGAGATGCCCATCGTCAGCATGCCGAGCGCCATGCCGCCGAGCAGCAGGCCGCGCCAGTTGAACTGCCGCAGGCGCTCCAGCCGCAACGGATCCTGCGGCAGGCCGTAACCGATGCACACGGCGGCGATCGCCATCAGCGGCAGGTTCCAGTAGAAATATCCGCTCCAGCCCCAGTGAAAGGCGAAGGCGGCGGCGGTGGCGCCCAGCGTAGCGCTCCAGGCCGAGACCCAGCCGTAGGCGCCCAGCCCCAGCACCTTGATCAGCGGCGGCATAAAACGCAGCACCACCGTCATCAGCATCGGCGGCAACGCGCCGCCGGCGAAGCCCTGCAGGCTGCGCACCGCCAGCAGCACGCCATATTGTTCTCTCAGCCAGGGCGTCAGCAGCCCGCCGGCCAGGTAAATGCCGCACATCGTCAGCGCCACCCGGCGCAGCGAAAAGGTCGGCCAAAAACAGGGCGTGAACCCGGAACCGATCACAAAACCGGTGACGTAGCACGTGGTCAGCCAGCTGCCGGCATCGAAACTCAGCAGCATGCCGCCCTGTATATCCGCCAGCGCGAACTTGCTGGCGTTTTCCCCCACGCCGCTGGCCATCACCGCCAAAAACACGCCGAACAACCCCAGCCAGGTACGGCCGTTGATTTCGCCGGCGCTGGCGAGCCATCTATTCTTGTGATGCGGCGTAACAGACACCTCAACCATTCCCCACTCCTGCTGTTTCAGCCTCAATCTTTGTTGTCGTGGGCAGTATCCGGGCTTATTTGGATTGTTTAAAATGAAATGATGTAATTAACTAGTTGCACAAAACGCAATCCATTGAGCGCACCACCACCGGAGAGGCCATGCCGCAAAAAATTGATTTCAACCTGATCTATGCGCTGAATCTGCTGCTGGAAGAAGGCAGCGTGAGCGGCGCCGCCGAGAAGATGAATCTGAGCGCGCCGGCAATGAGCCGCATTCTGGGGCGCATCCGCCGGCAGTTCGACGATCCGATCATGGTCAGGGCCGGCAAGCATCTGGTGCCGACGCCGCGCGCGCTGGAGTTGAAACGCCAGCTCGGCGATATCATCGAACAGGCCGCCGCGCTGATCGCGCCGAGTGAATCCTTCGAGCCCGGCAAGCTGACCCGAACCTTCACCATTCGCGCCAACGACATTTTTATCGGCGCGCTGGCGGGCGGCCTGCTGGAGACGCTGCGGGACATGGCGCCGTTAAGCGGCCTGAAGTTTATCGCAGAAAGCGACGGCGAGGATGATGCGCTGCGCAGCGGCAAGGTGGATCTGGTGATCGGCTCCTCACGCGACTGGCACCCGGAAATCAAAACGCAGAGCCTGTTCACCAGCACCTTTCAGGCGCTGGTGCGCCCTGGGCACCCGATCATCGGCCGGGTAACGCCCGAAACCCTGACCCATTACCCGCATATCAGCGTTTCTCGCCGCGGGCGAACGCAGGGGCCGATCGACGACGCGCTGCGCGATCTCGGCCTGCAGCGCAACGTCGCCCTGACCCTGCCGGGCTTTCATTCGGCGATGATGCTGACCATGAAGTCGGACTTTATCCTGCCGCTGCCGCGCCACGTGCTGCAGGGGGTGAGCAATATCCACCTGCCGTTGGCGGAGATCGAGCTGCCGCTCGAGCTTGAATCGGTGTTTATCGTCCAGGCCTGGCACCCGCGCCTGGATCGCGATCCGGCGCACCGCTGGCTGCGGCAGACCATCAAGCAGTTCTTTTTGCAGCGGGAGTGAGGGGGTGGTGTATTGGGGATAGGGACGCTCGCGGCAGAACCCAAATACGCCTGCCAGATAAGCCGGTAACATGGCATTTTGCCGAAGCCCTGCGCATACTCAGACGTCTTGGGTAAACCGCGCAACGCGGGCAATGGCATCGATATTCCATTTCGCCAAGCACGAAAACAGAAAGGAACTCATGTCCAGGGAGGCACAAATGACCAAAGCGTATTATTGGAAAAGTCAGGTGTGGGGCGTGACTTACTTTTTTATCGCGCTTTATTACATCTATTCTTTCCAGGACATGGTGAATATCGCACTTTCGTTGATCCTCTCCATCCTGAGCTTTTTACTGTATCCCTGTGCTAAAAAAGGCACTGAAATGGCCGCCCTGCAGTTCACGAGTGAAGAATTTTGGCACCGCGGACTGTTCGCCGATACCATAGGCAAAAATGGCGTGCTGATCCTGTATTATGCATTCTGTTATGTCATGGCCCTGCCGCTGGGCGCCCTGTATCTGCTTGCCCTGTTTCTCAGAAATAAAAAGGCCGCGTAAGCGGTTTTTACGTCAACGGCTTACTGCCTCATAGTCCTTCTTCATGAACGTTTCTTCTACCCACGCAAGCTGCGCTATCACAAAGCGAAAGAAGCAAATTACCCCTACCGGAGCCGACAATCACAGAGGAGATTGGGAGACATTGATTGGCGGAAGATCACAGGAGTCGAACCTGCCCAGGACCGCTGGCGGCCCCAACCGGATTTGAAGTCCGGCCGCCCCACCGGGGACGAGGATCTTCCTTGGAGAAGAGAAGAAGCAAGGCGCTGATTATAGCGCAGTTTGTTCGCTGCGCTAAGCGGGAAATGGCGGCCGCCGGCGATTCGGCGGCCGGGGAGCGCTACTTCAGGAAATCCTTCACGTCCAACAGGATGAACTCGTTGTCATCCGCCATATTGGGCTGGCGGCTGGAGGAGAACGGGAAGTTGTTGTCGTTGCCGACGATGATGTGGTTGGCGTCCACCACGTCCACGTTTTCGATGGTGAAGAACGGGAAGGTCAGCACGCCGTCGTTCAGCGGCTTGCGCGCCAGCTTGTTCGGATCCTGAATGTTCATCAGGTCGATATAGCCCAATTTTTCGACCGGTTTGCCGACGTTGGCGTCCGAGAAGGCGATTTTATACACCCGCTTGAACTTGGCCACCTGGCTGAAGCAGTTGTCGGTTGGCGCGCCGGCGGCGCAGGCTTTATCCGGCGTGCCTTCGCCGTTGTCGCGCTCAATCACCAGCCCGTGGGTGGCGTCGATCATGTTGAAGTCGCCGATGGCGTTCTGGTTGTCTTCCAGCACGTACTGCCAGCTGCGGCCGGTCCAGGCCTGCTGTTTCACGTCAAACTCCAGCACCCGCAGGTAGCGTTTGCCGCCGACGTTCTCGAACTGCTCGCCGTCCCACAGCGCCCCTTCCAGCAGCGGGTACAGCTTGCTGCCGTCCGGCGAGGCGGCCATGCCTTCAAAGCCTTTGGAACGCGCCACCTGGAAGTTCTGCTTGCCGTCCGGCGCGCCCGGCAGGGTCAGCGTCGGGTTGTCCGGCGATTTCACCACCTTGCCGTCTACCTGAGTGTCGAACACCGCCAGCACTTTGCCGTTCAGGTCGGCCTTGATCAGGTAAGGCCCGAACTCTTCACCGATCCATAAGGCATCGTCGGCAAACTGGAAGCTTTCCGGATCGAAATCGCTGCCGGTCAAATAACGCTTCTCGGTGCTCTCGTTGATGATGTGGAACGGCACCTTTTTATCCGGATCGTGCAGGAACACCGTCTTCAGCGGCGCGACCGTGCCGTCTTTGAAATCGATCTTGTAGTGATTGAGGTACAGCATGGCGTCCGGCGAATTGGCCTTGCTGCCGAAGCCGTTATCGGTCAGCACCCAGTAGGTGCCGTCGGGCATGTGTTTGATGCCGGAGTGGCCCTGCAGCGGCTGGCCGTTGATCGGCAGGCCGATGCCGGTCAGTCGATCGGCGGATTTACCCGCCACGCTGCCCAACTCGGTGACGCGTTTCCCGCTGGTGTATTTGCCGCTCTGCTGCAGATCGCTCGGCGCGTCCTTCGGTGTGGAAACGGCGGATTTCACCGGCAGCAGCGCATGCCCCGCCAACGTCGCCGGCACCGGCTGCGCGTCGGCCCACAGGTTGGCGCTCAGCGCCATGCAGCCGACCAGCAGCGCCAGCCGGGTTTTGGTGTTGTGCATGTCATTGTCCCTTTTCGTTGTTATCGCCCAGAAGTAAAAGCAACGTCACTATAGGGAGCGGCAATGACAGAAATATTATTCGGCGAACGCCCGCCGGTAGCTGTGCGGATGGAAGCGCCAGGTGATGGCGATCAGCACCACCACCAGCAGCGCGTGGATCTGCCAGTCCAGCACGAAGCCGCCGCTGTAGTCGCGCAGCAGGCCGGAAAGGTAAGGCGTGACGCCCGCCAGCAGGAAGCCGACACCCTGCATAAAGGCCACCAGCCGCCCGGCCGCCGCCGGCTGGTGCAGGTGATCGAGCGCCAACACCAGGCACAGCGGGAACGCGCCGCCCAACCCCAGCCCGGAAAGCAACACCCACAGCCACGGCAGCGTTTGCGGCAGGTAAATCAGGCCGATAAAACCGATCAGTTGCATCATCAGCGCCAGCAACAGCAGCGGCCGCCGGTCATGATTGCGCGCCAGCGCCGGCAGCAGCAGCGCCCCCACCACCTGGCCAAAGGTCATCAACGCCAGCAGCGAGCCGCTAGCCTGCGGCTGCCAGCCGAGCTGCATGTAATACGGCGGCAGCCAGGCGATCAGGCTGGTATAGCCGCCGTTGATCAGGCCGAAATAGGCGCCAAGCAGCCAGGCGCGCCGGTTGCGCAGCAGGCTTGGCCCGCGGTTTTCGCCCGCCGCGCCCAGGCGAGACAGCCCACGGCTGACCGGCCACCAGGCCAGCAGCGCCACCAGGGCCGGCAACGCCCACCAGGCCAGCGCGCTGTGCCAGTCGTGCCCTACGCTCATCAGCCACGGCGTGATCGCCGCCCCCAACCCGCCACCGCCCATCAGCGCCGCCGACCACAGCCCGGCCACCAGCGCCATGCTTTTGAGGAAGTGATGCTTGATGATGCCGGGCATCACCGCCTGGATCACTCCGATGCCGAGCCCGCCCAGCACCGCGCTCATCAGCAGTTGCACGCTGCCGGGGGCCAGTTCGCGCCAAAGCGCGCCCAGCCCGATCGCCAACAGGCTCAACGCCACGGCGCTGCGTTCGCTGAACAGTCGGTTGATGGCGCCGCCCGCCAGCGCCATCAGGCCCATCATCAGCACCGGCAGCGTGGTCAACAGCGCCGCGCCGCCAAAACTCAGCCCGGTGGCCTGGCGCAACGTCGGCAGCAACGGGCCGATCGAGGTCAACAGCGGCCGCATGTTCAGGCCGATCAACACCAGCGCCAGCAACAGGGGGTTGAGCCAACGGTGTGGAGAAGGTGAATTAACAGAATGATTTAACACGGCATATTCCTGGTACTGCGAAATGAAGAGTGCGGCGTCACAGCGCGATCGCCGCAGCGTTGCGTTACTGTAGGCAACGCCGCTAGTATTGGGAAATTAAATAATAAAATAGCCAACAGTGGGAAAATGAATCGCTACCCGATGTTCAATCCGCAGCTGCTGCTCAGCTTCGTCGCCGTGTGCGACAGCAACAGCTTCACCCGCGCCGCAGAGCGGGTGTTTTTGTCGCAGTCCACCGTCAGCCAGCAGGTGCGCCGGCTGGAAGAGATGCTGGGCAAGCCGCTGTTTGAGCGTTCCTCGCATCAGGTGCTGCTGACCGAAGAAGGCGTCAAGCTGTTGAGCTACGCGCGCCGCATTATCGCGCTGAATGAAGAAGCCCACGATGCGCTGACCGGCATCTGGCGCGACGGCGTGCTGCGGATCGGCATGCCGGAAGATTTCGCCGTGCCCACCACCGGGCTGCTGGCCGAATTCAGCCGCGAGCACCCGCACCTGCGGCTGGACGTCGCCAGCGGCCTGAGCGCCGATCTGCACAGCGCCTACGCGCGTGAAGAGCTGGATCTGATCCTGGTGAAGCAGCGCCGCCGGCAACCGCCGCGCGCCGCGCGGCCGGAACCGCTGCTGTGGCTGGACAGCCTGGCCTTCCCGGCCATCGAGCAATCGCCGGTGCCGCTGGCGGTATTTCCACTGAACGGCCTGTACCGCGACGAGCTGTGCCAGGCGCTAGACACCCTCGGCAAACGCTGGCGCATCGGCTACAGCAGCGCCAGCCTGGCGGCGCTGACCGCCGCCTCCGCCGCCGGGCTGGGCGTCACCCTGCTGCCGGCCGGCTGCCGTCTGGCGACGCACCGGGTGCTGGGCGCGGCCGAAGGATTGCCGCCGATAGACAGCTTCGAACTGGCGCTCTACTACCGCGACGGCGCCCCCGCCGCCACGCTGGCGCTGGCCCAGCGGCTGGCGGCGTTTTGCGGGCTGAAGTAAGGCATCTTACGCCACTATCTGCGGATGTTCGCGCTGCAGCCAGTCGATAATCCGTACCCACAGCGCTTCTGTCTGCTCAAGGCAAGCCTGTACCGCCGCGTCCGTCACCAAGTCGCCGGAATAATCCGCCACGTTGCGCTGTTTTCGCAATGCATCCAGGCAGATCATTTCCTCTCGCGGCAGCCCTACGGTGAGCGGCAACGATTGGATCATGATCTGGTGATGGCCGGGTTTGCTGGTCAGCGTGCGGTATCCTTTGGCTTGTAAAGCGGCATTCGCCATTTGCATGACCGCCTTGTATGCCGTGTCGAAACGGCTCTCATTGCTAAGCTGAGTGATACCCGCATCGCGTCGGTTGCGAGCGGCGGCGGCCAGCAATTTTTTAATCGCCCCCGCGTCAGGCGTTATCACCTCCAGTCCCAGCCCGACCAGATTGTCCAGCGTCATCCTTGTCTCCCACAATCCAGAGTTGGGGTTTATCCATAATGTCCTGAATAAACGCGGAGTTCTCGGCCAAAGCCGCTCGCCACTCTTCAGGCGAATACAGTTTGGGGTTAATTTCCCGACCCAGCGTTGCCTGCAGCGGGTAAACCGCCTGAATCACCTCCGCAAAAGACAGTTTGCCGACGATCAGAACATCGATATCACTGGCCGCCGTCGCTTTGCCACTGGCGACAGAACCAAAAATAAAAGCGCGTTCAATAGCTTCGCCAAACGCTGCCAATGTCTGCCTTAAGCACTCCGCCGGCCCGCAAACCTTGCGGAAAATCGCCGCCAGCTCAGGGAAAATCAGGCAATCGGCGTTGGCCTGATAGCAAATTTGGTTGCCCTGCCGCTGCCTGAGCAAGATGCCGCTCTCCGCCAACCTGCTCAACTCTTTATGTAAAGTGCCGGCCTGAGTTGCGGTGCGCCGCGCAATTTCTCGCACATGAAACGCACGCCCGGCTTCAATAAACAGCAGGCTTAGCACTTTTCTACGGTATTCGCTGAACAGCAACTCGAGCATCGGATCGTGCATAACGCTGACCTCAATGTAGCTTTAATGACTACAAATGTAGCCATTAAAGCTACGAAAGAGCAAGCCAGGAAAATCCTTGCCCCGGCGCACGCCGGTCATTACCAAATCGAATAGTCACCAGTGGCAAATGTCGCTGCCAACTGGCCGGTTCCTCTCCTAAATTGGGGGATGTTTTCACCCACCTCACCTCTGGATTAAGGAACCGAACGTGGAAAACCCTCAACAACCGGGCCGCAGAGCCTTCCTCAGCCAAACCGGCAAACTCACCACCGCTTGCGCAGTGATCGGCCTGACCGGCGGCATGGCGCAGGCCGCTTCGCCTGGCGGCGAGCCGTGTACGCCAACGCCGATGACCCTGACCGATCGCCACTACTGCCTGAGCGAGGTGCGGCTGGAAGACGGCTTTGAATACGACGGCGAAACGGTGATCGGCACCCGCACCGCGCTGTACACCCTGGAGATCAAAGACGGCAAGATCGCCGCCATTCACGCCGCCAACGCCGCGTTGCCGGCCGGCGTGCCCCGCTATAAGGCGCAGGGCCGGCTGCTGCTGCCGGCATTTCGCGATATGCACATCCACCTGGATAAAACCTTCTACAGCGGCCCGTGGCAGGCGCCGCGCCCGCGCCAGGGCAAAACCATCATGGACATGATCGCGCTGGAGCAGACACTGATTCCGACACTGCTGCCCACCTCGCAGCAACGGGCGGAAAACCTGATCGCCTTGCTGCAGTCCAAAGGCAGCACCGTGGCGCGCAGCCACTGCAATATCGATCCGGTCAGCGGCCTGAAAAGCCTGGAGCACCTGCAGCGCGCGCTGGAAAACCACCGGGCGGACTTCAGCTGTGAAATCGTCGCCTTCCCGCAGCACGGCCTGCTGCACTCCAGGGTCGATGCGCTGATGCGCGAAGCGATGCAGATGGGCGTGCAGTACGTCGGCGGGCTCGATCCGACCAACGTCGACGGCGCGATGGAGAAATCGCTCGACGCCATGTTCCAGATCGCCCTCGATACCGGCAAAGGCGTGGATATCCACCTGCATGAAACCAGCCCGGCCGGGGTCGCCGCCATCAACTACATGATCACCACCGTGGAGAAAAACCCAGCGCTGCGCGGCAAGGTCACCATTAGCCACGCTTTCGCCCTGACCACGTTGACGCCGGGCGAACTGGCGGAAACCGCCACCCGGCTGGCGGCGCAGCAGATCGCCATCGCCTCCACGGTGCCGATCGGCGGCCTGATGATGCCGCTGCCGCAGCTCAGTGAGAAAGGGGTGTTCGTGATGACCGGCACCGACAGCGTGATCGACCACTGGTCGCCGTTCGGCACCGGCGACATCCTGGAGAAGGCCAATCTGTACGCCCAGCTGTACCGCGGTTCCGACGAGTATCACCTGTCGCGCGCCATGGCCATCTCCACCGGCGGCGTGCTGCCACTGGACGATAAGGGGCAGCGCGCCTGGCCGAAAGCCGGCGATGCCGCCGAGTTCGTGCTGGTCAACGCCAGCTGTTCCGCCGAGGCGGTCGCCCGTCTGCCGGCGCGCAGCGCCACCTTCCATCAGGGGCGCCTGGTCGCCGGCCAGGTGAGCAAAGCCTAAGGTCGGTCCGTTGTTGTCATCATGATGGCCGTTTTTGGCCTTCTGCCAGAGTAAGGCGCGGCGCAAGATGGTCGCTACACACACTGGCGGAGGGCCGAAAATGTCACAGAGCGCGTTATTGATCATCGATGTCCAGCAATCATTCCAGCACCGTCCATTCTGGCAGGAGGACGATTTGCCTGCGTTTCAACAGGCGCTGACCCGCCTGATTGCGGGCTGCCGACAGCGCGGCGCGGCCCTGGTCGACGTGCTGCACGTTTCGCCGCAAGGACCGTTCTCACTGGCTTCGGGCCATGTGCAGCGCCTGCCGTTCCTCACCCACCAGGCGGATATCACCGTACACAAGCATGTGCACAATGCGCTGACCGAATCCGGCCTCAACGCCTGGCTGCGCGAGCGGGACATCAACCACCTGATCGTCTCCGGCATCCGCACCGAGCAGTGCTGCGAAACCACCACCCGGGTGGCGTCCGACCTCGGTTATCGGGTGACTTTCGTCACCGAGGCGACGCTGACCTTCCCGATGCGCCATCCCGACGGCGAAGTCTTTACCCCCGCGCAGTTGAAGCGGCATACTGAAACCGTACTGGTCGATCGTTTCGCCCGCATCGCCAGCGTGGATGAGGCGCTGGCGCAACTCGCACAGGAGTAATCATGTCGCAGGCCGTCTATTTTCTGCTGTTGCCCAACGTGCTGTCGCTGGACGTCAGCGGCCCGGCGGAAACCCTGCGCCTCGCCGGGCAGTTCAGCCTGCGTTACCTCAGCCCGGCGCCGCAGATCGTCTGCTCCATCGGCATGACGCTGAGCGGCCTGCAGCCGTTGCCCGAGCGCCTGGAAGACGGCGCCATCCTGGTGCTGCCGGGCGTCGGCGATTCGCAGCGCTATTTCGCCGGAGAGGAGGCCGAGCAGGTGCGCCGCTGGCTGGCGACGCTGCGGCCCGATCTGCAACGGCAGCGCATCACCCTGGTGTGCATCTGTTCCGGCGCGCTGCTGGCGGCGCAGGCCGGGCTGCTCGACGGCTATCAGTGCACCACCCACCACGACGTCATCGAACGTATCCGCCTCCAGGCGCCGGCGGCGCAGGTGAAAGAGAACCGCATCTTCGTCGAAGACCGTGGCGTCTACACCAGCGCGGGCATCACCACCGGCATCGATTTGGCGCTGCACCTGGTCCACCGCCACTGCGGCTCCGGCCGGGCGCGCGACGTCGCCCGCGATATGGTGGTCTATTTCCGCCGCGCCGGGGACGATCCGCAGCTGTCGCCCTGGCTGCGCTACCGCAACCACCTGCACCCGGCGGTGCACCGCGCGCAGGACGTGATGGCCGCCGAGCCGGAGGCCGACTGGTCGGTGCCGCAGATAGCGGAGAAGGCGCACGTCAGCAGCCGCCACCTGGCGCGGCTGTTTCGCAGCCACGTCGGCATCAGCGTGCGGGAATATCATGAGCAGCTGCGGCTGGCGGTGGCGCAACAACGCCTGCAGCAAGGGTATGGCTTGGAGAAGGCCGCGCTGGCGGCTGGGTTTTCTTCCGGGCGGCAACTGCGCCGCGCCCAGCAGCGCCAGCGCTCGCCGCTATGACACCAGCCGGCGGGTATCCAGCCGCTGCAGGCCGACAGACAGCAGCAGGCTGCCCCCCAGCGCCACGCCGAACACCCAGAAGATATCCAGCAGCGGGTGGCCGGTGAAATCAAGGTGCCGATTGCGCATCACGTTGACGATAAGGGCGTGAAAACCGTAAATCGCCAGCGAATGACGGGAAAATACGCTCAGCCAGCCGATCGGCTGCGGCAGACAGTGTTTCACCCACACCAGCAGCGCCACCGCCGCCATAAACACCAGCGGGCCGCTGTAGATGTAGTAGGTATCGGCGAAGTTGCCGTTGATGAACAGCTGATGCTTGGTGCCGCGCGCAATCAGCGCCACGCACAGCGCAAATCCCAACGCCGCCAACCAGCCCACGGCGCGCCCGCGCGCCTCCATCATGCCAATCGCCCGTCCGGCCAACGCATACAGCAGGTAGTAGAAGGTATCGCCGTAGATATACAGGTTAACCGGCAGCAGATGCGCGTTGCCGAAGGTCAGCTTATCGGTATTCGGGTTGGCGATCGCCGCCAACATCACCAGCGCGACGGCCAGGTAGCGGCGCGATACCGGTTTGACGCTAATCAGCGGCGACAGCAGGTAAATCACCGCGATGGCGTAGAAAAACCACAGATGATAGAACACCGGCTTTTGCAGGATGCCGCGCAGCGACGGCCAGAAACCGATCTTGGTGAAAGCCGCGATATAGATCAGCGCAATGGCGCTGTAGAACAGAATGCAGCAGAGGATGCGGGTGAAATGCCGCCGGCCGGCGCTCTTTTCGCCGAAGAACAGGTAGCCGGAAATCATGAAGAACAGCGGCACCGACACGCGCGACAGTGAGTTCAGCACGTTGGCGATGTCCCAGTTGTGCAACCCTATCGCCGCGCCGTTGGTGACGTAATAGGTGGTGGCGTGGATCATCACCACCATCATGCACGCCATCGCCCGCAGGTTGTCTATCCAGCCGATTTTCTCGCTCAAACGCTCGCCCGATCTTGTGTCATATTGATATGTTAAGAAGAGGTTATCGGGCACGGCGTTCGGCGACAACCCAAAAGCGAAATATCAGAATGCACTTAAACAACACCTTATGATTGCGAAGGTGAACAATTGGCGGCAAAATAGCCGCCATAACTCGCTCAGTTTGCGCTTCCCGCCCTGGCAGTTCCTTTTTCTCTTTTACTATCAGTACAATAATATGAAAACAACATTACCACCTGCGGCACGTTTGGGCCGACAGGCGCTTTTATTCCCTCTTTGTCTGGTGCTGTTCGAGTTCGCCACCTATATCGGCAACGATATGATTCAGCCCGGCATGCTGGCCGTCGTGGCGGATTTCAACGCCGGCGAAGAGTGGGTGCCCACCTCGATGACCGCCTATCTGGCTGGCGGCATCTTCCTGCAGTGGCTGCTCGGGCCGCTGTCGGATCGCCGCGGCCGTCGCCCGGTGATGCTGGCCGGGGTGGCGTTCTTTATCGTCTCCTGCCTGGCGATCCTGCTGGTCACCACCATCGAGCAGTTCATCGCCATGCGTTTCCTGCAGGGCATCGGCCTGTGCTTTATCGGCGCGGTCGGCTACGCCACGATTCAGGAGTCGTTCGAAGAGGCGGTGTGCATCAAAATCACCGCCCTGATGGCTAACGTGGCGCTGATCGCCCCGCTGCTGGGGCC
The DNA here is from genome assembly GCF_052167655.1 of Serratia sp. CY55921. Lineage (NCBI taxonomy): Bacteria > Pseudomonadati > Pseudomonadota > Gammaproteobacteria > Enterobacterales > Yersiniaceae > Serratia > Serratia sp. CY55921. The sequence goes on along the minus strand of NZ_JBJNMU010000005.1, from coordinate 115,463 downwards.
GCTGGCCGGTGCGGCGCTGATCCACGTCGCACCGTGGCAAAGCATGTTCGTGCTGTTTGCGGCGCTGGCGGCCATCGCCTTCTACGGCCTGTGGAAAGCCATGCCGGAGACCGCCACGCTGCAGGGCGAGGCGTTCTCCGCCGCCAACCTGTGGCGCGACTACCGCCAGGTGCTGGGCAACCGCCGCTTCCTGTGCGGCGCCCTGGCGATCGGTTTCGCCAGCCTGCCGCTGCTGGCCTGGATCGCCCAGTCGCCGGTGATCCTGATCAGCGGGGAGTCGTTGTCGACGCTGGATTACGGCCTGCTGCAGATCCCGGTGTTCGGCGCGCTGATCCTCGGCAACCTGACGCTGGCGCGCCTGACCGGCAAAAACAGCGTGGAGCGCCTGATCAAGCTGGGCGCTGGCCCGATGCTTCTGGGGCTGCTGATCGCCGCGCTGGCGACTCAGTTCTCCAGCCACGCCTACCTGTGGATGACCGCCGGCCTGAGCCTGTACGCCTTCGGCATCGGCCTCGCCAACGCCGGGCTGTACCGCCTGACGCTGTTCTCCAGCAACGTCAGCAAAGGCACCGTGTCCGCCACCATGGGCATGCTGAGCATGATGGTGTTCACCGTCGGCATCGAGCTGGCCAAGGTCGCCTACGTCTGGGGCGGCAGCGGGTTGTTCAACCTGTTCAACCTCATCAGCGGCCTGTGCTGGCTGACGTTGGTGGCGCTGTTCCTCGCCAAACGCCGCAACGGCGATCCCACCCCGCAGCCGAACGGCGCGGCATAAGCGCGACGATAAAACGCCGGTCTGGTTTCCCGACCGGCGTTTTTTATGCGGCTTCAGCCGAGCAGCCCCCCCAGCGCATACCCCGCCCCCACCACCGCTACCGCCAACAACAGCAACGCCGACAGGACGGAGATCGCCCGTCGCGCGCGCTGCAATGCCGTTCCCGACAGCAGGGTGATATAGGCCAGCAAGATGGCGAAGTCCATCAGCACCCACAGCGCGGTCAGCAACGTCAGGCTGCCGCCGACCGAGGGGGTGACGGCGATGAACTGCGGAAAAAAGGCGACGAAGAAAATGATGTCCTTAGGGTTGGCGATGCCCACCAGAAAACCGTTCACGATCGCCGAGCGTTTTTGCGGCGGCGCAACGGGCCGCGCATCGGGGGCCGGCGAGGAGAAATCCTCATACAGCGAGGCGATCGCCATGCGGGCGATAAACAAGCAGCCCAACAGGCTGATCCCCTGCAGCATGCGCCTTTCGACGGCGAACAGCCCGGTGACGATCAGCGCAGCGATGCCGATCAGCAGCAGTGAGGCCCCGTTGCTGCCCAGCGCGGTCCACAGCGCCCGCCGGGCGCCAAAGCGCGTCGCGGTGTTGGCGACCATTACCACCACCGGCCCCGGCGTGGCGATAAGCAGGAAAATAGCGGCGAAATACGCCGCCAGCAACGACAGGTTCATCTTTATTTCACTCACATTCAGACGGTTGGCATCGGATCATTATGATGCCGCCGCCCCCGCCTTGAAAAAGGAGTAATCCTGTCGTTTACTGTGAATCAGACTCATCCTGAGAGACGCCGCGATGGCCAGTTCCCTTCCGCCGCTTTACGCCCTGCGCGCCTTCGAAAGCGCCGCCCGCACCGGCTCGTTCACGCTGGCCGCCGACGCGCTGCATCTCACCCCCAGCGCCGTCAGCAAGCATATCAAAACGCTGGAGCAGCACTTTGGCTGTCGCTTGTTCCAGCGCAATGGCCCGCGCATCGAGGTCACCCCGCAGGGAAAAATCTTCGCCGCCGAGCTGCAGCAGGGGTTTGCGCGCATCGAGCAAGCCTGCGAGCTGTTCAGAAGCCACCGCGATCTGCTGCGGCTGAAGGCGCCCTCTACCCTGACCCTGCGCTGGCTGCTGGACTGCCTGAGCCGGTTCCGGCAAACGGCGCAGGCGTTCGAAGTGCAGGCAGCCAGCGTGTGGATGGACATCGACAACGTGGACTTTTTCAGCGAACCCTACGACTGCGCCATTCTGCTCGGCAACGGCTATTTCGGCGCCAACACCGCCGCCGTAAAACTGTTCGACGAATGGCTGATCCCGATTTGCGCCCCTGCGCTGCTCGCCGACGCGCAGCGCGATCTTGCCGCCTGCCCGCTGCTCCATCCTTCGCCCGATCGGCGCGACTGGCGGCGCTGGCTGCAAAAAAGCGGCATCGCGACCCCGATCGATCTTATGCGCGGCCAGGTATTTGATTCGCTGGAACAGGGCAACGCGGCGGCCATCGCCGGGCACGGCGTCTCGATCGGCGATCTGGCGCTGAGCCTGCGGACGATTGAGGAGGGGTTATTGGCGGTGCCCTGTGACGCCGCCGTGCGCACCGGCGACGGTTACTATCTGGTTTGGCCGGAGGAATCGGCGAAACGGCCGCTGATCGAGCGTTTACAAGCGTTTCTCGCCGCCCAAACGCCCGACGTCAGCCGGGCCGCCGTCAGGTTTATCGGGTAGGGGAATTCGGCCTATCGCTCTTCGCGGGTATGCCAAATACGCAGAACATAAATCGTTGCCGGCTGCACCTGGTAACGTATCTCATAACGGCCGACCAGAATACGCCTCACTTCCTGCGGTAAAAACTCGTCCAGTCTTTCACCCAGGCGAGGATTATCGAGCAACGCTTTAGGCGCGGCGACCAAGGCCTTCACCGAATTCGCTGCCGCAGTGCGGTTAGCCAAGGCAAGAAACTCAAACAAACGCGCCAAATCCGATAGCGCCTTACTCGTCCATTTTAACTCCATCAGCGCGGTACCGGCAGCGGCTCGTCACTGTCCAGGCTGGCCGCCCAGGCTTCTACCGACTCATGATCGATAACGTTTTGCTGTTCGACATCGGCCAGCGCCGCCAGCGTTAACCGACGGCGCTCTTCCTCTTGCTCAAGCCAGGCGGCGAGGGCTTGCTTCACTATCCATCCCCGTGAGCGTTCAAGTTTGGCGGCCATTTCATCCACCTTTTCAGCCAAAGGCAGCGGGACATGAGCGGTGATGACTTTCGTATTCATCGTCTTGCTCCTCAGTACAATCAATATCAATCAAAGTGATTAAAGCTGATTATACCGGCATCAGAGAACAAAAAACACGCAATCAGTTGCCGAACAGCCCGCCGTCTCGCAGCAGATGCTCGTTGCCCTTGCGGCGGGTAAAGCCGCTGCGATCGAAGAACTCCAGCACCTGGATCGCCAGCTTGCGCCCGACGCCGAGCCGATCGCGGAAATCGGCGGCGTTGGCGCCCCCGCGCTCCGCATCCAGCTCGCGGATCAGCGCCGCGAACTGATCGATGCGTCGGCTGAGGTAGTAGCGATCCACCACCACCGCCGTCACATGGCCCAGTTGAGCCGCCTTGCGCAGCAGCGCGCGCACCCGGCTCTCCTCTTCGCCCAGCTCGCTCGCCAGATCGCGCACCCACCACGGCTCGTCGCCGAACAGCGGCTCGATGCGCGCCCACAGCGGCGCCTCGTCGGCGCTGAACGCCAGGCCGTGTTCCGGCAGGTGCAGCCAGCCGCGCGTATTGTGCAGCGCGCCGGCCTTCAGCAGCCGATCGATCATCATAAACACCAGCGTTTCCGGCTGCTGAGGCAGGGCCATGCGCCGCAGGCGGGCGCGCCCTAAGCCCAGCTGATCGGCGTGCTGTTGGTGATACTCCGCCAGCACCTGCAGCAGGCGGCTTTCCGCCTGTTGCACCTGATCCTGCGCCAGCGCCCGGTCACCGACGATCAGCAGATCGCGGTTCGCCAGCAGTGCCGCCAGGCCGTCGTCGGTCAACTGACGCGCCCAGGCAAACGCCGCCAGCGACAGCGCGCCGTGCGGCAGCTCAAGCGCCAGCGCCTGCGCATCGTCCTGCGCCTGCGCCAGGGCCTGCAGCCAGGCCAAATAGTCCGGCTGGCGCTTGCCGCGCTTGGGCGCATTCAGCCTGAGTACCCGGGCCGCGCCCAGCGTTTGCCGCGCGCCGATATCGCGCAGCACCAGCCGATCGTTCTCCGCCAGCCACAGCGGACGATCGAGGATCAGTTCCGCCAGTCCGTCGTTCAGCAGCGAAATGCGTCCGGTGATGTGGCTGGCGGCATGGTGCAGATGCAGCGGCTGCCAATGGCGGATCGGCCGATCCGTCTCAAGCGCCACCAGAATGCGTTCCGCCGCCTCCGGCGGGCGCTGCGCCAGCAGCCAATCGCCGCGCGCGATCCGGTCTTTATCGACATCGCCGCTGATGTTAAGCGCGATGCGTTGCCCGGCCTGCGCCTGTTCCACGGTCTGATTCTGGGCATGCAGGCCGCGCACCCGCACCGGCGCGTCGGCGCCGGTCAGCCACAGCGTATCCCCCACCTTCACCCGGCCGCCGAGCGCGGTGCCGGTCACCACCAGCCCCGCCCCTTTGACGCTGAACGCACGGTCTACCGCCAGACGAAAACGGCGCGTCAGCGCATGCTCGCCGGGCGACAGCGCCAGCAAATGCGCGCGCAGCGCCTCGATACCCTCGCCCGCCGCCGCCGCGGTGACAAACAGCGGCGCATCGGGCCAGCCCTGGCGCGCCAGCTCGTCGCGCACCTGAACGCGCACCTCATCGATACGCGCCGCCTCCACCCGGTCGGCCTTGGTCAGCGCCACCGTCAGCGCCGCCCGCCCGCTCAGGCGCAGGATCGCCAGATGCTCGCGGGTCTGCGCCATCACACCATCGTCGCAGGCCACCACCAGCAGCGCATGGTCAATGCCGCCGACGCCCGCCAGCATATTGGCGAGGAATTTTTCGTGGCCGGGCACGTCGATAAAGCCCAGCACCCGGCCGTCCGGCTGCGGCCAGTAGGCGTAGCCCAGATCGATGGTCATGCCGCGGCGCTTTTCTTCCGGCAGGCGATCCGCGTTGATCCCGGAGATCGCCTGCAGCAGAGTGGTTTTGCCATGATCGACATGGCCGGCGGTGGCGATGATCATGATGCGCTCAACGCGTCGATCAGCGCCCCTTCCTGTTCCAGACAGCGCAGATCCAGCCACAGCCGGCCGTCGCCAAGGCGGCCGATCACCGGCTGCGGCAGGCGGCGCCAGCGTTCAGCCAGCGCTTCCAGCGTAGCGCCACGGCCGTCGCGCGGCGTGAAGGTCAGCGCATAGCTGGGCAGACGATCCACCGGCAGCGAACCGCTGCCAATCTGCGACCAGCACGGTTCGGCGCGCAGCGCGAAATCGGCGGTGAACCGTGGCGTCAGCGCCGTCAGCAGCCGCTCGGCCGTCTGTTGCATCTCCTGCTGCGGGCGGGTCAGCAGCCGCAGCGTCGGCAGTTGCTCAGCCAGTTTTTCCGGCTGCAAATAAAGCCGCAGCGTGGCCTCCAGGGCCGCCAGCGTCAGCTTGCCGACGCGCAGCGCGCGCTTGAGCGGGTGCTGCTGCAGGCGCGCGATCAGCGCCTTTTTGCCGACGATGATGCCGGCTTGCGGGCCGCCCAGCAGCTTATCGCCGGAGAACGTCACCAGATCGACGCCGGCGGCCAGCAACCGCTGCGGCATCGGTTCGGCGGGCAGGCCGTACTGCGCCATATCGATCAGCGAGCCGCTGCCCAGATCGGTGGCGGTCGGCACGCCCTGTTCGGCCCCGAGCTGCGCCAGTTCGGCCTCGTCGACCGCCGCGGTAAAGCCCTGAATGCTGTAGTTGCTGGTGTGCACTTTCATCAACAGGCCGGTCTGCTCGTTGATGGCCTGGCGGTAATCCTTCAGATGGGTGCGGTTGGTGGTGCCGACCTCAACCAATTGACAGCCGGCCTGGCGCATCACGTCGGGAATGCGGAACGCGCCGCCGATCTCCACCAGCTCGCCGCGCGACACCACCACCTCTTTGCCGGGGGCGATCGCCGCCAGCATCAGCAGCACCGCCGCCGCGTTGTTATTGACGATGCAGGCGTCTTCCGCGCCGGTCAGCCGGCACAGCAGACTCGCCACCGCCCGATCGCGATGGCCGCGCCCGGCGCCGTCCAGATCGTACTCCAGCGTCACCGCCTCCCCCATCACCGCGCTCACCGCATCCTGCACCGACTGCGCCAGCAGGGCGCGCCCGAGGTTGGTGTGCAGCACAGTGCCGCTGAGGTTGAACACCGGCAATAACGCCGGGCGTTGCTGCCGGGCCAGCTCCGCGCGCAGCGCCTGCGGCCAGTCGCCGCACCAGGCCGGTAAACGTTGCTGCTGTTTTATCGCGTCGCGCGCCTCGGCCTGCAGCCGGCGCAGCAGTTCGCCGATCAGCGTCTGGCCATGCTGCGCCACCAGCGGTTCAATCGCGGGTTCACGCAGCAGGCGGTCGATGGCGGGCAGTTGGCTGTAAAGAAGGTGGGATTCAGTGCTCATGGTCGCTCGGTTTTCAGTTTAGACGTATCGGCATAGCAAAACCCCGCCGCGGCGGGGAGAAAAGAACGTTCAGGGCGGCGCCGTGCGGGCGAAACTTTCGCGGGCGAACAGGCGTTCGGCCAGCTTGACCAGCGCCGGACGTTGGACGCACCAGTTGGGCAGGATGCGGCGGAAATTCAGGTAGCCCAGCGCGCAGCCGGTGGCGATATCCGCCAGCGTCAGCCGCTCGGCATTGAGCCACGTTTTTTCCTGCGCCAGCGCCTCCAGCGCATCCAGGCCGTGCGTCAGCTTGTCACGCTGGCGCAGCATCCAGTTTTCGTCCTGCTTTTCCGGCGCGCGCCGGCTTTCGCGGTACAGCGTCGCCGCCGCTTCGGTCACGCCGTCCGCCAGCGCCGCCACCTGGCGGACGCGCAGCGCTGCGGCGCGATCGGCCGGCAAAAACGCCGGCTCCACCGTCAGCAGTTCGAGGTATTCGGCCACGATCGGCGAGTCGTAAAACACCTCGCCGTCATCGGCGATCAGCACCGGCACTTTGCCGAGCGGGTTCTGCTCCTTCACCCGGCTGCCGGGCTCATACGGCGGATCGTTGACGAATTCAAACGCGATCCCCTTCTCCAGCAGCATCACGGAAATCTTGCGCACAAAGGGGCTGGTGTAACTGCCGATAAGCTTCATCCGGTCTCCTCCGCTTCGTCCTGGCCGCGGCGCAATGCCCTTACTTCACCGCCAGAGTATCGATAATCCGCTGCACCAGCGCCTGATGCACTTCCGGCGTTTTGGCCGGCGACAGCATTTGCAGCGTTACCACCCGTTTGTTGAACACCGTCAACACCAGGGTGGACACCACCTTTTGGCCGTTGACGGTCTGCTCGGTATCCACCCGGCGAAACTTCTGTTTGCCGACGGTGAAGTTCTCTTCTTTGGTGGTCTGGATATTCTGATAGCGCTCGGCCAGCACCGTGATGGCGCTCTGCGTCAGCTCTTTCAGCATTTTGTCGCTGGTATTGATCTTCATGCCGTCCGGCGGGATCACTTCGGACGAAACCGCGCTCTGGCGCGACTTGCCGTCAAGAAAGCGCTGGATGGTGGAGGTGCTGTCATTGACGATGCCGCTGTTCAGCGTTTGATCGCTAAAGCCCGGCGGCAACTCGAAGGTGATCTTGCCCTTCTGCAGCGACACGTTCAGCCCCGGCGGCGCGGGTGGGGCCTCTACCGGCGCAGGCGGCGGCGGTGGCGCGGGCTGCGTCACGGTCGGCTTGGTGTCCGGTGGCGGCACCGCCGGTTTGGTGTCGTCCTTGTTGTCGCAGGCCGCCAGTCCGATCGCCAGCACGGCGACCGCGGTCAGTTTTGCCAGGGTGTTTAACATCGTGGTTCCTTTCGCTTGGCGCGTCATGGCCTAAACGTAGCAACTCGCCCGGGCGAATGCCAGAAGCCCGTTCTGAAATTGCTTGTCCGGCCCCGCGCGAACGGGGCCGGGCGGTTACTCCGCCGGGAACAGGAACGGATTGATGCTGCTGCGGCCGAAGCCTTCCTCTTCCATGCGGGCGTCCAGCACCAGCGAAGCCAGATCGTCGGCCACCGCTTCGACCTGCGGGTCTTTTTCCTGATAGAGGATCTTCAGGTAAGTGCCGCAGTCGCCGCAGCTTTCCGCCTTCACCGCCGCCTGCTCGCTGTCCAGCGACCAGTAGTTGAGATCGCGGGTCTGCTCGCAGTTGCTGCACTTCACCCGCACCACGTGCCATTCGCTTTCGCACAGGTTGCAGTGCAGGTAGCGCAGGCCGTTGACGGTGCCGATATGCACCATGCTGGAAACCGGGATGCTGCCGCACACCGGGCAGAACTGGCGCTGCTCGCCGTATTCGGCGCGCGCCTTGCCGGGGATCAGGCTGGCCATCTGCGCCCAATAGAGCGACAGTGCGGCCCAGAGGAACGGCGCCTTCTCGCTGCCCACCTTGCCGAACTCGCGGTTGAGCAAGGCGTCGGCCATCAGCTCCAGCTCGTGCGCCGAGGTCTTCTCCAGGTTGTCCAGCACCACCAGAATGTGTTCCGGCGCCTGCGGACGCAGCTCGGCGATCAGCGACGTCAGCAGCTTGCGCCAGTGCTCGCTGCGCGGGAACACGCTCAGATCGAGCGGCGGTTTGCCGCTGGCGGCACCCTGCACCAACGCTTCACTCAGATCGAGCTGCAGCGGGTTATCGTGCAACGCATGCTGCTGCGCCTGCGCCAGCTCGGCGGCAAAGTTCAGGTAGTCACCCAGCGGGTTGTCGACCGCCAGCTGACGCAGACGATCGGCGCGGCGGCTGTACAGGCTTTTCAGGTTGGCGAAAAGTAACGGCGGGATGTTCTCCGCCGTTGTGGACTTCTCACGCTGTGCCCCTAACTGCTCTTTAGGAACGATGCGGATACTCATCAGGGTTTATCTTCCTGTCGTTTCTCGCGGACCTCACGGTACCAGCGCGGATGATGTTTCTTGGCCCAGGCCGCCGGCACCCAGCCTTCCACCATCGCGGTAATGGTGCCTTTTACCCACAATGCGGCGTAAATGTGCACCATAATCACGATGATAAGGCCGACCGCGGCCAGCGAATGCACCAGCAGCGCGATGCGGATCAGCGGGATGGAGAACGACGGCGCAAAATACGGCCGCCAGATCACCACGCCGCTGGCCAGCAGCAGCACCAGGCTGATAATCGCCGCCCAGAACACGCACTTCTGGCCGAAATTATAGCGCCCGGTGTCACCCACTTCCTCGTTCATGGCGATTTTGTGGATGTTCTTGGCCCAGACGATATCTTCCCGGTTGATCAGGTTATGCTTCCAGTAGCGCAGGAACATCAGCAGGAACGCGGCGAACATGATGACCCCGACAAACGGGTGCAGAATGCGCGCCAGCTGCGGCGTCCCGAAGATGTTCATCAGCCAGTTGAAGGAGGGGAAGAAGAACCCCAGCCCGCTGATGGCGGCGAACACGAAGCAGAACGCCACTATCCAGTGGTTGATGCGCTCCGGCGCGCTGTAACGCTGAATGGGCTTTTCCTTTCTCATTTGCGCGTCTCCTCGTCATGCGACTCGTCGTGCTCGTCCTCATCCTCGACGCGGTTAGGCCCGACGCCGACATAGTGGAACACGCTGGCCGCGAAGGTGGCGGCAAAGCCGATGGCCGCCAGGGGTTTCCACACGCCCTTCCAGAAGGTCACCGCCGGGCTGATGCTCGGGTTGTCCGGCAAACCGTGGTACAGCTGCGGTTTGTCGGCGTGGTGCAACACGTACATCACGTGCGTGCCGCCCACCCCTGCCGGATCGTACAGACCGGCGTTCTGGTAGCCGCGGGTGTTCAGCTCGCTAACGCGATCCGCCGCCACCTGCTTCATCGCTTCCTTGGTGCCGAAGTGAATGGCGCCGGTCGGGCAGGTTTTCACGCAGGCCGGTTCCTGGCCGACGTCCACGCGGTCGACGCACAGGGTGCACTTGTACACCCGGTTGTCGTCCTTGTTCATGCGCGGCACGTCGAACGGGCAGCCGGCGATGCAGTAGCCGCAGCCGATGCAGTGCTCGGACTGGAAGTCGACGATGCCGTTGGCGTACTGAATGATCGCGCCTTCCGACGGGCAGGCCTTCAGGCAGCCCGGATCGGCGCAGTGCATACAGCCATCCTTGCGGATCAGCCATTCCAGCTTGCCGTTTTCCTCCACCTCGGAGAAGCGCATCACCGTCCACGACTTGGCGGTCAGATCGGCGGGGTTATCGTACACCCCGACGTTGTGCCCCACTTCGTCGCGGATGTCGTTCCATTCGGAACAGGCCACCTGACAGGCTTTGCAGCCGATACAGGTGGTGACATCGATCAGTTTGGCCACTTCTTCCTGGTGGTCACGGGCGCGCGGCGCCGGCGTGAAGCCATTGGTGGCGGATTTACGAATGATGTCTTGAGATTGCATGGCCATAATTCGTCTCCGTTACACCTTTTCCACGTTGACCAGGAACGCCTTGAACTCCGGCGTTTGCGTATTGGCGTCGCCGACGAACGGCGTCAGCGTGTTGGCGATAAAGCCTTTCTTCGCCACCCCTTCGTAACCCCAGTGAATCGGGATGCCGATGGTGTCGACTTCCTGGCCGTGCACCTGCAGCGTGCGAATACGCTTGGTCACCACCGCCTTGGCCTTGATGTAGCCACGGTTGGAACTGACCTTCACGGTATCGCCCTGCTTGATGCCCTTCTTCTCCGCCAGCTTTTCGCCGATTTCCACAAACTGCTCCGGCTGCGCGATGGCGTTCAGCCGCGCGTGCTTGGTCCAGTAGTGGAAGTGCTCGGTCAGACGATAGGTGGTGCCGACGTACGGGAACTTGTCGGATTTGCCCATCGCCGCCAGATCGTCCTTGAACACGCGCGCCGCCGGGTTGGACACCACGTTCGGGTGCAGCGGGTTGGTGCCGAGCGGCGTTTCGAACGGCTCGTAGTGTTCAGGGAACGGCCCTTCCGCCATCTTGTCGGTGGCGAACAGGCGGCCCATGCCTTCCGGCTGCATGATGAACGGCCCGACGTCGCTGCCCGGCGCGGCGGTGCTGTAGTCCGGGATATCGGCCCCGACCCACTTGGCGCCGTCCCACTCCAGCAGCTGGCGTTTCGGATCCCACGGTTTACCCTGCGGATCCGCCGAGGCGCGGTTGTACAGAATGCGACGGTTGAGCGGCCATGCCCAGGCCCAGCCCAGCGTGTTGCCGAGGCCGGACGGATCGGCGTTGTCGCGCCGCGCCATCTGGTTGCCGGCCGGCGTCCAGCTGCCGGCGAAGATCCAGCAACCGCTGGCGGTGGTACCGTCGTCGCGCAGCTGCGCGAACGAGCTGAGCAGCTCGCCTTTTTTCACCACCACTTTGCCGTCGGCATCCAGCAGATCCGCCAGCGCCTTGCCGTTGTTCTCCTGCGCCACCTCTTCCGGCGCCGGGTTGTCCGGCGTCAGGTAGTCCCAGCGCATGTTCAGCACCTGTTCCGGCACCGCGCCGCCGTCGCGCGCATACATCTCGCGCAGGCGGCTGAAGATGCCCGCCAGGATCTCGCCATCGTTCAGCGCTTCACCCGGGGCGTCCGCGCCTTTCCAGTGCCACTGCAGCCAGCGGCCGGAGTTGACGATCGAGCCGTTCTCTTCGGCGAAGCAGGTGGACGGCAGGCGGAACACTTCGGTCTGGATCTGCGAGGAATCCACCTCGTTGAACTCGCCGTGGTTCTGCCAGAAGTTGGAGGTCTCGGTGTTCAACGGATCGATGGTCACCAGGAACTTCAGCTTGGACAGCGAAGCCACCACCTTGTTTTTGTTCGGGAACGACGCCACCGGGTTAAAGCCTTGGCAGAAGTAGCCGTTGACCTTGCCCTGCGACATCATCTCGAAGTACTGCAGCACGTCGTAGCCCTTGTCCCACTTCGGCAGCCAGTCAAAGCCCCAGCTGTTGTCCTTCTGCGCCTTGTCGCCGTAGAAGGTCTTCATCATGCTGACGAAGAATTTCGGGTAGTTGCCCCAGTAGTTCACCTGGCCCGGCAGCAGCGCCTTCGGCGTGTTGGCCTTCAGGTAGGTCTCGAGATCGGTCTGTTTCTCCGACGGCAGCGTCAGGTAGCCCGGCAGGCTCTGCGACAGCAGGCCGAGATCGGTCAGCCCCTGGATGTTGGAGTGGCCGCGCAGCGCGTTGACGCCGCCGCCCGCCATGCCCATGTTGCCGAGCAGCAGCTGGATCATCGCCATGGTGCGGATGTTCTGCGCGCCGACCGAGTGCTGAGTCCAGCCCAGGGCGTACAGGAACGAAGCGGTCTTATCCGCGACGCAGGTTTCGGCGATGTATTCGCACACCTTGAGGAAATCGTCCTTCGGCGTGCCGCAGATGTTGGTCACCACGTCAGGCGTGTAGCGGCTCACGTGCTGCTTCAGCAGGTTCCACACGCAGCGTGGATCCTGCAACGTGACGTCGCGCTTGGCGAAGCCGTTCTCGTCGAACTGGTAGTTCCAGGTGGTTTTGTCGTACTTGCGGTTTTCCGCGTCGTAGCCGCTGAACAAGCCGTCTTCGAAGGCAAAGTCTTCCCGCACCAGCAGGCTGGCGTTGGTGTAGGCCTCGACGTACTCGCGGTTAAACTTGTTGTTGGTCATCAGATACAGCAACACGCCCGACAGGAAAGCGATGTCGGTCCCGGAGCGGATCGGCGTGTAGAAGTCCGCCACCGATGCGGTTCGGGTAAAGCGCGGATCGATCACGATCAGCTTGGCATTGTTATGTATTTTGGCTTCCATCGCCCAGCGGAACCCCACCGGATGCGCTTCCGCCGCATTACCGCCCATGACGATAATCAAATTCGCGTTCTTGATATCAACCCAGTGGTTGGTCATCGCACCGCGACCAAATGTTGGAGCAAGACTTGCTACCGTTGGTCCGTGTCAGACACGCGCCTGGTTGTCTACGGCAAGCATGCCGAGAGCGCGACTAAATTTTTGCGACAGAAAACCGGTTTCGTTGCTGGCGGCCGAGGCGCACAGCATGCCGGTGGTCAGCCAACGGTTGACGGTAACGCCCTGGTCGTTGGTTTTGATGAAGTTGGCGTCACGGTCTTCTTTCACCAGCTTGGCGATGCGGGTAAAGGCGTCGTCCCAGCTGATGCGCTGCCATTTGTCCGACCCCGGCGCCCGGTATTCCGGGTACTTGAGGCGGCTTTCGCTGTGGATAAAGTCAACCAGGCCGGCGCCTTTCGGGCAAAGCGCGCCACGGTTTACCGGGTGATCCGGATCCCCTTCGATATGGAAAATGCTTTCTTTGGCGTTTTTGGCGCCATCACCAAGGCTGTACATCAACAGCCCACAGCCGACGGAACAATACGTACAGGTATTACGGGTCTCGCGGGCGCGCAGCAGTTTGTACTGCCGGGTTTCCGCCAACGCCACTTCGGGGGCAAAGCCCAGCGCGGCTACCGTCGTTCCTGCCATACCGCCAGCGCAGATCTTAAAGAACTGCCTTCTGCTGACCTGCATGGGGGTCTCCTTTACTCTCGATTGTCACATTGTTCAAATGGCGCTCCTCGCCAAAACGGCGGAGCGCTAATGTCACTGTTGTTATGCTGATACGCGACGCGGCGATATTACCACAGCGTGCTTGTGGTTGTTACACACTCGTGCTCATTCAGTGAACGCATTGGCACATTTCGATACATTTCGGCGTCGCAGCAGGCTCGGCGCTCTCTACAGTATAGAGAGTAACCAACGCATCGGCGCCAAGGCATGAAGAGGCGCTCAAGGCCTCCTTTCTATCAGTATGTTAACGCAGCGATTTGTTCATTAACCACACAGTCAGCAGGGCATTGATAATCATTTTCAATATCATTTAATTAACTATAATGATCCGACTGCTTACGCGGTGCTCGCCCTTTGCGCCGCCCATACACCACTGGAGATGATGATTATGAGTTATTCACTGCCATCCCTGCCGTACGCTTACGACGCACTGGAACCGCATTTCGACAAGCAGACGATGGAAATCCATCACACCAAACACCATCAGACCTACGTCAACAACGCCAACACCGTGCTGGAAGCTTACCCTGAGCTGGCCAAATACAGCGTTGAAGAGCTGATCCAGGATCTGGATAAAGTGCCTGCCGACAAACGCACTTTCATGCGCAACAACGCCGGCGGCCACGCCAACCACAGCTTCTTCTGGAAAAACCTGAAAACCGGCACCACGCTGGGCGGCGATCTGAAAGCGGCCATCGAGCGCGATTTCGGCAGCGTTGAGAAATTCCAGGAAGAGTTCGAGAAAGCCGCAGCCACCCGCTTCGGTTCCGGTTGGGCCTGGCTGGTGCTGAAAGACGGCAAACTGGACGTGGTGTCTACCGCTAACCAGGACAGCCCGCTGATGGGCGAAGCCGTCGCCGGCGCTTCCGGTTTCCCAATCATCGGTCTGGACGTGTGGGAACACGCTTACTACCTGAAATATCAGAACAAACGCCCTGACTACATCAAGGCGTTCTGGAACGTGGTCAACTGGGACGAAGCGGCCGCACGCTTCGCCGCGAAGAAGTAATTCGCCCCCGTTGATGAAGATGCCCGCCGCAGGCGGGTATTTTTTTGCCTGAAATCCGCTAAAGTTTGACCACTTCTTGCCGATGGTTTGTTCAATTGACGTTCGCCCGGAGAAGGAAAAACGCTATGGCGGCATTGCAAGCATTGGCAGGAAAGTTCACCCATCTCACCGTAGGTAAAAAGCTCGGCTTCGGTTTCGCGCTGTTGCTGCTGTTGGCGGTCGTCATCGCCGGCACCGGGGCGCAATACCTGCACATCATCGAATCCCGCGCCGATCGCATCGACTTCAGCAACCGGCTGAACGAGGAGATCAACCAGGCCAAATACAACCGCGCCATGTACGGCCAGACCTACCAGCCGGAGTATCTGCAGAACAACCGCGCCAATATCGATAACGCCGTCAAACTGATAGACCAGGGCCAGACGTTGGACTGGGACGCCCAAAGCCGCAAGGATCTGCAGCGTCTGGTGACGCTGATTGGGGAATATCAGCAACAGCAAAAAATCTTTGAGCAGGCGGTCTCGGCGAAAGACGCGGTGCGCCAGAGCTGGAACATGTCGGAAGTGCAGGCCAGCCTGAGCCAAGTGGAGCGGCAGCTCACCAACGGCGATCTGCAGTTGGCCTTCATCCAGCTGAACCAGAAGCTGACCCAGGTGCGCTACGGCGCGCGCGGTCTGCTGCTGAGCCTGAACAAGGAAACCGAAGCGCCGCTGATGGCGGCCATCGACGACGCGCGCGACGCGGCCAACGCCTTGAGCCGCCGGGTCAGCGACGCGCAGCGCCCGCAGCTGCAACCGCTGCTGGCCGCCCTGGACGATTACAAAAACCGTATCGCGGCCTACCTGCCGGCCTATGAGCACGAGCAGCAGATCAGCCGACAGCTCGGTGAACGCGCGCATGAGATCGGCACGCTGGTGAACGCCTTTATGCAGGACGAATTGGTGCAGACGCGCAGCAACATCAACCTGGCGCAGCTGCAGATGGGCATCACCACCCTGATCGCGATTATCGCCGGAGTGCTTATCGCCTGGCGCATCACGCTGCAGATCACCCGTCCGCTGCAAAGTACGCTGGCGATGGCGGAACGCATCGCCAGCGGCGATCTGCGCCAGGCGCAGACCAGCACCCGCCGCGATGAGTTGGGGCAGTTGCTGAACGCGGTGGCGGCGATGAGCCAAAATCTGCGCACCATGATTGAGAAGATCCAGATGGGGGTCAGCCAGGTCTCCACCGCCTCGGCGGAAATCGCCGCCGGCAACACCGATCTCTCTTCCCGCACCGAGCAGCAGGCGGCGGCGGTCGAGGAAACCGCCGCCAGCATGGAACAGCTGACCGCCACGGTGAAACAGAACGCCGACAACGCCCATCATGCCAATCAGCTGGCCACCGACGCCTCGCAGACCGCGCAACAGGGCGGCAAGCTGGTGGAGAACGTGGTCAGCACCATGCGCGATATTTCCAGCAGTTCGCAGCGTATCGCAGAAATTACCACCCTGATCAACGGTATTGCCTTCCAGACCAACATCCTGGCGCTCAACGCCGCGGTGGAAGCGGCGCGCGCCGGCGAACAGGGACGCGGCTTCTCGGTGGTCGCCAGCGAAGTGCGCAGCCTGGCGAGCCGCAGCGCCCAGGCGGCGAAGGAGATCGAAGGGCTGATCGCCGAATCGGTCAGCCGGGTGAAAACCGGCACCGAACTGGTGGAAAGCACCGGCAATACCATGGAGCAGATCGTCCGCTCGGTTACCCACGTGCGCGACATCATGGCCGAGATCGCCGCCGCCTCCGATGAACAGACGCGCGGCATCGCCCAGATTGGCCAGGCGATCGTCGAAATGGACCATACCACTCAGCAGAACGCCGCGCTGGTGGAAGAGTCCGCCGCCGCCGCCGATTCACTGGAAGAGCAGGCCGACATGCTGTTGCAGAGCGTTTCGGTGTTCCGTTTGGCGGAGCAGACCGAACCCGCCGCCGTGAAAGCCGCTGCGCAGAAAGCGCCAGCCGTAAAACCCGCGGCCGCCAACGCCGCAGCGGAAGAGAACTGGACCACCTTCTGACGCCCTCAGGCGAGGAATAGCCGTTCCTCGCCCTATCTTTGTGGCAACAGGTGGGTCGCGACTCCCCAATTCAACAAGTTAAAACCAGAGGCGGTCGCATCAAGCATTGCGTAGCCGCAATTGCGATGACCGTATCTGCGGAGGTCCTCCTGCGGGTCGGCCCCTTTAAGCCACCAAATCAGTGCCTGCAGAGCATGGCCGTGCGTAACAACACCAAGCGTTTGATTTTGTCCATCGACAGCCAGATCGGACAGACAAGCCATCAGGCGCCAGGCAACCTCATAAGCATTCTCCCCTCCCGGAGCCGACGCCTCTGCCTTACCGGCAAAGAGGCACTGCGTCGCTTCTGGATAATCGCGCATGGCCTGCGCATAAGATAATCCTTCCAGTCGGCCAAAATCTTGCTCCTGCAAACGCTCATCCATTTGCACAGTGCAGCCACATCTCTCAGCCAACGTCTCCGCTGTCGTAAAAGCCCGACCAGCCGGTGAACTGATCAACAAAGTGACCGATAACATTTGCAAGCGAGCGCCAAGCCCAGCGATTTGACGTCGCCCCTCTTCTGTCAGCGGACTGTCACTTCGCCCCTGAATAATCCCCGAGCGGTTCCATTCTGACTCCGCATGCCTCAATACAATGAAACGCATGGTTTTTTCTCGACGATAAAAGCCTAAATATAGACAGGAAAAACACATCCTTCCGTACAGGTAAATGCCGGGTAGTGTACGAGAACAACTCAGGCTATGCTGAGCCCTCGACGCGAGACACGGAGGCGCACATGCATCACCCAGACGTTTACATCGGCAGCATCCAACCCTATGAAGGCGGGCGCCCCAGCGCCATCGCCAAACGCCAGGTGGATGGCGCCATCCGGCTCACGCCGCTCGGCCTGGAAGGCGACGAACAGGCCGAAAAAAGCTACCACGGCGGGCCGGACCGCGCGCTGTGCCACTACCCGCGCGAGCATTATGCCCACTGGCGCGAGCAGTTTCCGGCGCAGGCCGAGCAATTTTGCGCCCCGGCCTTCGGCGAGAATATCTCCACCGAAGGGCTGACCGAACACAATGTGTTTATGGGCGACATCTTCCGCTGGGGCGAGGCGCTGATCCAGGTCACCCAGCCGCGCTCGCCGTGTTTCAAGCTCAATTATCACTTCGCCATCGAGGACATTTCGGTGCTGATGCAGCAAAGCGGCCGCTGCGGCTGGCTGTATCGGGTGGTGTCGCCGGGCGCGGTCAGCGGCGATCGTCCGCTGGCGCTGGCGGCGCGCAACAGCGATGTGTCGGTGGCCGAAGCCATCGCCATCGCCTGGCACATGCCGTTCGATGCGGAACAGTATCGCCGCCTGTTGGCGGTGGCCGGCCTCTCCGCCAGCTGGAGCAAGACCATGCTCACTCGGCTCGCCGAAGGGCGCCTTGAGGATTTCAACCGCCGCCTGCTCGGCCATTGAAAGCGCGGGCGGAAAAATGAAAAACGTGCGCCGAATGCCGCGTTAACCCTTTTCTTCCGCCTATACTGTAGCCGCACGTTTTTTCAGCCAGGAGCCAGGTATATGACCACCCCGACCCATTCGATTCATCACGCCGCCGCCGAGGGCTATCAGGCCAATGCCGATCGCTATGTGAAAGGCCGGCCGGATTACCCGCCGGAAATCGCCGCCTGGCTGCGTGACGTCATCGGCCTGCACGCCGGCATGACGGTCATCGATCTCGGCGCCGGCACCGGCAAGTTCACCCCGCGCCTGCTGGAAACCGGCGCGCAGGTGATCGCCGTCGAACCGGTGCCGCAAATGCTGGAAAAACTGTCGGCGGCGCTGCCGCAGGTGAAAACGCTGGCGGGCACCGCCGACGCGATCCCGCTACCGGACGAGTCGGTGGATGCCGTGGTGTGCGCCCAGTCCTTCCACTGGTTCGCCACGCCGCAGGCGCTGGCGGAAATCCAGCGCATTCTCAAGCCCGGCGGCAAACTCGGCCTGGTGTGGAACATGCGCGATGCGCGCGTCGGTTGGGTGCGTAAACTGAATCAGATCGTCGATAGCCACGAAGGCGATGCGCCGCGTTTCTATACCGGCGAATGGCGCAAACTCTTCCCGTTCAAAGGCTTTGAACCGCTGCAGGAGCAGGTGTTTATGCTCGGCCACCGCGGCGCGGTGGAGGACGTGATCTACAACCGCGTGCGTTCAACCAGCTTTATCGCCGCGCTGCCGCAGCCGCAACAGGAGCAGGTTATCGATCGGTTGCGCCAACTGGTGGAGGAAGAAGAGGAACTGCGGGGCAAGGACACGGTCACCGTGCCCTATCAGACCAAGGCGTATTTCACCACCAAGGTCTGACGCCCGGGGATTCAGAACGCTTTCTTGGCGTAGCCGGTGACCGCTTTCAGGCCCATCTCGCGGCCCAGCGCGGTCATCGGGTGCACGACGATCAGCCCGCGCGCGCTTTTCTTCAGCGCGCCCATATCGGCCTGCTCTTTCTTGGTGATCTCGCGGCTGAACGGCAGCTGGCTCAGCTTCTGCGCTTCGGCGCTCAGCTTCTCGCCGCGCACGTTTTTCAGGCGCTCGATCTCCGTCGCCAGTTTCTCTTTCTCTTTGGTGTGCTGCGCGATCAACTCAGGGTTGCCCTGTTGGATCACGGTGGCGTCTTTGTGGTTCAAGGCGTCCAGCAGGTCGCTCAGGCGCTTGATCTCTGCCTTTTCTTTCTCTTTCATGGTCTCTGGCCCGTTGTGCCCAAAATGGCACGCTAATCAATGATACCGGCATTGTAGCAAAAGGCGCGCGCCGTTACCCGCCCTGCGCAATGCCGGGCGGCAGGCCGCTCATCTCGCAGGCCCTGGCGCCGAGCCGAGCCAGCGCCTGGGTGTAGCGCGCGTTGAACGGGTAGCAGCAGGAGAGCCGCAGCGCGTTGCGGTAGCGCCCGCTCGGGGAATACAGGGTGCCCGGCGTCAAACAGATCTGCTCCTCCAGCAGCTGATGGAACAGCGCCACGCTGTCCACGCCGGGAGGGAATTCGACCCAGAACACGAAGCCGCCCGCCGGCTGCGTGGCCAGCGTGCCGCGCGGGAAATGCCGGGCGATCAGCGCCCTCGCCTCGTCGACCTGCGCCGCATAGCGCTTGCGCAGGTTGCGCAAATGGTGATCGTAGCCGCCGCTCTCCAGGAAGGTCGCCAGCGTTTCCGACAGCAGCTGCGACTCGGACATCGACGACACCGCCTTCAGCTTGCGCAACGCCTCGTGAAAACGGCCGCCGCAGATCCAGCCGACGCGAAAATCCGGCGCCAGCGTTTTGGTAAAGCTGGAGCAAAACAGCACCCAGCCGTCGCGATCGAACGCCTTCACCGCCGGCGACAGCGCGCCGCCGAACTGGATCTCGGCATACAACCCATCTTCAATCAACGGCACCTGATGATCGTTCATCAGCCGCGCCAGCCGCTTTTTCGCCGCCAGCGGCATGGTGCAACCCAGCGGGTTTTGCACCGTCGGCATGGCGATCACCGCATTCAGCCGCTTCTCGTTCAGCAGCAGCTCCAGCGCGTCCAGCGACAGCCCCAGCTGGGGATCGGTAGGGATTTCCAGCGCTTTCAGCCCCAGGCTGGCCAGCAGCGGCAGCAGATAAAAGTAGGTCGGTGACTCCAGCCCGACACAGTCGCCCGGTTTGGTGGTGACGCGCAGCGCCAGCTGCAGCGCCTCCATGCAGCCATGGGTCAACACCACGTCGCCCGGCTCCAACAGCATGCCGAGCGTCATTGAGCGGCGGGCGATCTGCTGACGCAGCCGCAGGCTGCCGGGCGGCAACGGATATTGTCCGATCAGACCCGGCTGGCGGCGCAGTTGGGAAGACAGCATGCGCCCCAGTTTGCCGCCGGGATAGAAATCGCTGGTCTGCGGGCAGGCCAGCGCAATGTTGGTGAAGGCCGGGTTCTGCTGGGCGGCGAACACCGTATCGATCAACGCCAGCACGTCGTCCGCCGGCGGCTCGATGCGGCCGCTGGGCGCCGAGGCCATCTTCAGCGCCGGCAGCGTGCTGCGGACATAAAACCCCGACTGCGGCCGCGCTTCGATCAGCCCGCGATCCTCCAGCGTGCGGTAAGCCGACACCACGGTATTGATGCTGACCCGATGGGTTTGCGCACAGCGCCGCACCGAAGGCAAGCGGTCGCCGGGCTGCAGCGTGCCGCGGCGAATGGCTTCGGCCAGCGTATCCGCCAGCTGCAGGTAACGGGTATCCGGGGTTTCATCGAGCAAGGTCACAGTTTCTCTCCAGGTAATGGGTACAGTTTACATTTCATACAACTGTAACCATGACAATATCCGATTTGTGATTCTGTCACCATCCCATCGCAGCGATTATGCTGATCCTCTCGTTATTACCGTCATTTTCACGTTCAAGGAACCTGCCATGCTGGACTCCGCCTTTGTCAGCTACGTCACCGTCATGTCGATCACTCCCGGCCCCAACAACCTGCTGCTGGCCTCGTCGGGCGTTAACTTCGGCCTGCGCCGCACCCTGCCGATGCTGTTCGGCATCTGCGTCGGTTGTGCGGTACAGCTGGCGATCATTATCCCGCTGCTGGCGCTGGCGCTGAGCTGGGCCGGCGTCATCCGCCTGCCGCTGGCGGTGATCGGCTGCGCCTATCTGCTGTGGCTGTCATGGAAGCTGTTTCAGGCGGCCTCGCCGGACGCCAAAGAACAGGCGCAGCCGATGAGCCTGCTCAGCGGCGCGCTGTTTCAGGCAATCAACCCCAAGGCCTGGCTGATGGTGATCAACGTGGCGATCCTGTTCACCCCGCGCGAAGGCGCCACTTTCGTCCATAC
The DNA here is from genome assembly GCF_052167655.1 of Serratia sp. CY55921. Lineage (NCBI taxonomy): Bacteria > Pseudomonadati > Pseudomonadota > Gammaproteobacteria > Enterobacterales > Yersiniaceae > Serratia > Serratia sp. CY55921. The sequence goes on along the minus strand of NZ_JBJNMU010000005.1, from coordinate 94,197 downwards.
GCTGTCTATCATCGCCGGTTTCGCGCTGCTGAACTTGCCGTGCGTGCTGCTGTGGGCGGTGTTGGGCGACCGGTTGCGCAACGCGCTGCGGGTCACCTGGAAACTGCGCGCCTTCAACGGCGTGATGTCCGGGCTGATGGCCGCCACCGCGCTGTGGTTGCTGTTCGACGAATGGCGCGCGGCCTTCGCTTAGCCGCGGCCGAGAGGAGAGAGTCGGGAAGGTTGTTTGGCGCCGATGCCGGCGATCAGGTCGGTAATGGACAGCACCATGGTGGAGCGCACCATCTGCTGATAGCGCTGGCGCTGCATGGCGATCAGCGCTTCATCCGCCTCGCCCGGCTGCAGGAAGGTCGGCACCGGCGGCAGCGCGGCCACGCAGTGCAGCTCGCCGAACGGCCCGAGGATTTCGTCGTCGACGAAGCGGTATTCCGAACCGTCGTGGTTCAGCTCTTCGCGCATCGCCATCAGCAGCTCGGCGTCTTCATATTCGTGGCGGGAAATCACCCCCAGCCCGTACATCAGCTTCAGGCGCACCGACAGCTCCCCCAGCGGGCCGCTGCCGGACAATAGCGGTTCGACGGCGTATTTCACCGCATAGTCGTCCTTGCGGAATACCTGCACCACCAGCACGTTGAGCGCTTCCGCCAGCAGCTCTACCGCCGCGATCAGGAAGCTGCGCACCGTTTTGCCCGCGTTCAGCTTTTCCAGAACCTGGTTTTCAAATGCCTGTGCTTCTTCCATCGTCGCTTTTCGAAAGGCGTGGGGAGGGCCGTCGATGCCGAACTCGGGTTCCAGGAGCGCAGCAAGCTGCGCTCGGGTGTTCATCATCACGATTCTACTTGTGCATGGCGTTATACACAGCAACGGCCTCTTCTACAACCTCGCTTTCCGCCGGCAGGCCGGAAATTTGCGCCAGCGCGGCTTTCGGCCCGAGCGTGTTCAGCAGTTCCGCCAGTTCCTGCGCCTGCGGATCCTGTTCGCTGCGGTAGCTCATGGCGGCGGCGATGCCCTGGATCAGGTTGGCATGCGGCAGGCCGTATTCCAGCGTGCCCAGCAGTGGTTTGATCAGGCGATCGCCGGCGCTCAGTTTGCGCAGCGGCTGGCGCCCTACGCGCTCGACGTCGTCGTGCAGATACGGATTTTCAAAGCGGCCGAGGATTTTGTTGATGTAGGCGGCATGCTTGTCGGCGTCGAAGCCGTAACGCTTGATCAGCACCGCGCCGCTCTCTTCCATCGCCCCTTTCACCACGCGGCGGATCGCCGGGTCGAGAATGGCGTCGCGAATGGTTTGCAGCCCGGCCCGTTGGCCGAGGTAGGCGGTGATGGCGTGGCCGGTGTTGAGGGTGAACAGCTTGCGCTCGACGAACGCCATCAGGTTGTCGGTCAGTTCCATGCCGGCGATCGCCGGAGGCTGGCCTTTAAACTGCGTCTGATCGACGATCCATTCGCTGAAGGTTTCCACCGTCACTTCCAGCGGATCGCTACTGTCCGCCGGCGGCACGATGCGGTCGACCGCCGAATCGACAAAGCCGACGTGCTGTTCAACCCATGCCTGCTCGTCCTGCGGCAGCGCGGCGAACACGTGCTGCTTCAGCTGGCTGGTGCCGCGCACCATGTTCTCGCAGGCGATGATGTTCAGCGGCTGCACATTGCCCTGCTGATGGCGCAGCACCAGCCCTTTGGCGATCGTGCCGGCGATTTTGGCGAGAATTTGCGGACCCACGGCGGTGGTCACCAGATCCGCCTCGGCGATCAGCGCCGCCGCGGCCTCGCTGCCGCTGTTGACGGCGCTGACGTTGTTGACGCGCTCCACGCGCTCTTGCTCGCCCACCACGTGCACCGAGTAGCTTTTTCGGCTGTTCAGCAGATCCAGCACCGTTTGATTGACGTCGGCGAAGGTCACCTCAACCCCCGCGTCCGCCAGCAGCTTGCCGATAAAACCACGGCCGATATTCCCTGCGCCAAAATGTAATGCTTTCATAACTCTACCTTCTTAATGTCGAAGGGTGCAGCAAGCTGCACCCTTTAAAATGATTCCGTTATCCGGCTTTTTTGCCGCCGAGCAGGTCCAGCACTTCCTGAACGCTGGTGGTATTCGCCAGCCGCTCGATCACGCTCTCGTCATCCAGCGCGTTGGTCAGGCTGGTGATCACCTGAATATGCTCGTTGTTGCGCGCGGCGATGCCGATCACCAGACGGGCCACTTCATCCTCTTCATCGCCGAAGCGCACGCCCTGTGGGTACTGACAGAACACCACGCCGGTGCGCAGCACCCGGTCTTTGGCCTCGATGGTGCCGTGCGGCACGGCGATCGATTCGCCCAGGTAAGTGGAGGTGAGCTTTTCGCGCTCCAGCATCGCCGGCACGTATTCCGCCTCGACGTAGCCGCCCTTCACCAGCTGCTCGCCGGCGAAGCGGATCGCCTGCTCTTTGTCGCTGGCCTGCAGGTTGAGGAACACGTTGCTCTCGCTCAGCTTGAACAGGTTCGGTTCCCCGGCTTCAAAGCTGTCGTCCAGCGCGCCCAGCACCTTCTGCTGGTTGTCGGTGGTTTTGTTGACCGCCACCAAACGCTCAACCAGATCGCTGTACAGCTTGCTGTCGAGGAAGTTGGTCAGCGAGATGTGCTGGGCCTGCGGCGCGTGGCGCATCGCGCGCTCGGTCAGATCGCGGTGGGTGATCACCAGATCCACGTCGTCCGGCAGGCTGTTGATGGCGCTGTTGGTCACCGAGATGTTCTTCAGCCCGGCGTCGGCCACTTTCTTGCGCAGCACCCCGGCGCCCATGGCGCTGGAACCCATGCCCGCATCGCAGGCGACGATGATTTTGCGCACGGTGCTCAGATCGCCGTCGACCGATGCCGCCGCGCCGCCTTTGGACTGCGATTTCATCTCTTGCATGCGACGGGTCGCGGCTTCCAGATCGTCATCCTCTTTCACCTTGGAGGTTTTCAGCAGGAAAGCGGATACCACGAAGGAGACGGCGAAGGCTGCGCATACCGCCGCAATGTTGGCGAAGTAAGCGCCTTTCGGCGTCATCGCCAGCACCGCCAAAATCGAACCCGGGGAAGCCGGAGAAACCAGGCCGCCGTTCAGCATCGTCAGGGTAAAGACGCCGGTCATGCCGCCCAGGATCACCGCCAGCAGCAAGCGTGGGTTCATCAGCACGTAGGGGAAGTAGATTTCGTGGATGCCGCCCAGGAAGTGAATGATCGCCGCACCGCCGGCGGATTGCTTGGCGCTGCCGCGGCCAAAGAACATGTAGGCCATCAGCACGCCCATGCCCGGACCTGGGTTGGCTTCTATCAGGAAGAACACCGATTTGCCGGCTTCCGTGGCCTGCTGAATACCCAGCGGCGAGAAGATGCCGTGGTTGATGGCATTGTTCAGGAACAGGATTTTCGCCGGTTCAACGAAAATGGACGCCAATGGCAGCAGGTTGTTCGTCACCATCACGTGCACGCCCGCCGCCAGCAGTTTGGAGAGCACCTCCACCAGCGGCCCGATGCCCAGGAAGGCCAGGATCGCCAGCAGCATGCCGATGATGCCGGCGGAGAAGTTGTTCACCAGCATTTCAAAGCCGCTTTTGATCTTGCCGTCCACCCAGCGATCGAAATGCTTGATGGCCCAACCGCCCAGCGGGCCGGCGATCATCGCGCCGAGGAACATCGGCATGTCGGCGCCGACGATAACGCCCATGGTGGTGATGGCGCCGACCACGCCGCCGCGATCGCCGCCCACCAGCCGCCCGCCGGTGTAGCCGATCAGCAGCGGCAGCAGGTAGGTGATCATCGGGCCTACCAGCTTAGCCAAGGTCTCATTCGGCAGCCAGCCGGTTGGAATGAATAGCGCGGTGATAATCCCCCAGGCGATAAAGGCGCCGATGTTGGGCATCACCATGTTGCTCAGGAAGCGGCCAAAGTTTTGCACTTTAACCTTGATGTCTGGTGAAAACATAAAACACACCCCTATTGTTACGCGCTGACAATAGAGCGCGTGATTATTGTTGTGACGATCCAGCCGTGTTGCCGCTGTATGCGAAACGGACTCTATCACGCTGTTTTTGTCACGCGAACTTCTCGGATTTTTTGTGATACAAATCACACACAACACCCCAATAAACCACCCTTTATAGTGACTAAGATCACATTTATGGCGTGTAAAAAAAGCACAGTGAGAAAAAAGTCGCCACAAAACCCCCAATAAAGTGACTATGATCACATTTTTAAATTGGCGTTTTGTTTTTAAATTGTGACATTAGTCACAATTTATTTTTAGCTGCAGCGCCGATCGCAACGCTCTGTTTGATCTTCCCTGTGAGCACTCATCCCGCCGGGAACTAGCGAAGTGATGAATGAAAGAAAACTACATTGCCTAATGAATGGATTAATTGAAGTGTAGTACAGAAGCCTGCGCAATAAGCCAGCAAGCGATTGGAAACGCTGAGGGGAAATAAAACAGGCCGGCAATGCCGGCCTGTTTCGCGCCTGGACGCGTTATTATTGCGTCACGCTTTGAATGGTTTTCTGCGCATTCATCAGGTTCTGCTGCTTAGCCACCAGATTCGACATCATGGTGTTGTATTGCGCCACCTGCTGCGCAGTGCGGAACTGCACGCCGTTGTTGTTGAAGCTGACCTGATTGCCCTGGCTCTGCAGGAAGTCGCCGACCTGCACCAGATCCTGCACAAAGCTGGCGGTAGTCGGGATCGCCGGCATCAAGGCGTTGGCCGGGGCGGTGACTATCTTGTCATAGGCCTGGTTGTACACCGCCTTCAGATCGTCAGGCTGCTTCAGCGCCGCGTGGGCAGTATCCGCCTGCGATTTGGCCGACTGGATCTGCTGGCCCAACAGGTTCAACGCCCCGACCGATTGCTGCAGCGCGTCGCGTTTGTTCAGGTAGTCCTGCGCGGTGCGGATCTGGTTAATCTGATCCAGCGCCGGCGTCAGGCTGGCGCCGACCGACTTGGACAACTGCTGCGAAAAGCCGACCAATATCGCGTAATCACCGGCATAGTTGCCGAACTTCTGTTTCTGGTCTTCGCTCAGCGTGGGGATATTCGCCCCGCTGCGCATCACGGTATTCTGTAAGTAATCGATAAATGCTTTGCGCTGTTCCGGCTCTTTATCGCCGCAGGCGGTCAATTGCATGACCACCAACAATGCCAATACCGGTGCCAACCAACGCGCGAAACCTCTGCTCTGGATCCCTACCGCCATGTGACATAACTCCTGTTATAAACCTGCTTTTTCATTGGACTCCGCCCCTTTTTCCGCACTCCGTGCGCCTATAAGAATAGATCAACTGGCGGCGTTCCGATACGCGATTCCGCTTGCGGTGAACATTGTCTCGGCCGGGCGGTTGAAAACGGCGTACTGCCTGATGCTGGCCGCTATCGTCAAAGCGGCGTCGGCGTGATGAACGGCAATGTTGTGATCCATATGGCTCCACCGGCGGAACGCGTACCGTTGCTAATCCGTCAATTGCTCATCTGGCTGCAACAAACCGACCTGCCACCGCTGATCGGCAGCTGTGTATTTCACTATGAATTCGAATTTATCCATCCCTTTGCCGATGGAAACGGCCGTATGGGACGGTTGTGGCAAACGCTGATTTTGTCACGCTGGGATCCGTTGTTCGCCAACGTGCCGGTTGAGAGCCTGGTACATGATAACCAGCCCGGATATTACCAGGCGCTGAATGCCAGCAACCAAAAGACCGATTGCTCACCCTTCGTTGAATTCATGCTGGAAATGATTCTAAAAGCGCTTGAGCTGAGCATTACCCCCCAAGTCACCCCCCAAGTCACCCCCCAAGTCGCTGACTTGCTAGCGGCGCTGCAAGGGGAGATGTCGCGAGAAACGCTTCAGAATGTTCTACAGTTGCAAGATCGAAAATCTTTCCGCGAGCGCTATCTACAGCCGGCCTTGAATGCGGGTTGGATTGAAATGACGCTACCGGATAAACCCAAGAGCCGTTTACAACGCTATCGCTTGACCGCTGCCGGTATCAGACTGTTACGCCAACCATAAAAAAGGCGCCCGCAGGCGCCTTTTCACAGCAAAGAATCGCTTACTGCAGCACGGAGATATCCGCCACCTGCAGGAACAGCTCGCGCAGTTTGCTCAGCAGCGTCAGACGGTTAACGCGCACTTCCGCATCGTCCGCCATCACCATCACGTTGTCGAAGAACGCATCCACCGGCTCACGCAGCGCGGCCAGTTCCACCAGCGCTTCCTGGTAGTTGCCCGCCGCGAAATACGGCTGCAGCTTGTCGCGCAGCACCACCAGGTGAGTCGCCAGCTGGATCTCCGCCGCATCCTTCAGCACCGAGGCGCGCACGCTGTCGTTCAGCGTTTCGGTAGACTTGGCCAGAATGTTGGAGACGCGTTTGTTGGCCGCAGCCAATGCCGCCGCCTCGTCCAGCGTACGGAAATGGGATACCGCCTTGACGCGCGCGTCGAAGTCGGCCGGTTTGGTCGGACGGCGCGCCAGCACCGCCTGAATGGTATCGACCGCGTGGCCTTCTTCCTGATACCAGGCGCGGAAACGACCCAGCATGAATTCCACCACGTCGTCGACCACCTTGGCATTGGTCAACTTGCTGCCGTACAGGCGCACGGCCTCTTCGGTCAGAGTCTGCAGATCCAATGGCAGGTTTTTCTCGACGATGATGCGCAACACGCCCAGCGCGGCGCGGCGCAGCGCGAACGGGTCTTTATCGCCCTTCGGATGCTGCCCGATGCCGAAGATGCCGGCCAGGGTGTCCATCTTGTCGGCGATCGCCAGCGAGCAGGCCACCAGCGACTGCGGCAGCGCATCACCGGCGTAGCGCGGCTGATACTGCTCGTTCAGCGCAACGGCGACGTCTTCCGCCTCACCGTCGTGGCGCGCATAATGCATGCCCATCACGCCCTGGGTGTCGGTGAATTCGAACACCATGTTGGTCATCAGGTCACACTTCGACAACAGGCCAGCACGGGTGGCGTGGTTGACGTCGGCGCCAATCTGGCCGGCAACCCAGCCCGCCAGCGCCTGGATGCGATCGGTTTTGTCGCGCAGGGTGCCCAGCTGCTGTTGGAACAGCACGGTTTCCAGGCGCGGCAGGTTGTCTTCCAGACGTTTTTTGCGGTCGGTGTTGAAGAAGAACTCGGCGTCGGCCAAACGCGGACGCACCACCTTCTCGTTGCCGGAGATGATCTGCTGCGGGTCTTTCGACTCGATGTTGGCCACGAAGATAAAGTTAGGCAGCAGTTTGCCCGCGGCGTCGTACACCGGGAAATACTTCTGGTCGCCCTTCATGGTGTACACCAGCGCTTCCGCCGGCACCGCCAGGAATTTCTCTTCGAATTTGGCGGTCAGCACCACCGGCCATTCCACCAGCGAGGCCACTTCTTCCAGCAGGCTGTCGCTCAGATCGGCCTTGCCGCCGATCTTCTGCGCCGCCAGTTCGGCGTCGCGTTTGATAAGGGCTTTGCGCGCTTCGTAGTCAGCGACCACTTTGCCGCGCTCCAGCAGGATCTGCGGGTATTGGTCGGCATTGTCGAGGGTGAACTCGGCTTCGCCCATGAAGCGGTGGCCGCGCACGGTGCGCGCGGATTCGATGCCCAGCACGGTGCCCGGGATCAGATCGGCGCCCAGCAGCATCGTGACGGTGTGCACCGGACGCACGAACTGCACGTCGGAATCGCCCCAGCGCATCAGTTTCGGGATCGGCAGCTTGCCGAGCGCGGTGCTGACCATGCCGGCCAGCAGTTGTTGCGCCGACTGGCCTTTGACATGGGCGCGGTACATCAACCACTCGCCCTTGTCGGTCACCAGGCGCTCCGCCTGATCGACGGTGATGCCGCAGCCGCGCGCCCAGCCTTCGGCCGCTTTGCTCGGTTTGCCTTCGGCGTCGAACGCCTGAGCGATCGCCGGGCCGCGTTTTTCAATTTCGCGATCGGCCTGCGCCGCGCTCAGGTTGGCCACTTTCAGCGCCAGACGGCGCGGTGCGGCGAACCAGCTCACGTCACCGTGTTCCAGGCCGGCGTTGTCCAGCTCGGCGGTGAAGTTGGCGGCGAAAGATTCCGCTAGGGAACGAAGAGCCTTCGGCGGCAGCTCTTCCGTGCCGATTTCCACCAGGAAAGTCTGTTGAGTCATGGCTGCCTCTTAGTTCTCGTTCTTCTTGTTGCACATCGGGAAGCCCAGCGCTTCGCGGGAAGCGTAGTAGGCTTCGGCAACGGCTTTGGTCAGCGTGCGGATGCGCAGAATGTAGCGTTGACGCTCAGTCACCGAAATCGCCTTGCGCGCGTCCAGCAGGTTGAAGGTATGGCCCGCCTTCAGGATGCGTTCGTAGGCCGGCAGCGGCAGCGGTTTTTCCAGCGCCAGCAGCGATTGGGCTTCTTTCTCGTACTGCTCGAAGCAGGAGAACAGGAAGTCGACGTCGGCGTATTCGAAGTTGTAGGTGGACTGCTCCACTTCGTTCTGATGGAACACGTCGCCGTAGGTGGTGACGCCCAGCGGGCCGTTGCTCCACACCAGATCGTACACGCTGTCCACGCCCTGGATGTACATCGCCAGACGCTCCAGGCCATAGGTGATCTCGCCGGTCACCGGCTTGCACTCCAGGCCGCCGACCTGCTGGAAGTAGGTGAACTGCGTCACTTCCATGCCGTTCAGCCACACTTCCCAACCCAGGCCCCAGGCGCCGAGCGTCGGGTTTTCCCAGTTGTCTTCCACGAAGCGGATGTCGTGGATGGTCGGATCCAGACCCAGCTCTTTCAGCGAGCCCAAGTAGAGTTCCTGAATGTTGTCCGGCGATGGCTTAATCACCACCTGGAACTGATAGTAGTGCTGCAGACGGTTCGGGTTTTCGCCGTAGCGGCCGTCGGTCGGGCGACGGGATGGCTGCACATAAGCGGCGGCCATCGGCTCCGGCCCCAGTGCGCGCAGGCACGTCATCGGGTGTGAGGTTCCCGCGCCGACTTCCATGTCCAATGGTTGAACGATGGTGCAGCCCTGGCGCGCCCAATAATCCTGCAGTGTCAGGATCAGGCCCTGGAAGGTCTTGGTATCAAACTTTTGCATGTTGAATTCGCACGCGATACAAGTGGATTTATATGGAATGCGCCAGTATACCCTTTGACCGTAAGATATACAGCCAGAATCCGGCAACAAGTGCGAATCGGGGCGAGAAGCGCTGGATTTTCACCCGTCGGCCAAGAAAACCGTCGGCGACATCGGCGCCGCAGAGGGCGAGGTAACCGCACCGCTTTCGCAGGCTCGGGTATCGGCTGGCTTTAGAGAAACGCCGATTCATCTCCCGCATGCTTCCACTACCGGCAGCTTGAGGCTTCTTCGACAAACAACAGGCGTGTTGAACAATATTCAAATAAGTGAATGGAATGAAAAAAAACATAACTCAGTGTTATATATTTACTTTATTCTTACCGACGCGGCATCGACTGAAATTTACTTGCCATAGTGACTCTGGTAGTATAACAAGAACAAATAACAGCCGCAGCTAAAAAGCCATTTAAGTCGCTTAGGAAAAAGATTGAAAATGATAGAGCTCTTTGACGTAGACTATAATTTGCTGCCAGATAACAGATCGAAAGAACTATTCTCTTTAAGAAAAAAAACGTTTAAAGACCGTTTAGACTGGCTCGTTAATTGCGAAAATAACATGGAATTTGACGAATACGACAACCGTCACGCCACCTATATTTTCGGCACCTACCAAGATCACGTCATTTGCAGCTTGCGATTTATCGAAACGAAATACCCAAACATGATCAGCGATGGCGTATTCGACAATTACTTTAACGATATAAAACTCCCCGAAGGGAATTACGTTGAAGCCAGCAGATTATTTATAGACAAGGCGCGCATTCAAGCACTTCAACTCCATCAAGCGCCAATTAGCACCATGCTTTTCCTGTCGATGATAAACTATGCAAGAAGCTGCGGCTACGAAGGCATATACGCCATTATCAGTCACCCGATGCGCATTATTTTCCAACGCTCCGGCTGGCATATCTCGGTGGTAAAAACCGGATGCTCCGAAAAGAATAAAAATATTTATCTGATCTATCTGCCGATAGACGATGCCAACCGGAACAGATTGCTGGCGCGCATCAACCAACACGCCACAAAGTGGGATAACCCGTTGGATTCCTGGCCATTATCCTTCCGAGTCAGCGAGAAGCGGCCGGATGAGCTGCAGCTCCACACCTAACCTGATGGCATGTTTGGCATTGGTGACGCCAAGCTTTTTGACGGCGTTGCCGATGTGATATTTTACGGTGGTGAGTTTTATTCCCAGGATAAGGGCAATTTCTTGATAGGATTTACCTAAGCTCGCCCAGTAGATGATCTCATTTTCACGCTTGGAGAAAAACTCCCGCTGGTTCATTTTTTCAAAGTCAGCAGGCGTGCTCATTTCCTGGTAGAGCGCCGTCATTTTTCCGTGCATGGTAATCAGCAGCATTTGAATTTCGGCCTTATTATTGTCAATCTGCTGTTCAACATCCGCATCACAATGCTTATCCAACATAATGGATAACACCACCAGATTATGATGATGATCGTGCAAGACGAAAGTATACCCATTAATAATATTGTAGTTCTTGGCCATATCAAAAATCTTTGGCAATTTTAATCCTGCGCCAATTTCCAAATCTTTATCCCAGGTAAACGGGGTGATTCTATGCGATGCGGTAATCAAAACGGGATCAATAAACTGATAGTTATTTTTGATATAAAACTCGAACCACTCCGTTCTATTGGAAATGATTGAAAAGCTAGTCGGATTTCTTTTATTCATTATAGCATAGGCATATTTTATATTATTGTATTTGCTCAGCCCGCTTTCCAACTCTTCTTTTATAGAGGCATTAATGGTTTCATTATTGAAAAAAAAGTTAGACACTCACCAATCCTCTTCAAGAAATAACATCACTATAAAACTGAGAAGAGTATAACCCGGTTGCGCCGCCAAGTAAATTAAACCGACAGGCATAATAGGAAGCGTTAATAATCAACAGGTGTTTTAAAGAGTCAATTAAAATAATTTCGGAGGGGAAATTAATTTAATCGAGAAATAAGCGCGTCGCTGAAGAAGGGGCGGCAGAGGGCATTATCCGGCAAAGAAACACAAAGAAAACAAAATCATAACAACTCGGCATCATGACATGCATCTGACAAAAGCGTTCTGTCACGTTGAAGATGAGAGGGGGCCAGACAGGCAGGCGAAAACGCCCCGCATCCGATGATGAAGGGAAAAAGCCATTGACAGTGAAGATTTGGATATACAATAATAACCAAAATTTTCCCTGGTGTTGGCCAAGTGGCTACCTGATCCTTTATAGGATCAGTTTTTTTTTGTAGCGCTGTATTTTATCGTTATGCAATAACGATAAGAACTTTCAGCGATAAATGATAGTTGTACTAAAGTACAGTCTCATCCGCCCACATCGCCTCGCCATCTCGCCGTCACAGGCTCTATCCTCTCCCGAGAGTTCTCAGAAGCGCGCGCTGACGCCGACGTTATACATAAACTGCTCGCCGCTGCTCAGGCCGCCGGTTTGCGAGACGGTGGCGAAGGCCGACACTCTGTCCGTCAACGGCATGTTGGCCCCCAGCGTGACATCCACCCAGTTTTTGTCCTGACCCGCACTGTCGCGAGTAAATGAGGTTTGCGTCGATTTCAGGCCGCCGCCGGCGCGGTAGACGTCATCGCCGAACTGATGCTGATAACTCACTTCCGCATAGGGGTTAAACACGCCGAATTGCGTATCCAACCGCCAGCCCAACGCGCCGATCTGCGAATGGTAGGTTTGATCGTTGAAGCGCATGGCGGTGCTGTCATCACCGTCTTCGCTGTAGCCGGACACTTGGCTGTAATCCCAGGCGAACTGCGCCACCGGCCCGGTGGTGAGATAAGCAGCGATAGGGAAGTCATAGCCGGCGGTCACGCGCGCGCCCCACTGCTTGCCGGAGGTCGAACCGGTTTCGGTGCGCGTCAGCGGCCCCAACCGCATGCTGCGGCGGATGTCGTCATAATCCATCGTCGCATAGTGCAGATCGGCATTGACCCACCCCTGCTCGAATATGGCCAGCGAACTGAAGGCCGACAGCAGCACCCCACGCGCCTTGTAGTCATAGCGGCTGGAAGGATGCTGAGCGTCGTTGGAACCGGCGATCAACGCACCGATCAACCAGCTGTCGGTCAGTTGATAGTCCACGCCGACGGTCAGGTTGTGGGTGGTGGCGTTGCCATCCCCCGCCGCCCGGTTATCGGCATAGTCATAGTGCTGGCCTGCGTAGCCGCCGAACACGCCCAGCGAGCCCTGCGGATTGTCGCCGTTGCGCAGCTGCTGGAAACGGCTATCGAGCGTGGCGCGGCTGTCACGCGCCATCGCTGCCGTCGCCTGATTCAGCGCCACCACCTGCGCCGGGCCATCCAACACCGCCTGGATATAATCCGCAATCAGCAGGTGCGCCTGCGGGCTGGGGTGGAAATGGTCGGAGAACAGATAGGACTGGCCGGCGTCGAAGCCGGGCATGTCGGAACGGCAAACCGCCGAGGAAACGCCCGCCGGACAAGCCATGCCGGCCGTGTTGGCGAAGCCGAACTGCGCCGGATTGGCGATCGCTTCTGCGAACAGCTTGTTCACGTCCACCCGCACGATATTGCCGCCCCCCTGCGCCAGCAAACGGTCTTCGCTTTGATTATAGAAATCGGTCAGCTGAGCGGCCTGCGCGCTCAGGCTGTCATATGCCGCCACAAGCTGGGCGGCGATCGCCTGCTGCACCTGAGGGATCGCGCTGCCCTGCTTCGCCGCGGCGGCCAACGCCGCGTGGATCGCCTGCGTGCGCGAAGCGTTGTCCGGGGTAGCCACCGAATTGAGCGTGGCATAGGCCGCCTGAATCGCCGCCCCCTGTACCGGCGGCAGCGCCTGCTGAATGATCAGTTCCATCAGCTGCGGCGTGGAGCCGATGTTCGGCACCGTCGGCACGATCACCGTGCCGGCGCCGGCGTTCAGCAGCGAATGCACCTGCGCGGCGGCGGCCGCGGCGCTGTTATAGGCCACGCCGGGCGCGGTAGCGGCGTTCAGCGCCGCCGCCGCCAAATCGTTACCGCCGATCCAGTGAATATACAAACCGTCGCCATCGGCCTGGCCGTTAACCCGATTCAGGTAGCGCTGCACCTGATCCTGAGTGTTGTCGACCGGGTTCAGGCCCGGCACCGCCACGGCGCCGCCGGCGGCGTAGTTTTCACCGCCGTTGTCCGAGGCCACCAGCGCCGCGCCGATGCGTTGCGCCAACGCTTCGTCGTACAGCAGGTGCTGACTGCCGTCATAGGTGAACCGGCCGTTGTTGCCGGTATCACTCAGGCTGTCGCCAAAGACGTAGAGTTGGTCATACGCCTGAACCGGAAGGGTCACACTGCAAAGTAACGCCACTGCAAGCGCCGCCGGGCGGGGCATGCATGTTATTTTTAGAGGCATGAATCGACTCCTGAGAGCCTGCAAATGAAGGCAATGTCGTTTTTATCGTTGGCCGGTTTTCCACCGGCCATGTAGTAACTATTGTCGGCTTTTTCGTCACGTCAAGCGGGGCTGCGGACAAAACAATCAGAGGCTTGCCAAGTTCACCGCTTCGAGCGATGATTACTGTTCATAAACACAGCATAAGGACATTCAGGATGGCAGACGAACGTTGCGGTTGGGTGACGGCCGATCCGTTGTATCTCGAGTATCACGACAAGGAATGGGGCACGCCCACCACCGACGCGCGCGAGCTGTTTGAAATGCTGTGTCTGGAGGGACAACAGGCCGGTCTTTCCTGGATCACCGTGCTGAAAAAGCGCGAGAACTACCGCCGCGCCTTCCATGATTTCGATCCGCAGCGGGTCGCCGCCATGACCGAACAAGACGTGGAAAGGCTGCTGCAAGACAGCGGCATCATCCGTCACCGCGGCAAGATAGAAGCCATCATCACCAACGCCAAAGCCTATCTGGCGATGGAGGCGGCCGGCGAGAATTTCGTCACCTTCATATGGGACTTCGTCGGCGGCAGGCCGCAGCTCAACCGCTGGCAAGCGCTGAACCAGGTTCCGGCCAAAACCGAGCAGTCCGACGCCATGTCCAAGGCGTTGAAAAAGCGCGGCTTCAAGTTTATCGGCTCCACCATCTGTTACGCCTTCATGCAGGCCAGCGGGCTGGTGAACGATCATCTCACGGGGTGCATGTGCTACCCAAAGCCACGGTGATCCGCCCCTGTGGCCCGGCGGATATCGACCGGCTGATGGCGCTCTGGCTGCCCAGCACCATCGCCGCCCATCCGTTCGTGGCGGAAAAATACTGGCGTGAAAGCGCCGCACTGGTGCGGGAAAATTACCTGCCGCGCGCGCAGAGCTGGGCCTGCTGGCATGAAAACGAGATCGTCGGCTTTATCAGCGTGCTGGACGAACAGTTCATCGGCGCGCTGTTTGTCGATCGGGCGTATCACGGCCGCGGCGTAGCCCGGGCGCTGATGACGCACGTGCAGCAGCGCTACCGCCGGCTCAGCCTGGAGGTTTATCAGCAAAACCTGCGCGCCTGCGCGTTTTACCACAAGCACGGTTTTCAGGTGACGCAGCGCCTGTTTAACGACGAAACCCAGGCCTATACGCTGATCATGAACTGGCCGGCAATCGAGAATTCAACCGGTTACGGTTAAAAAAGGCGCATTCGCGCCCTGGCGGCGCGCAATTAGGAATCCGCTGCATGGCGCCGCCCGGCGTTTTGTCGCATAACTCCCCCAGCACTTACCCGCGCTCATCATTTGTCACGTTTTTCTCCGGAACTGCCGGCGAGCCAACGCGTCATAGTAGCGCGGTGATGCGGGCCCCACCTGCGTCGCCTACTTTTTTGCGCCCCCGTGTTGGGCCGGCGCGTACAGATATTGATGCCATTAAGGACAAGAACATGAAAAAACGCATTGCAATTATTGCCGGCGCAGTGAGCGTCGCGCTCACGCTGTCGGCCTGTACCACCAACCCTTACACCGGCGAATCCGAAGTCGGCAAGTCCGGCATCGGCGCGGGCCTCGGGGCCGCACTGGGCGCCGGCGTCGGCGTACTGTCCTCTTCCAAGAAAGATCGCGGCAAGGGCGCGCTGATCGGCGCGGCGGCCGGTGCGGCGCTCGGCGGCGGCGCTGGCTATTACATGGACGTGCAGGAAGCCAAACTGCGCGACAAGATGAAAGGCACCGGCGTCAGCGTCACCCGTCAGGGCGACAACATCGTGCTGAACATGCCGAACAACGTGACCTTCGACAGCAGCAGCGCCACGCTGAAACCGGCGGGCGCCAATACCCTGACCGGCGTCGCCATGGTGCTGAAAGAGTATCCGAAAACCGCAGTCAACGTCATCGGCTACACCGACAGCACCGGTTCCCGTTCGCTCAACATGAACCTGTCGCAGCAGCGCGCCGA
This sequence comes from Serratia sp. CY55921, assembly GCF_052167655.1. Taxonomy (NCBI): domain Bacteria; kingdom Pseudomonadati; phylum Pseudomonadota; class Gammaproteobacteria; order Enterobacterales; family Yersiniaceae; genus Serratia; species Serratia sp. CY55921. The sequence continues at coordinate 78,738 of NZ_JBJNMU010000005.1, read as the reverse complement.
TGGCGTAGCCAGCGCGCTGATCACCCAGGGCGTGGCGGCGAACCGTATCCGCACCGCCGGTGCCGGCCCGGACAACCCGATCGCGTCCAACAGCACCGCGGAAGGCAAGGCGCAAAACCGCCGCGTCGAGATCACCCTCAGCCCGCTGCAATAATCCCGCGCGGGGCGCCACCGGCGCCCCGCCGCTTCCCTGCGATTTTCTCCTTATCCTTCAACATTCCCGCCCGCACGCCGGGTATGGTAGTCTCCTTGGCAATTAACCGCAGGAGGGATCGGCTGTGAGCACTGTCAAGGCAACGCGCGCCTCAGGACGCGCCACCATCAGCGATGTAGCGAGCATCGCCAAAACCGGCAAGACCAGCGTGTCACGCTATCTGAATGGTGAACAGCACCTGCTTTCCGACGATCTCAAACAGCGCATCGAACAGGCGATCCAGCAGCTCGACTACCGCCCAAGCCAGATGGCGCGCAGCCTGAAGGGCGGCCAAACACGCCTGATCGGCCTGATCCTCGCCGATATCACCAACCCCTATTCGGTGGACGTGATGCGCGGCATCGAGGCCGCCTGCCGCCAACACGGCTTTACCCTGCTGGTGTGCAACACCAACAACGAAGTCAATCAGGAACAGCACTACCTGCAGCTGCTCAGCAGTTACCGGGTGGAAGGCATCGTGGTCAACGCGGTCGGCATGCGCGAGGAAGCGTTATCCACGCTGCAACAGTCGATGCTGCCGATGGTGCTGATCGACCGCAAAATCCCCGACTTCGCCTGCGACGTAGTGGGCCTGAACAACCGCGAAGCCGCCACCGTCGCCACCGAGCACCTGCTGCAACAAGGCTTCGAAGCGATCCTGTTCCTCAGCGAACCGCTCGGTACGGTCAATACCCGCCTGGAACGCCTGCACGCCTTCAGGCATACCATGGCGCAGCACCCTGCGCTGCTGGCGGAGCAGGCCGAAACGCCGCTCAACGATCGGCAAAAACTGGAACAGGTGCTGAGCGATTTCAGCGGCCGTCATCGCGGCATGCGCAAGGCGGTGATCTCCGCCAACGGCGCCCTGACGCTGCAGGTGGCGCGCGCCATGCGCCGGCTCGGCATCCAGTGGGGCAACGACATCGGCCTGCTGGGCTTCGACGAGCTGGAGTGGGCGGAACTGGCGGGCGTCGGCATCACCACGCTGAAACAACCCACCTACCAAATGGGGCACGCGGCGCTGGAGCGGCTGGTGCAGCGTATTCAGGGTCTGGCCGCCCCCAGCGGCGAGCAGATGTTCTCCGGCGAGCTGATCGTCCGCGGCTCCACCACCCGCTAACCCGCCTTCTCCGGGGCCTTAACCGCCCCGCCTTCATCGGCTGTTTTTTGCTCAGCTTCGTGATTGCGATCATATTTTTACACTCTGTCGCTTTCTACTGGAACCGGTTCCATTTAACGTACCGGTAACAGCAGCGGCGGCGACAATGCCGCCTCAGGAGTCAAAATGAAAACAGAAATCATCGTGGTCACCGGCGCCTACGGCGCCGATACCGTCAAACAACAGGGCGGCCAGCGCGCGCTGTTGCCCATCATCGCCGGCGCGGGCGCCGACGGGGTGGAGATCCGCCGCGAACTGTTCGCCGCCGGCGAACTGGACAGCCTGCCTGCGCTGTCCCAGGAGATAGAACGCCAGCAGCTGTTCGCCGTCTATTCCGCCCCTGAGGCGCTGTTCACTCCGCAACATACGCTGAATCCCAACCTGCCGGCGCTGCTGGCGGAAGCGCAGGCGCTGAACGCGCGCCAGCTGAAGCTCTCCCTCGGCCATTTCCGCCCCGGCTTCGATTTTACCGAGCTGAAAGTGGCGCTGGAGCAACATCCGGTCAAACTGGTGGTCGAGAACGACCAAACGCCGGACTGCGGCATTTTGTCGATGCTGAACGCCTTTTTCCATGCAGCGGAAGATAGCCACCTGCCGGTCAGCATGACCTTCGATATGGCCAACTGGCTGTGGGTGGGGCAAGACGCCTTCGCCGCCGCCGAGCGCCTGGCCCGCCACGTCGGTTACGTGCACGTCAAGGCCGCCACGCAAGGTCCGCGCGGCTGGCGCGCCATTGCGCTGGACGATACCGACGGCAGCTGGCGCGATCTGCTGGCCCGCCTGCCGCACGATGCGCCGCGCGGCATCGAATTCCCGTTGCAGGGTGATGACCTGGAAGCCGTCACCCGCCATTACGTCAATATTTTGCGTGCGGAGTAACCCCATGATGACAACGTTAACGGCAACGACGGCGCAGCAGGCGCCCCTGGATGTGGTCACTCTGGGTGAAGCCATGGCGATGTTCGTGGCGGCGCAGACCGGCGATTTGGCGGAGGTGGAAACCTTCACCAAACGCATCGCCGGCGCCGAACTGAACGTGGCGATCGGCCTGGCCCGTCTGGGCATGAACGTCGGCTGGGTCAGCCGCGTCGGCAACGACTCGTTTGGCCGCTTCACCCTGCAGCAGCTGAAAAAAGAAGGCATCAACTACCGGCAGGTGACGGTCGACGGCCACTATCCGACCGGTTTTCAGGTGAAATCCAAGACTACCGATGGTACCGATCCCAGCGTGGAATATTTCCGTAAAGGCTCGGCGGCCAGCCGCCTGTCAGTCGCCGATTTCAACCGCGAGTATTTCGGTTCCGCGCGCCACCTGCACCTGAGCGGCGTGGCGGCGGCGCTGTCCGGCGAATCGCTGGCGCTGTGCCACCATGCGGCGCGCGAGATGCGCGCCATGGGCAAAACCATTTCGTTCGATCCCAATCTGCGCCCGGTGCTGTGGCCCAGTCGCGAGGTGATGATCGAGCAGCTGAACCAGCTGGCGTTCGCCGCCGACTGGGTGCTGCCGGGGTTGAAAGAGGGACAGATCCTCACCGGCCAGTCGACGCCGGAAGGCATCGCCGATTTCTATCTGGAGCGCGGCGTGCAGGCGGTGATCATCAAAACCGGCCCGGACGGCGCCTGGTTTAAAACCGCCGCCGGCGATAAAGCGGCGGTGGCCGCGGTCAAGGTCGACAACGTGGTGGATACCGTAGGGGCGGGTGACGGCTTTGCCGTCGGCACCCTCAGCGCCCTGCTGGAAGGCAAAACGCTGGTACAGGCGGTGCAACGCGGCAACAAAATCGGCTCGCTGGCGATCCAGGCCATCGGCGACAGCGAAGGCCTGCCGACCCGCGCGGCGCTGGCCGAATAACAATAAAAAAACGACTTCTCCGCATGACGTCAGCCTCTAGCCCTACAACCGGGACGCGTCGGGAGAGCATCTGCCCCTTCGTCTTTCATGCCCAACGGGCTGGGCGAAAGGGATGCAACACCACTGAAGGATACTGAACATGAACAAAGCGACTGTCGCGGCCAAACGCTGGTGGTACATCATGCCCATCGTGTTTATCACCTACAGCCTGGCCTATCTCGATCGCGCCAACTTCAGCTTCGCCTCCGCCGCCGGCATCAATGAGGATCTCGGCATCACCAAGGGCATGGCCTCGCTGCTGGGCGCGCTGTTTTTCCTCGGTTATTTCTTCTTCCAAATTCCCGGCGCCATCTACGCCGAGCGCCGCAGCGTCAAAAAACTGATCTTCTGGTGCCTGATCCTGTGGGGTGGCTGCGCCTCGCTGACCGGCGTGGTGAGCAATATCCCGATGCTGGCCGCCATCCGCTTTATCCTCGGCGTGGTGGAAGCGGCGGTGATGCCGGCAATGCTGATCTACATCAGCAACTGGTTCACCAAATCGGAGCGTTCACGCGCCAATACCTTCCTGATCCTCGGCAACCCGGTGACGGTGCTGTGGATGTCGGTGGTGTCCGGTTACCTGATCCACGCCTTCGGCTGGCGCGAAATGTTCATCATCGAGGGCATTCCGGCGGTCATCTGGGCGTTCTGCTGGTGGGTGCTGGCGAAAGACAAACCGGCGCAGGCCGGCTGGTTGAGCGCCGATGAGAAACAGGCGCTGCAACAGCAGCTGGACGAAGAACAGAAAGGCATCAAGGCCGTGCGCAACTACGGCGAAGCCTTCCGTTCGCGCAACGTGATCCTGCTGTGCGTGCAGTACTTCGCCTGGAGCATCGGCGTATACGGCTTCGTGCTGTGGCTGCCTTCCATCCTGCGCAGCGGCATGCAGATGGGCATGGTGGAAGCGGGCTGGCTGTCGGCGGTGCCTTACCTGGCGGCGACCATCGCCATGATCGTGGTCTCCTGGGCGTCGGACAAAATGCAAAACCGCAAGCTGTTTGTCTGGCCGCTGCTGCTGATCGGCGCGCTGGCGTTCTTCGGCTCTTACGCCGTCGGCACCAACCATTTCTGGATCTCTTACGGCCTGCTGGTAGTCGCCGGCGCCGCGATGTACGCCCCTTATGGGCCGTTCTTCGCCATCATTCCGGAAATGCTGCCGAAAAACGTCGCCGGCGGCGCCATGGCGCTGATCAACAGCATGGGCGCGCTGGGTTCGTTCTTCGGTTCCTGGTTCGTCGGTTACCTGAACGGCGCCACCGGCAGCCCGGCGGCTTCCTACATGTTTATGGCCATCGCACTGGTGGTGGCGGTGGTGTTGACGCTGATCGTCAAGCCCGCCCGCAACGAGATCCAGCCGCAGATGGCTTGATCCGGTTATACTTTTTCTCTGTCAATCAACCCGAGGGGGCGCCAGGCCCCCTTTGGCCCAGCTGGAGTTCGTGATGAAACCTTCTATCGTATTGTACAAAAGCCTGCCCGCCGACCTGCGTGAACGTCTGGAACAACACTTCACCGTACACGCGTTCAACGGCCTGCAGCCGGAGAACCGCGAGGAACTGCGCCAGGCGTTGCAGCAGGCCGAAGGGATCATCGGTTCCGGCGGCAAAATTGACGAAGCCTTCCTGCAGCAGGCGCCCAAACTGCGCGCGGCCTCGACCGTTTCCGTCGGCTACGACAACTTCGACGTCGAGGCGCTCAACGCCCATAACGTGCTGTTGATGCACACCCCGACGGTGCTGACCGAAACCGTCGCCGACACCATCATGAGTCTGGTGCTGGCGACGGCGCGCCGGGTGGTGGAAGTGGCGGAACGGGTCAAGGCCGGCGAATGGCGCGGCAGCATCGGGCCGGACTGGTTCGGCGTCGACGTGCACCACAAAACCATCGGCATCCTCGGCATGGGCCGCATCGGCCTGGCGCTGGCGCAGCGCGCGCACTTCGGCTTCGGCATGCCGGTGCTGTACAACGCCCGCCGCACGCACGAAGAGGCGGAGCAACGCTTCAACGCCCGTCGCTGCGACCTGGATACCCTGCTGGCCGAGTCGGATTTCGTTTGCATCACGCTGCCGCTGACCGAACAAACTTTCCATCTGATCGGCCGCGATCAGCTGGCGAAGATGAAGAAAAGCGGCATTCTGATCAACGCCGGCCGCGGGCCGGTGGTGGATGAGCAGGCGCTGATCGAAGCGCTGCAAAACGGCGTGATCCACGCCGCGGGGTTGGATGTGTTCGAGAAGGAACCGCTGCCGGCCGACTCGCCGCTGCTCAGCATGCCGAACGTAGTGGCGTTGCCGCACATCGGCTCCGCCACCCATGAAACGCGCTACGGCATGGCCGCCTGCGCGGTGGATAACTTGATCGCGGCATTGACCGGCACGGTGAAAGAAAACTGCGTCAACCCGCAGCTGTTGCAGAAATAACTCAGCGCGGCCGGCGATCTGCGGATCGCCGGCCTCGCCGCTTTTTGCGGCTGTCGACGGAGTATTTTCACTCCGTCAACCTCACGGGCTTCCCCCTTATCTTGCTGACGACAAATTTGCCCACGTCGTCATTGGCGATCAGCATGACCAGCAGCAGCATCACCAACACCGCCAGTTTCATATGGCTGTAGGCTATCGACGGGTCAAAAGCCTCCAGCAACAGCGTAATGCAGGGTGAAACATTCACAATAATGTTGGTGGTCAAGGCGCTGGTGAGTTCAATACCCTTTTGCAGCATCCATAGCGGCAATATATTCCCTAATATGACGATGATCGGCAGGTACATCCAGAAGCTGGATTGCGTCGTTGCCAATACGCCTTCGCTCGGCAACATCAGCGCGCAAACGCCAATGAGCAAGGGAAATCTGAACGACTGAATATTGACGGCGTTAAACGCTTGTTTGGACAATGATTTTGCAATATAGGTGCCGACAGCCATACAGGTTGAGGTGACGAGACACACTAAGCCAAGCGCCAGAACAAATAGGGTGTTTGAATCGAAGGGGTTAAAACGCTGCCCTTTCACGGCCAATATCATCAGCACGGCGACAATAAAAGCCAGCATCACGGCTATAACGATGTTTTTTACACCCACCGAATTTCGGTTATAAATCTCAATGAAAACAGAAATGATCGGGCTCAGTCCAAAAAGCATGGCCACCAGAATGGAGGGCTCCGTCCATTTCAACCCAACGAAAAGCCCAACCCAAGCTCCCAGCGTAGAGATATTCAATAATAGAATTAACTTCCAGGCGTTGAGGCAAGCTCGCAGCTTGACGGGGAAAAACAGCACGGAGATCACAAAGAAACCGAGCCAGGTCAAGGTGAAAGTCCAAAACAATAATACGAACAGATCGATGCTCTGCAACAAACCTGAGAGAAAAACATCTATGGCCGCACCCAGGATGCAATATCCAAGAATGTACGTTGGGCCGGACGCCTTGATTTTACTGTTCATAGACTTCAAACATGCCCTTACTTTCAAGGCCAACGATATATTGATAGTCGGCATTGAGCTGATCGGCGCAACGGTGGCTTAACGCAATCCAGCCCGGAGAGCTGTAAACGTCCGTCGTGAGTTTTATTTCCTGATCAACATCCGGCAGATTTGATTTCTTGTAGGATGGCAAACCGGCGATGGTATCGACATGCTTAACAGCCTTGATAGTGCCAGCGCTAAAAGATATCAGCTCTTTAATTTTTAAATAGTTTAACGGTTTATATTCCTCTGCGACCGCTTCCAGGAATGCCTCGGTTGAACACACGCTCAGTACCAGTTCGTCAATCTGCGTGCGCTTCAACGCCAGGGATGACAACGCCGGAAAACCCGCGCCGTGCGGTCTGGCCCCGGTTTCAATTAGCGTCCAACCGTCTTTGGTTAAAAACAGTTCCGAGTGCGCTGCGCCAAACGTGATCCCTAAAGCATCCAGACAGCTAAAGATGTAATCTTTGAGCTGAGCGTGATTCTGCGCATCGAAGGAGGTCAGTTCGGTGAACTCACAGATGGAATCGGCCCCGTTGTAACTGCCCTTGCCCATCTTCCATATCGCACAGATCTTGTGACGGCCTTGATAACTGACAGTATCGACGACGTACTCTTCCCCCTCAATAAAAGGCTGCAGAATAATGACTTCATTTTTTAAATTGAGCTGATTGCTTTTTTTGAACAAATCACCCGAATGAGCTTCAACTTCTTCAACCGTTTTGCAAACAAAAACGGAGTCCGTGCCTGCGCTGTCAACGGGTTTTAGCACCAGCTTCCGGTATTTTTTAAACAGCTCGGTCGCATATTGCGTGGCGTCTTTAAGGGTAGTTAACCGGTGCGTGGGGATATGATTGATCGCGCTATTTTTCAGGCACTCCTGCATCAGGTATTTATTCCTGCGAGAACGGCTCGTGCCGGTATCGTTACCGGGCAGGTCCAGAAGCTCAGCCAGATGATCTGCGAGTTCAATGCCTGTTTCACAGCCTGCAATCACCGCGATAACATCATACTCTTGCAATTGATTGAGGATCTCATCCCCCGTGTATTGCAAACTGATAAAGAAATCATCCCCTCTGTAGCTATTCAGCAGCTTCGCCGGGATATCTTCTCGACTTTGAATGTGCGCGCACCCGTATCCTTTTTTATTGAATTCCGGTGCCACATCATTTCCGGATGAGTAGGCGTCAACGAGGATGACGATTTTTTTCGTGTCTTTGATGTCCATGCAGCGGGTTACTCCGTACTATAATCAGGGCCGAATATTAACGTTCGATTGTCTTGGCGTCGAATTTACGCTCGACGCCCTTTTACTTTATGAAGGGAACGTGTCAGCAAATTTGTGAGAAGTCGGTGCGTTCAATACTTTTAGCCAGGCTTGTCATTTCGCGATATTTATCAGATTTATCACCACCCGGCTGATAGATTCTATACCGCCAATAACGCCAAAGAGATGTCAGGATGGCGGCGTATTCCGTATAGGTTTTCAACACCTTAATTTCGCGCGCTTCAAGCATTCTTATAGAATTATAACCCGCGATGATATGCTTCGCTTTTTCCGGCGACAGCGTCCCATTGATGCCGCAGGTGCCGACAATCGCCATGGCGATATCGAAAACGGAGTGATAAATACAGGTCAACTCAAAATCTATCATGCCGACGAACTGCTCGCCTTCAAACAGCATATTGTCGTAGAAAAGATCGGAGTGGATGACAGAGGTAGGCAAGCCGCTGATGCGTTCTACGGCAAGATGCCTGAGTCTGTCTTTGGCCCAGCGCTCATAATCCTGATCGATATTGGCATCGAGGGCATCCATGAACTTTTTCTGCTCATAGAAGACTGAGTCTGTTAAGAAATTAGGGACGGGGATCGTATGCAGTTTCGCCATGGCAACGCCGAGCTGCCTGAGCATATGTTCGTTGAAATCCCGGCGGACGGCGCCATCCATATAGGTTCTTAATAGAGAGTGCTTGCCCCTTAATATAATTGAATAGCTTTCTTGCCCTTTGGGTTTGACCAGCAAGGAGGTCTCATAATCATGTGCTTCCAGCCATACCAGCGTCTTCGCCATGATCTCAACATCATCACGGCTTTGCTCTTCAATAATGCTGAAAACACAGCGGCCGATATCCGTTTCGAGGCAGTAATTGGTATTGCCAGATCCCATCCCCAAGAAGGCGCTGCTTTTTACCGTCAGCCCATAAAGAGATTCTATGCGGTGAACTTCATCACTATTCAACGTTGAGCCTGTTTGCATTTCTAATTCCATATCATTCACTTGAGCGCTTGATGCAAATCTTCATACAAGTCATTAACGTCTTCGATGCCGACTGACATTCGTATTAATTGCCTCGTAATCCCTGATTTTTTCTGCTCCTGCTCGCTAAGACTTCTGAACGACGATGAGGCCTGATAAGGCGAGTTCAGCGTGGTCTCCAAATCCCCCAAACTGTTGGAAGGGACGATGAGATTTAACTTCTTCTGAAAACTTGTCGCGTCAAACCGCGGGGCGATTTCAAAGCTGACCATGCCGCCGAACCCCCTCATTTGTTCGCGGGCTACGCTATGATTATGATGACTCGGCAACCCCGGATAGAACACGTTCGTCACATTAGGGTGCTCATTTAAACGGCTGGCCAGTTCCATCGCGTTGCGGTTAATGGCATTCATTCGAATGGCCAACGTGCGCAAGCTTCGCTCAAGCAGATGACATGACTGCGCGTTCAGACACCCGCCAAAGTCATTCATATATTCGGCCATTGCAGCAATGGACTCTTCACTGCCGACAGCCACGCCGCCTGACACATCGCCGTGGCCGCCCAAAAACTTGGTGGCGCTGTGCAATACCAAATCGACGCCATATTCCAGAGGGTTTTGGTTGATAGGCGTCGCCACGGTGTTATCAATAATGGTGAACACCCCCCGACTCTTGGCGAATCGGGTCAATAGCTCAATGTTCAGGATTTTAAGCAATGGATTTGTCGGTGTTTCGATATATATCATTCGCGTATTCGAATTGACTAATGCGATGATGCTCTCTACTTCACAACTCTCCGAAACGCTGTATGTGATGCCTAATTTTGCAAAATGATTCTGTACAAACTTGAGCGCACCTGAATACACGCCGTTTTGTAAAACAATATGGTCACCGGCTTTTAAATGCGAAAGCATCGCCGTCGCGAAAGCCGCCATACCGGAACTGAATACCAGAGCGGCCTCACCACCGCTTTCCAATGCGCACATCTTCTCGGCAACGGCGCGTTGATTGGGTAAGTTACCATGTCTTGGATAGACATCTTCTGTCATATCAAGATGCTTGTGAGAACTCGCGGAGAATAGCGGAGAAAGAATGCCACCATGCATTTCGTCGATAATGGTTCCGCTGTGAACGGCAAGAGTTTCTTTTGCTAACACGGTTACTGCCTATTTTCGAGTATCAGGAAGTGGGGGGCATGCCTTGAATAAAGGATCCCCCCGTTCATGTGAGTCTTTATTACGATGGGTTATTTGGCACCGCGAACATCGGGGTGAAATCGATTAATATGACATCGCGGAAGCCCACCTTACCGTGCCCATCCACATGAACCGGTTTCACCTGGTGCCAGACTAGATCATCAACGATGCCGATGGAGTCCAGCGGTTTGAGCATCGCCTCATTACACAGGATGTTCGTCTTGGTGTTATCTGTAATGATGTTCTCACCGCCAGAAACACCATCACGATTGATCAAATGTATCCAGGTGCAAGGCTCGCCATCCTTATGAAGTCGATTCGGTACGGAAATCCCCGGCGCATCAACCGTCGCTTTCATTCTGATGAAGTGAATGCCGACCTCCATGGGAATCGTGGAAGCATACTCATGTAACGGGGAGTTTTTAAAATCATGCAGGACAAGCGACGTGATCAGATTATTTGACAAAATTTCGTTTGGAACAGGCTGAAACTTCCTTGCCTCCTCAACGACTTCATCATTAAATCCGACATCTTGTTTGTAACTGTAGGCGTGTTCGGAAGATTGAGGAATCAAGAGATTAAAGCAAGGTAAAAGCACATATTTACTGTGCTGCCGATAGCGCCCCGCATTTTCACCGTAGGGATCCAGAGCAAGCGTATCGAAATGCCGCTGAATAATACTTAAGTCTGATTTTTGCGCATCGGTAAGGTTAAAGTCATCCGAAGCCAATTTGCAATACCCTACATCTGTCATCATGGGGTATGCGCTCACACGGCACTCAAGTGTGTTCTCAAACTCTTTAATGTTACCACGAATCATCGTGCAATCTTCCTTTTTACTCTGATTGGAATAACGACATATTGATGTTCACCGCAATGCTCATGAACATTGAACAGCAAATGCTTCCCTGTTTTTCAAGTGAAGTAATTCATCTCACAAATAAAAGAGCTTGATTATTTATTCTTTAAACTTCCTGCACGCTAAAAAGTGCGAAAGAGACTTTTATAGATTTCTTTTCCACTTATTTATCGAAACCAGACTTGCGCTGTTTTTCATTGCTACCTGACCTCATCTCACTTGTGCGCGGTGAGCGAAAGTCTACGCTGCATACGGGTTTTCAAATGACGCCAGGTGAATCGGCGCGAAACCTTTATCCTCCAACCCTACCCGCCTAATGGGCTGCGATGCCTGGCGATGCGCATCTGCCGGACACAGAGCGCCCTACCCTGGCGTTACGCCGCTAAATGCTATTTGCGGCTCCCTCGCGGGTAGTATGATTAGTGTTTTTTATACAAAATAGCCAATTTTCAGCAACGGCAACGTACATGCCCCATGCCGGCCAGCAGGAGACACCGCTCATCAAACCGATTACTCTGTAGTCTGTAGATAGACAGGGACGAAACTGGCAATCAACCCATGGTCAGGCAAGTAAAATCGCCTTGAAAGCCGTGCTTTTGGCATGGCTTCATCCACGCTACCGCACTACTCATCCCTTTCCGAGCATTAGTTTAGATAATCTTTATTGTTAAGTTAAATTTAACGGATGCGGAAGTTACTCGATATGGTTATAAATTGCCATAGTGTTAATGAAATGCAGCGAAAAAGTGTAATCTGGGTCGGGACCGCAAAACCTGTGCCAACCCTAAGATCGCGTGGCTGAATCGCGTGGCTGAAAGGTTGAGGCGATAATGGCGTGGGCCGGCGAACGGTCACAATAATCCAGCGTAATATGCTGCTAATCGAACGCAGGGCAAAACTTGTGCCCACCGGTCGATTTGTCAGCCGCATTGCAGCGGGGTTTATCTGGCGGTATGGTGGGTGATTACCTGCTAAAAAACAGTACTGCTGCACCTATGACTTTCTCACTTTTCGGCGAAAAATTTACCCGTTATGCGGGCATTACCCGTTTGATGGACGACCTGAACGAAGGCCTGCGCACCCCCGGCGCCATCATGCTCGGCGGCGGCAACCCCGCACAGATCCCAGAGATGGAAGCCTATTTCAAACAGCTGTGCCAGGAGATGCTCGACCAGGGCAAACTGACCGAAGCGCTGTGCAACTACGACGGCCCGCAAGGCAAGGACGCGCTGCTGAAAGCGCTGGCCAATCTGCTGCGCGACGAGCTCGGCTGGGAGATCTCGCCACAGAATATTGCTCTGACTAATGGCAGCCAAAGCGCATTTTTCTACTTGTTCAACCTGTTCGCCGGCCGCTACGCCGACGGCTCGCGCCGCCGCGTGTTGTTCCCACTGGCGCCGGAATATATCGGCTATGCCGATGCCGGGCTGGATGAAGGGCTGTTCGTCTCCGCCAAACCGAACATCGAGCTGCTGCCGGACGGCCAGTTCAAGTATCACGTCGATTTCGAACATCTCACCATCGGCGATGACATCGGCATGATCTGCGTTTCACGGCCGACCAACCCGACCGGCAACGTGATCACCGACGAAGAGCTGATGAAGCTCGACCTGCTGGCGCAGCAGCGCGATATTCCGCTGGTGATCGACAACGCCTACGGCGTGCCGTTTCCCGGCATCATCTTCAGCGACGCCACGCCGCTGTGGAACCCGAACACCATCCTGTGCATGAGCCTGTCCAAGCTCGGCCTGCCGGGCTCGCGCTGCGGCATCGTGATCGCCGACGAGAAGGTGATCACCGCGTTGACCAACATGAACGGCATCATCAGCCTGTCTCCAGGCAGCATGGGGCCGGCGATGGCGACGGAAATGATCGCGCGCGGCGATCTGCTGCGCCTGTCGAACGAGGTGATTCGCCCGTTCTACAAACAGCGCGTCGAGCACACCATCGAGATCATTCGCCGCTACCTGTCGCCGGAACGCTGCCTGATCCACAAACCGGAAGGGGCTATCTTCCTCTGGCTGTGGTTCAAGGATCTGCCGATCACCACCGAAGTGCTGTATCAGCGCCTGAAAAAGCGCGGCGTGCTGATGGTGCCCGGCCACTACTTCTTCCCGGGACTGGAGCATGAATGGCCACATACCCACCAGTGCATGCGCATGAACTACGTGCCCGATCCGGAGAAAATCGAGCGCGGCGTGGCTATTCTGGCGGAAGAGATCGAACGCGCACATCAGGAAGGCTAACGCCGACTGATTGAAAATCGACCGATAAAGATATACGATGCATATATCGTATATCTTTTTTGGAGGGCCAACGATGACTCGCATCGTGATCGATTTACCTGAAGAAGACCTGCGGCAGCTCGATAATCTGAAAAATATCCGCCACGTTCCCCGGGCCGAAATCATTCGTCAAGCAGTCTCCCGCTATCTGACGGAGAACCACGTGGAAGATCCCAGCAACGCTTTCGGGCTCTGGTCCGGGGCGATGGGAGATGGCGTGGAGTACGAAAATCGTCAGCGCGAGGAGTGGGAATAATGGTGGCTCAACGGGCGTTATTCGACACCAATATCCTGATCGATTATCTCAACGGCATTCCTCAAGCCAGGGACGTTCTGGTCGAGTATCACATCAATCCGGCCATCAGCGCCATCACCTGGATGGAAGTGATGGTAGGTGCTAAAAAACAGGGTCCGGCACTGGAGCTGAAAACACGTCAGTTTTTAGGGCAATTTCTGCTGCTGCCTATTACCGATGAAGTCGCCGAACGCGCCGTAGAACTGCGCCACTCACAGCATGTGAAACTGCCAGACGCCATTATCTGGGCCACCGCGCAGGTGGGATTCCGGATGCTCATCTCCCGCAACCCCAAAGATTTCGGCACTGACAATGGCGTGTTGATGCCTTATCGGCTGTAGACGATCCGCACTACAACGTCCAGAACAGCACCGCCAGCAGCTGCGGCGACATGATGCGCAGGAACATCGCCAGCGGGTATACGGTGGCGTAAGACAGCGCGGCGGCGCCGCTGGTGGGATGCAGGCCGTTGGCGAACGCCAGCGCCGGCGGATCGGTCATCGACCCCGCCAACATGCCGGACAGCGTCAGATAGTTCATCTTGCCCACCGTGCGCGCCAGAATGCCGACGCTCAGCAGCGGAATGGCGGTGATCAACGCGCCATAACCAATCCATGTCAGCCCCTCGCCATGCAGCAACGTATCGATAAAATTGCCGCCCGATTTCAAACCGACCACCGCCAGAAACAGCACGATGCCCAGTTCGCGCAGCGCCAGGTTGGCGCTCGGCGGCATAAACCAGTACAGCTTGCCGATACTGCCGATGCGCCCCAGGATCAGCGCCGCCACCAACGGCCCGCCGGCCAGCCCCAGCCGCAATGCCGCCGGGAAGCCGGGCACAAACAGCGGAATGGAGCCCAGCAGCACCCCGAGGCCGATGCCGATAAAGACCGGCAGCATCTGCACCTGCTGCAGCTTTTGTTGGGCGTTGCCGACGATTGCCGTCACCGCGTCGATGGCCTCCGGCCGGCCGACCAGGTTGAGAATATCGCCAAACTGCAGCGTCACGTTGCTGCCGGCCACCAGCTCCACGCCGGCGCGGTTGAGGCGTGAAATCACCACGTCATATTTCTGCTTCAGGTTCAGATCGCGGATTTTTTTCCCCAGCACCTGCTCGTTGGTCACCGCCGCCCTCACTACCTGCAGCGCAGTGCCGCGCGTGGACAGCGAAGCGTCAACCTCTTCGCCGATCACCAGCCGGGCGTTCTCCAGATCTTCGCGTTTGCCCACCAGGTGCAGATAGTCGCCGAGCTCCAGCCGCTCATGCGGCGCCGGCACCATCAACAGCTCGCCGCGTTTGAGGCGCGAACAGACGATCGCTTCACCGTTGAGCAGCGGCACGCTTTTGATCGCCATGCCCTGCAGATTGGGGTTACGCACCGCCACGTTCATGGCGTACAACAGCTCGCGCTGATTGCCCAAGCTGCTTTCAAACGCCTGTGCCTCGCGCTCGATGTTGATGCGGAAAACCAATCGGATCAGCCACATCACCAGCAGGATGCCGCAAATGCCGAACGGATAGGCCATGGCGTAACCCATGCCCATGCCGTCCACCAACGCCGGATCGGAACCGAGATCGGTCAGGATTTGCTGACCGGCGCCCAGCGCCGGCGTGTTGGTGACCGCGCCGGAGAACACGCCGAGGATGATCGGCAGCGGCACGTCGAACAGCTTGTGCACCGCCGCCGCCACTGCGCCGCCGGTCAGCACCAGCAGCACCGCGAAGGCGTTGAGCCGCAGACCGGAGACGCGCAGCGAAGAGAAGAAGCCGGGGCCAACCTGAATGCCGATGGTGTAAACGAACAGGATCAGGCCAAACTCCTGGATGAAGTGCAGCATGTCCCCGTTCAGGCTGATTTGCCCGCTCTGGGCGAAGTGGCCGACCAGGATGCCGCCGAACAGCACGCCGCCAATCCCCAGCCCGACACCGTACAGCTTCCAGTTCCCCATCCACAGCCCAATGACGGCCGCCAACGCCAACATGCTGACGGTCAGGGCGATATCGCTCATAGGTCACATCCTTGCCAAAGTTGAATAGGGGATTTGCGGACATAGACACACAATTAACAAGGATTATGGCATCGGGCAGACGGGGGGACTGTGGCGTGCGCCACATAACGCAACGGGGGAGATCCGTCTGGATCTCCCCCACATGATGATGACCGTTTTTCAGTCGGTTATTTGGCTTCCAGCTCCGGCGTCGCGCCGATGGCGATGCGCTGAGGCTGCAAGGCTTCCGGAACCTGACGCACCAGATCGATGTGCAACAGGCCATTTTCAAATTTGGCCTCGGACACCTGCAGGTGTTCCGCCAGAGTGAAGGTCAGCTGGAACTCTTTGCACACCAGCCCCTGATGCAGGTACTCGACCTGTTTTTCCGGCGGCGTGGGTTTACCGCTGACGGTCAGCCGCGGCCCTTCCACTTCGATATTCAGTTCGCTCTGCCGGAAACCGGCCAGCGCCAGAGAAATGCGGTAGTGATTGTCATCGCTTTTCTCGATGTTATACGGCGGGAACCCCTGGGGTTCCTGGCCCCCCATGGAACTGGCCAGTTTATCAAAACCAATCCATTGACGCAGAAGCGGGGATAGATCGTAATTACGCATAGGAACAACTCCTTTCATTAAGCGAGATGTGTTTATTCAGCCCCCTGACGGCAGGCGGATTATTACTGCATATTTGCCGACAGCGTTCCTGCCGGCGAAAACGGAATTATTTAATTTCGATACGGCGCGGTTTTAATGTTTCCGGCACGATGCGCTGCATATCGATATACAGCAGACCGTTTTCCAGTTTGGCGCCTTTAATTTGAATATGTTCGGCCAGCTGGAATTTACGCTCGAAATTACGCTCAGCGATGCCCTGATATAAATAGGTTTTTTCTGCCGGTTCGTTATTGTGCGCACCGCGCACGATCAGCAGATTATCTTGCGTGGTGATCTCCAGCTCCTGCTCGGCAAACCCGGCTACCGCAATGGCGATGCGATAATGATTTTCGTCCACCAGCTCGACATTATAAGGGGGATAACCGCCGTTGCCCTGGCTCTGGCCGGCCTCCAGCGCGTTGAACAGGCGATCGAAACCAATGGCGGAACGGTATAGCGGAGAAAGATCGAAATTACGCATAAAACAGCCTCCTAAGGCACTTCAGCGAGGTTGAAATAAATACGCCTTCCATTCTGGACAGGCTAATTAAGCCAGAATTCCCTTACGGCAAATTCTCAATCCGGCTCTGATGATAAAATGGGGGTTGATTTCATCAA
The DNA here is from genome assembly GCF_052167655.1 of Serratia sp. CY55921. NCBI lineage: Bacteria > Pseudomonadati > Pseudomonadota > Gammaproteobacteria > Enterobacterales > Yersiniaceae > Serratia > Serratia sp. CY55921. The sequence continues at coordinate 61,877 of NZ_JBJNMU010000005.1, read as the reverse complement.
TTCAACGGGCGAGGATCAAAAAAAGCGCTTTTCGGTTAGGTGAAAGTTTTTTTACCACTTACACTAAAGTGAGAGAGCCGCCACAGAGCGGGATTTTGCTTCTTTTAAAGCAGCAACAGGATGTTATAAATCAGCTTAATTTAGGGGCACAGCAACCCTGCAGGATGGATTAATGACGACGATGAAAGCGATAGCGACGGGCTGCATGTTGTTGGCGACCAGCGGTTGCTCCAGCGTGATGAGCCATACCGGCCCGAATCAGGGTTACTATCCCGGCACCCGCGCCAGCGTGGACATGCTGAAGGACGACAACACCAGCTGGGCGATGATGCCGCTGGTGGCGCTGGATCTGCCGTTCTCCGCAGTGATGGATACCGTGCTGCTGCCTTACGACTATCTGCGTTCAGGCAATGACGCCACCGCAGACTCGCCAAAAGCGCGCATCCTGCGCAGCGAGCAGCAGAATCTGGCGGCAACCGGCAACCCCGGCGAGGGCAACGACAGCACCGCCACACACTAATCACGCACGCAGCGGGCCATCAGGCCCGCCTTACGCCTCAACCACAAAGATCTGGTTGAATCCGGCAATCTCGCGCATAAACGCCACTTTCTTGCCATCCGGCGAAAACACCACGGCATCCCCCGACGGCGGCTGCACGCTGCGCTGCGTTAAACGCTGCAGGCGGCCGCTGGCGACCTCACACAGCATCACGCTGTTGTCACACACCAGGGCTATCGTCCCGCCCTGCGGGTGCCAGCTGAACGCCGACTGGATGTCATGCTCGCCGCGGCTGACCTGGCGCGGCTCACCGCCGTTCGGCGACACCGTCCACAGTTGCACCACGCCGCCGTCATCCTTCATCAGAAAAGCGATCTGGCTGCCGTCCGGCGAGCTGCGCAGCCAATGGCGCGGCGCACCGACCACGCCCGGAAAACGGCGTTCACCGGTAAAGGTCACCCGCCGCTGCCTGACGCCAAGCGGCGGCGCCGGCAGCTCGCTTTCCGTCCCCTGCAGCGGCACCGCGCCGGCCCTGGCGTAGTCGGCGTCGCTCTCCGGCAGATCGACGATAAACACCTCCGGCAGTTTCTCGCCGGCGGCGGAAAGCGTATCGCCGATGAACGCCAGCGCCCAGCGCTGTCGGCTGCCGTCGGCCTTACGGTAGCCTTCGCGGCCAATCCAGCCTTCTTCGTAGGCGCGATTGATCTGATCGCTGCCCGGCTGCGGCTGCGGCACGGTCTCGCTAACCAGCACGCAATAGTGGCTGCCGTCATATTCACGGGGATGCTGTTTCGGCGGATTGACCCCGTGCAGCGGCACAGCCACGCCGACGTTGCGCAGATCGCGCGCCGGATCGCATTCATGCATCACGTGATCGTTGTAGGTAAAGCTGAGGCGGCTGCCGTCCGGGCTGAAAACGTGCACATGGCTGCCGCCGCGCAGCGCGCCGGGCGTGTAGGGCGCCGTGATATCCAGCGCGTCGAGGGTAATGGCCAACTCGCGATCCGGTTCGCTGACGATCACCCCGCGGCGGTGATGAAAATCATACTGCCAGGCGCTGTCCGGGTGTTCCGGGCCGTGGATGAAGACGTAACGCGCCGGCGCATCGGGGCTGACCGTGACCACGCCGACGTGTGCGCCGTGCTGGGCGCGATAAACCACTTCCACCGCGCCGCTGGCGACGTTAACCCGCTCGATGCTCAGGCCGGTGAAAGAGGCGCCGCGCGGGCGCACGTCATAAGCCAGCCATTGGCTGTCCGGCGTCCAGACGTTGATATTGGTTAACTGATGCCCGCGTGGGTCGAAAGTCAGTTGTTTTTCCCGATGGCTCATGGCGGCTCTCCTGCGCATGCTGGCACTGAACGGCCATCTTACCGGATCGGCAGCCGCGTTTCATATGGCCGGCGAGGACGAGCCGGGGGCTTTCCCGCGTCGAAATGTCCATGAGACTTATCCGTTAAGCCTATCGACGACGCCGGCAGGAAATAAACGCCCGGCTAGCCGGCCACATTCCTGATGGGGAAACTCAACGACGCCCAAACGGTATAAGTAAAGGAAGCGAGCATTATTTTATTGATTATCCTTCTCCTCATTAAATACGCCCACAGCGGCACCTTACTTAACGCAAATAAATAAAAAATTGTGCCGCTAAACGCCCAGTAATGTTTATTTTCACCGCATACGCGATGCCGTACCCCCGCCATTTCCGCTTTCTGGCCGGGTTGCCCGACGGGGTTTACAATCCATACAAAAAAGTACAAACTGGATTTTAAGTCTAAAAAATCCGGAGCCGGTATGAACCCCCTTTTCGATGCCATTGTTTCTGCCCATCAGCAACTGCGCCCTCAGGTGCGAGTCACGCCATTGGAGCGCAGCGTGCTGCTTTCTCAGCAATTGGGTTGCGAGCTGTATTTGAAATGCGATCACCTGCAGCACACCGGTTCCTTTAAATTTCGCGGCGCCAGCAACAAGCTGCGGCTGCTGGATAACGAGCAACGCCGGCGCGGCGTGATCGCCGCCTCTACCGGCAACCACGGTCAGGCCGTCGCTTTGGCGGGGCAACTGATGGGCGTTGGCGTCACGGTTTATGCGCCGGAGACGGCGGCGAGCATCAAGCTCGACACCATTCGCGCGTTGGGCGGCACCGTGGAATTGGTGCCGGGCGATGCGCTGAACGCCGAACTGGCGGGGGAACAGGCCGCACGCGAACAGGGGAAAACCTATATCTCGCCGTATAACGACGAGCAGGTGATCGCCGGCCAGGGCACCTGCGGCATGGAGCTGGTTGAACAGCTCACCGATCTGGACGCCGTGTTCGTGGCGGTCGGCGGCGGGGGTTATATCGCCGGCATCGGCACCGTTCTGCGGCAACTGTCGCCGAACACGCAGCTTATCGCCTGCTGGCCGGAAAACGCCACCAGCCTGTACAGCGCGCTGGAAGCGGGCCATATCTTCCCGGTGGAAGAGCAAGAAACCCTGTCCGACGGCACCGCCGGCGGCGTCGAGCCGGGCGCCGTGACCTTTCCGCTGTGCCAACAGCTGATCGACCGCAAAGTGCTGGTCAGCGAGGCGGAGATTAAACACGCGATGCGCCGGATAGCCGCCAGCGATCGCTGGATTATCGAAGGCGCGGCCGGCGTGGCGCTGGCGGCGGCGATCAAACTGGCGCCGGAATACCAGGGTAAAAAGGTGGCGGTGGTGCTGTGCGGCAAGAACATCGTGCTGGAGAAATACCTCAAGGCCATCGCCGATGCACATCCTTAATCGGCAGCAAATCCTCGCCGCGTTCGATGCCGAGACCATAACGCCGCTGCTGAAGCAGGGTTTTATCGCCTACTCGCAACAGCGGGTGCAACAGCCGCCGGTGCAGCATTTCCTGTTCGAGCGGGCCGACGGCGACTGCTGCATCAAGTCCGCCTGGTTGGAAGGCGACGAACTGTTCGTGGTCAAGATCTCTACCGGTTTCTATCGCAATGCCGAACACGGCCTGCCGAGCAATCAGGGGCTGATGATGGCGTTCTCCGCCCAAACCGGCGAGCCGCAGGCGCTGCTGCAAGATGAAGGTTGGCTGACCGCGCTGCGCACCGCCCTGGCCGGCCGCATCGTCGCCGAGCTGTGCGCGCCGCCGCATATTCAGGCGATCGGCATTGTCGGCACGGGCCTGCAGGCGCGGCTGCAGCTGCAATGCCTGAAACCGGTGACCGATTGCCGCGAGGTGTGGGTGTGGGGGCGAGACGAACAGGCGCTGGCGGCGTATCGGCGCGATACCGAAGCCGAGGGTTTTCGGGTGCGGGTTACGCAGAATGCGGCGGAACTGGCGGCGCACTGTCAGCTGATCGTGACCACCACGCCCAGCCGCGAACCGATATTGCAGGCGGCGGATATTCGGCCCGGTACGCACATCACCGCCGTGGGCGCCGACACGCCCGGCAAGCAGGAACTGGCGACCGAGCTGGTGGCCCGCGCAGACGCGCTGCTGGTCGATGCGCTGACGCAGTGTGCGGACTATGGCGAGATCGCGACGGCTTATCGGCAAAATAGGCTGATTTCAACGCCGATCGTCGAAATTGGCGCCGTCTTGGCGCAGGGAGGGCGGGTACGACGCGAGCCGCAGCACATCACCATCGCCGATCTCACCGGCTTGGCGATTCAGGATCTGCAGATCGCCAAAGGGGTGTTGGCGAAAGTATAAAGGGGCGCCGCAGCGCCCCGCGTTATCAGGCGTTGAGCACGAACTTCTCGATAGCGCGCGCCACGCCGTCTTCGGTATTGGCGCTGGTGACAAACTGCGCCACCGCTTTCAGCTCGGGAATGGCATTGCCCATCGCCACGCCGACGCCGGCATATTCGATCATCGCCGTATCATTGGCCTGATCCCCCAGCGTCATGATGTTCTCCCGCGCCACGCCGAGATGCTCGGCCAACATTCTCACCCCGGCGCCTTTATCGACGTTTTTGTGCAGGATCTCGAGGAAATAAGGCGCGCTTTTCAGGATGGTGTAACGCGCGCGCGTTTCCGCCGGGATGCGCGCGATGGCGCGGTCCAGCAGCTCCGGCTCGTCGATCATCATCACTTTCGGGAAACGCATCTGGCGATCCATCTCTTCCACGCTGCGGTATTTCAGCGGAATACCGGTCATTTCCGCCTCGTGTATGGTGTACTTGCCGATGTCCTTGTTCGGGGTATACAGGGTATCGAAATCAAACGCCTGGAAGTGAACGCCGAACTCGCGCGCCATCTGCTCGAAATGCAGATAATCCTCAAAGCCCAGCGTTTCTTGCAGAATGCAGGCGCCGTCGACCGCACGCAGCACCAGCGCGCCGTTATAGGTGATACAGAAATCGCCGGGGCCCTGAATGTCCAACTGGCGCAGATAATCCTGCACGCCGACATAAGGCCGCCCGGTGGCCAGCACCACGTGTACCCCTTTGCGCCGCGCCGCCGCGATAGCCTGCTTTACCGCCGGCGTGATTTGGTGCTGCGGATCCAGCAACGTGCCGTCCATGTCGATCGCAATCAGTTCAATAGCCATTCAACGCTTCTCCCAGTGGTTTTTATTCATGCTAACGCGTTTCAGCCTCGGCTGTCAGCGCCAAAAAAGGCCAAAAAAAAATCCGCGCGGGTCGCCCGGCGCGGATTTTCACAGCCATTAACGCATCAGATATCGATGTTCGCCGCTTTCAGGGCGTTTTCTTCGATAAAGGCGCGACGCGGTTCAACCGCATCGCCCATCAGCGTGGTGAACAGCTGATCGGCAGCGATGGCGTCCTTGACGGTCACGCGCAGCATGCGGCGGCTTTCCGGATCCATGGTGGTTTCCCACAGCTGCTCCGGGTTCATCTCGCCCAGACCTTTATAACGCTGCACCGACAGGCCGCGGCGCGACTCTTTCACCAGCCACTCCAGCGCCTGTTCGAAGCTGTCTACCGGCTGACGGCGTTCGCCGCGCTCGATGAACGCGCCCTCTTCGATCAGCCCGCGTAGTTGCTCGCCCAGCTGGCAGATCTTGCGGTATTCACCGCCGTGGATGAAATCGAAGTCCAGCTTATAGTCGGTATCCACGCCGTGGGTACGGATGCGCAACGCCGGCTCGAACATCTGGCGCTCGCGGTTCTCGAAGATCACGAAGTCATAGCTGCTGCCGTGCTGCTCTTTGTCGTTCAGCGCCTGCACCAGCGACGCGATCCAGGTTTTCACCTTGGCTTCATCGCTGAGATCGCCTTCGTTCAGCGTCGGCTGATAGATCAGGCTGTTCAGCAGCGCGCGCGGGTAGCGGCGCTCCATGCGGCCAATCAGCTTCTGCACGCCGTAGTGCTCGGCCACCAGTTTCTCCAACTGCTCGCCGCCGAGCGCCGGTGCGCTGGCATTGGTGTGCAGCGTAGCGCCGTCCATCGCGATGGCGATCTGATACTGATCCATCGCCTCGTCATCTTTGATGTACTGCTCCTGCTTGCCTTTCTTCACCTTGTACAGCGGCGGCTGTGCGATGAACACGTGGCCACGCTCGATGATTTCCGGCATCTGGCGGTAGAAGAAGGTCAACAGCAGCGTACGGATGTGCGAACCGTCGACGTCGGCATCGGTCATGATGATGATGCTGTGGTAACGCAGCTTGTCCGGGCTGTACTCGTCGCGGCCGATGCCGCAACCCAGCGCGGTGATCAGCGTCGCCACTTCCTGCGAAGAGAGCATTTTGTCGAAACGCGCTTTCTCGACGTTGAGGATTTTCCCCTTCAGCGGCAAGATAGCCTGATTCTTGCGGTTGCGCCCCTGCTTGGCAGAGCCGCCCGCGGAGTCCCCTTCCACCAGGTACAGTTCGGACAGCGCCGGATCGCGTTCCTGGCAGTCCGCCAGCTTGCCCGGCAGGCCGGCCAGATCCAGCGCGCCTTTGCGGCGGGTCATCTCACGCGCTTTACGCGCCGCTTCGCGCGCGCGCGCCGCGTCGATGATTTTGCCGACCACGATTTTCGCGTCGCCCGGATTCTCCATCAGGTAATCCACCAGCTTCTCGTTCATCAGCGTTTCAACCGCGGTTTTCACCTCGGAAGAGACCAGCTTGTCCTTGGTCTGAGAAGAGAACTTCGGATCCGGCACCTTCACCGACACCACGGCGATCAGGCCTTCACGCGCGTCATCGCCGGTGGCGCTGACTTTGGCCTTCTTGCTGTAGCCTTCCTTCTCCATGTAGCTGTTCAGCGTACGGGTCATCGCGGTACGGAAACCGACCAGGTGCGTGCCGCCGTCGCGCTGCGGAATGTTGTTGGTGAAGCAGTAGATGTTTTCCTGGAAACCGTCGTTCCACTGCAGCGCCACTTCCACGCCGATGTCGTCTTTCACGGTGGAGAAGTAGAACACGTTCGGGTGGATCGGGGTTTTGTTCTTGTTCAGGTACTCGACAAACGCCTTGATGCCGCCTTCGTAATGGAAGTGGTCTTCACGGTCGGTGCGCTTGTCCTTCAGGCGAATAGACACGCCGGAGTTGAGGAAGGACAGCTCGCGCAGACGCTTGGCCAGAATGTCGTACTCGAATTCGGTCACATTGGTGAAGGTCTGGTGGCTCGGCCAGAAGCGCACCATGGTGCCGGTCTGCTCGGTTTCGCCCACCACGTTCAGCGGCGCCTGCGGCTCGCCGTGGCTGTAAGTTTGTTCGTGCACTTTGCCTTCGCGGCGGATCACCAGCTCCAGTTTCTCCGACAGGGCGTTAACCACCGAGACGCCCACGCCGTGCAGGCCGCCGGAAACTTTATAGGAGTTGTCGTCGAATTTACCGCCGGCGTGCAGCACGGTCATGATGACCTCTGCGGCTGAAACCCCTTCTTCCGGGTGAATGCCGGTCGGAATGCCGCGGCCGTCATCCTGCACCGATACCGAGTTGTCGGCATGGATGGTGACCTGAATGTCACTACAGTGGCCCGCGAGCGCTTCGTCGATAGCGTTGTCCACAACCTCGAATACCATGTGGTGCAGACCGGTGCCGTCATCGGTATCGCCGATATACATGCCCGGGCGCTTGCGCACCGCATCCAGCCCTTTTAATACCTTGATACTTGAGGAGTCATAAGAATTCGACATCAACGTTTCTCGCTCATTTTAGTCCTGTGGTTGAACCTCTATTTTACCCTGTTCCACGCGGAACATCTTGCCCTTTTCACCGGCCATGTCGGTCACTTGTTCAGCGCTGACTGCGCTGACAAAAACCTGGGCCTGGGTGGCTTTCAGGCGATCGGCCAGCAACCGGCGACGGCCGGTGTCCAGCTCGGAGGCAAAATCATCAATCAGATACAGGCAACGCCGCCCGCTCTGCCGGGTGAGAAACTCACCCTGCGCCAAGCGCAACGCGCACATCAGCAGCTTAAGCTGACCGCGCGATAACAAATCCTCTACCGGCGTGCCGTCGGCACGAATGCGAAAGTCCGCTTTGTGCGGCCCCACCGCGGTATAGGTTAACGCCCTGTCGCGCTCAAACTGGCGCTCCAGCAGCTCGCCGTAGTCGCTCTCTTTGTCCCAGCCGCGCTGGAAGGAGAAGCTCAGGGCGAATTCAGGCAGAAACTGCGCGCAGGTCGCGGTGATATCCGCGGCGATCGCGTCGCTGTATTCCGCCCGCCATTCGCTGATGCGCTCCGCGAGCGGGATCAGTTCCTGATCCCAGGCGCGGATCTGCGCATAGCGACTCACCTGGCGCAGCGCGGCATTGCGCTGCTTCAGTAACCGTTTCAGGTTGCTCCAGGCGGTGAAAAAACCGGGTTCGTTATGAAAACAGCCCCAGTCCAGGAAAGCGCGCCGGAATTTCGGCCCGCCGTTCAGCAGGGTAAAACCTTCGGGGGTGATCAGCTGCATGGGCAGCAGCTGCGCCAGCTCGGCCACCTTGTGGCCGTCGCTGCCATCGATGCGTACTTTGCTGTCACCCTGACGGCTCTTGCTCAATCCTACCGACAGCTCGCGCTCCGCGCCTTCGATGCGGCCATGCAGCACGAACTCCGGTTGGTCGTGGCGGATCACCCGACCGGCCTGCAGACTGCGAAAGGCGCGGCCATGGCCGAGCGTATACACCGCCTCCAGCACGCTGGTCTTGCCGCTGCCGTTAGCGCCGACCAGGAAGTTGAATCCCGGCGCCAGCGCCAAATCCGCCGCCTCGATATTGCGGAAATCTTTAATCAATAAACGCGTCAGAGCCATGCAATCTCTTTACCGATGACGGTGCTGTAATTCAAGGTAACGAGACTACAACCGCATTGGCATGACAACGTAGGCCGCCGCCTGGCTGGCGCCGTCTTCGATCTGCACGCTGGAGACCGAGTCGGTCAACAGCAGGCGCACGTCTTCACACTTGAGCGCGTTCAACACGTCCAGCACGTAGCTGACGTTGAAGCCGATCTCCATCTCCGCGCCGTCGTAGCTGACGTCGAGGATCTCTTCCGCCTCTTCCTGTTCCGGGTTGTTGGCGGTGATCTTCAGCTGATTCTGGCTGACGTACAGCCGCACGCCGCGGAATTTCTCGTTCGAGAGAATAGCCGCGCGGGCGAACGCCTGCTTGAGCAGATCGCAGCCGGCTTCCAGCGTTTTGTCCGGGTTCTTCGGCAAAACGCGGCGATAGTCCGGGAAACGGCCGTCAACCAGCTTGGACGTGAAGATGAAATCGCCGACGTGGGCGCGAATGTTGTTGCTGCCGATCTGCAGCTGCAGCAGCGAATCGCCGCCGTCCAGCAAGCGCACCAGCTCCATCACCCCTTTACGCGGCACGATCACCGAATGCGACGGCAACTGCTGGCCGATCGGCATCGAGCACACCGCCAGGCGGTGGCCGTCTGTCGCGACGGTGCGCAGCTCTTCGCCTTCGGTTTCAAACAGCATGCCGTTCAGGTAGTAACGTACGTCCTGATGGGCCATCGAGAACTGGGTGGCTTCGATCAGGCGCTTCAGCGTCGCCTGCGGCAAGGTGAATTCCACCTCGCTCTGCCAGTCGTCCAGGTTCGGGAAGTCCGCCGCGGGCAGCGTGGACAGCGAGAAACGGCTGCGGCCGGATCGCACCAGCATGCGCTCGCTCTCCAGCGTGACGGCGATCTCCGCCCCTTCCGGCAGGCCACGGCAGATATCAAAGAATTTGCGCGCGGGCACGGTGGTCGCGCCCGGCTCATGCGGCTGGGACAGGGCGACGCGCGCCACCATCTCCATCTCCAGATCGGTGCCGGTCAGCAGCAGGGAGCCTTCCGTCACCTGCAACAGCAGGTTGCCCAGGATCGGCAAGGTCGGGCGGCCGCCCAGCGGGCTGCTCACCTGTTGCAGCGGTTTTAGCAGATGCTCACGTTCAACGATAAATTTCATAGCGCTATGAAGATAATGTTCTGATTAAATTGGAGAAATCTTCTTTGATGTCGTGACTTTCCTCACGCAGCTGCTCGATCTTCCGGCAGGCGTGCAACACCGTGGTATGGTCGCGGCCACCAAACGCATCGCCGATTTCCGGCAGGCTGTGGTTGGTGAGTTCCTTCGCCAGCGCCATCGCCATCTGGCGCGGGCGGGCAACGGATCGCGAACGCCGCTTGGACAGCAAATCCGCGACTTTAATCTTGTAATACTCCGCCACCGTCTTTTGGATATTGTCGATGGTGACCAGCTTTTCCTGCAGCGCCAACAGATCGCGCAGCGCTTCGCGCACGAAATCGATGGTGATGGCCCGGCCGGTAAAGTTGGCGTTGGCGATCACGCGGTTCAGCGCCCCTTCGAGCTCACGCACGTTGGAACGCAGGCGCTTGGCGATGAAGAACGCCACTTCGCCCGGCAGGCGAATGTCGTTTTCGTCGGCCTTTTTCATCAGGATCGCCACGCGGGTTTCCAGCTCCGGCGGCTCGATCGCCACCGTCAGCCCCCAGCCGAAGCGGGACTTCAGACGATCTTCCACCCCATTGATCTCTTTAGGGTAGCGATCCGAAGTCAGGATGATCTGCTGATTGCCTTCCAACAGGGCGTTAAAGGTATGGAAGAACTCTTCCTGCGAACGCTCCTTGTTGGCGAAGAATTGGATGTCATCGATCAGCAACGCGTCGACCGAACGGTAGTAGCGCTTAAACTCTTCGATGGCATTGTTCTGCAACGCTTTGACCATGTCTTGTACGAAGCGTTCCGAGTGCATGTAGACCACTTTGGCGTTGGCCTTGCGCGCCATGATGCCGTTGCCGACCGCGTGCAGCAGGTGAGTTTTACCCAGGCCGGTGCCGCCATACAGGAACAAAGGGTTGTAGGCGCCGCCCGGATTGTCCGCCACCTGGCGAGCCGCCGCGCGCGCCAGCTGGTTTGACTTACCCTCGACGAAGTTGTCGAAGGTGTGTTTGGGGTTGACGTTGGAGCGGTAAGAGAGCTCGGGCTGCGCCGCCGCGTTGTCCCAGCTCGGGCGCGAAGGCGCGGCCGTGCGCGCCGCCGGGGCCGCAGGGGCGCTGCTGACGCTGGCGGTCACGGTCTGGCTGATCACCTGCGTGATCGGCTTGCTGCCGACTTCAAAACGCAGCAAAGGCGCATCCGTGCCGCAGAAATCATTCAGCAGACCATTGATATTGTTTAAGTACTTATCGCGAACCCAATCCAGCACAAAACGGTTAGGCGCGTACAGCGCCAGGGTGTTGTCACTCAGTTCCGCCTGCAATGGGCGAATCCACATACTAAATTCTGTGGCAGGTAACTCATCCTGCAATCGGGCAAGACACTGCTGCCAAAGCGAAAGTGACACGGCGGACTCCACTCGAACAAGATCAATAAAGAAAAGAAACGGGCAACTTTTTTATAACTCATGATTTTTGACACATACCCGGCATCGGCTGTTTGCCTGTGGGGGATGCGAACCGCCTTTCACGGTTTGTGTCCTTCACGATCCCGGCATGAGGGATCGCGATCGGAATGACGGATCATAGCGCAATCCGCGCAAGAGATCCTCCCCTTCCTCACAGATTAGATCCATTTTATCCACAGGCCGCGGCCGGCGGCGATCTTTTCACCGCTGCGGCCGCACGACCGTGCAGATCCCGGCCGCTGCGCCGCGTTTTTTACATTGTCAACCGGTTATACCCTGTTATCCACGCCGGATCCTGGGATCGCGCGCAAAGGATCTCACGGGGATCCTTGCGATTTCACCCCGAGTCCGTATAATCTTCGCCCTACGTGTGATACCTGGTTCCTTATGGTGCGTCATTAGCCAGACAGGATTCTGCGGTGACCACGGGCCAAGACCGGATTTTGTTCCGTTATTGGCAGACAACCAGGTAGGCTGGCGCGATGCGAATTGACTCAGGACTGTACAATTATTACAATCCCGCTTCTTTATGTATTGCGATTGAGGCGTCGGTCATCTTCACGCCGAGTAGCCAAACGCGTTTACTGATCAGTAATTATTTTAAGTTTAGGTAGAAATCGCTATGAAACGCACTTTCCAACCGTCCGTATTGAAGCGCAACCGTAGCCACGGTTTCCGTGCTCGTATGGCCACCAAAAATGGTCGTCAAGTTCTGGCCCGCCGTCGTGCGAAAGGCCGTGCTCGTCTGACTGTTTCTAAGTAATAAAGCTAACCCGCTGAGTGGTTAAGCTCGCTTTTCCCAGGGAGTTACGTTTGTTAACTCCCACTCATTTCACTTTCGTCTTCCAGCAGCCACAACGGGCTGGCACGCCGCAAATCACCATCCTCGGCCGCCTGAACCAGCTGGGGCATCCCCGCATCGGTCTTACCGTCGCCAAAAAACACGTCAAACGCGCGCACGAGCGTAATCGGATCAAACGCCTAACCCGCGAAAGCTTCCGCCTGCGTCAGCACGAATTACCGGCGATGGATTTTGTCGTGGTGGCCAAAAAGGGGATAGCGGATTTGGATAACCGCGCGCTGACGGAAGCTTTGGATAAATTATGGCGTCGCCACTGTCGCCAGGCTCCCGCATCCTGATCGGGCTGGTGCGGGCCTATCAGCTCGTCATCAGCCCGCTGCTAGGGCCTCGTTGTCGCTTCCAGCCGACATGCTCTCATTACGCAATTGAGGCATTAAGCAGGTTTGGCATGATAAAAGGCAGTTGGTTAGCATTGAAACGCGTATTAAAATGCCACCCTTTGAACCCAGGTGGCGATGATCCGGTGCCGCCAAAAACCGACGATAACAGAGAACACTAACGATGGATTCGCAACGCAATCTTCTCCTCATCGCTCTGCTGTTCGTGTCTTTCATGATCTGGCAGGCATGGCAAACGGACAACGCTCCGCAGCCGGCCGCACAGACCACGCAACAGACTTCGAACGCAGTAGCCGGTGATGCCGCCAGCCAGGCCGTGCCAGCCAGTGGTCAGGGTAAGCTGATTACCGTGAACACCGACGTGCTGTCACTGACCATCAACACCCGTGGTGGCGATATCGAGCAGGCTAAACTGTTGGCCTACCCGGAAACTCTGGGTTCATCGACTCCGTTCCAACTGCTGGAAACCACTCCGTCGTTCGTCTATCAGGCGCAAAGCGGCCTGACCGGTAAAAACGGCCCGGACAACCCGGCCAACGGCGAACGCCCGCTGTACCAAGCGGCGCAGGACAGCTACACCCTGCCGGAAGGCCAGGACGAGCTGCGCATCCCGCTGACCTACACCGATAAAGACGGCGCGGTCTACACCAAGACCTTCGTGCTCAAACGCAACCACTATGCGGTCGGCGTGGATTACAGCATCGACAACAAAGGCGCGGCGCCGCTGGAGCTGACCCTGTTCGGCCAGCTGAAGCAGACCACCGAATTGCCTAAGCACCGCGATACCGGCAGCAGCAACTTCGCGTTGCACACCTTCCGCGGCGCGGCATACTCGTCCAGCGAGGACAAGTACCAGAAATACGCGTTCGACAAAGACGAAAACCTGAGCGTCACCACCAAAGACGGTTGGGTCGCCATGCTGCAGCAGTACTTCGCCACCGCGTGGGTACCGGCGACCAAGGGTGACAACACCTTCTACACCGCCAAACCGGGTGACAACTTGTCCACCATCGGCTTCAAATCTACCCCGGTCGTGGTGCAGCCTGGCGCTCAGCAGCAGCTGAACGCGACCCTGTGGGTCGGCCCGGAGCTGCAGGACCAGATGGCCCAACTGGCGCCGCACCTGGACCTGACCGTGGATTACGGCTGGCTGTGGTTCATCTCCCAGCCGCTGTTCAAACTGCTGAAGTTCATCCACGGCTTTATCGGCAACTGGGGCTTCTCCATCATCATCATCACCTTCATCGTGCGCGGCATCATGTACCCGCTGACCAAGGCGCAGTACACCTCGATGGCGAAAATGCGCATGCTGCAGCCGAAGCTGCAGGCGATGCGCGAACGCATCGGCGATGACAAGCAGCGCATGAGCCAAGAGATGATGGCGCTGTACAAGGCGGAGAAAGTCAACCCGCTCGGCGGCTGCCTGCCGCTGATCATTCAGATGCCGATCTTCCTGGCGCTGTACTACATGCTGATGGGTTCGGTCGAGCTGCGCCACGCGCCGTTCGCCCTGTGGATCCATGACCTGTCGGCGCAAGACCCGTACTACATCCTGCCAATCCTGATGGGCGTGACGATGTTCTTCATCCAGAAGATGTCGCCGACCACCGTGACTGACCCGATGCAGCAGAAAATCATGACCTTCATGCCGGTGATCTTCACAGTGTTCTTCCTGTGGTTCCCGTCCGGTCTGGTGCTGTACTACATCGTCAGCAACCTGGTGACCATCCTGCAGCAGCAGCTGATTTACCGTGGTCTGGAAAAACGCGGTCTGCACAGCCGCGACAAGAAAAAAAGCTAAGCGTATTGTAGGGGTTCGGCGCGCCGACCCTTGCAGTCCCCCCAAAGGCGGTCATTAGACCGCCTTTTTGCATCTTAATCGTCAGAGAGAACCGTTATGAGCACCACCGATACCATCGTAGCCCAAGCCACCCCGCCGGGACGCGGCGGCGTCGGCATTCTGCGCATTTCCGGAAGCAAGGCCAAAGACGTCGCCCAGGCGTTGCTCGGCAAGCTGCCGAAGCCGCGCTACGCTGACTATCTGCCGTTCCGCGACGCTACGGGCGCCACCCTCGATCAGGGCATCGCGCTGTGGTTCCCGGGGCCGAACTCCTTTACCGGCGAAGACGTGCTGGAACTGCAGGGCCACGGCGGGCCGGTGATCCTCGATCTGCTGCTTAAGCGCGTGCTGGCGCTGCCCGACGTGCGCATCGCGCGGCCGGGCGAGTTCTCCGAGCGCGCGTTTCTCAACGACAAACTCGATCTGGCGCAGGCCGAAGCGATTGCCGATCTGATCGACGCCAGCTCCGAGCAGGCGGCGCGTTCGGCGATGAACTCGCTGCAGGGCGCGTTCTCCACCCGCATCCACCAGCTCGTGGAAGCGCTCACTCACCTGCGAATCTATGTGGAAGCGGCGATCGACTTCCCGGACGAGGAAATCGACTTCCTGTCCGACGGTAAAATCGAGGCGCAGCTCAACGACGTGATGGCGGATCTGGACAACGTGCGCGGTGAAGCGCGCCAGGGCAGCCTGCTGCGCGAAGGGATGAAGGTGGTGATCGCCGGGCGCCCCAATGCCGGCAAATCGAGCCTGCTCAATGCGCTGGCAGGACGCGAGGCGGCGATCGTCACCGATATCGCCGGCACCACCCGCGACGTTCTGCGCGAACACATCCATATCGACGGCATGCCGCTGCACATCATCGACACCGCCGGCCTACGCGACGCCAGCGACGAAGTGGAACGCATCGGCATCGAACGTGCATGGAACGAGATCGAACAGGCCGACAGGGTGCTGTTTATGGTTGACGGCACCACCACCGCCGCCACCGAGCCGGCGGAGATCTGGCCGGAGTTTATGGCGCGCCTGCCTGGCACGCTACCTATCACCGTGGTGCGCAACAAAGCCGACATCACCGGTGAAACGCTGGGTCTGACGGAAGTGAATAACCACTCACTTATTCGCCTATCGGCCCGCACCGGCGAAGGCGTCGATGTGCTGCGCGATCATCTTAAACAGAGCATGGGCTTCACCAGCAACATGGAAGGCGGCTTCCTGGCGCGCCGCCGCCACCTGCAGGCGCTGGAACTGGCGGCGCAGCACCTGGTGCAGGGCAAAGAACAGTTAGTGAGCGCTTACGCGGGGGAGCTGCTGGCCGAGGAACTGCGCCAGGCGCAGCTGGCCCTGAGCGAAATCACCGGCGAATTCACCTCCGACGATCTGCTGGGCCGCATCTTCTCCAGCTTCTGTATCGGCAAGTAACACCGCCAGACGCCTTCACGGCCGGGACAAGCCCTTGTTCCGGCCGTTTTTCTTTTCCGCTCTCGCTCTGCGCGCCGGCTCACAGAGCCGCCGCAGCGTCCCGCGCTATACTGGTCAGTCAGGAATCTCTCTCAGGAACGAGTCAACATGGCATTGACCCTCAGGGTACTGCTGGAAAACCGCCGCGCCGCCGGCGCCAACCCGCTATTGCAGGCCAAGGCCGGGTTAAGCCTGCTGATTGAGGATGATACGACCTCCATACTGTTCGATACCGGCCCCGACGACAGCTTTCTGCGCAATGCGGCGCTGATGGGTGTCGATCTCTCCCGTATCACCGCGACGGTGCTCTCCCACGGCCACTATGACCACTGCGGCGGCGTCGCCTGGCTGCCAGACAACAGCCGTATCATCTGCCACCCGCAGGTCGGCGATGAGCGCTATGCGGCGCTGAAGGTGCTGGGCCACACTCGGAAAATCAAAAAGCTCTCTTTGGATATCGACTACTCGCGCCACCGCATGCAATACAGCCGAGAGCCGCTGGCGATCGGCGATCGCTTTATGTGGTCAGGCGAAATCGCGGTGCCCGCACCCCGCGCCTACGGGGTGATCGCCGGGGAGAACGCAGCGGTAGATTACGTTATTGACGAAGGGGTGCTGATTTACAAATCGGATCGCGGTCTGGTGATCGTGACCGGCTGCGGGCACCGCGGGATCGTCAATATCGTGCGCCATTGCCAGCAAATCACCGGAATCGACAGGATCCACGCCTTGATCGGCGGTTTTCATCTGCGCTGCGCTTCCCCGCGCACGCTCTGGCGCGTCCGCCGTTTTTTGCGCCAGCATCAGCCGGAAAAGATTATGGGCTGCCACTGTACCGGCGCCTGGGGCCGGCTATGGCTGCCGGAAGGGATCGCGCCGGCCACCGGCGATAGGCTGGTGCTGGATTAAGCGTGCCGCTTTACACCAACAACGTTGCGATTACCGCGATCCCGCAGCCCAGCACGACGACGCCGATCCCCTTTTGCCTGCCGTCGCCCCGTAGCAAAAAATACAGTGATGGGATGAAAAAGACGGTCATCACGATAACGGGTATCGACCAGCCCGAGATGATCTTGATAATGCTCGGGTTGATCGCGCCAATAAACGTACAGACAACGATATTCCCTGCGATGATTCTCTTTTTGCCCGCCACACCGAAGGACGTAATGCCATCGATCACGCCGGTCAACGTGCCGATATAGGCGCCGCCGGTCAGTAAACACAGCAACAGGGCAGCGCCTAACCACGCCGTGGCGTTGCCGGTCAAACCGGCGGTATAAAACAGCGCATCCACATTGCGGCTGTTAATGATTGAGATGTCATCCAGCGTCAGCAAACGGCTGATGGCGATAACGATCATGACGATAAACGCCATGATCAGTACCTTGCCAAACAGAATACTGCGCGCCTGCGGTCGTAAGGCGCTTTTCGCAAAGCGCTGGATGCACGGGGTAAAGTTAAATGTAAAAAGAAAAATCGGCAGCAGCAGCCACGTCTGCAATGAAATGCCAGGCGGCGCCTGCACCGCCTGCTGCCCCCCCGCAGGTTGTAACAGGAAAAACACCGCCAGGATCGCCACCAGTACGATAGAAACCAGTGCCATTCTGGAAATCAGGTGCTCGATTCGCTGACTAAACGCCAACCATGCCGCCGACAGCGCGGCACTCAGCAACAGCGAAATGCCGCCCCTGACCCAGAATCCGTTGTGGAAAAAAGACGCGACGACGTTGACCAAGGTGATGAAATTTATCAGCACGATAATAATCATCGACAAAATAAACAGCACACAGACGATTGCCGCTGCCCGCTCGCCGATAAATGTCGATGATGCCGCCAGGAAATCTTTCTCCGGGTGCGAAATGATGAATTTGAAAAAAAGATAGTGCGCCATCATCGATACCGACATGGCGATAACGATAAACAGCATGAACACGTTCATCCCCAGCACGCCTGGCCCCACCGCCTGCGGCAAAAAGAAAATCCCGGCGCCGAATGCCGTGGAGAAGAAAGTGACAGGCCAATACAGGTGTGAGATTTTCATGATGATGCTCGACCATCATGGCTATGCGTGACGCATAGCCAGCTGGCACAAAAATGTCATTCGAAACAGGATTTGCCGAAGAAGACCAGTAAAGAAGGCAAGGCGAAGTTATCGTAAAAAGTCGCGGCCGCACGATAGCCGTTAAGCACGTTGACGCGTGAACACAGCGGAAAAACACCAATATGCGACGTGTAATTATCAAAGATTTTATTGGAGGAAATGCGATACCGAATAGCCCTGAACGTCGCGGCATTTCCCGCCGCGCAGGTCGGTTTATTTTCCTTGATGATATCGAACGCGTGTTCACCCACCGTCATCTTCACATTTCCGTCTTGGCGCTGAAAATACGCCTCTTTATCCATACGGTTTTTAATGTGGCGTTTAAAGCGATCCGCCATGTTTTTCTCACTGACATAAAATGCTTTTATATCAATGCCATGACGTTGATTCGACGCCAGAATGTAGGCGTTTATTTTTTCCGGAATAATGTACGGCGATGTCGCCATCTTCCTGAATTCGTTAGCGCCGTCTATCTCGCTGCCATCACTTTTTTCCATATAGAAATCATTTATTTCCATCAAGAAGTCAGGCTGAACACTGAGCCGTCTGATGGATTCGGCAATGTAGTCGATGCAGAAGCGCGCGGACTTTTCCACTTCACTGCTGACAGAAAAACGATCGTCCAAATTAACCACGGTATGCCCACCGGAAATCACCACCTTATCCGTCAAAAAAGACGATGCCAGCGCGATGAGGTCTTCAACGTTGTTATTTGAAACCTCATTGTTGATAACCTCAGCGATCCCATTCTGATCGGCTTTGTAGACGATAAAGCGATCTTCACCCTTCCAACCTTTTTTGCAGTTACATTTATATTCTTTAAAAACAACACGTTCAGCTGTCTTATAAAAATCGGCGCTTTGCAGCGGCATTAATTCGAGATCTGGCATACCCTTCTTCCCTATTCGTAGCCAATGACGCCAACTTTTTATAACAATAGCTAATGTAAATTTAGTGACCTGACTCTGATAATTAATAAACACCCACAATAAATAGGGTTTTTGTGGGTTTGCTCACATTTTCAAGTTCAGGTTATTTTAACCATTTTTATTATGTGGTTTTATATTTCCAACAAACGAATGCGGAGAGGTGGGCGAGTGGTTTAAGCCAGATTTAAGAAACTAACCGTTTCTTAAATCCACACGAGTCATCGTGTCGTAGGTTCGAATCCTGCTCTCTCCGCCAACTTTTTCTTATCAGGCGATATTTTATGGGTTCATTGGACGCCGTCGATTCGAAAGCGGCTGGCTTCGGAACTGATTAATTTTATGCACGACCCCGTTACGCAACGCGATTTGAGGTCTGAATAACCTTCGCCTTGCATGCCCCCATCCCCTCCTGCACAGCGCAAAAGCCAACAAATCGGATAATCCGCATAGTGTTTTTTGATGATAAATCCTCAACTTAGTCTTAATCTAACACCCCTGCGTTCTTAGCGACCCTCTGTCATGGAGTGAACAATGGCGTGTCATTTTGCCCGATGGACCCCGGCCTCCGCTGTCCTGGATACCCAGAGACTCTCCGACGAAGTGATAGCCGCCACCCGCACCTTTTCCGTTAAGCGCCGCACGCGTTACCTGCAAGGGCGCATTCTGCTCGCCGAAATGATGTTTTACCTGTACGGCCTGCCGACGCTTCCCCCTATAGCCACCACCCCGACCGGCCGCCCCTGCTTCGCCGATCATCAGCTGCCCGATTTTAGCCTCGCCTACGCCAGCAACACCGTGGGCGTGCTGCTCAGCGACGAAGGCAAAGTCGGACTGGATATCGAAGTGATGCGGGCGCGCGGCACCCGGCAAAGCGCGCTGCAACACGCGCATCAGACGCCGGCGGAAAGTGCCTGGATCGGCGCGCAGGACGATCGGCTGGAGGCGGAAACTCAGCTGTGGAGCATCCGGCAAAGCGTGCTGAAAATTTCCGGCCTGGGCAACAGCGGCCAGTCTACGCTGCGTCTGCATCCGTTCTCCGGGCACCTGCGCTCCAGCGCCACGCCGGACGTTCAGGTGATGAGCGACGCCGATGAATACCTAAGCTGGGCCTGCGCCGGCAGCCCCGGGCTGGATCGCCTGCTGTGCTGGCGCTACGAAGAACGCCGCGGCCTGCACAAAGACGGGGAAATCTCGCCACGCAGCCCGGCGGCGTCCTCGCGATTCGTCAAACTGACGGGCCTGAAGACGCCCGGTTAACGTGGCGCAAGGCGGATAAAGCCGTTTTTACCGCACGAATTTCTGCCGTAATTTGTAAAAACAGCTAAATGTTGAGCAATCGCCTATTCTCGACCCGAGCTTTAGCCTACTATTCGCCCATGTTGTCCGCTGAATCTGCTCATTCGAAAGGGAGAATCATCATGTCAGACCAAGCCTTAAAAATCGTCACTCTGCTCGGCAGCCTGCGCAAAGGCTCCTACAACGCCATGGTGGCCCGCGCCCTGCCAGGCCTGGCTCCGCAGGGTGTCACCATTGAAGCGCTGCCTTCCATCCGCGATATCCCGCTGTACGACGCCGACATGCAACAGGGTGAGGGTTTCCCTGCCGCGGTCGAAGCGATAGCAGAGCAGATCCGCCAGGCCGACGGCGTGATCATCGTCACCCCCGAATACAACTATTCCGTGCCCGGCGGGTTGAAAAACGCCATCGACTGGTTGTCTCGCTTGCCGAATCAACCGCTGGCCGGCAAGCCGGTGGCCATTCAAACCAGCTCGATGGGGCCCATCGGCGGCGCGCGCTGCCAGTACCACCTGCGCCAGATCCTGGTGTTCCTGGATGCGATGGTGATGAACAAGCCCGAGTTTATGGGCGGCGTGATCCAGAACAAGGTCGATGAACAGGCCGGTGAACTGAGCGATCAGGGAACGTTGGATTTCCTGACCGGCCAGCTGTCCGCGTTCAGCGATTTCATTCGCCGCGTGGAATGACGGTCTCGCGGCGCCCGCAGGGCGCCGCAACAGGACATGAAGTCCGCCAATTTATTGAAATTAAAGCCATAGCATCATGTATTTTTTCATTTTAGCGTTATTTTTCGTTTCCATCACCAGTCCCGCTTTCGCCGCAGACATGCGTTATCCCGCCGGTGAAGAGCCGCTGGAGCTGCCTGCGCACAGTGCGCTTAACGCCCAACTGTCGCGATCCGCGCAAAACCAGGAAGATAAAAAGCTGGGCGCCATGTCGCTGTACCTGACGCTGATGCGCGAAGACGGCCGCAACGTCTGGGCCCCCTACCAGTTGGCGGTATCGTCGGCGGAGAAAGGGCAAACCGAGCTGGCGGAGCGCTATCTGCAGCTGAGCGCCGATCGCGGCCTGTGGTACTACTACAATCTGCTGGAGGACGACGCCTTCAACAGCATCCAGCATTCCGCCACCTACCAATCCATTCTGGCCGCCACCAAAGCGCGCTATCTGCAGCACGCCCGCCGCTATGAAGGCAAAGCCAGCTACGCGATACCGGACGGCGAAGCGCCGCCCGAAGGTTGGCCAACGGTGATCTTCCTGCATACCTACGGCAAGGCCGCCGCCATCAGCCCCGAGGAACGGCTGCTGTTCGGCGAAATGGGCGTGGCCTATATCGAGATCAACGGCACGCAGATGTTGTCGGAAAACAGCTTCCGCTGGTCGAATTACAGCGACGAAAGCACCCAGGCCGCCCTTCAGCGTACGGTGCAACAGCTGGCTCCACAGTTAAAGCTGAACCCCCAGCGGATTTATCTCAGCGCTCGCGGCCAGGGTGCGCTGCACGCCGCCAATCTGATCGCGAAGTACCCGCAGTTTTACGCCGGCGCGCTATTGATCGCCCCCAACGGCGAGATCAAGCCGGCCCAGCAGTCGCTGGCGGCGAAAAAGAAAATCGTGATGGCGTATTACGATCGGCAGAACTTCAGCGAGCAGGCGCTGGCATTGCACTTCGCCAATCTGTTCGGAGAGGATAATCAGGTGCAGACGCTGCACTTCGCCCAAGGGGAGGATGCCGCCGGCAGTTGGCAGGCGCGCTTCAGGCGGCCATTGCAATGGGTGCTGGATCGGGCGCCGGATGCGACGCCGGGAGTCTAGGGTTTCAGGGCCGACGGACGTCGGCCCTTTGGCTGTCAATGGCCGTCGACGAAGACGATCTTCAGCACAAACAGCAGCGCCACCACCACCACGCACGGGCTGATTTCACGCCAGCGGCCGGTGCCGAGCTTCATCACGCAGTAGGAGATAAAGCCGAGCGCAATGCCTTCGGTGATCGAGAAGCTGAACGGCATCATCACCGCGGTGACAAACGCCGGTACCGCTTCGGTCAGATCGTCCCATTTCACCCGCGCCAGGCTGGAGGTCATCAGCACGCCGACGTAGATCAGCGCGCCGGCGGCGGCATACGCCGGCACCATACCCGCCAGCGGCGACAGGAAGATCACCAGCAGGAACAGCAGGCCGGTGACCACCGCCGTCAAACCGGTGCGGCCGCCCACGGCGACGCCGGATGAGCTTTCAATGTAAGCGGTTACGGAAGAAGTGCCCGCCAGCGAACCGGCCACCGAGCTGATGCTGTCGACGTACAGCGCCTGCTTCATACGCGGGAACTTGCCCTGGTTGTCGGTCAAGCCGGCCTTATCGGTGACGCCGATCAGGGTGCCGGAGGAGTCGAACAGGTTCACCAACATGAACGAGAAGATGATCCCGGCCAGCCCGATGTTCAGCGCGCCGGCCACGTCGACCTGGCCCACCACCGAGGTGATGCTTGGCGGCAGGGAGAACAAGCCACCGTATTTCACATCGCCCAGCATCCAGCCGATCAGGGTGGTGACCACGATCGACACCAGCACCGCCGCGTGGAAGTTACGTGAAGAGAGCACGGCGATGATGAAGAAGCCGAGCGCGCCCAGCAGCACGTTGTGCGAGGTCAGGCTGCCGATGGTCACCAGCGTGTCCGGGTTGGCCACCACGATGCCGGCGTTTTTCAGCCCCATCATGCCGATGAACAAACCGATGCCGCTGGTAATGCCGACCCGCAGGCTGACCGGAATATTGGCGATCATCCAATAGCGAATACGGAAAATGGTCAGCAGCAGCAGGCCGACCGCGCCCCAGAAGATGGCGCCCATGCCCACCTGCCAGGAGATGCCCATCGCGCCGACCACCACGAAGGCGAAGAAGGCGTTCAGGCCCATCGCCGGCGCCAACGCCACCGGCAGGTTCGCCAGCAGGCCCATAAAGATGCTTCCGAAGGCGGCGATCAAACAGGTGGTGACAAATACCGCCTGGGTATCCATGCCCGCCGCGCCCAAAATTTGCGGGTTAACGAACACGATATACACCATGGTGAGGAAAGTGGTGATACCGGCAATCGTTTCCGTACGCGCCGTCGTGCCATGTTGCTTGAGTTTAAACACACGCCCAAGCAAGCCTTGCTCAGCGTCAAGGCCAGATACTGGTTTGGTCATTATCAGAATTCCGAAAATGGGAATGGACAGTCGCCGGCTATCCTATAACAAAAAATGGGGCTTTTGACGCCGGTCACAGGTTTTTTTCGCCGTCTTTACGGCTAAACGCGTCAACGGCTTGTATTTACAGGCATTCATTCTCCATCACAGCCCGCCGCGTTGCCGTTTGCCGACACGGCCGATAAAATGGCCTATCGCATCTCTTACCCTACCCGCTAAAAAAACAGGAACCCGCATGTCTTCGACCTTTATCGATAAGCTCGCGTTGATCGCGCTGAAAGATGACAAAGTGGCGCTGGTGCGCTCGCACAACAAGACGCTGTTTTATGTACCGGGCGGAAAGCGCGAAGCGGGTGAAACCGATGAGCAGGCGCTGTGCCGCGAAATCGACGAAGAGCTGACCGTTGCGCTGCAGCCGCAATCCATCGCGTTTTACGGCGAGTTCACCGGCCCGGCGGACGGCAAGCAGGACGGCACTCAGGTGCGCATTCGTTGCTACCAGGCCGACTTTACCGGGCAGTTGCAGCCGGCCGCCGAAATCGCCGAGCTGAAGTGGTGCGACAGCCGCGATCTGCCGCAGTGTTCACACGTCGCCGCGCTGATTTTGCACGATCTCAAGGCGCGTAGCCTGATCAAGTGATCGCTGAGCGGCCTCAGCGGCGTTAACCCGAAGGAACCTGTCCCGCATGAATCAGATTGACTGCATTTTGTTCGACTGCGACGGCACGCTGGTGGACAGCGAAGTGCTGTGCAGCAAAGCCTATGTCCATATGTTCGCCCGCTACGGCATTCATCTGTCGCTGGAAGAGGTATTCAAGAAATACAAAGGGGTGAAGCTGTACGAGATCATCGATCGGGTCAACGCCGAGCAGGGCACTGACCTGGCAAAAGAGACGCTGGAGCCGCTGTATCGGCAGGAAGTGGCGCGGCTGTTCGACAGCGAACTGCAACAGATTGCCGGCGCCCGCGAGCTGCTGGCGCAGGTGACGGTGCCAGTCTGCACCGTCTCCAACGGGCCGGTCAGCAAGATGCAGCACTCGCTCGGCCTGACCGGCATGCTGCCTTATTTTGATGACCGGTTGTTCAGCGGCTATGACATTCAGCGCTGGAAGCCGGACCCGGCGATCGTGTTTCACGCCGCCGAACAGATGCAGGTGCCGGTGACGCGCTGCATCCTGGTGGACGATTCGCCCGCCGGCGCGCAGGCCGGCATCAATGCCGGCATCCCGGTCTTTTACTTCTGCGCCGATCCGCATAACCCGCCGATCGACCACCCGCTGGTGACAACGTTTGACGACCTGGCTCAATTGCCCGCGCTGTGGCACGAACGCGGTTGGCGGCTGACGGCCGATTAACTGGCCGGCAACGGCGGCTTGTTGCGCCACCAGCGCCAAGAGCGCTTCAGGCCGCGGGTTTGCGCGCCGAAATGGCGGTTGACCGCGTTGGCCAGCAGATCGAGCGCCAGGCAGAATACGAAATAGACCAGCGCCACGAACAGGAAGACTTCCATCGGGTAGACCATGCTGCGGTTGTTGACCTGGGTCGCCAGGAAGGTCAGTTCGCCAACGCCGACGATATAAGCCAACGAGGTATCTTTGATCAGAGAAATCCACTGGTTGATGAACGACGGCACCATCATGCGCAGCGCCTGCGGCAGCACGATCATGCGCAGCGTCTGCCAGCGGGTCAGCCCCAGAGAAAGCCCGGCCTGCCACTGGCCGGGGCCGATCGCGGCGATGCCGGCTTTCACCGCATGGGCCAGATAGGCCGAGGCGATCAGCGCCAGCGCGCACACGACGGTGGTGATTTCCGGGATCTCGACGCCAAACACCATCGGCAACAGGAAATAGGTCCAGAAGATCAGCATGATGACCGGAATGGCGCGGAAAAAGCCCAACACCGCCGCCAGCAGCCCGGCGGCGATGCCGCGCGACATCGCCAGCGCCACGCCGAGCAGGGTGCCGAGCACCGCCGAGGCGACCCCGGCCATCAGACTGATCGCCAACGTCAGCGCCGCGCCGCCCAGCGGCCCATCCGGCCAGGTGCCCCACAGCAGGTAGCCCAGGTTGTCGTGAATCACGCTGAAATCCATCTCAATGCCCTCCCAGCGGTTTACGCTGTTGTCGCCACATGCCCCAGCCTTCCAGCAGCGCGATGATGGCGATATACAGTACCGTCGCCACGCCGAACGCCTGGAAAGTGCGCAGGGTTTCGGTTTCGACCTGACGCGAGGCGTAAGAGAGTTCGGCCACGCCGATCGCCATGGTCAACGACGAGTTCTTGATCACGTTCATGTATTGGCCCAGCAGTGGCGGCAGCGCGATTTTCAGCGCCTGCGGCAGCACCACATAGCGCATCGCCTGCCAGCCGGTCAGCCCCAGCGCCTGAGCGGCATATTTCTGCCCGCCGGCGACGCCGCGAATACCGGAGCGGATCTCTTCGGCGATAAAGGCGGTGGAGTACAGCGTCAGGCCGAAGAAACCGGCGAGAAACTCGAACGACGGCCACTCAAGCGGGCCAACCTGATGGGCGCTGTTCAGCCACTGCATGGCGGCGGACGGCAGGATCTGCCCGGCGGCGAAGTACCAGAAGAACAGCTGCACCAGCAGCGGCGTATTGCGAAACAGCGAACTGTACCCCATCGCCAGCCAGCGCAACGGCCGCAGGCTGCTGTCGCGCATCGCCGCCAGCACAAAGCCCAGCAGCGTAGCCGCCAGCCCCGCACAGGCGGAAAGCCACAGCGTCAGCAGAAAACCGTGCCACAGCCAGCTCAGGTATTGCGGCGCCAGCAGCCAGTCCAGGTTCATGTTCAATCCTTGTCTTGCAGAATGCATCAGGGGCGCAGCAAGCTGCGCCCCTCCGTGCCTATCTCACCGCAAGCGGTTAAGTCAGGCTTTTGGTTGCTGATCCAAAGGCGCGATTTTGAAATCGCCGCGCGGTTGAGCGGATTTGGTTTCCGGCCCGAACCAGCGATCGTAAATCTTAACCGCTTCGCCGTCTTTTTCCAGCTTGATCAGCGTCTCGTTCACCGCGGCGGTCAGGCGATCTTCACCCTTGGGAATGCCGACGCCCTGATACTCTTTGGTCAGGCTGAACGGCGAAATTTCAAACTCCGCCTTTTGCGCCGCCGGCAGGTTGCCGAGCAGGCCGACCAGCTTGGCGTCGTCCTGAGTGATCGCCTGCACGTTGCCGTTACGCAGCGCCACGAACGCCAGCGGGGTATCATCGTAGGAGATCACTTTCGCCGTCGGGAAACGCTCGCGCAGGGTGATTTCCTGCACCGTGCCCTTATCCGCGCCGATGCGCAGCTTCTTGATGTCTTCCGGCGTTTTCAACACGCCTTTGCGGGCGATGAATTTCTGGCCAGTGGCGAAGTACGGCACGCTGAAGTTCACTTCCTTGGCGCGCTCGTCGGTAATGGTGAAGTTGGCGGCAATCAGGTCAACCTTCTTCGACACCAGCAGCGGAATGCGGTTGGCCGGGTTGGTGGCGCGCAGCTCCACTTTCACCCCCAGCGCTTTGCCGATCGCGTCGGCGACATCCACATCGTAGCCCACCAGCTTCTTGCTCTGCGGATCGATGTAGCCGAACGGCGGGTTGCTGTCGAACACCGCGATGCGCACCACGCCGGCTTGCTTGATATCGTCAAGTTTGTCCGCGTGCGCGGCGCCGGCGGCGAAACCGGTCAGACTGGCTAACAACGTTAAGGCCAAAGCGCGATGTTTCATAGAAAGCTCCTAAGTGGTTGATGTCCTGCTGGCGGATAAGCTAGCAAGCGCCACATAGGTCAGGAAATAATATAAAAAGCTATATTTATAACCTTTTTATCTTTACGAGCTTAAGATGGAATAAAGGCGCGGGAAACCGCGCCTTGGAAGGATATTACCCGGAAAGGGTTAGTCGTCTTTTTCGTCTTTACCGCCCGGAGACAGCAGCTTTTCCAGGGCGTCGCCGCCCAAATGACGGAAATCCTGTCCTTTGACGAAATAGAAGATAAATTCGCAGATGTTCTGGCAGCGATCGCCGATACGCTCGATAGAACGGGCGCAGAACAGCGCGGTCAGCACGCTCGGAATGGTGCGCGAATCTTCCATCATGTAGGTCATCAGCTGACGTACGATGCCTTCGTATTCCTGGTCGACCTTTTTATCTTCACGGTAAATACGGATCGCTTCGTCCAGATCCATGCGCGCGAACGCGTCCAGCACGTCGTGCAGCATCTGCACGGTGTGGCGCCCCAGCGACTCCAGGCTGACCAGCAGCGGCTGGTGCTGGTGCGAGAACTTCTCCAGCGCGGTGCGGCAGATCTTGTCCGCCACGTCGCCGATGCGTTCCAGCTCGGAAATGGTTTTGATGATCGCCATCACCAGACGCAGATCGCTGGCGGTCGGCTGGCGCTTGGCGATAATGCGCACGCAGGCTTCGTCGATCGCCACTTCCATCATGTTGACCTTGGCGTCGCCTTCGATCACGCGCTTGGCCAGCTCGCCATCCTGATTGTGCATCGCGGTGATGGCGTCGGTCAGCTGCTGCTCCACCAGCCCGCCCATGGTCAGCACCTGGGTGCGGATATGCTCGAGCTCTGCGTTGAACTGGCCGGAAATGTGTTTGTTTAAATTCAGGTTATCCATGATGCTTCCTATCAACCATAACGGCCAGTGATGTAGTCTTCAGTCTGCTTTTTCTGCGGCGCAGTGAACAGGTTATCAGTATCACTGAACTCGATCAGCTCGCCCAGATACATAAATGCGGTAGAGTCGGAGCAGCGTGCCGCCTGCTGCATGTTGTGCGTCACGATCACCACGGTGTAATCAGCCTTCAGCTCGCTGATCAGCTCTTCAATCTTGCCGGTGGAGATCGGATCCAGCGCCGAGCAAGGCTCATCCAGCAACAACACTTCCGGACGAATGGCGATGCCGCGGGCGATGCACAGACGCTGCTGCTGGCCGCCGGAGAGGCTGTAGCCGCTCTGGTGCAGCTTGTCCTTGGTTTCGTTCCACAGCGCCGCTTTGGTCAGCGCCCACTGCACGCGCTCGTCCATATCGGCGCGCGACAGCTTTTCAAACAGGCGAACGCCGAAGGCGATGTTGTCGTAAATCGACATCGGGAACGGCGTCGGCTTTTGGAACACCATGCCGACCTTGGCGCGCAGCAGTGCAATATCCGAGTTGTCGGTCAGGATGTTC
Organism: Serratia sp. CY55921; assembly: GCF_052167655.1. Taxonomy (NCBI): domain Bacteria; kingdom Pseudomonadati; phylum Pseudomonadota; class Gammaproteobacteria; order Enterobacterales; family Yersiniaceae; genus Serratia; species Serratia sp. CY55921. The sequence continues at coordinate 33,393 of NZ_JBJNMU010000005.1, read as the reverse complement.
TGGCCGTCCAGCAGAATGCCGCCTTCCGCACGCTGTTCCGGGTACAGCTGGTACATCTTGTTGAAGGTGCGCAGCAGGGTGGACTTGCCACAGCCAGATGGGCCGATAAACGCGGTGACCTTATTCTTGGCGATATCCAGCGTGATGTTCTTCAGCGCATGGAATTTGCCGTAGTAGAAGTTCAGATCGCGTACCTGAATTTTGCTGCTGGAAGCGTCAGTAACCATACTCATCAAGACTTCTCTCTTTTCATCAGCGCCGCCAAAGCGGCGCTCAAAATTTTATGAATGCTTTTTCTTGGCGAAAATCACGCGCGCCAGGATATTCAGTAACAGTACGCACAGGGTGATCAACAGCACCCCGGCCCAGGCCAGCTGTTGCCATTCGGCGAACGGGCTCATGGCGAATTTGAAGATGGTCACCGGCAGGTTGGCTATCGGCTGCATCAGGTCGGTGCTCCAGAACTGGTTCGACAGCGAGGTGAACAGCAGCGGCGCCGTTTCCCCCGCAATGCGCGCAATCGCCAGCAGCACGCCGGTGATGATGCCGGACACCGACGCCTTCAGCGTGATGGCGGAAATCATGCGCCATTTCGGCGTGCCCAGCGCATAAGCGGCCTCGCGCAGCGTATCCGGCACCAGTTTCAGCATGTTCTCGGTGGTGCGAATGACGATCGGCACCTGCAGCAGCGCCAGCGCCACGATGCCGGCCCAACCGGAGAAGTGTTCCATCTTCGCCACCACAATGGTGTAAACAAACAGGCCCACCACGATCGACGGTGCAGACAACAGAATATCGTTGATAAAGCGGATCACTTCCGCCAACCAGGATTTACGTCCGTATTCCGCCAGATAAATACCGGCCATGATGCCCAGCGGCGTGCCGAAGATGGTCGCCCACAGGATCAACAGCCCGCTGCCGGCGATGGCGTTGGCCAAGCCGCCGCCCGCGGTGTTCGGCGGCGGGGTCATCTCGGTGAACAGCGCCAGCGACATGCCGTCGAAGCCTTTGGTCACGGTGGCGATAAGGATCCAGATCAGCCAGAACAGCCCGAACGCCATGGTCGCCATCGACAGGAACAGCGCGAGGCGGTTTTTCTGGCGGCGCCAGGCCTGCATTTTGCGGCGGCTTTCCGCCAGAACGACTGCGTTTTGCATATCCATCGTCGCCATGTTAACGCCCCTCATTCTTGGCCAGACGCATGATCATCAGTTTCGACAGCGCCAGCACGATAAAGGTGATAACAAACAGAATCAGGCCCAGCTCCATCAGTGCGGCGGTGTGCACGCCGGATTCGGCTTCGGCGAATTCGTTGGCCAGCGCCGAGGTGATGCTGTTGCCCGGCATGTACAGCGAAGCGCTGTCGAGCTGGTAGGTGTTGCCGATGATAAAGGTTACCGCCATGGTCTCCCCCAGCGCTCGGCCCAGGCCCAGCATCACGCCGCCGATGACGCCGTTTTTGGTGAACGGCAGCACGATGCGCCAGATGACTTCCCAGGTGGTGCAGCCGATGCCGTAGGCCGACTCTTTCATCATTACCGGCGTCTGTTCGAACACGTCGCGCATCACTGCGGCGATGTAAGGAATGATCATGATAGCCAGGATCACCCCGGCGGCCAGAATGCCGATGCCGAAGGCCGGGCCGGAGAACAACTCGCCGACGATAGGAATGCCCGACAGCACTTCGCCCACCGGCGTCTGGAAATATTCGGCGAACAGCGGGGCGAACACGAACAGGCCCCACATGCCGTAGACGATGCTCGGGATGGCCGCCAGCAGCTCAATGGCGATGCCCAGCGGCCGCTTCAACCAGTTCGGCGCCAGTTCGGTCAGGAACAGCGCGATGCCGAAACTCACCGGCACGGCGATAATCAGCGCGATGAGCGAGGTGACCACGGTGCCGTAGATAGGCACCAGCGCGCCGAACTGCTCCGCCGGCGCGTCCCACTCTTTGGTCCACAGGAAGGCGAAGCCGAATTTCTGCATGCTTGGCCAGGAGGCGAAGATCAGCGAAACGATGATGCCGCCCAGCAACAATAGGGTAATCAGCGCAGCCAGTCTCACCAGCGCGCTGAAAATGATGTCACCGTTTTTGCCCGGTGCTTTGATGGTCGGCTTGTACTCAGCCATAGATTACTCTCTGTTTGAACCCTGGCAGCCCCAACCGGGATCGGAGCCTGAAGAACTGTGTGGGGCGCGGCGAACCCGCGCCCCTGCGTTGTTAGTACAGCGCTTTACCTGAACTGTCTTTTACGTTGGTTTTCCAGGCCGCACGCACCTGCTCAACCACTTCTTTCGGCAGGGTGGCGTAATCCAGTTCGTTAGCCTGCTTGCCGCCGGTTTTGTAGGCCCAGTCGAAGAACTTCAGCACTTCGGCGCCCTGAGCAGGGTTTTTCTGCTCTTTATGCACCAGGATGAAGGTGGTGGAGGTGATTGGCCACACGTTGTCGCCTTTCTGGTCAGTCAGATCCTGAGCGAAGGTTTTGCTCCAATCCGCACCCTTGGCGGCGTTGCTGAAGCTCTCTTCGGTCGGGCTGACCGGTTTGCCGTCGGCGGACACCAGCTTGGTGTAAGCCAGGTTGTTCTGCTTGGCGTAAGCGTATTCTACGTAGCCGATAGAGCCAGGCAGACGCTGAACGAAGGCGGCGATGCCGTCGTTGCCTTTGCCGCCCAGACCGGTCGGCCAGTTAACGGTAGAACCGGCGCCGATCTTCTCTTTCCACTGCGCGTTCACCTTGGACAGGTAGCTGGTAAACACGAACGAGGTGCCGGAACCGTCGGCGCGGCGCACCACGGCGATGTTCTGGTCAGGCAGTTTCACGCCTGGGTTCAGCTTGGTGATAGCCGGATCGTTCCACTTTTTGACGTTGCCCAGGTAGATATCGCCCAGGGTTTTACCGTCCAGCGTCAGTTCGCCGGATTTGATGCCCGGGATATTCACAGCCAGCACCACGCCGCCGATCACGGTCGGGAACTGGAACAGGCCATCGGCCGCCAGTTTGTCGTCAGACAGCGGGGCGTCGGAAGCGCCAAAGTCAACGGTGTTGGCCACGATTTGCTTCACGCCGCCAGAGGAGCCGATGCCCTGATAGTTAACTTTGTTGCCGGTTTCTTTCTGATAAGAATCTGCCCACTTGGCGTAAACCGGAGCGGGGAATGTCGCACCTGCACCGGTCAGGCTGGCAGCAGCGAACGCGGACACGGTGGTCAGGGAGAAGGTCGCTGCCACAATACTGGCGACGGTGGTACGCATCAGTTTCATAATCCCTCCTAATGGGATACTTAAAATCGACTTCGAGTCGTTTTAATCAGAGTAAGTATTGCTGCAGGAGGGAAAATAGGACAGTTTGGTGACAGAAAAATGTACGCAATATGACAGTTATATTACAGCGTGCTTGAGAGGGGTTTGTTTAATTAAAAATCAATAAGTTAAATAAAAAATAGCGCAATTGCCAAACAACAAAAAACCGTTTGGGCACGGCCTATCCGCTTGAATATGACAATGTTTATCGCCGAATCGGTCGCGCTGTCATCTTTAAGGTCACTCATGAAAAAAGCCGGCGCGAAGGCCGGCTTTTGCAGTTTACCTGCGGCAGGTTACTCTACGGTGACAGACTTCGCCAGGTTGCGCGGTTGGTCAACGTCGGTGCCCTTGATCAGCGCCACGTGGTAAGACAGCAGCTGCAACGGCACGGTGTAGAAGATCGGCGCCACGATTTCCTCAACGTGCGGCAGAGGAATGATGGTCATGCCTTCGCTGCTGACGAAGCCGGCGTCCTGATCGGCGAACACGTACAGCTGACCGCCGCGCGCGCGCACTTCTTCAATGTTGGACTTCAGCTTTTCCAGCAGTTCGTTGTTCGGCGCCACCACGATCACCGGCATATCGGCGTCGATCAGCGCCAGCGGGCCGTGTTTCAACTCACCCGCCGCATAGGCTTCAGCGTGAATATAGGAGATCTCTTTCAGCTTCAGCGCCCCTTCCATGGCGATCGGGTACTGATCGCCGCGGCCGAGGAACAGCGCATGATGTTTGTCCGAGAAACCTTCCGCCAGCGCTTCGATTTCTTTATCCATCGACAGCATCTGCTCAATACGCGCCGGCAGCGCCTGCAGGCCGTGCACAATCTCCTGCTCCACGCTTTCCGCCATGCCTTTCAGACGGCCCAGGCGCGCCACCAGCATCAACAGGACGGTGAGCTGCGTGGTAAAGGCTTTGGTCGAAGCAACGCCGATTTCCGTGCCCGCTTTGGTCATCAACGCCAGATCGGATTCGCGCACCAGCGAAGACCCCGCAACGTTACAAACGGCCAGCGAACCGAGATAACCCAGCTCTTTGGACAGACGCAGCGCCGCTAACGTGTCGGCGGTTTCGCCGGACTGCGACAGGGTGATGATCAGGCTGCCCGGACGCACCGCCGATTTGCGGTAACGGAATTCGGACGCGATCTCGACATCGCACGGCACGCCGGCCAGCGCTTCGAACCAGTAACGCGCCACCATCCCGGAGTGGTAAGAAGTCCCACAGGCGATGATCTGCACGTGCTGCACCTTGGCCAGCAGCTCGTCGGCGTGCGGGCCCAGCTCGCTCAGGTTGATTTGGCCATGACTGAAACGCCCTTCCAGGGTGTTTTTCAGCGCCAGCGGCTGTTCGTAAATCTCTTTTTGCATGTAGTGGCGGTAAGCGCCCTTGTCGCCGGCGTCATACTGCACCTGGGATTCGATCTCAGGGCGCTCGATGGCGTTACCCTGTTTGTCGAAGATGTTGACGGTGCGGCGAGTCACCTCCACCACATCGCCTTCTTCCAGGAAGATGAAGCGGCGGGTGACCGGCAGCAACGCCAGCTGATCGGAAGCGATGAAGTTTTCCCCGACGCCGCGGCCGATAACCAGCGGGCTGCCGGAGCGCGCCGCGACCAATACGCTCGGATCGCGGCTGTCCATCACCACGGTGCCGTAAGCGCCGCGCAGCTGTGGGATCACGCGCTGAACCACTTCGAGCAGCGTACCGCCCTGCAGCTGTTCCCAGTGCACCAGGTGCGCGATCACTTCGGTGTCGGTTTCAGAGTTGAAGCGGTAACCGCGTTCGATCAGCAGTTCGCGCAGCGGCTCGTGGTTTTCGATGATGCCGTTATGCACCACGGTAATGTAGTCGGAAACATGCGGGTGCGCGTTCGCTTCGGTCGGTTCACCGTGCGTTGCCCAACGGGTGTGAGCGATGCCGGTGCCGCCGTGCAGATCGGTCTGCTCCGCCGCTTCGGCCAGTTTTTGCACCTTGCCTACGCGACGTAGGCGACTGACGTTGCCTTGATCGTCGACCACCGCCAGACCGGCGGAGTCGTAACCGCGGTACTCAAGACGACGTAAACCTTCCAGCAGAATTTCTGCGATATCACGTTGCGCTACTGCGCCTACAATTCCACACATTCGGTTATATTCCTAATGAACGCCTTTTATGGGCGTTTTCGATGCCTTGACCTGATTTTTGCCGGTTTTACCGTGCGTCCCCCGAGCCTGTAGATGGTGGGGGTTATTATGTTTTGTATTGGGCTCGTGAATGGAGCCCAACGCAAAACACACTATGACTTCTTCTTCACCGGGCGCTGCCAGCCCTGAATGTGCACCTGCTTGACGCGGCTCAGCACCAGTTCGTTTTCGGCGATATCTCGCGTCACCGTGGTGCCGGCGGCAATGGTGGCCCCTTTGCCGACCGACACCGGCGCCACCAGCTGAGTATCGGAACCGACAAACACGCCATCGCCGATCAGCGTCTTGTGCTTGTTGGCGCCATCGTAATTGCAGGTGATGGTGCCGGCGCCGATATTCACGTCATCTCCAATGTCGGCATCGCCCAGGTAGCTGAGGTGACCGGCCTTGGAGCCTTTGCCCAATCGCGCCTTTTTCATTTCCACGAAGTTGCCGACGTGGGCCCCTGTTGCCAGCTCCGCGCCAGGGCGCAGGCGGGCGAACGGCCCAACGGAGCAGGCGGCTTCCAGCACGCTGTCTTCCAGGACGCTGTAAGGGCTGATCTCGCAGTCATCACCGATCACGCAGTTTTTCAGCACGCAGCCGGCGCCGATTTTCACCCGGTCGCCCAGCTTGACGTGACCTTCGATAATCACATTCGCATCAATAGTGATGTCGCGGCCGTGAACAAGTTCACCGCGCAGGTCGAAACGCGCCGGATCCAACAACATTACGCCGGCCAGCAGCAGTTTTTCAGACTGTTCCGACTGGAACACGCGCTCCAGGGTCGCCAGCTGCTGTCGGTTGTTCACGCCTTCCACTTCGCTCAAACGCGATGGGTGCACGGCTTCGATTTTCTTGCCGTCGGCATGCGCCAACGCAATGATATCGGTGATGTAAAACTCGCCCTGAGCGTTGTCGTTGTTCAACATCCCCAGCCAGCGCTTCAGATCGCGCCCATTCGCCACCAGGATGCCGGTATTGATCTCATTGATCTGACGCTGCGCTTCGCTGGCGTCCTTGTGTTCGACGATGCCCACCACGTCACCCTGCTCGCGCACGATGCGGCCATAGCCACTCGGATCGTCCAGCTTGACCGTCAGCAGGCCGATGCCGCCCTGCGGCTTGGCCGCCAACAGGCGCGTGAGCGTATCGACGGAGATCAACGGCACGTCGCCATACAGCATCAACACGTCTTCATCGTCGGCAAAATGCGGCGCCGCCTGCTGCATCGCATGGCCAGTGCCCAGTTGCTCGGCCTGCAGCACCCAGTTCAGCGCGCCTTCGGTCAACGTGCTTTTCAGCAGATCGCCGCCATGGCCGTATACCAGGTGTACATGTTGCGCGCCCAGTTTCATCGCGGCATCAATGACGTGTTGCACCATCGGCTTGCCGGCCAACGGATGCAACACTTTGGGAAGATCGGAATACATGCGCGTACCCTTGCCTGCGGCGAGGATAACCACGCTCATTGCGCTGTTCGACATAAGCAACCTGATAACTCCATTTTGATAGACGAAAGTAAAACCGTTTAGCGACGATATTACTACATATTTCTCATCACGAAACCGTCGCAGGCCGCGCAGCGCTTGGCCTGCCACCATCATGTCCAATTAGGCTTCAGGACGAAAAAACTGTCGGTGATTGGCGACGGCTCCACCCTGGATATCAGGGTTACATACCACTTTCTACGCCGGGCTGAAATACTTATTTTAAAGTAAAAAAAAAGCGACCCTATAGGCCGCTTTCTTAAAGTTGGGTGCTCTGCACCCAAACATTACATCGCTTTTCTGGTGAGCTCGATAACGCGCAGTTTTGCGATCGCTTTCGCCAGTTCAGCGGATGCCTGAGCATAGTCGACATCGCCATGAGAGCTGCGAATGTGTTCTTCAGCTTTACGCTTAGCTTCCAACGCTCTCGCTTCGTCGAGGTCAGTACCACGGATAGCAGTGTCCGCCAGCACGGTAACCACGCTCGGCTGCACCTCGAGGATGCCGCCGGACAGGTAGATGAACTCTTCTTCACCGTGCTGCTTAACAATACGCACCATGCCAGGCTTGATGGCAGTCAGCAGCGGCGCATGGCCAGGGAAGATCCCCAGTTCACCTTCGCTGCCTGTCACCTGGATCTTCTGCACCAGGCCGGAAAACATCTGTTTTTCCGCGCTGACTACATCCAGATGGTAAGTCATAGCCATATCACCCTCCTCTCAAGGCGTTACAGTTTCTTGGCTTTTTCCACTGCTTCTTCAATGGTGCCAACCATGTAGAACGCCTGCTCCGGCAGGTGGTCATAGTCGCCGTCCATAATGCCTTTGAAACCACGGATGGTGTCTTTCAGCGATACGAACTTGCCCGGAGAACCGGTGAAGACTTCTGCCACGAAGAACGGCTGAGACAGGAAGCGTTGGATCTTACGCGCACGGGATACGACCAGTTTGTCTTCTTCAGACAGCTCGTCCATACCCAGGATCGCGATGATATCTTTCAGTTCCTGGTAGCGTTGCAGAATGGACTGCACGCCACGCGCTACGTCGTAGTGCTCCTGGCCAACAACCAGCGGATCCAGCTGACGGCTGGTGGAATCCAGCGGGTCAACGGCCGGGTAGATACCCAGAGAAGCGATGTTACGGCTCAGTACCACGGTTGCGTCCAAGTGCGCAAAGGTGGTGGCTGGAGACGGGTCAGTCAAGTCATCCGCAGGAACGTAAACGGCCTGTACGGAAGTGATGGAACCGGTCTTGGTCGAGGTGATACGTTCTTGCAGAACGCCCATCTCTTCCGCCAGCGTCGGCTGATAACCTACCGCGGATGGCATACGGCCCAGAAGTGCGGACACTTCGGTACCGGCCAGGGTATAACGGTAGATGTTGTCAACGAACAGCAGAACGTCACGGCCTTCGTCACGGAATTTCTCCGCCATGGTCAGACCGGTCAGCGCAACGCGCAGACGGTTACCTGGTGGCTCGTTCATCTGGCCGTAAACCAGGGATACTTTGTCCAGAACGTTGGAGTCGGTCATTTCGTGGTAGAAGTCGTTACCCTCACGAGTACGCTCGCCCACGCCCGCAAACACGGAATAACCGGAGTGCTCGATCGCGATGTTACGGATCAGCTCCATCATGTTTACGGTTTTACCTACGCCCGCACCGCCGAACAGACCGACTTTACCGCCCTTGGCGAACGGACAAATCAGGTCCATTACCTTGATACCGGTTTCCAGCAGTTCCTGGGAGCTGGACAGCTCTTCGTAGCTTGGCGCCGCGCGGTGAATCGCCCAACGCTCTTCTTCGCCGATGTCGCCTTTCATGTCGATCGGTTGACCCAATACGTTCATGATACGGCCCAGGGTAGCTTTACCCACCGGCACTTCAATCGGGTGGTCCAGGTTGTTCACTTTCAGACCGCGACGCAGACCGTCGGAGGTCCCCATTGCGATACAGCGAACCACGCCACCGCCCAGCTGTTGCTGAACTTCCAACACCAGTTTTTCGGTGCCGTTTTCTACCTCAAGGGCATCGTACACTTTTGGTACGGCATCCTGAGGGAACTCGACGTCCACCACGGCGCCGATTACCTGGATAATCTTTCCAGTAGCCATCTTGAATCCTCTACGTAATTCGTAAACCTAGCTTAAACCGCGGAGGCTCCCGAAACGATCTCGGTGAGTTCCTGAGTGATGCTGGCCTGACGCGCCTTGTTGTATACCAACTGCAGCTCTTTGATCAGGCTACCGCCGTTATCGGTTGCGGCTTTCATCGCGACCATTCGTGCGGCCTGCTCGCTGGCCAGGTTTTCCACGACGCCCTGATAAACCTGCGACTCCACATAGCGGCGCAGCAAGGTATCAAGCAGCACTTTTGGATCCGGTTCATACAGGTAATCCCAAGGCGTTTTCTTCAGCTCTTCGTCATCGGCGGGCGGTAACGGCAGCAGCTGAAGCACCTGCGGCTCTTGGGACATCGTATTAACAAATTTGTTGCTGACAATGTACAGCTTGTCCAAACGACCTTCGTCGTAGGCCTGCAGCATCACTTTCACCGGCCCGATCAGATCCGACAGGGAAGGTTTGTCCCCCATGCCGGTCACCTGGGCAACCACGTTGCCGCCCACGGAACCAAAGAAAGAGGCCGCTTTAGAGCCAATCAGCGCCAAATCGGTTTCGACGCCTTTTTCGGACCAGGCTTTCATCTCCGCCAGCAGCTTTTTGAACAGGTTGATGTTCAAGCCGCCGCAGAGACCACGGTCAGTAGACACCACCAGATACCCGACGCGCTTAACGTCACGCTCATCCAGGTACGGGTGCTTGTACTCCAGATTCCCTAACGCAAGGTGACCAATCACTTTGCGCATGGTCTCTGCATAAGGACGGCTGGCCGCCATGCGATCCTGCGATTTACGCATTTTGGAGGCGGCGACCATTTCCATCGCTTTAGTGATCTTTTGCGTGTTTTGCACGCTAGCGATCTTACTACGTATCTCTTTTGCGCCGGCCATCTCTGCTTCTCCTCAGTGCCAGACGGCCTGCTGTCTTTCAACAGCAGGACCGTTCGGCGTTACCAGGACTGGGTTTTCTTGAAGGTCTCGAGGATGTCTTTCAACTTGCCCTCGATCTCATCATTGAAGTTGCCAGTTTGGTTGATGTGGTTCAGCAGCTCGGCGTGCTCGCGGTCCGCATAGGCGACCAGCGCGGCTTCGAAGCTCACCACTTTGGCGACTTCGACGTCGTTCAGGTAACCGCGTTCTGCGGCAAACAGCACCAGAGACTGTTGTGCAACCGACATCGGCGCATACTGTTTCTGTTTCAGCAGCTCGGTCACTTTCTGACCGTGGCTCAGCTGTTTGCGGGTCGCGTCGTCCAGATCGGAGGCGAACTGGGAGAACGCAGCCAGTTCACGATACTGCGCCAGCGCGGTACGGATACCACCGGACAGTTTCTTCATGATCTTGGTCTGCGCGGCGCCACCAACACGGGATACGGAGATACCCGGGTTAACTGCCGGACGAATACCGGAGTTGAACAGGTTGGATTCCAGGAAGATCTGACCATCGGTAATCGAGATTACGTTGGTCGGAACGAACGCGGAAACGTCACCCGCCTGGGTTTCAATGATCGGCAGAGCGGTCAGTGAACCGGTTTGGCCTTTAACTTCACCTTTGGTGAAGGCTTCAACGTACTCGGCGTTAACGCGCGCTGCACGCTCCAGCAAGCGGGAGTGCAGGTAGAATACGTCGCCTGGGTAAGCTTCACGACCTGGCGGACGACGAAGCAGCAGGGAAATCTGGCGGTAAGCAACGGCCTGTTTGGACAGGTCATCGTACACGATCAGCGCATCTTCGCCGCGGTCACGGAAGTATTCGCCCATTGCGCAACCGGCGTATGGCGCCAGGTATTGCAGTGCAGCGGATTCGGAAGCGGTCGCCACCACCACGATGGTGTTGGCCAGTGCGCCGTGCTCTTCCAGTTTGCGCACCACGTTAGCGATGGTGGACGCTTTCTGGCCGATAGCCACGTAAACGCATTTGATGCCGGAGTCGCGTTGGTTGATGATCGCATCGATCGCCAGCGCGGTTTTACCGGTCTGACGGTCACCGATCACCAGCTCACGCTGGCCGCGGCCGATTGGAATCATGGCGTCAACGGATTTGTAGCCAGTCTGAACCGGCTGATCAACGGACTGACGCTCGATAACGCCTGGGGCGATAGCTTCTACCGGAGAGAAACCGTCGTTTTCAATCGGGCCTTTGCCGTCGATTGGCGCGCCCAGGGTGTTAACGACGCGGCCCAGCAGACCACGACCGACTGGAACTTCCAGGATACGGCCGGTGCATTTAACCTTCATGCCTTCGGCCAGATCCGCGTACGGACCCATGACCACGGCACCAACGGAGTCGCGCTCCAGGTTCAATGCGATTGCGTAACGGTTGCCAGGCAGCGCGATCATTTCGCCCTGCATAACTTCGGCCAGGCCGTGTACGCGGATGATCCCGTCGCTGACGGAAACGATAGTACCTTCATTGTGAGCTTCGCTCACTACATTGAACTGAGCAATGCGCTGCTTGATCAGTTCGCTGATTTCGGTGGAATTCAGTTGCATGCTCCAGTCCCCTTAAGACTGCAAGACGTCTGTCAGGCGTTCAAGACGACCGCGAACGCTGCCATCAATCACCATATCGCCGGCGCGAACAACGATGCCGGCCAGTACAGACTTGTCAATTTTGCAATTCAGCTTAACTTTGCGTGACAGACGTTTTTCCATCGCAGCGGCGATTTTCGCCTGCTGTTCGTCGCTCAGCGCGCTCGCAGACAGCACTTCGACTTCGACGGTGGATTCCAGCGAGGCGCGCAGTTCGATGAACTGCTGCAGCACGGCAGGAAGAACCAGTAAACGTCCATTTTCGGCCATTACACGGATAAAGTTCTGGCCATGTTCGTCGAGCCGATCGCCACAAACCGCGATGAACGTCTTGGACAGCGTTTCTGGCGCAACCGCGCCAGACAGCAGTTCAGAAATCTGTTCATTGCGAGTGACTTCAGCCGCAAACGCCAGCATGTCCTGCCAGCGCTCTACGCTTTGGTGCTCAACGGCAAAGTCAAAAGCTGCTTTGGCGTAGGGGCGAGCTACAGTTACAAATTCAGACATCAGCCCCTCCCTCCTTACAGTTCAGCGACCAGTTTATCAACGATGTCGCTGTTAGCAGCTTCATCCACGGAACGTTCGATGATCTTCTCGGCGCCGGCAATTGCCAGCATCGCGACTTGCTTACGCAACTCTTCACGAGCGCGCTTACGTTCGGCTTCGATCTCAGCCTGAGCCTGCGCCACGATTTTGTTACGTTCCTGCTCGGCTTCGGCTTTCGCTTCATCCATGATCTGAGCTTTGCGTTTGTTCGCTTGCTCGATGATCACCTGAGCTTCTGCTTTGGCAGTTTTCAGCTGGTCGGTCGCATTGGCTTGCGCTAAGTCCAGATCTTTTTTGGCACGCTCTGCAGAAGCGAGGCCGTCAGCGATTTCTTTCTGACGTTTCTCGATGGCAGCCATGATCGGCGGCCATACGTACTTCATGCAGAACCAGACAAACAGAACGAACGCGATGGCCTGGCCGAGGATTGTTGCGTTAAGATTCACAGCACAATGCCTCTTTAAAAGTTAATAGTTTGGTTACGTCGTAGAGGGTTGCTCTACTTACGCGACGGCGAACATCACGTACAGACCCAGACCTACAGCGATCATCGGGATGGCGTCGACCAGACCCATAACGATAAAGAACTGTGTACGCAGCAGAGGAATCAGGTCAGGCTGACGAGCAGCGCCTTCCAAGAATTTACCACCCAGGATGCCGATACCGATCGCAGCACCGATTGCCGCTAAACCCATCATCACAGCGGCAGCCATGTACAGCAGATCCATACTCAGGTTTTCCATGACAGTCTCCAGTTTGTTTCAGTTTAAAAGTGCAAGTGTTTTAAGAAAATCAGTGCTCTTCAGATGCCATCGACAGATAGACGATCGTCAGAACCATGAAAATAAAGGCTTGAAGCGTAATGATCAGGATGTGGAAGATAGCCCAAGGCAAGCTCAGGACCCACTGTGACCACCACGGCAACAGGCCGGCAATCAGGATGAAGATCAACTCACCCGCATACATGTTGCCGAACAGTCGCAGACCCAGTGAAACAGGTTTGGACAGCAGGCTGACACCTTCAAGAATCAGGTTGATAGGAATGAATACAGGGTGGTTGAACGGCTGCATGGTCAACTCTTTAACGAACCCGCCAACGCCTTTCATTTTGATGCTATAGAACAGAATCAGGATAAACACGCCCAGCGCCATCGACAGCGTGACGTTCACATCGGCGGTAGGCACTACGCGCAGCGCAGGCAGGCCGAGGATGTGTTCGCCAACGTAAGGCAGGAAGTCGATGGGCAGCAAGTCCATCAGGTTCATCAGGAACACCCAGACGAACACGGTCAGCGCCAGCGGCGCAATCACCTTGCTCTTGCCGTGGTACATGTCGCGCACGCTGCTGTCGACGAAACCGACTACCAGCTCCACGGCGGTTTGCAGTTTACCCGGCACGCCGCTGGTGGCGTTTTTGGCCACTTTGCGGAAGATCACCAGGAAAAGCGCCCCGAGGACGACGGAGAAAAACATCGAGTCGATGTTGATCGACCAGAACCCAGTCCCGACCTGAAGCTGCGTCAGGTGGTGACCGATATACTCCTGTGGAGTCAAGACTTCTCCTGCAGACATGATGCCTCTTACCCTTATTTAGTTAAGTTCGGTAACTGTTAATCACGGCCGGTGCCACTATCTGCACCACTAACACCGCTAAATAGGTCAGGCCAAGCGGTATAAACTCCGCCTTGAACACCCCCAGCGCCACGATCAGCAAAACGATGGTGATCACGACCTTTAGCCCCTCGCCGATGGCGAACGACCAGGCAACCCTACCGGGCGCCGGCGTTTGCGCCTGATGGCGCAAGGCAAACAGCATAAACATTGCACTCGGCAACCAGGCGGCGAGACCGCCTGCCAACGCCGAAGCGCTCCATTCCGGGCTTTTCAGCCAGAAAACAACGCTGATCAGAACAAAAGTCATTAACTGCAAAAACAGCAGTTTGCGTGCGACTTTCCCGCTGTATAGGGACACAGACATGACGTTTGTTCTCTCCGTACCCCAGAGGGGGTATGCTGAGTGACGTATACAACTGTTTTTGCTGTCCTGAGTCAAGCAGCAAAAAACGAGCAAATTATACGGGGCATACCAACGAATTCAATCGATAAGTAGCGAAAAGGTGAACAATTATTTAAATTTCCCTATTCCAGCCTATTTTCACAAGAAAACGGTCGGAATAATAGGGCACATTTAATTGTCTGATTATTCCAGCGTTGCGTTTAGAAACGCGAAGCCGATCACAATAATGCCCTTCACTGATTTATAGCCGATGGACAATCAAACCGTCTTTAGCAATTTGAGCGATCAAAAGATTATATAAATCAAAACATTATCAGTTAACTGTTCAAAAACAATCCGTATACCCGATGAAAACCTTTTATTGACAAGCAACGGGGCAATATTCCAACAGCCAATTAACATTAGCAGCAAAGGCCAATCTTTCGCACATGATTGCTAACGTGACTATTTCTAATTGCAATTACTCTATTGTCGCTAATTAGCCGCGTTTTTTGTGTTAATAGAAAGTAAATTAACTAAAAAAAGCGACCAACTAATTAGCCTGCTTACCTTTACACGCCGTACTACCGTTAATTCACGCTTGTTTGATCAAAAACAAACTCAGTTTGCCTTAAGCACCACCAGATGGCGTTCGCCTTCCAGTTCAGGCACCTGCAACCGCACGATAGACTCCAGGCTAACGCCCTCCGGCAGGTGCGCCAATTCTTCATCCGGGCGCACGCCTTTCAATGCGTAAAAACGCCCCTGCCCTTTCGCCGGCAGGTGATGGCACCAGGACAGCATATCCTGCAGCGAAGCGAACGCCCGGCTGATCACGCCGTCGAACGGCGGCTCGGCCGGAAACGCTTCAACGCGGCTCTGAACCGGCTCGATATTGTTCAGGCCCAGTTCATGCTGCACCTGGCGCAGGAAACGCACGCGCTTGCCCAGGCTGTCGAGCAGCGTGAAATGCGCATCCGGACGCACGATCGCCAGCGGAATGCCCGGTAAACCGGGGCCGGTGCCGACATCGATAAAACGCGATCCCTGCAGATGCGGGTTGACCACGATGCTGTCGAGGATGTGGCGCACCAGCATTTGCTGCGGATCGCGCACCGACGTGAGGTTATAAGCCTTGTTCCACTTATCCAGCATGCCGACATAGCCCAGCAGCTGCTGTTTCTGCTGATCGGGCAGCTCAATGCCTGCTGCCGCGAGCAGCGAGTCTAATTTTTTTTGCACAACGGATCCTCTGGCAGGCGCTGAACGACCAGCGGATGGTTAGCTGGCGCAATGAGGCGCCTATGATAATTCAGCGCGCAGGTGATGTCAGCGGCCGTTTGGCTACGGGTTGAGCAAACGGCCGCCTGGATGCGGGATTTATGCGCTGCGGCGCAGCAGCCCCTGCTTTTTCAGCCAAATCAGCAAAATCGAGATCGCCGCCGGCGTAATGCCGGAGATGCGTGAAGCCTGGCCGATGGAGTTCGGTTTGTGATCGTTCAGTTTGGCGATCACTTCGTTCGACAACCCCGAAACCTGACGGTAGTCGAGATCCAACGGCAACACGGTGTTCTCGTTGCGCTGCTGTTTTTCGATCTCTTCCTGCTGGCGAGCGATGTAGCCTTCGTATTTGACCTGGATCTCAACCTGCTCGGCGGCTTGTACATCGTCCAACGGCGGCGCGAAGGCCTCGGTGGCGGTCAATTGCGCGTAGTCCATTTCCGGACGGCGCAGCAGCTCTTCGCCGTTTGCTTCGCGTGACAGCGGCGCTTTCAGCAACGCATTGACCTGTTCGACGTTCTCGGCGTGCGGGTGCATCCAGATGTCGCGCAGGCGCTGACGTTCACGTTCGATCCGCTCCAGCTTCTCGCTGTAGCGCGCCCAACGCACGTCGTCCACCAGGCCGAGTTCACGGCCTTTTTCTGTCAGGCGGAGATCGGCGTTGTCTTCGCGCAGCATCAGACGATACTCGGCGCGTGAAGTAAACATGCGGTACGGTTCTTTGGTGCCGAGGGTGCTGAGGTCGTCCACCAGCACGCCGAGATAAGCCTGATCGCGACGTGGCGCCCAGCCTTCTTGCTCGGCGGCGAAGCGACCGGCGTTCAGACCGGCCAGCAGCCCCTGTGCGGCGGCTTCTTCATACCCGGTGGTGCCGTTGATTTGACCTGCAAAGAACAGCCCCTGAATGAATTTGCTTTCCAGCGTCGGTTTCAGGTCGCGCGGATCGAAGAAATCGTACTCGATAGCATAACCAGGGCGAATAATACGCGCGTTTTGCATTCCTTCCATCGAACGGACGATCTGCATCTGCACATCGAACGGCAGGCTGGTGGAGATCCCGTTAGGGTAAATCTCATTGCTGGTCAGGCCTTCCGGCTCGAGGAAGATCTGGTGCGCGTTGCGATCGGCAAAGCGCATGACCTTGTCTTCGATCGACGGGCAGTAACGTGGGCCGATCCCTTCGATGATCCCGGCATACATCGGGCTGCGATCGAGGTTATTGCGGATCACGTCATGGGTTTTTTCATTGGTATGGGTGATATAGCACGCCATTTGTTCCGGATGCTGGCTGGCATCGCCCAGGAACGAGAATACCGGCACCGGCGTATCGCCGTGTTGCGGCGCCAGTACGCTGAAATCGATAGTGCGGGCGTCGATGCGCGGCGGTGTCCCGGTTTTCAAGCGGTTGACGCGCAGCGGCAGTTCACGCAAACGCTGAGACAGCGAGATCGAAGGCGGATCCCCGGCGCGGCCGCCGCTGTAATTTTCCAGGCCGATATGGATCTTGCCGTCCAGGAAGGTGCCTACGGTCAATACCACCGCTTTGGCGCGGAATTTCAGGCCCATTTGGGTGACGGCGCCCACGACGCGATCGTTTTCGACGATCAGATCCTCAACCGGCTGTTGGAAGATCATCAGATTGGGCTGGTTCTCCAACGCGGTACGGATAGCCTGGCGATACAACACGCGATCCGCCTGAGCGCGTGTGGCGCGAACGGCTGGGCCTTTGCTGGCGTTTAGTATCCTAAACTGTATGCCGGCATGGTCGATCGCTGTCGCCATCAGGCCGCCGAGTGCATCAATTTCCTTAACCAGATGCCCTTTACCAATACCGCCAATCGCCGGGTTACAGGACATCTGTCCCAGCGTGTCGATATTGTGTGTCAATAATAAAGTCTGACGTCCCATGCGCGCCGCGGCCATGGCGGCCTCGGTACCTGCATGGCCACCACCGATGATGATGACGTCAAATTGATCTGGATAAAACATGGAACTGCACCTCGCCGTATTGCGAACGATCGTATTTGCCCTGGGGTCGGGGATTCTACTCAAGTTTAGACGATCGACCAAGTGGTCAGGATCGTCGGTAATTAAAAGAAGATCTTTTTTATTTAAAGATCTCTTTATTAGATCTCTTATTAGGATCGCGATCCTCTGTGGATAAGTGACTATTCACGATGAAGATCAGCAGATTAAGGAGGATCGTTTGCTGTGAATGATCGGTGATCCCGACGCAGATAAGCTGGGATCTAAAAGGCTTGTTATACACAGGACAAAAAGCGCACTACGGTTGTTATTGGGATAACTACGGCTTTTACCCTGCTTTTAAGCTTAGTTATCCACAATCGTTCGCACGATCTTTAGACGAATTAGAGTAAATTAATCCAGTTTTTTACCCATTCCTCGGCCGGATCCTCGGGAATTTCATGCTCGGTCACGTCGATCTCGAGACGATCGCCGATCCTTTTAGCGCCTCTGGCGATCAATAGATCGTCGATCTGTTTGATCGCACCGCAGAAGGTGTCGTATTCCGAACTGCCTAAACCGACGGCGCCGAACTGCACCTCGGAAAGATCCGGCTGCTGCTCAGCGATCTGTTCCAACAGCGGCTGAAGGTTATCCGGCAGTTCGCCGGCACCGTGCGTGGAAGAGACCACCAGCCAGCGGCCGTTCAACGGCAGTTCATCCAGTTCAGGGCCGTGCAGCATCTCGGTAGAGAAGCCGGCGTCTTCCAGCTTTTCAGCCAAATGTTCAGCCACGTATTCGGCGCTGCCAAGCGTACTGCCACTGATCAGAGTAATGTCTGCCATGAACCAACGATCCCAACCTTCTCACTCAAAGTGGCTGCATTGTACGCTGTGAATCGGCTGGGATCTACCTGTGGATAATGTGGGTATGCAATTTGGCGGGTTACGGCACGATGGTGCGCATAATGGGGTTCTGCAGCGAGATCAGCGTTTCGGTGGACTGGATCTCGTCGATGGTCTGGATCTTGTTGATAAGTACCTGTTGCAACGCGTCGATCGAGCGGCACATCACTTTAATAAAGACGCTGTAATGGCCGGTGGTGTAATAGGCTTCCACCACTTCCTCCAGGCTTTCCAGCTTCTTCAGTGCCGAAGGGTAGTCCTTGGCGCTCTTTAATATGATGCCGATAAAGCAGCACACGTCGTAGCCCAGCTGTTTGGGACTGACGTCGATACGCGCGCCGGTGATGATCCCGGCCTGTTTCATCTTCTCCACCCGCACGTGAATGGTGCCGGGGCTGACGGCGAAGTTTTTCGCCAGTTCGGCGTACGGTGTGCGCGCATTGTCCATCAGGGCGTTGAGGATGCCGCGATCGAGATTATCGATCTGATAAATTTCCGCCATTTAATCCCCCATTAATTAACGATTGTTGAATTCAGTCCGGGTAAAAATGAACGATTAAAAGTGAAAAGGCAATATTGATTAACGGATATTGAATTGGCGTATCGTTTTGTTGCTTAATCGATGGCAACAGAGACAGGTTTACAAGAGATACGGCAATGAAAAAACAGTTTATCCAAAAACAACAACAAATCAGCCAGGTCAAATCCTTCTTCTCCCGCCAGCTGGAACAGCAGCTCGGTCTGATCGAAGTGCAGGCCCCGATCCTTAGCCGCCTGGGCGACGGCACGCAGGATAACCTCTCCGGCAGCGAGAAAGCGGTGCAGGTCAAAGTCAAAACTTTGCCGGACGCCACCTTCGAAGTGGTGCACTCACTGGCGAAATGGAAACGCAAAACCCTGGGCAGCTACGATTTCGGTGCCGGCGAAGGCCTGTATACCCATATGAAGGCGCTGCGCCCGGATGAAGACCGCCTGACGCCAATCCACTCGGTGTACGTCGATCAGTGGGACTGGGAGCGGGTGATGGGCGACGGTGAGCGCGGTCTGGACTATCTGAAAAGTACCGTGCGCAGCATTTACGCCGCGATCAAGGCGACGGAAGCGGAAGTCAGCCGTGAGCATGGCCTGACCCCGTTCCTGCCGGAACAGATCCACTTCGTGCACAGCGAAACCCTGCTGCAGCGCTATCCGGATCTGGACGCCAAAGGGCGTGAGCGGGCGATCGCCAAAGAATTGGGCGCGGTGTTCCTGATCGGCATCGGCGGCAAGCTGTCGCACGGCAAATCGCACGATGTGCGTGCGCCGGATTATGATGACTGGACCACGCCGACGGCGGATGGCCTGGCGGGCCTGAACGGCGATATAGTGGTGTGGAACCCGGTGCTGCAGGACGCTTTCGAGCTTTCTTCCATGGGCATCCGCGTCGACGCCGCGGCGCTGAAACATCAGCTGGCGCTGACCGGCGATGAAGATCGCATGAAGCTGGAATGGCATCAGTCGTTGCTGCGCGGCGATATGCCGCAGACCATCGGCGGCGGCATCGGTCAGTCGCGTTTGGTGATGTTGCTGTTGCAGCTGTCGCATATCGGCCAGGTGCAGTGCGGCGTGTGGTCACCGGAAGTGCGCGGCGCGGTTGAAGGCCTGCTCTGATTCTGCCTAGCGCCGCCAGCGGCGCATCAACCGGCTTTTCAACCCGGTATCGAAGCGCCAAATGTGATCGAAGATGCGCATGATGCCGGGTTTGCCGTAGGCGGACATCGCCACCGCGTGGAAACGCTGCTGGTGGCTTTGCTGCTGCTGTTTCACCTTCTTTATTACCTCCTCCGGCAACCGCTGGGCGATAAAATCAGAAATGATCACCGCATCGGCATCGAACCAGCCGCTCTCCGCCATTTTGGTGACGGTGGCGTTCAGGCAGGCCGCCAGATCGGTGCCGCCGCGAAACTGCTGGCCGAGAAAACGCACTGCCTGCTCAATGCCGCTGGCGGCGGTGAGTTCGTAATGTACGATCTGGTTGGCGAACAGCATGATGTAGCAGCGGCGGTTGTCCGCCAGCGCAATGCGCAGCAGCGCCAGACAGAACGCCTTGGCGCACTGTTCGTTGAAGCCGCCCATCGATCCTGAGGTGTCCACGCAGACGATAAACGGCCCGCGCGGCTGCTGATCCTGCTGCTGGTGGGTGACCTGACGGATCAGGATCTGTTCCTGCCAGACGTCGCCCTGCAGGCGGTAGCTCAGCAGTCGCTTTTCCAGCAGGCGGCGATAAAACTCGAATTCCAGCTCTTCAATCCCCAGCGTCGCCAGCTCCGGCGGCAGCAGGCGCAGAATGTCGTCGCTTTGATGAATGCCGCTCACTTCTTCCGGCAGCGTGGCCGGCACCTGCACCATAACCCTGAACGGCTCCGGCTGCGCGTCCTGTTGCTGCACCGCTTTGGCCTGATAGCTGCGGCCCAGCTGTTGCGCCAGCTTTTTCAGCTCCGGCTGCTGCTGCAAAAAGTTGCCGTACTCCACCAGCCGCTGGTAATCGCCGCGCTGCAGCTGGCCTTTGCTCATGTCCCACAGCCTGCCGGCGGCGGTGTCGTTTTCCGACAGCAGCGGTTCCAGCGCGCCGCTCAGCGCCAGGCGTTCCTGCAGTTCCGCCATCAGCTGCTCACGCTCTTGTTCCAGCAACTGGTGGTGCAGCATGGTGGCCTGCAGCGTCAGGCTGATGCGCCAGCGCTGCAGAAACAGCGTTTGAAAACTGTCGTCCAACGGATGATTGGGCAGATCGGCGGCGTCCACCAGCGCGCGCGCCTGTTCATAAAACGGGGAAACCAGCTGGCGCAGCAGCTCCATCGTGTCGTTGAGGTTGTGATAGAACTGGGTATTGTTCTCCAGCTGGCACTGTTGGTAGCGGTAAAATTCCTGCGCCAACGCCGGCGGCACCATGGCCTCCTGCAAACGCTCCTTTAGCTGCAGCTTCCAGCGCGGCAGATCGCGATCCAGCGCCCGCCGTAGGGCCGGAAACTTTTTAAAGAATACCGACAGCTGCGGCGCGGCCAGCATGCCGACGATCATCTCCTCGATCATCTCGCCTTCGGTGATCGCCAGCAGCAGATCGAGCGTCTCCAGACTGAGCATGGTTACTGGCCGCGCATTTGCTGCTGTTGCTGTTTAACCTGTTCCGCGACCTGCAGCAAACTGGCTTCGATCTTGGCCAGACCGGCGGCGGACGTGAACAGGCAGGGCTGATGTTGGCTGAAGGCGCGGCGCTGTTCCGCCAGGCGCTGGGCCAATGCGTCCATTTCATCCAGCAGCGCCTGCGGCGTAGCGGTAGCCTGTTTGCCCGGCAGCGCCAGCAGCGACGGCTGGCGGCTGACGTCCAACACCGTCAGGTGCAGTTGGTCATCGACGTCCAAATCGATCGGCTGCGCGAAGCCGATGCCGTTCAACTTGGCGCGCACGTCGCCGCCTTTTTGCAGCCAGGTGTCCAGCGCGCTGCTTTCGATGCTCAGATGATTGACCTGAATGTCATGCAGCTGCAGCGGTTTTTGCAGCAGCAGGGTGAGGGTGCCGCCGGCGAACGGTGTGGCCGGTGCGTATTGCGGTTTGCGGCTGAACATCCCGCCTTTTTTCACCAGGCTGATGGCCTGTCGGTCGCTTTGTTGCTGCTGGTCCTGCATCCAGCGGGTATGGATCTGTTGCAGTTGGATCAACATCGACTGCTGCTGATAGGCCGATTCGGTCAGCAGTTGATCGATCTGCTGTTGCAGCAGCTTCAGCGAGGTGAGATCGTGCCACAGGCAGTCTTTCAACAGCATCAGATCGAGCGGGGCGATGGCGTCGCGCCCGCTGAAGAAGGCGCAGGCCTGCAGCAGGCGCAGGGCTTTCTTCCAGCGCCGATCGGAGACGTACGGCGCCTGTTCCAGCGCGTCCAGCCGCTGGCGCAGTTGGAAAATCAGCTCAAAGCAGGCTTCCGGCAGCGCGACCTTATCGATCTGCGGCTGCCACTGCAGAAACTCTTCGTCGCTGACGCTCAGCGCCGCCGGCACCGGGTTTTGGCTTTCGCTCTGGCGGTTGACCAGCAGCGAGCGGAAATTCTGTTTATCCTGCACCTTGTCCAGCCACAGGCGAATCAGCATGCGGTCATACAGGGCTTCGAGGCTGTTGTCCGCTTCGGGCAGTTCGTTGGAAGCGGTGACCAGCAGGCGCAGCGGGATCGGTTCTTCGCTGTTGCCGTTGCGAAAACGCCGTTCATTGATCGCCGTCAGCAGGGTGTTGAGGATCGCCGGGCCGGCCTTCCAGATCTCGTCCAGAAACACGATCTCCGCTTCTGGCAGATAGCCGGCGGTCAGGCGTTGATAGCGCCCTTCATCTTTCAGCGCCTGAATCGAGAGCGGGCCGAAGACCTCTTCCGGCGTGGAAAAGCGCGTCATCAGGTATTCAAAAGAGCGAGCGTTGCGGAAGGCAAACTTCAGCCGGCGCGCGATCAGGCTCTTGGCGATGCCGGGCGGGCCGAGCAAGAATACGCTTTCGCCGCTCAGCGCCGCCAGCAGGCACAGGCGGATCGCCTCTTGCCGCTCATAAAGGCCGCTCTCCAGCGCGCTGCTGAGGCGGGAAATTCGTTCTGCCAGAAGGGATGATGGCGTCATATAATCGTCGTATTGTCCGAGAGTTAGCCAATCTTGGTCGATAATTCGATGATAAACCACCATTATTTTTAATGGTATAGCTTATTGATTAGTAAAAATTTTCTCAGTTGAGTCGGATATCCGGTTCACATTTTGTTTATTTTTCGGCTCTGATATAAGGGTAGGCAAGCCGTATAAATGGTGCATACTGTGCGGCTTTCTGGTGGGCGTGACGGATCTTTGAGCCCGTATTTTGCCTGATGCGGATGCATCGCTAACGGATGTTCTGATAAAGAAACGAATTATGAGCGCAGAGCATAAGCAGTCCCTATCGGCGGTAACCCTGGCTGCCATCGGCGTGGTCTACGGTGATATCGGCACCAGTCCTCTCTATACGTTGAGAGAGTGTTTCTCCGGCCATTACGGCTTCGATGTTCGTCCAGACGTGGTTTTCGGCTTCCTGTCGCTGATTTTCTGGATGCTGATCGTGATCGTTTCCCTCAAATATCTCACCTACGTGATGCGGGCGGACAACGCCGGCGAAGGCGGCATTTTGACGCTGATGTCGCTGGCCGGGCGCAATACCTCGGCGCGCACCACCGCAGTGCTGGTGATACTGGGCCTGATCGGCGGCAGCTTCTTCTATGGCGAGGTGGTGATCACCCCGGCGATCTCGGTGATGTCGGCGATAGAGGGGTTGGAAATCGCCGCGCCTGCGCTCGACGCCTATATCGTGCCGCTCTCGATTCTGGTGCTGACTCTGCTGTTCGTTATCCAAAAACACGGCACCGGCAGCGTCGGCAAGCTGTTCGCCCCGGTAATGCTGTTGTGGTTCATCGTGTTGGCGGTGCTGGGCGCGCGCAGCATCATTTCGAACCCGGAAGTGCTGCAGGCGCTGAATCCCAAATGGGCGCTCAACTTCTTTATGGAATATAAGAAGGTGTCTTTCTTCGCGCTGGGGGCGGTGGTGCTGTCGATCACCGGCGTTGAGGCGCTGTATGCCGACATGGGGCACTTCGGCAAGTTCCCGATCCGCCTGGCCTGGTTCACCGTGGTGCTGCCTTCGCTGGTGCTCAACTACTTCGGCCAGGGGGCGCTGCTGCTGAAAAACCCTGAAGCGATCAAAAACCCATTCTTCCTGCTGGCGCCCGACTGGGCGCTGATCCCGCTGCTGATTCTGGCAACCCTGGCAACGGTCATCGCCTCGCAGGCGGTGATTTCCGGCGTCTTCTCGCTGACTCGCCAGGCGGTGCGCCTGGGGTATTTGTCGCCGATGCGCATCATTCACACCTCGGAAATGGAATCCGGCCAGATCTACATTCCGGTGATCAACTGGACGCTGTATATCTCGGTGGTGCTGGTGATCATCGGCTTCGAACACTCCAGCAACCTGGCGGCGGCGTACGGCATCGCCGTTACCGGCACCATGGTGCTGACCAGCATACTGGTCACTTCGGTGGCGATTAATAACTGGCACTGGAACCGCTTCCTGGCGATCGGCATCGTAACCATCTTGCTGATCATCGACGTGCCGATGTTCTCCGCCAACGCCCTGAAGCTGTTCTCCGGCGGCTGGCTGCCGCTGACCCTGGCGCTGGTAATGTTCATCATTATGACTACCTGGAAGAGCGAGCGTTTCCGCCTGTTGCGCCGTCTGCATGAGCACGGCAACTCGCTGGAGGCGATGATCGCCTCGCTGGAGAAATCGCCGCCGGTGCGGGTGCCGGGTACCGCGGTCTTCCTGTCGCGCGCCACCAACGTCATTCCTTTTGCGCTGTTGCACAACCTGAAGCACAACAAGGTGCTGCATGAACGCGTGGTGCTGCTGACGCTGCGCACCGAGGATGCGCCTTACGTGCACAACGTGCGTCGGGTGACCATCGAACAGCTGTCGCCGACCTTCTGGCGGGTGGTGGCCAGCTACGGCTGGCGCGAAACGCCGAATGTGGAGGAAGTGTTCCACCGCTGCGGGCTGGAAGGGTTGCCGTGCCGCATGTCGGAGACGTCGTTCTTCATGTCCCATGAATCGCTGATCCTCACCAAGCGGCCATGGTACCTCTACCTGCGCGGCAAACTGTTCGTTGCTCTGAGCCGCAATGCGCTGCGCGCGCCGGATCAGTTCGAAATCCCGCCGAACCGGGTCATCGAGCTCGGCACGCAGGTCGAGATCTAACCCGCCTGACAGGGGCTCAGCTAGGCTGAGCCCCTTTTGTTTGCGCTTTCTCCGTGCACGAACGAAACGTTTCGATGACGATCACACTTCTGCATTGTCCGGGTTGCCTTCCCCTGCCGTTTTTTTACACTCCTCCAGAGAGCGAAACGTTTCGCTAGCGGAGTGAGAAGATGAAAAAAGGCGTATTACTGAATTCCGACGTGTCTGCCGTGATTGCCCGGTTGGGGCATACCGATCAGCTCACCTTGTGCGATGCGGGTTTGCCGATACCGGCGGCGACGCAGCGCATCGATCTGGCGCTGACGCAGGGCGTGCCGACCTTCATGCAGGTGTTCGCGGCGGTCACGCAAGAGATGCAGGTAGAAAGCGCCATCCTGGCGGAAGAAATCGTGAAACAAAATCCGTCGCTCCACGAGGCATTGTTGGCTGAATTGACCGCACTGGGCCAACGCCAGGGCAATACCATCGGCGTGCGTTATATCAGCCATCAGGCGTTTAAAGCGCAAACCGAGCACAGCCGGGCGGTGATCCGCAGCGGGGAGTGTTCGCCTTACGCGAACGTGATCCTGTGCGCCGGCGTAACTTTCTGAGGCGTTTATGCAACCTTTACTGCAACTGAAAGGGATTGATAAAACCTTTCCCGGCGTGAAGGCGCTTTCCGGCGCCGCCCTCAGCGTTTATCCCGGCAAGGTGATGGCGCTGGTGGGGGAAAACGGCGCCGGGAAGTCCACCATGATGAAAGTGCTGACCGGCATCTACCAGAAAGACGCCGGCAGTCAGCATTTTCTCGGTAAAGAGGTGGTGTTCAACGGGCCTAAATATTCGCAGGAAGCGGGCATCGGCATTATTCATCAGGAGCTGAACCTGATCCCGCAGCTGACGATTGCGGAAAACATCTTCCTCGGCCGCGAGTTCGTCAACCGTTTCGGCCGCATTGACTGGAAGCGCATGTACGCCGAGGCCGATCGCTTGCTGGCGCGCCTCAACCTGCGCTACAGCAGCCACCGGCTGGTGGGCGAGCTGTCGATTGGCGATCAGCAGATGGTGGAGATTGCCAAGGTGCTGAGCTTCGAATCGAAAGTGATCATCATGGACGAACCGACCGATGCGCTGACCGACACCGAAACCGCCTCGCTGTTCAAGGTGATCAACGAGCTGAAGGCCGAAGGGCGCGGCATCGTCTATATCTCGCACCGTCTGAAAGAGATCTTTGAAATCTGCGACGACGTGACGGTATTTCGTGACGGGCAGTTCATCGCCGAGCGGCCGGTGAGCGAGCTGCAGGAAGATTCGCTGATTGAAATGATGGTCGGTCGCAAGCTGGAAGAACAATACCCGCGCCTTGATTTACCGCGCGGGGAAAAGCGGCTGGAAGTCAGTCATCTTTCCGGACCCGGCGTTGAAGACGTCAGCTTTACGCTGTATCGCGGTGAGATCCTCGGCGTGGCCGGCTTGATGGGCGCCGGGCGCACCGAATTGATGAAGATTCTGTACGGCGCCGCGCCGCGCAAGGCCGGCACCGTCAACCTCGACGGCCGCGAGGTAGTCACCCATTCGCCGCAGGATGGATTGGCGAACGGCATCGTCTATATCTCGGAAGACCGTAAGCGCGACGGCCTGGTGCTGGGCATGTCGGTAAAGGAAAACATGTCTCTGACCGCGCTGCGCTACTTCAGCCGCGCCGACGGCAGCCTGAAACAGGCCGACGAGCGGCAGGCGGTGGGGGACTTCATCCGCCTGTTCAATATCAAAATGCCGTCGATGGAGCAGCCGATAGGTCTGCTTTCCGGCGGCAATCAACAGAAAGTGGCGATCGCCCGCGGCCTGATGACCCGGCCGAAGGTGCTGATCCTCGATGAGCCGACGCGCGGCGTCGACGTCGGCGCCAAAAAAGAGATCTATCAGTTAATCAACCAGTTCAAGCAGGAAGGGCTGAGCATCATTCTGGTGTCTTCGGAAATGCCGGAGGTGATGGGCATGAGCGATCGCATTCTGGTGATGCACGAAGGGCATCTCAGCGGCGAATTCCCGATTGAACAGGCCACCCAGGAAGCGTTGATGGCGGCAGCCGTCGGCAAGCAATACGGCGTAAAGCAGGAGTAATCAGATATGAGTTCCCAGACTATCGCAGCCAAGCGCTGGTTCAGTAAAGAGTGGCTGTTAGAGCAGAAGTCGTTGATTGCGCTGCTGGTGCTGATCGCCGTGGTCTCTTCCATGAGCCCGAACTTCTTCACCCTGAACAACCTGTTCAATATTCTGCAGCAGACTTCGGTGAACGCCATCATGGCGGTGGGGATGACGCTGGTGATCCTCACGTCCGGCATCGATCTGTCGGTAGGATCGCTGTTGGCCCTGACCGGCGCGGTGGCGGCGTCGATCGTCGGCTTTGAGGTCAACGCGCTGGTGGCGGTGGCGGCGGCATTGGCGCTCGGCGCCGCGATTGGCGCCTGCACCGGGGTGATCGTCGCCAAAGGCAAAGTGCAGGCCTTTATCGCCACGCTGGTGATGATGCTGCTGTTGCGCGGCGTCACCATGGTGTACACCAACGGCAGCCCGGTCAACACCGGTTTCACCGATGTGGCCGACACCTTCGGCTGGTTCGGTATTGGCCGCCCGCTGGGCGTGCCTACGCCGATCTGGATCATGGCGATCGTGTTCATTGCCGCCTGGTATATGCTGCACCATACGCGCCTGGGCCGCTATATTTATGCCCTGGGCGGCAACGAAGCGGCGACCCGCCTGTCCGGCATCAGCGTCGATAAAGTGAAGATTATCGTCTACTCGCTGTGCGGCCTGCTGGCGGCGCTGGCCGGGGTGATCGAAGTGGCGCGCCTGTCGTCGGCGCAGCCGACCGCCGGTACCGGCTATGAGCTGGACGCCATCGCCGCCGTGGTGCTGGGCGGCACCAGCCTGGCCGGCGGCAAGGGCCGCATCGTCGGCACGCTGATCGGGGCGCTGATCCTCGGCTTCCTGAACAACGGCCTGAATTTACTGGGTGTTTCTTCCTACTACCAAATGATCGTGAAGGCAGTGGTGATACTGCTGGCGGTTCTGGTAGATAACAAAAGCAACAAGTAACCTCCCCCTACAGGAATCACGATGATGAAAATGAAAAAACTGGCAACCTTAGCCTCCGCCATCGCGCTGAGCGCCACCCTGAGCGCCAATGCCATGGCTAAAGACACCATCGCGCTGGTGGTGTCCACCCTCAACAACCCGTTCTTCGTCTCGATGAAGGACGGCGCGCAGCAAGAGGCCAACAAGCTGGGCTACAACCTGGTGGTGCTGGATTCCCAGAACAACCCGGCGAAAGAGCTGGCCAACGTGCAGGATCTGATGGTGCGCGCGCCCAAGCTGCTGTTGATCAACCCGACCGACTCCGACGCGGTGGGTAACGCCATCAAGATGGCCAACCAGGCTAAGATCCCGGTCATCACGCTGGACCGCGTGGCGAGCAAGGGTGACGTGGTGAGCCACATCGCTTCGGATAACCGCGTAGGCGGCAAAATGGCCGGTGATTTCATTGCCAAGAAAGTGGGCGCCGATGCCAAGGTGATTCAGCTGGAAGGCATCGCCGGCACCTCTGCCGCGCGTGAACGCGGTGAAGGCTTCAAGCAGTCGCTGGATCAGAATAAATTCAAGCTGCTGGCCAGCCAGCCGGCCGATTTCGATCGCACCAAGGGCCTGAACGTGATGCAGAACCTGCTGACCGCGCACCCGGATGTGCAGGCGGTGTTCGCCCAGAACGATGAAATGGCGTTAGGTGCGCTGCGCGCGCTGCAAACCGCCGGTAAAACCGACGTGATCGTGGTAGGCTTCGACGGCACCGCCGACGGCGTGAAAGCGGTCGAAGGCGGCAAGCTGGCGGCGACCGTGGCGCAGCGTCCCGATCAGATCGGCGTGATCGGTGTGGAAACCGCCGATAAAGTGCTGAAAGGCGAAAAAGTGCCGGCGACCATCCCGGTCGATTTGAAACTGGTCACTCAGTAAGTCATACCAGCGCCATCGGAACGGGGCGTTTACGATGGCGCGCAATTCAGGAATCAATGCGATGGAAACAGGTAAGCTGGTGGTTCTTGGCAGCATCAATGCCGACCATATCCTCAATATTGAACAGTTCCCCCACCCGGGCGAAACGGTGATCGGGAAACAGTATAAGGTGGCGTTTGGCGGCAAGGGCGCGAATCAGGCGGTGGCGGCCGGGCGCAGCGGGGCGAAGATCGCCTTTATCGCCTGCGTGGGCGCCGACGATATCGGCGAACGTGTCCGCCGGCAGCTGGCGAGCGATCGCATTGATACCCAACCGATTGAAGCCATCGCCGACAGCACCACCGGCGTGGCGCTGATCTTCGTCAACGCCGAAGGCGAGAACGTGATCGGCATCAATGCCGGCGCCAACGCCGCGGTGACGCCGGATTACCTGGCGCGCTACCAACAAAAAGTGATCGACGCCGATGCCCTGCTGATGCAGCTCGAGTCGCCGCTGGAGACGGTGATCGCCGCCGCCCGCCTGGCGAAGCAACATCAAACGCAGGTGATCCTCAACCCGGCCCCGGCGCGTGAGCTACCTGACGAGCTGCTGGGCATGATCGATATGATCACCCCGAATGAAACCGAAGCCCAGCGCCTGACCGGCATCGCCGTGGACAACGACGCGGATGCGGCGCGTGCGGCGCAGGCGCTGCACGACAAGGGCATCGCGACGGTGATCATCACCCTCGGTAGCCGCGGCGTGTGGCTGAGCGAAAACGGCAACGGCAAACTGGTGCCCGGCTTCAAGGTGCAAGCGGTGGATACCATCGCCGCCGGCGATACCTTTAACGGTGCGCTGGTGACTGCCCTGTTGGAAGGCAAAGTCATGGCCGACGCGGTGCGTTTCGCCCATGCGGCGGCGGCGATCGCCGTGACCCGCCCCGGCGCGCAGCCTTCGGTGCCGTGGCGTGAAGAGATCGACGCCTTCTTGCAGCAGCAGGGGTGATCCTTTGGCCACCATGAAAGATGTCGCCCGCCTGGCGGGCGTTTCAACCTCTACCGTGTCGCATGTGGTCAACAACAATCGCTTTGTCAGCGACAGCGTGCGCGACAAGGTCATGGCGGCCGTGGAACAGCTGAACTATGCGCCTTCCGCGCTGGCGCGCAGCCTGAAGCTCAATCAGACGCGCACCATCGGCATGCTGGTGACCGCCAGCAACAACCCGTTTTATGCCGAAGTGGTGCGCGGCGTGGAGCGCAGCTGTTATGAACGCGGCTACAGTTTAATCCTGTGCAATACCGAAGAAGACGCCGCGCGCATGAACCGCAGCATGGAGACGCTGCTGCAAAAGCGCGTCGACGGTTTGCTGCTGATGTGCACCGAAAACCACCGACCATCGCAAGATGCTCTGAGCCGTTACCCGTCACTGCCGATCGTGATGATGGACTGGGCGCCGTTCGAGGGCGCGAACGACATTATTCAGGATAACTCGCTGCTGGGCGGCGAGATGGCGACCGATCATCTGATCGCCCGCGGCTACCGCAAGATTGCCTGCATCGCCGGCCCGCAGGACAAAACCACCGCCCGTCACCGGCTGGAAGGCTATCGCAACGCGATGCGTCGCGCCGGATTACCGATCCCGCCAGGGTATGAAGTGCATTGCGACTTTGAGTTTGAAGGCGGCGTGACCGCCATGCGCCAGCTGCTGGCGCTGAAAGAGCCGCCGCATGCGGTGTTCGCCGGCAACGACGCGGTGGCGGTAGGCGTTTATCAGGCGCTGTATCAGGCCGGGCTTTCCGTGCCGCAGGATATGGCGGTGATGGGGTACGATGACATTGAACTGGCGCGTTATCTGGCGCCGCCGCTGAGCACCATTCATCAGCCGAAGGATTCGCTGGGCGAGCTGGCGATCGATGCGCTGATCAACCGCCTGCAAAACCCGGAGCGTGCTCCCCAGGTGCTGGTGCTGACGCCCGAGCTGGTGGAACGCGCCTCGGTGGGCCACCGTTAACTGGCCGCCTTCGCTTCTTTCTTGCTTTCCTGGCCGCTGATCAAGTTGCGGCCATCTTTCCTTCTCAGCAACATAAATACCAGCGCCGACGCCACGGTGACGATCCCCATGGTGATAAAGGTGTAATGGAAGTGGTCGATCATAGTGCCTAACGACAGGGATTCGTAAAAACGCAGCACCGCCGCGCTGATCGCTACGCCGAAACTGATGGACAGCTGTTGGGTGACCGCCAGGACGCTGTTGCCGGCGCTGGCGTTGGCGTCGTTCAAATCCGCCAGGCTGATGGTATTCATGGCGGTGAACTGGGTGGACATCGCCATGCCCAGTACGAACAGCGGCAGGATCATCAGCCACAGCGGCATGCCTGGGCTCTGCAGGGCGAACTGCGCGATCAGCGCTCCGATGATAACGGTGATGCCGACCAGCGTTTTACGGTAGCCGAACCAGCGCAGCACCTGAGTGACGGTGGATTTCGCCATCAGCGAGCCGATGGCGGTCGGTGCCATCATGCAGCCGGCGACGATCGCCGTGTAGCCAAATCCCACCTGCAGCATGAGCGGCATCAAAAACGGCACGCAGCCGGTGCCCAACCTGGACGCGACGTTGCCGGCGATGCCGACCGAGAAGGTGCGGGTTTTGAACAGGTCGAGGCCGATCAGCGGCTGAGGATGACGGCGGGCGTGCGCGATGTAGCCGAACAGCATCACGAAGCCGCTGAGCAGAATGCCCAGCGAAACGTAGCTCGCCAGCACCCGCTCGCCAAACAGTTCCAGCCCGGTGGAGATCAGCACCAGGCTCAGGCCGAACAGCATAAAACCCAGAAAATCGAAGCGGCGCTTGGGCGTGGTGAAGTCCGGCATGTACTTGCGCGCATAGAAGATGCCGAGCAGGCCGATAGGGATATTGATCAGGAAAATCCAATGCCAGGTGGCGTAGGTCACCAGCCAGCCGCCCAGCAGCGGCCCCAGAATCGGCCCGACCAGGCCGGGCATGGTGACGAAGTTCAGCACCGGCAGCAGTTCGCTGCGCGGGTAGGCGCGCAGCAGCGCCAGTCGCGCGACCGGCATCATCATCGCGCCGCCGATGCCCTGCAGCACGCGAGAGGCAACCAGCACGCTCAACGTGGGGGAGAGGGCGCACAACAGCGAACCGAGGGTGAATAACGTGACGGCGAAGATGAACACGCGGCGGGTGCCGAAGCGGTCCGCCAGCCAACCGCTGACTGGGATCAGCATCGCCACCGTCAGCGTATAGCTGATGACGGCAGATTGCATCGCCAGCGGCGAGTGCCCGAGGCTGTGGGCGATCGCCGGTAGCGCCGTGTTGAGGATGGTGGCGTCCAGCGCCTGCATAAAGAACGCCATTGCGGCGATCCACGGGAGTCCTGCCATACTGCGCGCGGATTGGGTCATGGTCGGTCCTGGTTAAATGGTCGTCTCTCCCTCATCTCTTTCTTCTATCTATAAGCGGGGAGCGTGTCTAGTCTTTCTCTTTCAGCAAAACTTGGCAGGCGACGAGGGCGCCTGCGCTGTCTCCGGCGAGTATCGCATCGACGATAGCCTGATGGTGGCGCAGCTTGATCACTTCATTGCCGGTGATGGCGCGGAAGTAACTCTGATACACCGAACTGAACAGGTTGGCGAACGAGGTCAGGAACGGATTGCCGCTGGCCTCGTAGATGAGCTGGTGGAATTGGGTATCGACCTGGATCCAGCGCTCGCGATCAAACTGGGTATGCAGCGCGCGCATTTCCGCCATCAGTTCCGCCAGCAGTTTGGTTTGCTGCGGGCTGGCGTGGTCTGCCGCCAACGCGCAGGCCTGCGGTTCCAACGAGGTGCGCAATATAAGGAAATGTTGCATCACCTGATCGAAGTTTTCCCGCGTCATCCACCAGGTCAGTAAATCCTGATCGAGGAAATTCCATTGGCTTTGCGGCATCACGCGGGTGCCAATGCGCGGGCGCGGCAACAACATGCCTTTGGCGGCTAACATCTTTACCGCTTCGCGCACCGCGGTGCGGCTGACGCCGAATTGCTCGCCCAGTTCCATTTCACCGGGCAGGATGCTGCCGGCCTGATAATCGCCTGCCAGAATTTGTTGGCCGAGTTTCTCTGCAAGCAGATAAGAAAGATTGCGTTGGGCGGCCTGTTGTTGTGCATTTAATGGCATGGCTGCGGATCCTTACTGACTTCGTTTCTTCTATTTTACTCCAGTGATCGCCAGCTTTTATGGCTGTTTGCCTGAAAAAGTGACATAAATTCGCCGCTTTTTCGCTCTTTTGCCGAAAAAATCCGCGCTTGAAAAGTTTTTTGCATTTAGGGGTTGCGGCCT
>NZ_JBJNMU010000004.1:0-300971 GCF_052167655.1 Serratia sp. CY55921 | reverse complement strand
GTGCGCGTGGTGTCGATGCCGTCGACCGACGCGTTCGACAAGCAGGATGCGGCGTACCGCGAGTCGGTGCTGCCGGCGGCGGTAACGGCGCGCGTGGCGGTGGAAGCGGGTATCGCGGATTACTGGTACAAGTACGTGGGCCTGAACGGCGCTATCGTGGGCATGACCACCTTCGGTGAGTCGGCGCCGGCGGAGCAGCTGTTCGCCGAGTTCGGCTTCACCGTGGACAACGTGGTGGCCAAGGCGCAGGCGCTGCTGAAATAAGCCGCCGGGCGCAAGCCGATAAAAAAGCCGGTCATCATGACCGGCTTTTTTTATTCCATCACCCGATGAATCTGCAAATACTGCAGCAGCATGATGGTTTTGCCGTCTTTAATCCGGCCATCGGCGATCATCGCCACCGCGTCGCGAAACGGCAGTTCGATCACTTCGATATCTTCATCTTCAATGCCACCGCCGGCCGCGCGCCGCTCATCGTCATGGTATTCGGCGATAAAGAAGTGCACGATCTCGGTCACGCCGCCCGGCGACATGTAGGCTTCGAAGATTTTCTTCACCTCGCTGACCTGAAAACCGGTCTCCTCCACCGCTTCGCGGCGCGCGCACTGCTCCGGAGAGTCGGCGTCCAGCAAGCCGGCGCAGGCCTCGAGCAGCATGCCGCTCTCGTTGCCGTTGACGTAGGTCGGCATGCGGAACTGGTTGGTCAGCACCACCGTGCCCTTGGCGCGGTTATACAGCAAAATGGTGGCGCCGTTGCCGCGATCGTAGACCTCGCGCACCTGTTGCACCGAACCGCCGTTTTTGCGTTTCAGATCGAACGTGTACTTGTGCAGCACATACCAGTTGTCCGACAGCAGCTCTTTCTTCACATTCTCAATTTTCGACGACATAACCCTTTTCCCTTGCGTGACAACGTGAAGATCATACCGCGATTAGGCCGCGCCGCGGCAGACGATTTGCAACAAAAATCACACCGCGCCCCGCCGGACAAGCCGGGACTTAACATTGCTTAAAATAATGAAAAATAAGTCGCGCTCAGGCGCATGAGATTGCATAAAACCCAGTGCGATTCGCCCCCCAAAGACAAATCGTCAGAGGAAACCGGCCCGCCGCTGAAAATCGACGGGCGTTTCGCTATTCATTTGATTACACAACCACAATTGTTCCCGTTTTGTTGACAACTTGATACAAATCGCGGTGCATTTTAGTTGCAAAAGTTATAGTTTTGCTTTCGAATGAAACTGGCGACGCGCCCTACCTGAGAGAAGGATCCTTGATTGCTTGTTAAACGTTCCGTGACCGGCAGCCTGGCCAAAGCGCTGTTCGGCATCGTGATACTGTCGGTGCTCGCCACCGGGTTGGCGTTGACCACCGTCGCCGGCAGCCAGAGTGATGCCGAAGCGATCAATATCGCCGGTTCGCTGCGCATGCAAAGCTACCGGTTGGCCTTCGATCTCGACCAACAGAGCCCAGAACTGGAGCTGCACCTGCAGCAATACCGGCAGTCATTGCAGGCGCCGGCGCTGCAAAAACTGGCGCGCTTCTACGTACCGGCCGAGGTGCGCAACCATTACCTGGCGCTGCAACAGGCGTGGCAAACGATGGAGCGGCAGATCCGCAACGGGCAGGCGATCGCCTATCGGGCGGAGGTCGCCGGCCATGTCAATCGCGTTGACCATTTCGTGTCCGCCCTGCAGCGCTATTCCGAACTGAAACTGACCCTGGTGGCCGCCGTCAGCGTGCTGGGTTACGCCGCCATCATCGGTCTGGTGCTGTTTTGCATTCGTTTTATGCGCCGCCAGGTGGTCACCCCGCTGCAACATCTGGTCGACGCCAGCCAGCGCGTGCAACAAGGGGATTTTCACCACCCACAGTTGGACGTGACGTTGCCGAACGAGCTCGGCGTGCTGTCGCAAACCTTCAGCGCCATGTCGGACGAACTGGCCCGGCTCTATCAGTCGCTGGAGCTGAAGGTACAGGAAAAAACCCAACGTCTGCAGCAGGCCAATGAAACGCTTGAGGTGCTGTATCGCTGCTCGCAGGCGCTGAGCGTGCGCCAGCTCGATCAGCAGGCGTTCGAAAATGTGCTGCGCATCGTGCGCCAAAGCGAACGGCTGCGCTGCATCCAGCTGAACGTAGCGGACGGTCAGGGCCAGTGGCGGCTGAGCGAAGGGGAAGCGGCGCCGACGCAGGCCTGGAACGCGCTGCCGATCACCCAGGGCGACAAGCCGCTGGGCGAGTTGCGCTGGCAGCCCGAGGCGCACCCGCCGCATCCTCACCTGATGCAGAGCCTGGCCAATATGTTGGGCCGCGGCGTTTACTTCAACCGGGCACAAAAGCAGCACCAATATCTGCTGTTGATGGAAGAGCGTGCGACCATCGCCCGCGAGCTGCACGATTCGCTGGCGCAGACGCTGTCGTTCCTGCGCATCCAGCTGACGCTGCTGCGGCGCAGCGCCGCCGATCCGGCGGCGCAGACCATTATCGACGATTTCGATCGCACGCTGGCCGATGCCTATCGCCAGTTGAGAGAGTTGCTGGCCACCTTCCGCCTCAACATTCAGGAGGCGGATCTGAACGCCGCGCTGGAGCAGCTGCTGCAGCCATTAAAAGCGCTAACCCCCGCGCGGATTCAGTTACACTGTCGGCTGTCTTCGCAGGCGCTCAACGCCCAGCAGCAGGTGCACGCGCTGCAGATCGTGCGCGAGGCGGTGCTCAATGCCGTCAAGCACGCCGGGGCAGACGAGATTACGGTGTGTTGCGAGGTCAACGCCGCAGGCGACAACGTTTTCAGCATTACCGACGACGGTTGCGGCATCGCCAGTCTGGAGGAACCGGAAGGGCATTATGGTTTGACCATCATGAGCGAACGCGCGGCGCGATTGGGAGGAACGCTGCACATTCAGCGCAGAAGCGGCGGCGGCACGGCGGTTTGCCTGACATTCTCGCCCTGACCTTGCGGCTGTTCATTCTGCGTTACGGTTGCCGCCGGGCGGAAGGCCGTCCGGGGAGGTTTACGGCGCTGATTGCCGCTATTTTTGAAGAGACAGTCCCACTGTGAAGCACGCCGCAGGGCGCGTTTGAGTGGCTTTACTTGCTACAGGGAGCATATTTCATGGTGATGAAGCAATACCGAGTCATGATCGTTGACGATCATCCGTTGATGCGGCGCGGCATCAAACAACTGCTGGGACTGGATGCGCGATTTAGCGTGGTGGCGGAGGCCGGCAACGGCAGCGAGGCGGTTGCGCTGGCGCTGCAGCACGCCCCGGACGTGATCTTGTTGGATCTGAACATGAAGGGCATGTCCGGGCTGGACACGCTGCGGGCCCTGCGCGACGAAGGCGTGGACGCGCGCATCATCGTGCTGACGGTCTCCGACGCGCGCAGCGATCTGTATGCGCTGATCGACGCCGGCGCCGACGGCTACCTGCTGAAAGACAGCGAGCCGGAACTGCTGCTGGAGCACATCGGCGCCGCCGCCGAGGGGCAGAACGTGATCAGCGACGCCATGGCCGACTATTTGCTGGCGCGCAGTGAGCAGCGCGATCCCTTTGCCGCCTTGACCGAACGTGAGCTGGATGTCTTGCAAGAGGTGGCGCGCGGCCTGTCCAACAAACAGGTAGCGGCGCAGCTGCATATCTCTGAAGAAACCGTGAAGGTGCACATCCGCAACATACTGCGCAAATTGGACGTGCGTTCTCGCGTGGCGGCGACGGTGATGTACCTGGAGCATAAAAGCCAATGAACGTCAGCCCCGGCAGCTGCGCCGGGGCAGCTTACTCGATGGCGCTGAGCAGCGCCTGATGGTGCTGGTGCACCCAGCTCTTGTTGAACGGCCCCCAGCTTTCCAGCTGATAGAAACCGTCGTTGTTGCGCACGCCCTGCTGCACGAACTGCAGCTCGACACCCATGCCGGGCAGCGCCTTCAGCACATCCTGCAACGTGCGGCGCGGCCAACCGGTCAACGCCATCAACCGCGGCACATTGGGCCGCTCACTGTGACTGATCAGCCAGCACAAATAAAGCCGACGGGCAAATACCGGGTTAATTCCCATGCCAAGCTCCTGCTGTAAGGTGAGTCCTGTTTATTTCCGGTTCCCTGCGCGCGAAAAAGGCACGCAAGGCCTTCGACAGTCATAAAAATGTCTTAATCGCGTCTCGTTGTCGGCAAACAAGCGCCAACGCCGTTTTACGCTACCGTTATTTACACTATCTCCTTTTTTTCTCCACGCTTTCCTCGGCTTTCCCGAGTACAGTGCAATAGCGCCGGGATCCCTCCCTGCCGCTGAAATGCATAATTCTGATGCGTTTTAAAGATAGAACAAGTCATAACGAGGTTCGCGCTGCATGGCCAATTTTTTTATTGATCGCCCGATTTTCGCCTGGGTGCTGGCAATAATTCTTTGCCTGACCGGGGCGTTGGCGATTTTTTCTTTACCGGTAGAACAATACCCGAATTTGGCGCCGCCGAACGTGCGCATCAGCGCAACTTATCCAGGCGCTTCGGCGCAAACGCTGGAAAACACCGTCACGCAGATCATTGAACAGAATATGACCGGCCTCGACAACATGATGTATATGTCGTCGCAGAGCACCAATACCGGCCAGGCGACCGTCACGCTGACGTTCGAAGCCGGCACCGATCCCAACGAAGCGATGCAGCAGGTGCAAAACCAGCTGCAGGCGGCGATCAAACGTCTGCCGCAGGCGGTGCAGAATCAGGGGGTCACGGTCTCGAAATCCGGCGATACCACGCTGATGATGGTGGCGTTCGTCTCCACCGACAACAGCATGGACAAGCAGGACATCGCCGATTACATCGTCTCCAACCTGCAGGATCCGCTCAGCCGCATCAACGGCGTCGGCAGCATGGACGTCTACGGCTCGCAGTACGCCATGCGCATCTGGCTCGATCCCAACAAGCTCAACAGCTATCAGCTCACGACCCAGGACGTGGTCAAAGCCATTCAGTCGCAGAACGCCCAGGTGGCGGTCGGCCAGTTGGGCGGCACGCCGTCGGTCGATAAACAGGCGCTGAACGCCACCATCAACGCCCAGTCGCAGCTCCAGACGCCGGAGCAGTTCCGCCAGATCACCCTGCGGGTCAATCAGGACGGTTCGCTGGTGACGCTGGGCAACGTCGCCACCGTTGAGTTGGGCGGCGAGAACTACAACTACCTCAGCCGCTACAACGGCATGCAGGCCGCCGGCATGAACATCAAGCTGGCTTCCGGCGCCAACGAACTGCAGACCGACCAGTTGGTGAAGGACAAAATCGCCGAGCTGTCGCAATACTTCCCGCACGGACTGGAAGCCAAAGTGGCCTATGAAACCACCCCGTTCGTCAAAGCCTCGATCAAGGACGTGGTGAAAACGCTGCTGGAGGCCATCCTGCTGGTATTCCTGGTCATGTACCTGTTCCTGCAGAACTTCCGCGCTACCCTGATCCCCACCATCGCCGTGCCGGTGGTGCTGATGGGCACTTTCGCCATCCTCTCCGCCTGCGGCTTCAGCATCAACACCCTCACCATGTTCGCCATGGTGCTGGCGATCGGCCTGCTGGTGGACGACGCTATCGTGGTAGTGGAGAACGTCGAGCGCGTGATGAGCGAGGAAGGCTTGCCGCCGCGAGAGGCCACGCGCAAATCCATGGGGCAGATCCAGAGCGCGCTGGTCGGCATCGCTCTTGTGCTGTCGGCGGTGTTCGTGCCGATGGCGTTCTTCGGCGGCACCACCGGGGCCATCTATCGCCAGTTCTCCATCACCATCGTCTCCGCCATGGTGCTGTCGGTGCTGGTGGCGATGATCCTGACCCCGGCCCTGTGCGCGACGCTGCTTAAACCGATCGCCAAGGGGCATCATCACGGCAAGCGCGGCTTCTTCGGCTGGTTCAACCGCATGTTCAACCGCAATGCCGATCGCTATGAGCGCGGCGTGGGGCGCATCCTGCACGCCAGCGGCCGCTATATGGTGATTTATCTGCTGCTGCTCGGCGGCATGGCGCTGCTGTTCATCAAGCTGCCGACCTCGTTCCTGCCGCAGGAAGACCGCGGCATCTTCACCGTACAGGTGCAGCTGCCGGCGGGATCGACCCTGCAGCAAACGTCCAAAGTGGTGGAGAAGGTCGAGCAGTACTTCCTCACCGAAGAGAAACAGGACGTGTTGTCGGTGTTCGCCATCATCGGCTCCGGGCCGGGGGGCAACGGCCAAAACGTGGCGCGCCTGTTTGTCCGGCTGAAAGACTGGGACCTGCGCGCCTCGGGCGCCAACAGCTCATTCGACATCATCGATCGCGCGACTCAGGCATTCAGCAAGATTAACGAAGCCCGGGTGATCGCCAGCAGTCCGCCGGCGATCACCGGCCTCGGCAACTCCTCCGGCTTCGATATGGAGTTGGAAGACCACGCCGGCCTCGGCCACGCCAAGCTGATGGCGGCGCGCGATCAATTGCTGCAGCTCGCCGGGCAAAATCCGCTGCTGTCGCGCGTGCGCCACAACGGCCTGGACGACAGCCCGCAGTTGCAAATCGATATCGATCAACGCAAGGCTCAGGCGCTGGGCGTGTCGATCGACGACATCAACAGCACGCTCTCTACCGCCTGGGGCTCGACCTACGTCAATGACTTCGTCGATCGCGGCCGGGTGAAAAAAGTCTACGTGCAGGCTGCGGCGCCGTTCCGCATGCTGCCGGATGACATCAACAAATGGTATGTGCGCAACAGCACGGGCGGCATGGTGCCGTTCTCGGCCTTCGCCAGCTCGCACTGGGAGTATGGTTCGCCACGGCTGGAACGCTATAACGGCAGCTCGGCGCTGGAGATCGTCGGCGAAGCGGCCAACGGCGTCAGCACCGGCACCGCCATGGCGGAAATGGAGAAACTGGTCAGCCAGCTGCCGGCCGGCTTCGGTCTG
Organism: Serratia sp. CY55921; assembly: GCF_052167655.1. Lineage (NCBI taxonomy): Bacteria > Pseudomonadati > Pseudomonadota > Gammaproteobacteria > Enterobacterales > Yersiniaceae > Serratia > Serratia sp. CY55921. The sequence continues at coordinate 294,056 of NZ_JBJNMU010000004.1, read as the reverse complement.
GAATGGACGGCGATGTCCTATCAGGAACGGCTGTCCGGCTCGCAGGCGCCGGCGCTGTACGCCATCTCGCTGCTGGTGGTGTTCCTGTGTCTGGCGGCGTTGTACGAGAGCTGGTCAATTCCGTTCTCGGTGATGCTGGTGGTGCCGCTGGGGGTGATCGGCGCGGTCGCCGCCACCTGGCTGCGCGGCCTGGAGAACGACGTTTATTTCCAGGTCGGCCTGCTGACCATCATTGGGCTGTCGGCGAAAAACGCCATTCTGATCGTCGAGTTCGCCAATGAGCTGAACCAGAAAGGGCAGGATCTGATGTCGGCGACGCTCGACGCGTCGCGCATGCGCCTGCGGCCGATCCTGATGACCTCGCTGGCGTTCATCTTCGGCGTGCTGCCGATGGCCACCAGCAGCGGCGCCGGCTCCGGCAGCCAGCATGCGGTCGGCACCGGGGTGATGGGCGGCATGATCTCCGCCACCCTGCTGGCGATTTTCTTCGTGCCGCTGTTCTTCGTGCTGGTTCGCCGCCGCTTCCCCGGTAAAGCGCATCCGGCCGCCACACCGCCCGCCGAAGAGTGATCGGCGGCGCATAAAAAAAGCAGCGTCGGATGACCGATGCTGCTTTTTCGAACGAATATTTCGTTCCCACGGTGTTTCAGTAATTTTCCAATGACTCAACCTTGCCATCGGCTTCATCGCTGTGTCAGTTGCCCAACATCTCATCAATGAAGTCTTTCCAGTTTCCTAATTCACGATCAACCATAATACTTTACAACCTCAATTATTTGACGAAGCGGATTCTACGCCTGTTTTTTGACCATGTGAAGGGAAACGGGAACGATGCCGGGCCCGGAAACCGGGGTTAGCGCACATTTTCGTATTTATCTGATCAATGTTCAGTGCGGCTATTCCCTTGTGATATCAATTTCTCCACGATAGCGTGTAAAAGGTATAACAATACGCCAATGGAGCGCCGATCATGTCCACCTCTTTGTCTGTCTCACAGTTGAAAGCGCAAGGTCATTATCAGGAAGCCACTGCGCTGGCGTTGCGGCAACTGGCGGCAGAGCCGGAAGCGGCGATGCTGCATTTTCAGCTGGCCTGCCTGTACGACGTTCAGGGTTTGGAGCGACAGGCGATTCCCTGCTACCTCGCGGCGTTGGGTCGCGATTTGCCGCCCGCCCAGCGCCGTGAAGCCTGGCTGGGCCTCGGCAGCACTTACCGCGCCCTGGGGAAATACCCGGCTTCGCTGCGCGCTTTCGACGATGGCTTGGCTGAATTCCCGCAGGCCAACGAGCTGAGGCTGTTTCGTGCCATGACGCTGTACAACCTGGATGAAGGTAAACGGGCCGTGGCCGATCTGTTGTTGTTGCTGGCGGAAACCTCGTCAGACCCCGACATCCGCGGCTATCAGCGCGCCATTCGGCACTATGCCGCCGATCTCAATCATATTGATTAGAGGAAAACGATGGAAATCATCACCGATATGAACCGCCGCGCCATCGACTGGCGGCGGCTGTGTGAATTGCTGCAGGCCGCCGGGCTGGGCGAACGCGATCCGCATACGCTGCAACGCGTTTATCAACACAGCCAGTTTTGCTATTGGGGGTTTATCGGCGATGAGCTGATCGCCACCGCGCATGCCATCAGCGATTTGACTTCGGTCGCTTACCTGGCCGACGTGGCGATCGATCCGCGCTTTCAGGGGCAGGGATTGGGGCGCCGGTTGATGGACCGGGTGATGCAAGATCTGGCGCCGCTCGGCAAGGTTTTCATCTATTCGGTGCCGGAAAAACTGGCTTTCTATGAAAAGTACGGTTTTCACGATTTGACCACCGGCATGGTGTTCGCAGAGGGGGATGCTCTGTGGCGTTTGCAACTGGGGGGCTACGTGCGTTAATCGCGCATTACAACGTTCGGCTGATAAAAATAGGGCGGCAGATGCCCCGCAGAATTGCTGCCGCTGTCAGGATCTTTCACCACGGCCGACGATTGTCGTAGCCGATATATTCATCGTTAACGCGATCCAATCCGTCCACAAGACAAGACGCTATTTCCGACGTGATCTTATCGGAAATTTCGATCCGGCATTCTTTCATGCCGTTCCCCCGTATAAATCCTCCCCACTTGCACAACGCACGCAGCTTAAAACATCGCATTTTTTTGATTAAGATTTATCTTTGCCATTAATTTGGCGCGCGCCATGAGATTGTCCCAGCACACTCTTTGAACTGCGCTAAAAATAATCAACACCCCTCGCTAAAAAGCAAGAAATATCTTAATTATTAATTCATTAACATTCCCTCCCTCACAAAAACGATCGATATTAACGATCGAATATTTTATTTTGATAGCCATTTTCTATGTTAATTCCTTTTAATAACCGGAGTATTAATAGAGGATTTCTATTCTATTCCTCTTTCTTCACTGGGCAGCTCGATTAAAAACCAAATTTACTCTTTATAAATCATGCTAGTATATGGGGCTTTCCTGATTGTCCACCGCAGGATAGCGTTCTTTCCCTGCGGCGCCCAATAAGTTCAATGTGAAATTATTTAGATTGTTTCTTTTTTTATGTTTTAAGATATCTCCTCACCGGGAAATAGAAATTAAGGGATTATAATAAAATGAAAATTGATATTTTCAGCGAGTGTGCCTATACCGCTATCGGCATCCGGCAGCTCATTAATCAAATCTGGGCGGAGAAACGCGCGCCGGCCGGCTTTAGCCGCAAAAGAGTCTGCTTTATCGATGTCACCATCGCCAATTTTGAAGCGCGCTACCGCGATGAATATGCCAACCCCAATACCTACAAAATAGTCATTATCACCGACTGCCTGCATGACATGGTGATTGTCGACAGCAAGACCATTATATTATCAAACCTTATATCATTGAGCCGCTTCAGCCACCTGATCGGCGACTTATATAAGCGCTACAGCCACTATACCGAGCCGCCGCAACTCTCTCAGCGCGAATCGCATTTTCTCTCGGAATGGTCGACGGGAAAATCGCTGGCCGACATCAGCAATGCCATGAATATCAGAAATAAAACCGCCAATCATTACAAGTCGCGAATAATGAAAAAACTCGGCGCCAGCCGGATAAAACCGCTCTTGCATATTACCCGCGTACGGTGTTTGACCGATCGTTTAAACATAAGGATCAATAAAGAGTAGCTCTCTCTCCGCCAGCTCTGCATTGGCGGCAGAACGCTTTCGCCGGCGCCTTTTCACCAGCACGGTCGGCGAAGGCAGCCGTTCAACCACGTTGCCGACCTCTTATCCCTGGCGCGCAATCGCACCTCGCACGCATCGTTGTCTGGATCTCGCCGCCGCTTTACTGGCATTATCTCTGCTATCGCCGGGCGGCTAGCGGGCCAAAGATCGCCCACGCCGCTCAGTATCGACTCGACGAGACAGGTAGCTTTACGCCATGGCAAACAAACCGCAACAGACAACGCTGACGATGTACGGCATCAAAAACTGCGACACCATCAAAAAAGCCCGCCGCTGGCTGGAAGATCAGGGCGTGGCCTATCATTTTCACGACTATCGCGCCGACGGCCTGGACGAACAACGGCTGCGCGGTTTCGTCGCGCAATTGGGGTGGGAGCCGCTGCTCAATACCCGCGGCACCACCTGGCGCAAGCTGGATGAAGCGCAGCGCAACGCCTGCGATAACGCCGACGCCGCCATCGCGCTGATGCTGGCGCAGCCGGCGATCATCAAACGCCCGTTGCTGGACGCCGGCAACGGGCGCACCCTGCTCGGTTTCAACGCCGACACTTACCAGCAATTTATCGCCGAGGTCGCCGTATGACTTGCCCGGTTATCGAACTGGCTCAGCAACTGATCAAACGCCCTTCCCTCAGCCCAAATGATGAAGGCTGCCAGCAGCTGATGATCGATCGCCTGCAGGCGATCGGTTTCACCGTCGAAGCAATGGACTTCGAAGATACCCAAAACTTCTGGGCCTGGCGCGGCGAAGGGCAAACCCTGGCGTTTGCCGGGCACACCGACGTAGTGCCGACCGGCGATGAAAAGCGCTGGGACAACCCGCCGTTTGAACCGGCAATCCGCGACGGCATGCTGTACGGCCGCGGCGCGGCGGATATGAAAGGGTCATTGGCCGCGATGGTGGTGGCCGCGGAACGCTTTGTCGCCGCCAACCCGAATCACCGGGGTCGTCTGGCATTCCTGATCACTTCGGATGAAGAAGCCAGCGCCACTCACGGCACGGTTAAAGTGGTCGAAGCGCTGATGGCGCGCAACGAGCGGCTGGATTACTGCCTGGTCGGCGAGCCGTCCAGCACCGAGCGCGTCGGCGACGTGGTGAAAAATGGCCGTCGCGGCTCCATCACCGCCAACCTGCATATCCACGGCGTACAGGGGCACGTCGCCTATCCGCATTTGGCGGACAACCCGGTGCACCGCGCCATGCCGGCGCTGAATGAACTGGTGGCGATCGAATGGGATCGCGGCAACGAGTTCTTCCCGCCGACCAGCATGCAGATCGCCAACGTGCAGGCCGGCACCGGCAGCAACAACGTGATCCCAGGCGATTTCTACGTGCAGTTCAACTTCCGTTTCAGCACCGAACTGACCGACGCGATGATCAAGCAGCGCGTGGAAGAGCTGCTGGAACGCCATCATCTGAATTACAGCATCGAGTGGCGTCTGTCCGGCCAGCCGTTCCTCACCTCGCGTGGCGCGCTGGTGGATGCGGTGGTCAACGCCGTCGAGCACTATTCTGAATTGACGCCGCAGCTGTTGACCACCGGCGGCACCTCCGACGGCCGCTTCATCGCGCAGATGGGTGCACAGGTGGTGGAGCTGGGGCCGGTCAACGCCACCATCCACAAGGTCAACGAATGCGTCAACGCCGCGGATCTGCAGCTGCTGAGCCGCATGTATCAACGCATCATGGAGCAATTGATCGCATGATCAACGCAGAAATGCTCACCGGCCGCTCGACCGAGCACCTGGCGCCGCTGAGCGGCAACCATCGGCTGCAGCCGGAAGCCGTCAACGCGTTTCTGGCGATGCAGCAGGCGGCGCGTGCGGCGGGATTCGATCTCCAGCCCGCCAGCACCTTCCGCGATTTTGACCGGCAGTTGGCCATCTGGAATGGCAAATTCTGCGGCCAGCGGCCAGTATTAGATAAGGACAGTCAACCGATCGACGTCGCGCCGCTGTCCGCCGCCGAGCGCTGTGAGGCGATCCTGCGCTGGTCGGCTCTGCCGGGCGCCAGCCGCCACCACTGGGGCAGCGATCTGGACGTGTACGATCCGTCGCTGTTGCCGGAAGGGCAAAAGCTGCAGCTGGAACCGTGGGAATATGAGGAAGGCGGCTACTTTGCGCCCCTTAACCAGTGGCTGACGGCGCATATGGCCGAATTCGGTTTCTACCGCCCCTTCACCGAAGACTGCGGCGGCGTAGCGGTGGAGCCGTGGCATCTGAGCTACCGGCCGCTGGCGCAAGAGGCCGAACACTTGCTGACGCCGGCGCTGTTGCTGGCGGCCTGGCAAGACAAGGAGGTCGCCGGTGCCGAATGGCTCGAACGCCATCTGCCATCGATTTTTTCGCGTTTTATACGCAGTAAAGGAAAGGAGTAGCTATGCAATGGTTAGCTGATTACTGGTGGATTATCCTGCTGGTTCTGGTGGGGATGGTCGTCAGCGGCATCAAGGAACTGCGCCGCGTTGACGTCAAAAGCTATCTGGCCAACAAGCCGGAGATACCGCCGCACCGCGACAACAACGCCCAGTGGGATGACGAAGACGACTGGCCGAAGAAGAAGTGATATCAGGGCGCTCATCGGCGCCCTGAATTTTTAGCGGAAGGCGATCAGCTCGCCGCGCTTGCCGGACAAGGCTTCGTCCCAGTAGCGCTGCGGCACATAGTAATGCAACCTTTCCAGCGCGGCGTTCATCATGCCCTGGTTGATCGCATGCCCAACGTCCTGTTCCACGTCCAGCGTGAAATCGGCGCCGTTGGTCCGCAACGCCTCCGCCGCCGCGTGAGCATGCTGCACCGCGATCACCGCGTCCTCTTCGCCGTGGATCAAATGCACCACGCTGTCGCCGAACGCCTGCTCAGGCAACTGGGCGAAACGCCCGCTGAACGCGACCACTCGCCCGGCGAGGCGGGTTTCCGCCTTCAACGCCTCCAGCGCCATGATCGCTCCCTGCGAGAACCCCACCAGGGCAGTGCCGGCATAGCCAACGCCGCTCAGCTGCTGCCAATGGCGCACCACGGCCACAAACTGCGGCATTACGTCTGCGATGCGGGCCACGCGGTTCTCTTCGGTCACGTCCTGCACCGAAAACCACTGGCGGCCGGCGCCGTTGCCAAACGCTGCGGGGCCACCGATGCTTACCACCTGCGCCTGGGGAAACTCTTTGGCGAAGTAACTGCCGATCTCCCCCATCGCCACCGGGTTGTCGCCGACACCGTGAAACAGCAAGATCAGCTGCGCCGCCGGGGTCGCCGGGCTTTGGACAACGAAATGCTCATGTTTCATCGATGACTCCTTAATAGTAACCAAACCTGACGCAGCGACTGTCGTCGCCGCACCGCTGACAGCCACTATACGCCGCTGAGAAATCGGGAAAATCGGGTTTTATTGAGCAAGTTCTTCAATTTATTGCAATGACTGCGCCCAGTCGCGCCAGTAGCGGCAGTGCTGCGCATTCAGCTGTTCCAGCGCCTGCGCCGTTTCATGCCGCCAATGGCGCAGCAAGGCTTTCTGGCCGCTGACGCCCGCCCGCTCTGCGCACTCCGCGGGAGAGTGCCGCCGCTGCAGATGGCCGCGCAGTGCAGGCAGCGGCAGACTGCTAGCCAACAGCAACCGCTGCAACGCCCCCAGGCTGGCCTCCAGCGGCCGATGGGCAAAAGCGAACCCGGCCAGCTCGCGCCAGTCCTCTTCGCCGAGCGACGTATCGCCGTCGTCGCCCGGGATCGCCAGCGTAAGCTCGATACGCTGCCGCAGCCAGGGCCAGTCGCGCGCCAGATGCTTGTGTGCCGCGTGCCGCAGCGCCTCTCCTTGCTCGCTCAGGGGCAAGATCGCCATCGCGGTATAGCAGCCGCTGCTGGCCTCCGGCTTGCTGCCGATGCGCACCAGCTCGAAACCGCAGGATTGCCAAAAGCGCCACAGCGGCTCGGTATAGCCGAAGCTGACCGACAGAAAGTCCAGCCCCTGCGCCTGGCGGCGTTGCCGCTCGATCAACTGGCGCGCGATACCCCGCCGCCGCAATGCCGGCAGCGTCGCAATGCGGGTAATGCGCCGTGAACGCAGCGTCGGCGCCCACCATTGGCCGCCATGCGCCGCCAACGACTGCGCCACCAGATTGCCGCGCGGCCGACGGCGGCCGGCCCACACGTCGTGCGCCAACTCGGCGCTCAATCCGCCCTCTTCCACCAGCCACACAGCGCCGACCACCTCCAAACCGGCCTGCGCCAGCCCAAAATGCATGCCGGGCGCATCCATCAACCTGCGCAAATCCAGCGGTGAGGTGCGGTAATGCGCGCTGCTCAGCAGGGCGTAGAAACGCGCCAGCCGCTGCGGATCGGCGCACAGCTCGCCTTGTTCCGCCTGGCTGTAATCGATCGCCTGGCCATCCGCCGGCCAGGCGGGCAGCTCGTTGAACAACAGCGCATTGTCCGTTATCCGTTCCAGCGCATCCCCCTGCGCCCAACGCATCGGCTGATGCAGGCTCAGCGCCTGATAGGCCGGCAGCCCGGCGCAAAACTTCAGCAGAAAACCGCGGCCAGTGCCTTCATAGCCCTGCACCGTGGTGGTCAGCAACACGCGCGGGAAATAGCCGATCAACTGCTGCAACAGCGGCGCGGGGATCGCCGCCGCCTCATCCACCAGCAGCCACCCCACGGCGCTGACGTCGCCTTCCCGGCACTGCGCCAACAAGGCATCGGGCGCCCAAAACTGCGCGCGCCCCTGCGCCCATTCTCCGGCCACCGCCGTGGCGGCGCGGCTCGGCCCGGTGATCCAGCAGATCAGCGGCGACTGCGCCACCAGCATGCCCGCCAGCGTCGATTTGCCGCGGCCGCGAGCGGCGGTCAGCACCCACACGCCGGACTCGGCCTGCAGCAGCGCCGTCAAGATCGCCTGTTGTTCCTCGGTCGGCCGGCCATCCGGTGGCAGCCACCCTTCACGCGCCGGCAGCGCGGCCAGCGTCAGGGGCTCATCCTGCCGCCAGATCGTCACTTCGCTGTCGTCGGTCAGATGCTGCTGCAGATGATGAATGAAATGCGGCGTGGTGATCGGCTGCGGGCAATCGCTCCAGCGCAGGCTGTCGCCGTCCGGCAACTGAGCCCATTGCCGCCAGGGCGGCGTCAACAGCAGCAGCCAGCTGCCGGCGCGCAGGGCGCCACTCAACGCCGCCAGCGCCTCTACGTCCAGCGAATGACCGGCATCGAACACTGCGTGCAGCCGCTCCTGCCCCAGCAATTGACGCACCGCGCCGCTCGCCAACGCCGCCTGGCCGGGCGGCGGATTCTCCCCGACCCAAGGCCAGTCGCCGGGCAACGTCGCCGCCAGCCGCTGCGCCTGTTCGCGGCACCACTCGGGTTCGCCGCTGAGCACCAGCAGGCGCCGGATGCCCTGCCGCCGCATGAGTTGTTGCGCTGCCTGTAGCATAAGGCTGTATCTCAATTCGAAAAAAATGCCGGAGTCAGGCTCCGGCACGTGAGGTGTTAACGGGATGCGAAGGTGTTGCAGGTATTGGGATCGCCGCTGTCGAAGCCCTGTTTAAACCAGGTGTAGCGCTGCTGCGAAGTGCCGTGGGTAAAGCTGTCCGGCACGACGCGGCCCTGGCTCTGTTGCTGCAACCGATCGTCGCCAATCGCCTGTGCGGCATTCAGCGCCGCCTGCAGGTCGCCCTCTTCCAGCATCTGCTGCTTCTCGGCGTATTTGCCCCATACGCCGGCAAAGCAGTCCGCCTGCAGCTCCATTTTCACCGACAGGCGGTTCACTTCCGCCTGGCTGGCGCCCTGCTGCATCTGGCGGACCTTCGGCTCGATGCCCAGCAGGTTCTGCACATGGTGGCCGACTTCGTGCGCCACCACATAGGCCTGAGCGAAATCACCGCCGGCGCCCAGCTTGGTCTTCATGTCCTGATAGAAAGACAGATCGATATACACCGTTCTGTCGCCCGGGCAGTAGAACGGCCCCATTGCCGCCTGACCGGTGCCGCAGCTGGTGCGCGTCACGCCGCGATACATCACCAGCTTCGGCGGTTGGTAGGTTTTGCCCATGCGCTGGAAAATCTCTTTCCAGTTATCTTCGGTCGAGGCCAGCACCACCGAGGTAAATTTGGCCAGCTCATCGTCTTTCGGACTGATGCTGGCGCTCTGTTGTTGACCCTGAGGAGCGACATTACCGCCGTTCAACAGCGGCGACAGATCGATGCCGTAATAGCCGGCCACCAGCACCACCACCAGAATGACGATGCCGCCCTTGCCGCGCACCGGCACGCGGAAACCGCCGCCACCGCCGCCCAAACCTGAAGACTGCCCGCGACGATCCTCAACATTGTCACTTTCCCGACGCCCTTGCCAACGCATAAATACACTCCAGATATTTCCCCTGCTCGTTGAAGATGCCGCGCGTTGGTAAGCGCAAAGGCAGCTTCAAGCCTGAGTGGGATAGGTTTTAGTCATCTCGCATCCATCATTATAAATGGTCTGCCGCGGAGGAAATGTAGAAATTTTCTGGAAAAATGCAGAACAGCGGGACGATCCGGCCGGATCGCCCCGAATGGCGGTGCCAACGCTTAGTCGAGCTTCACGCCGATGCGGCGCGCCACTTCTTCGTAGGCTTCGATCAGCCCGCCCAGGCTTTGACGGAAGCGGTCTTTGTCCATCTTGTCCAGGGTGTTTTTGTCCCACAGACGGCTGCCGTCCGGCGAGAATTCATCGCCCAGCACCACTTCGCCGTTGAACAGGCCGAATTCCAGCTTGAAATCGACCAGGATCAGGCCGGCGTCGTCGAACAGCTTGGTCAATACTTCGTTGGCGCGATAGCTCAGCTCACGCATGCGCGCCAGATGCTCTTTGCTCACCCAGCCGAAGGTTTCGCAGTAGGATTCGTTGACCATCGGATCGTGCATGGCGTCGTTTTTCAGGAACAGATCGAACAGCGGCGGGTTCAGCACCAGACCTTCTTCGATGCCCAGACGCTTCACCAGCGAACCGGCGGCGCGGTTGCGGATCACGCATTCCACCGGCACCATGTCCAGCTTCTTCACCAGCACTTCGTTGTCGGACAGCAGACGCTCCATCTGGGTCGGGATGCCGGCTTCTTCCAGTTTGCTCATGATGAAATGGTTGAACTTGTTGTTCACCATGCCTTTGCGATCGAACTGCTCAATGCGCTGACCATCCAGTGCTGACGTATCGTTGCGGAACTCCAACACCAACAGATCGGGATTCTCGGTGGTGTAAACGGTTTTTGCCTTTCCGCGATACAGCTCAGCTAGCTTTTGCATCTTACTTACTCCAGTGATGTATCCCCGTTGTCTCCCGAGCGCGGCCCGAAATTAGGGGGTATAGAATTGACCTAATGAATTCTTTGGCGTGCCGGGCACTATTGTGCCAAACCTGCGACGCAAACGATACCGTATAGACAAAACAAAAAGGGGCCGAAGCCCCTTTTTGGTTATTTAACGCTGGTTTTACTGAAGGCAGACTGGAATGCCGCCACCAGTGCGTCGTTTTTCGACTGGGTGAGCGGTTTGCCTTTCGGATCGATGAATTGCAGGCTGGTGCGGTTGTTGAGATCGCCGACCTGCAGCTTGTAATCCCCTTCCGCCAGCTCAGGATCCTTGACGCCCAACGCATCCCAATCGCTGCTGCTCAGGGACTTGTAGGTCACGGCGACGGTGCCCTGCGGACGGCTGCGGTCACCCACTTTCATCCCCAGTTTTTCGAGCGCCGGCGGCAGGCGATCCCACACCACGGTGTACGGGCCGCGCACGACCAACATCGGCAGGCCGGTATCATCGGCGCCGCTCTGCACGTCCAGCGCGCCGAAGCGGCTGGCGGTCTGGCCGCTCGCCAGGTTGTCCTGCTTGTCCAGACCTTCGATCAGGGTGTTGATCATCATGCCGTTGTAACGCTGGATCTCAGATTGATCGGTGACCTGTTCGGTCTTGCCCTGCTGCTGCAGGCCAACGCTTTTCACCACCAGCGCCTGCTGGTAGCCTTGTTGCTGCACGCTGATCTGATAACGGCCTTCGTACTGGTTGTCTTCGTCCAGACGGTTCCACTTCACCCAGTCGGTGGTCAGGGTCTGACCGGCGTCCTGGCGGGAAGCGATCGCGATGTTCTTCGCCTGCAGCAGGCTGACTACGCGCGACCACAGGTTTTGGTTCTGCGGGCTGTTTTCCAGCAGCAGCGTGCCGCTGTCGCCGGCGTATTGCGCGCGAGAACCGCTCAGCAGCGCCAACGGCTGCACCGGCGGACGAATGTCCAGTTGCTTGCCGACGTTGCCTTGCAGCGTCGTGGCGGGCACGTCATAGTTGCCGCTCTGCACCGGCAGGATCATGCCGGACGGCGCGTTCAGCGCCTTGAGCGGAGCCGCGTCGAGGTAAGCCTCGTCGCCGCTGACCTGGCGCTTGTAGCGCTGATCGCTGCTGCAGGCCGCCAGCATCATCACCAAAGAGATGCCCACTACTTTTGCTACCGTCGACTTTTGCAATGAATAAGCCATCAAATTTCCCTTAGAGTTACAGCAAACCGACGCTTTTCAGCGCGCGCTCCACCACCGGGCGGGCGGTTTCGCTCAACGGCGTCATCGGCAGACGCAGCGTATCGGTTGCCATCAATCCCAACGCCTTACAGGCCCACTTCACCGGAATTGGGTTTGCTTCTACAAATAGATCCTGATGCAACGGCATCAAGCGCTGATTTAAGCGGCGCGCTTCGGCGAATTTGCCCTGCGCCGCCAGCGCACAAAGTTCCGCCATCTCGCGTGCAGCCACGTTGGCCGTCACGGAAATCACCCCTTTGCCGCCCAGTTGCATGAAGTCCAGGCCGCTGGCGTCGTCGCCGCTCAGCAAAATGAAGTCTTCATCGTCAACCAGCACTTGGATCTGACTAACGCGACTTAAGTTCCCCGTCGCTTCTTTTACAGCAACAATATTCTTGATTTTCGCCAGCCGAGCGATGGTCGGCGGCAGCATGTCGCAGCCGGTGCGCGAAGGCACGTTATACAGGATCTGCGGCAGCTCGGTGCTCTCGGCGATCGCCTTGAAGTGCTGATACAGCCCTTCCTGCGTCGGCTTATTGTAGTACGGCGTCACCGTCAAACAACCTACCACGCCAGTGTTGGCGAAGCGGGTGGTGAGCGCGATGGCTTCGGCGGTAGCGTTGGCGCCGGTGCCGGCGATCACCGGAATGCGGCCGTCGGCCAGCTCCAGCGTCTGCAGCACCACGTCAACGTGCTCGTCATGGGCAAGCGTTGCGGACTCGCCGGTGGTCCCTACGGAAACGATCGCCGCGGTGCCACTGGCTACATGATAATCGATCAATTTTTTCAGGCTCGCGCGATCGACAGCACCTTTGTCGTCCATCGGCGTAACCAGTGCAACAATACTTCCCGTAAACATTGGCCGTCCCCTCCACAAACAAGTCACTCATGGTACTTTTGCTGCCTATCCAAAAGCAAGCGCACAACCGCGTTGTAAGCGCTTGGCAGGCGGTTTTTTTTATGTTTACCATGGTAACCCCATTAAGCACGACAGGAAGCGCCATTTTGCCTCAGTCAGACGAACACTATCTCGTGATTACCGCGCTCGGCGCCGACCGCCCCGGAATCGTCAATACCATCACCCGCCACGTCAGCAGTTGCGGATGCAATATCGAAGATAGCCGTCTGGCCATGCTGGGAGAGGAGTTCACGTTCATCATGCTGCTGTCCGGCAGCTGGAACGCCATCACCCTGATCGAATCCACCCTGCCGCAAAAAGGCGCGGAGCTGGAGCTGCTGATCGTGATGAAGCGCACAAACTCGCATGAAAGGCCGCCGATGCCGGCCACCGTGTGGGTTCAGGTCGAGGTGAAGGACTCGCCGCACATCATCGAACGTTTTACCGATCTGTTCGACTCCAGCCAGATGAATATCGCCGAGCTGGTCTCACGCACGCAGCCGGCGGACGGCGACCTGCCGCCGCAGCTGTATATTCAAATAACCGCCCACAGTTCCGGCGATCGGGACGCCTCAAATATTGAGCAAGCCTTCCATCGCCTATGTACAGAATTGAACGCGCAAGGCAGTATTAGCGTGGTGAACTATCCACAGCATGATGAGAAAGATGGAGAGTAGTGATGAGCCCATTGAAAGCCGGTGACACAGCGCCGAAATTTAGTTTGCCTGACCAGGACGGTGAGGAAATTAATTTGGCCGACTTCCAGGGACAGCGAGTATTGGTTTATTTCTATCCGAAGGCGATGACGCCGGGCTGCACCGTGCAAGCCTGCGGCCTGCGGGACAACATGGACGAATTGAAAAAGGCCGGCGTCGAAGTGCTGGGCATCAGCACCGACAAACCGGAAAAACTGTCGCGCTTCGCCGAAAAGGAGCTGCTCAACTTCACGCTGTTGTCTGATGAAGACCATCAGGTATCACAACAGTTTGGCGTGTGGGGCGAGAAAACCTTCATGGGCAAGACCTATGATGGCATTCACCGCATCAGCTTCCTGATCGACGCCAAAGGCAAGATTGAAAAAGTGTTTGATGATTTCAAAACCACCAATCACCACGACATCGTTCTGAACTACCTGCAGCAGTAATTCTCACGAAGCGCAGCGGCCTGCTGCGCTTCGTCTCCCTCCGTCAGCCGGCCTTGTCTTCCACCTCGACCCGCAGTTCATCCGGCCAGGCGTGAATCACCGCCTTCACCAGCGTCGCCAGCGGTATGGCGAAAAACACGCCCCAGAAGCCCCACATTCCGCCAAACACGATCACCGACAGGATAATCACCAGCGGATGCAGGTTGACCGCCTCGGAGAACAGGATCGGCACCAGCAGGTTGCCGTCCAGCCCCTGCACCACCAGATAGGCGACGATCAGCGTCCAGAAATCGGCGCCGACGCCCCACTGGAACAGCGCCACTACCACCACCGGTATGGTGACCAGCACCGCGCCGATATAGGGGATCAGCACCGAAAAACCCACCAGCACCGCCAGCAGCAGCGAGTAGCGCATGTCCAGCACAGCGAACACCAGGTAGGTCGCCACGCCGACAATCACCATCTCCAGCACCTTGCCGCGAATATAGTTGGTGATCTGCTGATTCATCTCGTTCCAGACCTGCCCCGCCAGACCGCGATTGCGCGGCAACACGCGGCGCACCGCGTTCAGCAGCTGCTCTTTGTCTTTCAACAGGAAGAACATCATCATCGGCACCAGGATCAGGTAGATAGCCAGCGTCAACAGGCCGACCAGCGACGCCAGCGAGAATTTCACCACCGACTCGCCCATGCCGGACAGCCGGCTGCGCAGATTTTCCGCCATCATGTCGATGATGCCAGCATCCACCAGTGCCGGATAACGCTTCGGCAGCGTCGCGGCAAAGTTATAGAACTGGTTGAGCATGCCCGGCAGATCGCTCATCAGATTGATGCCCTGCTGCCAGGCGGTCGGCGCGACGACGAACACCAGCAGCATGGCGACGCCCGCGAACACCAGCAGCATGATGCTCGCCGCCCAGGTGCGCGAACAGCCGATGCGCTGCAGGCGCGCGGTCGGCCACTCCAGCAGATACGCCAGCACGATGGCGACCAGCAACGGGGTCAGAATGCCGTGCAGAAAATAGAGAATGAGGAAGCCGGCGACCAGGATCACCAGCAACGCGATAGCCTGTGGATCGGTGAAACGGCGGCGGTACCACTGTAATAGCATCTCCAGCATCAGAGCGGGCTCCTCGAGATTTGACGGGCGGGCATGGCGATTCCTGTGATGGGCCTGATTAAAGCATAGATAGAACGGCGCACGTGGGGGTGTGCAAAGCACTCAGAGTACTCAAAGTTCGCCATACATCAACAGCGATTTGGCTGAATTTATCGCGCCGGTGGGCGATCGGCGCAAAAATCCGCAGACGCCGCGTCAGAGTCGGTGAACGGCCCCGGGCGGGGCCGCAGAAGATTACAGCGAGGCACTGATGGAGAGCGGCGAACCGACCGCCAATGCGAACAACAACACACAGCCGATGGCGATCGCCGCCGCCAGATCATTTTTCATTGTCCTGTCCCTTGATGATGCGTAAACCGATTATCGCCACGAACTCTGTCGGTTCTTTACGTTGAAGGCCTATGCCGATGCACACCATTAAAAACCCCCGCCTAAGCGGGGGGAGAAAACGTTCTGGTGCATCAAGTATTACAAGGAGGTCATGAGGGATTGCTAACCCTAAATGACTATTTCAAGCTAGGATTATTCCCAGAGCATGGCAAGCGATCGCGTCGAGGTTCTCCGCACTTTGAGAAAAACCTCATAAAAAAATCCCGCACGGCAGCGGGATGAAGGGATGATAACGTCATAAATTTTTTATGCGGACAATGAGGCGGTATTGTCGTCATTTGGCGACAATACCGCGCCGCTCAGGCGGTCTCAAGGGAAATCTGACCGCCGTCAGGAAATCAGAATTTCGCCAACGCACGCGATCGTGAGCCATTCTGCAGCAACGAAAAAATGGGATTTTCGTCAGACAGCCGTCGAGCAAAAACCGGTAGCATGGCCGATATCATCCCAAATGCCGTAAGGGGGAAAGATGAACAGCAAACCGTGTGAATTTGATGAAGCCATCTGTCTGGCAATCGGGCGTGGCGTTTGCGAAGTCGTGAAGATAGGGGATGAAATCAGCGTCTTCTCCCTGTTGGAAGCTATCGAATGCTTCATCGAACGACAGGCGCTCAGCGAAAGCGAAATCGCGGCGGCGGACGACGCGCTGGATTTGATCAGCGGATTGGTCCACCGCCAGTAGCGATGCGTTAACGAAAAGAAAAGGAATAGCATGACCATACCTTCCCCACTTGTCTGGCAGCGTGCGGACTATCTCGTCAGCACCGATCCCGCCCTGCTGGATCTCGATGCCATTCACGCTTTTCTGACCCGTTCCTCATGGGCGGAGGGAATCGATAAAGAAACCGTCCGCCAGTCCCTCACCCACAGCCTGTGCTTCGGTTTATATCACGAGGCCAGGCAGATCGGTTTCGCCCGGCTGGTCACCGATTACGCCACTTTCGGCTATCTGTGCGACGTGTACGTGCTGGAGACGCATCAAAAAAGCGGGCTGGGTCTGTGGCTGGCGGAATGCTGCCAGGCCCATCCGCTGATGGCGAAGCTGAGGCGAATCATGCTGGTCACCAGCACCGCCCCCTGGCTCTATGAGAAAGTGGGCTATTCGGCCATCAATCACCCCGACTTTGTCTGGCAGATCGCCCGGCCGGACATCTACCGACGGTAATGCTATTTCAACGCCTGCTCGGCCAGCAGCCCGAGCGCGATGACGATCATCGCCGCACCGGAGATGCGCCCCACCCCCTTCGCTGCCTGCGGGCGCGTGCGCAGCACGGACTGTGAACCGAATCCCACCAGCAGATACACCAGGCCGCAGCTGATCAAATGCACGGCGCCCAACGCCAGCATCTGCATCGGCACCGACCACTCGGCCCGGGCGTCGGTAAACTGCGGCAACAGCGCCAGAAACAGCAGAAACACCTTGGGGTTCAGGCCGCTGACGCACACGCCCTTGCCGGCCCAGCGCAGCCAGGAATCGGAACGCTGATCCTCACCGGCGCCCGGCACCGGCGGATGCAGCAGCATATTGAAACCGATCCACAGCAGGTAAGCCGCCCCCAGCAAGGTGAGCGCCGTCAGCGCCAGCGGATTGCCGACCAGCAACGCGCCGACGCCCGCCACCACGATCGCAATCATCAGCAGGTGGCCGAACAACAAACCGGCGACGGCGGGCACCACCACCCGGCCGCGAATGCCCGCCGAGATCACATAAGCCCAATCCATACCCGGCGTGATCACCAACAGAATCGACACCGCCCAAAAAGCGGCGAACAGAGCGAGCGTCATGCCGGCGCCCTCTCAAACGCACAGCGCCGCACCGAACAGAGAACCATCGCGTTTTCCTCGTAGAATAAGCACGGCCCCCGCCTGGCGGTGGCCGTCAAAACCGTTCAACAGATGGCAAGAATATCCTCAAGGCGTTAAAATGTGCTTTCAATTACTTGCCTGAAATCGGCATAAGCGGGGAAATTTTTCCAAATGGACAAGATTGATCGCAAAATTCTTGCGGAACTGCAAACCGACGGGCGTTTGTCGGTGACCGAGCTGGCCGAGCGGATCGGATTGAGCGTATCCCCCTGCCACCGCCGGGTGCGCGCATTAGAAGAATCCGGGGTGATCAGGGGCTACCGCGCCCAGCTCGATCCCGGCAGCCTGGGCTATAACTTTTCCGCCCTGGTGTTCGTCACCATGCGCGAAGGCGATCGCCGCGCCGTTGAAACCTTCGAAAACGCCATGGTGGACATTCCGCAGGTGGTGCAGGCACAGCGTTTGTTTGGCGATCCCGACTATCTGCTGCACGTTATCGCCCGCGATCTGCCCGCCTTCCAGCAGCTTTACGACGAGAAGCTCTCCGCCCTGCCGGGCGTGCAGCGCCTGAGCTCCACGCTGGTGATGAAAACCGTGGTGCCGGAACGCTCTTTCCTGCCGCTGGGGAAATGACGACAAGAAAAATCTCACTCACATCTTTATTTAAGGAAGCTTTGAAGTCATCCAAAAACAATATCGCTTTAAATGTTGTATATAAAAAATTTTAATGACATAAAACTATCCTTCAATCAAAAAAAATTGCGTATGAAATAAGAAAAGACGTGGTCACATAATTTATATGACCACAGAAAGCAAAGAAGCAACAAGAATTCAACTATTATGCATTATCATTCAATTTATTAGTTGCAATTCTTTTCCTTCGTACAAAATCATTTATTTTATTGGTATAACCGTAATGCAACGCCAGCCCTACAAGGATAATAGATGTAACACAAGCAGCAATGTAAATAATCAATTCATGAACACCTATGGAATTAAGAATCATATACACAGCAGTCACAACCAATATATGGGAAATATAAATCTCATAGGAAATATTTCCTAAAACATTGAGAGGACGTATGAACTTGTTTTTTAAATTTATAAAACCAATAAAGAGAAATGCTGAAGGCAACCCGCAAATGATAAATCGTGGAAGCGAAGTTTTATCGAAGGCAAAATAAAGGACAATAGCAGCCCCAATCATTACGCATGGATTGACTTTCAATTTCCCTGCTTTATAAATCAGATAGAGCATCATCCCCATGCAAAATTCAACAGATATACTGTTGGTAATACCTAACACCAGAGGCGAATCACCTCTGTATATAAAGCCTACAATAACCAGAGATAAGATAACAACGACAGTGCAGAATGCCGTTTTTCTGACATCATTAAACGACAAGAACAAGGAGAATATTATATAAAACATCATTTCATAACATAAAGTCCACACAACTGGGTTTAGATATTGATAGCTCCCAATTTTAACAGGAATTAGAAAGACAGATTCTAGAATATATGTTCCACTAAATGTACTATTTATCAACCCCGGTTTGACTGAATATACCAACAGTAAAGGAACAAGAATCAAATAATGAAGTGGCAATATCCTTAATGCTCTATTCTTTATAAATTTC
Source organism: Serratia sp. CY55921 (assembly GCF_052167655.1). Classification (NCBI taxonomy): domain Bacteria; kingdom Pseudomonadati; phylum Pseudomonadota; class Gammaproteobacteria; order Enterobacterales; family Yersiniaceae; genus Serratia; species Serratia sp. CY55921. Next base: position 275,298 of record NZ_JBJNMU010000004.1, on the reverse strand, counting down.
ACCGAGGTTTGCGGTTTTCCATCACAAACATACATCATTATGAAGCCTGAAATAATGAAAAATATATCAACACCGATACCACCTCTCTCGAAAGCGACCCCCGACCACCCTGTTGAGTAAGCTTTACCCATAATATGGGTAAAAATGACAACAACCGCAGCAATTCCCCGCAACCATTGTATTTGATTAAGATTTTCCCGCATTATACCCTCAAAGACGCATAGGTAACAAAAAGTAAACTATAACTCATAAACAAAAAACCAATAAACTTTTTTGTATGTTCAAGCAACATATGAATACGCAGATATCTCTTGTTTATCACCATGCGCGAAGGCGATCGCCGCGCCGTTGAAACCTTCGAAAACGCCATGGTGGACATTCCCCAGGTGGTGCAGGCACAGCGTTTGTTTGGCGATCCCGATTATCTGCTGCACGTTATCGCCCGCGATCTGCCCGCCTTCCAGCAGCTTTACGACGAGAAGCTCTCCGCCCTGCCGGGCGTGCAGCGCCTGAGCTCCACGCTGGTGATGAAAACCGTGGTGCCGGAACGCTCTTTCCGGCCGCTGGGGAAATGACGACGGGAGCGTTGCCGCTCCCGTTTTTATCTTTTTAAGGCACAATCACGAAATCCGGATTGGCGACGGCGAACAACGCCTCGCGGTCCGCCGCCGGTGGGTAAATCCACTGCGTGTTAATCTCCTGCTTAATCTTTTTGCCTTCCTGACGGGTAAAGCGCACCTGGCGCTGCCAGCCTTCGGTATACAGCGCGCCCCAGGGGCCCAGATCCAGACAGGTCACATACTTCGGCTGGCTATACGGGTGCGTCGGCAACCCCACCAACTCCGCCGCCGCATTGTGACCGGCGACGCGGCCGAGGCTCATCGCATGCTGGCAGGTCATCAGATTGTGGTTACCGAGATCGTCGGTCGCCGCTTTCACCGTATCACCGGTCACGAAAATGCCCGCCGCCGCCGGCGCGCGCAGGAAGGCGTCGCCGATCACTCGGCCATTAGCGTCACGTTCGCCGGGGATTTGCTCGGTCAGCGGATGCGCACGCACGCCTGCCGCCAGGATCACCGTGTTGGCGGCGATGCGCTCACCGTTCGACAGCATCACCCCCTCGGCATCGATAGCCGAAACGCGCAGGCCGGCTCGCGCTTCCACGCCGCACTCCGCCAGCGCCTGGCGAATCACCGCCCCCGGCTCCGCGCCCATTCCTGCGCCCACTTCCGGGGCGCTATCGACGATCACCACGCGCACATTCTCGTTTTGCCCCAGCGCATCGCGCAGCCGCTGCGGCATCTCCGCGGCACTCTCCAGCCCGGTCAGTCCCGCTCCCACCACCACGGCGGTGTTGCGCGCCGGCGTCGACGGTTTGGCCGCCAGCGCTTTAATATGAGCATCCAGACGCTGCGCGCTTTCCAGCGTATCGACGTTGAAACCGTATTCGGCAAAGCCCGGTACCGCAGGCACGGAGAGCCGACTGCCGGTGGCCCACACCAGGCGGTCGTAAACCAATTCAAGGGCTTCCCCCGTCGCCTGCGCCACCGTGAGCGTTTTGGCGACGGCATCGATGCCCTCTACCGTCCCGGCCAGGTGCCGTACGCCGACGGCGGCGAGCTGCGCGGAAATATCCGGGTTCATGTTTTCCAACACCGCTTCATACAGGCGCGGGCGGATGGTGACCGTTGGCGTCGGTGAGACCATGATCACCTCGATATCCTCATGCTTACCGGCAAGGGTAATGGCGCGCATGGCGGACACGGCGGCCCAAAAACCGGCAAAACCGGAACCGGCAATCACTATTTTCTGCGTCATGGGATGACTCCTTCATACAGGGTTAACCGGGCGACAAGGCTGCCCGCAGTTTTTTCGGATGAACGATGCCGTTCCGCTCCCGTAACAGGGTGCAGAAGGCCCGCCCGCCCCTTCCGAAGAGGCGGGAAAAAGTGTGTTTCGCTTTAAGGAAAGGCGGCGATTAGGACTTGGCGCGCGCCGTTTTGCCGCTGCGCGCGGTGCGTTCCGTCATGCGCTCGTCGAGCCAGAGGTTGACCTCACCGAAGAAGCCCTGCGGCGCCTTGCGGCCAAAGCGGGCGGCGACGGCGCCGAGGGTCTGCGCCGCCAGCGCATCGCGCATCGCCTTCTCCGCCTGCAGCATCACCGCATGGATAGCGCATTTGCCGGAGATCGCCCAATCCGGCGGGGAGTCATCGAACACCGCACAGCGCCCGCGCACCTCCTGGCAATCGAACAGCGGCTTGTGCCCCTCGATGGCGTCGATGATTGCCAGAAAACTGATCTCGTCCGCCGGGCGGGCCAGCCGGTAACCGCCTCGCACCCCTTCACTGGCGGCGACGATGCCCGCCTTTTCCAGCTTGGGGAAAATCTTGGCCAGAAAGCTGGGGGAGATCCCTTGCAGTTCGGCGAGTTCGCGGCTGCTGAGCGCGCGCTGGTTATCGCCGACCAGCCACAGCAGGCAGTGGATGCCATATTCAACGCTGGTTGTGATGTACGCCATATGTCCGTTTTTGACCGTCAGTAAACCTTCAATAACGCAGACTATATGAGTCTGCGTTTATCTTGTCAATAAAACACTGACTAACTTTATCCGCGTTTTATTGAAGTTCCGTCTCGCTCCCGACGGAGAAAACGCCCTTCGAAATGAAAAATAAAACTTTTTTGCCCTATTCGCCCCCGGCTAACGTTTCCTTGTCGCCTGCCGCTGACTATGATGTGATGATTGCCGTCGCGGCGGTTTGTGATCCGCCGCACTTTCACGCGGATCGCGCCGTGGGAATAAAGAACTCTTGTCTGCTGCTGACGTCTTAGAAATGATTATTTAAGGGAAACGCCTGACTATGACCAACCGGTTGACCAAAACCGCGTTAGCGGTGCTGTTGCTCGGCACGTTGAACGCCACCGCCCTGGCGCCAGCACAGGCGGAAAGCCAGGACCAGTTGCCGGATATGGGCACCTCCGCCGGCGGCACCCTGAGCATCGGACAAGAGCTGGCGATGGGCGACTTCTACGTGCGCCAACTGCGCGCCAGCGCCCCGCTGATCAACGATCCGCTACTGAGTCAATACATCAACCAACTGGGCAACCGGCTGGTGGCCAGCGCCTATTCGGTGCGCACGCCGTTCCATTTCTATCTGGTGCGCAACGACGAAATCAACGCCTTCGCCTTCTTCGGCGGCAACGTGGTGCTGCATTCCGCCCTGTTCCGCGTCAGCGACAACGAAAGCCAGCTGGCCTCGGTGCTGGCGCACGAAATCTCGCACGTCACCCAGCGCCACCTGGCGCGCGCAATGGAAGATCAGCAACGCAACGCCCCGTTGACCTGGGTGGGCGCGCTTGGTTCCATCCTGCTGGCGATGGCCAACCCGACCATGGGCATGGCGGCGCTGAGCGGTACCATGGCCGGCACCCAGCAGGGCATGATCAGCTTTACCCAATCGAACGAACAGGAAGCCGATCGCATCGGCATTCAGGTGCTGCAGCGCGCCGGTTTCGATCCGGAAGCGATGCCCGACTTCCTGCAGAAACTCTCGGATCAGTCGCGTTACGCCTCCAAGCCGCCGGAAATGCTGCTGACGCACCCGCTGCCGGACAGCCGTCTCTCTGATGCGCGCAACCGCGCCAACCAGATGCAGAAACACATCGTGCAGTCTTCGCAGGATTACCTGATGGCCAAGGTGCGCGCACTGGGCATGTACAGCTCGGAAGGCTATGGCCTGAATGAAGAGCTGCTCGGCTCGCTCAGCAAGGGGAACGTGCGCGAACAGGCGGCCGCCAAATACGGCCGCGCCATCTTGTTCTATGAAGCGAAAAAATACGACGACGCGCGCAACATCATTCAACCGATGCTGGCGCAGGATGCGAAAAACGTCTGGCTGATTGACCTGATGACCGATATCGATCTCGGCCAGAAACGCGCGCCGCAGGCCATCGCCCGCCTGCAGGCGGCCAACGCCGCCCAGAACAACAACCCGGTGCTGCAGCTCAACCTGGCCAACGCCTATGTCGAAGGCAACCAGCCGGCGCAGGCGTCGAAGATCCTGAACCGCTACACCTTTGCCCATCCGGACGATCCGAACGGCTGGGATCTGCTGGCGCAGGCCAGCGCCGCTCAGGGGCTGCGCGATGAAGAGCTGTCGGCCCGCGCCGAAAGCCTGGCGCTGAACGGCCGGCTCGATCAGGCTATCGGCCTGCTCAGCAATGCCAGCTCGCTGCAGAAACTCGGCAGCCTGAAACAGGCGCGCTACGATGCGCGCATCGACCAGCTGCGCCAACTGCAACAGCGCTTCCGCCAATACCAGCGCAGCTGATTCAACAAGGAATGAACGCCATGAAAAACGTCACGATTTACCACAACCCGCGCTGCTCCAAGAGCCGTGAAACCCTGGCGCTGCTGGAACAGCACGGCGTCGATCCCAAGGTGGTGCTGTACCTCGAAACGCCCCCGACGGTCGATGAGCTGAAAAAGCTGTTGAAGGAACTGGGCTTCACATCGGCGCGCGATCTGATGCGCAAAAAAGAAGATCTGTACAAGGAATTGAAGCTGGCGGACGACAGCCTGAGCGAAGAGCAACTGTTGGCGGCGATGACGGCGAACCCGAAACTGATCGAACGCCCGATCGTGGTGAAAGGCGGCAAGGCGCGCATCGGCCGGCCGCCGGAGCAGGTGCTGGAGATTTTATAGATTCGAATTCGGGCGCGGACTGTCGCGCCCTTTCTTTTACTCGGGCTATTACAGCCCCAGGATCTCTTTAACGAACGGGATGGTGAGCTTGCGTTGGGCGGTGATCGAGGCGCGATCGAGTTGATCGAGGGTCATAAACAGCGTGCGCATCTCGCGATCCAGCCGTTTCAACAGGAAGCGGCCCACGTCTTCCGGCAGCTCGAAGCCGCGCAGTTTGCCGCGCAGCTGCAGCGCCAGCAGTTTCTCTTCGTCTGACAGCGGCTGCAGCTTGTAGATCTGCCCCCAGTCCAGGCGCGAAGCCAGATCCGGTAAACGCAGGTTCAGCTGACGCGGCGGACGATCCCCGGTGATAAACAAACGGGTGCGGCCGGTTTCCAGGATGCGGTTGTAGAGGTTGAAGATCGCCATCTCCCACTCTTCGTCGCCGGCGATGCATTCGATATTGTCGATGCAGACCAGCGCCAGCTGCTCCATGCCGTCCAACACTTCAGGCACGAAGTAGGCGCGCTTGTCGAGCGGCACATAGCCCACCGCTTCGCCTTTCTGCGAAAGCTCGGCGCAGGCCGCATGCAGCAGATGGCTGCGCCCGCCGCCTTCACGCGACCAGAAATAGATATAGCTGCCATGTTCCTGACGGACGGCGGATTGGATCGCGGCTAATAGGGATGGGTTCTCGCCCGGATAAAAACTGGCGAAAGTTTCATCATCGGGAAGATAAAGTGGCAGTGAAAGCTGTGCCGGCGTATTCAGAGAAGCACCTCAACCAAAACTGGCAGAAAAACGTGGGCAGTTTAACACAGAAAACGGGCGCTGTTGAACCGGCAGGATCTTATGCCGCAATAGTGAACAATGCCTAAGCATCGCTTGATCGGCGGCGGCACCCGCCGAGGCAAGAATTATCCGATATCATTCCCTAACTCCATGCCTGCGCAGGTTAAATTTGTAATTTAAGTAAAATCTGACCTAGTATAGGTAGGCTAAATGCAATCACCATCAACAAGGTTTCTGCAAGGATATAGACGATGAAAGTATGGAATAAAGTGCTGTTGGCCTCCTTTATCGGGTTGTTGGTTGCCGGCTGTGATGACTCCTCCAAGGTTGACGCCAACCTGGATAAAGCCAAAGACAGCGCCGAGCAGATGAAAGACGCCGCCCAGAAAAAAGCGGACGATCTGACGGACAAAGCGAAAGCGACGGCGGATGAAATCAAAAAAGAGGCCGCCACTCAGGCGGATCAGCTGAAAGACAAAGCTTCGGCGATTAAAGAAGACGCCGCCAAGCAGGCGGACGCCATCACCAACGACGCCAAGGCCAAAGCCGCCGCGATCAAAGACGACGCAGGCAAACAGAGCCAGCAGTTGGTGGATCAGGCCAAGGCCATCAAAAACGACGCCATCAACGGCGCCAACGATCTGACCGAGCAGGCCAAGGCGAAGACCGAAGCCATCAAGAACAGCGCCGAAAACAAAGCGCAAGAGTTGAAACAAGAGACCGATGCGGCGGTGAACGGCAATACTCAGCCGGCCACCCAGCAGTAAGCTATTCTCAGCCACCAAAGAAAGGAGCAGTAAATGGGGATTATTTCCTGGATTATCTTCGGCCTGATCGCCGGTATTTTGGCTAAGTGGATCATGCCCGGCAAAGACGGCGGCGGCTTTATCCTGACCGTTGTGCTGGGGATCATCGGCGCCGTGGTCGGCGGCTATATCAGCACCTTCTTCGGCTACGGCAAGGTTGACGGCTTCAACTTCGGCAGCTTCGTGGTGGCGGTTATCGGCGCCATCGTGGTGCTGTTCGTGTACCGCAAAATTCGCAGCTAAGGCGAATGCCATAAGTCAAAAGGGCAGCCCCTGGGCTGCCCTTTTCGTTACTTCTGCTCCGCCGATTCGTCCGGCGCGTCGAGCACCTCTTCTTCCTTGCGGAACAGGCTGATGACCTTGAACAGCAGGCTCAGGCCGATCCCCACGATGGTCGCCAGCGCCATGCCTTTCAGCTCCGCCGCGCCGATGTGCACCTTGGCGCCGCTCACGCCGATGATCAGGATCACCGAGGTCAAAATCAGGTTCTGCGCTTTGTTGTAATCCACTTTGGATTCGATCAGCACGCGAATGCCCGAAGCGCCGATCACACCGTACAGCAGCAGCGAAACGCCGCCCATCACCGGCACCGGCACCGCCTGGATCGCCGCCGCCAGCTTACCGATGCAGGACAACAGGATCGCCAGCACCGCCGCGCCGCCGATCACCCAGGTGCTGTAGACCTTGGTGATGGCCATCACGCCAATGTTCTCGCCGTAGGTGGTGTTCGGCGTGGAGCCGAAGAAGCCGGAGAATACCGTCGAGATGCCGTTGGCGAACATCGAGCGGTGCAGGCCCGGATCGCGGATCAGGTCTTTTTTCACGATGTTGGCGGTCACCACCAGGTGGCCGACGTGCTCGGCGATCACCACCAGCGCCGCCGGCAGAATGGTGAAGATGGCGAACCACTCAAAGCGCGGGGTGTAGAAGGTCGGCAGCGCGAACCAGTGCGCCTCGCGGATCGGGGTCAAATCCACCACGCCCATGAAGAACGACAGTGCATAGCCCACCAGTACGCCGATCAGGATCGGGATAATCGCCAGGAAGCCGCGGAACAGTACTGAACCGAGCACCGTGACCGCCAGCGTCACCAGCGAAATGGTGATGGTGGTCGAGTCGGCGCTGGCGCCTTCCGCCGGCAGCAGCCCCGCCATATTGGCCGCCACGCCCGCCAACTCCAGGCCGATGACGGCGACGATCGCCCCCATCGCCGCCGGCGGGAACATCACGTCCAGCCAGCCGGTGCCGGCCTTTTTCACGATCAGCGCCACCAGGCAGAACAGCACGCCGCACATGATGAAACCGCCCAACGCCACTTCGTAACCGAGCGGCAACAGCAGCAGCACCGGCGAGATAAACGCGAAGCTGGAACCGAGGTAGGCCGGGATCTTGCCTTTACAGATGAACAGATACAGCAGCGTGCCGATGCCGTTGAACAACAGCACGGTCGCCGGGTTGATCTTGAACAGGATAGGCACCAGCACGGTGGCGCCGAACATGGCGAACAGGTGCTGGAAGCTGAGCGGAATGGTCTGGAGCAGCGGCGGGCGCTCGCTGACGCCGATGGCGCGACGGGTCATGTGTGCTTTTCCTCGGTTTATTGGTTTTATAGGTTTTAGTCAAAAAAAAGCCGACTCGTTAAGTCGGCTCAAATGTTTACTTAGTACCAAATATCTTGTCGCCCGCATCGCCCAGGCCAGGCACGATGTAGCCCTTGTCGTTCAGACACTGATCGATGGAGGCAGTGTACAGCTCAACGTCCGGATGCGCTTTCTCCAGCGCGGCGATGCCTTCCGGCGCCGCGACCAGAACCAGCACCTTGATGCTGTGGCAGCCGGCTTTCTTCAGTAGATCGATAGTGGCGATCATCGAACCGCCGGTGGCCAGCATCGGGTCGACGACCAGCGCCATGCGCTCTTCGATGTTGGAAACCAGTTTCTGGAAGTACGGCACCGGCTCCAGGGTTTCTTCGTCGCGGTATACGCCCACTACACTGATGCGCGCGCTCGGCACGTGCTCCAGCACCCCTTCCATCATGCCCAGGCCTGCGCGCAGGATTGGCACTACGGTAATCTTTTTCCCTTTGATCTGATCCACTTCAACTGGCCCGCACCAGCCTTCGATGGTGACTTTTTCCGTCTCCAGATCGGCGGTCGCTTCATAGGTCAGTAAACTACCCACTTCTGAGGCCAGCTCACGGAAGCGTTTGGTGCTGATGTCATTTTCGCGCATCAGGCCAAGCTTGTGTTTTACCAGCGGGTGTTTCACCTCAACGATCTTCATCATTTTTCTCCTATTAAGGTGGTTGCGGCCAAAAAAATCGCGGGATTATACCTCCTTTTTTTCGCCGCGCCACCCACAATAGCCCGATCGGGATCAACAAAAGTTTGAATATCAGTATAGATGACGAAAAAGCGGAGCCGGTTCACAAGCCGCTCGCAAACGTTTGCCTGCGCTGTTAGAATTGCCGCGCCTTATTCCGGAATCAACATCGGAAGCACAGTTTTCAAACCGCAAATCGTCGTGGGGAATCGCGCAGTGACCGACAAAACCTCTCTCAGCTATAAAGACGCAGGTGTCGATATCGATGCAGGCAACGCATTGGTAGATCGCATCAAAGGTGTAGTTAAACAGACCCGTCGCCCGGAAGTGATGGGCGGTCTGGGCGGGTTTGGCGCCCTGTGTGCGTTGCCGCAGAAATACCGCGAGCCGGTGCTGGTTTCCGGTACCGACGGCGTGGGCACCAAGCTGCGTCTGGCGATGGATCTGAAACGCCACGACACCATCGGCATCGATCTGGTGGCGATGTGCGTCAACGATCTGGTGGTTCAGGGCGCCGAGCCGCTGTTCTTCCTCGACTACTACGCGACCGGCAAGCTGGATGTGGACACCGCGGCCAGCGTGATCACCGGCATCGCCGAGGGCTGCAAACAGTCCGGCTGTGCGCTGGTGGGCGGCGAAACCGCTGAAATGCCGGGCATGTACCACGGCGAAGACTACGACGTGGCCGGTTTCTGCGTCGGCGTGGTCGAAAAATCCGAGATCATCGACGGCAGCAAAGTGCAGTCCGGCGATGCGCTGATCGCCCTGGGCGCTTCCGGCCCGCACTCCAACGGCTACTCGCTGGTGCGCAAAATCCTGGAAGTGAGCAACACCGATCCGACCGCCACTCAGTTGGAAGGTAAACCGCTGGCCGACCACCTGCTGGCGCCGACCAAGATTTACGTGAAGTCCGTGCTGGAGCTGATCGAGAAGGCTGACGTACACGCCATCGCTCACCTCACCGGCGGCGGCTTCTGGGAAAACATTCCACGCGTGCTGCCGGAAGGCATGCAAGCGGTGATCGACGAAGCCAGCTGGCAGTGGCCGGCGGTGTTCACCTGGCTGCAGCAGGCCGGTAACGTCAGCCGTCATGAAATGTATCGCACCTTCAACTGCGGCGTAGGCATGGTCATCGCCCTGCCGGAAGCCGAAGTGGAAGCGGCCATCGCGCTGCTGACCGCGGCAGGTGAAAAAGCGTGGAAAATCGGTAAACTGACCGCCTCTTCCGACGAACAACAAGTGGTCATCAACTGATGAAAAAGATCGTGGTGTTGGTCTCCGGCCAGGGGAGCAATCTCCAGGCGCTGATTGACGCCTGCCAGCAGGGCCGCATCGCCGCCGAAATCGTGGCGGTGTTCAGCAACAAGGCGCAGGCATATGGCCTGCAACGCGCCGAAGCGGCGGGCATCGCCGCCCAGGCGCTGGATGCCAAGGCCTACGCCGATCGCACGGCGTTCGACGCCGCATTGGCGGACGCCATCGACCAGTACCAGCCCGATCTGGTGGTGCTGGCCGGCTACATGCGCATCCTCAGCCCGCAGTTCGTGCAGCGCTATGCCGGCCGCATGCTGAACATTCACCCTTCCCTGCTGCCGAAATACCCGGGGCTGCATACTCACCGTCAGGCCATCGACAACGGCGACAGCGAACACGGCACCTCGGTGCACTTCGTGACCGAACAGCTCGACGGCGGCCCGGTGATTTTACAAGCCAAGGTGCCGATTTTCGCTGACGACGAGGAGGATGACGTGGTTGAACGGGTGCAAACCCAGGAACACACGATCTATCCACTGGTGGTGAGCTGGTTCGTCGACGGCCGCCTGGCGATGCGCGACGGCGCCGCCTGGCTGGACGGTGAACGCCTGCCGGCGCAGGGCCACGCCGCCGACTGATGCGCGCAGCCTAAACGGCGCCCACGCGGCGCCGTTTTTTTTCGCTGCCCGCCGCGATGGTTCCAAAAGGCTCGCTGCGCCGTGGCCAAACTGCCCGCTTTAGGGCCAACCCCGTCGTGAGCGCGTCCCAGTATGTCGCATCAATGCCCCGCCCGGAACGGAACGCATCACGGACGCCAAGCCAACTGTGGTTCCGCGCGCAATAATCCTTGTCAAAAAATAAAACCATTATAATACTTTCTACCCTAAACAATATTGGGTGAAATTTTTCAAAAAAGAATATATTTATCCCTTATACATAGTTTTAAATTAAATAAATTAACGTCAACCCCATGATTATTGTGAGCTTCGTTGCAATAACAGAAAACACCCCTGTCAATTGTAATGATGTGTTGCCGTTCTATTACAAGTATGTAAGAGTGTGTCTAACACGATAACTTAACATTACGTACATAGGATTCCTTTCATATGCGCAAGCGCCAGTCATATATGACGCCTTCAAATGCAAATAATTCAATATGAAAGAATTCAGTATCGCCGCTGCTTATTTTTATATAATTAGCGCGATATTAAAATTGATTTTTATTTTTCAGATAAATATTTAATGGGGAATATCCCATTGAGATGAATTCGTTTGAATATATTTCAACGATATGCAGCAGCTCGAATCATGTTATAGCCAACTCATCAATAAACTGATTAATAAGGATATTTATGCTTAATCATACCTCTCTGACTCGTCAATCCCACCGTTTCGATATTGTTCTCGACTCGCCTTCCATGCCCTCTGACGGCATTGATTTATTAGTCGAAGAACTGCCTGAAACGCTGCACTTTGCCAGCGATTGCGCCTCAACCGGCAGCAGCGTCAGCACCGCCTCTACAGCGGGCTGCGGCTGCATTGCAACGGCGAGCTGCATCGGCACAATGGGCAGCGTTACCAGTAGCGGCAGCTAAATCATTACCCACAACCGGTACAAGATACTGTGCCAGTTAGTTATCTGAAACTCTACTCACTGGCTTTAAACAATGAGCACGTACACTGACGCCACTTTAGATTTCGACAGCAGTCATAAGCCAACCCTGGATATATCCTGGGATCGCCAACGGCCGCTATTAGAGGTCGAGTCACTGAATAAGTTTTATGGTGACACGCAAGTTCTTCATGACATCTCGCTGCAAATCAAGCCGGGAGAAATCATTGGATTAGTCGGACCTAACGGTGCCGGCAAAACGACGCTCATGGAAACCTTGTACGGAGGACAGCCCTTTGAAGCCGGCTTGGTGCGTTTATTTGGCGAAGACGTTCGACAAGGGCTTAATCACGTCATCAAGCAACAGTTAGGCGTCGTTCCGCAATCCTTTAGTTTGCCTTCGCTGCTGCGCGTTGAAGAGATCATTTCGCTCTATCAGGTACTTTATACGGATGCGTTGTCGGTTAAGCAGTTATTGGACATTGTGGCGCTAAAAGCGCAGCGTAAAATGCGTTTCTCGCGGCTTTCAGGGGGGCAAAAAAGACGTTTGGTGTTGGCGCTGGCATTGGCCGGCAAACCCAAGCTTCTTTTGCTGGATGAACCCACCAGCGATCTTGACCCGCAAAGCCGACGCTATATTTGGCGGCACATTATTGCGAATTCTCGTCAATCTGGCACGGGCGTATTGATCGCCACTCACCAAATGGATGAGGCGGAGAATTTATGCGACCGGGTGATGATCATCAACCACGGCCGGTTGCTGGAGAATGCCAGCCCACAACAGCTTATTGAGCGTTATTGTCCTGGGCATCATATCCGATTCTCAGTGCCGTTGACGTCGGTTGACGAGTTCCTCGCGCTCTTCCCTGAGGCGACGCAGGAAAGCGATGAACATGATCAAACCTTCCGCCGCCTACATATTCCCACCCAAGAATTGGCACAGGTGTTACCGCAAGTGATTGCGTTATCACAACGATTGGGTTGTGAACCCGAACAAATGCAGGTAAGCAAAAACACCCTCGAGGATGTGTTCATTCATCTGACAGGCGAAGCATTAAGGGATTAACATGAGCCATAGCTGGCAGATTTATCGGCGCTTCTTCGGCGCCAACACCAAAGAATATTTACGCGATCCGCTATCAACCTTATTTTCTCTTGTATTGCCGTTATTTTTCATCTTTACCTTTGGCATAACGGCAAAAATTATTAATGGCAATCATCAACCGTTCTCCATGCAGGTGAGCGTTGTCGGAGACACGCCGGAAACAGAGGCTCTCTGGCTTAAATTGAACAATTATCCTGGCCTGGCCGTCCAGCGCCAGCTTCGAAGCGATCCGGAAGCGCTGGTGCGCGCGAATGAAGTGAACGCGGCGGTGAGTTGGGATGCAGTACAACAACGCCCTGCGATCACCACGACGGAATCCATGAGCTCCATCGCTCAACTGGTTTCCGCCGCACTCAATCAGCAACCGGCCGACGCCCAGCAGCCGATACGCTTCATTACGCTGAAAACTGAGCGTTTCAACTATTTTAGTTTTATCTTCCCGTCCTTGCTGACGCTGGCCCTGTTGCAAGTCGCCTTATTTGGCACGGCGACGCCGCTGATCGCCGCGCGAGAAAAAGGCACTTACCGCTATTACGGCGTCATTCCGTTGCCGCGCTGGATTCTGCTCGCATCACAGGTCAGCGTCCGCCTGGTGATATCACTGGTTCAGATCGCCCTGTTAATGCTCATTAGCAGTCTGGTCTTTGGCTTTACCCTTGAGCATCCCCTGCTGTTTATCGTGCTGCTCGTCGCCAGCGCACTGTTGCTGGTGAGCTTTGGGTATGCGCTGGCCGGCTTATTCCGCACGAATACCGTCGCGACAATCGCCCTGACCTTACTCAACTTTTGGTGCATGTGTTTCGGGCAATTGTTCCTCGATCTGAGCGCATTCCCGCCACTCAAATGGTTAATTTTGACGACGCCGGTCGGTTTTGTCGCCGATGCACTGCGATACGCCATGAATGGCAGCGAAGGCGTATTCCCCTTCTTCATTAACTGTATCGGCATGGCGATATGGGGTGTGATCACGCTGTTTGTCGGCGTTAAGTGGTTCCTTTTCCAGCCAAAACAATCTTAAAAAAAACAGGTACGCAAAGATGAAAAACAGATCGGCATCTTGGCATTTTTACAAGCTGTATATCGGTAGCCATCATGATGGAATGGACTTTCTGATCACCCAGGGATTGACCCAAGCACTGGCGTACGCTCCTGATTCTCCTTGGTTCTTCTTACGTTATATCGATGAAAAAGGATTACATTTACGCGTTCGTTTTCTGCTGCAGGAAAAGGACAGCCAGCGCCTGGAAACCGCCATTTACGCTGCGCTGCATGATGCGCTGAATAGCCTGCCGTTGCGCCCGGCCAACCTGTGGACGCCATTGGTCAGCTTCCGCGGCAACACGCCGTTTCCCACGCATGAACTCCCGGTCCATTGCGAACGCGCGGAATATGAGCCGGAAACGGACGTCTACGGGGGCGAAACGGGCATTGGCATCGCCGAAGCGCTGTTTCACCAATCCAGTGACATTGCCCGTGCCATATTGCTGGCCGAGGCAGGCGGCGGCATGACGCGCAAAGAGTTTGCGTTGCCTCTGATGCTGGCCATGTTGGAAACGTTCATTCCTGTTGCCCGGCGTTCCGCCTTCCTTGAAAGCTTCTCGACTTTCTGGCTGGCGGGCTCTGCGGATATCGGAATGATCAAAAACAGCTTTACCGATCGCGCATGGGAACTGATTGATGAAAACTCGGTTCTTCTGTCGCCGCAGATACGGCAAGACGCGCAAAGCGCCGAACTGGTGGATCGCTGGCAGTCTGCGCTAGACCAGACCCGGCGTAACTATGAACGCCATTGCGAACGATACAGTGACGGCCTCGCGAAAAATCTGGCATTCCAATTCATGCACCTAATGAACAATCGCCTTGGCTTAAGCACGCTGGATGAAGCCTGGCTGGCCGTGTTGCTAAGCAAAAGCCTGGAAAGCGGAGTTATTCATGCATCATCATAACTTTGCCGTTTCCGCGTCCATGCGCCAGAAATATCCGTTCATGTCGCTGCTCTCGCCGCTGACGGGCGTTGTCGGCAGCGTCTACCCGTTGGAACCGCAGGAGATGCATATCCCCCGCTTTTCGTCGGTTCTGGCCAGCCTGGGCAATCTGTCAATGCCATATCCCCATATCATTGACAATAAAGGCAACGACCTGCAAAAAATCGCGCTTGCCGGCTGCGGCGCCGATGAACACGTCGATATGGCGATCGTCCGCGCTGTCGCCGAAGCGGCAGAGCGATACGCCACCTGCGTCTACCATCCTCGCGATGTTTCGGTCGCCAGCTTCCGCGAACTCGGGGCTGACGGTTTGGCGGCCGACAGCCTGCCCCGTTGCAGCGAGGAGGAGCTCGCCGATCCGCTCTGCCCGGTCAAACCCATTGATGACGCCCAGCCGTTGCGCTGGGTGGAAGGTTACTCGTTGACGGACTCCCGCCCGCGCAAGATCCCGTTGATCATGTCGCATCTGTATGTGCGGCCCTGGGAAAGCGAGCGTTTCTGGTTGCCGATATCGACAGGCGTCGCGGCGCACACCGACCTCACCACCGCCACGGTAACCGCGATCAATGAAGTCATCGAACGCGATGCGATTGCCCTTACCTGGCTATTGCAAATGCCTTTAGCGCGCATCCGCTTCGATGAACCGGTACCGGATAGATTACAAGACAAGTTTTCACGCCTGGCGGCCAGTGGGCTGGAACAGCTGTTCTTCGATGCCACTACCGACATCGGCTGCCCGACAATCTACGGATTGCAGCTGCGCGACGGGCATCCGACCTCGGCCCAGTTCGTCAACTGCTCTACGGGGTTCGATCCCTGGGGCAGCTGCGGCAAGATTATCCGAGAAAGCGCCATGGGGCGTTCGGTACTCGAACATCAACTGCCGGTGCCGGACGATATACGCGATTTTATCGCTCTCGAACATGGCGCCATCTTCATGGGGCGAGCCGAACAGCGCTCCGCATTCGATTTTCTCACCGCCAGCGAGCGGCAGATGCCGATTAGCCGCCTGCAGGCCGGGCAACCGCAAACGCCGGCAGCACAGCTGAAAAAATTGGTGGCGCGTTTTCGTCAACTCAAGATGGACGTCGTGATAGCGGACATGACGACGGATGAACTGCGCGATGCCGGTTTACATGTGGTGCGCGCTGTCATCCCCGCCCTTTTGCCCATGACGGCATGCTATCGCGCCCGCTATCTCGGGCATCCGCGCCTACGGGAACAGCAGCAACGGTTGAGTGAACAATTAGGCAAAGCCGCCACGATAAATCCGTGGCCGCAACCTTTTGCCTGAAGGAGAGTGGTAATGATTATCGTCAGTGACACCGCGTTCGGCAATGACGTGGCCGATTATATGCACTGCCAGGAAGGGATCTCTCAACTGACATTGGCAACCGCACTGAACTATTCCTGGGCCGACAGCAAGGTTTCGTTCGTCGGGATCGCGCTATCCGGCGGCGCGCCGCTTAAGCTTGAACAGCTCACCACGCAGCTGTTTCGCGCCGGGATCCCTCACGCTTGCACCGTGTTGAACGACCATATGCTGTTTTGCGGCCCCCTAGTCATCCCAGGCCGAACCGCCTGTTATGCCTGTGCGGCGAAGCGCCTGCTCAGCCTCGCCGAAACGCCGCGTACGGCAATGATGGATTTGAACCTGCAGCGATATCATGAACAGCAGCCGCAGAACGCATTGCGCGGATATACGCCGGCGCTGGTGCTGATGGCTGGATTACGGTTAAAGCAGTATGCGCAGCTCCCCGAAGACCAATTCGGCAAACTGACCGCCGTGAGCTTTGGCAGCAATCGCACCGCAAGCAGTTCCGTGGTGGCGTTACACGGCTGCAGCTGCCGTGAAAACCGGCATATTTCGCAGGCTCAGGGCACGGCCTTGTTGGCCGAACACCTGGAAGGAGCCTTACGCTAATGAAAGCCACTCATATGTCGACCGTCTTGTCGGGCGCACAGTTTAGCCACCATAACGATCTTTACGCTTTGCTGCCCAAGCGCCCCAAATTAATTCCGGAACTGATTTTCATTCCTGAAAGCGATACCCGCGTAGCCGTGTATGGCGCCTATCAGCCGCGCATCCTGACCTGCGTTCAGGGGATAAACACGCTGGCGGTCTTCCTCGAGCGCCTCGATGGCGTCAACGTGCTGGAAAGCGTGCTGACCGACGACGCGACCATGAGCCGCGAGAATGCCCTGGGCATGCTGTCCTTACTGTTTCGCTATGGCTTCCTTGAAGAAGGTGAAGGCCTGGATGACGGCGCCCCAAGCCATTTGGCAAGCTATTGCGGCCGCTTTGTCGACAATACCCGCCTGCACGCCAACCGCACTGCGGCGCTGCAGTCCGCCCGCCGCCGCAGGCTCGCCCTGGTTTGCCCGGAAGATGTGTCATCGCTGCTGCAACACGCGTTGGCGCCTATGGCCGCCAGCATTGACGTTCTGACCGAGCGCCCAACGTCCAGCGCCCTCCCCTGGGATGATGCACTGATCATTTTTGACGGCAGCGAGTCCGACGTTTTCCGCCAGGCATGCGCCGATGGGTTGCACCAGGCCGGCGTGCGTTATCTGAGCTGCATTATTGGCGCGGATCGCACGCTGGTGGGCCCTTATACCCTCCCGAACATCAGCGCCAGTTATCAATGCGCACGCACGCAATGTGAGCAGCCATCGCCCGCCAACGATCGGCAAGAGGTGGCGTTCCGCGCCGTCTATGCCGCCCATGAGCTGGGGCAAATTCTGCTCGGGCTGTCCTCTGAAAGCTACCTCAACAAGGTCGTTTCCCATAGCCATCGGGGCGAGGGGGAGTACACCTTAGCCTATAAGGTCGCCCGCATTCCCGGTACCGCGCTAAGCGGTTTAGGCCATGCCGCCTATCTGCCGCCGGGGGAAGAGGCATTTACTGCCTGGCAGCACCATATCGGCACACGCTTGCCGCCGCAGGGCTTGTTGCCACCGCGTTCGCATCAGATGCACTTCACGCTGGATAACCTCAACCGCCACGCCTCAAGGCCGGTCAGGCTGCATGGGCAGCAGCATATCAACCTGCCCGACAGCGCATTGGCGGAGCGCTGTCCGCCGCCCTGGCGAATGTCGGCAATGCCGTCACAACCGTTGACACTGGCCAATCTGGGCTGGTTGCTGCGCCACGCCACGGGTTATCAAAAAGGTGAAGACGGCACATTACGCCGCATCGCGCCCAGCGGTGGGCAACTGCTCTCGTGCGATATGTTTGTGGTCGTCCGCCGGCCGCTGCCGGAGATACCTTGCGGGGCCTGGTTCTATCTCGGTGAAAAGCACCAGCTCGTCAGGATTGACGGCATTGACTGCCAGCAATTGGAACACTTGCTCCAGCATCCCGAAGAGCCGATTTCACTCATTATCAGCGGCAACCTGAACCGCGTGCGCGGCAAATATAACGACTTCAGCTATAACATCGTTAACCTTGACGCTGGAGTGGTTAATCAATATTGCGCGCTTTCCGCGCGCGCGGCGGGCTGGACGCTGAGAGAAGATCATGGCGTCGACCTGCAATGGTTGGCGTCATTGCTCTTCTTCACGCAACAGGATAACCCCCATATCCTCTGCCAGGTCTTGCATGTGCAAGCGCCCCCGTCACAGGGTGAGCCGTGCCCTGCTCCACTTTATGAAACGGCGAGCAGCCTGGTCGCCGTTAGCCACCGCCCACGGCCGGCCGCCGCGCCAGCGTCGCCCACGCCCGCTGCTCTTTCATCACTGGCGACTGTGCACCGCGATGAGCCGCTCTCCGCGTTGCTGGAGCGCCGCAGGGCGACGTATGACTATGCCGATAGCCCGTTCCCGGAAACCTGGCTGAATACCCTGATCGCCGTCGCGCATGCCGGTCTTGAACAAAGCCGCCTGCGCGGGATGCCGGCGTTGCCAATGGAACCCTGGATATTGCTGCCGGAAGCCAGCGGCGAACTTGCCGCGGGCATTTATCAGTGCAGTCAGGCAGATCGCCGTTACTGGCGGAAACGGGATAGCGGGTTTGGCCGCGCACATTTGGCTGATTGCATCAATCAATTAGCGTTCCATAAAGCCGGCGCGTTGCTGATGTGGGTTGCCGATCTTGAAAAGACCCTGCATGACCATGGCGCGGCGGGATACCGCATGCAGCTGCAAAACGCCGCGGCAAGCGCGATGCAGTGCTGGTTGGCGGCGCTGGACTGCGGCTTGACCGGAACGCTGGCGGGAGGCGTGATCGAAGAAGGGCTCATTCGCCACGCGGGCGCCGACGGCTATCGCGAGGCGCCGCTGTTCTGTCTAGTGCTGGCGTCCCCTCCGCCGGCAGAGGGTGTTTAACATGCCGCCTGCATCCCCCCTGTTGCGTTTAAACGAGGATGTGAAACTGATCTCTCCGCAGGCGAATGTGGCGCTGTTGCTGCAAGAAAACAGTAATGCGCCGTTAAAGCTGAGTGGGTTTTCTGCCCGGCTTGCCCAACAGTTGCAAGGGGGCAGCTCCATGGCGGCCCTCCTGGCGGAGCTGGCAGAACACCACCCGAACGCAACGCCCGAACAGTGCCAACAGGCGCTGTCCGCGTTTCTGCTGCGGTTGAAACAGGCGAATATGATCGTTGATGGCGCACAAAAGCCGCCTGCGGCGGCGAAAGTGGCCGGGCGATATCAGCTGCCTAACCCCGATCGCGCCGCACATAAAATCGCCACCGTGCTGCGGGTTGTCCCGCGCGGGTTAGGTTACGGCCTGCTGAGCCTCGCGATTGCCGCTGCCTTGTGGCGTTTCATCGCGTGTTTGCCAGGGCTAAACGCCTGGCTGCTGCAGGGCGAATGGGCCAGCGTCCAGCTGATGGTGATGCTTGTCGGCATACCGTTATGGCTGTTTTTGCATGAAATGGCGCATGCCGTCGTTTGCCGTCTTTACGGCTGCCCGGTTCTGGGGGCAGGTCTGCAATTTCGCGGCTGGTGGCTGCCCTCCGTGTTTGTCAACACCAGCGCCATCGCGCTATTCCCACTGCGCGGCATGAAGGCCTGGGTGGCGATGGCAGGGCCATTGATGGATCTCTTGTGTCTGGGAGCGCTCGCGGCGCTGAGTGAAAGCGCCGCCGCCACCGCGATACGGCCGTTACTGCTGTTGATACTGTTCGGCCTGCTTTTCAATCTCACCCCTTTTCGGCTTTCGGATGCCACGCGGGCATTTCGCGCTTTTGCCCAACCCGGCGCCAATAAGAAAACCCGCGAGTGGTCTGCCCGAGGCCGCCGCCTATTCCGCAGTTATTGCCTGCTTTACAGCCTCTGCATGGCGGCGGCGATGGGTTGGTTAAGCTTCGTGAGTTGGCAGAAGGTGAATAACTGGTTGGCATCTGGAGTATTATCATGACGTTACCCGCGCAGCCTTTGTTGCTCGTCGCCCCTTTTATCATGCTGCGCACCGCAGGCCTGCCGGCGCACTATGTCAGCCAACTTCCGGATGATTTATCCGCGATTATCCGGCAACACCACTTGCAGGAGCCGGCCTGGCAGCAACTCGGGCAGGCGCTTATCGCCAGGCTGCATGCGAATATCGCATTACCCTCGGCGGACAGCGTTCGCCAGGATATGATTCGCTGTCGCCGCCATATCTTCAACGATCGCTATTTCAACCTGTCTGCCGAAGTGCGCGCCTGGTTGGCGCATTACGACTCAGCCGCTCTGGAGCAACTGACCGAATGGTTGGCGATAGCGAATGAGCGCCGGCAGTTGGCGGCAACCTTTAACCAACGCTGGCAGCGTGTCAACGAACAGACGCAGGCCTTGTTGCTCAAAGCCGCCAACGAACCGGCTCTGCGCCGGGCGCTCTGCCTTGCCTCCCCGCAGTTGCTTTGCGATCTGGAACAAAATTGGCAGAGTTGGCCGGCCAAACGGCGCCGGCGCGTAGAGCGCTCCTTGTTTGCCTACATGATTCGAGCGGCGGGCAAAGTCAGCCCATTCAGCACCTTTTCCTCTTTTAGCCTGGTCCCGTTTGAAAGCTCGGCCGGCGAAGCCACTCTGCAAACCGGTGAAGGCAAGGTGACCTCGACCGTACACCTCAACCGCTCCATCGCATTAGCCTTGCGCGACGCGCTGTATACGCAGCTCTGGTTGGCGAAACATGATCTGCCGCTGTGCCGTAACCCCTCCTTGCAACGCATTTCCGCCAGCCAGATGCGCGGCCATTTCTATCGCTATGAGAAACGCCACGGTTTGTTATGGAACGAAGAGCAGCAATTTGTCCTGGGCTTGGAGGCGGCGGAAATCGACGCCGTTCTGAGCGCCAGCCACCAGCAAAGCTGGAGCGCGTGGCGAACGCATTTCGAACTGGCTGGGATGGCCCCGTCCGAAGCGGAAAGACTGCTGAGAAAGCTGGTGCGCAAGGACGTCTTGCGCCCGACATTACAGTGGGGAACGCATCATCCTGCCCCTCTGGCCGATGTTTTGGCGCTGATGCCGGCGGAGCTCTCCAGCGACGCTCTGCGCAACCTGCCCGAACTGCCCGAACGCTTTGGTGCGGCAGAAAACGCGGAGCGCGTTGCGCTGCTTGAGCAGGCTCAACAGACGATTCAACAGAGCTGGGAGCGGCTGACCCGCCATCAGATGCCCGAAATTCGCAATATTTTATATGAAGACGCCTGGCGGGAAGGGATCAGGATGACATTGCCTGACGCTTTCATTCCCAATGTACTTGCCCGCGTAGCGAAAGCGGTGGCCAAACGCGCCACGTTGTCGCAGGAGTACCTCTGGCTGCTGCAGAACTTTATCGACAAATACGGCGCAGGTGGCCACTGCACCGATGTCTCATTGTTTTTGCAGCAGAGCTGGCAGGGATTTATTCAATTCACCCAACAACGTATCTCGCAGTCCGCCGCCACAACGGCCCGCTGGCGGCAGCACAATATCAACCCCGCCGCCCTGAAGCTGCCGGTAACGCTCTTCCTGCAATTGGATGCCCGTCATGTGGGGCAGCTAGCGCATCCCCGGGGCAAAGTGGTCATCAACAATGCGTATTCGCGTATCGGCTGGCAGTTGGCGCGCACCACGTTGACCAACGACAGCCAGGCCGACGACAGACGCCATCAGCTGCAAAACTGGCTGCGCCAGTTCGCCGCGCCGGCGCTGCCATTAACCTTCAGCGTCAGCGGCGAGTCCAGCAATCTCCAGGCTCAGGCCCGCCTGGCGGCTCATCATCTGTGCCTGGATGAGCCGCCTCAGGTTGCCGGCGACCTGACGCTCGACCGGCTCCAACTGCATCATGATACGCAGAGCGGCCTGCTGAAGCTGACGGACAACCAGGGACAAGCGTTCCAATTATGTTACCTCGGCGCGGCGACGCCGATGGTGGCCTGGGGAACCAAATACCTGCTTACCGTACTGGCCGAACCGGTGCAGATTGGCCGCCCCGCCTACAAGCGATTGATGGCCAATGAGCTGGATCATGACTTCCGCCATGCCCCGCGCATGGAGGAGGAAGACTGTGTCCTGATCCGTGAAACCTGGTGGGTCCGCTCTTCCCGCATTTTCCATGAGCTGTCCGGGCATCAGGCGGCGGAGCATCCGGTGCGCCTGTTGGCATTGTTACTGAAGAACGGCATTCCGACGGACAGCTATGTGAACGGGCAATTCAACGATCATCTTAGCTGGCAGTCATTTAACAACGACAAGATTCGCAAGCCGATGTGGTGCAGG
Source organism: Serratia sp. CY55921 (assembly GCF_052167655.1). NCBI lineage: Bacteria > Pseudomonadati > Pseudomonadota > Gammaproteobacteria > Enterobacterales > Yersiniaceae > Serratia > Serratia sp. CY55921. The sequence continues at coordinate 253,061 of NZ_JBJNMU010000004.1, read as the reverse complement.
CTGGGCAATTCACATTGCCTTGACCAATTGCTGCTACTGGCGCGAAAAGTTGACTGGTTAGTCTTCCGAGAGGCTCTCCCGTCACCGGAAAACAGTTGGATGGAAGTGAAGAATGAAACCTATCTCACTGAAATACACACTGAGATGGTCATCCCTGGCGATTACCTCGACGCCTCTCTTATGTCCCCTCTGAAGGAGAAATCCCATGCATAAAGTATCAGGCTTGCTGCTTATTATCGGCCTCGTCATGTTCGCTGTCGCCCTGGCCCTCAATATCTACAGTAGCTACACGGCGAGCAACGCCAACGGTGCGTCATTGTTCTCCACCAACTGGTGGGCGCGCTGGTTCCCACTTTACGCTTCGGGAGCCGCTCTGCTCTTCATTGGTGTGATCTTGCGCCTGACAGTAGGGGATCGTTAAGCACCTATGCGTTCCCCATCTTCAGAGGCACCGCGCAACGCCGCCCGCCAGCAGGCGTTGCACCTGCTGAACTCGCCTCATACTCCGCCGCGCGGGCGGCCATGGCGCAAAGCGGCGCTCGTCGGAGCGATTGCGCTGGCGTTAGCCTTAGGTCTCGTTGCCGGCAGGGCATGGTTTACCCAGCCAGCAGCGGCCGAGCGCGCCAGCGCCGCCGAGCCTCAGGCCAACACCGCAGCACCTGTCGAGCCAGCGCCCCCTGCGGCGGCCGCATCTGCAGTCACGGCCGCAGGATTCATCAAGGCCTCGCGCCTCTCCACCGTTTCGGCAGAGATTACGGGAACGGTGCAAGAGATTTATGTGCAACGCGGGGACAAGGTAAAAAAAGGCGAGCGATTGGCATCACTCGACGGGCGTTCGCTAAGAGCGCAGCTTGCGTCGCTCCAGGCCAGCCAGCAAATCGCGGCGGGCAAACTCGCGCAGACAGAGTCCCGCCTGCCGCGCGCGCGCAATCAGCTGCAGCGATTGAACCGTTTGTTGCCGCTCAACTATGTGAGCCAGGATGATGTCGACAGCGCCAAAGCGGAGTTGGATTCGTTCGAGGCGCAGCGCCGCCAATATCAGGCAGAATTACAACAAGTGGGCTGGCAGATAAAAGCCAGTGAAATCGACCTGTTGCGTACGATTATCCGCGCGCCCTTCGACGGCCAGGTGGTGTCGTTAGACGCCTCCCCAGGGGAAACGGTCTCGCCCATTTCCGCCGGCGGCGGTTTCACCCGCACGGGGATCGCCACCATTGTCGGTTTGGATAATTTTGATGCCGAAGTTTGGCTGCCCGAAAGCCAGCTGGCGAAAGTCGCGCCCCAACAACGAGTGACAATCAAGCCGGATGGCCTCCCCGATCGACAGATCTCAGGCACCGTCAGCCTTATCTCTTCGGTGGTGGATGAGCAACGCGCGGCGGTTTTAGTCATTATCAAGCTCGCTCAGCAACAGCCCTGGCTGAAACATAATATGTCAATTCAGGTAGATTTTTATGAATAAAACGGCAACCGCGCCGAGCGATCCGGTCGTACAACTGCAACAGGCCGGCAAAGACTATAAAAAAGGGCGCGAGCACATCACGGTATTGCACGATCTTGATTTTAGCCTGCACGGCGGCGAGATGGTCAGCATCATGGGGCCATCCGGCTCAGGGAAATCGACGCTGCTCAATCTGATCTCCGGCGTTAATGTCTGCGATCGGGGCGAGGTATTTTTGCAAGGGCATTCGCTGCATCGGCTGCGACCTGAAGAACGCACCTCGCTGCGAGCCCGCCATATTGGCTTCGTCTTTCAGTTTTATAACCTGTTGCCCGTGCTCAGCGCCGAAGAGAATGTCGCCCTCCCCCTGCACCTTTGGCATATGGACGCCAAACAGCGCCGGCAACGCGTCGACGCCGCGCTGGAGCTGGTTCAGATGGAACACCGGCGCCGCCACTTGCCGGATGAACTCTCCGGAGGAGAGCGCCAACGCGTGGCCATTGCGCGTGCGATAGTCACTAATCCGGATCTGCTGCTGTGCGATGAGCCTACCGGCGATCTCAGCCAGGAGGCGGGGGAGGAAATTATGGATATTATGACGCTACTGAGCCGGGAGCAGGGCAAGGCTATCATCGTCGTGACGCATGATATTCAGGTCGCCGCGCGGGCACAGCGCCAATTCCAACTCAGGGACGGCAAGCTGATCCGTAGGGATATGCCATGAGAGCCGTGTTTTACCTCTGGTTGTGGCGCTCCGCCACTGAGCAGTCGAGAAGATTTATCATGATCTTGCTGTTTATCGCCAGCGGCGTCATGTTGCTGCTGCTCATGCTGACCTTTGATCGCGCCTTCAGCTTAAAGGCAAGCGATCCGCCCGGCGCAGACAACCGGCTACTGGTGCTGAATGCACTCAGTTCCCAAATGCTGCTGCCGCAGTTTTATCATCAGAAAATGAGTCAACTGCCGGCGTTGGATCGGCTGAGCTGGGGAGTTTGGGTCGGTGCTTACTATCGCCACCCCGGATGGTTCGTGCCCGCTATCGCGGTAGAAGACCAACACTACTTCGCCATGATCCCCTCTTTAAAAATAGCGCCGGGCTTACTGGAGCGTTGGCAGAATGACCGGCAAGGCGTGCTGGTCGACAGCCGTTTTGCGGCGCAATATCGCTTAAAAGCGGGCGATCGGCTGCCGCTTTCATCCGCGATTTGGAAGCTCGCGCCTAACCCCATTCTCGATCTTTACATTACTGGCATCGTTGAAGAAACCCAAACCGACACCCCTCCCGCGGTCTGGATGCATTATGACTACCTCGACAGCGTGAGACAAAATGGCAAGCGGCTGGTGAGTTTTTTTATGGCGACCCCTAAACCCGGCATGTCTGCCGAGAACCTCTCCCGGCAGATTGATGCCCTGTTTGGCGCGGAGCGGTTGCGCGGCACCACGCAGACAGCCCCCGTACGCATGCATATAAAATTGTTTATGAGTAAATTGTTCGATTTCCATCGCGTGATTTTTTGGGTCAATCTGGCGCTGTGCCTGTTATTGGCGCTGCTGCTCAGCACCAACTTCTATGTCATGACGCATAAAGCCTTGAGCGACTACCGCACCCTTAATTATCTGGGTTTTCGCAAATCACAGTTGATTAAAGCGGTTGCCGTGCAACTCGGCGCCATCACCTTGGCGGGTGCCATCGTGGGCATAGTGTTGTCGGTTATTTTTATTCTGCTGTTGCCGACGCTGTTCCCCGCCGTATTAAACGCCGTTGAGCCGCATTTCCAGGATTATGCCATCGGCCTCCTGCTGGTCTTTATTTTATCCCTGGTCTGCGCATTGCCCTCCCTCTTGCAAATCGCTCGCCTGCAGGAGGAGAGAAAATGAACCCGCGTTCATCCTCGAAAATCCACCAGCTCGGGATATTGCTGGGCATTGGATTACGCAACCTGTGGCGGCGGCCGCTTTATTTCACCGCGATTCTATCCAGCTTCATTTTTCTCGCGGTCATTGTGACATCGTTATTTTCACTGCGCGCAGGGCTGATCGGCGCGCTGGAGTCGAGTGCGGAACCCGGCCTGTATTTTGCGCAAAGCAAAGACTCCTCTTCCGAACTGACCAGCACGATAACGCGAACGCAGGCGGCGCAACTTTCGCGCTTGCCCGGCCTTGTTGCGGCTTCGCCGGAGTGGGTTGTCCTGGTGCGGCTCCGCCCAGACAACGTGGAGAAAGAGTATCTGGTGCGCGGCGTAACGCCGGCGGCATTCACGCTGATGAACGCGAACAACGGGCAACCGCTGGTCACCCTCACCCGCGGCAGAGCATTTCAGCCGGGGCAAAATGAGCTCGTCGTCGGCGCGTCATTGGCGCGGCATTATCCGGCGTTCCACGTGGGCGAGACCATACGCCTGCACGACCGCGATTGGAAAATCGTCGGTGAATTTACCACCGGCGGTTCGCCGCGGCAGTCCGAGTTCATGGCCGATCTGGAACATATCCGCACCAGCTGGGGCGCGGGACTCGATTACAACCTGGTGGCATTGACCAGCAATGTCACCTCTGTCGAGCAACTGCAACAAGCCATCCAGGGGACGCTCAATGACCGAGTCGCCATTAGCGACAGCCGAACCTACTATGCCGGCAGCAGCGAAGGGTTGGGCCAGGTGCTGCTGTGGTTCGGCCTGTTATTTTCATTGCTGGCGGGGGTGTCGGTGACTGCGGGCATCATCGCGCTGTGTGAATCGCTCATTGCCAACCAACAAGACCAGCTGGCAATAACGCTGCTGCTGGGATTCGGCAGGGTTATTGATGTGTCTTATCTCTGCCAAACCCTCTTGCTGGGCCTGGCAGGCTCTTCCATTGGCGCCTTGTTGAGCATGTTGCTGTTCAACGGCATCACGTTCACCACGTTTGGCCACGCGCATGAGCTGGTGTTCCCCATGATGGTCAGCGGAAAAATGCAGATGATCAGTATCGCTTATGGCGTATTCATCAGCTTTATCGCCTCACTGTTTGTGCTGCCGGCCATTCGCGCAGCGACAAAGGGAAAATAATGCCGGGCGCAACAGAGAGCCGGCGAAAAGCAAGCCGCGCGTCGCCGCCGGGGTGCGGCCCAATAGCGATTAAAAAATGATAGCTACTTAATTTATTGCGGTATGCCCGGCGAAACGCGGCAGAAGATTTTGCGATGACCTTGGCGATAAGGGCAAAGCAATTTCCCCCGCCGGTCATTGTCGCCAACGAAGAGCGCAGGGCATTCATTGAATGAAATCGCGCTAGGTGAAAAACCCAAAGCACTGAATATCAATTACACAGAGATATTGATTTGATTTTGCAGGCCAAAAGAAAATGGAAAGCCTGGTAACAAGGCACTTGAGTACCACTCCAGAACAGGAGCCAGAGAAAAAATGAATGATTCATCCCTTAATAATACCCCCCTGGCGGACACCCAGCAGGGCGTATGGTACGCATCGCAAGCGAGCCACTCTTCCAAACTCTATGCGACGGCGCAAGCCCTGCGCCTGCACGGTGAAATTAATCGGACATTATTGCTCAACGCCATCGAACTGGCTCTGCTGGATATTGAGGTGCTCAACCACCGTTTCCTCGATATCGATGGCACTCCGTCTTTCGGCATCCGCCAGCCTGCTGGCCGCGTGACCGTCTGCGATCTCAGCCATCACGCAGACCCGGAGGCGCTCGCCTGGCGCGCGATGGAACAGATAACGCAACGGGAACAGGGACCGGAGAATTTACATCTTCATGAACATCAGCTGTATGTTTTGAATGAACGCGAAGCGATATGGTTTTCCCGAATACACCATATCGCTTTCGACGCCTACGCCTATTCCCTGCTCCACCGCCGTGCGGGGGAGCATTACCGAGCGCTGTTGCAAGGAACGCCGCCTCTCCCCAGCCGCTTTGTCAAACTGACCACGCTCTGCCAGGACGACGTCCTCTACAGGCAGAGCGCGCAATATGCGGACGATCACCGCTACTGGATGCAGCGCTGCGCGCAGTTGCCTGCGCCGACCTTTCTGGGTGCGCCAGCGCAAGCCATGGCCGAGCACACGTTGGAAGTCGAGACCGTTATCGATACCGAGCTGGCGCTAGCCCTGGGCAGCTTCTACCAAAGCAGCGGGATCGCGTTATCCGACATCTTGCTCAGCGCGTTCGCCAGCTATTTCTCCCGCTGTCAGTCGGGCGAGCGGCAACTGTTGTTCGGCCTGCCCTGCATGGGGCGGCTTGATACTTATGGCGCCCAGGCGGCGGTCACACGCAGCAATATCCTGCCGCTTCTGCTGGATTTGCCGCAACACGCGCACTTTCGCGACGTTTGCGCCACCGTCGCCCGCAGCCGGCGCGAGCTGCTCGCGCACCAGCGCTACCGCGGAGAATGGATCGGCCGAGCCATCGGCAGGGTAGGCGATACTCTGCCCCTTTACGGCATCGAACTGAACATCTTGCCTCCGCCTGCGACGCTCGATTTTGCGGAGCTAAGCGCCACGGTCAAACATATCGCCACCGGCCCCGTACGCGATCTTAACCTCCACCTGGAACTGGGTACGGACCTGCAACCGCGCCGCCTGCGTCTTATCGCCAATGCCGCGCGCCATCATCACGCAGAGCTGCAATTGCATGTGCGGCGGCTGTTGCATTGGATCATGCAGTTGGTTGCGGCGCCGACCCTTCCGCTGCAACAACTGACGCTGCCGGCACCGGCGGAACTGGCGTTAATCGCGCAATGGAACGACACCGCCCAGCCGTTACCCGCCAACACGATCCTCGGCCTGTTCCTCAAACAGGCTCAAGCCACTCCGCATCAGCTAGCCGTGCTCGACGAAAACGAACGGCTGAGCTATTCGGCGCTGGAACTGCGCTCACGGCGGTGCGCGCATGCCCTTGAACGCCATCTGCAAGGCGCTCGCGGCCAGGTGATCGCCGTCACACTTGAACGCAGCGTAGCCTTAGAAGTGGTTCTGCTGGCCATTATGCGTGCCGGCGCCACGCTATTGCCGCTGTCGCCCGAACTGCCGACGCGGCGACAGCAAAAGATGCTCGAGCAGGCCAATGCGGCATTGCTGATAGCCGATCGCGCCGATGACGACAGGTTGCCGGACAGCGTTCCCCGGCTCGATCTCGCCGCGCTGTACTCACTAGCCGCCCATCAGGGCGACGCGGCATTGCCGCTCGTCACGCGGCAAAGCGGCGCAGATCCGGCTTATATTCTGTTCACCTCCGGTTCCAGCGGCGCCCCAAAAGGGGTGATCGTGAGCCATCTTGCCTTGGCCAATCGCCTGCAATGGATGCAGGCCGAATATCCTCTCGGAACGCAGGATCGCGTGCTGCAGAAAACGCCGGCCACCTTTGATGTGTCGATTTGGGAGTTTTTCTGGCCGCTGATCGGGGGCGCAACCTTGGTGATGGCGCGGCCCGGCGGCCATACCGATCCGGCGTACCTGCTGAATTGCATCGTGCAGCATCGCATCACAACGCTGCACTTTGTTCCATCGATGCTGGCGCTGTTTCTCGACGCCGTCGAACGCAGGCCCGAACCGCTGCCGCTGCTCAGGGTATTCGCCAGCGGGGAAGCCTTGTCGCCGGAGCTGGCCCAACGGCAGCGGACATTGCTGACGGCGCCTTTGCATAATCTTTACGGCCCGACGGAGGCCGCCATTGATGTCACTTACCACGCGCTGAGCTGCAGCGACGAGAAGCGCAGCGTGCCTATCGGCCGCCCCATTTGGAATACGCGCATCCACGTGCTGGATCCCTTCGGCAACACCACCCCCATTGGCATCGAAGGGGAATTGCACATTGAGGGCATTTGTCTCGCTGACGGCTATGCGGGCCAACCCGAGCTGACGGCAGAACGGTTTTTCGCCACGGCGGACGGCAAGCGCCTTTACCGCACGGGAGACCTGGCGCGCTGGCGCCCGAATGGCGAAATAGACTATTTGGGGCGGCTGGATCACCAGATAAAAATACACGGGCAGCGTATTGAGCTGGAGGAAATTGACGCGGTTCTCAATCGACATCCGCAGGTGCTCCAGTCCTGCGCCAACATGCATGACGGGCGCATTGTCGCCTATGTCGTGGCCAGCGGCGCCGAGGCCGATGAAAAAGCCTTACTAGCGCTCTGCCGGGAATATCTCCCTGCCTACATGCTGCCGCAGTGCCTGGTGTTTCTCTCCGAACTGCCGCTCAGCCGCAATGGCAAACTGGATAGAAAAGCGCTGCCCGCTCCGCAAAGCCCGCAATCACAGGGCGGTGGCATTCCCTCCTCCCTGACGGAGCAACGGCTGTGCGAATATTTTGCCGATGCGCTGCGCCTGCCTGCCGTGGCGCCTGAAGCCAACTTCTTCGAACTGGGAGGCAACTCGCTGAGCGCCGTTGATGTCGCCGCCCGCATTAACGCCGGCCTGGGTTGGCAAATCACCATCGCCAGTATCTTTGCTCATCCTTCAGCCCGGGCGCTGGCCGAACAAGGCCAGCACTCAGCGCCGGATATGCTCGATGCCACACTGCTGCTGCGCCCTGGCGCCGGCGCTTCGCAAAACGCGCTGCCGACGCTGTTTTGCATCCATCCGGCCGGTGGCATCGCCTGGTGTTACAGCGGCCTGGCGCGTTTTCTCAAAACGCCGTGTGAAATCGTCGGCTTGCAAGCTCAAGGCCTGACGCCGGGCAGCAATATCACCCGAACGATGGATGAAATGGCCGCAGAATATGCCAGGCGCATACGCGCCCATCAGCCCGAGGGGCCTTACTGGATCATCGGGTGGTCGGTTGGCGGCATGATCGCCCACAATGTCGCCATCCACCTAGAGCAACAAGATCAGCAGGTCGAATTGCTGGCGATGATGGATGCCTATCCCAGCGATCTGTGGCGACGCTTCGCTTTTGAAACGCTCAATGGCGAAGAGGAGGAGAGCCTGGCGCTGGCCGCCCTGTTGTTCATTGCGGGCATCGCCTTGCCCTTCGATCAAGAATTGCCTTCGCTGGTCGTGCCGAAAGGCGAGATCCTGCAACGCGCGGAAACAATCGCCCTGTTGCGAAAACACGGCAGCGCCCTGGCCAGTCTGGATGACGGCACGCTCGACCGCTTGATTGACGTGGTGATTAATAGCCGCCGCCTGGTCGGCCAGTCGGAACACGGCCACTTCTACGGTAATTTGCTGTTCTTCACGGCAGCAGCGCCGCGCGCAGAAGACTGGTTGGATTTGGAGGCCTGGCGCCCCTATGTACATGGACGAATACAAAATATCGACATCGACTGCGATCACCCCGCGATGGCCAGGGCGGAAGCATTGCGCGATATCGCCGGGCATCTGGACGCCGCTTTTGCTCGTTTCGCGCAGCGCACGTCCGTATCAGAACTGAACTACACCATAGAGTACATCACCCAATGAGCGATTCTTTTTTACTTAAGGACCTGGCGGAAAATTTAGTGCCTTTCACGGCACACCGGGTTACGTCCTCTCTCATTTGGTCCGCCGAAGAAAAGGCAGACGGCGAAGCGCTGCACGCCGCGTGCAGCTATCTGGTCACTCCCGATACGCCAGGCGCCGTCAAAGTTTTCCACGCGGAACGTTACGGCGGAGGCGGTATTCAACGTAACGGCGGCGGCGCCCGCTGCGGTTTTGATGGCCGTTACCAGGTGAAAGGAATCGGTGCTAATCCGCTGGTCGGGCAAGGTTCGGATTGGTATCACTCCAATGGCGAACTGCGCGCCGAACAGGCGATCTATGAAGCCCTATGGAGCGAAATGCTGGCGCAGACGTTGCCTTATGGCGCCGCGCGCACCCACGCGATTTTGCTCACCGACAGCTATACCCATGGGGATTTCACCCGCACAAAGGGCCGCTCTCGCCGCGCCCTTCTGGTTCGCGAGCCCCTGGTCCGCCCGGCACATTTTGAACGAACGCCCTACTTCCGGCCCAAAGCGGAATATGCAGGGCAGCTCATGCATGACGTTCAACGGGTTAAATCCGTGCTTCGCCGCCTGCCGGACTATTTGCCGGTCCCCACCGCGGGCTTCAGCGAACAGGCCGCTCGCGATCCGCGGCGCCGCTGCCTTGAGGGGATGTATGAGCTCACCAAACGTCTGGCTCGGCAAATGGCGTTTTGCCGCACCCGCTTCCTGATGTTGACCACCTCATCCTCCAACATCACCATGGACGGTAGGGTATTGGATTTTAACGGGCTAACCTGTTTATTCCCCAGCGATCATCGTTACGATTTCGAATACCAGCTCAAGTTTGCACAATTGATGAGAGAACCGGCAATCATTCAGAACAGCCTATCCGAGCTGTGCTTCTACCTTGGGAAGTACCTGTTTGATCGGCCTTTCATTGCCATCGCCCAGCAACAGGTAAAAACCTATTTCTGGCATTTTTTTCAGCAGGCCTGTTGCCGCGGCTATTTGACGCTACTGGGCATTCCCATCGACCTGCTCTCACCGGCGGAGACGCCAAAACCCTTAGAGAGGCTGGCAAACAGTTTCCTGCAGCTGCTTATCCACCGTTGCCGAAAGCTCTATGTCTCAGCGGAAATGGCGGGAGACGAATCGCCGCTGGAACGTTTGGTCGTGACCTTGATTCGCTGCAGCCAAGGGCACCCCGTCCCCACGCATGACGATTTCTCACGGGATGCGCGTTTTATGGGCACCCTGCGCGCTTTCTCGCAGGTCAATCATTGGTTGGTCGAAACCTGCCGCGCCCAGGGAATCGATGCCACCGTTATTCAGAAAGGCATGGCGCAACAGGCTCGCCTCAGGCTGCGGCCCCGCCCCCAGTGCGGGAAAATACAGATGCTCAACGAAATCACGGCTCTGGTGGAGGCCAATGGTGATGACGACCAACGCTTGCGGCAACTGTTAACCGACATGCGGATAAAGGCGGTGGCCTTCGCCAAAGAAACCTTTGGCGGGCAGCCGCTTGTCATCCCCTCCAGGAGAAATGAACCAGCATGACGCTCTATATTCGAGAAACCGCCGGCGGCCAAGATCAATGGTCAGACTATGAGCAGCTTGGTTTTGCCGTGAGCTGCATGTTACATCACCGAAATTACAGCCTTCATCCGATAAAAAGCGTTCAAGAGCGCTTGATATTTGCCATACAGCACGGGCAGATCAAGTTTCTTTTCGACACCAATGACCAACCGCTGGCCTATGTTCTCTGGGCCTGTCTGACGGAGGACACCGAAACGCAATTGCAACGCGATCCGGGGTTCCCACTTCACCCTTCCGAATGGAATGAGGGAGACAGGATATGGCTGCTCGATTTTTGTTGCAGGCCCGGTTTCGCACCTCAGGCAATCAAGCGCTTCAACAAGCTCAAACCCTGGGGAGAGGGCCAGGTGCGCTGGCAGAACAGAAAGAGAAAGGTAATGACGCTGGCCTGATCCGCACGGCCCGCTCCTTAAATAAAACGAATGGAGAGCCCCTCGATGGACGGATTTGTACTCATGGCGATCAAACGAATCGCGGTAGAAACGGCATTTTTCTGTGAAGGCCCCTATGACAGCGATAACGGATTTGAGCGTCTGATGGCCTGTAAAACCCGCAGCGACTTGAACAATAGCGCGTTTGGCGATGTCTTCCTGCATTCGTTTCTTCGCGGCAAAAGCGTGGAAGAAATAAAAAGCGTTGTCCTAAATTCGGCAATTCAATTGATTGTTGCGATTAAAAAAGTATCGGCGGAAATCGCCGAACAAATTTTATTGCAGACTCCATTGCCACCAGAGGCCATAAGTGTCGCCAGGCCAGCTAATACCTGCACCGTCTGAAGTCTGAACCTTGCCTAAACGGCGCCCACGCGGCGCCGTTTTTTTTCGCCTTCATCCATTCTGTGAAGTTATACTTTGCACAATTTCACGGCACAGAGGAGCCCACATGTCCAGCACTGCCAGCGTCAGGTTACGCCCATTGGAACGGGACGATCTGTCGTTCGTCCACCAGATGGACAACAACGCCAGCGTTATGCGCTATTGGTTTGAAGAACCCTACGAAGCCTTTGTCGAACTTTCCGATCTCTACGACAAACACATCCACGATCAGAGCGAGCGCCGCTTTATCATCGAGCACGAAGGCGCCAAGGTCGGCCTGGTGGAACTGGTGGAGATCGATCACATCCACCGCCGCGCAGAATTCCAGATCATCATCGATCCCGCCCACCAGGGCAAAGGCTACGCCAGCACCGCCGCCCGCCTGGCGATGGACTACGGCTTCTCGGTGCTGAACCTGTACAAGCTGTACCTGATCGTCGACAAGGAGAACCCGAAGGCGATCCACATCTACAGCAAGCTGGGCTTCAACGTGGAAGGCGAGCTGATCGACGAGTTCTTCGTCAACGGCGAATACCGCACCGTGCTGCGCATGTGCATCTTCCAGCCGCAATATCTGGCGAAGTTCAAAACGCCCAATGATAAGCCGCTGGTGAAGTGACGGCTAGCGAGAAAAAGAGAAAACCCGCGCTGGCGGGTTTTCTTCTATTAGATAAAAGGCATTAACCCGGTTAGTTCGCTATCTTAAGCGCTCTAAAACCGGTGCCGGCGCTATTCTCCTCCCCCAGCATCACTCGCTCAAACCCCATCTTCCCTTTTCTGTTCGTCAGCAGGCTTAGCGACGTATTGCCTTCGCTCCAGGGGTAATCGATAGCGACCACACGGGCACCGGAGGCATGCATTTCAATCAAATCGGTATTGCCATTGATAATTTTAGTTCCCTCTTTCGCCACGCTGAAGGCACTGGCATTAATTGAATATCCATTGTTTGCCCCCGAAGGCAATCCGATGACCAAACAGTTCTGACCAGAATTTTTGACTTTACCCACATCAAGAGATGAAACGGACACCAGAGCACTTTGGCTATCGATCGTGACCGAATTCGATCCCGAATTAATGCTGGCCTCGATAACTTTGTTGAGTGAAAAGGTGCCTGCCGTATTTTCCGTTCCTCCCTCCGCGCGTATGGAGTCAATATAAAGCTGACTGACACTGCTATTGACGCTTCCTGACGCTTTAACGATCCCTTTGCAAGACTCTGCCGTTGTGCCATACAAAAAGAACCCTGTCGAAGGGCGGTTAGAACAAACGATAGAAATACCGTGCAGGCCGGTAAACGCCACGCTGCAGCCAATCAGGGTGATGCCACGGCAATCTACAAATAAAAAACCGTGGCATGGCGCCTGGTTAACATAGCTCTCTGGGCCACCAAACGCTTTGCAATTGATGAAAACGGCCTCTTGTAATGCCTCAGCATAAAAACAAGGCGCTGTTGCCGTCAGATTGGTATGTTTTACCAGGACGTTTATTGCCGTTAGCGTCTGGGAGACTTTGTCCGACGGATTATCATCGTTATCCGGCTCGATAACAATGCCGATACCGCTATCCGCCAAATTATCAATATTGATATTCTCCAGAATAAAACCGTCATAGGGCTTACGTAAAACAATTGCGCTCCCGGTATGGCTGGCCATATTGATAGAGATATCTTTGACGCACACGCCAACGGTAGAGTACCCCGTAATATCGGAGTCAAATTTGAAAACGGCCCCCAGCTCCCCCAGGTCAGCCGTAAGGAGTAACTTCGTTGACTGAATTCCTTCGCCAACGATGTGTACACCTGGCTTTAAAAAAACGATCTGCCTCTTGATGCTGTAGGTACCGGCGGGCACGATGACCTTACCGCCGAGGGATTCCCAGACCGGGTTAGGATTCTCATTGATTTTCTTGGCAAGACGAAGAAATGCGTTAGTTAAATCATTTCCTTCACCCGCCTCAACAAAGTCGAGAATATTCATTGCACCGGATGACGCCATATTACTTCTCCTGTTTACACTGTCTCACTGTAGGTTCGGCTCTCCTGTCACAGAACTGAGCCAAGGCTTGAACAAACAGATTATCCGCAAACATCAAAATGCAAAGGCATATGCTGTTGTGTAATCGATGACAGATCACTCATCACCCGAGAAAATAATGCGTCCTTATAGGACTGTCTTTTTCCGAAAAAAGGGAAGTATTCTATGAACGCGCTCACATAACGGAGTTACGTTAACAACAAAGTCACATTAAAAGGGTAAGATTAAATAAAAATTCAGACCTATTTATGTTACCTACGAGCGAGAAATTTCATGCATAAAGTATCAAGCTTACTTATCCTTATTAGCCTCATTATTTTAATTATCGTGTTTTCACTGAATCTCTATGGCCACTACGCCGTCAGTAACTCAAACGCTGCACCGCTGTTTTCCCCGCTCTGGTGGACGCGCTGGTTCCCGCTCTATGCCTCGGGCGCTGCATTGCTATTGGTAGGGGTAGTATTGCGAGTTTCGGGGCGGGGACGATAAAACCCAATTTCATCGTAGATATTGCAAAGCAATATATTCTACCATATTCATTATCAAAGCAAATATTTCCACAATGCGTATATATTGCAAACCAAATAATATTAAAAATAAAATAAAATCAATGTGTTAATTTTTGATTGCTGCGTAATAAAAAACCCGCTTTTGCGGGCTTTTTATTATCTGTTAACAGATTACCATTCTACAGATAGTATCAGTAACTACGTCCAATCCTGGTAGCCGTCTTCATGAATCCAAACAAGACCACCAGGGCATTCCTCTTCATAGAACCAAATATCTTCATTTTTTGTTTTCCATTCCTCTTCTGTCTTAGGGAATGCAGCCTTGTAATGTGTTAACTGTTCTTCAATGTCTCCCTCAAGGAATTGACCATGTTTGCCTAACCTTACTCTCCCTTCAGCCATAAGGTGATGAATCAAATCGAAAAAATAGTTTTTCTTATCTTCGTAGGACAATGTATTCCTATCAAAATTATCAGCTCTCATAGCTGACCATACGGTTCCAATGGAAGCACCGTCCAACTCTTCACTAAACAGTTTGTATTGATCATCGCTATACAACATGGTAGCCCTCATCGAAATTTGATTTCTACTCTTTTTTTCACTTTACCTTGAAGCGCATTCAGGTGTTCATTATCTATGATATCAATCGTCCAACGTGCTTTGGTATCTTCCTTGCTACTTGAAACACTTCTAAGAGTTAATTTCTCACCTGTTTTTTCATTTAAAACCACCGTCCATAGTGCATCTTTTCTGACTTCTATTAATGGTTTCCCTCCGGTAAGAGATTGCGCATAATCGAAGATCGCCTGTTTCGATAAATTCTCAGTGGCAAACACTTTTGTATTACCTTGCTTGTTGCTGCCGCCCTCACCTAACACCTGCTCAAACTGCTGACCAAACACGTTCAGCTTACTTTCGTTCTGTTTCGGGTCAAACACCTTGACCAACTGGTTAGTGTTAACCTTCTGTATTTCCCGTAGATAATCTGCCGTTTTAGTCGACAAATTCGCCCCGGCTGCTGTTTCTCCTTTGATAAAATCGGCAACCGGCTGAGTGTTGAACGTTTTTGTTCTGTATAATTCATCGGAAGCGTTCACCAGCTGTCGGCTCAACTTCCTCACGCTGTCTTCGGTCTTACCCAAAATCAATGTGCTGCCGGTCGTTACGGCGCCCGTGCCAATGATGGCCTCAGGTGCCACAATATCCGCCGCATAAATACCGGCTTGGTTCAGGCAAAGCGCGGGGTTAGTTTTGCAACCGGCAATCGCCAATCTTGCAGCCAGAACCAATTCTGGCGCAGCTCCCACCAGCGTCATCCCCCCCGCAGTAAGTACCAGACCGCCACCACCTACTGTCGCCACTATTGCGGCAGCTTCTCGGCGAGCCACAACACGTTTTGCCGCAGCAACATCGCCTTTACCAGCGGCCAAAATGTCTTTCTGATTATCAAGCGCATACTGCATCAACATATGCTCGGTCATGTTGTAGCGATAAACCGACTGTGCACTGTCCGCAGCGCTGTAGGCGCCCTCCGGTGTATGCGTTGCCAACGCCCCGGTCAAAGCCCCGATCACTCGTGCCGTTTGCTCTTTTACTTCATTGCCGTTTAGCGCCTCCTGCAGACGGTAGAGCTGGCGTTCTTTTTCGTTGAGATTGGCCGGTTCGAACAGCGTACTCTGCATCACAACGCCGGCCAGCTCCGCCGCCAGCGCCCCGGCAGCAGCCCCTTTACCGTCACCGCGCCCGATTTCCGCGGCGATGCCCGCCACAACCGCATGACTGACTGACTTCCCGGCCGCGCCCAGGACTTCGCCGTTATCCCCGATCAGATTGGCGCCCTCGGCCTGAACCTGGCTGCCGATGTTCGCCAACAGCGCATTGGTCAAGTTGTCTTTGAAGCTGCCGCCATTGATGGCGGTATTCAGGCTGGAGCTGATGACCGATTGCCCGGCCACCCGCTGCGCCACCTTGCTCCAGTCGCCATTGCTCAGCTGCGGCAGTTTGACGTTGTTTGGATTGAGCGGTTTGCCCGCCGCGTCCTTGCTCCAACCCATCGCGCTGTCGAAACCGTTGAGCGCGCCGCCTATCGCCATCGCTGTGGCGGTCGCCTTGACGTTTTCATTGCTGCCCAGCGCCTGCAGGGTTTTCGACAGGTTGCCTTGATTCTCCACCAGCGCGACCGCCGCCTGGGAGGCCAGAGAAGACATCCCGGCGGTGACCGCGCCGCTGGTGACCGCCCCGCCGCCCACGGCGCCGGAAACGCTGGAGGCCGCCGTGGCCGCCAGTGAACTGCCTGCGGTCACCGCCGCAGCCGCGATGGCGATCACCGCCGCCACCGCCGGGTTCAAGTGCTGGCTCTTGTAATCCCAGCTGTCGTAGGCGTCCTTGACCTTGCTCCACTGCACGTCGTTGCGCTTATTCAGATCTTTGACCCAGGTGGTGCCGGGCGTATTGCCCAGCGCGTCGATAGCGCTTTGCAACGCCTGCCCGTTTTTTACCTTCACATCGGCGCTGACGCCCTTGGCGGCATCCACGGTCAAGGCGCCACCGGTATGAATGCTCGGCAGCACCCACTTATTGTCTTCGTAGCCTTTATTGGCCTGCTTGATAAAGAAGCCTTTCGAATTGCTGACGGTCTGTTCGAAAGAGGTATTTTTCACCGCGCGGAAGTTAACCTGGCCATGCGTGCTGGTCAGGCGCGCGTTTTGCCCAGCGGCGATCTTGCTGGCTTCATAGGTGCTGTCGTCGCGGCTCATGAGCGTGATATTGCCGGCGGCGGAAAACTCGGTAACCTTGTTGGTCACGTCATGGCGGGTCTGCTTAACCTCGGTTTTCTTGCCCCACCATTTGCGCTTGGTTTCCTTTTTCTCGTAGTGGCTGGACTCTTCCATCGCCTGAGCGTAGAGATAGCCGCCCTTGGCAGCGATATCCATATTGCCGGCGCGCATGGCTTCAGCCTGATTGTGGGCGTCGACCTGGGCTTTTTGCTTAGCCTCGTCCGCCCCTTTACTTATCGCCTCATTGCGGGCGGTTGCCAGACGTGATTGTGCGCCATCGCGATCTTGCGTGGCCTGAGTAAGGCGCTGCTGCGCATTATTGAACGCTGATTGCTCGGCATTTATTTCATTCGGAAGACTATTCGCACGCTTCTCTTTTTCTAAAAGTTCATGGGTGATGCCGATGCCTTCGGCTGTGAGGCCGGCACTTTCTTGCCATAGACTCCAATCGTTAATTTCCATCAACTTGCCATGCTTGGCGGAAAATTCCTGAATCTTTCTTAAATTATCTGCTTGTCTTTGTCTTAGCGTCTCCATGTCACGCTGCAACGTATTAAATTCATTGCTTTTACTGTTTTTCGCTTGTTCAGCCCGGCTCTTGTCCTGCAGAGCCTGATTGATACGCTGCTGTGCGTTTTGAAGCTGCTGTTCTGCAATGGCTATCTGGCTCCCCCAATCCGTCACCGCTACCGGCGGTTTCCAGTTTGCCCCCAACCCTTTCACTACCAGTTTGGTCGCCTGGAATAGAATGCTTCCGCCGGAAATCACCGTCATCAGGCCACCGGCATTCAGCTCGGTCCCTTGCTGGGTGCGAGTTTCGGTAAATTCGTTGCCACCTTCTCGGTAAGTGTGGTTTTGCACCGCCTCGAAGCGCATATCGCCGCCGGAGGTCAGCGTCATGTTGGCGCCGGAAGTCAACCTGGCACCGTAAGTCAGCAGTTGGTTGTTCGCCGCCGCGGTCAGATTTTTCCCGGCGCTGAGAGTAGTGACCACATGGCGGTCGTCTTTGTTGTTGTCGTTAGCGGCATCGATAGCGGAATAGGCGACGTTCGACAACCATAGATTCTGTCCGGCCAACAGCGTGATATTACCGTTGGCGGAGAGCGCGCCGCCCTGGGTGCCTATGTCGCGGGCCGAGTTAATCAGCAAATTGCCGCCGGCGTGTATCTTGCTGCCGAGTTCTGGGGTACGTGAAGTTGCAAAAAGATGCCCATAATTACCGCCCAGCGCCCGGTAGTTGAGGTCGGCATTATGCCCGGCCAGCAGCGTCACATCCTTGCCGGCATTGATGTTGACACCGCGCAGTGCCAGATAACCGCCGCTATTGAGAGAGACCGAACCAGTGGCGTTCAGTTTTCCTGTGTTCAACAGGCCATTGAAGTAGTGTTGCAACTTGTCTGATGGCAGATATTCACCGGGACGATCGCGCATCAGTACGGCATCATTTTTGATAAGAGAGATGCTACCGGAAGCAGTCATGCTGATATTGCGACTTTGTGGCGCCAGCAACGTATTTAGTAACGTAATGGTGCTGCCCGCCGTCAGCGTCAGGTCACGAGAGGCCAGCAGACTGCCCAGCCAACGCACACCATTCTGATGGTAGTAATTAGGCTTTTCGCTGGTGTGAACTTTTATCTCACCGGTACGCGCGGTAAGCGTGATGTCTTGCCCTTTCAGTTCGCTTTGCCATACATCGATAGTATTAACGGCGCTCAAATTCAGCTCTTTGCCGGCAGAAAGGATACCTTGACCCAGCACGATGCGGTCTTCGGCGATAGCGGTGATGTTGCCTACCGCGTTGATGGCATCGGTATTGACGATATTAGCCGCATGCAGGAGTACATTCTTTGCCTTGATAGTTTCCGGGCGCCCAGCCGTATTGATGTCGTTTAATTGGCTTTCATTGGGCATCACCGTTCTGATTTCGATCTGATTCTTGAAGTCTGCAGTCAGATTGCCATCAGCGACCATACCGCCATCAATTATACCGTCATAACTCCAACGGAAAGCTCGCTCTCCGGTATCGACATAACTTAATGGGGGGTAAGGCCATCCCAGCTTTTCATATTGGATGTAAGCTTCCGTATCTGGTTTAAATTTGTTGAAGCGTTCTTTTGTACCAAAGGCGTGGTTGATGGAACTGAAGGTATTACCTGTAAGGATCATATCTCCTTTAGCCTTCAGTTGGCTGGCATCATTCCACAATGAGCCAGCATTAATGTAGCTGTTTTTGCCAGACGCTATAATGGCAGGAGAAGAATTAGAGGTAACGCGGGTTCGAACTCGCTCATCGAGTATCCAATTAGCTAAGTGCCGATTTGCATAAGTACATTCCTCCGATGTCGTGCAAGGTAGCAGCCATTTCTCCCACTTCGACATGTCTTCTTTATAAAGATCTTGTCGGTTTTTTATATCTCCGTTTTTATACGCATTGAATACGCTACCAAATAATCGCATTCCTTCTTGATCAACAGGCTCTATTTGGTCAGAAATCGCCAATGTCTGCCGCACGTTATCGAGCTTGTCGGTACGAATAACCAGGTCGCCGCTGTTGGTTTGGATACGGGAAGAACGGTTTTCTACCCGAGTCGCTTTGTTTCCCTCCGCATCCTTCTGTATCCACAAGTTGTTGTTGGCTTGAATGTTAGCGTAATAGGTACCGACGTTACGTACGGTATCACCAAAGATACGAATATCATTGCCTGCAGCGATATTGGCGTCGTTATTTTCTATCGTTGCTGCGGCGAGCGTAACGTCACGTTCAGCACGCAAGCTCGATCGAGGCAGCGTTTGAATGGCCTGGCCACTTACATTCAAATCGGTTTGCGCATGTGTATTGCCCAAGATTATCTTGCCCTTCACGGATAGCATAATATCGCGTTGCCTCCCCTTCAGGTCGTTGAGGTTCACCCCCACCCCATCCTCGTTGGCCACCAGGCGGATTTTGTTGGCGTACATGCCGCCCAGCGCTTTGGTATCCACGGCCAGTAGGGGCTTAGCGCCTTCACCGGCGATCGGTTTGATGCTGCCGTCCTTGAAGCTGATGCGGTTGGTGCCCTGAGTCAGCGACAGATTTTGTGCATTGATTTTGCCGTTCAACTCGGTGGCGCGGCTGATGATATCGACATAGTCGGCGCCGCTGCCGTCCAGCCCTTTACCGCCGATGGTGACGCCGCCTTTTTTCACCTCCAACGCTTCCAGCGCGCCCTGCTTGTCGAACTGCGGTTTGCCGGTGGTCAGCGTCACGCCCGGCGCGTTGATAAAGCCGCAGCCGTCGCAGGTGATGCCATTCGGGTTGGCGATCATCACGTTGGCCTTGTTGCCGAATACCTCGAGTTTGCCCTGCAGCTCGGAACGACTGCCGCCGATCACCTCATTGATGATCAACTCCGCCGGTTTTCCCTTCAGGTAGGTGTTGCCCTGCGCGCTGTAGATCTCCACGCCCAGTTGCGTTTTGCCGCCGTGAGTGGCGTTATTCAACACGGCGCCCTGTGGCCCAACGTTGAAATCTTTATAGGTGTTGTGGGAGATGCCCGCACCGTTCGGCGTGGCGATATTCACCACCGGCACGTCGCCCGGCTTGATAACCACCTGCGTATTGCCGTTGGCGGCGGTAATACCGGCAGCAAACGCCGGGTGTAATGGCTGGAAAGCCGTCAGGTAAATCAGCAAATAGCTGGCGCCCCGCGCCAGCGGATGATTGAGCTTATCCATATTCATTCCTTCGAAAGGATGTTGTTTTGAACGCCGAGGCGCTCCTGCTGTGTGCTGGCGTTATAACGTGACGGTGGCTTGCCAGTAGGCCACCCAACGATCCGGTTGCAGACTGTCTGGGTGCGTCAGCGGTTTACCGACGGTGACCGCCTGATTGAACCAGCGGCCGCTTAGCGTGGCGCCCAGCGCCGCACCGACGACGCTGCCGCCGTCTATCTGCCCGGCGCGCCCCTGCAGCCAGCCGGCGTCTAACGCGCCGGTCAAAGAAAGCTCCCCCAGCCTCGGCAACGTCTGCCATTGCCAGTTGAGTTCATTGCGCCAGTAGGCGCCGCGATTACCGGTCAGGTACTGCTCTTTAAAGCCACGCACCGAGTATTGCCCGCCGATGGAAATGCGCTCGCCGGCATACAGATTGTCTGCGCTGGTTTGCCCGTAGGCCGAGGTCAGGTAGTAAAGAGAGGGGGCGAGCGGATAGAAATAACTGGTGCTGAGGCCAAGCTTACGGAACTCACTGCGCGGCGCCCCGTTGCGCTGCGGATCGTCGGCGGTGGCGCCCAGCATGCGCAGCCCACGGCTTACCGTCGGGTTCAGCGTCATATAGCCGCCGCCCGTGACCGCACTGTAATTGAGGCCCAGACTGGCGATGCTGAGCGTCGGGCTGCTGACGCCCAACCGTTCCCCCGCCAGCTTATTTTCCGTGGTGCGCCGCGCCAGCCCGATATCGATGGCCAGCTTACGTTTGCCATCCCGCAGCAACGTGCGGTTCGCGCCCAAACGCTGGGTCTGGTTGTTGCCCTGATAGCGGTAAGCGGCACCGTTGAACGGCACCTGCTGGAAAAAATCGTTCCAGGCGTACTGGTAGCTGAGCAGCCAATAGCCATAGGGTAAGGTGACGCTGCCGTTCAGGCTACGGCTGCGATGATGCGGGCTGAAATCGTTATTGCGCGCTGCGGAAAGCGACCATTGATCGGCGAGACGCAGCGGATTATCCAGCGAGAAGGCGACGTTCATCTGCCCGGTGCCGGTGCTTCTCTGGCCGCTGTTATCCGCGCCGAAAGAGAAAGAGACCGGTGCCCGCGCGGCGCCACGCAGCAAAACCACTTTGGAAAAGCCGGGTTGCTCGCCAGGTTGAATATCGATAGTCACCTGTTGTGACGGCAGGCGGTTGAGCTGCTCCATGCCCTGCTCGATATCGCGCAGATTCAGTACGTCGCCAACCAGGCCGGGAAACGCCATCTTCAACGCCAGCGTCTGCTCACCGTTTTGCGTGATGGACTCGATTCGCCCTTCGCTGACGCTGACGGCCAACACGCCGCGGGAGATATCCTGTTCCTGCAGCCAGGCCCGCGAGGTGACATAGCCACGTTGCAGATAAGCATTAGTGGTTTCGCGCACCAGACGGTTGATATGCTCTAGCGTCAGGCAACGCCCCTGATACGGGCGCGCCAGGCTTTCTTTTACCGACCAGGAAAGATGGTCGGCGCCATCAAAAACGATCTGCCGCACCGGCTGGCAAACCGCTCCTGCGGCGGCCGGCACTGGCAGCGGTAACGCCGGCAGTTCGACGCTATTTTGCAACGCCTCGCGCTGTTGCTGGGCCTGTTCCAGCAACGTTTTCTGCTGTTGGGTAATACTGTCGCGATCGGCAGGGTTGGTGATTTCCGCGCACCACGCAGAGCTGCAAAACGCCAAGAGCACAGGCCAAATCTTCAGCCTCCATGCACACATATTAATACATCCATTTACGTTAACTTACACACCTTGGCAGAGTATATACATTTTACGCCGCAAATCAATGATAATGAGAATTACTTCTATTTAATCAAAGTCACAATGTGACAAAAAATGCAGATATGCCACAACCAATGCATCTTATTACCCAGAGTGCATTTAATTAATATTAAAATTAAAAAAACAAATAATAAAAACAAATTAATTCAATATTAAAATAACACATTCAATATCGACAAAAACAAAAAAGCAGAGTTTACAAAGTTAACTTATCATCTTATCTTGATAGTTCTATTAGCATAATTAATTCATAAAAAACATAGTTGTTAATTAACTAATAAAGAAAAACAATGTTGGGAATAGCCTCATGTTTAACCGTAATATAGAACTGTTTATTCGAGATTACGCTAATGATATCAAAGCCGGCAGCGCTGCGCTGTTTGCCGGCGCCGGACTGTCCATCCCCGCCGGTTTCGTCAGCTGGAAAGAGCTTATCGGCGATATCGCTTATGAACTGGAGCTGGATATCGAAAAAGAGAGCGATCTTATTTCTCTGGCGCAATATCACCTCAATGAAAAAGGCAACAGACATAAGATAAATCAAAAAATAATTACAGAATTCGCTGAGCAAGCAGAAGAAACAGAAAACCACCGAATTATCGCCAGATTACCGATAGCGTCACTTTGGACCACTAACTACGACGACCTGATTGAAAAAACCTATGCCCGTTATAATCGCGTCTGCGACGTCAAAACTACACCGGAAAGCCTGACCAACAACATTCACAAACGTGATGTTGTCTTATATAAAATGCATGGTGACTATAGAAATCCCAACCAGGCGATTATCACTCGCGAACAATACGAAACTTACTCCCGTACACATCTTCCTTTTATCAACATGCTGATGGCGGAGCTGACTGCCAAAACCTTCCTGTTTATCGGTTTCAGCTTTGAAGACCCCAACCTGCAATATGTATTGAGCCGCCTTTACGCGCAGTACGGCGAAGGGCAGAGAAACCACTACTGCATCATGCGGCGCGTCCAGCTCGGCGACAACGGCAGCGAGGATCAGGCGTCTTGCGATTACAACAGCCGCAAACAAGGCTTGATGATTAACGATCTGCGCCGTTACGGCATTCAAACGCTGTTGGTGGATGACTATCGGCAAATCACCGACCTGCTGTATGCCATCGAAACGCAGTTCAAGAAAAGCACGGTGTTTATCTCCGGCAGCGCCGACAACTACCAGCCCTATGCCCGTGAAGAGTCCATCCAATTCATACATCGTCTGGCGCGCCTGCTTATCCGCAAACAGTATCGCATCGTCAACGGTTTCGGCTGGGGCGTAGGCACGGCGGTGATCAACGGCGCCTTGGAAGCCATTTACGACAGCCAGGGAAAAATCAGCGAAAGCCAGCTGGTACTGCGTCCTTTCCCCCAATTCGCCAGCGGCGGCATTACCCTACCGGCACTTTGGCACGAATACCGTCAGAACATGATTTCGCTCAGCGGCATCGCAATCTTTTTGTTCGGCAACAAACGCAACGCCGAAGGCGAATACGTGCTGGCCGACGGTTTATTGAAAGAGTTCCAGATCGCCACGGAACAAGGCTGCGTCTGCATTCCTATCGGTTGTACCGGCAGCGCATCTGCCGAGATCTACCGAAAAATCAAGGAGGAGATGAAAGAAACCCTCTACTACCGCAACCCCGCCGCCATGAATCTGCTGGATCAGCTTAACGAACCGGGCAGCCTGGCGGAGAAGAAAAAAAGCCTGTTGGCGCTTATCGATATCATTACTAAGGATAACCCCCGATGACCAGAAAATGTTTTTACAGTTTCCATTATGAGCCGGACAACTGGCGCGCTTCTCAGGTACGCGAAATGGGCTCGCTGGAAGGTAACCGACCAGCCACGGATAACGATTGGGAGGAAGTGAAAAAAGGCGGTGACGCCGCTATCGCCGCTTGGATCAAGGGCCAGTTGGACAATCGCAGCTGCGCCGTGATTCTCGCCGGTAAAGATACCGCTAATCGCAAATGGATTAATTTCGAGATCTGCGAGGCTTGGAAAAAAGGCATGGGCGTGCTGGTGGTGTATATACACAATTTGAAAGACAGCGCCGGCGACCAAACCACGAAAGGTAAAAACCCTTTGGATTACATCAAGCTGGGTGACGCAAAGCTTTCCACAATCGCCAAAGCCTATGATCCGCCTTACCTGACCAGCACCAATGTCTATAACCACATCAAAGAAAATCTGGCTGAGTGGGTAGAAGAAGCGATCCGCATTCGCAAAAACTACTGACGCCCCTGATAGACGAAAGGCTGCATGGTTGTGCAGCCTTTCGTTTGTTCATAGCCCAAACGGCCTCACCCATACCGCCCGGTAATATAATCCTCGGTGCGGCGCTGGCGCGGCGACGTGAAAATGGCGTCGGTGTCGTTGTATTCCACCAGCCGCCCCTGATGAATAAAGGCGGTGTAGTCGGAGACGCGCGCCGCTTGCTGCATGTTGTGCGTCACCAGCACCACACTGTAACGCTGCTTCAGCGCCGAAATCAGCTCTTCGATGGTCAGCGTGGAGATCGGATCCAGCGCCGAAGTCGGCTCGTCGAGCAACAGCACTTCCGGCTCGATGGCGATGGCGCGCGCGATCACCAGGCGCTGCTGCTGGCCGCTGGACAAGCGGAAGGCGTTTTCGCGCAGCCGGTCCTTCACCTCATGCCACAGCGCGGCGGCGCGCAGCGAACGCTCCACCGCTTCATCCAGCAAGCGCCGGTCGCGCACGCCCTGCAAGCGCAGGCCGTACACCACGTTTTCATAGATCGATTTCGGGAACGGGTTCGGCCGCTGGAACACCATGCCCACTCGCCGCCGCAGCGCCGCCACGTCGATCTGCGCGCCGGAGATCGCCGCGCCGTTCAGCTGCAGTTCGCCCTCGATGCGGCAGTTGTCCACCAGATCGTTCATGCGGTTGAAACAGCGCAGCAGCGTCGATTTGCCGCAGCCCGAAGGGCCGATCAGGGCCGTTACCCGGTGTTTCGGGATACGCAGCGAGATATCGTGCAGCACCTGTTTGTCACCATAAAACAGGTTCAGGCCGTTGACCGCCAGCGCGGTCTGTTCATCGTCGAGATGCTGGACATCCAGCCGGGGCAAACTGCCTGGCGTCATCAAACCCATTACGCACTCCCCAAAAATAGCGTCATTGTTACTGCGACCATGCTCGGTACCGCTCCCTCAGCGAATGGCGGATGCCCATCGCCGCCAGATTCAAACTCACCACGATCGTCACCAGCAAGAAGGCGGTGGCGAACACCAACGGCCGCGCCGCCTCCACGCTCGGGCTCTGGAATGCCATATCGTAGATCTGGAAGCTCAAATGCATGAACTTCCGCTCAAGGTGCAGATACGGGAAAATCTCGTCCACCGGCAGCACCGGCACCGATTTCACGACCCCCACCAGCATCAGCGGCGCGGTCTCCCCGGCGGCGCGCGCCACCGCCAGGATCAGACCGGTCATCATCGCCGGCGCCGCCATTGGCAGCACGATGCGCCACAGCGTCTCGGCCCGGCTGGCCCCCAGCGCCATCGAGCCCTGCCGCAGCGAGGTGGGTATGCGCGACAACCCTTCCTCGGTGGCGACGATCACCACCGGCAGCGTCAGCAGCGCCAGCGTCAGCGCCGCCCACAGCACGCCGGGCGTGCCGAAGGTCGGGTTGGGCAGGGATTCAGGATAGAACAGCTGATCGAGCGTGCCGCCTATCATATAGACGAAGAAGCCGAGGCCGAATACGCCATAGACGATCGAGGGCACGCCGGCCAGATTGACCACCGCGATGCGGATCACCCGCGTCAGCAGATTGTTGCCGGCATATTCGTGCAGATACACCGCCGCGATCACGCCAAACGGCATCACCACGATCGACATCAGGATCACCATCAACACCGTGCCGAAAATGGCCGGGAACACCCCGCCCTCGGTATTCGCCTCACGCGGGCTGTCGATGAGAAACTTCTTCACCTGCTCGCCCCAGTGCGCCAGCTTCTCGGAGGTGCTCATGGCGTTCGGGTACCAGGCATCGCGCACCTGGCTGAGCGGAATGGTCAACGTCTGCCCGTGCATGTCGCGCAGCAGCAACGCGTCGCGCTGGCGATCGCGGTTCAGCCCCGCCAGACGTTCGGACAACAGCTGATACTGCCGCTGCAGCTCCAGCCGTTCGGCCTTGATGGCGTCTTGCGCGCGGGCGTCCAGCTTATCGTCGCGCTGCAGGCGCTTTTCCCGCAGCCGCAGCGCGTCAAACTGCTGATTGATGCGCGCCATGTCGCGGAATTGAATGTCGTGCGCCTGGCGTGAGAGCGCGGCGATTTGCGGCAGGCGCTGCTGCAACGCCTGCCCCAGATTGCGGCCGGTCAGCGGTTGCCCGTCTTCCAGCAGCCCCGCCAGATAGCCGTAAGCGGTGCCGTGGCTGTCGCGTTCCAGCACCAGCAGGCTGCGCGGCGTGCTTTGGCTGCGGATATCGCTGGCCAGCAAGGTGCGGAAATCCTGCCCCTCGCGCTCGCGGTTGCCGACCTTAATCAGATAACGTTCGACGTTCTGCGCCTCGCCCGGCGGCGTGACGCCCGCCTCGGCCAGCTGGCGCCGGGAAATGCTTTGTTGCTGGTACAACTCGCCGATCACCGTCACCGGCCCGGCACCGTTCTGATTCAGTTCGAACTGATAAACCGGGCTCGGCCAGAAATAGCGCATCCCCTGCCCGGCCAGCAGCAACAGAATGCCGATCAGCGCCAGCAGGCTGACGGCGACCGAACCGGCGGTCAGCCACACCCACGGTGACCCGCTCTTCACCCAGTTTTTCATGGCGCCTCCTGATTCGGCGTGTAGCGCTTGCGCAGCCGCAGGCGCACCGCCTCCGCCAGCGTGTTGAACACGAAGGTGAAGACAAACAGCACCAGCGCAGTCAGGAACAGCACGCGGTAATGGCTGCTGCCGGAAACCGCCTCCGGCATTTCGATGGCGATATTGGCCGCCAGCGCTCGCAGCCCCTGGAACAGGCTGCCGTCGATAATCGGCGTGTTGCCGGTGGCCATCAGCACGATCATGGTTTCTCCCACCGCGCGGCCAAAGCCGATCATCAGCGCGGAGAAAATGCCGGCGCTGGCGGAAGGCAGCACCACCTTGATCACCGTCTGCCATTGGGTGGCGCCCAGCGCCAAAGAACCCTGGCTCAGGGTGGCCGGCACGCTGAACAGCGCGTCCTCCGCCAGCGAGAAGATGATCGGCACCAGCGCGAACCCCATCGCCACGCCCACCACCAGCGCATTGCGCTGGTCATAATTATCCCCCAGCCAGAAATGCAGCGGCTCACCGAACAGCGCCACCTCCAGCCACGGCCCCAGGCTGAACGCCAGCCACACCGTCAACGCCAGCAGCGGTAACAGCAACAGCAGATCGACGCCCGGCCGGCAGCGCGGCATAAAGCGATGGGTCAACGCGCCGCACAGCAGCACCGCCACCGCCAACAGCAGCGGCAACGCCAGCACCGCCAACAGATACTGCTCGATGATCGGCGCCAGCCAGATGCCGGCCACCAGCCCGATCACCACCGTCGGCAACGCGCCCATCACTTCGATAGCCGGTTTGATCACTCGCCGTAGCCCCGGCGTCATAAAGTAAGCGGTATAGATGGCGCCGGCCAAGGCCAGCGGGATGGCGAACAGCATCGCGTAAGCCGCCGCCTTGAAGGTGCCGAAGATCACCGGCATCAGGCTGAATTTCGGTTGGTAGCTGTCTTCGCCGGAGGTGGACTGCCAGACATAGGCCGGCTGCGGGTAGTTCTCATACCACACCTTGCCCCACAGCGAACGCCAGGTGACGTCCGGATACGGGTTGTCGAGCGCATAGCGCTGCCAGCCCTGCGCGCTCTCCAGCAGCAGGCCATCGCCGCGCGGCGCGAACGCCATTTGCCGCACCTCGGCGCCCAAACGGGTATTCAGCAGCGGCTGGGATTGGATCGTGGAGAATAACGAGAAGCCGCCATCGGGCCGCAGGGTGGCGAACACCCGGCGATAAGGTTCAGCCACCGTCAGCTCCTGCCCGTCGGCGTCGTGGTCGAAATGCTGCACCGGCGTCAGTCGCCAGCGCTGCTCTTTTTCCACCTCAAACCACTCGCGCAGGTTGCCGTCGGCGCCCTTGATCAGCAGCGCGCTGCCGCCGGGCAGCGCCGTCATCTGGTACGGGGCGTGTTCGCCCAAGGTGCGCGTTTCACGCAGTTGCAGCTGCGCGCCGTCGATCTGGTAACGCGCCAGCCGGTTGCCCGCCAGCAGGTAAAGCTGGCGGCCATCCGGCGTCAGCACCAACTGCCCTGCGTCGTGTTCCAGCGGACGTTCGCTGAACTGCGGCGGCCGATCCGGGCTGAAACGGCCGAACACCAGCCGCCGATCGTCGGTCACCCCGGCCAGCAGATACTGCCCGCGATGCGCGTCCGCCAGCGACAACAGCTTCAGCGGCTTGCGCTGCAGATCCAGCGCCAGCGGCGGTTGGCCGAGTGGGAACAGCCACTGCGGCCGGCCGTTTTCCGCCGTGGCGAAATCCGCGCGCGCCACCACCAACCGGCCGTCGGCCTGCGCCAGCGCAAACAGATCCCGCTCTCCGGCGGCCTGCGCGAGCAGCGCCGGTTTGGCCAGCAGCGTTTGCTGCACCAGCGGTGTCTGGGCCTGGCCGCTCGGCGCCGGCGACAGACGATAAAATTGCCCCGTGCCCTGCGCATCGATGCGATAACCGACGCGCTGCTGCACGTCCATGCCCAGCGCCAGCGCCGGGGAAGACGCCACAATCGGCAGCGGCTGAACTTGCCCAAGCGAGGCCGGTTTGAACAGCGGCAGCACCGCAAACAGCAGATAAACGAAGATCAGCATCAACGTCATCAGCACCATCAGCCCGCAGGCGGTCACTGCCGCCTGCACGCCGCGGTCGATGCGCCCGCGCAGGCGATCTCGGGGATGTTGATTTGCCGTCGTCTGTGTCATGTGTCTCGCTGTCGCTGATGTAATCGGGCTTACGCCGTAAGATAACCGGGCATCTTATGTCAGTTTTATGACGTTTGCATGACAAAGTTACCCGACTCAACCCAGGTTTTTTACACTGCCAACAGACAATATGAATTTGATATATTGCTGAAAAATGACCATAAACACGCTTTATAACGCCAAGAATAAGCCTGCTAACCGTCATTTCATGCTGATCGTTTCACTGCCGGGCATCCCGCCGCGGGGAAAATTTATTGTCGGCGAAAAACGCCGCGCGCCAACGCAATGGATATGTTGGACTTTCCTGTCAATCTCTCGCAATAATGATGAAGGACACTAGAGCGGCATCCGGGCGCTGCGTCCCGGATCCTATTCTAAAATTGAACTGGAGTGGCAATGGGTCAGGAAAAGCTCTACATCGAAAAAGAACTAAGCTGGTTATCCTTTAATGAACGCGTGTTGCAGGAAGCCGCAGATAAGAGCAATCCCCTGATTGAACGAATGCGTTTTCTGGGCATTTACTCCAACAACCTCGACGAGTTCTATAAGGTCCGCTTCGCCGATCTCAAACGCCGCATCCTGATCAGCGAAGAGCAGGGCTCCGCCGGCGCCTCGCGCCACCTGCTGAAAAAGATCCAGGCCAAGGTGCTGAAAACCGATCAGGAATTCGACGGCCTGTACAACGATCTGCTGCTGGAAATGGCGCGCAACCAGATCTTCCTGATCAACGAACGCCAGGTGTCCGAAAACCAGCAAATCTGGCTGCGCCAGTATTTCAAACAGCATCTGCGCCAGCACATCACGCCGATCCTGATCAACCACGACACCAATCTGGTGCAGTTCCTGAAAGACGATTACACCTATCTGGCGGTGGAAATTATCCGCGGCGCGCGCACCGACTATGCGCTGCTGGAAATCCCGTCGGACAAAGTGCCGCGCTTCGTCAATCTGCCGCCGGAAGCGCCGCGCCGCCGCAAGCCGATGATCCTGCTGGACAACATTCTGCGTTACTGCCTGGATGAGATTTTCAAAGGCTTCTTCGACTACGACGCGCTCAACGCCTATTCGATGAAGATGACCCGCGACGCCGAGTACGATCTGGTGACCGAAATGGAATCCAGCCTGCTGGAACTGATGTCCTCCAGCCTGAAACAGCGCCTCACCGCCGAACCGGTGCGCTTCGTTTATCAGCGCGACATGCCGAACGAGATGGTGGAACTGCTGCGCGGCAAGCTGGGCATCTCCAACTACGATTCGGTGATCGCCGGCGGCCGCTATCACAACTTTAAAGACTTCATCAGCTTCCCGAACGTCGGCAAGGCCAATCTGGTCAACAAGCCGCTGCCGCGCCTGCGCCACATCTGGTTCGACGGTTTCCGCAACGGCTTCGACGCCATTCGCGAAAAAGACGTGCTGCTCTACTACCCGTACCACACCTTTGAGCACGTGCTGGAGCTGCTGCGCCAGGCGTCGTTCGATCCGAGCGTGCTGGCGATCAAAATCAACATCTACCGCGTGGCGAAAGACTCGCGCATCATCGAATCGATGATCCACGCCGCGCACAACGGCAAAAAGGTCACGGTAGTGGTCGAGCTGCAGGCGCGCTTCGACGAAGAGGCCAACATTCACTGGGCGAAGCGCCTGACCGAAGCCGGCGTACACGTAATCTTCTCGGCGCCGGGGCTGAAAATCCACGCCAAACTGTTCCTGATTTCGCGCCGTGAAGGCGATGAAATTGTGCGCTATGCTCATATCGGCACCGGCAACTTTAACGAAAAAACCGCGCGCATCTATACCGACTATTCGCTGCTGACCGCCGACTCGCGCATCACCAACGAAGTGCGCCGGGTGTTCAACTTTATCGAGAACCCCTACCGGCCGGTCACCTTCGACAACCTGATGGTGTCGCCGCAGAACTCGCGCCTGAAGCTGTATGAGCTGATCGACAACGAAATCGCCAACGCCCAGGCCGGGGAACAGGCCGGCATTATGTTGAAAATAAATAATCTGGTGGATAAAGGGCTGGTAGATCGGTTATATACCGCGTCCGGCGCCGGCGTGAAGATCCGCCTGCTGGTGCGGGGTATGTGTTCCCTGATTCCCAACCTGCCGGGGATCAGCGACAATATTCAGGTGATCAGCATCGTCGATCGCTTTTTGGAACACGATCGGGTTTACGTTTTCGACAACAAAGGTGACAAACGGGTGTATCTGTCCTCCGCCGATTGGATGACCCGCAACATAGATTACCGTATCGAAGTGGCGGTATCGCTGCTGGATCCGGCGCTGAGACAGCGCGTTCTGGACATTCTGGAGATCCTGTTCAGCGATACGGTCAAGGCCCGTTATGTGGATAAAGAACTGAGCAACCAGTACGTGCCGCGCGGCAACCGCCGCAAAGTGCGCGCCCAGGTGGCTATTTACGAGTATTTAAAAGCTCTGGAACAACCAGGACAGTAGGCCAGCAACTATGCCGCTAAAAAACACTGCAACGAACAAACCGCAGGAAATCGCCGCCATCGACCTCGGGTCGAACAGTTTCCACATGGTGATCGCCCGCGTCGTCAACGGCGCCTTACAAGTATTGGGCCGTTTAAAACAGCGGGTGCACCTCGCCGACGGATTGGACAGCAACAACGTACTCAGTGAAGAGGCGATAGAACGCGGCCTGGCCTGCCTGGCGCTGTTTGCCGAACGGCTGCAGGGCTTCCCGGCGGATAACGTCACCATCGTCGGGACCCACACCCTGCGCCAGGCGGTGAACGCCGAAGTGTTCCTCAAGCGCGCCGCCAAAGTGATCCCCTACCCGATCGAAATCATCGCCGGCCAGGAAGAAGCGCGCCTGATCTTCATG
Organism: Serratia sp. CY55921; assembly: GCF_052167655.1. Classification (NCBI taxonomy): domain Bacteria; kingdom Pseudomonadati; phylum Pseudomonadota; class Gammaproteobacteria; order Enterobacterales; family Yersiniaceae; genus Serratia; species Serratia sp. CY55921. The sequence goes on along the minus strand of NZ_JBJNMU010000004.1, from coordinate 221,152 downwards.
GGCGTGGAGCACACTCAACCGGAGAAAGGCCGCAAGCTGGTGATCGACATCGGCGGCGGCTCGACCGAGCTGGTGATCGGCGAAGACTTCGAGCCGCTGCTGGCGGAAAGCCGCCGCATGGGCTGCGTCAGCTTCGCCCAGCTGTTCTTCCCCGGCGGCGAGATCAGCAAAAACAACTTCCGCCGCGCGCGGCTGGCGGCGGCGCAGAAGCTGGAAACGCTGGCCTGGCAGTACCGCATTCAGGGCTGGCAGTACGCGCTGGGCGCCTCGGGCACCATCAAGGCCGCCCACGAAGTGCTGGTGGCGATGGGCGAAAAAGACGGTCTGATCACCCTCGAACGCCTGGAAATGCTCGCCGAACAGGTGCTGCAGTTCAAAAGCTTCAGCTCACTGAGCCTGCCGGGGCTGTCGGAAGATCGCCAATCGGTGTTCGTGCCGGGGCTGGCTATTCTGTGCGGCGTGTTCGATGCACTGGCGATCCGCGATCTGCGCCTGTCTGACGGTGCGCTGCGCGAAGGCGTGCTGTATGAAATGGAAGGCCGCTTCCGCCACCAGGACATCCGCAGCCGCACCGCCAAAAGCCTGGCCGATCACTACAACATCGACCGCGAACAGGCCAAGCGAGTGCTGGAAACCACCGAACTGCTCTATTCGCAGTGGATGGCGCAAAACACCAAGCTGGTGCATCCGCAATTGGAAGCCCTGCTGAAATGGGCCGCCATGCTGCACGAAGTGGGGCTGAGCATCAACCACAGCGGCATGCATCGCCATTCGGCCTACATTCTGCAAAACTCCAACCTGCCTGGCTTTAACCAGGAACAGCAGCTGCTGTTGGCGGCGTTGGTGCGTTTCCACCGCAAGGCGATCAAGCTGGAAGAGCTGCCGCGCCTCAACCTGTTCAAAAAGAAACACTACCTGCCGCTGATCCAACTGCTGCGTCTGAGCACCCTGCTCAACAACCAGCGCCAGTCGACCACCACGCCGGAAACGCTGCGCCTGACCACCGACGACAACCACTGGACGCTGCGCTTCCCGGCCGGCTACCTGGCGCAAAACAACCTGGTGCAGTTGGACTTCGAGCGCGAGCAGGCCTACTGGAACGACGTCGTCGGCTGGAAGCTTCTGATCGACGAAGAAGGTTCGCAAGACGAACAACGCTCCGCCTGATCCCCCGCCCCCTGCCAGCCAGGGGGTTTTTCTTTCCGCCCCCGCTCCGCCAACCTAAACGAAACCCTAATACGGCGCGCCGCTCGCCGGAAAAAAATGGACAACTTTTGTCATCAGCGCCTAAAATCCGGTTACAAATTCTCGAGCGAATAACACAGGACACCGGCATACCGGGTGATATATGCGCAAGAAAACCACCGGACAGATGACGAAGATAGTGTTGTTTATCAGCTTTATCATTTTAGTCGGCCGACTGCTGTACGCCGCCGTGGTGGCGGTGCCTCATCATCAGGAAAAAAAGCAGGCCGCTGCGCAAAACGCCGCCGAAGTCAGCGCGCCGCAACAGGACGCCTCCTCTGAATAACCGCCGCGCCCCGTCCGTTTCATAAAAATGACTCCGGCACTCGCTATGCTCTATCTTTTAATGAGCCTGCGTCAGGAACGCCGAGCGCCCGTTAAGGAACACCATGTCAGCCGCAACCCATAACGTCAAAAAAGTCGCTGAACACCGCCAGCGCATTCTCACTCTGCTGTTGAACAATAAAGAATTGGTCGATGGCATTCTCGGCCGACCAGGGGATGAACACGCCCTCAGCCAAAGCGAACGGCTGAACCAAACGGCGGAAATCACCGGCCTGCTGGACGACATGCACGCCGCCGACCTGGCGGACCTGCTGGAAGCGCTGCCGCAGGACGAACGCATGGCGCTGTGGCGGCTGGTGGGCAACAGCAAGCGCGGCCAGACGCTGGTGGAAGTCGCCGAACCGGTCTGGGACAGCCTGATCGAAGAAATGAGCGATAAAGACCTGCTCAAAGCGATCAAAACGCTGGACGTCGACGAGCAGGCCTATCTGGCGCAATACCTGCCGCGTAACCTGATGGGCCGGTTGCTGACCTCGCTGGAGCCGGAGCAGCGTGCCCAGGTGCGCGAGATGAGCCAGTACGCCAAAGACAGCGTCGGCTGGATGATGGATTTCGAACTGGTGACGGTGCGGCCGGACGTCACGCTCGGCGCGGTGCACCGTTTTTTGCGCATGCGCAAAACCATTCCCGACGCCACCGATAAACTGTTCGTCACCGATCGCAAAAACACCCTGCTGGGCGAACTGCCGCTCACCGCAGTGCTGCTGAACGACCCGGAGATCCCGGTGCGCGAAGTGATGGACAGCGATCCCGCCACCTTTCAGCCCGAAGACAAGGCCGATGAAGCGGCCGGCGCGTTCGAACGTTACGACCTGATCAGCGCCCCGGTGGTTGACGCAAAAGGCAAACTGATGGGCCGCCTGACTATCGAAGAGATCGTCGACGCCGTCAACGAAGAGAGCGACACCAATTTGCGCCGCATGGGCGGTTTGAGCCCGGAAGAAGACGTGTTCGCCCCGGTCAGCAAGGCGGTCAAGACCCGCTGGGCCTGGCTGGCGATCAACCTCTGTACCGCGTTCGTCGCCTCGCGCGTGATTGGCCTGTTCGAACACACCATTTCCCAGTTGGTGGCGCTGGCGGCGCTGATGCCGATCGTCGCTGGCATCGGCGGCAACACCGGCAACCAAACCATCACCATGATTGTGCGCGCGCTGGCGCTGCACCAGATTGAAGTCGGCAACATCTCGCGCCTGATGCTCAGGGAGCTGGGCGTCGCCATCATCAACGGCGTGGTGTGGGGCGGCATCATGGGCGTGATCACCTGGCTGCTGTACGGCGACGCGGCGATGGGCGGCGTGATGACGCTGGCGATGCTGCTAAACCTGCTGCTGGCGGCGCTGATGGGCGTGGTGATCCCGATGACCATGCTCAAACTGGGCCGCGATCCGGCGGTCGGCTCGAGCGTGCTCATCACCGCGCTGACCGACACCGGCGGCTTTTTCATCTTCCTCGGCCTCGCCACTCTGTTCCTGCTGTAATACGCCAAAAGCCGGCCTCGCGCCGGCTTTTTCGTCATTCTGTCGCCGGGCTGGCGTTAACGCAGTAAAGTCGGGCTTCCCGGTAGGTTTTCCTCTCGCGCTGTACTACCCTTTGCCAATAAATCGTCTTAATTCATCCACGTCATGAATCCAATCACTGACAGAGGCCATCGGTAAGGGTGTCTATGGATATCAGCGCGCCGAACACGTTCGGCACACACAAAGGCGTCGTGGTGACGCATTCCCTGTTCGTGGCGCTGGCGACGTTTTTGCTCGCCTTGCTGAGCCTGTCGCTGTCCAGCGAAGCCCGCCACTTCACGCCGCTGTGGTTCCCGACCGCCGCCGCAATCGCGGTGCTGTACCGCCACGCCCCGCGTCACTGGGGGCTGCCGCTGCTGGCCAGCGGCCTCGGCATCGTGCTCGCCAGCTTCTTGCTGTTCGGCGTCAGCGTCACTCCCGTCAAGCTGGCCGCCATCAACCTGCTGGAAGCGGCGATTTGCGCCCTGCTGTTGCGCCGCATGCTACACCCGTACGATCCGTTGAATGATCTCGCCAGTTGGCTGCGTTTTGTGGTCTGTGCGGTGATTTTTACCCCGCTGTTCAGCGCGCTGCTGGCCGCCGGCCTGGTACCCGCGCCAGAGCAGCCTTTTTGGCAGCCGTTCGGTACCTGGTTCATTTCCGAAGCGATAGGGGTACTGTCGCTGGCACCGATCGGCCTCGCTTACAACCGTCGTACCCTGACGGCGCTGAACCCGTTTCCATTATTGCTGACACTGATGGTTACGCTGGCTTTCAGCTTTATGGCGCTGACCTATCTGCCTTTTCCGTTCACGTTCGTGATTTTGCCGCTGCTGTGGGCAGCCATCGCACTGCCGCGTTTTGAGGCGTTCACCGTTTGCTTCTGCACCCTCTTGCTGATCACCGTGATGATTTCGCTGGGACTGCTGCATTTTCAGGCTACCGGCAAACACCTTGGCGATCTCGGTCTGTACTTGCCGATGCTGCTGATTTTAATCCCGGCGCACGCAATGGCGGTGGTGATGCACGCCTTCCGAGTGGAAAAACAGCATATCGTCGAAAGTGAAAGCCGCTTTCGCAGCGCGCTGGAGTATTCCGCCATCGGCATGGCGCTGGTGTCGCCGCAGGGCAAATGGCTGCAGGTCAATCAGGCGCTGTGCACGCTGCTCGGCTATACGCCGGAGGCGCTGCATAAGCTGACCTTTCAAGAAATTACGCATCCCGACGATCTCAACGCCGATCTCAGCCAGTTGCACGACCTGCTCGATGGCCATATCAGCAGCTATACCCTGGAGAAACGCTACATTCGCAGCGACGGCCAGACCGTTTGGGCGCTGCTGGCGGTTTCGCTGGTGCGCGACGCCGAAGGGGTGCCGTTGTACTTCATCTCTCAGGTGGAGGACATCAGCGATTTGAAGCGCAGCCAGGCGGAAAACAACCGGCTGGTGGAGCGCATAACGCTGGCCAATCAGGTGGGCGGCGTCGGCATCTGGGAATGGGTGATAAGCCAGGAAAACTTCACCTGGGATCAGCGCATGTTCGAACTCTACGATCTCAATTCCGACCAAACGCCGACGTTGGCGCTGTGGCGCACGCTGTTGGTGCCGGAAGATCGCGACCGCACCGATCGCGAGCTGGCCGAGATTCTGGCTCAGCCACGACCATTCGTCATGGAATTTCGCATCACCACGCGCGGCGGCAAGTTACGCCATATTCGCGGCCAGGGCAATGTGATCCTCGACGACCAGGGCCAGCCGCTGCGCATGATCGGCACCAATATCGACATGACCGAGCTCAAGATCCTCGCCGAAGCGCTGCACGAGGAGAAAGAGCGCTTGCACATTACCCTCGACGCCATCGGCGAAGGGGTGATCTCCACCGACGGTCACCAGCGCATTACCTTTATGAATCCGGTGGCCGAGCAGATGTGCGGCTGGCCGCTCGATCTGGCGATCGGTATGCCCGTCGCCGGCGTGGTGCGCCTGACCAACGGTAAAGACGGCCCGGAAATCGAAAACCTCACGCAATACCCACGGCAGTGGCCGGCGGATTACGCGCTGGTGCTGCACAGCCGCGACGGGCGCTATTTCGACGTGCAGCAGTCGGTCTCACCGCTGAAAACCCTCGACGGCGAAACCATGGGCGCGGTGATGGTGCTGCAGGATGTCACCGCCTCGCGCGAATTGATGAAAAAGCTCAGCTACAGCGCCTCACACGACGCGCTGACCGGCCTGCCGAACCGTACCCGCTTCGAGAAGCAGTTGAAAGCGGCGATCGTCGCCAGCGGCGAACCGTCGTCGTCGCATTCGCTGGTGTTCCTCGATCTGGATCGGTTCAAGGCGGTGAACGACACCGCCGGCCACGCGGCGGGTGATGCCTTGCTGCGGGACATCGCCCAGCTGATGCGGCACCAGCTGCGCAACAGCGACTGCCTGGCCCGGCTGGGTGGCGACGAATTCGGCCTAATCCTGTTCGACTGCCGGCTTGAACAGGCCAAATCGCTGATGCAGCAAGTGGTCAACCAAATCAGCCAACACCCGTTCTACTGGGAAGGAAAGATTTACCGCGTCGGCGCCAGCGCCGGCATCACGCGCATCGGCGGCGACGCCAAAAGCAGCGAGCTGCTGGCGCAGGCCGACATCGCCTGCTACACCGCCAAACACCACGGGCGCGGCCAGGTGTATCTGTATGAAACGCGACAAAAACAGCTGCTGGAACGGCAGCATGAATTGCTGAGCCCACAGGAGGTACAGGCGATCGTCAGCGAGGGGCAGCTGCGGCTGCTGACCCGCGCCATCGCGCCGCCGGCGACGCCGCTGTCGGCCGCGTTTCACCAGGTGAAGCTGCAGGTGATGGCGCCGGACGACCGCCCGCTGTCGCACGAGGCGTTCATCGCCGCCGCGCAGCTGTACGGCCTGATGCCGGACATCGACCGCTGGACGGCGGCGCAACTGCTGGTGAAATATGCCGACGACATCAAACGCAAAGGGCTGTCGCTCGCGCTGCCGCTGGCCATCGACAGCCTGCTGAGCGCCGACTTCCAGCGCTACCTGACTGAAACGGTGCGCGCTTCCTCGCTGCCGCCGCAGGCGCTGCTGTTCAGCGTCGATGAGGCCGCAATACTGGAGCACGCCGCGCAGTGTCGGGCATTTCTCCGCGAACTGCAGCAGCAGGGCTGCCGGCTGATCGTCAACGGCTTCGGGCATAACATCAATGCGTTCGATGAGCTCAGCGACCAGAGGATCGACATCATTCGCATCGATGAGCGCTTTATCACCAACGTGCACTGCAACCAGATGGACGAGCTGATGGTCTCGATGCTCAACGGCGCGGCGCATCGCATTAAAGCGCAGACCTTCGCCGGACCGGCTCACCAGCCGGTGACGCTGCAGGCGCTGCGCGACATCGGCGTCGATCTGGCGGACGGCGACCAGGTGGCGCTGGAGCAGCCGCTGGCGGTGTTGCTCAGCGACGGCTATTTCGGCATCCGTTAACCCTCTCCCCCTCTCAGGCGCCGTCTCCCGGGCGGCGCCTCGCATCTCGTTCGTTACATGATATTAACCAAGACAAGATTAGTGATATAAATAACACCTGAAGCTTAAACGATTAAGTAAGATGAAATCCCCATGCGAACATCGACGTATCCGTTGATTTTCCTCGACAGGTGATGGCTCAGAGACAAGGGACTATGGAAAAGAAATGGTTTTCCGCCAGGGAACTGATGGGTAAGGCGGGGTTGCCCTCAACCCCGCAAGGGGTCAATTTGATGGCCCGGCGCGAAGGCTGGGTCAGTCGCCGCCGCAGCGGCGTACAGGGCAAAGCGCTGGAATACCATATCGACAGTCTGCCGTTCGGCGCGCGCAGCCTGTCGGCGTTGCGCGAAACCGACCATCCGGATTACGACGTCAAACGTCAGGATCCGGTACGGGTCTGGATCGAGTATTACTATCACCTCACGCCGGCCGAACGGGAAAAGCTGCTGGCGTTCCTGATGCGTGAAGGCATGAGCCGCCTGCTGCAGCTGATCGAGTCTCCCCGCTAGCCGCGTTCAACTCTCCGCTTCCGGCGCCCAGCCGCCGTTGTGCCACAGATGCAGCGTGGCGTAAGAGCGCCACGGGCGCCAGCGCTCGGCGTAGCGTTCAATCTGGCGCGGCGTCATACCGGGGAAACGCTGTTTGATCAGGTAGTCGCCGGCCAGGAACACGTCCGGCCACGACCAGGCGCGCATCGCGATATAGCTGGCGGTCCAGCTACCGATACCCGGCAGTGCGATCAGCGCCTTGATGCCCTGTTCGATATCCAGCACGTTGTCGAGCTGCAGCCGTCCTTCCCCCAGCGCGCGGGCGATCTCGATCAGCGCCGCCGCGCGCTTCACTTGCACCCCGAGCGGGCGCAGTTCTTCAGGCTGCAGCTGCGCCACCCGTTCTGCTGTGGGGAAAACGTGGGTGATGCCCTCATGTGGCGTCGCCAGCGCTTCGCCCCAGCGTTCGGCCATCCGCCCGGCGAAGGTCGCCGCCATTTTCACGCTGACCAACTGCCCCAGCACCGCACGCGCCGCCTGCTCGAAACTGTTCACGCAGCCCGGCAGGCGCAGCCCCGGCGCATCGGCCGCCAGCGAGCCCAGCGCCTCATTGATGCGATCCGGCGCGGCGTCCAGATCAAACAGCAGGCGCACCCGGCGCAACACCTCCGTCGTCACCAGACTGAGCGTCGGCGCAATCTCGACCCGAACCCGATTGCGCGCCTCTTCCGGCTGCACGCTGAGCCAGCCGCGGTGTTCCGTGCCGCCCTGGCTGACGGCGATCGAGCGCAGGTAGCGGCGCCCCTCGACCCGCTCCACGCCCTGCACGGCGCGCGCCTGCAAGAAATTCAGCATGCGCGCCCAGTCATAGGGTGGCCGATAGCCCAGGTGAAACACCAACCCGCTGGCGGCGGCCCGTTCACCGCGCGCGCCGCCGCTGCGCAGCGCCGACGGGATCAGGCGGTAACGCGCCTTGAACAGCTCGTTGAAACGCCGCAGGCTGCCGAAACCGGCGGCGAACGCCACCTCGCTGAGCGGCAGATCGGTGTCCGCCAGCAGGCGCTTGGCCTGTAGCAACCGGTGCGACTGCGCGTAATCGATCGGCGAGGCGCCAAACTGTTCGGCGAAGATGCGCCGCAGATGGCGATCGGAAATGCCCAGCCGCGCCGCCAGCGCTTCGCAGCTGTGTTCGGACAGATACCCCTGCTCGATGAGCTGCACCGCCACCTGGGCATAGCGGTTGCCCAGATCGATCAGCGCCAGGCCGGGCGCCAGTTCCGGTCGGCATTTGAGGCAGGGGCGAAACCCCGCCAGTTCAGCCGCCGCCGCGCTCGGATAAAAGGTGCAGTTTTCCAGCTTCGGCGTGCGGGCGCTGCACACCGGGCGACAATAGATGCCGGTGGAAGAGACGCCGACGAAAAAACGGCCGTCGAATTTGCGGTCACGCGCGCGCAGCGCGTCGTACAACGCTTGCTGTTGAGTATTCATGGCAACGCTCGGGTTCGGTTTTTTCTGCATTATGGGACTCGGCTAGCGCGCTGACGTGCGGAATTCGGACATTAAGTTACGCACCTTCCCACCGTCCAGATTAGCGATTGTCTTTAATGATTATGCGTCTGAACAGTGTTCAGACGCACCATTTTCACCGCCACCGACATAAAGCCCCGCTGCCCGACGACTTATTGCCCCTGGCGCGGTACCCCCAATGCCCGGCGCATCAGCCCATCGAAGGCGCGATCGGACAACAAGCGCCGCAGAAAAATCAGCGGTTTCGCGCCAAACCCCACGGCATAGCGCGTTTTCGGACGATGGGCGGCGACGGCTTTGGCGATCGTATCGGCAATCACGCTCGGCGGCGATTGCCGTTTCTTGCTGGCGTCGCTGACCATGGCGTGGGCGACAGCGTGAGCCTGAGCGGCGTACTCGCTCTGGCCGGAAACGCCGATCAGTTTTTCCGCGGCGATATCCGCCCATTCACTCTGGATGCCGCCGGGTTCGATCACCACGACGTCGATGCCGAAAGGTTGCACCTCCATGCGCAAACAGTCGCTGATGGCCTCCAAGGCGAATTTGGTGCCGTGATACCATCCGCCCAGCGGCGTATGTATTTTCCCGCCCATCGACGTAATATTGATGACGGTGCCGGAGCGCTGCGCTCGCATGTGCGGCAAAATCAGCTGCGTCAGCCGAACCGCACCGAACACATTCACATCAAATTGAGCGCGAGCCTCATCCGCAGAAACGTCTTCAATAGCGCCATAGGAGCCGTAACCGGCGTTATTGACCAACACATCGATACGCCCCGTTTCGGCGATGATGGTCTTTACCGCCTGCGCCATGGAAGCATCGTCGGTGACGTCCAACGGCAAAACGTGAATGCCGGCGGCAGCCAGAGCCTGCATGCGTTCAACCCGGCGGGCGGCCGCATAAACGGTATGCCCGCGCTGCTTTAACGTGACGGCGGTGGCTTCGCCAATACCGGACGAGGCGCCGGTCACCAGGATCACTTTGGACTTCATACTGACTGCTCCTTATTAGGATGATTGCGTTGGCGACTGCCTGCGCAGTCTGTATGTTGTCCACTTTAAGCGACGGGCCCTGCCGCAACCATGTCGAACCGCGCCAATCAACTCGCAGAATGCGCCAACGTGAACAGCGCCTCTCGGCTAATTCAGCCGCATCGCCTGGCGAGCCGCTTCCGGCGTTTGCCCTGTCCATTCGTGAAAGGCGCGGAAGAAAGAGTTCGGCTCTTCAAAACCGAGCAAAAAGGCAATCTCTCCGCTGGTAAGGGTCGAATGCTTAAGATAGTGGCGCGCCAATTTTTCCCGGGTGCCGTTGCTCAGCGAACGAAAACTCTCGCCCTCATCTTCCAGACGCCGCTGCAGCGTCCGGCGGCTCATGCCCAATCTTGCCGCCACCGCGTCGATGCCGGCGGTATTGCTGGGAATCAACTCCAGCAGCACCGCACAAACGCGCTCTCCGGTGGTTGCCGTGGCGTCCAGTTCACTGAGGCGACGACGCAGCTCGGGTTCGAAAACGCGCCACATGCCCTCATTCACTGTCAAAAAGGGACGCAAGGCATCTGCGGAGGAGAAAGTAATGCCCGGCCCTGCCCCAGGCGTTACCGCGCAGCCGAAGAAGGCTGCCAAGGGGCGTGAAAGGGCTGCAGGCGGCAGTTCATGCAAGGTGATACGGCGCGCTTTTACCGGTTCGCGCGTGGCAAGCTGCGCCAGCCGAACATAAAATGCCAGCTCAGCCACCAGTAAAGACGCCGGTACCGCCTCCTCCGCCAACAACCAGCGGGGTGAAATCGTCATTTCGCCTTCAGGGCCGATGGCGAGCTCCAGGCTCATCGGCGCCGTAAGTTGCTTGTATTTCGCTAACCGCTGGACAGCTTGCGCCAGATTGGCGCTGCACAGGGCGGCGAATATCGGAGGGTCAAACGATTCCGTTGACATCAGCGCAACGATTTTCAACGGAAACAACGGGTCGCCCGTTCCTTCCTCCATCGCGCGCCAGAAGCGGAAATATTCTTCCGTAGTGATCCCTTCAGCGGTGCGTGACAACAGATCTTCAGGCAATGCAGCCCGGCGTAAAACATCCGTCGGCTGGAGCCCCAGATCTTTCAGCAGGGTTCTCCAGCCGATATTCATGAGAAAGGTCGAGTTGCGCGTCATGAAATCCTCATCACAGAGTCATAGGGAAAGGCATTCCCCGCTCGGAATACCTGTTGAGTATAAAGAAATGGCGTGCGTCTTGATGGGCGAAGCACGCCATTTTCATAGCCGACTGTGCCATTGCTGCGGCTTGAGCGTTATCCGCACTGAGAAAGTTCGCGCAAGCCGCCGCGCCCGCTAAATTTTTCGACACTCGCGCATTGGCGCATTGCCCGCCGGCCCCGTCTCGGGTAAAGTCGCCCCCCTTCATTGGCATGGGGACAAAAAAGAGATGTTTATTGGATTCGATTACGGGACAGCCAACTGTTCCGTTGCAGTGATGCGCGACCACGGCCCCGAGCTGTTGACGCTGGAAAACAACGCGCCCTATCTGCCTTCGATGCTGTGCGCGCCGACCCGCGAAGCGGTGAGCGAATGCCTGCACCGCCATTGGCAGATCCCGACCGGCAGCGAAGAAAACCAGCAGCTGCTGCGCCGCGCCATCAGTTACAACCGCGAAGAAGACATTCCGGTCAACGGCGACAGCGTGCTGTTCGGCCTGCAGGCGCTGGCGCACTATATGGAAGATCCGGAAGAGGTGTATTTCGTGCGCTCGCCGAAGTCCTTCCTCGGCGCCAACGGCCTGAAACCACAGCAGATCGCGCTGTTCGAAGACCTGGTGTGCGCCATGATGTTCCACATCAAACGCCAGGCAGAAAATGTGCTGCAAACCGGCATCGATCAGGCAGTGATCGGCCGGCCGATCAACTTCCAGGGCATCGGCGGCGACGAAGCCAACCGGCAGGCGCAGGGCATTCTGCAACGCGCCGCCGAACGCGCCGGTTTCAAGGACATTGAATTCCAGTTCGAGCCGGTGGCGGCGGGGCTGGACTTCGAAGCGACGCTGAGCGAAGAGCAAACCGTGCTGGTGGTGGACATCGGCGGCGGCACCACCGACTGCTCGGTGCTGCTGATGGGGCCGCAGTGGCGCAACCGCGCCGATCGCCAGCAGAGCCTGCTGGGCCACAGCGGCTGCCGGGTCGGCGGTAACGATCTGGACATCATGCTGGCCTTCAAGCAGCTGATGCCGCTGTTCGGCCTGGGCGGCGAAACCGCGAAAGGCATCGCCCTGCCGGCGCTGCCTTACTGGAACGCGGTGGCGACCAACGATGTGCCGGCGCAAAACGATTTCTACAGCGCCGCCAACGGCCGCGTGCTGCGCGATCTGATCCTCGACGCGGCGGAGCCGGAAAAGGTCAAGCGCCTGCTGAAAGTGTACCAGCAGCGCCTGAGCTACCGATTGGTGCGGGCGGCCGAAGAGAGTAAGATCGCCCTGTCCGGCCAAACGGCCATCAGCGCGCCGCTCAATTTCGTGCAGGCCGATCTGGCGGAGAACATCAGCCAGGATCAGCTCGCCGACGCCATCTCGCAGCCGTTGATGCGCATTCAGGAGCAGGTCAGCGCCGCGCTGGCCAGCAGCCAGACCGCGCCGCAGGTGATCTACCTGACCGGCGGCAGCGCGCGTTCGCCGCTGCTGCGCGCCGCGCTGCAACAGCAGCTGCCGGGCATTCCGATCGTCGGCGGCAACGACTTCGGCTCGGTCACCGCCGGGCTGGCGCGCTGGGCGCAAACGCTGTTCCGTTGACAGCCCAAGGGCGCGGCTCGCCGCGCCCTTGTTCATTGGAGGCTATGCATCATGTCGACCATCCTTACCCTCGACAGCGCCAGGCTACGGCTGCGCCCCTGGCGCGACGACGACCTGCCGGCCTTCGCCGCGCTCAACGCCGATCCGCAGGTCATGCGCTATTTCCCGGCGACGATGACGGCCGAGGAAAGCCGCGCGCAGGCCGAACGCATCCGCGCCTTCCTGCAACAGCACGGCTGGGGGCTGTGGGCGGTGGAAGTGAAAAGCGGCGCGCCTTTTATCGGTTTTGTCGGGCTGGCGCGGCCGGGCGACGATCTGCCTTGCTCCCCCTGCGTGGAGATCGGCTGGCGGTTGGCGGCGGCCCACTGGGGCAACGGCTACGCCGCTGAGGCGGCGCGCGCCGCGCTGGCGTGCGCCTTCGACACGCTGCATTTGCCGGAAGTGGTGTCCTTCACCGCCGAAGATAACCAGCCGTCGCGCCGGGTGATGACGCGCATCGGTATGCGCTTCGACGGCGAAACCTTCCTGCATCCGCGTCTGCCGGCGGGCCATCCGCTGCAAAAGCACGTCTTGTACCGGCTGAACCGACAAACGTGGCGCGAACGCCACGGCGATTAATACAGCGTATCCTTCAGCCGCTGCGGCAGCGCGCTGTCGTACTCCTCACCATCGAAGCGCGTTTGGCTCACCGCAGCCAAAATATGGCCGGGGCTGGGCAGCGCCGAACGCTCGAGGCGGCTGGCCTCTTCCCATAACCCCGAACGCAAGATCGCCCGGCTGCACTGGAAGAACACCGCCTCCACCCGAATGCGCAGCACCGAACGCGGCAGCTGGTTACGGTGGGCGAAACGCTGCAACACCGCCGGCGCCACCACGATCTCCGCCCGCCCGTTAATCCGCAGCGTTTCGCCGATGCCGGGGATCAGCAGCAGCAGCGCCACCCGGTTGTCGTGCAGGATATTGCGCAGGCTGTCGATGCGGTTATTGCCGCGCCGATCCGGCAACAGCAGGGTTTTCTCGTCTTCGATATGAATGAAACCGGCCGGATCGCCGCGCGGCGAGACGTCCATGCCGTCCGGCCCCACCGTCGAGAGGGCGGCGAACGGCGCCGCCTCGATAAACGGACGGTAAGCCGGGTGGATGTAGCTGACTTCTTTAAAAACCGAGGGCGCGGCGGGCTTGCCGTACAGCTGTTCCAGCGCCGCGAGGTCGTTGATGATATCGCCAGACATTGCAGTTTCCTGAATGAGTCATATTGACCCCTTCAGCATAGAGCAAAATCGCCGGCGGCTCTTACTCGGCGCTGGCGTGGTTCAGCGTCTGAATGTCGTCCGCATCCAGCGTCAGACGCGTGGCGCTGACCAACTCATCCAGCTGCGACAACGAGGTGGCGCTGACGATCGGCGCGGTGATGCTCGGACGCGCGATCAGCCAGGCCAGCGAGACCTGCGCCGCAGAGACGCCGTGTTTGCCCGCCACCTGATCCAGCGCCGCCAGGATGCGGAAACCGCGCGGGTTCAGGTAGCGTTCGACGATGCGATCGCCGCGCTGACTTTTGCCCTCATCCGCTTTGCTGCGGTATTTGCCGGTCAGAAAGCCGCTGGCCAGCGCGAAGAAGTTGATCACCCCGAGGCCATGGCGCTGCGCCACCCCCTCCAGCTCGGCTTCATACCCTTCGCGCGCATACAGATTGTATTCCGGCTGCAGGGTTTCGTAGCGCGCCAATCCGTTGCTCTCGCTCACCCGCAGCGCTTCTTCCAGGCGATCCGCCTGATAGTTGGAGGCGCCGATCGCCCGCACCTTGCCGGCCTTAATCAACGCATCGAACGCCGCCAGCGTCTCTTCCAGCGGCGTATCGCGGTCATCGTCATGCGACTGATAAAGATCGATATAATCGGTTTGCAGGCGCCGCAGCGAATCTTCCACCGCCTGCTGAATATAGCGCGGCGACAGACCCTGTTTGCCTTCGCCCATCGGTTTACCCACCTTGGTGGCGATGATCACCTGGTCGCGCTTGCCGCTCTTCTTCAGCCATTCGCCGATGACGGTTTCCGATTCGCCGCCCCGGTTGCCCGGCGCCCAGCTGGAATAAACGTCGGCGGTATCGATAAAGTTGAGCTGATTGTCCACCAGCGCATCCAGCAGGCTGAACGAGGTCGCTTGATCCGCCGTCCAACCGAACACATTGCCGCCAAAGGTCAACGCCGGCACCTGAATGCCTGAGCGGCCCAATTCTCTGTTGCTCATCACCTGCTCCTGTGGGAAAAGATTCGCGGGTTAATTATTAGCGCCAACCAGGATAGAACGCTAAAACGGATTGGCTATAAGCTGAAACAAATCACTTATAAACATAGCACGCTCAAATCACCCACTTATTAGGACAATGCTGACGGTTCCTCCATATTTCCTTCATTTTTATGCCGTCCCCGCTGGCTAAACTAGTATCCTGTAAGGAGTGTCATTTTTGTGGCAATGAGTGCCCGCACCCCTGCCTTTTGGAGAGAATTTTCGCCGCCATGAATGCAAAACCCCAACGCCGTTCCCTGATGCCGCGCCTGCTGGTTGCGGCCATCCTGGTCATCGCCGCCGTCTTCGCCTGGCGTTATTTTAACGCCGCTCAACCGCCGGCCGGCACGGCCCCGGGCGCGCAGCAGGCCGGCGGCAAAGCGGGGGCCGGTCGCGCGGCGGGCGGGCGGCGCGGCGCGCCGATGTCGCCGGTGCAGGCGGCGACGGCCACGCAACAGACGGTGCCGCGCTATCTTTCCGGCTTGGGCACCGCCATCGCCGCCAATACCGTCACCGTCACCAGCCGGGTCGACGGCCAACTGATGGCGATCCACTTTACCGAAGGCCAGCAGGTCAAAGCCGGCGATCTGCTGGCGGAGATCGATCCCCGGCCGTTCCAGGTTCAGTTGACCCAGGCGCAGGGGCAGTTGGCGAAAGATCAGGCCACGCTGGCCAACGCCCGGCGCGATCTGGCGCGCTATCAGCAATTGGTGAAAACCAATCTGGTTTCCCGTCAAGAGCTGGATACGCAGGCCTCGCTGGTGCAGCAAACCGAAGGCGCCATCAAAGCCGATCAGGGCGCGGTCGACAGCGCCAAACTGCAGATCACCTACAGCCGCATCACTGCGCCAATCGACGGCCGCGTCGGGTTGAAACTGGTCGACGTCGGCAACTACGTCACCAGCGGCAGCACCACCGGTTTGGTGGTGATCACGCAGACGCACCCGATCGACGTGGTGTTCACGCTGCCCGAAGGCAACATCGCCGATCTGCTCAAGGCGCAAAAAGCCGGGCCGGTGAGCGTCGAAGCCTGGGATCGCACCAACCAGAACAAGCTGACGACCGGTTCGCTGCTGAGCCTGGACAACCAAATTGATACCGCCACCGGCACCATCAAGCTGAAAGCGCGCTTCGCCAACGAAGACGACGCGCTGTTCCCCAACCAGTTCGTCAACGCGCGGCTGCAGGTGGATACCCTGCACGATGCGGTGGTGATCCCGACCGCCGCGCTGCAGATGGGCAACGAAGGCAACTTCGTCTGGACGCTCAGCGAAGACAACAAGGTCAGCAAACACCGGGTCACCGCCGGCGTGCAGGACAGCCGGCAGGTGGTGATCAGCGCCGGCCTCAACGCCGGCGATCGGGTGGTGACCGACGGCATCGATCGCCTGACCGAAGGCATGCAGGTGGAAGTGCTGGCGCCGAACGACGCGCCTGCGGCGTCAAAAGCCAAGCGCGAACCTGACGTTCAGAGGAAGTCCTGATGCAGGTGATGCCACCGACCCGCGGCGGCGGCCCTTCCCGCCTGTTTATCCTGCGCCCGGTCGCCACCACCCTGCTGATGGTGGCGATACTGCTGGCGGGGATCATCGGCTATCGCGCGCTGCCGGTTTCCGCGTTGCCGGAAGTGGACTACCCAACCATCCAGGTGGTGACGCTGTACCCCGGCGCCAGCCCGGACGTGGTCACCTCCGCCATTACCGCGCCGCTGGAACGCCAGTTCGGCCAGATGTCCGGCCTGAAGCAAATGGCGTCGCAAAGCTCCGGCGGCGCCTCGGTGGTGACGCTGCAATTCCAGCTGGCGCTGCCGCTCGACGTCGCGGAGCAGGAAGTGCAGGCGGCGATCAACGCCGCCACCAACCTATTGCCGAACGATCTGCCCTACCCGCCGATTTACAGCAAGGTTAACCCGGCCGATCCGCCGATCCTGACGCTGGCCGTCACCTCCACCGCCATGCCGATGACGCAGGTGGAAGACATGGTGGAGACGCGCGTAGCGCAGAAAATCTCTCAGGTGACCGGCGTCGGCCTGGTGACCCTGGCTGGCGGCCAACGCCCGGCGGTGCGTGTAAAACTGAACGCCGCGGCGGTCGCCGCCTATGGCCTGAACAGCGAAACCATCCGCACCGCCATCAGCAACGCCAACGTCAACTCGGCAAAAGGCAGCCTGGACGGCCCGACCCGCTCGGTCACCCTGTCCGCCAACGACCAAATGAAATCCGCCGACGACTATCGCCAGCTGATCGTCGCCTATCAGAACGGCGCGGCGATCCGCCTGCAGGATATCGCCACCATCGAACAAGGGGCGGAAAATACCCGACTGGCGGCCTGGGCCAACCAGCAACAGGCGATCGTGCTGAACATTCAGCGCCAGCCCGGCGTCAACGTCATCACCACCGCCGACAGCATCCGCGAAATGCTGCCGACGCTGATTAAAAGCCTGCCCAAGTCGGTCGACGTCAAGGTGTTGACCGATCGCACCACCACCATCCGCGCCTCGGTCAGCGACGTGCAGTTCGAGCTGCTGCTGGCGATCGCGCTGGTGGTAATGGTGATCTACGTGTTCCTGCGCAACGTGCCGGCGACCATTATCCCCAGCGTGGCGGTGCCGCTGTCGCTGGTCGGCACCTTCGCCGCCATGTATTTCCTCGGCTTCTCCATCAATAACCTGACGCTGATGGCATTAACCATTGCCACCGGTTTCGTGGTGGATGACGCCATCGTGGTGATCGAGAACATCTCGCGCTACATCGAGAAAGGGGAAAAACCGCTCGACGCCGCGCTGAAAGGGGCCGGCGAGATCGGCTTCACCATCATCTCGCTGACCTTCTCGCTGGTGGCGGTGCTGATCCCGCTGCTGTTCATGGGCGACATCGTCGGCCGCCTGTTCCGCGAGTTCGCCGTGACGCTGGCGGTGGCGATTTTGATCTCCGCCGTGGTATCGCTGACGCTGACGCCGATGATGTGCGCCCGCATGCTCAGCCACGAATCGCTGCGCAAGCAGAACCGCTTCTCCGCCGCCTCTGAGCGCTTTTTCGAGCGCGTGATCGCGCGATACGGCCAGTGGCTGAAAACGGTGCTTAACCACCCCTGGCTGACGCTCGGCGTGGCCGTGGGCACCCTGGCGCTGACGGTGTTGCTGTACCTGCTGATCCCGAAAGGCTTCTTCCCGGTGCAGGACAACGGCATCATTCAGGGCACGCTGGAGGCGCCGCAGAGCGTTTCGTTCAGCAACATGGCCGAGCGCCAGCAGCAGGTCGCGGCGCAGATCCTCAAAGATCCGGCGGTGGAAAGCCTGACCTCGTTCGTCGGCGTCGACGGCAGCAACGCCACGCTCAACAGCGGCCGGCTGCAGATCAACCTGAAGCCGCTGAGCGAACGCAGCGACCGCATTCCGGCGATCATCAGCCGGTTGCAGCAGCAAACGGCGCAGTTCCCCGGCGTGAAGCTGTACCTGCAGCCGGTGCAGGATCTGACCATCGATACCCAGGTCAGCCGCACCCAGTACCAGTTCACCCTGCAGGCGATGTCGCTGGACGATCTCAGCCTGTGGGTGCCGCAGCTGATGGATGAGCTGAAACAAACCCCGCAGCTGGCGGACGTCACCAGCGATTGGCAGGATCAGGGGCTGGTCGCCTACGTCAACGTCGATCGCGATTCGGCCTCGCGCCTCGGCGTCACCATGAGCGACGTGGACAATGCGTTGTACAACGCCTTCGGCCAACGCCTGATCTCCACCATCTACACCCAGGCCAATCAATACCGGGTGGTGTTGGAGCACGACGTCAGCGCGACGCCGGGGCTGGCGGCGCTCAATGAGATCCGTCTGAGCGGCAAGGACGGCGCCGTGGTGCCGCTGAGCGCCATCGCCAAAATCGAAGAACGGTTCGGCCCGCTGTCGGTCAACCACCTCGACCAATTCCCGTCGGCCACCGTCTCGTTCAACGTCGCCGCCGGCTACGCGCTCGGCGAAGCGGTAGACGCGGTCACCCAGGCGGAAAAAAATCTCGCCATGCCGAAAGACATCACCACCCAATTCCAGGGCGCGACGCTGGCCTTCCAGGCGGCGCTCGGCAGCACGCTGTGGCTGATTTTGGCGGCGGTGGTGGCGATGTATATCGTGCTGGGCGTGCTGTATGAAAGCTTCATTCATCCGGTGACCATCCTCTCCACCCTGCCGACCGCCGGGGTCGGCGCGCTGCTGGCGTTGATGCTGGCCGGCAGCGAACTGGACGTGATCGCCATCATCGGCATCATCCTGCTGATCGGCATCGTGAAGAAGAACGCCATCATGATGATCGACTTCGCGCTGGCGGCGGAACGCGAACAGGGCTTATCGCCGCGCGACGCCATTTATCAGGCCTGCCTGCTGCGTTTCCGGCCGATCCTGATGACCACGCTGGCGGCCTTGCTCGGCGCGCTGCCGCTGATGCTGAGCACCGGCGTCGGCGCGGAGCTGCGGCATCCGCTGGGCGTCTGTATGGTCGGCGGCCTGATCATGAGCCAGATCCTGACGCTGTTCACCACGCCGGTGATCTACCTGCTGTTTGACAAACTGGCGCGCAACACGCATCGCCAGCCGGATACGCAGGAGCTGCCGTGAAATTCTTCGCCCTGTTCATTCACCGGCCGGTGGCCACCACCCTGCTGACGCTGGCCATCGCCATCAGCGGCGCGATCGGTTTTCGCCTGCTGCCGGTGTCGCCGCTGCCGCAGGTGGATTTTCCGGTGATTTCGATCAGCGCGTCGCTGCCGGGCGCCTCGCCGGAAACCATGGCCTCCTCGGTGGCGACGCCGCTGGAGCGCGCGCTGGGCCGCATCGCCGGGGTCAATGAAATGACCTCGATGAGCTCGCTCGGCAGCACCCGGGTGATTTTGCAGTTCGATCTCAGCCGCGACATCAACGGCGCCGCGCGCGACGTGCAGGCGGCGATTAACGCCGCGCAAAGCCTGTTGCCGACCGGCATGCCGAGCCGCCCCAGCTATCGCAAGGTCAACCCTTCCGACGCGCCGATCATGATCCTGACGCTGACGTCGGACACCTACAGCCAGGGGCAGCTTTACGACTTCGCGTCCA
The DNA here is from genome assembly GCF_052167655.1 of Serratia sp. CY55921. Taxonomy (NCBI): domain Bacteria; kingdom Pseudomonadati; phylum Pseudomonadota; class Gammaproteobacteria; order Enterobacterales; family Yersiniaceae; genus Serratia; species Serratia sp. CY55921. The sequence goes on along the minus strand of NZ_JBJNMU010000004.1, from coordinate 201,381 downwards.
CCCAGCTGGCGCAGAAGATCAGCCAGACCGAAGGCGTCGGCGACGTTTCCGTGGGCGGCAGCTCGCTGCCGGCGGTGCGCGTGGAGTTGAACCCTTCGGCGCTGTTCAATCAGGGTGTTTCGCTGGATGCCGTGCGGCAGGCCATCAGCAACGCCAACGTGCGCCGCCCGCAGGGCGCCGTCGAAAACCCGCAGCAACGTTGGCAAATCCAGGCCAACGACGCGCTGAAAACCGCCGACGCCTACCGCCCGCTGATCGTTCATTACAACAACGGTTCGGCGGTGCGGCTCGGCGACGTGGCCGAGGTCAAAGATTCGGTGCAGGACGTGCGCAACGCCGGGATGACCGACGCCAAGCCGGCGATCGTTCTGGCCATCAGCCGCGCGCCGGACGCCAACATCATCGAAACCGTCGATCGCATTCGCGCCGAGCTGCCCGCGCTGCAGGAAAACATTCCGGCCGCAATCTCGCTCAACGTCGCGCAGGATCGCTCGCCGACCATTCGCGCGTCGCTGGCCGAGGTCGAACAGTCGCTGGCGATCGCCATCGGGCTGGTGATCCTGGTGGTGTTCATCTTCCTGCGCTCCGGCCGCGCCACGCTGATCCCGGCGGTCGCCGTGCCGGTGTCGCTGATCGGCTCGTTCGCCGCCATGTACCTGTGCGGCTTCAGCCTCAACAACCTGTCGCTGATGGCGCTGACCATCGCCACCGGCTTTGTGGTGGACGACGCCATCGTGGTGCTGGAAAACATTTCCCGCCACGTCGAGGCCGGCATGAAACCGATCAACGCCGCGCTGCTGGGCGCGCGGGAGGTCGGTTTCACCGTGCTGTCGATGAGCGTTTCGCTGGTGGCGGTGTTTATCCCGCTGCTGCTGATGGCGGGCCTGCCCGGCCGGCTGTTCCGCGAATTCGCCGTCACCCTGTCGGTGTCGATCGGGCTGTCGCTGATCGTCTCGCTGACGCTCACGCCGATGATGTGCGCCTATCTGCTGCGCCACCAGCCGGCACGTTCGCAGCGGCGCGCGCGCGGCTTCGGCAAAATGCTGCTGGCGCTGCAGCAGGGATACGGACGCTCGCTGAACTGGGTGCTTGGCCACTCGCGCTGGGTGCTGGCGGTGTTCCTCGCCACCATTGCGCTCAACGTCTGGCTGTATATCAGCATCCCGAAAACCTTCTTCCCCGAACAGGATACCGGCCGCCTGATGGGCTTTATCCAGGCCGATCAGAGCATCTCGTTCCAGGCGATGCGCGGCAAACTGGAAGATTTCATGAAAATCGTGCGCGAAGATCCGGACGTGGAAAACGTCACCGGCTTTACCGGCGGCTCGCGCACCAACAGCGGCTCGATGTTCATCTCACTGAAACCGCTGTCGGTACGCAGCGACGACGCGCAGAAAGTGATCGCCCGCCTGCGCGCTCGCCTGGCCAAAGAACCGGGCGCCAGCCTGTTCTTGATGGCGGTGCAGGATATCCGCGTCGGCGGCCGCCAGGCCAACGCCAGCTACCAATATACGCTGCTGGCGGATGACCTCGCCGCGCTGCGCGACTGGGAACCGAAGATCCGCGCCGCGCTGGCGGCATTGCCCGAGCTGGCGGACGTCAACTCGGATCAGCAGGATAAAGGCTCGGAGATGGATCTGGTCTACGATCGCGAGACCATGGCGCGTCTCGGCATTTCGGTGTCCGACGCCAACAACCTGTTGAACAACGCCTTCGGCCAGCGACAGATTTCGACCATCTATCAACCGCTCAACCAATACAAAGTGGTGATGGAAGTGGCGCCGCCTTACACTCAGGACGTCAGCTCGCTGGACAAGATGTTCATCATCAACAACGAAGGCAAGGCGATACCGCTCTCCTACTTCGCCAGTTGGCGACCGGCCAACGCGCCGCTGTCGGTCAACCATCAGGGGCTGTCCGCCGCCTCGACCATCTCCTTTAACCTGCCGGACGGCGGCAGCCTGTCGGACGCCACCGCCGCTGTCGAGCGCACCATGACTCAGCTCGGCGTGCCGTCCACGGTGCGCGGCGCCTTCGCCGGCACCGCCCAGGTGTTCCAGGACACCCTGAAGTCGCAGCTGATCCTGATCCTGGCGGCGATCGCCACGGTGTATATCGTGCTCGGCGTGCTGTACGAGAGCTATATCCATCCGCTGACCATCCTCTCCACCCTGCCTTCCGCGGGCGTGGGGGCGCTGTTGGCGCTCGAGCTGTTCGGCGCGCCGTTCAGCCTGATCGCGCTGATCGGCATCATGCTGTTGATCGGCATCGTGAAGAAAAACGCCATCATGATGGTCGACTTCGCGCTCGAGGCGCAGCGCAACGGCGGCATCAGCGCCCGCGAGGCGATTTTCCAGGCCAGCCTGCTGCGCTTCCGGCCGATCCTGATGACCACGCTGGCGGCGCTGTTCGGCGCGCTGCCGCTGGTGTTGACCAGCGGCGACGGCGCGGAGCTGCGCCAGCCGCTCGGCATCACCATCGCCGGCGGTCTGGTGATGAGCCAGCTGCTGACGCTGTACACCACGCCGGTGGTCTATCTTTACTTCGACCGGCTGCAGGCGAAGTTCCGCCGCAACAAGCAGCTGGCCCCGCTGCCGCACTAATGGCCGACCGATGCTGATGAAACACACCGCCACGGTACGTTGGCAACTCTGGATAGTGGCGTTCGGCTTCTTTATGCAGACGCTGGATACCACTATCGTCAATACCGCCCTGCCCTCGATGGCCGCCAGCCTGGGGGAGAACCCGCTGCGCATGCAGTCGGTGATCGTCGCCTATGTGCTGACGGTGGCGGTGACGCTGCCGGCCAGCGGCTGGCTGGCGGACAAGGTCGGCGTACAGCGGGTGTTTTTCAGCGCCATCGTGCTGTTTACCCTCGGCTCCCTCCTCTGCGCCCGCTCGGCAACCCTGAACGAGCTGATCGCCTCGCGCGTGCTTCAGGGCATCGGCGGCGCGATGATGGTGCCGGTCGGCCGCCTGACGGTGATGAAGATCGTGCCGCGCGAGCAGTACATGGCGGCGATGACCTTCGTGACGCTGCCGGGCCAGATCGGTCCGCTGATGGGGCCGGCGCTGGGCGGACTTCTGGTGCAATACGCCAGCTGGCACTGGATTTTCCTGATCAATATTCCGGTGGGCATCGTGGGCGCCATCGCCACGCTGCTGCTGATGCCCAACTACCAAATGCAGACCCGTCGTTTCGATCTCAGCGGCTTTTTCCTGCTGGCGATCGGCATGGCGTCGCTGACGCTGGCGCTCGACGGCCACAAAGGCATGGGCCTGACCGGCGGCGCCATCGCCGGCCTGGTGGCGCTGGGCGCGGCGGCGTTGTTGGGGTATGTTTGGCATGCCTACGGCAATAGCCGCGCCCTGTTCTCGCTGCGGCTGCTGCGCACCCCGACCTACAAGATCGGGCTGCTGGCCAGTCTGCTGGGGCGCATCGGCAGCGGCATGCTGCCGTTCATGACACCGCTGTTTCTGCAGGTGGGCATGGGCTTCACGCCGTTCCACGCCGGGCTGATGATGATCCCGATGATCATCGGCAGCATGGGCATGAAGCGCATCGTGGTGCAGGTGGTCAACCGCTTCGGCTACCGCAACGTGCTGGTGGCCGCCACGCTGCTGCTGGCGCTGGTCAGCCTGAGTTTCCTGCTGGCGGCGATGCTCGGCTGGCTGTGGCTGCTGCCGGTGATACTGTTCTTCCAGGGGATGGTCAACGCATTGCGCTTCTCGGCGATGAATACCCTGACGCTGAAAGACCTGCCGGACCGGCTGGCCAGCAGCGGCAACAGCCTGTTGTCGATGGTCATGCAGCTGTCGATGAGCCTCGGCGTCAGCGTCGCCGGCATCTTGATCGGCAGCTTCGCCCATCACCAGGCGGTGGCCGACAGCCCGGCCATCCACAGCGCATTTATTTACAGCTACTGCTGTATGGCGTTGATTATCGCCCTGCCCGCGCTGGCCTTCGCGCGCGTGCCGGCGGATAGCGCGCCTAACCGCACGCTGGCCAAAGAGCCGGGCACCGGCTCAACGAGGTTGCAATGAAGATAGGCATTACCGGGAAGCTGTTCCTGGCCATTTTCGCCACCTGCATGCTGGTGTTGATCACCATGCACTGGGGGGTGCGCGTCAGCTTTGAGCGCGGTTTTATCGACTACATCAAGAGCAGTAACGAGCAGCGCATCAACATGCTGAGCGAAGCGCTGGAGGAGCAGTACAGCCATCATGGCAACTGGATATTCCTGCGCAACAACGATCAGGTGGTCTACCAAATCATGCGTTCGTTCGAGCAGAACAGCGACAGCAGCCACAACCTGCCGCCCAAGGGCTGGCGCACCCAGTTTTGGGTGGTGGACAGCCAGTTCAATCGGCTGGTCGGGCATTCCGGCCCGTTGCCGAAAGAGGGGCCGCGCCACCCGATCCGCTACAACAACGAGATCGTCGGTTGGGTGCTCACTACCCCGGTCGAACGCCTGACGCGCAATACCGACATCAACTTCGATCGCCAGCAGCGCCGCACCAGCTGGATCATCGTCGCGCTCTCCACCCTGCTGGCGGCGGCGGTGACCTGGCTACTGTCGCGCGGCATGCTGGCCCCGGTTAAACGCCTGGTGGCGGGCACCCATCGATTGGCGGCGGGCGACTTCACCGCCCGCGTGGCGGTCAGCAGCCAGGATGAGCTGGGCAGGCTGGCGCACGACTTTAACCAGTTGGCCACCTCGCTGGAGAAAAATGAACAGATGCGCCGCGCCTTTATGGCCGACGTGTCGCACGAACTGCGCACGCCGCTGGCGGTGCTGCGCGGCGAGCTGGAGGCGCTGCAGGACGGCGTACGCCAGCCGACGCCCGCGTCGCTCAGCTCGCTGCAGGCCGAGGTGTCCACCCTGACCAAACTGGTCGACGACCTGCACCAGCTTTCGCTCTCCGATCTCGGCGCGCTGGCCTATCGCAAATCGTCGGTGGACTGCGTGCATCTGCTGCAGATCGCCGTCGCCGCCTTCCGCGAGCGCTTTCGCGCCAAAGGGCTGGAGATCGTCACCCATCTGCCGCCCCAGGCGCCGCTGTTCGGCGATCCCGATCGCCTGAATCAGCTGTTCAATAACCTGTTGGAAAACAGCCTGCGCTACACCGATGCCGGCGGCCGGCTGGAAATCAGTGCCGAGCTGCAGCCGGGGCGGCTATCCCTCTGCTGGCAGGACAGCGCGCCAGGCATCAGCGATCAGCAACTGACGCGCATTTTCGAACGTTTCTACCGGGCGGAAGGCTCGCGCAACCGCGCCAGCGGCGGTTCCGGATTAGGGCTGGCGATCTGCCACAACATCGTGGAAGCGCACGACGGGAAAATCCGCGCCGAGCATTCGCCTTTAGGCGGCGTGCGCATTACAGTAGAATTTGCTACCCCGATAAAAAATAAGGCGCCCTGATGGACATTCAGAATCAACCCGTGCAGATCATGATTGTTGAAGATGAGCCCAAGCTGGGCCAGCTGCTGGTGGATTATCTGCAGGCGGCGGGCTACGCCACCCGTTGGCTGACCAACGGCAACGAAGTGGTGCCGACCGTGCACCAGCATCCGCCGGCGCTGATCTTGCTCGATCTGATGCTGCCGGGCGCCGATGGGCTGACGGTGTGCCGCGAGCTGCGCCGCTTCAGCGACGTACCGATCGTGATGGTGACGGCGAAAATCGAAGAGATTGACCGCCTGCTGGGGCTGGAGATCGGCGCCGACGATTACATCTGCAAACCCTACAGCCCGCGCGAAGTGGTAGCGCGGGTGAAAACCATCCTGCGCCGCAGCTATCGGCCGCAGGAGAATGCGCGGGAAGATGACCTGCTGCACATCGATGAACCGCGTTTCCAGGCCAGCTATCAGGGGCAGTTGCTGGATCTGACGCCGGCGGAGTTCCGCCTGCTGAAAACGTTGGCCAGCCAGCCGGGCAACGTATTTTCGCGCGAGCAGCTGCTGAACAACCTGTATGACGACTATCGGGTGGTCACCGACCGCACCATCGACAGCCACATCAAAAACCTGCGCCGCAAGCTGGAGCTGATCGACGGGCAAAAATCCTTTATCCGCTCGGTATACGGCGTCGGTTACCGCTGGGAAGCCGAACCCTGCCGGCTGGTGAATGGGGTTTAGGGGAGAGAATCGACCGCGTTCCACCAAGGCGCGCGGTCAGCCACACCCTGTTGTCGCTCATCCGACAGCAGGAAGTCGTGTGGTAGGGCTGTGTTAGCGATCATTCTCAACAGAGGCTCCCAACCTTTATCGCTGCCCTCGCTTTTATCATTTCCTACTGACCGTTCGATTTTTTCCATCCTTGGCGCTCCTGTGCAAAATTTGCCCTATTTTATCTCTGCAAGGTGAACCCGCCAAGATGAAATCGCGAGTGTTCCACGGCTTAGACGTCCCAAATACTGCGCTGCGCAATCACCGCCCCTCCCTTAGCTTCCCGTGCGGCGCCGAGCTTCTCGGGCGAAAACTCCGCGCCGGCGCAAAAAAATTGCGCATTTTTTCGACTAAGCTGCTGTGAGGTTTAGCCACCGATTTTCAAGCGATTGGCTACACTTACATCACGAATCGGAACCTACAGGAGAAGAACCATGGCAATCGGTCATTACGAGCTGAAAAAAGCAAAGAACGGACAGTACCACTTCAACCTGAAAGCCAGTAACGGCGAGATCATTCTGGCCAGCGAGATGTACGCCAGCAAAGCGTCGGCGGAGAACGGCATCGCCTCGGTGCAGACCAATTCGCCGCATGAAGCGCAGTTTGAGCTGAAGCACAGCACCAGCAACCAGCCCTACTTTGTGCTGAAGGCCAAGAACCATCAGGTGATCGGCGTCAGCGAAATGTACAGCTCCGAAAGCGCAGCCAAAAACGGTATCCAGTCGGTGATTAAAAACGGCCCGACCACCGATATTCGCGATTTGAGCGCCTGATCCCCCGTTTCGCCCGCGCGGTGGCCGCCATCGCGCGTTTTCCGTTTGACCGGGATCAATCTCCCTTGAATAAATCCGGTTAACTGCTGATTTTTTGCCGCGCCGCGGCTACAATCCCCCGCTTTTACTGCGCCATCAGGTGGCGTGGTGCTGACCTGAAATCAGACCGAGACACACTATGTTTACACCGGAACTTCTCTCCCCGGCCGGAACGCTGAAAAACATGCGTTACGCCTTCGCCTACGGCGCCGATGCGGTTTACGCCGGCCAGCCGCGCTACAGCCTGCGGGTGCGCAACAACGAGTTCAACCACGAGAATCTGGCGCAGGGCATCAACGAAGCGCACGCGCTGGGTAAAAAATTCTACGTGGTGGTCAACATCGCCCCGCACAACGCCAAGCTGAAAACCTTCCTGCGCGATCTGAAACCGGTAGTCGATATGGGCCCGGATGCGCTGATCATGTCCGATCCTGGCCTGATCATGATGGTGCGCGAAGCCTTCCCACAGATGGACATCCACCTGTCGGTGCAGGCCAACGCCGTTAACTGGGCGACGGTGAAGTTCTGGAAACAAATGGGCCTGACCCGCGTGATCCTGTCGCGCGAGCTGTCGCTGGAAGAGATCGCCGAGATCCGCGCCGAAGTGCCGGACATGGAGCTGGAGATCTTCGTCCACGGCGCGCTGTGCATGGCCTACTCCGGCCGCTGCCTGCTGTCCGGCTACATCAACAAGCGCGATCCCAACCAGGGCACCTGCACCAACGCCTGCCGTTGGCAGTACAAGGCGGAAGAAGGCAAAGAGGACGACACCGGCAATATCGTGCACCTGCACGAGCCGATCCCGGTGCAGACCGTCGAGCCGACGCTGGGCATCGGCGCGCCGACCGACAAGGTATTCATGCTGTCTGAGGCGCAAAAACCAGGCGAATATATGAGCGCCTTCGAGGACGAACACGGCACCTACATCATGAACTCCAAGGATCTGCGCGCCATCCAGCACGTAGAGCGTCTGACGCAGCTCGGCGTGCATTCGTTGAAGATCGAAGGGCGCACCAAGTCCTTTTACTACTGCGCGCGTACCGCCCAGGTCTACCGCCGCGCCATCGACGACGCCGTTGCCGGCAAACCGTTCGATCCGACCCTGCTCACCACGCTGGAAGGCCTGGCGCACCGCGGCTATACAGAAGGCTTCCTGCGCCGCCACGTGCACGAAGCGCAGCAGAACTACGAATACGGCTCTTCGCTCTCCGAGCGCCAGCAGTTCGTCGGCGAGTTCACCGGCGTGCGCCGCGAAGGCTGGGCGGAAGTCGACGTGAAGAATAAATTCTCACTCGGCGACAGCGTCGAGATGATGACGCCGGGCGGCAACGTGCTGTTCACCCTCGAAAGCATGCAAAATAAGAAAGGCGAGCCGATTGAGGTCGCGCCGGGCAACGGCCATATCGTTTATTTGCCGATCCCGCAGGATATCGATCTCAATTATGCTTTGCTGATCCGCAATTTGGCGGAAGAAAATAGCGCCGGAGCCTAACAATGAATCGCCGTCATTCGGCGGCGATTTTTAGCAAATATTAGAATTGGATCACATCAATGTGCCCGCAGCTTGGTTACTATCACGCTGCTTAAAACGAACAACGAAAATATTTGCATAGCAATACTAGGAACCACCTCCTTAGCCGGCCCAATCTCCCTTGGGCTGGCTTTTTCTTTATGGGCCCGCCATTGCCGCCGGCGCGCCTATTTCTCATTACGTTTTCCCGTTATCCATTTTAATAAAAATAATAACGCCACATCGATATATAAATAACGCTATAGCGATTAATCCTGCCGCCATTAAAATTGCGCTTATTGTCAGGTTAAATTCAGATAAATTCGCATCGTCTTCATATTCACGGCGCAATGGGAAATAACCGGAATTAGCTGAATATTCTGATGGCTTGGCGGCCTGGGCTGGTTTATCTTGAGGCATTATTGGTTTTCCGCCGGAGGAGCTCGGCAATGCCTCAACACTCACATGCACCAGCACTGCTTATCATCAACGGCAAGGGCGCCGGCAACGAAGAGCTGCGCCAGGCCGTCAACCGGCTGCGCGAAGAGCAGATAACGCTGCACGTGCGCGTCACCTGGGAACACGGCGACGCCGCGCGCTACGTCGCGGAAGCCGCTCGGCTCGGCGTCGGCACCGTCGTCGCCGGCGGCGGTGACGGCACCATCAACGAAGTGGCCGCCGCGCTGGCGCAACTGCCGGCGCAAGGTCGGCCGGCGCTGGGCATTTTGCCGCTCGGCACCGCCAACGACTTCGCCATGGCCTGCAACATTCCCCTCTCGCCCGAGCAGGCGCTGCAGCTGGCGATCAAGGGCCGCTCGGTGCCTATCGATCTGGCCAAGGTCAACGGCGAGCGCTACTTCATCAACATGGCCACCGGCGGCTTCGGCACCCGTATCACCACTGAAACGCCGGAGAAGCTGAAGGCGGCGTTGGGCGGCGTGTCCTACTTCGTTCACGGCTTATTGCGCATGGATACGCTGCAGGCCGACCGCTGTGAAATCCGCGGGCCGGACTTCCGCTGGGCCGGCGAAGCGCTGGTGATCGGCATCGGCAACGGCAAACAGGCCGGCGGCGGCCAGGAACTGTGCCCCAACGCGCTGATTAACGACGGGCAGTTGCAGCTGCGCCTGCTGATCGCCGATGAACTGCTGCCGGCGCTGGTGGCCGCCCTGTTCAACGACGAAGAGAGCAACAGCATCCTCAGCGCCGCGCTGCCGTGGCTGGAGATCGACGCGCCGCATGAGATGACCTTCAACCTCGACGGCGAGCCGCTCAAAGGACGCCATTTCCGCATCGAAGTGGTGCCGCAGGCCATCGAATGCCGCCTGCCGCCGAACTGCGCCCTGCTGGGCTGACCTTGTCGGGCGCAGCCGCTGCGCCCCGCTTCTTCCCCTCCGTTCATCCGCTTCCACTCGCGATCAAATGTGATCCTCTCCGGCAAATTCATCAATTCATACTTGTATGGTAGTTAGTTCATGGCGTATTTTCGCGCTATCTCTCCGCAGCTACAGGATGTGAAGGTTATGAAAATCGTCAACGCCGAGGTGTTCGTCACCTGCCCGGGGCGCAACTTTGTCACGCTGAAAATCACCACCGATGACGGCATCATCGGCCTCGGTGACGCCACGCTGAACGGGCGCGAATTGCCGGTGGCCTCTTACCTGAAAGATCACCTCTGCCCGCAGTTGATCGGCCGCGACGCGCAGCGGATCGAAGACCTCTGGCAATTCTTCTACAAAGGCGCTTACTGGCGGCGCGGCCCGGTGACCATGTCCGCCATTTCCGCCGTCGACATGGCGCTGTGGGACATTAAGGCCAAGGCCGCCAATATGCCGCTGTATCAGCTGTTGGGCGGCGCCTCGCGCTCGGGAGTGATGGTGTATTGCCATACCACCGGCCACTCGATCGACGAGGTGCTCGACGACTATGCCAAACATAAAGAGCAAGGTTTTAAGGCGATCCGTGTGCAATGCGGCGTGCCGGGCATGAAAACCACCTATGGTATGGCCAAGGGCAAAGGCCAGGCCTATGAGCCGGCCACCAAGGGCGAATGGCCGGAAGAGCAGCTGTGGTCGACGGAGAAATACCTCGATTTCACCCCCAAACTGTTCGATGCGGTGCGCAACAAGTTCGGCTTCAACGAGCATCTGCTGCACGACATGCACCACCGCCTGACGCCGATCGAAGCGGCGCGCTTCGGTAAAAGCGCCGAGCCGTATCGTCTGTTCTGGATGGAAGATCCGACGCCGGCGGAAAATCAGGCCTGTTTCCGCCTGATCCGTCAGCATACCGTCACGCCGATCGCCGTCGGCGAGGTGTTCAACAGCATCTGGGACTGCAAACAGCTGATTGAAGAGCAACTGATCGACTACATCCGCACCACCCTGACGCACGCGGGCGGTATCACCGGCATGCGGCGCATCGCCGACTTCGCCTCGCTGTATCAGGTGCGCACCGGTTCACACGGCCCCTCCGATCTGTCGCCGATCTGCATGGCGGCGGCGCTGCACTTCGATCTGTGGGTCCCAAACTTCGGCGTGCAGGAATACATGGGCTATTCCGAGCAAATGCTCGAGGTGTTCCCGCACAGCTGGACGTTCGACGACGGCTATATGCATCCGGGCGACAAGCCGGGCATCGGCATCGAGTTCAACGAGAAGCTGGCGGCCCGTTACCCCTATGAACCGGCCTACCTGCCGGTCGCGCGTCTGGAGGATGGCACTTTATGGAACTGGTAAACACCATGCGCAGCGTCGTGATAGAACAGCCCGGGCGCCTGGCGCTGCAGACGCGCGCGCTGCCACAGCCGGCGGCCGGCGAGGTGCGGGTCAAGGTGAAATTCGCCGGTATCTGCGGCTCCGACGTCCATATCTATCACGGCCATAACCCGTTCGCCCGCTATCCGCGGGTGATCGGCCACGAGTTCTTCGGCCTGGTCGATGCGCTGGGCGAAGGCGTCGATCCGGCGCGCCTCGGCGAACGCGTCTCGGTAGACCCGGTGGTGAGCTGCGGCCACTGCTATCCCTGTTCGGTCGGCCGCCCCAACGTCTGCACCTCGCTGCAGGTGATCGGCGTGCACCGCGACGGCGGCTTCAGCGACTACGCCTGCGTGCCGGCGCGCAACGCCTATCCGGTTCCGGCCACCATCAGCGATCGCCACGCCGCGATGATTGAACCCTTCAGCATCGCCGCCAACATTACCGCGCATCTGCAACCGCGCCCCGACGACATCGCGCTGATCTACGGCGCCGGGCCGATGGGGCTCACGGTGATCCAGACGCTGAAAGGCGTGTACGGCGTCAAGCAGGTGTGGGTCGTCGATCGCATCGCCGAGCGGCTGGAGATGGCGCGCGCCAACGGTGCTGATGAAGAGTTCAACAACGCCGAGGCCGCATTGCCTCAGGCGCTGCAGCAGCGCGGCGTTCAGCCGACGCTGATCGTCGATGCCGCCTGCCACCCCGCCATTTTGCCGGAGGCGATCGCGCTGGCTTCGCCGGCGGCGCGCATCGGCATCATGGGCTTTTCCGGCGACGCCTGCACCCTGACCCAGCAGAGCATCACCAGCAAGGAGCTGTCGATCTTCTCCTCGCGCCTGAACAGCGCGCGCTTCCCGCAGGTGATCGCCTGGATGGCGGACGGCAAGCTGGACCCGCAGCGGCTACTCACCCACTGCGTGCCCGCCGGCGACGTCGAACGGGCAATGCAGATGTTCGAGCGGGATCAGCGCACCTGCTGCAAGGTACTGCTGCAGTTCGAGTAACGTCACGGCAGCATCGGGGCATGGGGCGGCACCCGCCGCCCGTGCAAACAACGAAGCATCACGATTAAAACAACACCCAGTGGAGTGCTTTATGTTTAAGAACCTGCGTTGGACCATCGTGTTCCTGCTGTTCATGGTCTACATGATCAACTACCTCGATCGCGTGGCGCTGTCGATCACCGTGCCGATGATCGAACAGGATCTGATGCTAAACGCCGAACAGTTCGGCCTGATCTTCGGCAGCTTCTTCTTCGGCTACGCCATCTTCAACTTCGTCGGCGGGCTGGCGGTCGACCGTTTCGGCCCGACGCTGGTGTTAGGCGTGGCGGTCGGTCTGTGGTCCATCTTCTGCGGCATGACGGCGATCGCCACCGGCTTTTACTCGATGCTGATCCTGCGCGTCCTGTTCGGCATGGCCGAAGGGCCGATTTGCGCCTCGGCCAACAAGATGATCAACGGCTGGTTCCCGAAGAAGCAGGCGGCAACCGCCATGGGCCTGCTCAGCGCCGGTTCGCCGTTGGGCGGCGCGGTGGCCGGGCCGATCGTCGGCTATCTGGCGCTGGCGTTCGGCTGGCGGCCAGCGTTTATGATCATCTGCGCCATCGGCATCGTCTGGATGCTGGTGTGGTTCTTCGTGGTGGCGGATAACCCGGCGAAAAGCCAGCGCGTCAGCAACGAAGAACGGGCGCTGATCGCACGGTTGAAACAGGAAAACCTCGGCGAGGAAAGTGCGCTGAGCGACGCCGCGCACGGGCTGGGTTACTACCTGAAGCAGCCGATCATTCTGGTCACCGCCTTCGCCTTCTTCTGCTACAACTACATTCTGTTCTTCTTCCTGAGCTGGTTCCCCTCGTATCTGGTGCAGGCGCACAACCTGAACATCAAAGAGATGAGCCTGACCACGATGATCCCGTGGATCGTCGGCTTCGTCGGGCTGGCGCTCGGCGGCTATATTTCGGACAAAATCTTCAACATCACCGGCAAATTGCTGCTGTCGCGCAAGATCGTGCTGGTCACCAGCCTGCTGGCGGCGGCGGTGTGCGTGGCGCTGGCGGGCACCGTCAGCAGCGTGGTGCCGGCGGTGATGCTGATGTCAGTGTCGATCTTCTTCCTCTACATTACAGGCGCTCTCTACTGGGCGATTATCCAGGACGTAGTGCATAAATCCCGGGTCGGTGGCGCCAGCGGGTTCATTCATTTGATCGGCAGCGTCTCCGGCATCATCGGGCCGATCGTCACCGGCTACATCGTGCAGAACACCGGCAAATTCGACAGCGCCTTTATGCTGGCGGGCGGCGTCGCCGCGCTGGGCGCGCTGCTGGTGCTGCTGGTGATCAAGGCGCCGCGCTCAACGGCGGGCGTGCAAATCTTAAAACCCTAACGCCAGGCGGGGCGGCTTCGCCCCTTTGCTTACCTCTCCAGGGACATTGAACATGAGACTTTCCGACCGCAGCGCGCTGCCGGCCGCCGTTATCCGGCCCGGCTACGCACGTGAGCGCGTGAAACCGCGCATGGCGCATATCGGCTTCGGCGCGTTTCACCGCGCGCACCAGGCGATGTACGCCGACAGGCTGGCCAGCGAGCACGGCAGTGACTGGGGCTACTGCGAAATCAGCATGCAGCACGGCTGGCAAAAGATCGCCGACCTGCAGCAACAGGATCTGCTGTTCTCGGTGGCGGAGATGGACGACGATGGCTGGCGGGGCCGGGTCATCGGCGTGGTGCGCCAGGCGCTGCACCTGCAAACCGACGGGCTGGCGGCAGTGCTGGCGGCGCTGACGCAGCCCGAGATCGCCATCGTCTCGTTGACCATCAGCGAAAAGGGCTATTGCCACCACCCCGCCAGCGGCCGACTGATGGCGGAACACCCGGCGATCGCGCATGATATCGCCCACCCGGCACAGCCGGAGTCGGCGCCGGGGCTGCTGCTGGCGGCGCTGCGCCTGCGCCGTGAACGCGGGCTGCCGCCGTTCGCCGTGATGTCCTGCGATAACATGCCGGCCAACGGCCGGGTCACGCGCCAGGTGCTGCTCGAGCTGGCGCAGCGGCAGGATCCGGCGCTGGCCGACTGGGTGCGTCAAGAGGTCGCCTTCCCTTCCACCATGGTGGATCGCATTGTGCCGGCAGTAACGCCGGAGACCCGCCGACAGTTGCACGCCTGGCTGGGCGGCGCCGAGGATGAGGTCGGCGTGGCCTGCGAGCCGTTCAGCCAGTGGGTCATTGAGGACCGATTTCCCCAGGGGCGCCCGGCCTGGGAAAAGGTCGGCGCCGAACTGGTGAGCGACGTGCTGCCGTACGAGGAGATGAAGCTGCGCATGCTGAACGGCAGCCATTCGTTCCTCGCTTATCTCGGTTATCTGGCCGGCTATCAGCACGTTGGCGACTGCATGCAAGATGCGGATTTTGTCCGCGCCGCCCGTCACCTGATGCTGGCGGAACAGGCGCCGACCCTGCAGGTGCCGAACGTCGATTTGGCGCAGTATGCCGACTCGCTGCTGCAACGTTACCGCAACCGCGCGCTGAAGCACCGCACCGCGCAGATCGCCATGGACGGCACGCAGAAGCTGCCGCAGCGGCTGTTGGACGCGATCCGCTGGCATCTGGCGCGCGGCAGCCGCTTCGACTGCCTGGCGCTGGGCGTCGCCGGCTGGATGCGCTACGTCGGCGGCCGCGATGAACAAGGCGCGCCGATCGCCATCAGCGATCCGCTGCGCGAACGCCTCGCCGCGTTGGTCGCCGGCAGCGAGGAAGGCCGGCCCCGCGTCCTGGCGCTGCTGCAACTCGACAGCGTCTTCGGCCACGATCTGCCCGATTCACCTGACTTCGTCAACGCCGTCAGCCACGCTTATCATCAACTGCTGAGCCTGGGGGCCAAAGCCGCCGTCGCCGCTCTGCCGCTTACCGACCGGGAGGTTTCCGATGACCATCACCACGCATAACGCCGTCAATACCGGCAATCAACCGCTGCTGCGGCGCGTCGCCAGCGCGTCGGCCATCGGCACTGCCGCCGAATACTATGATTTCTTCGCCTACGGCACCGCCGCGGTGCTGTTCTTCGGCCAGCTGTTTTTCCCCAGCGCCGATCCGCTGATCAGCACGCTGGCGGCCTTCGCCACCTACGCGGTCGGTTTCCTGGCGCGTCCGCTGGGCGGCATCGTGTTCGGCCACATCGGCGACAAGGTCGGCCGCAAGAAGGCGCTGGTGATCACCATCCTGATCGTCGGCCTCGGTACCTTCTGCATCGGCCTGCTGCCCACCTATGAGCAGATCGGCATCTGGGCGCCGCTCGCGCTGATCTTTATCCGCGTGCTGCAGGGCTTCGGCGTCGGCGGCGAACAGGCCGGCGCGGTGCTGATGACCGCCGAATACGCGCCACCGCCGCGGCGTGGCTTCTACGCCAGCTGGGTGCAGATCGGCGCGCCGGCCGGTTTCCTGCTGCCGTCCGGGCTGTTCGCGCTGCTGACCGCCGTGCTGTCGCCGGCGCAGATGCTGGACTGGGGCTGGCGCATTCCGTTCCTGCTCAGCCTGCTGCTGGTGCTGGTCGGGCTGTTTATTCGCCTGAAGATCGACGAGTCGCCGGTGTTTACCCAGATCCGCGCCACCAAGGCGGTGGAGAGCCGGCCGGTGGTGGAAGTGGCCCGCCGCTATCCCGGCCTTATCGGCAAAGGGGTGTGCGCCAAGCTGATCGAGGCCTGCGCCTTCGCCATGTTCACAGTGATCGTACTGGCCTACGGCAAGGCCAACCACCTCAACGAAAGCATTCTGCTGGAGGCGATGATCGTGGCGGTGCTGCTGGAGATTTTCGCCATTCCGCTGATGGGCCGCCTCTCCGATCGACTGGGGCGCAAACCGGTTTACATCGCCGGCGCGCTGCTGCAGGTGGTATGCATCGTGCCGTTCTTTATGGCGATCAACCTCGATAATTTCTGGGTAACGCAGATCGCCATGATCGTGGTGCTGACCTTCGGCCACAGCATGTGCTACGCGCCGCAGGCCTCTTACTTCCCGGAGCTGTTCCCCACCCGCGTGCGCTGCAGCGGCATCGCGCTGATCTGGCAGATCGGCTCGCTGATCGGCAGCGGCATTCTCGGGCTGTTGGCGGTGAAGATCCTGCAGGTGACCGGCGGCCACTACTACGGGCTGGCAGGGTACATGATGGTGCTGGGCGTGGTGTCGGCCATCGGCCTGAGCCTGATGCCGGAAACCGCGCCAGGGCGGCGCAAGCAGGAATATCAGGATTGGCATCACTGAGTTACCCTGCCCGGCGGGTAGATTTATCCACCCGCCCTTAACCAATAATCTGCTAGTATGGTGGCATTCGAATTCCAGCCAGATGCCTGATTGTCGCCATGTCTGAAACGTACAGTCTCACCAACAACGTCCCGGTCAACCAACAGATCTATCGCTTCCTGCGCAAGGATATCGTCGACTGCACCATCCCCCCCGGCACCCTGCTGTCCGAGAAAGAGATCTCCACCCGCTTTTGCGTTTCGCGCCAGCCGGTACGCGAAGCCTTCATCAAGCTGGCGGAGGCCGGCCTGGTTCAGATCCTGCCGCAGCGCGGCACCTTCGTGATGAAAATCTCCGCCAAGCGCGTGGCCGACGGGCGCTTTATCCGTCAGGCGGTGGAATGCGCCATCGTGCGCCGCGCGGCCGAGCGCGCCAACCCGGCGCAGCTGATGACGCTGGAGCATAACCTGCACCGCCAGGCGCTGGCGGCGCAGAACGGGCAAACGCGCGAGTTTTTGGCGCTGGACGACGAATTCCACCAGCTGCTGACCCAGTTTGCCGACTGCCCGCTGGCGTGGGAGACCATCGAAACCATCAAGGCCACCATGGATCGGGTGCGTTTCCTCAGCCTGAGCGAAGTCTCGCCGCCGGAGAGCCTGATCAAGCAGCACTACCGCATCTACGAAGCGCTGAAAGCGCGCGATGCCGAGGCGGCGGAGCGCGCCATCCACGATCATCTGCAGGAGATGATCTACTCCATCACCCCGATCTCCCAACAGAATACCGCGTGGTTCGAGATCGAATAATCAACCGCTTAGCAAGCCGGGGGCGATCGCCCCCGCGTATTTGGCCACGCCAATGGCATTTCCTCTCAATCGCATCTATTGTTTGTCCTTGCCGGATCAAGTTCGGTAGCATCGCTTTACAGCTTCAATCACCGCTTTTTTACTACGCCGGTGGTCAAAAACCCTTGCATTGCCGGTGTATGAAGAAGCTTAATCGGGAGTGAATCATGACTGATATTGTGCAGTTGCTAGGAAAGGAAGCGGAAGATCTGCTGCAACACCGCTGTACCACTATCCCCGCCGAGAATCTCTACCTGCCGGGCGCCGACTTCGTCGACCGCGTAATGATCGATAACAACCGCCCCAACAGCGTGCTGCGTTCGATGCAAACCCTGTTCAACCACGGCCGCCTGGGCGGCACCGGTTACCTGTCGATCCTGCCGGTCGATCAGGGCATCGAGCACTCCGCCGCCGCCTCGTTCGCCGCCAATCCGCTGTATTTCGATCCGAAGAACATCGTCGAGCTGGCGATTGAAGCCGGCTGTAACTGCGTCGCCTCCACCTACGGCGTGCTGGCGTCGGTATCGCGCCGCTATGCGCATAAAATTCCGTTCCTGGTCAAACTCAACCACAACGAAACGCTGAGCTACCCGACCCAGTACGACCAGACCCTGTACGCCAGCGTCGAGCAGGCGTTCAACATGGGCGCAGTGGCGGTTGGCGCCACCATTTACTTCGGCTCCGAGCAGTCGCGCCGCCAGATCGAAGAGATCTCGATCGCCTTCGAGCGCGCGCATGAGCTGGGCATGGTCACGGTGCTGTGGGCCTATCTGCGCAACCCGGCGTTCAACAAGGACGGCGTGGACTACCACTCCAGCGCCGACCTGACCGGCCAGGCCAACCACATCGCCGCCACCATCGGCGCCGACATCGTCAAACAGAAAATGGCCGAAAACAACGGCGGTTACCGCGCGGTGAAATTCGGCTATACCGACGATCGCGTCTACACCAAGCTGACCACCGATCACCCGATCGATCTGGTGCGCTACCAGCTGGCCAACTGCTACATGGGCCGCGCCGGGCTGATCAACTCCGGCGGCGCCGCCGGTGAGAACGATCTGCAGGAATCGGTGCGCACCGCAGTGATCAACAAACGCGCCGGCGGCATGGGCCTGATCCTGGGGCGTAAAGCGTTTAAGAAATCGATGAAAGACGGCGTGGCGCTGATCAACGCCGTACAAGACGCCTACCTGGACAAGAAGGTCACCATCGCCTGATGTGACAGACCGCCTGTCCCAAAGCCCGGTTCGCCGGGCTTTTTTGTGCCCGTTATCCCGCCTCTCGCGCCGTTCACCTTCTCTTTCTTTCACTTTAAACTTTCAAAATAAAATATTTATCTTTCAAATTGTGATCTATTTAAAACAAATAGCCCAACAAAGTGACTACTGTAAGGCCCATGGCGACAGAGCCGCCGTTCGCTCCAGGCCATATCAGTCCATTACAGGAGAACATAATGATTGAGCTAATCACCCACGGCGCCGAGTGGTTTATCGGCCTGTTTCAAAAAGGCGGTGAAGTGTTTGTCGGCATGGTGACCGGCATTTTGCCTTTATTGATCAGCCTGTTGGTTATCATGAACGCGCTGATCAAATTTGTTGGCCAGGAACGTATCGAACGATTGGCGCAGCGCTGCGCGGGCAACCCCGTCTCGCGTTATCTGCTGCTGCCGCTGATCGGCACCTTTGTCTTCTGCAACCCGATGACCCTCAGCCTGGGGCGCTTCATGCCGGAGAAATACAAGCCGAGCTACTACGCGGCGGCCTCCTACAGCTGCCACTCGATGAACGGCCTGTTTCCGCACATCAACCCCGGCGAGCTGTTCGTTTACCTCGGCATCGCCAGCGGCCTGACCACCCTCGGCCTGCCGCTCGGCCCGTTGGCGGTGAGCTATTTCCTGGTGGGGCTGTTCACCAACTTCTTCCGCGGCTGGGTCACCGATCTCACCACCAGTCTGTTCGAACGCAAGATGGGCATCCGTCTGGATCGCCAGGTGCAACTTTAATTCGTGGAGTGCAGCATGAGTGCTTATATCCGTATTGAAAAAGGCGCCAGCGGCTGGGGCGGCCCCCTGGAACTGCCGATAGAACCCGGCAAAAAAGTGGTGTACATCACCGCCGGCACCCGGCCTTCCATCGTCGATCGCCTCAGCGAATTGACCGGTTGGCCCGCCGTCGACGGTTTCAAAGAGGGCGAGCCGCCGGCGGAAGAGATCGGCGTGGCGGTGATCGACTGCGGCGGCACCCTGCGCTGCGGCCTGTACCCGAAACGCCGCATTCCGACGGTCAACATCCACGCTACCGGCCAGTCCGGCCCACTGGCGCAGTTTATCCTCGAAGACATCTATGTCTCCGGCGTGCGCGACCACAACATCAGCCGAATCGACGCGACGGAGAACCCACCCGCCGCCGCCGCCGTTGCAGCGCCGCCCAAGGCGCGCGACTACGACACCAGCAAGAAGATCACCGAACAAAGCGACGGGCTGCTGGCGAAGGTCGGCATGGGCATGGGATCGGTGGTGGCGGTGTTCTTCCAGGCCGGGCGCGACACTATCGACACCGTGCTGAAGACCATTCTGCCGTTTATGGCGTTCGTCTCGGCCTTGATCGGCATCATCATGGCCTCCGGCCTCGGGGACTTTATCGCTCACGGCCTGACGCCGCTGGCCAACAGCCCGATCGGCCTGGTGACGCTGGCGCTGATCTGCTCATTCCCGCTGCTGTCGCCGTTCCTCGGCCCCGGCGCGGTCATCGCCCAGGTGATCGGCGTGCTGGTCGGGGTGCAGATCGGCCTCGGCCATATTCCGCCGCAGCTGGCGCTGCCCGCGCTGTTTGCCATCAACGCGCAGGCCGCCTGCGACTTCATTCCGGTCGGTCTGTCGCTGGCGGAGGCCAAGCAGGACACCGTGCGGGTCGGCGTGCCCTCGGTGCTGGTCGGCCGCTTCCTGACCGGCGCGCCAACGGTCCTGATCGCCTGGGCCGCCTCGGCCTTTATTTATCAATAATTTGATTCCCAGGGAGACGTTTATGCACACCATTTTTCATACCACCATCACGCAGATCGGCGGCTGCGCCCGCGACGCGTTGCTGGACAACATGCTGATCACTTTCCGGGAAGGCGCGCCGGCGGATATCGAAGAGTTCTGCTTTATCCACCGCCACGGCGCGACCGCCGGTGAGCTGCAGGTCGGCGGCGTGATGGAACTGGCGCAGCAGCGCTACGCCATCACCGCCGTCGGCAGCGTCGCCACACAGAATCTGCGCGAACTGGGCCACATCACCGTGCGCTTCGACGGCGAAGCCGAAGCCGAATTCCCCGGCTCGATCCACGTTTCCGGCCCGACGCCGACCGATATCCCGTTGGGCAGCACGCTGTCATTTATCGCATAAGGAGTAGACCATGTCTGAAGTAGCTGTAGTGATCGGCGGCGGCCAAACGTTAGGCGCCTTTTTGTCCCACGGGCTGGCGCAGGCCGGTTATCGGGTGGCGGTGGCCGATCTGAACGCCGACAACGCCAATCGGGTGGCGCGGCAGATCAACGAAGAGTACGGCGCAGGCAGCGCCTGCGGTTTTCAGGCCGACGCCACCGACGAGCAGAGCGTGATCGCGCTGGCGGCGGCGGTTGACCGGGAGTTTGGCCAAACCAACCTGCTGGTCTACAGCGCCGGCATCGCCAAGGCGGCGCCGATCACCGACTTCCCGCTGGGCGACTTCGACCGCTCGCTGCAGGTGAACCTGGTGGGCTATTTCCTCTGCGCCCGCGAGTTCTCGCGCCTGATGATCCGCGACGGCATCGCCGGGCGCATCATTCAGATCAACTCCAAGTCCGGCAAGGTCGGCAGCAAGCACAACTCCGGCTACAGCGCCGCCAAATTCGGCGGCGTGGGGCTGACGCAGTCGCTGGCGCTCGATCTGGCGGAATACGGCATTACCGTGCATTCGCTGATGCTCGGCAACCTGCTGAAATCGCCGATGTTTCAGTCGCTGCTGCCGCAGTACGCGCAAAAATTGGGCATCGCGCCGGACCAGGTGGAGCAGTACTACATCGACAAAGTGCCGCTGAAGCGCGGCTGCGACTACCAGGACGTGCTGAACACCCTGCTGTTCTACGCCAGCGATAAGGCCTCTTACTGCACCGGCCAATCGATCAACATCACCGGCGGCCAGGTGATGTTCTGACGCCACCGACGCCCCCTTCCGCGGAAGGGGGCATAAGGAGAACCCCATGACACAAGCTTTGATCGCCTTCGCGCTGCTGGCCTGGCTGCTGCAAATCGCCTTCGGCTGGTGGCAACTGCAACGTTTTAACCGCGCCTTCGACGGCTTATGCCGACTGGGCGCCGTCGGCGTCGGCCGCTCCGGCGGCCGTTTTCGCCCGCGGGTGGTGCTGGCGCTGGCCTTCGACGCCGATCGGCGGGTGTGCGGCAGCCTGTTGCTGCGCGGCCTGACCGTTTTCGCCCGGCCCCGCCCGCTGCCTCATTTGCACGGTTTGCATCAACGGGATTTGCGCCCGGATGTGATCTTCCCCGAGGATCGCGCATGCCAGTCTGCACTATCGTTAGCGATTGAACCCAAATCGTGATATTTTCACATTAAAAGGCATTACCTTTCATAGTGAATTATTCAGCGAGGGGAAATGCCCCACTCTTGTGAACGGGAATCGCGATGAAACCAAAGCAGCGGCAGGCCGCTATCCTTGAATATCTGCAGCAGCATGGCAAAACGGCAGTGGACGCCCTGGCCGAGCATTTCTCCACTACCGGCACCACCATCCGCAAAGATCTCACCCTGCTGGAAGAAGAAGGCGAGGTGATCCGCACCTACGGCGGCGTAGTACTCAGCCGCGACGACGGCGATCAGCCGATCGACCGTAAAACCCATATCAACACCGAGAAAAAACGCCGCATCGCCAGCGCCGCCGTGGCGCTGATCGCCGACGGCGACTCGCTGATCTTCGACGCCGGCAGCACGGTGCTGCAGATGGTGCCGCACCTGGCGCAGTTCAATAACATCACGGTGATGACCAACAGCCTGACCATCGTCAACGCGCTGGTGGAGCTGGATAACGATCAGACCATCCTGATGCCCGGCGGCACCTACCGCAAAAAATCGGCCTCGTTCCACGGCAGCCTGGCCGAATCGGCGTTTCAGCAATTCAGCTTCGACAAGCTGTTTATCGGCGCGGACGGCGTCGATCTCAACGCCGGCGTCACCACCTTCAACGAAGTGCACAACGTCAGCAAAGCGATGTGCGAAGCCGCCGGCCGCATTATTTTGTTGGTGGACTCCTCGAAATTCGGCCGCAAGAGCCCGAACGTGGTGTGCGAACTCAGCGCCGTCGATACGCTGATCACCGACCGAGACATCAACCCCGATTATCTCGCCGCCCTGCAGGCGAAAGGCATCAATATCATTCTGGTAGGAGACCCCGATGAGTAACGCCAACGCCCTGCTCGCCTTCGCCCGCGAAACGCTGGAGATCGAGTTGACCGAAGCGCAGCGCCTGCTGGCGCGCCTGGATGACAATTTCGTCTGCGCCTGCGAGCTGCTGCTGAACTGCCGCGGCAAAGCGGTGATTTCCGGCATCGGCAAGTCCGGCCATATCGGCAAAAAAATCGCCGCGTCGCTGGCCAGCACCGGCACGCCGTCGTTCTTCGTTCATCCGGCGGAGGCGCTGCACGGCGATCTCGGCATGATCGGCGCCGAGGACGTGGTGGTGTTCATCTCCTATTCCGGCCGCGCCAAAGAGCTGGACCTGATCCTGCCGCTGCTGGCGGAGAACGGCATTCCGGTGATCGCCATCACCGGCGGCAAAGAATCGCCCCTGGCGCAGGGCGCGGCCTGCGTACTGGATATCGGCGTCGAGCGCGAAGCCTGCCCGATGGGGCTGGCGCCCACCTCCAGCGCGGTCAACACTCTGATGATGGGCGACGCTCTGGCGATGGCGCTGATGCGCCAGCGCGGTTTCAATGCGGAAGACTTCGCCCGCTCGCACCCGGGCGGCAGCCTGGGGGCGCGCCTGTTGAACCGCGTGCATCACCTGATGCGCACCGGCGATCGCCTGCCGCGCGTGAGCGAAAGCGCCAACGTGATGGAAGCGATGCTGGAACTGAGCCGCACCGGGCTCGGGTTGGTGGCGGTGTGCGACGCGCAGCAGCGGGTAGTGGGCGTGTTTACCGACGGCGACCTGCGCCGCTGGCTGGTGAAAGGCAACAGCCTGCAGGACCCGCTCAGCCCGGCGATCACCCGCCCCGGCTATCGGCTGCCGGAGCAGTGGCGCGCCGGCGAAGCGCTGGAAGCGCTGCACGAACAGCACATCAGCGCGGCCCCGGTGGTCGATATGGACGGCGTGCTGGTGGGGGCGCTCAACCTGCACGATCTGCATCAGGCCGGCATCGGCTGATCAACGCCGGGGGCGGCATCGTCAGCGCCCCCGGTCAGATCATTTCCAGTCGGGATTGTTCTCGAACTGCTGCTTAAGCAGCGCTTTCATGTCGTCATCCGGCTTGCCGAGCCACTGGTACTTGGCGTATTTCTTCGGATGATCGACGGCTTCCGGCCGATCTTCCACTTCCACCCGCACGCCCCAGGCCTGGGATTTGTCCGCGCTGAACGCCACGATCAAAAAGTTGTTGCCGCAGTCGTGCGGCTTGCACAGGTTGCCGACCAGATACTCTTTGCCCTTCCAGCTCAAGTTTTGCGCCGGCGTAGAGGTGCCGACGCCCTTGCGCGCCCAGCCCGGCATCCGCGCCTGGCCTTTGACCATGTTTTGCCAGCTGGCCTGATACCCCGGCTGCTGAATCAAATCCGATGTGGTGACGATCTGCTGAGCGAAGCTGCCCGCGCTGAAGCTGAGCAGTGCGCCGAAGAGGGCGCAACGCAGCGCCTGGTGTCCCGTCATAGTCCTTCTCCCTAGGTTAAATCAGGTTTCGCCCGTAAACCGGGCCTGAACTAGTCAGACCACGGTTGCGGCAAAAAGTTGACTCACCACCAGGCGTGAAAATGATGCACCGGCCCGATGCCGTGCCCCACTTCCAGCGTGTCCGCCTGTTGCAGCGCGTGTTGCAGGTAGTCCTTGGCGGCGGCCACCGTGGCCGCCCAGTCGGCATGGCGCGGGCGCAGCGCCGCCAGCGCGGCCGAGAGCGTGCAACCGGTGCCGTGGGTGTGGCGGGTGGCGACGCGCGGCGCCGTAAAGCGCTGCTCGCCTTCGGCGGTAAACAGCCAGTCCGGGCTCTCGCTTTCGCTCAGGTGGCCGCCCTTCATCAGCACCGCCCGGCAGCCCATCGCGAGCAGCGCCCGCCCCTGCTCGCGCATCTGCGCTTCATCTTCCGCCGGCGCGCACGCCAGCAGCGCCGCCGCTTCCGGCAGGTTCGGCGTAATGATCGACACCAGCGGCAACAGCTCGCGCCGAATAGACGCCACCGCCTCCGGCGCCAGCAACGGATCGCCGCTTTTCGCCAGCATCACGGTGTCCAGCACCACGAACTCCGGCCGGTAATGGCGCAGCCGTTCGGCCACCGCCTGCACGATGTCGGCGTTGGCCAGCATGCCGATCTTGACGCTGTCGATGCGCACGTCGCTGAACACCGAGTCCAGCTGCGCGGCGACGAACGCCGGATCGATGTAATACACCGACTGCACGCCGCGGGTATTCTGCGCCACCAGCGCGGTGATCACCGAGGTGCCGTAGGCGCCAAGCGCCGAGAAGGCCTTCAAATCGGCCTGAATGCCGGCGCCGCCGCTGGGATCGGTGCCGGCGATGGTCAGGGCGTTAATGCGTTTCATCACAGATCCTCCCCGCGCAGTTGATACAGCGCATCGAGGAACGCCGGCGTAAAGCTGCCCGGCCCGGCGGCCTGCCTGGCCGCAAGGCCGCCGCAGTGGGACATCACCCGGCAGGCGGTCGCCACGTTGTCCAGGCGATCGCCCGGCAGGGCGCAAAACGCCGCCACCACCGCCGACAGCGCGCAGCCGGTGCCCACCACCCGCGTCATCAGCGGAGAGCCGCCTTCGATCGCCCAATCGCGTTGGCCGTCGGTGACGTAATCCACCGCGCCGGTGACCGCCACCACCGCGCCGCTGCGCTGCGCCAGCTCACGCGCGGCGGGCAATGCCGCCAGCGAGTCGTCGCCGCTATCCACGCCGCGGCCGCTGGCCAGCAACCCGCTGAGCGCCATGATTTCCGAGGCGTTGCCGCGTATCGCCGCCGGTTTCTCGTCCAGCAGCTGTTTGGCGAAGGCGGTGCGGTAGGAGAGCGCGCCGACCGCCACCGGATCCAGCGTCCAGGGCTTACCGGCCCGATTGGCGGCGGCCACCGCCGCCCGCATCGATTCGGCGCGCAGCGCGTTGAGGGTGCCGACGTTGATCAGCAGGCCGTCGGCCAGCGCGCTGAACTGCGCCGCCTCTTGCGGCTCCACCACCATCGCCGGAGAGGCGCCGAGCGCCAATAGCACGTTGGCGGTCAGCGACTGCACCACTTCGTTGGTCAGGCAGTGGATCAGCGGAGGCCGCTGTTGGAATTGGGTCAGGCAGGCCGCGGCGCGGGCGCCGGGTAGTGCATCAGGTCGAGCGATCATATTCCTCCCAACCGGCGTTCAAGAAGGCGGCGCCGGTTGAGCGGCCGTGACTTCCCTACGCTGGCATTATCCAGATCAGGTAATACGGGTATTTCTCAGCCTTCACGCGGAAGGGCACCCCGAGTCATGAAAATCAATAGGTTGTGATCAACGTTGCGTTAATCCCTACTGGGGATCATGCCAGCGGCGGCGCGGACAAACAAGCGATTAAATTGGCCCAGCGGGCATACGCCGCGCAATGCGCTATAGTGAGCACAAACCACCAGGAGATGCCATGCAGATAAGACCCTACCAAGAGACCGATCGCCCCTTCCTGCGCACGCTGTACCTGGCGTCGCGCAAGGCGGCGTTCGGCTGGCGCGATACCTCAAACTATCAGTTGGAAGATTTCGACGGCGCGACGCTGGGCGAAGCGATTTGGGTGGCGGAAGACGGCGGCGCGCTGCTGGGATTCGTCTCCGTCTACCGCGAAGATAACTTCATTCATAACCTGTATGTCGATCCCCATCAGCCGCCGCGCGGCGTCGGCAGTGCGCTGCTGCATGCGGCGCAAGCCACCTTCACCGCCACCGGTTCGCTGAAATGCCTGGTGAAAAATGAAAAAGCGCTGGCGTTCTACCGCAAGCACGGCTGGCGCATCATCTCCACTGGCAACGACGGCGAAGAAGATTATTACCTGATGCACTCACCGGCCCGCTAGCCCTTACCCGCCGCATCCGGCATCCCGCGCAGCGTCAGCCGCCAAAACAGCAATGCGCTCAGGCTGACGCCCGCCCCCAGCCAGCAGACGCCGCTCCAGCCCGCCCAGGCGTACACATGGGTGCCGGCAAAGGCGCCCAGCCCGCTGCCGACGGCGTAAAACAGCATGTAGCAGGCCACCAGCCGGCTGTGCGACTGCGGGTGCGCGCTGAAAATCATGCTCTGGTTCAGCACGTGGATCGCCTGGCCCGCCAGATCCAGCAGCACGATGCCCGCCACCAGCCAAACCAGGCCGCTGCCGAGCAAACCGAGCGGCAGCCAGGCCAGCGTCAACAGCAGCAGACATGCGCCGCTGGCCGCCTGCCCCAACCCGCGATCCGCCAGATGCCCGGCGCGCACCGCCGCCAGCGCGCCCACCGCGCCGACCAGGCCGAACGCTCCCACCGCGGCATGGGTGAAGTTGAACGGCGGCCGGCTCAGCGGCAACACCAGCGAACTCCAAAAGAGGCTGAAAGCGCCGAACATCAGCAGCGCCAGCATGCCGCGAATTTGCAGCGTGCGGTCATGCAGCAACAGGCTCAACATTGAACCCAGCAGCGCGGGATAACTCAGCGTGCTGGGAACGGTGCGTGGCGCTGGCAGGAGGCGCGATAGGATCGGCAGCAATACCAACGTCACTCCGGCGGAGAAGAAGTACACCGTGCGCCAGCCGCCAACGTCCGCCAGCGCGCCGGACAAGGTGCGCGCCAGCAGCAACCCCAGCACCACCCCGCCCTGCGCCGCGCCGACTACCCGCCCGCGCTCCTGCGGCGGCGCCAGGGCGGCGGCGAACGCGATCAGGCCCTGCGTCATGGCGGTGCCCAGTAGCCCCACCAGCATCATCCCCACCAGCAGCCAGGGCGCGCTGGGCGCCCAGCCCACCAACAGTAGCGCAGCGATCAGCCCCAGCTGTTGCCCCGCCAGCAATCGATGCCGGTTCAACCGATCCCCCAGCGGCACCACCAACAGCAACGCCAGCGCGCAGCCCAACTGAGTCACGGCGATCACCATGCCGACCGCCGCCAGGCTGATGGAAAAATCGCGGGCGATGGCGTCTAACAGCGGCTGCGCATAGTAAACGTTGGCCACGCTAAAGGCGCTGGCGGCGGCCAACAGCAGCACCAGGGCGGCCGGCAGGCGCCCCAATGCCGCACAGGGAGGAGCCAGCAGTTTGTCGCTCATCGTACACCTCAATGTGGTTTCATTATTAAACCCAATGAACTTTAGGCGCAGAGGTTTTATAATGCAACCAGAATGTGCAGCAGGAGATAATCGTCGTGAAACGTAAGAGCCTGGAAGACGCGCCGTGCCCGGTGGCGCGCACGCTGGATGTGATTGGCGACTGGTGGTCGCTGCTGATCGTGCGCGACGCCTTCGACGGCGTCACCCGCTTCAGCGAATTTCAAAAAGGGCTGGGGATGGCGAAGAACATTCTTGCCACCCGGCTGCGCGCCCTGGTGACGCACGGCGTGCTGGAGATCGTGCCCGCCGCGGACGGCAGCGCCTATCAGGAATATGTGCTGACCGAGAAAGGCCGCGCGCTGTTT
Source organism: Serratia sp. CY55921 (assembly GCF_052167655.1). Classification (NCBI taxonomy): domain Bacteria; kingdom Pseudomonadati; phylum Pseudomonadota; class Gammaproteobacteria; order Enterobacterales; family Yersiniaceae; genus Serratia; species Serratia sp. CY55921. The sequence continues at coordinate 173,197 of NZ_JBJNMU010000004.1, read as the reverse complement.
CCGGTGATCGTCGGCCTGCGCCAGTGGGGGGAAGATCATCTGTTCGCCGAGGGAGAAGCGCATTCAACGCTGGTGGAAAGCGACAGCGGCCGCCCCGTGCCGCGCCTGACGCCGATCGGCAACGCCGGGCAAACGCTCACCCCGCTTAACACCCGGGTGGTGAAGGTGGGGGAACGGTGATGAGAGTTAATGACGGTGTCCTCAGCTCACCCGTTGAAAGATTAGGCGGATAAAGAACCATTCCAGACATCCAGCCAACAAATAAACCGCGCCAAAAACGAGCGCGCCAAACCATTCCGTATCGTTAAAATGAAAAAACTCACTGGCGTCAATCAGCCAAGCGGTTTGATTCTGGTTTAGCCTGGGTACAGGAAAAGGCTTTATTGTCAGCACAGCCAGCCCAACAACAGCCAATACGTTAGCGAGCAACAGGGCAAATTTTTTCATAGCCTTTCATTCTACAACCTAACGCAGCCCAACAAACTGAACCTAAGAACATACGTTAATCGTTAACCCTCAGGTTGCCCCGTTCGTCGGAGACAACCATGAATGCGGCGGTAATCAAATGCGAACCTTCGGGTGTCTGTACATCGTAGGCGACGGAATAGCGCCTCCCTGGCCGAAAAGCATAGTCGAATACCGGCATGCACCTCCCCGGTTCAACAAAAAAAGCGTCATTATCGATATCTTTAATGAGCTTATCGCCTGATTCGCTATAAATCTGAACGAAGCGGATATTATCCCCCGCCTTCATAGAAGAAAGAATGCAGACATGGTTATCTTTGGCAGTGACGACGGCGGGGAAACGCGGAGTAAACTTATCGCCAGGCCCCGGACAGCCGACCAAGAAGCAGGCCGTGAATAGAACCACATATTTTTTCATGCTCCCTCTCATCCCCTAATAATTTTTTGATAAAGTGCATGAATGTCACGCAAACTATCGGTTCCCCTGTACCTACCCACTCGTCCAGGACGTTGATAATAACGCCACGTTTCAATACCATAAACCAACAGCAGCCAGTAATCAGCAAAAATCGAAGCTTGTTGTTCCAGCGAGTAATCAGTAATTTTATTTCTATCAAGACGATAGTTGTACTCAGCCGCCCAACTAAACAACCCACGCATTCTTACCCATTGTCCATGCTGATGTTGCCATACATGCCCCAATTCATGGATGAAAAGATGTTTATCTTCTATCAGAACCCTATTATCAGAAAAATCGTCTTTATAGAGCTCCCTCCGTAACCATAACTCACCATTAGGTGCCATGGCATAACTTTTGTTTTGTAAGCCAAACGGGAAATAGCTATCACAGTGTATCCATACACGACCATATATAATTGAGTTTCCATATATATGGCGAGCCAATTTTATTTCCCCTATGGTCATACGTCGTAATGTCCCTTCTTCGGCCAATGCGTTCATTTATCCCTCCTTGAATTTATCGATATCCTAATACTTTTTTAAAATGAATCTATACATGAACTCTTAAAGAATTGCATTTGGCATAATCCATTTATAACTTGAATGACTTTCAGGGAAATCCCCATCGATTTTCTATAATTAATTAAACGAAAAAAATATTGCAAATACCTTTGTAGCAACCGTGGTCAGGATACGCGTATCCAGCCCCCCCTGCATGATTCGCTTCGCAGCGCCATCCGGGTAATGTATAGTCCGCGTTTTACGGAGATCCCATGCTGACTAACTCATCCATTCGTCTGAACAAATACATTAGCGAGAGCGGTATCTGCTCACGCCGCGACGCCGATCGATACATCGAACAGGGCAACGTTTTCATCAACGGTAAACGCGCCACCGTTGGCGCCCAGGTATTTGCCGGCGATGTGGTGAAGGTTAACGGTCAGCTGATCGAACCGCGCAATGAAGAAGATCTGGTGCTGATTGCGCTGAATAAACCGGTCGGCATCGTCACCACCACCGAGGACGGCGAGCGCGACAACATCACCGACTTCGTCAACCACAGCAAGCGCATCTTCCCGATCGGCCGCTTGGACAAGGATTCGCAGGGGCTGATCTTTCTGACCAACCACGGTGACCTGGTCAACAAGATCCTGCGCGCCGGCAACAATCACGAGAAAGAGTATCTGGTGACGGTCAACAAGCCAGTGACCGACGAGTTTATTCGCGGCATGGGCGCCGGCGTGCCGATGCTTGGCACGGTGACCAAAAAGTGCAAGGTGAAGAAAGAAGCGCCGTTCGTGTTCCGCATCACGCTGGTGCAGGGGTTGAACCGCCAAATCCGCCGCATGTGCGAACACTTCGGCTATGAGGTCACCAAGCTGGAACGCACGCGCATCATGAACGTCAGCCTGAAAGGCTTGCCGCTGGGCGAATGGCGCGATCTGACCGATGACGAGCTGATTGAGCTGTTCAAGCTGATTGAAGGCTCTTCGTCCGAGGCTAAACCGACGAAGAAAGCCCCGGCCAAATCTTCCCCGGCGAAAAAACCGAGCGCCGGCGGACCGAAAAGCGCCGATAAAACCGCTGCGCCGGCCGGCCGCAAGCGCTTTACCCAGCCAGGACGCAAGAAAAAAGGGCGTTAAACGTCCTTCCCTGCTCAGCCCGCCGTTGCGCGGGCTTGGCGAGGGCGAAATCCTGACCACCACCTAGACGAGTCTGATTGAAAACGAGGAAAAATCAGGGGGTAAGAGTAAGAGTCACTATTTTTTTAACAGCGTGGTCTTACCGTCAGGCTCTTGAGCAAAAGTCTTCCCATCCAGACTGATAAAAATCCTTTTATTAGCATCACCATTAATAATCATCGCTATATCCTTATAGATACATTTGTTCTTGGCATCGCCCTCGGCAAAACAATGATAGTCATCAACACTTCCATCATTGCTACCCGTCGGAGCGGCAACATAGCCATCAAAATTCATTACGGCAACGGTAAAGTGACTCTCGTCTTTGATAATATGATATTTTTCCTGAAGTTTATCTTTATTATCATTCCACCAAGATATTTTATCTTCCGTGGTCAACGGAAGGTATTGAACATAAACAGCAGCACCATCAACCCGCACAACATTAGCCGGCCTGACAAGCACCCAAACCAACCAAAAAGCCGCTACGGCAACCAAAGAAAAGAACGCAACCTTTTTCTTGTTAAGCATAGTTTTCACCTGTCACTATTATCTTCGCGCCAAAGTTGGTGAAAAAGGGTCTAAACGCGAACTCTTTATACCTTTGAAGTACAAACCAAATCCTGAAAAAACCAAAAGAATTAAACGTTAACTTGCTAATATCTTCTTTATCCAATCCAAAATGATCCTGAGCTTTATAGCTAATCACGGCAGTATATCTATTACCTTGAAAAACCAAAGAATCAACACTGATCTCTGTACTGTTGACCTCATGCACACTGACTCCCATTCCATTTATGCAGTCTTCCCAGCGGACATACTTTGGCAAACGGCTCTGTGATAACTGAAGAGCAAATGCCTCTTTATTCAGCCGATATGAGTTAAAGTCAAAGGTGTCGAGAACACTTTTAATTCGAATTAGCGTACTATTTTCTGATTTATCGCTCAGTATCAGCCTTTTATAGGCTAAATCCATTTGAACATCTTGAAAGTCAGTTCCGTTATTGCACTGCATATGATTGAAAAGCTTAACTATCAAGCCTTGATAAACGCTAGTAAAAGAAAAGTATCTCGATGCAGCTCTCAGCTCATCAAAAAGCATGGCAACCGCCTTTTCTTTTCCTGCTGCCGGAATATTTCGCGTTGCCGGATGATCATAGGGCGATTTATAAGTACTCCAATCGATAAACGTTGATACTTGCCCCAAGCGATACCGTTGCTTAAGTGTACGTTCATCCATATCGCCATATTGCATATCATCCGCAAAACGGTCGTTAAAAGGCTTCTTACTGGTGAAAATCGTTAACGGCCTTGTCAATTCACGCATTGGAAAATCAGTCCCTTGCCCATACCAAGAAGAGCATTAATCATACAGACAATCCCGCCCTGCTCATATCGGGAAATGTCTTAGCGCCCCCTTACGCAGGCTCACGGGAAACTTAATGCCCACCATAAAAAAGGCCCGCATCAAGCGGGCCTGCAAGTACCAGAGAAGTCTAGAGGAAAAATCAGAACGACCAGCGCAGGTTGGCGTTGACCGAATTGACGCGGGTATCGGCGCCGAATTGCCCCTGATAGCCAACATCCAGCGTCGCAGCGCGCGACAGCTTCACGCTCACGCCGATATCGCCCACCATCACGTTGTCATCCACGGCCTGGCCCTGAGTGACGAACGCGTCGCTGCCGGCAAACGCCATGCGCGATGAGGTGTTCTTATCGCCGTAGGCATGTTGCCAGCCGAGCGAGCCGTAAAGGCTGACGTTCTTCGGCAGTTCAGTCACGCCGCGCACCCCGAGCGTGGAGTAGAAGGTGTCCATGGTTTCATTGCGCACGCTCAGCGCCGCCGCGCCACCCGACTCCTGGAAGCTGTCGGTATGCAGGCGGATGTAGCTCAGGTTGATGAACGGTTCGACGTTCATCTCCGGTTGGCCGAAACGGTAACCCGCTTCGGTGAACGCCAGCAGCGAGTTCGCGTCATAATCCGACTTCAGCCGATCCGAGAAGCCGCTGAAATCGACGTTGCGCTTGCCTTCAATCTTGTGCCAGGTGTAACCCAGCGCGCCGCGCAGCGAGAACGCATCCTGTTGCCCGGCCGCATACAGGCCGAGGTGGTAGTTGTCGGTATCGGCCTTGGAGCGGCGGCTGTCGACGTCATAATCGCCGCGGCTGTAACCGAAGTAACCGCCGATGCGCACGTTACGGTCCGCCAGCTTGCGATCCGCCCCCAACAGGAAGCCGGTGGTGTTGCCATCCAGCTTGCCCACGTTGCCGTTGCCGCTGTTCCTGCCCCAGGAACTGAAGGTCTGGCCCCAGACGCCGCTGTTTTGCGCCTGCGCCGGTTGCACCAGCGACATCGCCAACGGCGGTATCGGCAGGCTGTCATTGTCGAACAGGCGCAGCATGCGCTGGTTCAGCACGTTGAACAGCTGGGTGCTGCCGGCGATCAGGTTAGACTGCATCGACGGATAGACTTCGCCGGACAGCTGATTGAACGCCTCGCGCGCTTCCGGCGCGCTCAGCAGCAGCAGCGAGTTGTACAGCGCCAGTGAAGGACCGCGCTGCGCCAGCGTGGAGAGCGCGCCGGCGGTATTCCACTGGTTGCCGCTCTCGGCCACCGTTTGGAAAATGCCCGGCTTGCCGCTGCCTGGATTCTCGCCCCCCGGATTTTCCCCGCCTGGGTTTTCTCCGCCCGGATTCTCGCCCCCTGGATTCTCACCGCCAGGGTTTTCTCCGCCCGGATTCTCACCACCTGGATTTTCCCCACCCGGATTCTCACCGCCCGGGTTTTCACCGCCGGTGTCTTTCTGCGCGATGGTCAGATCCACGGCGTTGGCGCTGTGTTTTAACGCCACATCGAGGAAGGCAGACTTGGAGACCGCCGACGCGAACTGGCCGTCAATACCGCCGTCCGAGGTCAGAATGCGGTAGCTTTGGCCGGTTTTATAGCTGGTTTGCGGATCCAGCGCCGTAACCTGCACCTTGGCCCGATCGCTGATGGTGGTTTTGCCCGCCACCAGCAGTTGATCGCTGCGGCCGTCGCCGGCGATATCGACGTCATAGAATGATTCGCCGATAAAGTTCAGGTAGCGTTTCAGCGTCAGCGTGCCGATATTGCCGTCGCCGGGCGAGATATGGCCGCCGGACTGGATCTCGGTCTGGCCCAGCGTGCCGTTGCCGCCCAGCGTGCCGCCGGCCTTGATCGACGCGGCGCTGCTGTAGCCCAGCCCGTTATTGACGTCGGTGCCCGCCGTCGCGTTAAGGATCAGCGTGCCGCCGTTCTCGGCGCCGAGGGTTTGGATCTCGAAGATGTCGTCTTCTTTCTGGGTATTGATGTCGCTGGCGATGATGAGCTTGCCGCCGCGCGCGGTGACGTTCGCCTGCAGCTCAGAGAGATCGCCGTTCAGCGTCGTGTGCCCGGCGCTGTTGATCACCTCGCCTTCGCCGCTCATCTTGTTGCTAAAAACGTAATTGCCGTCGGTATGGTTAAAGTACACATAGCTGCGGAACAATCCGCCTCGCAGGGCGATCGCCGTCTGGGCATCGATAGTGCCTGCAGCGCCCGCCGCGCCGAGCGTCGGTTCGGTTAACCCGGTGCCGGTGTCCATATTGCCGCGGCTGCCGATAATCAGCGCGCCGCGGTTCGAGCCGGAACCGGTCTTGCCCAGCACCACTTCGTTGCCGCCGGCGGAGAATGTCCCGCCGTCCATGACCGCCAACACGCCGTTGCCGTAATCGCCGACGTTGACGCTGCTGCCGCTGGTAAACCGTGAGCCGTTGCCGGCGATCGTCAGCTCGGCAGTTTTACGCGCGCCCGAGACGCCCGCCACCTGAATATTACCGACGTTGACCGCAGCGCCGTTCAGCACGTCCAGATCGCCGTAGAGCGTGAGCGCACGGCCGACGTTCCACTGGGAATTGTCCCCCTTGACCGTGGCTTTCGGGCTCAGCGTATCGGTCTCACCCGGCCCGCTGCCATTGCCGATGCGTGCGTCAAAGGCAGTGTTCAGCACCGCGCCGTCTTCAATCGCCAGCGTGGAACGTGCCCCCAGATCGGTGCCGACGCTGAGAAAATTGCTGGTAACGCGAGAACCGGCGCCGGTGGCGATAAGGTGGCTGTCATAGCCACGGGTGGTGCCGACCACGATCTCTTTCGCGCTGGCCAGCGCACCGTCTTCAACCCGCAAAGTGCCCCGCCCCAGATTGAGGCCGCCGCGCAGCACGAACTGATCGTTCACCGCATTCAGCTCGGCGTTCGGCCCGCGGACCGTGACTACGCTGTCATGAATTTGGCCGTTGAACATCCGGCCGATATTGATGTTATAGGCGCTGATCTTGCCATTCTCGATCAGCAGGTTGCCGCTTTGGTTACGGCCGACGTAAACGTCCCCGGTGTAGGCCAATGATTCGGTAATTTTTGAGTCGCCGTCAAAAATGGCATCGTCTGCGCGAGCGATATCGGCGGGCACCAGCATCAACAGCGGCGCGGAAAATAGAGCGAGGTAAAGTTTGGAAAGCGGTGTTTTAACCGCTAAAGAATGCGATGTCGTGTCATTCACGGGCTATCTCCGTACTCGTTAGCGTGATGTCGCGGAATGTATTGTTATAAGAAAACTCAATGCGCTAGAGGAGGTATGAGGCGTTATTCCGCGCACGCAGGTTTATTGATCGTCGAAGCAAAAGCTTATTGCCCCCCGGCGCTGGCGCTCCGACGATGGAAAACCAGGAAGCGGCAATACCGCCTCCAAAGCGAATTATTTATGGGTGACTACCGGTGTACAGGTCGGCGCGCTCAGCGACGGCGAGGAGCCTAAAATTCCCGGCATCATCAGCGATGAACAATCGAAAATTCGGCCTTTTTCCGTGGTGGCGCGATAAGAAAGTTTTTGGCCGCCCAGCGCATCCGGCTGCGCGCCATTGACATTGGTCACGGTAATTTCGTCCGATGAACCCAGGCCCAGCATTTTAGCGGTTTCCGCCTGCAGCAGCGGAATGGCCTGATCGGTTTTCAGGGTGGAACAACCGGCTATCATCATCGTAACGGTTAAAGCGATAAGTGGTTTCTTCATAAATTATCCTTTATAACCAATCAGTTAAAATTACCGATTGGCTTTATGTTTTCTCTTATCCAAATCCTCGAATAATATATTTCCCTTTCCTAAACGAAAAAACCCTCCTAAAGTAGGGAGGGTTGATAATAACTCATCAGACCTATCTGATATTTGAAGGCGAAAGGAGAATCCTTTGGGGCAGGATTATGCGTTGGTCGTTGATGACCATCCATTGGTAGCAAGCGGCATCGCTAATTTTCTCAGCACGCATTGCCGATTCAAACAGGCGCATGTGGTGACCACAGAAGAGAATTGCTACCGTCATATTAGGGAAAATGGCCCGCCGCGTTTACTGGTGATCGATTTTTGGCTCTCTTCCGGTACGGCGTTGAAATTACTCAAAGAAGTAAAGCAACTTTATCCTCAGGTGCGGATCTTGGTGGTTAGCGGCGACGAGAATAACGATATCTGGCAGAAAGTGCACACTGCCGGCGGGCATGGATTTGTATTAAAAAACGAACCTCCTGAATTATTCGCCAAGGCGGTCTTTGCGCTGAACGATAATCAGGAATGGTTTCCTGACGGGAATGAATTCGCCGTTAAAAGCAACCACGAGCATTTAAAAAAATTTAATTTAACCCCACGACAAATTGACGTATTAAATATGATGATGCGCGGCCTGCCCAATAAAAGGATCGCCGCGCAGCTGTCTATTTCCGAACCCACCGTCAAAGAACACATCAGCAATATTTTGAAAAAGATCGGCGTCAACAGCCGGGTCGAAGCCATTACGCTGTTGCACGGCAAACGGGAGCCGTCGCAATGAGGTTTTTCCAGAATTTACAAAATGATGGCATCTCACCACGCGCGCAGATCCGCCTGCTGGACAACACCTTCATGCGATTGGTGTTCAGCTTTACCGCCGTACCTTTCGTCGGCATCCCTTTCGCCATCTGGATTTATTTGCTGGGGGATGAACTTGGCCCAACCATTGCCTGGATCATGGTTTACCTGCTATGCGCCGTGGCGATCAGAATATGGCATCGGCGCTACCTGCGCGAGGCCAAAGAAAATGATGAAGACACCGTGCTGCGCCGCTGGCTGCCGCGCATTAATAAGGTGGCCTTTATTCACGGGCTGGGGATCTCCTCACTCTATTTAATTACCCCGCAGACCCATAACTTTGACTTTTTCCTGCTGCTCAATATCAGCATCGCCGCGATCGTCGCCGCCAACGCAACGCATCTTACGCCCGTCATCAGCACCTTTACGCGTTTTTTCTTCGCCTCCTGGGGGCTGCTGAACCTCGGTATCATTTGGCGGCTGGAAGACGTGATGTTCATCGTGCTGATGCTGAACTTGCTGTACGGTTTCGCCATTTATCGCCACGCGTTAACCTCACATGCGTTCTTTATTCAGCAAGCGCTGCTCGAAGAGCAAAGTTCGCGCCTGGCGGAACAGTTCCGCCAGGCCAAAGAAGAGGCGGAACAGGCGCTGTTGGACAAGAACCAGTTCCTGACCACCGCCAGCCACGATCTGCGCCAACCGGTGCACGCCATGGGTTTTCTGATCGAAGCCATCATCCACAAAAACCGGGACGACAGCCTGACGCCGCAGCTGCTGGATCTGCAGCAGAGCGTGCGCTCAGTGCATCTGATGTTCAATTCGCTGCTTGATCTCAGCAAGATCGAATCCGGCAACGTGCGCACCGCCGCCACCCATGTGGATATCGGCGCACTGCTCGACTCAGTGATCACCCTGTTCCGCGAAGAGGCCAACAGCCGCTCGCTGGCGCTGCGCACCTGGCGGCCCAGGCGGCGCATCAGCGTGATGGGCGATCCGCTGCTGGTGCGGCAATCGCTGATCAATCTGATCCAAAATGCCCTGCGCTACACGCAACGGGGCGGCGTACTGATCGCCATCCGCCCGCGCGGCGCCGAGTGCCTGGTGGAAGTGTGGGATACCGGCGTAGGCATCGCCGACGAAGAGAAAAGCAAAATCTTCTCCCCTTACTACCGCCCCGAGCTGGCGTGGAAGATAGACAGCGCCGGGCACGGGCTGGGGTTGGCAGTGGTAGCGCGCTGCGCCAAGCTGATGAAGGTGAAGTACGGCATGCACTCCGTCGAGGGCAAAGGCTCGCGCTTCTGGATGCGCTTTGCGCAATACCTCGGCGAAGACAAAGCGCCGGAGAGCGCGGCGACGTACGACAACACCGCCACGCCCACCCGCTACGCGCCGCTGCGGGGATCCTGCCTGGTGGTGGACGACGATCCTTTGGTGACCTCCGCCTGGGAAAGCCTGATGAGCACCTGGGGCATCACCGTGCGCTGCGCGGCCTCCGCCGAGGAAGCCTTCGCCATCGTCGACGACGGCTTTACGCCGTTCGCCGTGCTGTGCGATCAACGCCTGCGCTCCGGCGAGAGCGGTTTCGACATCCTCAAAGCGTTGTTCGAACGCCTGCCGGACGTGAGCGGCGCCATGGTCAGCGGCGAGTTCAATTCGCAAGTTCTGCAAGAGGCCGAGCAGGAAGGCTATCTGGTGCTGCGCAAGCCGCTGGAACCGGCCAGGCTGCATGCGCTGTTGACGCAGTGGGGGGCAAGTTAACTACACAGATGGCGCAGGTTATCCGCCAGCAATAAGACAGGCTCAATGAATAAAACATTAAGCCTGCCGCATTTTACGTGGCGTTATCTAAATACGATTAATCGCATTTAGGCGGTTCTGGTTTGCAGACCGGCGGCTCAGGTTTACATACCGGCGGTTTTGGCGTGCAACCGCCCCAGGCATTATTCCACGCGTTTCCCCAGCTGTTAACAACCTTGCCGATAATAGCCAGACCCAGGCCAATCGTTGCGCCGTTCACCTGCTGAACTTCTGTTGAGTTTAATTCTCTCATTTTTCATCTCCATTCACTAAAAAGAATCAATTAAAAAAGACTGCTTTTTATGAACCGTCGGTTCACGCTTTAGGTATAAGGTGCTCGATAAATTAACTCAATAACGAAAATCTTAATTAAAGATGAAATAAATATAAAATTTTATATTTCATCAAACAACTACGCCATTGCATTTACAGGTTGCAATGTAATTACCCGATCTGCCGATGCAATCGTCGATGGCCGATGAGCAATGATAACGCGGGTCATTTTCAACGAGGATATGGCTTCGTTCACCCTTTTTTCATTGTCCAGATCCAAATGACTGGTGGCTTCGTCCATAAACAGAATACTGGGCCTTCGATATAACGCGCGGGCGATAAGCACCCGCTGTTTTTGCCCGCCGGAAAGACTGCCCCCCAATTCGCCCACCAACGTTTCATATCCCATCGGCATTTTCATAATATCGTCGTGAATATTGCAATGCTTGGCGCATTCAACGATAAATTCCGTATCGGGATGAGCATCAAAACTGCATATGTTCTCGGCAATTGAACCGGCAAGCAGTTTATCTTCTTGCAATACACATGCGATGCACTCCCGATAATTATTAATGCCGATATCATGAATGTTAATGCCGTTGATAAACAAACGCCCTTCCGTCGGTTCCAACAGCCCGCACATCAGCTTCATCAACGTGGTTTTGCCGACGCCTGAAGGCCCGACGATCGCCACGCTTTCTCCCGCCGCGATCTGCAGGCTGAGCCCGGGGATCACTGGGCGCGAAAGGCTGTCATATTGATAAAGCAGATCGCGCACTTCAAAAGTCACCGCCTCGTTGGGATTGCATATCTTGCGATAGGGCTTTTCTTCCTCTGTCGTAGAAAGCACGATGTCCGCCAGCCTTTCATTATGCAAATTCAGCATTCTCAGCCGAATGACCATATCGATAAGATTTGACGCGCGATCGGAGAATTGCCCCCGATAGGCATTAAAGGCGACAAACATGCCTAATGTCATTTGACTGTCGATCACTAAAGACGCGCCCAACCACAAGATAACGATTTGATCGCAGGCCGCAAGAAACGCATTCACGCCGCCAAAGAACATATCGAGCTTCGTCACCCGAATATTGGCGTTTGCCGTATCGATATTTAAATTTAACCAGAATTGCGAACGCGTTCCCGCCAACCCCAACGACTTCAGCGTCGCGATGCTGTACAGCGTCTCCATAAAATGTGAGCTGGCTTTCGCCGACTTCACCAATTGCTCCTCGGACGCTTGCCGATAATAGCGATAGGTCGAAAGGCGCAGCAGAACATATAAGACCGTAAAGCCGGAGGCTACCCACACCAGCCAGCCACCGTACATGAACATCATGATAAATACGCCGACCGACATGATGCCATCAATGATGCTGGAAACGATACTGGTGGTAAACGTGGTGCGAATGGCGTCCAACGAGCCAAAGCGCGATTGAATATCACCCAGCTTGCGCTTTTCAAAATAGGCAAGCGGGAGCTTCATCAGATGATCAAACAGCCCTGATTTCCACTGTATATCGATCAGCGCGCCCATCACGATGGAGATCCACGAGCGAAACATCGAAACGCAGGTGCGGAACAAGATAAAAAACAGTAAACCGACGCAAATAATGACCAATAAATTATGGTCGCCGGCCTGGATGACGTGGTCCATCACCAACTGAGTCCCGACGGGCATCAGCAGGTTGACGGCCTCAATGACCAGCGACAGAGCGAAAATTTTTACCAGCGCGCTTTTAAGACCGGTGACATTGCTGAGCAGTTTTCTAAAGTGCAGGCGATTTTTCTGCACCACAGGCGTGAATTCACTGCTTGGCCATACCTCTAAAGCGATTCCGGTAAAATGCAGGGAAAACTCCTGCAGGCCGATAACCCGGCGGCCAAATGCCGGATCGTGCAGGGTTATCCGCCCACCGCGAATGTTGACCAGGACCACAAAGTGATTCATATCCCAGTGCAATATGCAGGGCCTTTTCACCTGGTGAATCTCATCCAGGCTCAAGGATAAGGCCCGCGTTTTCAAATTGAGATTCTCGGCGATCGCGATCAGCGAGCTCAGGGTGGCGCCGCGGGCCGAGATATCAAACTTCTGGCGCATCGACAGCATATCGATGTGCATGCCGTAATAGCCGCACACCATCGCTAAACTGGCCAGCCCGCATTCGGCGGCCTCCGTTTGCAAGACCTGCGGCACTTTTCTTCTGAGCGACAGGTTCAGCTTGCCAACGATATTCTCATAAACTTTATTCACGAAGTGGCCCCGACACACTGTTTTTCATGTCATAAAATGGCGCGAACATCCATTGGTAGATGGGTCTTTTCTCCAGGAAAAGCGTGGCTTGCGCCTTCATGCCGCTTGAAAGGTTCAGCTTCTTTCCCTGATAGCCAAACTGCGTGTTATCGATAGCCACCAGCACTTTGTAGTACGACTCAACCAGTTCAGCCGATTGTCGAGTTGGCGAACTGCTGTAAGTGGACATTTCCTGAATCGATGCGGGAACATAAGCGATGCTTTCGATCACGCCGGGAAACTGACCAAATTTTTCATACGGGAAGGCGTCATAGCGAACGTTGATGTGATCGCCTCGGCTCACGTAAGGCACGCTGCTGTTGGGCAACCATAAAACCAAATAATAGATGGCATGATTACTGGGGATTAATTGCGCCAGGCTGTCTCCCGTATTGACCATTTGCCCAGGCGTCACGCTGAGCGATTCAACGCGCCCGTCCGCCGGCGCATTGACAATCAACGAGCCGCTGGCGTCCGCTTCGGCCAGCTGCCGCAGGAGATCATTGCGCTGAAATTGATATTGTGAGATTTGATTATCGAAATCGGACGCTCTTGTCGCGAGATCGCTATTCAGGTTAGTTATCTGCAAAGACTCTTGAATGCTTTGGTTATAGAGACTGTGGAACGTACTCTGCTGCTGATAGTAGAGGTAAACCTGGTTATTCAGCTGATCCCGATTAATGAGCCCCTTACTGCGATACTCATCGTAATTTTTCATGGTTTCGCGCATGAAGTTAACGCCGTTGCGTGAATTTTCGACCATCTGTTTGGACTGGCTGTGCGCCAGTTTATATTGGTCAATCTGCGCCTGCAGATTGACCAGGGTCGTTTTCTTGTTCGCCTCCAATTTGGCGATGATGCTATCGACCTGCGCCAGTTGATTTTCTATCGCCTGCCGCGTGCTTGCGCTGACGGTGCCGGAATCCGTCACCCTGCTGACGTCTATCTGATAAAGATGCTGCCCTTTTTTTACCTGATCGCCCACATTGACAAAGCGTTGTGCAATGAATCCCTGCTGAGTAGCAAATATGTTGACCGACCTTGGCAGCGTCGTGACCTCTCCGCCCACGCTGATACGCCGGGTATAACCGCCATAGGTCACGAAAATGATCAGCACAGAAACGAATGAAAGTGAAATGCCCGCGATGACCCAGGCCGGCAACCCTGCAATTAACAATGCTTTTCCTGCCCATTTAGAACGACTGTGCGATAAGGCCTCTTCCCTAAACAAATTTTGACCTCTCCATATATAGCGACACCGTTCATTTTTATCTTTTCCCTGGCCCAACACGGCGCTTATTTAGATTTAGTCTTTGTTGGCAAAACCCACAAGTAATAATAATCTTAAAAAAACAAAAAACTGCTGAAACGTCACAAAAAGTGCGACCCTAATATTAGCGACGGCGTTATGAGTTGCATATTTCAACGCCGACCTCTTTAATCTAAGCGTATTCTCATCAAGCCGTCATTCACAGAGGCTGCGAGAATTAAGCGGCGAAACGCTTTACGTTTCGTTCCTGAGGTATAGGGATAAAGTTGAAAGGATTTACTATGAAAGAGCTAAATACTGCAGAGATCGAAATCGTTTCTGGTGCGGGGATTATTTCCGATACGGCAAGCTTTGTATCAGGATTTGCCGGCGATGTTATCATTGATACCGTAAAATTGGCCAATGATGCGCTTAATACCCGATTGATCTCTTCCGTAGGCCAAGGGTTCAACGCGATCGGTTTTGGCTTGGGCGCCGTTCATAATGTCGCGGACTCGCTTGGCTATGCGGCATTTAAAAGCGTTGCAGCCGTAGGCTCCCTGCTGGGCGGGGATGCAAGCCGTATCGAATATCATTACGAGAAAGAATGGGGTGCTTGAAAACAAGCGGCTCCCTCTGAAAGGTTAATGATGCTAACCACCTGCCCAATCAGGTGGTTATTTCAATTACGCACTCACTAACTCTTCTGTTTGAAAACCGCTTTGGTCAATGGAGAGGAGAACACGTTGTGCGGATCGTACTTATTCAGCACGTTGCAGGCATGATTCCAACTGTCATTGTTCCCTGCCCCGGCATTAAAGCTGCGCGGAATGTTTTCTTCGAGTACGGTTTTATCCTGCCACGCGGCCTGTGACGTATAACCCCAGCCTTTACTCCACTCTACGCGAACCGTCGCATAGTCGCCCGCATAGTGGCTAAAAATCCATTTTTCCATTTCACTGTAGAATTTATTGGCATCCGGCGTATCGGGCATGGTCAGAATATCCAACCAGATCGCGACATCCCATTCCGGATGGGATTCAACGGGACGAATAGCCGAAAGATCGGGAGCAATGGCATTGGCCACCGCGCTCTCTTTTGCACTGTCCAATCCGGTGACGCGAATTTCAATCGGGCCATTCATCGGAAATGAATTCTTGCGCTGGTAATCGGCCACCATTTCTTCATATTTTTTCGTGAAATCGTGCAATACGTTTTGAATATTGCTCCGCTTCGTGATTATCGCGTAACCATTGGCCGTCACGCGCAGCGTTGTCGGCTTCACATACAACAGCAGATCCTTGCTCCACCCCCACAGATCCGCCGACACGGTGGCCCCTAAACCAATGCTGACCAACTCCATCTGCGCCTTGCCGAGTGTCGGGGTCAGCTCCGGGTGGCCATTATTGATTTTTTTAATGATATCGGAAATTTTAACCGGCAAATTATCCGAGAACGGATAGTTAAATGGACCATTAACCGGTTTTGACACTTTTGGGAAGCTGTCTTCTTGCTTCCACACTTTCAGCCATGGTTTTTCCGTGAACGGGAACCAGATGACTTCAACGCGCCCGCACAGATCCAAGAAATGGCTGAAGGTATTTTTTGTCGTGCTCGCAGTGGAAAAAAGATCCGCCGCAGTGACATTAACATAACTTTGACAGCGTAAACGCCGGTTGCGCGGCACCTGCAGCGTCACTTCGCTGATAAAAGCCCGGCCGACATGCACCAGGAATGCCGAGCTCTCCGCATTATCACGCGTAAACTCCTTTAATTCATACTTCGACCGCGCCTGATCCCAGACGACAGCTTTTAGCGACACCACGCTATTGCTCACGGAACCAAAGCTGGCAAACTCAGCCAGAGGCTCATCTTTTGCCGGGATGCAGGTTCCATGGCCGCCGATGGCGAGCACGCCGCCCAGGGTCAGATCGCCAGGCGCCGGCGTCGCGTAAAAGCCGAGTTTCTTTTTTTCTAATTCAGTGAGCAAAGCCTGCATTGTCACCCCCGTTTGCGCGGTGACGTATCCATGCTCTCCCACTTTATTGATTGAGATGTTTTTGAATTTCCTGGTGAGGTCGATCAGCACGACATTGCTGTTATCCTCCCCGTTTGCAATAACGAGCGGGGACCAGTTGTGCTTGATGCCAACCGGACGCACGCAATATTTATTCTCATGCGCCCAGTTAATTACGGCCAAGAGCTCATCCGTATTTTGTGGATAGCAGGTCAGAATATGATTGCCGGAGATTTCTTTTGACCAATTAACAAAATTGACATACTCATAGCCCACAGGGAACGTGTTCAAACTAGAACCAGTCATAACTGACTTCCTTTTAAAATTAAAATAGATAGAGATAAAAACGGCAACAGCCCGAGCGCTAATTAATCACCCTGATAAGCACCTCCTTTTCCTTGGGATAATCCCTCTGTTTTACTGCCCGAAGAGCGTCAAGACTTGCCAATATAAATCAACACCTTGACGTTAATTTCCGCGTATTGAAAATTCTTTTCTTTATGCAACTCAATTAAAAAGCCGTTTCTTATTCGCACGCCAAGCAAAGGAAGATAGGCGTCATAGATGCTGTCAAAAAAAACCAGATATTCGTTCAACCTGCCGTTAAACTCGAACAATAAATACTGCCCTCTTATCAACGTCAGATTGCGTGTCTCGTAGTACCCTTTGCTGAGCGTTACTTCCCAACCGGATGAAGCCAACTTTACCGTGCGCATTGACGTATCGGTATTTTTCCCTGTGCGGCTGCCGTATTTCTGTCGTTCCTCTCCTCCAGAGCTGGAAGCATTCATTGAATGATAGAGAAAAAACTTATATCCCTTAAGCAGGTATATGTTCTTGGGCATTTCGATAAAATGATATGCTGACGGATTTTGTATTAAAAAGGGAGGGAGATGTTTGGAAAAGTCCCATTCCTGGCTCGTTCTAAAGTCCTTTGGGCTTTCACCGAAAAAGCGTTGAAAGGCGCGGCTAAAAGCCTGCTGGGAGCTAAAGCCGATAGCAGTAGCCACTTCCAATACTTTTAAATCAGACTGTTTGAGCATGACGGCAGACTTGCTCAGACGCCTATTTCTGATATACGTCGCTATTTTCATTCCCGTATAACGCTGAAACATTCTTTGCAAGTGCCATTTCGAATAACCAGACAAATCCGATAACTTTTCTATCGAGAGATCATGCTGTATATTCATCTCGATCAAATTAACTAGCTCGACCACAATACTATGCTGGTAACTCATAATGACATCCATGCCCTAACAAAACCCACCCTCAGACAACCTGCTCATTGGGCTTTTATCCATTAAAATGAAAAACAAAGCGCTGCCGCAACCATGCAATTAGGATTAGAATGTGAAAAACGATGAACCTTTTATAATTGATTGACAGAGAGATACTTCTTTTTGGGTAGACATCCTCCTTGTGACGTTATTGGTATAATTCTTATAAAGCTTTTCCCTGGTGAAGGCTTTTCCTGTCTCTTTCATCTTGACCAATATCCATCCTGACGTTGTGCAACTAAGCAGTCAAAAGAAAGCATATCCTGGCATCCGTTGATAAATCGTTTGCCTCCCTCTCGGCGGTGCATTTTAATACCCTTACATTTAGAGTAGCCTATGTAGATAGCTTAGAAAATATCAAATGCCAGATAATTACACAGTTCGCACTTTATGTTACGACAATAATTAAAAGACAAGAAAAATCATATAATTAGAATTTCAACTCCAAGCAATGAATGCCGATAAAACGTAGGAATCGCCCTTGAGAAGGGTTATTAAATACAATAAAACCGCTGATTTCCTCAATAAAAACAGAAGGAAAGATTTATAAAATAAGAAATAGACTAATTCATCGCATCCTTCTGATATATTTATTCGTCAGACCAAGTCTTTCAGAAAAATCCCATAAAAGGGCGCACGGAGTCCTTTTATTTTCGCAGAGGATTAATTAGCTACGCCATCGCCCGATGCCGATGAGTCGACGCGCCTCAATACGGCAATTCATTATGCCGCGGCCCGGCGGATACGGTGAATAAAGCCCCGTTATCCGACGACATCATCGCACCGGCGAAGTGCGCGTGGTTGCAGAATACCGTTCTGCGGATAGGCGCAAAGCCGAGATGGGAAACGCAGCGCCTCAGGAAATGAGCCGTAAGCAAAGCGCAGGCGGCTCCGCGCGGGCTGTCCTCTCCGTTCGCGCCTCTCTCAACCCAGCCCTCTTGCGGATCGGAGGCCGTCTACGGCACAGGGCGCCAAACATCGGGCATAAAAAAACCCGCCGTTAAGCGGGTTTGGTTCTCATGTGCGGTTCACTGACGCCAGCCTACGCCGGACGCGGGATTACTCCCACTCGATCGTCGCCGGCGGCTTGCCGCTGATGTCGTACACCACGCGGGAGATGCCGTCCACTTCGTTGATGATGCGGTTGGACACGCGGCCGAGGAAGTCATACGGCAGATGCGCCCAGTGCGCGGTCATGAAGTCGATGGTTTCCACCGCACGCAGGGAGACCACCCAGTCGTATTTGCGGCCGTCGCCCATCACGCCGACCGAGCGCACCGGCAGGAACACGGTGAACGCCTGGCTGACTTTGTTGTACAGATCGGCTTTGTGCAGCTCTTCGATGAAGATGGCGTCGGCGCGGCGCAGCAGATCGCAGTACTCTTTCTTCACTTCGCCCAGCACGCGCACGCCCAGACCCGGGCCCGGGAACGGGTGACGGTACAGCATGTCGTACGGCAGGCCCAGTTCCAGGCCAATTTTGCGCACTTCGTCTTTGAACAGCTCTTTCAGCGGCTCGACCAGGCCCAGCTTCATCTCTTTCGGCAGGCCGCCCACGTTGTGGTGCGACTTGATCACGTGCGCTTTGCCGGTGGCGGAAGCGGCGGATTCAATTACGTCCGGATAGATGGTGCCCTGCGCCAGCCATTTCACCTGCTCTTGCTTGCAGGCTTCTTCGTCGAACACTTCAACGAACACGCGGCCGATGATTTTACGCTTGGCTTCCGGCTCGTCGACGCCCGCCAGCGCGGTCAGGAAGCGGTTTTCCGCCTCGACGTGCACGATGTTCAGGCCGAAGTGGTCGCCGAACATTTCCATCACCTGCTTGGCTTCGTTCAAGCGCAGCAGGCCGTTGTCGACGAACACGCAGGTCAGGCGCTTGCCGATGGCACGGTGCAGCAGCATCGCGGTCACGGAGGAGTCAACGCCGCCGGACAGGCCGAGGATCACGTGGTCTTCACCCACCTGCTCGCGGATGCGCTCAACCGCATCTTCGATGATGGTCGCCGGCGTCCACAGGGCCTCACACTGGCAGATGTCCAGTACGAAGCGCTCCAGCATGCGCTGGCCCTGACGGGTGTGGGTCACTTCCGGGTGGAACTGCACGCCGTAGAAGCGTTTTTCTTCGTTGGCCATAATGGCGAACGGGCAGGTATCGGTGCTGGCGACGGTCACGAAGTCGGACGGGATCGCGGTCACTTTGTCGCCGTGGCTCATCCACACGTCCAGCAGCGGTTTGCCGGCCGGGCTGATGGCGTCTTCGATGTCGCGCAGCAGCGCGCTCTCGTTGACGATTTCCACCTGCGCGTAGCCGAACTCGCGTTCGTTGGAGCCCTGCACATGGCCACCCAGCTGCATCGCCATGGTCTGCATGCCGTAGCACACGCCCAGCACCGGCACGCCGGCGTTGAACACGTAGTCAGGGGCGCGCGGGCTGCCAGCTTCGGTGGTGCTTTCCGGGCCGCCGGACAGGATGATGCCGCTTGGGTTGAATTCGCGGATCTGCTCTTCGCTAACGTCCCAGGCCCACAGTTCGCAGTAAACGCCGATTTCGCGCACGCGGCGGGCGACCAGTTGGGTGTATTGCGAACCGAAGTCCAGTATGAGGATGCGATGCTTATGGATATTTTGTGTCATGTGAGGCGAATTCCAGCAACAAGAGAAAAAGAGCGAAAATGTATGTTTTCGGGATGGGGCTTAGCGCCCCACCCCGGCCTCTCACTCAGGAGAGGTTAAGGCATCAGCCCATGCGGTAGTTCGGCGACTCTTTGGTGATGGTCACGTCGTGCACGTGGCTTTCCTGAATGCCAGCGCCGCTGATGCGCACGAACTCCGCCTTGGTGCGCAGATCGTCGATGGTGGCGCAGCCGGTCAGGCCCATGCAGGAGCGCAGGCCGCCCATCTGCTGGTGCACGATGGCTTTCAGCATGCCTTTATAGGCCACGCGGCCTTCGATACCTTCCGGCACCAGTTTGTCGGCGGCGTTATCGGTCTGGAAGTAACGGTCGGAAGAGCCTTTGGACATCGCGCCCAGCGAGCCCATGCCGCGGTAAGATTTGAACGAGCGCCCCTGATACAGCTCGATTTCGCCCGGAGATTCTTCGGTACCCGCCAGCATGGAGCCGACCATCACGCAAGAGGCGCCCGCGGCGATCGCTTTGGCGATATCGCCGGAGAAGCGGATGCCGCCGTCGGCGATAACCGGAATACCGGTGCCTTCCAGCGCTTCCACCGCGTCGGCGATGGCGGTGATCTGCGGTACGCCTACGCCGGTCACGATGCGGGTGGTACAGATGGAGCCAGGGCCGATACCCACTTTCACCGCGCTCACGCCGGCTTCAGCCAGCGCTTTGGCGCCCGCCGCGGTCGCGACGTTGCCGCCGACGATCTGCAGATCCGGGTATTTGGCGCGGGTTTCGCGGATGCGCTGCAACACGCCTTCGGAGTGGCCGTGCGAGGAGTCGATCAGCAGAACGTCAACGCCTGCCGCCACCAGCGCATCAACGCGCTCTTCGTTGCCGGCGCCGGCGCCGACCGCCGCGCCCACGCGCAGACGGCCGTGCTCGTCTTTACAGGCGTTCGGCTTACGTTCCGCTTTCTGGAAGTCTTTAACGGTGATCATGCCCAGCAGGTGGAAGCTGTCGTCCACCACCAGCGCTTTTTCTACGCGCTTTTCGTGCATCTTCTGCAGCACCACGTCGCGCGCTTCACCTTCTTTCACGGTGACCAGGCGATCTTTCGGCGTCATCACCGCAGTCACCGGCTGAGTCAGATCGGTCACGAAGCGCACGTCGCGGCCGGTAATGATACCGACCAGCTCGTTGTCTTCGGTGACGACCGGATAACCGGCGAAGCCGTTGCGCGCGGTCAGCTCTTTCACTTCCTGCAGCGTGGTGGCCGGGGTAACGGTCTGCGGGTCGGTGACTACGCCGCTTTCATGTTTTTTCACGCGGCTGACTTCTTCAGCCTGGCGCTCGATGGACATGTTTTTGTGGATGAAGCCCAGGCCGCCTTCCTGCGCCAGCGCTATGGCCAGGCCGGATTCGGTAACGGTATCCATGGCTGCGGACAGCATAGGGATGTTCAGGCGGATGGTTTTGGTCAGTTGAGTACCGAGCTCTGCGGTGTTAGGCAGAACCGTGGAGTGGGCTGGAACCAGGAGGACGTCGTCAAACGTCAGAGCTTCTTTAGCGATACGTAGCATGGGCAATATCTCACCAGGGTGGGCTGTGAAAAAGATAAAATATTGCCGCGGCATTATACAGAGCGGAATCGGTTGCCTCCAGCACTTTCTTACAAAAAGTCTTGATTACCTTTTTCAGCCATGTAGTATCGACCAATTAAGTGATTGTTTTGAAATTTGATCTGGGTCACATGTCGCTACCTGTTTCGCCTTCCATTTTTACCGTAAGCCGCCTGAATCAGACGGTTCGCCAACTGCTGGAAATGGAAATGGGGCAGATTTGGCTCTCCGCCGAGATCTCCAACCTCTCCCAGCCCGCCTCCGGCCACTGGTATTTCACGCTGAAAGACGACCGCGCCCAGGTGCGCTGCGCGATGTTCCGCAACAGCAACCGCCGCGTCACCTTCCGGCCGCAAAACGGCCAGCAGGTCTTGGTGCGCGCCAGCATCACGCTGTATGAACCGCGCGGCGACTACCAGCTGATCGCCGAGAGCATGCAGCCCGCCGGCGACGGCCTGCTGCAGCAACAGTTCGAGCAGTTGAAACAGCGCCTGAGCGCCGAAGGGCTGTTCGATCAGCAGTTCAAGCAGCCGCTGCCCGCCCCGGCCAAACGCGTCGGGGTGATCACCTCCGCCAGCGGCGCGGCGCTGCACGATATCCTGCAGGTATTGCAGCGGCGCGATCCGTCGCTGCCGATCGTCATCTACCCCACCTCGGTGCAGGGCGCGGAAGCGCCGATGCAGATCGTGCGCGCCATCGAGACCGCCAACCGCCGCGATGAATGCGACGTGCTGATCGTCGGCCGCGGCGGCGGTTCGCTGGAGGATCTGTGGAGCTTCAACGACGAACGCGTGGCGCGGGCGATCTTCGCCAGCCGCATTCCGATCGTCAGCGCCGTCGGCCATGAAACCGACGTCACCATCGCCGACTTCGTCGTCGACCTGCGGGCGCCGACCCCTTCCGCCGCCGCCGAACTGGTGAGCCGCAATCAGCTCGAGCTGTTGCGCCAGCTGCAGTCGCAGCAGCAGCGGCTGGAGATGGCGATGGATTACTACCTGGCTCAGCGTCAGCAGCAGTTCACCCGCATTCATCACCGTTTACAGCAGCAGCATCCGCATCTGCGCCTGGCGCGCCAGCAGACGCTGCTGTTCAAGCTGCAGCGCCGAATGGAAGACGGCATGCAGCAGCAGCTGCGCCTGGCCGCCCGCCGCAGCGAACGCGTCCAGCAGCGGCTGGCGCAGGTGCAGCCGCAGGGCCGCATTCACCGCTACCAACAGCGCGTGCAGCAGCAGGAATACCGTCTGCAGCAGGCGATGGAGCGCCAGCTCAACGCCTACCGCCAGCGTTTCGGCGTGGCGTGCAGCCAGCTGGAGACCGTCAGCCCGCTGGCGACGCTGGCGCGCGGCTACAGCGTGACGCAAACTCCGCGCGGCGAGCTGCTGAAAACCACCAAGCAGGCGCAGGTCGGCGAACTGCTGAAAACCCGCCTGCAGGATGGCTGGGTGGAAAGCGAGGTGAAAACCATCACCGTCGCCAAAAAGCCGCGCAAGAAGCGCGCGGCCGAGTAAGCCCTACTCCAGCGTAAAACGCTCGCCGGGTTCACCGTTCACCCACAGCGCGCGCGTTTCGCCTTCCGGCAGGCTGAGCGTCAGCGTGCGCCAGGCCGGGCGGAAATGCCCTTCCGTCGTGATATCCAGCATGATGCGCTGATGGTCACAGCGCATTTCCCAGCGCAGCCACAGCGCCTCGCCCTGCCGCCAGCCGTCGCTTTCGCCGTCGTCCTCAAACAGCAGCCCGCCGCTCGCCCCGCCGCCCTTGAGCGGAAACAGCCGCAGCTCGCGCCGATCGTCGGCGGCCACGTCCACATGCGCCAACCGCTGCGACAGCGGCAGCGCCGCCCCGGCGCGCACCAGCAGCGGCAGACGCTCCAACGGCGCCGCCAGCGTCACCGTCTGGCCGCCGCCGAACCACTGGCCGCTGTAGAAGCAGTACCAGCCTTCGCCGTTATCCGGCAGATACACCGAACGGCGACGTTGCCCCGGCTCCACCACGCTGGCCACCAGCAGATCGCGGCCAATCAGAAAATCGTCGTTTTCGCCAAAGGTGCGCGCATCCTGTTCGTGATCGAGAAAAGTCGGGCGCAGCATCGGCTCGTCGTCGGCGCAGGCCTGCCACAGCAGCGTGTAGAAATACGGCAGCAGCCGGTAACGCAGGTTGATCGCCTCGCGCACCGCCGGGGTGGCGGCCGGGTACATCCAGGGCTCGTTGACCGTAGCATCGTCGTTCCAGGAGTGGATGGTGAAACGCGGGTGCATCACGCCGTTTTGCACCCAGCGCACCAACAGCTCCGCGTCCGGCTTGTCGCCGGAGAAGCCGCCGACGTCGTGGCCGAGGTTATACAGCCCGGACAGGCTCATGCCCAGCCCCATGCGGATGTTGTAGCGCAGCGTCTGCCAGCTGGTGCGGTTGTCGCCGCTCCAGGTCTGCACGTAGCGCTGCATGCCGGCGCAGCCGGAGCGCGAGATCAGGTACGGCCGCTTCTGCGGCGCGAAGCGCTGCTGGGCCTCCATCGAGGCGCGCATCATCAGCAGCGGCATCACCGGGCGGATGTGCTTGATGGCGATCGGCCGCCCGAAGCCGTG
Organism: Serratia sp. CY55921; assembly: GCF_052167655.1. Taxonomy (NCBI): domain Bacteria; kingdom Pseudomonadati; phylum Pseudomonadota; class Gammaproteobacteria; order Enterobacterales; family Yersiniaceae; genus Serratia; species Serratia sp. CY55921. The sequence goes on along the minus strand of NZ_JBJNMU010000004.1, from coordinate 148,966 downwards.
GCAGCGCGCTTCGCCGTCCCACACTTCGTACTCGTTGTTGTCGTTCCAGGTCGAGTCGATGCCCATCTCCAGCAGCTGCTGCGTGACACCCTGCTGCCACCAGCGCACCGCCGCCGGGTTGGTGAAGTCGAGGTGCGATCCCTCATCGTCCCAGAAGCTGGAGCGCTCGGGTGCGTCGCTTTGCGAATCGCGGATAAACAGCCCCTGCGCCGCCACCGCCTGATACTGCGGGTGATCCTGCAGCAGGCACGGCTTGATGTTGGCCGCCAGCTTGAGGCCGGCGTCGTGAAACGCCTGGCTGAGCAGCCTGGGCTGCGGCACCTTGTCATAGTTCCAGTTAAACACGTAGCGTTTGTTGTTGATCGAGGTGTAGCCCGACGACAGCTGGAAAGAGTCGCAGGGGATGGCATGTTGACGGCACAGCGCAATGAACTGTTGCAGCTGCTGCTGGGCGTCCGGCGCGTCGGTGTAGTGCATGGTCGAACCGCTGTAGCCCAGGCTCCACTTCGGCCCGAAGTGGGTGCGGCCGGTCAGGCGCACGAACGCCTTGGTGACATCCAAAACCTTCGGCCCGAGGAACAGGTAGTAATCCAGATCGCCCGCTTCGGCCTGATAGCGGCGGTAGGCCGTATGGTAGTTGTCGATCTCGTTGCCCAGATCCAGCCAGCAGCTGCTCAGGTTGTCGTAGAACAGGCCGAAGCTCGCCTCCGGCCCGCGGGTGATGGTAAACGGAATGTGCTTGTACAGCGGATCGGTGCTGGCGGCGTTGTAGCCCATCGCGTCCAGGTTGCGCATCTCGAAGCGGCGGCCGGTGCGTTCCAGATCGCCGGCCTTCTCCCCCAGGCCGTAATAGCGCTCATCGGCGAAACGCCGCTGGTAATGCGCCACGCCGTCGCCGTGCGCGTTGAGCAGGTAGGCGCTGGTCGGCCGATCCGCCGCCAGCGGCCGCCACTCGCCGGCGGCATTGCAATACTCCCACGCCAGCCACAGCGGCTGATGCACCGTCACGCGCAGCAGCGGCGTGCTGACCACCAGCCGATCGCCCTCCCGGCGCAGCTGATAGCCCGGCAGGCTGAAACCAGCGACGCTGAGCCGATCGCGCCCCTCCCAGGGCACATCCTTCTGCGGCGCAATGCTCCAGGTGCGATCCAGCGCCAGCTCGCCCTCACGTTTGATCAACACGCGGAACAGGCCGTCTTCCAGCACGTACAGGCAGAAACGGTGGCGTTCATCGACCAGCAGCTCGACGTGGTCGGCATGCTGCGCCGCCAGCGTCCAATTTTTCAACGTTTTCATACATATTCCACTTAGCTGTGTGAAGGGGTTTTCTTACCGCCGCGCTCGGCGATCAGGGCGATCAGGAACAGGGCGCCGATCAAATCGAAGAAGCCCATCGCGATAAACAGCGGGTTGAAACCGAGGGTGTCGGATACCGCGCCGATCAGGAGCGTGAACAGGAAGCTGGCGATCCAGGCGCTGGAGCCGCGCATGCCGTTGACCGTCGCCATTTGGTTTTTATCGAACGATTCCACCACCAGGGCGCTGAGCATGCAGGAGATCACCTGATGGCCGAATCCGCCGATCGAGATCAACGCGATCGCCACATAGGGATCTTGGGTGATCGCCACGAACGCCAGCGACACCATCAGGAAAGCGCCGGTCACCGAGCTGGCGACCACCGAGTTGACGCGGCTGCAGCCGAACCATTTGCGGTATAGCGTGGTGAGATAGCCGCTGGCGACGCTGCCGATATCCGCCGCCAGGAACGGCAGCCAGGCGAACATCGCGATCTGCTTCAGATCCATGCCGCGTTCGGTGGCCAGGTACAGCGGCACCCAGAAACTGAAGACCGCCCAGGCCGGCTCGGCGAGAAAGGCCGGGATGGCGATGCCATAGAATTTCTTGTTCTTGCACAGGCTGGCCAGCGAAGTGAAGAACGGCAGCTTCGGCAGCACCGGCTCGTTGTCTTCACGGATCAGATCCAGCTCTTGTTGGCTGAGGTTCGGGTGCTGCTGGGGCGAGTGGTAGAACAGCCACCACAGCACTACCCAGATCAGTGCCAGCCCGCCCGAGAACAGGAACGCGCCCTGCCAGCCGAAGGAGACGTGGGCGATGACGATGATCGGCGGCGCCAGCATGGCGCCGATGGAGAAACCGACGCCCGCCCAGCCGGCGGCGATCGGACGCTCCTTCTTCGGGAACCAGTCGGAGATCGCCTTGGCGTTGGCCGGGGTGGCCGCCGCCTCCGCGCCCCCCATGAAGAAGCGCAAAATGGCCAGTTGCAGCCAGCTGCCGGCGCCGGCGTGCAGCATGCACACCACCGCCCAAATGCCCGCGCAGATCAGAAAGCCCATCTTCAGGCCGATGACGTCGATCAGCCAGCCGCAGATCGGCTGAAATACCGTATAGGCCAACTGGAACGACGCCACCACCCAGGCATATTGCTCGGTGCTCATGTTCAGGCTGGTTTTCAGTTCCGGCGCCAGAATGCCCAGCGAGTTGCGGGTAATGTAGTTGACCGTGACGCCCAACAAGAACAGCGCCAGCATCCACCAGCGTAGCGATTTGAACTTGCGCCGGCCGCTCTGCGCGACCGTCTGATTGATCTCCACACTCATCGGTTCTCTCCCCGCGGCCGCCCATGACAGCGACGCGCGCATTGGTAGGGTACATTGCGCTATCAAAAGGGGACGGTGAACACAGGCCAACGCCCGCATAACAGACAGGCAGTCCATCACAACCCCATGATTTATTTTTTGTTTTCTTCTTTGCACACCGTTAAAATTGGACTGACAAGTCGTTAAAATTGGTGTACCAATGCAGACTACTCAGCGATCACGCACAGCGAAACGGGGTTTTTTGCAAAGATTTTCACAGGCGGGTGAAAAAATAGTCATAATGGCCGCAGGATCCAGTCAAAGTGCTGAAAAGCCGCAGTGAAAATATTCTCTTGGACGAATTTGAAGGAGATCACAAAATGAACGGGAAGCTGAAAATCCAGGAGATCGCCCGCCAAACCGGGCTGTCGATCAGCACCGTTTCCCGCGTGCTGGCGGGCAAGGCCAACACCAGCGCCGAAGCGCGCCGCAAGGTGCTGGAATGCGCGCAGCAAAACGGCATTCTACAGGGCATTTCCAGCGGCCGATTGATGTTGAACAATGTGATGGTGTTCGCGCCGCAGCGCGCGTTCGACGTGCGCACCGATATCTTCTACTACAAGGTCATTCAGGGCATCGCCGCCGCACTGATGCAGCACGAGGTGCGCATCCGTTACTGCGGCCTGGAAGAGCAGCACAGCGACGGCGCGCTATTTCTGGAAAAAATGAGCGATCCGCACACCGAAGCGGCGCTGATCATCGGCATCGACGACGAACACATCCATACCCTGGCGGCCGATCTGCCCAAGCCCTGCGTGCTGATCAACTGCACCGATCGGCAGATGCGGCTGGACAGCGTCTCGCCGGATCATCAGCTGATCGGCGACTATTCCGCCAGCTATCTGTTCCAGCAGGGGCACAGCCATATCCTCAACCTGCAGTGTCTGCGCCGCCACACCATGGAGCTGCGGCTGGCGGGCATCCGGCAGGCCTACGCGCGGCATCATCTGCCGTTCGACGACGGCCGCCATCTGGTGACCACTTCCGGCTTCGGCAGCGAAGAGGCCGAACAGGCGCTGAGCACCTACCTGAACCGCGCCCCGCTGCCGACGGCGATCCTGGCCGGCGGCGACTACATGGCGGTCGGGGCAGTCAAGGCGCTCAACAAGCGGGGGCTGAGCGTGCCGGGCGACGTCTCGGTGATGAGCACCGATGGCTTCAACCTGGCGGAAATACACGACGTGCCGCTGACCTCGGTACAGGTGCCGCGTGATGAGCTGGGCTACGAGGCGATCCAGCTGCTGCAGCGGCGCATGCTGCGCGCCGACGCGCCGCCGTGCAACCTGCTGCTGCATGGCCGGTTGGCGGTACGCGCCTCGGTGCGGCGCATCAGTCCCCACAAGACCACCCCGGCGGTGAGCACGCATAACCACAGGCTTTATGACGAGTAGACTACACTTAGGCTCAGTGCATTCATTCGATGAGGTAAATTTTTTGCCTAAGGAGAGCCACTATGCCAGCCCAGCGCATGCGTTCCGTCATTCCTCCCTACATGCTGCGCCGCATTATTGAACACGGTAACGCCCCGCAGCGCGACTGCGCGCTGCACACCCTGAACCACGTGCAAAGCCTGCTCGGCAACAAGCCGCTGCGTTCACCGACCGAGAAAAACGCCCGAGCCGGCGAAGCGCTCCGCGATATCTACGACGCCCAGAACGGCACCCAACTGCCCGGCAAACAGGTGCGCAAGGAGGGCCAGCCCAGCAACCACGACGTGGCGGTGGACGAGGCCTACGACTATCTCGGCGTCACCTACGATTTCTTCTGGCAGGCCTACCGGCGCAATTCGCTGGATAATAAAGGGCTGCCGCTGGTCGGCAGCGTGCACTACGGCAAGGAGTACCAGAACGCTTTCTGGAACGGCCAGCAGATGGTGTTCGGCGACGGCGACGGCGAGATCTTCAACCGTTTCACCATCGCCATCGACGTGGTCGGCCATGAGCTGGCGCACGGCGTGACCGAGAGCGAGGCTGGGCTGATCTACTACCAGCAGTCCGGCGCGCTCAACGAATCGCTGTCTGACGTGTTCGGTTCGTTGGTCAAGCAATTCCACCTGCAGCAAACCGCCGATAAAGCCGACTGGCTGATCGGCGCCGGTCTGCTCGCCAAGGGCATCAAAGGCAAAGGGCTGCGCTCGATGTCAGCGCCCGGCACCGCCTACGACGACCCGCTGCTGGGCAAAGACCCGCAGCCTGCCAGCATGAAGGATTACATCCAGACCAAGGAAGACAACGGCGGCGTGCACCTCAACTCCGGCATTCCCAACCGCGCGTTCTACCTGGCGGCAACCGCGCTGGGCGGCTTCGCCTGGGAAAAAGCCGGCTACGTCTGGTATGACACAGTGTGCGACAAAGCGCTGCCGCAAAACGCCGACTTCGCCACCTTCGCCCGCGCCACGGTGAAACACGCGCAGGCGCGTTTCGATCAAAGCGTGGCGGACAAGGTGCAACAGGCCTGGCATCAGGTGGGGGTGGAGTAATGAAACCGCTGCCGACGCTCAATCAGGATACGGTCATTGAGCTGGCGCGCGAGGGAGGCTTCGCCTACATTCCCAAACTGGCGGGCCAGCGCCGCATTGCGCTGGCCGATATCACGCCGGAGCAACGGCAGCGCCTGAATCAGTTGCTGAATCAGACGCTGCCGTACGCCCAGGAAGAGGGCCAACCCAACTCCCCCGGCTGCGGCGACCAGCGCTACTACCGCGTACAGATCAACTACACCAGCCCCACCCTGAGCACCGAGATCGTGCTGTTAATCCCGGAAAGCAGCGCGCCGCAGGCGCTGGTGGATCTGTGGAAAACCGGCCAGGTGGATGAGTGAGGGCTTACAGCGGCTGATAGCTGAAATTCACCCGTTTTTTGGAGATCAGCCCGTGCCCGTTCTGGCACAGGTAATCCACCGCCCCGCAGGCCTTCAACTCTTGCAGCGGCTGCCCGCACTCCGGGCAGCTCGCCAGCTGCCGATAATCGCGCTGACAGGCGGCACAATGGTAGTGACCCGCTACCCAATTCATGGTCTGACGACAGTGCGGACAATGCGCATCCATAACGGCTCCCAGGTTAAATCGCGCCCCATGAGCGCAAGAAATAGATCCCCAACGCGGTGGTGAAGAACGACCCGACGGTGGTGATAGCGATAATGTTGGCCGCCAGCGTGGCGTTGCCGCCCATAGCGCGCGTCATCACATAGCTGCCCGAAGCGGTCGGCGTGGCGGAAAACAGGAAGATGATGCCCAACGCCGCCCCCTGAAACCCGCACAGCCAGCCGGCCAGCGTCATCAGGAACGGCACCAGAAACAGCTTGGCCGCCGACGACAGCGCCGCCACGTTGGACGAGCGGAACATGGCGCGGAAATCCAGGCTGGCGCCGGTGCACAGCAGCGCCAACGGCAGCGACAGCGCGGAGATATAGCTGCCGGTTTGGCGGATCACGGTCGGGATACCCAGCCCGGTTTGCGCATACAGCAGCCCGCACACCAGGCCGATGATCAGCGGATTGGTGACAATGCTGCGCAGCAGCGACAGGTGGCTGATTTTCTTGCCCTGCCCGCCCTGCAGGCTGCGCGTGAGGGTGATGACCGACAGTATGTTGAACAGGATCACGGTCACCGTCAGGTACAGCGAGGCGAGCGCAATGCCTTCGCTGCCGTAGGCGGTCATGGCGTAGGCCAGACCGACGATGGCGGTGTTGGCGCGAAACCCGCCCTGCACGAACACCCCGCGCTCACGCGGTTCTTTCACCACCCACCTGGCCGCCAGCTCCAGCAGCAGGAAGGTCGCCAGCGTGCCGACCGCGCCGAACAGCACCAGCGGCAGATTGCCGAGCAGCTGCGGATGGTTGGTGGCGATGCTGAAAAACAGCAGGCACGGCAGCGCCAGATTGAACACCAGGCGGGTCGCGCCGTCGACGAAGCGGTCATCCATCAGGCGCCAATGGCGCAGCAGGATCCCCAGCAGCATCATCAGCAGATTCGGCACGGTGACGTCGAACGCAAAACTCCAGGTTTCCCAGGACATGGTGTTCCTTCAGACAGGCGAGGTAATCTTCAGATAATAAAACGATTTCGGGCCAATAAAAAAGGGGCGCGGCATCACTGCCGCGCCCCTCATGAGCGATTACTTGCTCTTTTTCAGGTGGCTCATCAGGCGTTTGCGCTTACGCATCTGGGTCGGCGTCAGCAGGTTGCGTTTGCCGGCGAACGGGTTGTCGCCCTCTTTGAACTGGATGCGGATCGGCGTCCCCATCACGTTCAGCGAGCGACGGAAGTAGTTCATCAGGTAGCGCTTGTACGAATCGGCCAGATCGCTGACCTGGTTGCCGTGGATCACCACGATCGGCGGGTTGTAACCGCCGGCGTGGGCGTATTTCAGCTTCACGCGGCGGCCGCGCACCAACGGCGGCTGGTGATCGTCAACCGCCATCTGCATGATTTTGGTCAGCATCGAGGTGTTTACGCGACGGGTTGCGCACTCGTAGGCTTCCTGTACCGATTCGAACAGGTTGCCGACGCCGCTGCCGTGCAGGGCGGAAATAAAGTGCACGCGCGCGAAGTCGACGAAGCCCAGACGCAGATCGAGCATCTCTTTCACGTGCTCGCGATCTTCTTCGCTCATGCCGTCCCACTTGTTGACCGCAATCACCAGTGAGCGCCCACTATTGAGGATAAAGCCGAGCAGCGAGAGGTCCTGATCGGAGATGCCTTCACGCGCGTCGATCACCAGCAGCACCACGTTGGCGTCTTCAATCGCCTGCAGGGTCTTGATCACCGAGAATTTCTCGACGGTTTCGGTCACCTTGCCGCGTTTGCGCACCCCGGCGGTGTCGATCAGCACGTATTCGCGTTCGTCACGCACCATCGGAATGTAGATGCTGTCGCGGGTAGTGCCCGGCATGTCGTACACCACCACGCGCTCCTCGCCGAGGATACGGTTAGTGAGCGTAGACTTACCTACGTTCGGGCGGCCGACGATCGCCAGTTTGATCGGCAGATCCTGCGGATTGAACGCTTCTTCCGGCTCTTCGTCTTCTTCGCCTTCCAGCGTTTCGCCGTTTTGCTCGGCCCAGTAAGCGGCGTTGGCCTCTTCCTCGGTCAGCTCGACGTCTTCCGGTTTTTCCGGCACGAACGGCACCAGCACGTGTTCAATCAGCTGGGTCACGCCGCGGCCGTGAGAAGCGGCGATAGCGAACACTTCACCCAGACCGAGCGAGTAGAAATCGGCGGTGGCGGTGTCCGGATCCAGACCGTCGGTCTTGTTGGCCACCAGGAATGTCGCCTTCTGGCGGCTGCGCAGGTGCTGGGCGATGCCCTGATCCGCCGGCATCAGGCCGGCGCGGGCGTCGACCATGAACAGCACGATGTCCGCTTCTTCGATCGCCAGCAGCGACTGACCGGCCATGCGCGTTTCGACGCCGTCTTCGGTGCCGTCGATGCCGCCGGTATCGACGATGATAAATTCATTGCCTTCGATTTCAGCACGACCATACTTGCGGTCACGCGTCAGCCCCGGGAAATCCGCCACCAGCGCATCGCGCGTATGGGTTAAACGGTTGAACAAGGTGGATTTACCCACATTCGGGCGCCCGACCAGCGCGACGACAGGTATCATTGTTGAAGCCTCATTACTTAATAATCAATGCGTTACTGCACTGTGGATAGACACCAGCGGTGCAGCTTATAAAAATACGAAACGGCCCCTGAACATTCAGGAGCCGTTTGCAAGCCTTGCGACGAGCGGCGTTAGCGGGTGAAAGCGTAAACTTTCCCGCCGCGAGCCTGGATGACCAGCTTGTCGCCGGCCACCATCGGCGCAGACAGGAAGCCGGAGCTGTCCACTTCCTGCTGGGCGACAAAACGGCCATCGGTGGTGTTGACCCAGTGCAGATAGCCTTCGGCGTCACCGGTCACCAGATAACCATTATACATCACCGGCGGCGTCAGGTTGCGGTGCAGCAGATCGCTCTGCGTCCACACGGTCACGCCGCCTTCGGTGCTGAGCGCCACCACGCGATCGTTTTGGTCGATCAGGTAGATGCGGCCCGCGTCGACGATGAAATCGTTCACCGAACCCAGCTCGCGTTTCCAGATGATCTGACCGGAACGCAGATCCAGCGCCGTCAGGTTGCCGTTGTAACCCAGCGCGTAGACCACGCCGTCAACGATCACCGGCGTGGTGTCCACGTCGTTCAGGCGATCGATTTCGGTCGCGCCGCTCGGCTGAGAAATGCGCTGTTGCCAGATCAGTTGGCCCTGCTGCATCAGCACGGCGCTGACGCGGCCGTTGTCACCGCCGACGATGGCGGCGCCAAAGGCGACGGCTGGCGCGGATTCACCGCGCAGCGACAGCGAAGGCATATCCAGGTTAACCGTCCACTTCACCGCGCCGTCGGCTTCGTTCAGCGCCTGCAGCATGCCGTTGGAAGTATGCACCAACACCATGCCGTCGCTGACAACCGGACGGGAGATCGCTTCGCCGGCCACTTTGGTCTGCCAGGCGATGGCGCCGTCGGCGGTGTTCAATGCGTAAACCACCGCTTTTTCGCTGCCGACGTAAACCTTGTCACCCGCAACCGTCAGGCCGCCCGACAGCAGCGCAGACAGGTTGCTGGAGAAGAAGCCGGTCTTCTCGGAAAGATTGACCTTCCACTTCTCGTTGCCGCTGTCGGCATCCATCGCTTTCACGATGCCGAAGCGATCGGCGGCGTAAATGGTGCTGTCCTGATAGGCCGGACGCAGGTGGGAGTAATACTCACCGATACCGTCGCCCACCGAGGTGCTCCACGCCTTGTTCGGCGTAAACTGATTTTCAACTTTCGGCAACGGCGACATGGTAACCACGTCTTCTTCGCTGTTAAACAGCGAGCAACCACTCAGCAAGGCAGCGGAAACCAGTCCGACCAAGAGTGTTTTACGCAATTGCATGGGAATTCCCCTTAGCTGGACAAGTTATTCAATTTCATGCGCAGCAGAACCTGCAGCGCTTGAGAAGCGTTGGACTCAATGCCTTTGCTGTAAGCTTCGCGCGCGCCCTTGGCGTCGCCCTTCGCCAGCAGCACATCGCCGCGCACATCCTGCATCATCGCCGCCCAGCCTTCGCCTTTCACGCCATCCAGCGTTTTCAGCGCTTCATCCAGCTTTTTCTCCTGCAGCTGGACGCGCGCCAGACGCAGGTCGATCATCGCCAACAGGTTGTCGTCTTTGGTCTGGCCCTGAGCCAGCGCCAATTGTTGTTCCGCCTTGGCGAAATCATTCTGTTCGACAAAGTGCTTAGCCAATTGCAGCGCGGCCAGTACGCCGTAGCTATTGCCGTTGGCCTGGACAAATTTCTCTGCGGCAGCCACGTCATCCGGCTTGCCGGCCGCCAGACGATCGCTGGCTTCCTGATAGGATTGCGATGCCGCCATCATGTTGGAGTTTTCATGGCTCTGCCAGTAACGCCAGCCAACCAGGGCACCAATTCCGAGCACCACGCCCACCGCCAGCGCTTTGCCGTTCTCGGCAAAGAACCGACGCAGTGCGTCGACTTGTTCGTTTTCAGTGGTATAGACTTCCACGGTGTCCTTCTCCTTAACCTAACATCAAAGCCAGACGCGCAGCGACTTCGCTTTGCGCCAGCGTTTCTTGTTCACCACTGCGCAGGTCTTTCACCACCACCTGCTGCGCCGCCACTTCGCTCTCGCCCAGGATCAGCGCGATGCGCGCGCCCCATTTGTCCGCACGGGTGATCTGCTTCTTGAAGTTGCCGCCGCCGTAATTGGTCATCAGCTTCAGCTGCGGCGCCGCGTCGCGCACCTGTTCAGCCAGCTGCATCGCCGCGCTCTGGGTGCCCGCGCCGGAAGAGATGACGTACACGTCGATAGCCGACGGCGCCTTGAATTCCGGGTTGACCGCCTGCACCAGCAGCACCAGACGCTCCAGGCCCATGGCGAAACCGACCGCCGGGGTGGCGCGGCCGCCCAACTGCTCGACCAGACCGTCGTAACGGCCGCCCGCGCAGACGGTGCCCTGCGCGCCCAGGCTGGTGGTCACCCACTCAAACACGGTGCGGTTGTAGTAATCCAGACCGCGCACCAGGCGCTCGTTAACGGTATATGGGATACCTGCCTGCGCCAAAAGTTCACACAGACCGGCGAAGTGAGCACGGGATTCTTCATCCAGGTACTCGGACAGGCGCGGCGCGTCGTTCAGCAGCGCCTGCACCTCAGGATTCTTGGAGTCCAGCACGCGCAGCGGGTTGCTGTACATGCGGCGTTTGCAGTCTTCGTCCAACACCTCGACGTGCTGCTCCAGGAACGCCACCAGCGCATCGCGGTAGTTGGCGCGCGCTTCCAGCGAACCGATGGAGTTCAGCTCCAGCTTGACGTGCTCGGCGATGCCCAGCGCTTTCCACCAGCGGGCGGTCAGCAGGATCAGCTCGGCGTCGATATCCGGGCCTTGCAGGCCGAACACTTCCGCGCCCAGCTGATGGAACTGGCGATAGCGGCCCTTTTGCGGGCGCTCGTAGCGGAACATCGGGCCGATGTACCACAGACGCTGTTCCTGATTGTACAGCAGACCATGTTCGATGCCGGCGCGCACGCAGCCGGCCGTCCCTTCCGGACGCAGCGTCAGGCTTTCGCCGTTGCGGTCTTCGAAGGTATACATCTCTTTTTCCACGACGTCGGTCACTTCGCCGATCGCGCGTTTGAATAACGGGGTCTGCTCTACAATCGGCAACCGGATTTCGCTGTAACCGTAGCCGCCCAGCACCTGCTTGAGGGTGCCTTCAATACGCTGCCATAATGCCGTTTCTTCCGGCAGGTAGTCGTTCATGCCGCGGATGGCTTGAATGTTCTTTGCCACGTGAGTTCTCTGTCCGTTGTCTGTAAAAATGAACCTGATTATAGGGACTTTGCCGCCCGGTATTCAACGCGGATGCGGTTTTCCGCCCTTCAGGTGCATAAACAAGCGGGCCAACAGGCCCGCCGTGTAGCGATAACGCTTATTTTTCCAGCAGATTGACCGTGATACGGTTGCTTTCGTCCATCATCGCGGCCTTGGCGCGAATCTTCGCTTCCAGCTGGTCGATCATCTGTTCGTTGTCGAAACGCTCTTTCTGGCGCACGCCGTCTTCGTAGAAGCCGCTCTTCTTGTGGCCGCCGGTCACGCCCATGGTGGACACCAGCGCTTCGCCCGGGCCGTTCACCACGCAACCGATGATCGAGACGTCCATCGGCGTGATGATGTCTTCCAGGCGCTGCTCCAGCGCGTTCACCGTGCCGATCACGTCGAACTCCTGACGCGAACAGGTCGGGCAGGCGATGAAGTTGATGCCGCGCGCGCGGATGCGCAGCGACTTCAGAATGTCGAAACCGACCTTCACCTCTTCGACCGGATCCGCCGCCAGCGAGATGCGCAGGGTATCGCCGATGCCTTCAGACAGCAGCATGCCCAGGCCGATGGCCGATTTGACCGACCCGCTGCGCGCGCCGCCGGCTTCGGTGATGCCCAGGTGCAGTGGCTGATCGATGCGCGACGCCAGCAGACGGTAGGATTGCACCGCCAGGAACACGTCCGATGCCTTGACGCTGACCTTGAACTGGTCGAAGTTGAGGCGATCGAGGATATCCACGTGGCGCATGGCGGATTCCAGCAGCGCTTCCGGCGTAGGTTCGCCGTACTTTTCCTGCAGATCTTTCTCCAGCGAACCGCCGTTGACGCCGATGCGAATCGGGATGTTCTTGTCGCGGGCGCAGTCCACCACCGAGCGAATGCGCGATTCGTTGCCGATGTTGCCCGGGTTGATGCGCAGGCAGTCCACGCCGTATTCGGCAACCTGCAGCGCGATGCGATAATCGAAGTGGATATCGGCGACCAGCGGCACGTTGACCTGCTGCTTGATCAGCTTGAACGCCTCGGCGGCGTCCATGGTAGGAACCGAAACGCGGACGATGTCGACGCCCACGCGCTCCAGCGCTTTAATCTGATTAACCGTTGCTTCAACATCGGTGGTACGGGTGTTGGTCATCGACTGCACGGCAATCGGCGCGCCATCACCAATAGGCACCTTGCCGACGTAAATGCGTGTAGATTTTCGACGGTTGATGGGCGCTTGGTTATGCATTACTTACTCTCCATTGCTGCTCTGACATCACGACCGGGGCCGCGCGATTACTGCGCGGCGACGGTCAGGCGAGCAACACGGTTTGACTTAACGAACCGGCTCAAATCAACCGGTTTACCCTGATACTGGATCTGTACTGCCGCCGGCGCGCCGATGGTCAGTTTGTACGGCGCAGTGCCGGTCAGGTTCAGCTTGCCGCCCTGCTTCTGGGTGCCGCTGAACAGCGTTTTACCGCTCGCGTCGGTCACCTGCAGCCAGCAGTCGGCGGAGAAATCCATCACCAGCGCGTTCGGATCGGCCGCCGGCGCAGCCACGCCCGCATCGGCGGTCGGCAGCGGCGATTGCGCCGCCGGCGCGGTTTCCGGCAGGGTGGTCTGGCTTGGCGACACCACGGCAGGCTGTTGCTGAGCCGCGCCCGGCGTCTGGGCGGTCGCCGCCGGCGCCTGAGCCGCTGCGCCGGTATCGGCCGGCGCGGCGCTGTTGTCGGTCAACGGTACGTTGGTGCCGGCGTCGGCGTTGCCGTCCGTCAGCGGCACGGACTGCCCTTCGTTATTCTGTGAAAGCTGCGCGGAGGATTGATCGGCCATGGTGGCGATCTCTTCCTGCTGCGCCTTGTGGTTTTGCCACCACCAGGCGCCGGTCAGGCCAATCACCACGAACACGATAAGCCAGGTGAAGCTCATCAGCCAGCCGTCGCGTTTCTTGCGGCGCTTGCCCAGCGAGAAGCTTTGCATCGGCGCCACTTTCGCCATCTTCAACGGCGCCTGCTTGGCCAGCATCGGCAGCAGTTCGTCTTCCGGCAAATGCACCAGCTTGGCGTAGGAACGGATGTAGCCGCGCACGAAGGTGGACGCGAGGTCAGCGGACACGCTGTCTTCCTCGATATCGCGCACGGTGGACATTTTGAGACACAGGCGTTCTGCAACGGCCTGTTGGCTCAGCCCGAGTTGCTCACGGGCCTGACGCAGGCGCTGGCCCGTCGTCATGGATACGGTTTTATCTTGGGAGGCTTCAGTATTCATTAGCTAAGAACTGCTGGTACTGTTTGGATTGTGGAAAACTTCGCGCTAACTGCTTGCCATAGCGTTGAACGCTATCCTGACGGCCGGCTAACGCGGCGAAACGAATCTGTAACCATAAGCTGCTGGCGCTAGCCGGCAGAACATGCTGATAAACATCCAATAAAAGTTGCGACTGGGCGCGCTTCCCTTCTCCAAATTGCTTTTCGGCCTCCGCCAACAGCGGAGCGCCTTTGTCCGGATCGACTTTCAGCGCGCGGCTCAACAGCGTGCGCGCTTCATCGTTTTGTCCGGCCTTGAGAAAACAGTAACCTGCGTTTTCCAGGCTGTCAGCGACCTGACCATAATCGGGCGCCAGCGCCGCAGCGCTAAACTGCTGTTGCGCCGGTACATACTGCCCTAAACTGCAAAGAAACGCACCGTAATTATTCAGTACGGTGCCATTGCCCGGCGCAAGTTTGAGCGCTTGCCGATAACGCTGTTCGGCCGCGGCGTTTTCACCGATCCGCTGCGCGTAGAGCGCCATGCCCAACTGCGTGCGGTAATCCTGCGGGGCCGCGTCCAGCGCCTTTTCCAGGTTCTGGCGCGCGGCGTCCATGTCACCTTGCTGCAGGTACTCCAGCCCCAGCTGCAACCGCGTCTGGCCCGCCTCAGCGACCTGTGCTTCCTTTTCCGGCGATGAGCCGGAACACCCGGCCAACAACCCGACCGCCAGCCACACACCCCACAGTTTCAGCTTCATGCCCGCATTCATTTCCTTATCGGCCGTCAGCTAACGCCCATTAGCGTCAACATCTCGCATAACAGGCTGTTAGATAACAAAAAAGGTGCTATAGGATTCAGACCGCCCGTACGTTGATAGGTTCCCCGGCCATTTTCTTTTTCAGGGTACGCTTGGTACGGTCGATCACTTCACCCGCCAGTTGCCCGCAGGCGGCGTCGATATCGTCACCGCGGGTTTTACGAACAATAGTCGTAAAGCCGTATTCCATCAACACCTTGGAGAAACGGTCCACCCGGCTGTTGGAGCTGCGGCCGTAAGGGGCGCCCGGGAACGGGTTCCATGGGATCAGGTTGATCTTGCACGGCGTGTCTTTCAGCACTTCCGCCAACTGATGCGCATCGTCGGTGCTGTCGTTGATATGATCCAGCATCACGTACTCGACGGTGACGCGCCCCTGGTTGGCGTTGGATTTCTCCAGGTAGCGACGCACCGCGGACAGGAAGGTCTCGATGTTGTACTTGCGGTTGATCGGCACGATCTCATCGCGGATGGTGTCGTTAGGCGCGTGCAGCGAAATGGCCAGCGCCACGTCGATCATGTCGCCCAGCTTGTCCAGCGCCGGCACCACGCCGGAGGTAGACAGGGTCACGCGGCGTTTGGACAGGCCAAAGCCGAAGTCGTCCAGCATGATTTCCATCGCCGGCACCACGTTATTCAGGTTGAGCAGCGGTTCGCCCATGCCCATCATCACCACGTTGGTGATCGGGCGTTGGCCGGTCACCTTCAGTGCGCCGATGATCTTCGCCGCGCGCCACACCTGGCCGATGATTTCCGACACGCGCAGGTTGCGGTTGAAGCCCTGCTGCGCCGTCGAACAGAATTTGCACTCCAGCGCGCAACCCACCTGCGAGGAGACGCACAGCGTCGCGCGGTCGGCTTCCGGGATGTACACGGTTTCGACCTGCTGATCGCCCACCTTGATCGCCCACTTGATGGTGCCGTCGGCCGAGCGCTGTTCTTCCGCCACTTCCGGCGCGCGGATTTCCGCCACGCGCTGCAGCTTGCCGCGCAGGACTTTGTTGATGTCGGTCATCTGCTCGAAATCGTCGCAGCAGTAGTGATAAATCCACTTCATCACCTGATCGGCGCGGAACGGTTTCTCGCCCATTTCGGCGAAGAACTCGCGCATTTGCTGGCGGTTCAGATCCAGCAGGTTGATTTTGGCCGCAGCCGGTTGCTCCACGTTAACGGAGGGGGTAGTCAGCGAATTATTTTCAGACACGGTGTGCTCGGACGTGATGGGTTCTAACATAATGATCTCTGGCCTCGTTATTACACGTTATGGCGCTAAAGAATGGACAGTAAGTTGTGCATTTCAGCCCGCGAGATTCGGGTGGCGGCACTAAAAACACGCCCCTGACAAGTCGTCTTATCAGGGGCGCGGCATTGTACAAATTTTAGTAGCGGGTTTCTATGGCTGAAAGGCATTCAGGGCATTTTTATTGTTTCAGCCGGTGAATGCCTGGCTATCAGCTCAGAAACGGCACGATTAACGTGCGCAGATTTCGCTTTCGTTGAAGAAGTAAGCGATTTCACGCTGTGCGGATTCAACGGAGTCGGAACCGTGAACGGCGTTAGCGGTGAAGCTGTCCGCGTAGTCGGCGCGCAGGGTGCCGGCCAGTGCGTTGTCCGGGTTGGTTGCGCCCATGATGTCGCGGTTGCGCTGCACGGCGTTTTCAGATTCCAGAACCTGCACCATGATTGGGCCGGAGGTCATGAACTCTACCAGACCGTCGAAGAATGGGCGGCCTTTGTGCTCAGCGTAGAAGCCTTCAGCTTGCTCGCGAGTCAGACGCAGCATTTTAGCGGCGATGATTTTGAAACCGGCGCGCTCGAAACGCGCGTAGATAGCGCCGATGTCGTTGTTGGCTACAGCGTTTGGTTTAACGATGGAAAAGGTACGTTCTACGGTCATGATGGCCTCTGTATGACTTCCAAAACAGGCCGGTCTGCAATGTTGCCGGCCTTCTCAAGTGGCGCAGATTATATGTGCGCCGTTAACGCTTGCCTACGGGAAAATCAACATTTCATTAAAAAAATATGATCTTCCTGCGGCATTTCCGACCACGCGCCGCGTTACTGGGTCTTGTCGGTGGACGGGATCAAATTGCGCAGCCAGCTGCCCCAGCGGCGCTGATAAAACGGCTGCGTATGGGCGATCAGGTAGTGGCTGATGCCGCGCTCTTTCTCCGACACCAGGCAGAAATCGACCGGTTCGTCATTCGGCGCCGTTTCGCTGGCGACGCTGCCGGCCTCGTTGATCAACGCCTCGATCTCCGCCGGTTCTGCATCCACTTCCAGCCCGATCAGCAGATTCGGCTTCTCGTCCGCCGCCTGGTCGTGCATCAGCGCCAGAAACGCGCGGCGCACCGGTTTGCGCTGGCTGAACAGCGTGGTCAGCGCATCCACCATCGCCGACGGGTACTCTTCGGGCTGCCCCAACAGGATTTGGGTCTCTTTGTCGACGTAATGCTCAACCGGTTTGACGACGCCGCCGGTCGCCAGCAGCATCGCCACCTCTTCCGGGTAGAACTCTTTGCCGTATTCCGCCTTCGGGTTGAGGAACAGATCCGCGCCCTGGGTGATTTCAAACAGCACCCGAGCCGGCATGGCGATGAACGGCTGTTCGTCCTCAACGGCCTTCTGCAACGCGTCCAGCGAGGTGAAGAACGGAATGATGCTGCCGCCGTCCTGCTTTTCCCAATGCTGGATATTGACCGGCGTATCCGCGTTCAGCGTAATGTCGCCGTCCTGCTGCACCTGCTCGCTGTCGCCGAGGATCAGCACCGTGGCGTCGAGCAGTTCACGGAAGAACGCCGGACGGTGGGCCGGCTCCGTCACCGCCAGCTTCAGCAGGCGTTCAAGCTCGTTCTCGCTCGGGGCGGCATCGTGATGATGGGAACTCATGGCAAACTCCAGGGATCAAATAACGAGGCCCAGCATGCTGGGCCCCGAAGATAATGCGCATTCTAGCGCCCGACGCGGCGGGCGTTCAATTATTTGGCTTTGCTCAGCAGCAGATTGGCCAGGGTACGCACGCCCAGCCCGGTCGCGCCGGCCGACCACTGATCCACCGCGCCTTTGCGGTAGGTGGCGGAACAGTCGATGTGCAACCAGCCTTGCTGGTAGTTCTTAACGAAATGCGACAGGAAGGCCGCCGCGGTGCTGGCGCCGGCGGTGTAGGCCGGGCCGGCCACGTTGTTCAGCTCGGCGAAGTTGGACGGCAGCTGGCTGCGGTGGAACTCGGCCAGCGGCAGACGCCAGAACGGCTCGTGCTCGGCGGCGGCGCTGCTCAGCAGCTCTTGCGCCAGCGCGTCGTCGAAGCTGAACAGCGCGTGATAGTCGTTGCCTACCGCCGTTTTCGCCGCGCCGGTCAGGGTGGCGCAGTCGATAATCAGCTGCGGGTTCTGCTCAGAAGCGTCGATCAGGCCGTCGGCCAGCACCAGGCGCCCTTCCGCATCGGTGTTCATCACCTCAACGGTTTTGCCGTTGCGGTAGCGAATGATGTCGCCCAGTTTGAAGGCGTTGCCGCTGACCATGTTGTCGGCGCAGCACAGGTACAGCTTCACGCGCTGCTTCAGGCCGCGCGCCGCCGCCAGCGCCAGGGCGCCGGTGATGGTGGCCGCACCGCCCATGTCAGCCTTCATCGAATCCATAAAGGCGCTCTGTTTCAGGCTATAACCGCCGGTATCGAAGGTGATGCCCTTGCCGACCAGGCAAGCGAACACCGGCGCGTCCGGGTTACCGGTCGGGTTGAAGTCCAGCGCCAGCAGCACCGGCGGGCGCTCGGAGCCGCGGCCGACGGTGTGGATGCCGGCATAGTTCTGCTCGCGCAGATCTTCGCCCTTGGTGATGCGGTAGCTGACGGCATCGCAGCCGACGTCGCACATCAGATCGACGGCGCGGGTCGCCAATTGCTCCGGCCCCAGCTCTTCCGCCGGCATGTTGATGGTGTCACGCACCCAGTCGACGATCTTCAGGCGCTTATCCAGCTCCTGACGCGCGGCTTCCGGCAGTTCGGCCCATTCGACGTTGCGCTGCCCTTTCGGCCCGCGATAGCCTTGCCAGAACGCCCAGCTGTTTTCCAAATCCCAACCGTCGCCGGCCAGCTTGACGTTTTTGATGCCCTGGCCGTCAATTTTGCGGCCCGCGCGCTGGATCGCGCCCAGCTTGTCGGCGCCGGTCAGGTGGATGGTCATCCCTTCGCCGTTGGTGCTCAGCAGCGCTTTCTCGCCCCAGCGGGCGTCGGCAGGTTGTTGCGACAGCGTGACCTGCATGAATTCTGTTGTCATAGCCTTCTTACTCCGGATGTTCCCTTTATTATTTCATTAGGGCTTTATTGCATACCCTATGGATTTCAAATTGCAGCTAGGCGCCCAGCGATCTCATCCCCAGGAGCTTACTCAGGTAAGTGACTGGGGTGTGATCGTGCAGGTAACAACGCTGCGGTTTGAAAGACGACGGGTATGTCGGATACAAAATAAACGGGCCGCCCATGGCAGCCCGTTACGCTATTTACTCCGCTTCATCTAACCAGACCAGCAGGATCGCTTCCAGTATTTTTTCGTTGGAAGCCTGCGGATCGTCATCGAACTCTTCCAGATCGCAGATCCACTGATGCAGGTCGGTAAAACGCACGGTTTTCGGATCGGTATCCGGGTATTGGTCGTACAGGGCTTCGCCGATTTCACGGCTGTCGGTCCATTTCAGTCCCATTATGATCTCCGAGTTGACGCTGCGGCTAACAATTAATGCTCACGCGCGTGGTTGACGGTGTAGCGCGGCATTTCGACCACCAGATCTTCGTCGGCGACCAGCGCCTGGCAGCTCAGACGGCTTTCCGGCTCCAGCCCCCACGCTTTGTCCAGCATGTCGTCTTCCAGCTCGCTGCTCTCTTCCAGCGAATCGAAGCCTTCACGCACGATGCAGTGGCAGGTGGTGCAGGCGCAGGATTTCTCGCAGGCATGCTCGATTTCAATGCCGTTGCGCAGCGCAACGTTGAGGATCGACTCCCCTTTTTCGGCTTCCAGAACCGCCCCTTCCGGGCAAAGGTCTTGATGGGGCAGGAAAACAATTTTAGGCATGGTTAAACCTCATCCACAGAATGGCCAGCCAGCGCGCGGCGAATGGAAGCGTCCATGCGGCGCGCGGCAAAATCTTGCGTTTGTGCATCTAATGTTTTGATGGCGTCTTCGATAGCGGCGGGATCTTCACCCTGCGCCGCCTGCTGCAACGCCTGGGTCGCGGCGGCGATCGCCTGGCTTTCCGCCTCGCTCAGCAGCGCGGCGTCGGTGGCCAGCGCGCCCTGCAGGCTTTCCAGCACCCGCGCGGCTTCCACGCGTTGCTCCGCCAGCTTGCGCGCGCCCACGTCGCTTTGCGCGTTGGCCATCGAATCCTTGATCATGCCGGCGATTTCGCTGTCCGACAGGCCGTACGACGGCTTGACCTGGATCGAGGCTTCGACGCCGGTGGATTTCTCCATCGCGGTAACGCTCAGCAGACCGTCGGCATCCACCTGGAAGGTGACGCGAATATGCGCGCCCCCGGCAGGCAATGGCGGCAGGCCGCGCAGCGTGAAGCGCGCCAGCGAACGGCAATCCTGCACCAGCTCGCGCTCGCCCTGCAGCACGTGGATCATCATCGCGCTCTGGCCATCTTTAAAGGTGGTGAACTCCTGCGCGCGCGCCACCGGAATGGTGGTGTTGCGCGGGATCACTTTCTCCACCAGACCGCCCATGGTTTCGAGGCCCAGCGACAGCGGGATCACGTCCAGCAGCAGCATGTCGCTGTCCGGCTTGTTGCCCACCAGAATGTCGGCCTGGATCGCGGCGCCGATGGCGACCACTTTATCCGGATCGATAGACGTCAGCGGCGTGCGGCCGAAGAAGGCGCCCACCTGCTCACGCACCAGCGGCACGCGGGTGGAACCGCCGACCATCACCGCTTCCAGCACCTCGTCGGCGGCGACGCCGGCATCTTTCAGCGCGCGGCGGCAGGCCATCAGCGTACGTTTCACCAGCGGAGCGATCAGCGCTTCGAACTGGGCGCGGGTCACCTCGCCCTGCCAGCCGGCCACCTCGACGCGCACGCTGTCGGCATCGCTCAACGCGATTTTGGCGGCGATGGCGGCATCCAACAGTTGGCGCTGCACGCCGTGGTCGCTGCGATCGGCCACGCCGGCCTGCTCGCGCAGCCAGTCGGCCAACAGGTGATCGAAGTCGTCGCCGCCCAGCGCGGAATCGCCGCCGGTGGCCAGCACTTCGAACACGCCGCGGCTGAGGCGCAGAATGGAGATATCAAAGGTGCCGCCGCCCAGATCGTAAACCGCGATCACCCCTTCCTGGCCGGAATCCAGCCCATAGGCGATCGCGGCCGCAGTGGGTTCGTTCAACAGACGCAGAACGTGCAGGCCGGCCAGACGCGCCGCGTCTTTGGTGCCCTGGCGCTGCGCGTCGTCGAAGTAAGCGGGAACGGTGATCACGACGCCATCCAGCTCGCCTTCCAGCGCCGCTTGCGCGCGCGCGGACAGGGCTCGCAGGATGTCGGCGGAGACGCCGACCGGGTTAACCGCGCCGGCGGCGGTGACGATCAGCGGCAGGCCGTTGTCGCTGGCTTGGAATTGGTACGGCAGGTTCGGGTAACGTTGCTGCACGTCCGCCAACGAGCGGCCCATCATGCGTTTGATGGAGCTGACGGTATTGGCCGGATCCTGCGCCGCCTGTTGGCGCGCCTCCCAGCCGACGCGCTGCGCGTCCGCCTGATAATGCACTACCGAAGGCAGCAAATGGCGACCCTGTTCGTCGGCCAGCGTTTCCGCTTGCCCGCTGCGCACCGTGGCGACCAGCGAGTTGGTGGTGCCCAAGTCGATGCCGGCGGCCAGACGTCGCTGGTGCGGCGCGGCGCTGAGGCCAGGCTCACTAATTTGTAATAAGGCCATGTTGAAGCTTCCACAATCAGAATCAGAAGGTGTTACTCAAAACCCAGCAGTTTTTCTTCGAGTTGTTCAACCTGTTGCTGGAGTTTGTCCAAGAAGCGCAGCTTGCGCACGGTATCGGCGGCGTCCGCCCACTGCTCACTGTCCAACTGCTGCAGCATCAGCGCGCTGCGCTGTTTGACCGAGGCGGCCAGCCGCGCGCCGAAATCGGCCAGCAGGCTTTCCGCCTCCGGCTTGCGCTCAATGGCGTCGAGCTCTTCGCGCAGTTCCAGCTGTTCCATCAGGAACGCGGTGTCGCGCATCGTATGCTGTTCGTTGCCCAGATCGAAGCCGTGCAACGATAGCATATACTCCGCGCGTTTTAACGGGTGCTTCAGCGCCTGGTAGGCTTCGTTGATGGTCGCCGCCTGCTGCAACGCCATCAGGCGTTCGCGCTCCGGCTGGTTGGCGAAACGATCGGGGTGGAATTGGCGCTGCAGATCCTGGAAGCGGGACGCAAGCAGGCTGCCGTCCACGGTGTAGCGAACTGGCAGCCCGAATAAAGTAAAGTAATCCATAGCGTGCTCTGGGCGTTAGCGGATGAAGTTCCCCCGCCGAAACGGGGGAGCACGATGGACTGTCAGACGTTGAAACTCTCGCCGCAGCCGCACTCGCTTGAGACGTTCGGGTTGTTGAACTTGAAGCCTTCGTTCAGGCCTTCCTTAACGAAATCAAGCTCGGTGCCGTCAAGGTAGACCAGGCTCTTGCCGTCGATGATCACCTTGATGCCTTTGTCTTCAAACACGATGTCGTCATCGTTGGCTTCGTCAACAAATTCCAGCACGTACGCCATCCCGGAGCAGCCGGAAGTTCGCACTCCCAGACGCAGGCCGAGACCTTTGCCGCGGTTCGTCAAAAACGCCTGAACACGCTGCGCAGCGCTGTCGCTCATGGTAATAGACATCACAACCTCACACTTCACATCAAAGCCCGGCGCGGCCGGGCCGACTCAGACAAATTACTTGGCGCTATGCTTGCTCTTATAGTCGGCAATCGCTGCTTTGATGGCGTCTTCAGCCAGGATCGAGCAGTGAATTTTGACCGGCGGCAATTCCAGCTCTTCGGCGATCTGGGTGTTTTTGATCGCTTCAGCCTGATCCAGCGACTTGCCTTTCATCCATTCGGTCACCAGCGAGCTGGAGGCGATGGCGGAACCGCAGCCGTAAGTTTTAAAGCGCGCGTCTTCGATGATGCCTTCATCGTTAACCTTGATTTGCAGCTTCATCACGTCGCCGCAAGCCGGCGCCCCTACCATGCCGCTGCCGACGGTAGGATCTTCGTTGTCGAAAGAACCCACGTTGCGCGGGTTTTCATAATGATCGATTACTTTTTCGCTGTAAGCCATGACCTTGCTCCTGAAACCTGAGAATTAATGATGCGCCCATTCGATGCTGTTGATGTCCACGCCCTGCTTGAACATCTCCCACAGCGGGGACAGATCGCGCAGACGGCCGATGGATTTACGCACCAGTTGAATGGTGTAGTCGATCTCTTCTTCCGTGGTGAAACGCCCCAGGGAGAAACGGATCGAGCTGTGCGCCAATTCATCGCTCATGCCCAGCGCGCGCAGCACGTAGGACGGCTCGAGGCTGGCGGAGGTACAGGCTGAACCGGAAGAAACGGCCAGGTCTTTCAGCGCCATGATCAGCGACTCGCCTTCAACGTAGTTGAAGCTGACGTTCAGGATGTTCGGTGCGCCGTGCTCCAGATCGCCGTTCAGATACACTTCTTCCATATCTTTCACGCCGTTCCACAGACGATCGCGCAGGGTGCGCAGACGCGCCATCTCTTCGGTCATCTCTTCTTTGGCGATGCGATAAGCTTCGCCCATGCCGACGATCTGGTGGACAGGCAGGGTGCCGGAACGCATGCCGCGCTCGTGACCGCCGCCGTGCACCTGCGCTTCGATGCGGATGCGCGGCTTGCGACGCACATACAGCGCGCCGATGCCTTTCGGACCATAGATTTTGTGGCCGGAGAACGACATCAGGTCGACTTTCAGCTTGCTCAGATCGATAGGCAGTTTGCCCACGCTCTGGGTGGCGTCAACGTGGTAGATGATACCGCGCGCACGGCACATTTCGCCGATCGCTTCGATATCCTGCACCACGCCGATTTCGTTGTTGACGTGCATGATGGAGACCAGGATGGTGTCATCGCGCATCGCCGCTTCGAGATCCTGCAGGCTGATGATGCCGTTGCTCTGCGGCGCCAGGTAGGTGACTTCAAACCCTTCGCGCTCCAGCTGACGGCAAGTGTCGAGCACGGCTTTGTGTTCGGTTTTGCTGGTGATGATGTGCTTGCCTTTTTTCTGGTAGAAATTGGCAGCGCCTTTTATCGCCAGGTTGTCGGATTCGGTCGCCCCGGAGGTGAAGACGATTTCGCGCGGATCGGCGCCCACCAGTTCGGCGATTTGGTTACGGGCGATGTCTACCGCCTCTTCCGCCTGCCAACCGAAACGGTGGGAACGGGAAGCCGGGTTGCCGAAAGTGCCGTCCAGGGTCAAAAACTGCATCATCTTCTCAGCAACGCGCGGGTCAACCGGCGTCGTTGCTGAGTAATCCAGATAAATCGGTAATTTCATTGCTCTTGTGCTCCGTACATCACTTCCAAAAACTAAAATAATTTCGCCAGCTGCTTATGCGCGCAGATTAACGTTGATAGTTTCTTGCGGACGACCGTTGGCCGTGCGGCGCGTATCGTTGTTTTGACGATCCGCCACCACCAGCACTTCCTGGTTGTTGACCAGTTCAGCCAGCGTAATGTTGTTCAGGAACCCGCTGATGCGCTCGCTCAGATCGCGCCACAGGGCGTGGGTCAAGCAGCGATCACCGCCCTGACAGCCTTCTTTGCCCTGGCAACGGGTTGCATCTACCGATTCATCGACGGCAGTGATGACAGCGCCAACGGCGATCTCACCCGCGTCTTTACCCAGCAGATAACCACCGCCCGGACCGCGCACGCTGGCCACCAGGCCATTCTTGCGCAGACGGGAGAATAATTGTTCCAGATAAGAGAGCGAAATACCCTGGCGTTCGGAAATGTCCGCCAGTGGCACCGGCCCTTCCTGGGAATGCAGCGCTACGTCGAGCATAGCGGTTACGGCATAACGGCCTTTGGATGTCAGTCTCATAGCTCAATGGTTACCTGTTGGTCAAATATGGCCGAAAGTCTGACATTCCTGAGTAAAACAGTCAACTATTTAACCTAGTAATTGACTCAAGTATTAGCACGTTTTGAACTTAGCAAGAACAAAGGTATATAAAATACATGTTATAACCTTTGGATAACTAATACTATTGTCGCCCACCGTTATGCCACATCAATTAATTACCTTGATGTTTATCCTGTTTCTCGATCGACGTCAGCATGCCGCGCAGGATATTCAGCTCCTGCCCTTCCGGGCGCGCGCGGGTGAACAGCCGGCGCAGGCGGCTCATCACCTGGCCCGGATGGGACGGGCGAATAAAACCGGTGCGCTGCAGCGTCTGCTCCAGGTGCTGATAAAAACGCTCGAGGTCATCCACCAGCGGATACGGCGTCTCTTCCAGCTGCGGCGCGCCCGCCTGTTGGCGATCGAGGTAAGCCACGCGCACTTCGTACGCCAGGATCTGCACCGCCATCGCCAGGTTCAGCGAGCTGTAGTCCGGGTTGGCCGGAATGGCGACGTGGTAGTGGCACTTCTGCAATTCATCGTTGGTCAGTCCGACGCGTTCGCGGCCGAACACCAGCGCCACCGGCGCGTGTTCGCCTTCGTGCACCGCGCGCACGCCGCATTCACGCGGCTCCAGCATCGGCCACGGCAAGGTGCGAGAACGTGCGCTGGTGCCCACCACCAGGCTACAGCCGGCGATGGCGTCATCGAGGGTATCGACGATGGTGGCGTTGCCGATCACGTCGCTGGCGCCGGCGGCCAGGGCGATGGCCTGAGAATCGGGTTTGATCAGCGGATTAACCAGATAAAGGTTGGTTAAACCCATGGTTTTCATGGCTCTGGCGGTCGAGCCCATGTTGCCGGTATGTGAAGTCTCTACCAGAACAATGCGGATATTGTGCAGCATACAAACTCTGAGCGTGGCGGAAAATCGCAGCATCTTAACACAGCCGTAGGCAATTTGCCGAACAGCTGCTATACTTCGCGCCGTTTCCTGTTCTTTAACATCCTAGTTGGAAGATACCCATGCATCCGATGCTGACTATCGCCGTGCGCGCTGCGCGCAAGGCCGGTAACCTGATTGCCAAAAACTACGAAACCCCGGACGCTGTAGAAGCGAGCCAGAAAGGGACCAATGACTTCGTCACCAACGTCGATCGCGATGCAGAGCATCTGATCATCGACGTCATCCGCAAGTCTTATCCGCAACACAGTATCGTGAGCGAAGAACGCGGTGAGCTGATCGGCGAAGATCGCGATGTGCAATGGGTGATCGATCCACTGGATGGCACTGCAAACTTCATCAAACGTTTCCCTCATTTCTCCGTTTCCATCGCCGTACGCATCAAAGGCCGCACTGAAGTGGCCGTGGTTTACGATCCGATGCGCAACGAACTGTTCACCGCCACGCGCGGTCAGGGCGCCCAGCTCAACGGTTACCGTCTGCGCGGCACCAACGCCAAAGATCTGGATGGTACCATCCTGGCGACCGGCTTCCCGTTCAAAGTCAAACAGCACGCCACGCCTTACATCAACATCGTCGGCAAGCTGTTCACCCAGTGCGCGGACTTCCGCCGCACCGGTTCCGCTGCGCTGGATCTGGCCTATGTGGCCGCCGGCCGCGTAGACGGTTTCTTCGAAATCGGCCTGAAGCCGTGGGACTTCGCCGCGGGCGAACTGCTGGTGCGTGAATCCGGCGGCCTGGTCACCGACTTCGTCGGCGGCCACAACCACTTCAGCTCCGGCAACGTGGTAGCAGGCAACCCGCGCGTCGTGAAAGCCATGCTGGCCACCATGCGCGAAGAACTGAGCGAAGCGCTGAAGCGTTAATCGCCAGAAGCGAATCGAAAAAAGCGCTGCCGATGCAGCGCTTTTTTTATGCCCGTTAGCGGGAGAAGGGGCGGATGCCGCCGCCGAATTCCGGCTGCGCGCTGACGTACAGCAACAGCCCGGCGGCCAACAGGATCAGGCCCCCGGCCAGCGCCAACGATCCCCAGGCCACCGCGCTCCAGGCGGCGGGCGCACGCGAGCGGCTAAGGCGCACCGCCAGCCGTCGGCTGTAATGCACCAGCAGCGCCAGCATGGAGATGGTCAACGAGGTGCCGAACGCCATCGCCAGCGCGGAGATCACTCCCCAGCCGAACACGCCGATCACCTTAGAGAACAGCAGCACCAAAATCGCCCCCGAACAGGGACGCATGCCCATCGCCAGCACGATGGCGGTCTGGGTGCGCCAATCGCTTCCCGCCTGCAGCTCGCTGTCGCTCGGCAGATGCCGGTGGCCGCAGCCGCAATCGGCGCTGTGCACATGCTCCGCCGCCAGCGGCGTCAGGCTGTTAATGCGCAGCGCCGGCGCCGGGCGCATCGCCTTGATCGCCGCAAACAGACGTTTCAGCGCGCGCCAACTCAGCAACACGCCAAGCAACATCACCAAAATAAAGCTGCCCTTCTCCAGCCAGAAGCTGCTTTGGTGAAGCTGGCGCGAAGAGAGCTGCAATACCACCAGCATCAGCGTAACCAGCGCGATCGCCACCCCGCCCTGCACCAGCGAAGCGGCGAAGGTCAGCTTCAGGCTGCTTTTCAGCCGCGCCGGGTGAGTGGCCAGATAGGTGGCGATCACCACTTTGCCGTGGCCGGGGCCGAGCGCATGCAAAACGCCATAGCCGAGGCTGAACAGCGTCAGCGCCAACCCTGCCTGCTGCGGCGCGGCCTTCACCTGCTGCAACAACCCCGCCATCTGCTGGTGCAGCGCTTTTTGCCATACCACGCTCTGCATCAGCAGCTGCGGCCAATAGTGCCACGCCAGCAGCGCGGCGGCCGCCAGCGCCAACGTGAACGGCAGCAGCGGCCACAGGCCGAAAGCCCAGTGGCGCCGGTTTATCGTCGGTTGCGAGAGATTCAGCGACATTGCAGCGTCACCCGCTGGGCGAACTGCTGCCCCAGCGCCAGGTCTTCACCGGGCGAGTCGTTCTTGTCGAGCGACAGCGCATAGGCCTGCAGCGACGCATTCGGCTTCGGCGTCATCAGCTTGTAGCTGCACTGCTGCGCCATCTCCGGCGGCAAATGCAGCGCATTTTGGTCTTTATAGGTCATATCCACGAAATAAGTCGGATCGTAAGTAGAAAGCTCGAACGGCTTGCCCGCCAGCGGCTGCGGCTCGGCCAACGGCAGCACGAACTCCAGCACCGCCTGGTTGCCCTGGCGCGACAGGTGATATTCGCTGGGCAAGTTCAGGTATTTCACCGGCTTGCCGTCGCGGTAAAGGTCGGTGAAATAGTGTTGTCCCAGCACGTTGGCCATCACTTCCGCCGCCAGCTTTTTCCACACTTCCGAATCGCTCTTGGCGTTTTTCGCATCGTAGAGCAGATCCGCCGAGGTGATTTCATCCATCACCCACACCATTTTCAGGCCGACCAACCGCTGATCCTTGGCGACGAAGGTGGTGTTCATATCGATAAAGCTGTGCGGATGCGCGATCGCACCGGCGCTGAACACGGCGCCAAAGGCAGCCAAAAGTCGACGTAACTTCATCATTATCCTGCTTTACTATATTTGTTATAACGTAACACAAATAAATGTCGAACGGCCCGCCTCTGCCGGCGATATTTGTGACGAAAGTTGTAAGCCGAAGTAAAAGCCGCGCGTTAACCCTGCCGGCACAACGCCTTTTGCTATGCTTAGGCATAATCGCAACCTTTTATGCCGGAAGGTGATATGAGCCTGGACACCTCTCCCGTGCCTGAGCTCTCCGGACAACAACGGCGCTGCCATCTGCTGCTGATGCTGTACACGCCGGAGCCCGAGTTACAGCTGGAGACCCTAAGCCGAATCAACGGCGTCGCCCCCCCGATAACCCGGCAAGATATAGCCGAGGTGGCCAGTGAAATCCAGCGTTTCCACCATCTGGAGATCGCCGTCGATCCCGACCATGGCTACCGATTGAGGGGCAGCGCGCTCAACCAACGCCTGTGCCTGCTCCATTGGCTAAGGCGCACCCTGCGCTGCAGCCCGCGGTTCGTCGAAGACGATTTCGCCCCGCGCCTGCGGCAAGCGCTGGCGGCCGATGCCGCCCCTGCGTCTGCACTGACAGAGGCGATCGACGCCTGCGAGCCGCTGCTCAACCGCCGCTTCGATGCGCGCGACCGCCAATTCCTGCAGCATTATCTGCTCTACTGCGCCTGGCAAAATCGCCTGCAGCGCCATCCGCATTTCGACGCCGTTCAACGCGACTGGCTGCGGCAAAAGCCGGAGCAGCAAGCCGCCGCCTGGCTGCATCAGGCCTGCAACCGGCTGTTTAACCAGCCGCCGCAGGCAGACGAGCGCGATTTTTTGGCGCTGACCTTCACCATGTTGAAAAATCACAGCTACCACAGCAATGACTCGGCGCAAGAGCAGAGATTGATGGCGGCCATCGACAGCATGGTCGAGCGTTTCCAGCAGCTTTCCGGCATGGCCTTCAGCAGCAAGACGGAGCTGGTCAGCCAACTGTTCGCCCACCTGGCGCCGGCGCTGGAGCGCTGCCGTTTCGCCATCGGCATCGACAATATGCTGCTGGAAGAAGTGGTGCGCAAATACCCGCGGCTAATGCGCACCACGCAGGAAGCGTTGAAACCGCTGGAACAGGAATACGGCGTGCATTTTTCCAACGAGGAGGCGGGCCTGGTGGCCATCAGCTTCGGCGCCTGGCTGATGCAGGACAACGCGCTGCAGGAAAAACAGGTGCTGCTGCTGACGCTGGATAACCCGCAGTTGGAAGAGGAAGTGGAATACCAGATCCGCGAGCTCACGCTACTGCCGCTGAACATCAAGTACCTGCCGCTGAGCGACTATCTGCGCGGCGGAGCGCCGCAGGGCGTCATGCTGGTGATCACCCCTTATGCGGCGGTGCACAGCGATCCGCACCCGCCGTTGATCTATACCGAATTGCCGCTGGAAACCCGGCAGCGCCAGGCCATCCGCGCGCTGCTGGAAGCGCCTTAATCAGCGGCTGACGCTGACCGCCGGCGGCCGGATGAACAAGGCCGGCACCGCGACCGCCGCCATCACCCAGAATACCCCGCCCTGCCAATGTTCGAACAGGAACCCGGCAATGACCGTCATGACGGCGATACCGCCGCCCATCGCCAGCGCCGAATACACCGCCTGCAGCCGGATCACCTCTTGCCCCTGGCGCGCGGCGATAAAGCGCATCGCCGCCAGATGGCAGACGGTGAAGGTGCCGCAATGCAGGATCTGGATCAGCAGCAGCCAGCCCAGCTCGGTGCTGTAGGCCATCAGGCTCCAGCGCAACACGCCGCAGCAGGCGGAGAGCAACAGCAGGTTGCGCGCATTCCAGCGGCGGAACAGCACGTTGCTGCTGGCGAAAATAATCACCTCCGCCACCACGCCCAGCGACCACAGATAGCCGATGGTCGAGGCCGAATAGCCCGCCTCCTGCCAGTAAATGGAGCCGAAGCTGTAGTAGCCGGCGTGCGCCCCCTGCAGCAGCGTGACGCACAGCAGGAAGCGCCAGACCGGCCCTTCTTTCAGCAGTGCCCACAGCGAACGTTCGGTATCGCTGTGCGTACGCGCTTCGCCCTGCGGCATGACGCTCGGCTTCAGCAACATGCCCAGCAGCATCGCCAGCACGCTGAAGATCAGGCTGTAGAGAATGGCGTTATGGCCCCACACCGCCACCAGCTGCCCGGTCAGCGCCGAGCCGATGACGAACGCCAGCGAGCCCCACAGCCTTACCCGGCCGTAGTCCATACGGATCTGCTTTTGCCAGGTGCCGGCCAGCGCGTCGGTCAGCGGCACCAGCGGCGAGAAGAACAGGTTGAACCCCGCTATCACCAGCATCAGCCAGCCCCAACCGTTGCCGAAACAGAAGCCAACCGCGAAAGCCAGTGTCAGCAGCGCCAGCAGGCGCAGCGCGGAAACCAGATGAGAGGGATCTTTAACGCGGGGAGCAATCAGTAAACTGCCGAGGAAGCGGGCCACCAAACCGGCGCCGAGCAATATGCCGATGGTTTCCGGCGCGATGCCCTCGCCTTTCAGCCACACGCCCCAGAACGGTAAGAAAATGCCGTAGGAAAAGAAGTAGGTGAAATAACTGAGCGCGAGCCAACGCGTGGATTGCAGAACCATGATCCCTCCGGAGTGAGGGCAATACTTTGACAGAGCTCACACCTGCCCGCAATCTTCATTCCACGTCAATGCGTTAGAGTGCCAGACAGCTCACAGTTTGCCGCGAGCGGCCACAAAAAAACCCGCCGCAGCGGGTTTTTTCAGGCAAAAGCGGGATTATGCGTAAACCGGCAGGCGGGCGCAGATATCCAGCACTTTCTTCTTGGTGCGTTCGATGGTGGCTTCATCGTTGATGTTGTCCAGCACATCACAGATCCAACCGGCCAGTTCGCGCACGTCGGCCTCTTTGAAGCCGCGACGGGTCACGGCCGGGGTGCCGATACGCACGCCGGAGGTGACGAACGGGCTCTTCGGATCGTTCGGCACGCTGTTTTTGTTGACGGTGATGTTGGCACGGCCCAGGGCGGCGTCCGCTTCTTTACCGGTCAGGTTTTTGTCGACCAGATCCAGCAGGAACAGGTGGTTATGGGTGCCGCCCGAGACCACTTTGTAGCCGCGCTGCAGGAACACGTCAACCATCGCCTTGGCGTTGACCGCCACTTGCTGCTGGTAAACCTTGAACTCAGGCTCCATCGCTTCTTTCAGCGCCACCGCCTTGCCGGCGATCACGTGCATCAGCGGGCCGCCCTGGCCGCCAGGGAACACGGCGGAGTTCAGCTTCTTGTACAGATCTTCGTCGCCGCCCTTCGCCAGGATCAGGCCGCCGCGCGGACCCGCCAGGGTTTTGTGGGTGGTGGTGGTGACGATGTGCGCGTGCGGTACCGGGTTCGGGTACACGCCGGCGGCGATCAGGCCCGCCACGTGCGCCATGTCGACGAACAGGTAAGCGCCGATGCTGTCGGCGATTTCGCGCATTTTGGCCCAGTCAACCACGCCGGAGTATGCGGAGAAGCCGCCGATGATCATTTTCGGCTTGTGGGTTTGCGCCTGTTTGGCCAGATCGTCATAGTCGATTTGACCTTTGTCGTCGATGCCATAAGGCACCACGTTATACAGTTTGCCGGACAGGTTAACCGGGGAACCGTGGGTCAGGTGGCCGCCGTGCGCCAGGTTCATGCCCAGAATGGTGTCGCCCGGCTGCAGCAGCGCGGTGTACACGGCGAAGTTAGCCTGGGAGCCGGAGTGCGGCTGCACGTTGGCGTAATCAGCGCCGAACAATTCTTTGGCACGATCGATAGCCAGCTGCTCAACGATATCCACGTATTCGCAGCCGCCGTAGTAACGCTTGCCCGGATAGCCTTCAGCGTATTTGTTGGTCAGCTGGGAACCCTGAGCCTGCATCACGCGCGGGCTGGTGTAGTTCTCAGACGCGATCAGCTCGATGTGCTCTTCCTGACGCACCACTTCCTGCTCCATGGCACGCCACAGTTCCGCATCGTAATCGGCAATGTTCATTTCACGCTTTAACATCCGGCATCTCCTGACTTAAATCAGCTAACTAAAAAATCACCAAATAACTACCCGTTTGGGTTCTGGGCCACAGTGTAAACCGTTTCACCCCACCGAAGATAGGTCTTGACAGAGGTTTTTACGCAAACGATTGGCATAAGGTGGCGCAAGGCTTTGATCCGCTAAATGCCGCCGTTTATCAACGGACATTTCCTCATGCGAACGATGCGCTTTTTTCATGTTCTGTGAGCGCGATCGACGCCCGAAGAACACCGCAACGAAAACAAGGGTATTTACAAGCGACGCGGAACCCAATAAGATGCATTTAAAATACATCATTACAATTATCGTCAAGATCCCAACCCAAGGAGCGCTTCCATGCTGGATAGCCAAACCATCGCCACCGTGAAATCCACCCTTCCCCTGCTGGCTGCGACCGGGCCGAAGCTGACCGCCCACTTTTACGATCGCATGTTCGCGCACAACCCGGAATTGAAAGATATTTTCAACATGAGCAACCAGCGCAACGGCGATCAGCGTCAGGCGCTGTTCGACGCCATCTGCGCCTATGCCGCCAACATCGAGAACCTGGCGGCGCTGCTGCCGGCGGTGGAGCGCATCGCGCAGAAGCACACCAGCTTCAATATCCAGCCGGAGCAGTACAACATCGTCGGCGGTCACCTGCTGGCGACCCTGGACGAAATGTTCAGCCCGGGCCAGGAAGTCCTGGACGCCTGGGGCAAAGCCTACGGCGTGCTGGCCAACGTGTTTATTCAGCGTGAAGAGCAGATTTATCAGCAGAGCGAAACCGACAACGGCGGCTGGCGCGATCTGCGCGCATTCCGCATCCTGAAGAAACAGCCGCAGAGCGACGTGATCTGCAGCTTCGTGCTGGCACCGGTGGACGGCGGCCGAGTGGCGGACTTCAAACCGGGGCAATACCTGGCGGTCTACATCAAGCACGACAGCCTGGAGCATCAGGAAATTCGCCAGTACTCGCTGACCACCTCGCCAAACGGCGAGTTCTACCGCATCGCGGTGAAGCGCGAAGATCAGGGGAAAGTGTCCAACTACCTGCACCAGCAGGCGCAGGAAGGCGACGTGATCGACATCGCCCCGCCGCACGGCGACTTCTTCCTCGATGTGGCGCCGACCACGCCGGTGGCGCTGATCTCCGCCGGCGTCGGCCAAACCCCGATGCTCGGCATGCTCAACAGCCTGCACGACAACCAACACCAGGCGCAGGTCCACTGGCTGCACGCGGCGGAAAACGGCAGCGTGCATGCCTTTGCCGAGGAAGTGGCGGATATTGCCGGGCGCATGCCGAATCTTAGCCGCCATGTGTGGTACCGCGAGCCGGGCGCCGATGACGTGGAAGGCCGCGACTACCACAGCCGCGGATTGATGGATTTGAGCGCGCTGCAAGGCAGCCTGGCCGATCCGCAGATGCACTATTACTTCTGCGGCCCGGTGGCCTTCATGCAGTTCGTGGGCAAACAGCTGCTGGAGATGGGCGTAGAGGCCGAACGCATCCACTACGAATGCTTCGGCCCGCATAAGGTGCTGTAATGCTTGCGGAGCGCGGCCGTCAGACCGCGCTCCCTCTTCATTTCGCCTGCAGTTGGCGCGCGTCCTGCACCTGCTGCACCGTTACCGGCGCCGCCTGGTTGCCCCAGCTTCCCCGCAGATAGCTCATCAGGTCGGCCGCCTGCCGATCGTTCAACGCCCAGCCGTAAGCCGGCATCCCGAGCGCCATCGCCTGCTGCGTGATCGGGGTATGCGCCCCTTCCAGCACCACCCGCAGCGCGGTCAGCGGATTGTCCGCCGTTACCGTGGCGTTGCCCGCCAGCGCCGGGATAGTGAAGTCGGTGCCCTCTCCCTTATTGCCGTGGCAGGTCGAGCAGTACATCGCATAGGTCGCCTTGCCGCTCGGGTTATCCGCCTGCGCAGCCTTCGAGGCGGCCCCGGCGACAGGGTCCGGCGCCAGGCTGCGCAGGTACACCGCGATGGCGTTCAGATCGCCGTCGCTGAGGTACTGCGTGCTGTGGGCCACCACCTCGCTCATCGGCCCGGCGACCGCCGCATGGCGGCTGCGGCCGGTTTTCAGCAGCGCCGTCACCTCTTCCGGCGGCAGGCCGCGCAGGTTGGAGGCGTACCAGCCGTCCAGCTCGGCGCCGCTCAGGAATACCGGCTCCTTACCGTCCAGCCCCTTCTCCTGCATCGCCCAACCGCGTGGCGTATGGCAGCTGCCGCAGTGGCCCGCGCCCTGCACCAGGTAGGCGCCGCGGTTCCACTCGGCACTTTGCTGCGGATCGGCCTGATACGGCTGGTCGTCGTGGAACAGCTGGTTCCACACCGCCAGCGGCCAGCGCATCGACAGCGGCCAGCTGATGTCGCTGGCGCGGTTGGCGACGTTCTGCGCCGGCACCTCGTTCATCAGATAGTCATACAGCGCGCGCATGTCTTCCGCGCTCATTTTGGCGTACGAGGTGTACGGCATCGCCGGATAAAGCCGGTGACCGTCTTTGGCGATCCCCTGACGCATGGCGCGATCGAACTCTTCGAACGAGTAAGCGCCGATGCCGTGCAGCTTGTCCGGCGTGATGTTGGTGGCGTAGATAGCCCCGAGCGGCGTCGGGAACTTCATGCCGCCCGCCAATTCGGCGCCGCCCGGCGCGGTATGGCAGGCGGTGCAGTCACCGGCTTTGGCGACGTATTCCCCGGCCGACATCGCCTGGGCCGAGCCGCCGGCGGCCAGCAGGCTCAACAGGTACAGCGAACGCAGACTCATGCTCCCTCCTTGGCGGCAACCTTGCCGTAGGCCAGTTCGTTGACCGCGCGCCATGCCTGATCGATCGCCGAGTTGGCGTACGGGCTCCAGTCGGCATCGGAGTTGGCGATAGCGATCTTGCCGATCGGCTGCCGCGCCGTTTCGATGATTTTCTTGGCTTCGTCTTCGTCGTCAAACAGCCCGTTGAGGAAGTAGGAGTAACCGTGCGACCAGCGGTTGACCGTGATCGCCTGAATGTCGCGCTGATGATCGAAACCGGCCTCGCCCAGCATGCCCTGCAGCTGTTCGCGGATCATCTGTTCGTGCACTTCGAACGGCGTGCCCAGCAGCAGCGCGCGCCCTTTACGCGACTGTTCGCGCGTGCTGAGGCCGCTGCCCGGCAGCGTCGGCACATACACCATATGCAGGCCGATCGGCCGATCCGGATCGCGCGGGTGCTGATAGCCGCCCATGCTCACCGGATAGTCCAGCTTCACGCGGCTGTACGGCGCGGCCGGCGAATAGACCTCGTGCACGCCCAGCTTGATGAACGGCTGCCAGTTGCGGATCACCACCTTGCTGTACACCAGCGGCGCCTTGACGTTCTGCTTCAGCGCCTCCTGCTGCTCGTGCGACATCTCCGGCACCAGATACGGGATCATCATGTTGTAGCCGGCCATCACCACCTGCCCGGCGCGCACTTTGGTCATCTTCTCGCCGGTCATGTAGGTGACTTCCACCTTGTCGCCGACGTTGGCCGCGTGCAGCCCGGTGCTGTTCAAACGCAGCTTCACCGGCGATTCCGGCCGATCGAGCTGGCTGTAGTCGAATTTGGCCAGCACCACGTCGTTCATGTCTTTGCCGGCCGGCGCCACCGCCGGGATCAGCTTGCGCACCATCAGGCGCGCCAGCGTGGCGTTGCCGTCCGGGAAGTGGAACACGTAAGGATCGTCGAGATCCGCCTGCGACTCTTCGTCCAGCGGCGGCAAATTCATGCCGCCGAGGCCCGGCAGATCGCAGATGCGCGCATCGCTGCACGACGTGCCGTCGATGCCCACCGCCTGGAAGTCGTTGGTGGTCTGCTGGAAATAGCGGATCGCCAGCTCGCTCAGGCCCACCTTCTCGCGCAGGAACTGGGTATAGCTGTGGGTATCGAGCCACTCGACCTTCTGCTCCAGCGTCATCTCTGGCAGATAATCCTTCTCCACCGTGTGCAGCGCGATCAGCGCCTGGCGATCGCTTTCCGGCAGCGGGAAATCGCCGATGAACGCTTCATAAGAGCGGCCGTTGAGCCGATCGCGCGGAATGTCGTCCGCCACCGTACGCCCCGGATCGCCGCTCACCACCTTGTCGACGCCGAAGTTCTTGCGATCGAAGTAAACCCCGCGGCTCAAATTCAAATCCGGGTAGAAGGTGGTGTCGAAAGCCTGCTCCAGTTGGTCGATATCGACGCCGAGCTTGCGCAGCAGCCCCATCGCCACCGGGCTGAAGTTGGAGCGCGGCGACTGCAACGATTCGCTGCCGCCGTAGCCGAGCAGCATGCCGTCGTCGCTGTTGAACTCGTTGCGCTTGGCGTGGCCGCCGAAGTCGTCGTGGTTGTCGATCAAAAGAATGCGCTGCCGCTCGCCTTTCAGTTGCTGCCAGAAACAGGCGGCCGCCAGCCCGCTGATGCCGGCGCCGACCACCACCAGATCGAACTCTTCAACGGCGGGTACGCTGCCGAAATCAAAGGTTTTGCCGTCGCGCCCCAACTGGTGCGCATGCTCGAACGAGCCCGGATGGTTGCCCCGCAACCCGGTCAGCGCCGGCGGATAGTACAGGGTTTGATTGGCGGTTTGCGGCGACGCGCGCAAGATTTGCAGCGGCGTCAACCCGGCGGCGATGGTGATCGCCACTCCGTTGAGAAAATCGCGTCTGGTGATACCCATATAGGCTTCCTTTCAATTTTTATTATCATCAGCCGGCCGGAGCCGGCTCGAAGGCCGCGCTATTGTGCGGATAATTACTGTAAAATCAATGTTTGAACATCACATGACGAATGGCCGTGTAATCCTCCAACCCGTACATCGACATATCCTTGCCGTAGCCGGACAACTTCTGGCCGCCGTGCGGCATTTCGCTCACCAGCATGAAGTGGGTGTTCACCCAGGTGCAGCCGTATTGCAGGCGGGCGCTTAAGCGATGCGCGCGGCCCACGTCGCGGGTCCACACGGACGACGCCAGCCCGTAATTGGATTCGTTCGCCCAGGCCAGCACCTGCTCTTCGTCGTCGAACAGCGTCACCGTCACCACCGGGCCGAATACTTCGCGCTGCACGATCTCATCGTCCTGGCGCGCGCCGGCCAACAGCGTCGGCTGGAAGTAGTAGCCCGGCCCTTTCACCTTCTCCCCGCCGGTCACCACCTGTACGTGCGGCAACGCTTTGGCTCGCTCGACAAAACCGGCCACCCGCTCCAGATGCTGGGCGGTAATCAACGGCCCCAGTTCGGTGCTCTCGTCGTCCGGCGCGCCGATCTTCAGGCAGGCCACCGCCTCGCCCAGCCGCTTGACCAGCTCGGGATAAATGCTTTTCTGCGCGTAGATGCGGCAGGCGGCGGTGCAATCCTGCCCGGCGTTGTAGAAACCGAAGCCGCGAATGCCGTCCACCACCTGCTGCAGATCGGCGTCGTCAAACACCAGCACCGGCGCCTTACCGCCCAGCTCCATATGGGTGCGCTTAATGCCGGCGGCGGTGTGGGCGATAATGTGCTCGCCGGTGGCGATCGACCCGGTCAGCGACACCATGCGCACCTTGTCATGCCCGGTCAGCCGATCGCCCACGCCGGCGCCGCGCCCGAACAGCACGTTGAGCACGCCCGGCGGGAACAGCCCGGCGGCCAGTTCGGCCAGTTTGAAGGTGGTCAGCGGCGTCTGCTCAGAAGGCTTGATCACCACGCAGTTGCCCGCCGCCAACGCCGGCGCCAGCTTCCAGGCCGCCATCATCAGCGGGTAGTTCCACGGCGCGATCGAGGCCACCACGCCGAGCGGATCGCGGCGGATCATCGAAGTGTGCCCGGCCAGATACTCGCCGGCGGCCATGCCGGTCAGGCAGCGGCTGGCCCCGGCGAAGAAGCGAAACACGTCGGCCACCGCCGGCAGTTCGTCATTCAATACGCAGTGATAAGGCTTGCCGCAGTTGAGCGACTCCAGCCTGGCGAAGGTCTCGGCATGCTCGTCGATCAGATCCGCCAGCTTGAGCAGATGCTCGGCGCGCTCCTTCGGCGTGGTTTGCCCCCAGGCGGCGAACGCGGCGTCCGCCGCCAGCACCGCGCGATCGACCTGTTCCGGGCTGGCCTCCGCCACCTGCGCGATCACTTCGCCGGTCGCCGGGTTATACACCGGCTGGGTCGCGCCCTGGCCATTCACCAGTTGGCCGTCAATCAACAGTTGGCTTTGCATAGGGTTATCCTTTTATCAGAGGTCGGGTAAGGAAATTATTTGCCGCTGCCGGCGACGCTTTCTCCACCTTTGGTCAGATAGTAAGCGCCGAGGATCGGCAGCATGGTCAACAGCATCACCGACAGCGCCACCACGTTGGTGATTGGCACGTCGCGCGGGCGGCCGAGCTGGTTCAGCAGCCACAGCGGCAGCGTGCGCTCGTGGCCGGCGGTAAAGGTGGTCACGATGATTTCATCGAACGACAGCGCAAACGCCAGCATGCCGCCGGCCAGCAGCGCCGAGCCGAGGTTCGGCAAGATCACGTAACGGAAGGTTTGCCAGCCGTCGGCGCCGAGATCCATCGACGCTTCGATCAGGCTGTACGAGGTGCGGCGGAACCGGGCGATGACGTTGTTGAACACGATCACCACGCAGAACGTCGCATGGCCGACGACGATGGTCAGGATGCCGGGCTCGATGTTCAGCGCCTTGAACGCCGCCAGCAGCGCCAGGCCGGTGACGATCCCCGGCAGCGCAATCGGCAGCAGCAACAGCAGCGAAATGCTGTCCTTGCCGAAGAAATCGCGCCGATACAGCGCCGCCGCCGCCAGGGTGCCGAGCACCAGCGCGATGGCGGTCGCCAGGCAGGCGATCTGCGCCGACAGCAACACCGCATCGATAATGTCCTGCCGCCCGGCGGCGACGTTGAACCAGTGCAGCGTGAAGCCCTTCGGCGGGAAGCTGAAGGCCGCGTCCTCGGTGTTGAAGGCGTAGATGGCGATGATCGCCAACGGGAAATGCAGGAAGACAAGTCCGCCCC
This sequence comes from Serratia sp. CY55921, assembly GCF_052167655.1. Lineage (NCBI taxonomy): Bacteria > Pseudomonadati > Pseudomonadota > Gammaproteobacteria > Enterobacterales > Yersiniaceae > Serratia > Serratia sp. CY55921. The sequence goes on along the minus strand of NZ_JBJNMU010000004.1, from coordinate 109,757 downwards.
AGGCGGCCAGCTTCAGCCCTAAGGGCGCGCGTTCAGAGTGCATCGAAAGCCCCCAGACGTTTGACGATGGAAAGATAGATGGCGATCAGGACGATCGGCACCAGCGTAAAGGCCGCAGCCATCGGCATATTGCCGATCGCGCCCTGCTGGGCGTACACCATGCTGCCGATGAAATAACCCGGCGGCCCCACCAGCTGCGGCACGATAAAGTCGCCCAGCGTCAGCGAGAAAGTGAAGATCGATCCGGCGGCGATGCCCGGCACCGCCAGCGGCAAAATGACGTGACGGAAGGTCTGCGCCGGCCGGGCGCCCAGATCCGCCGAAGCGTGCAGCAGCGAGGGCGGCAGGCGCTCCAGCGCCGCCTGGATCGGCAGGATCATGAACGGCAGCCAGATATAGACGAACACCAGAAAACGCCCCAGCCCCGAGGTCGACAGCGTGTTGCCACCGACGCCGGGCACCGTCAGCAGCGACGCCAACAGCGGCTCCAGCCCCAGGTGCTGCAGGAACCACTGCGCCACGCCGTCTTTCGCCAACAGCAAAGTCCAGGCATAGGCTTTGACGATATAGCTGGCCCACATCGGCATCATCACGGCGATGTAAAAGAACGCCTTGACGCGGCCGCTGGTGTAACGCGCCATGTAATAGGCGATGGGGAACGCCAGCGCCGCGCTGGCCAGCGACACCAGCACCGCCATGGTCAGCGTGCGCAGGATAATGTCGTAGTTGGCCGGGTTGAACAGCGCCGCGAGGTTGGCGAAGGTCAGATCCGGCGTCACCGCCATGGTGAAATCGTCGAAGGTGTAAAATCCTTGCCACAGCAGCGTCAGCAGCGAACCGAGGTACACCGCGCCGAACCACAGCAGCGGCGGCACCAGCAGCAAAAGCAGATACAGCGTCGGCCGGCGATAGAGCCAGGTCGACAGCGCGCGCACGGTACCGCCGCGCGCCGGGGGGGAATCGATGCTCATGTCCATCTCACCTCTCCTCCAGCAGCGGCACCATCGCCGCGCGCGGCCAGCAGGCGACGATCGGCTGGCCGATCTGCCGCTGTTGCCCTTCGGCGATCCACTGCGGATTGGCCTGGCTGACCAGCAGCTTTTCGCCGCCGTTCAGCGCGATTTCATACCGCGTGGCCGCGCCCTGGTAATGGATTTCCTGCAGCGTGCCCTGCACCTGGATCTCGTCCTGCGCCGCGCCGCCGTGCTCCAGCAGGCGGATATGTTCCGGCCGGATCGAGAAGGTTCGGCTTTCGCCGAGCAGGCGCTGCGCCAGCTCGCTGCGCACCACGTTGGAGGTGCCGACGAACTCGGCGACGAACGGCGTCTTCGGCCGCATGTAAAGTTCGCGCGGCGTATCCACCTGTTCGATGCGGCCGTTATTGAACACCGCCACCCGATCGGACATCGACAGCGCTTCGCTTTGATCGTGGGTGACGAAGATAAAGGTGATGCCCAGCTGACGCTGCAGCTTCTTCAGCTCACCCTGCATCTGCTCGCGCAGCTTGAGATCCAGCGCGCCGAGCGGCTCGTCCAGCAGCAGCACCCGTGGCCGATTGACCAGCGCGCGCGCCAACGCCACGCGCTGACGCTGGCCGCCCGACAGGTGCGCCGGTTTGCGTTCGGCAACGAAACCGAGCGCCACGCTCTCCAGCGCCTCTTGCGCCCGCGCCAGCCGCTCGCGTTTGGCGACGCCCTTCACCATCAGGCCGTAGGCGACGTTTTCCAGCACCGACATGTGCGGGAACAGCGCGTAATCCTGAAACACGGTGTTCACGTCGCGCTGATACGGCGGCAGGTTGGCAGCTTCCTGACCGTGAATGCGAATCGAGCCGGAAGTCAGCTGTTCAAAGCCAGCGATCAGGCGCAGGCAGGTGGTTTTGCCCGAGCCGGATGGCCCGAGCATGGAGAAAAATTCCCCGTCCTGAATGTCGATGGATACCCGATCCACGGCGCGAACATCGCCGAAAGTCCGCGAAACATCGATGAATTGCACGGCAATGGTCATTTTCTGTGCTCCATACTGATGTAGTTCGGGCGCAGCGGGCTGCGCCCCGCGGCTTAGCGGCCGCCCATGATGGCGATGTAATCCTGGGTCCAGCGGCTGTACGGCACGAACTTGCCGCCCTGCGCCTGCGGCGTTTTCCAGAAGGCGATTTTGTCGAACTGGTTGAAGCCGTTGGTTTCGCAGCCCTTCTCACCCAACAGCGCGCTGGCCTTGCAGCCCGCCGGTGAAGCCGGCACCGACCCGAACCAGGCCGCCACGTCGCCCTGCACCTTCGGCTCCAGCGACCAGTTCATCCACTGGTAGGCGCAGCTCGGGTGCTTGGCATCGGTATGCAGCATGGTGGTGTCCGCCCAGCCGGTCACGCCCTCTTTCGGGAACACGGTGGCGATCGGCTGCCCCTCGCCCTTCAGGGCGTTGGCCTGATACGGCCAGGCGCTGGAGGCCACCACGCCTTCGTTTTTAAAGTCGCTCATCTGCACCGAGGTGTCGTGCCAGTAGCGGTGGATCAGCGCGTGCTGGCTGCGCAGCAGCTTCAGCGCCGCCTGATACTGCTCTTCGTTGAGCTGATAAGGATCGCTGATGCCGAGCTGCGGCTGGGTGGCCTTCAGGAACAGCGCCGCGTCGGCGATGTAGATCGGGCCGTCGTAAGCCTGCACCCGCCCCTGGTTGCTCTTGCCGTCCGGCAGGTTCTGCTGCTGGAAGATCACCGCCCAGCTGTCCGGCGGCGTCGGGAAGGTTTTGGTGTTGTACATCAGCAGGTTCGGCCCCCACTGGTACGGCGTGCCGTAAGTTTTGCCGTCCACGGTATACCAGGCGCCGTTCAGCAGGCGCGGATCGATGTTCTTCCAGTTCGGGATCAGCGCGGTGTTGATCGGCTGCACCCGCTTGCCGAAGATTAGGCGCAGCGAGGCGTCGCCGGAGGCGGTCACCAGATCGTAGCCGCCCTTGGCCATCAGGCTGACCATTTCATCGGAGGTGGCGGCGGTCTTCACGTTCACCGCACAGCCGGTTTGCTTCTCAAACTGGGTGACCCAGTCGTAGTTTTTGTCGGACTGGCCGCGTTCGATGTAGCCGGGCCAGGCAATGATGTCCAGCCGGCCTTCGCCTTTGCCCAGCGACTGCGGCAGATCGGCCGCCTGAGCCAGGCCGCACAGCACGGTGAGGCAGAGCGCGGAGACGGTGGTGGTGACTGCGGTAGTTTTTCTCATCGTAATTACCCCTGTGTTGCGTATCTGTGTGCGGCAGGGAACGGCTGCCGCCCGATTTTGCTTTATAGAACCGCTAGAAGCTGGCTTTGAACTTCGCCATTACGTGCCTGACAACGCTGTAATCCTGCAGCGAATCGCTGGACAGATCCTTGCCGTAGCCGGAGCGTTTCAGGCCGCCGTGCGGCATTTCGCTCGCCAAGGTGAAATGGGTGTTGATCCAGGTGCTGCCGTACTGCAGATGGGCGGCGATGTGCAGCGCCCGATCGATATTTTGCGTCCACACCGACGAAGCCAGCCCGTATTCCGAGTCGTTGGCCCACTCGACCGCCTGCGCCAGATGCTCGAAGCGCGTGACGCTGACCACCGGGCCAAACACCTCGCGCTGCACGATCTCGTCGCTTTGCAGGCAGCCCGCCAGCAGGGTCGGCTGATAGTAGAATCCCGGCCCGGAGTGCGCCGCGGCGCCGGTGATCAATTCGATATGCGGTTGGCTGAGCGCCCGCTCGACAAAGCTGGCGACGCGATCGCGCTGGCGGCTGCTTATCAACGGGCCGATCTCGTTGTCCTGATCGCGCTTGCGGGCGAAGCGCAGGCTGGCGACCGCCTCGCCCAGCGCGTCCACCAGTTTGGGATAGATGCCGGCCTGCGCGTAGATGCGGCAGGCGGCGGTGCAGTCCTGTCCGGCGTTGTAATAGCCATAGGTGCGAATGCCGTTGACCACTTCGTCAAGATCGGCGTCGTCGCAGACGATCACCGGCGCCTTGCCCCCCAGCTCCAGATGGGTGCGCTTGACGCTTTTGGCCGCCGCCTGAAGAATTTTTTGCCCGGTGACGATATCGCCGGTGACCGACACCAGCCGCACCTGCGGGTGCCCCACCAGCTGGCTGCCGACCCCTTCACCGCCGCCGTAGACGATGTTCAGCACGCCCGGCGGCAGGATCTCCTGCAGCGCCGGCACCAGCGCCAGAATGGTCAGCGGCGTATGTTCGGACGGTTTAAACACCACGGTATTGCCCGCCGCCAGCGCCGGCGCGATTTTCCACGCCGCCATCATCAGCGGATAGTTCCAGGGGGCGATCGAGGCCACCACGCCGATCGGATCGCGGCGGATCATCGAGGTGTGGCCCGGCACATACTCACCGGCCAGTTGCCCTTGTTGCGTACGCACCGCGCCGGCGAAGAAGCGGAACACGTCGACCGCCGCCGGCAGATCGTCATTGAGCGCCTGATGCAGCGGCTTGCCGCAGTTGAGGGCTTCCAGCTGCGCCAGCTGCGGCGCCTGCCGCTCGATGGCGTCAGCGATGCGCAACAGCAGCGTGGCGCGCTGGGCCGGCGTGGTGCGCGACCAGTGGCTGAACGCCTGCTGCGCGGCTTTTACCGCGCTGCCGACCTGCGTCGAAGAGGCTTCGGTCAGGGCGATCAGCGTCTCGCCGTTGGCCGGATTGACGATGCATTCCTGCTGGCCTTCGCCGTCGATAAGCTGACCGTTAATGAACTGCTGACAGGACAAACCTGAGAGAATCTGCACATCCGCCATCGCCTGACGCCCCTAAGTGACAAAAACGTTAACCAAATGTGAATAAGTTAGTTTTAATCAGCCTAAGCGAGCCTCTGGCGGGCAACAAATTCTAAATACTGAACGCCGCGTTCGATTAAATCGAATGCTTAAGCCCGGCGGCGTGTTTGCTGCCGTTCTCGCGCGCGATGGTGAGGAACGGCGTCACCAGCTCCGGCCGCGCGCTACCGCGCCGCCATGCCAGCCCGATATCCAGCGGCTCCAGCAGATCGTCCAGCTTGCGCGCCTCGATCATATTGCCCTCCAGCGACCAGGCGCGGTACGCCATGTCCGGCTGGATGGAGACCCCCATCCCCGCCGCCACCAGACTGCGCACCGCCTCGGTCGAGGCGGTCTTCATGGCGATCTCCGGCTTCAGCCCGGCGCGCGCCCAGATGCGCCGCGCGTGCACGTCCATCTCATCGGCGTTGAGCTGGATCAGCGGCTGTTTGGCCACGTCCGCCAGGTTGATGCTCTCGTGCTCCAGCAGCGGGTGCAGCGGCGGCAGCCACAGGCGATACGGCGAGTGCATCAGCACCTCGGTCTGCAGCGCGTCGCGGTCCTCGATGTTCGACAAGATCAGCACGCCGATGTCGATCTCGCCGCTGACCAGCAGATGCTCGATGTACGGGCGTTCGTCTTCAACCACCTGCACGGTGACGTTGGGATAGGCCGATTTAAAGCGCGTGAGCAGTTCCACCAGGAAGTAGCCGGCCACCAGGCTGGTGACGCCGATGGTCAGCTTGCCGGTCAGGCTTTCGGTGCCGATCTGCAGGCTGCGCTTGGCGTTGTCCACCGTCGCCAGGATCAGATACGACTGGCGCAAAAACTGGTGCCCCTGATGGGTCAGCGTCATGCCCTTGGCGTGGCGCTCGAACAACCGCACGCCGATCTCGGTTTCCAGCTGCTGGATAGCGAGCGTCAGCGAAGACTGGGAGACAAACACCGCCTGGGCGCCGGCGGAGATCGACCCGGTTTCCGCCACGGCGATAAAGTGGCGGATTTGGCGTAACGTCATCATGGGGGTGATTCCTCAAGCAAAAACATTGCGTTGAGTGTAGACGCCGGCCGTGAAGCGATCGGGAAAAGTATCAAAAACGCGATAGCGTTCGCTTTTTTAGAATGCCGACAGGCAAAAATGGGGGGAACAATGAGGCGAAGAAGTGCGATGTGCGGGGGACAGAAATGACAAGGGCGCAGCAAGCTGCGCCCTGATGACCGATGATCCTGCGGAGGATCAGATCGCTTCTTCGTCCTGCTCGCCGGTACGGATGCGCACCACGCGCGCCACGTCGAAGACAAAGATCTTGCCGTCGCCGATCTTGCCGGTCTGCGCCGTCTGCATGATGGTTTCCACGCAGGTGTCGACGATGTCGTCGGCAACCACGATCTCTATCTTCACCTTCGGCAGAAAGTCGACCATGTACTCGGCGCCGCGGTACAGCTCGGTGTGGCCCTTCTGGCGGCCGAAGCCTTTGACTTCGGTGACCGTCATGCCGGTGATGCCCACTTCGGCCAGCGCTTCGCGGACGTCATCCAGTTTGAACGGCTTGATAATCGCGTCGATCTTTTTCATCTTCTTTCCTTATTACCAATTTTTGCGGCCAAAACCGGATGTGATGGGATAACGGCGGTCTTTGCCGAAGTTACGGGCGGTGATACGCGGCCCGACGGCGGCCTGACGCCGCTTGTATTCGTTGATGTCCACCAGGCGGATCACCTTGCGCACGATCGCTTCGTCGAAGCCTTCGGCCACCAGATCGGCGACCGACTTGTCGCGCTCAACGTAGCCTTCCAGGATCGCATCCAGGATATCGTACGGCGGTAGGCTGTCCTGATCGACCTGATCCGGTGCCAGCTCGGCGGACGGCGGACGATCGATTACCCGCTGCGGGATCACGTAGGAGACGGTATTGCGGTATTCGGACAGCTTGAACACCAGCGTTTTCGGCACGTCCTTCAGCACGTCGAAACCGCCGGCCATATCGCCGTACAGCGTAGCGTAACCGACCGCCATTTCGCTCTTGTTGCCGGTGGTCAGCACGATGCTGCGGCGTTTGTTGGACAGCGCCATCAGCACCACCCCGCGGCAACGCGCCTGCAGGTTCTCTTCGGTGGTGTCGCGCTCGGTGCCGGCGAACATCGGCGACAGCTGGCCCATAAAGGCATCGAACATCGGCTCGATGGAGACGATATCGAACTCCACGCCGAGGATTTCCGCCTCTTCCTTGGCGTCGGCGATGCTGATGTCCGCGGTATAGCGGAACGGCATCATCAGCGCCTGCACCTTGTCTTTACCTAACGCATCCACGGCGATCGCCAGCGTCAGCGCCGAGTCGATGCCGCCGGACAGCCCCAGCACCGCGCCTTTGAAACCGTTCTTGGTCACGTAGTCGCGCACCGCCAACACCAGCGCCTGATACACCTGCGCCAGCTGCGGCAGTTCGGCGGCCGGATCGGCCATCGGCACCACGTCCAGCTCGTTGAATTCCAGGCGAGTGACCTGCTCGTCGAAGGCCGCCAGACGGTGGGTCATGGTGCCGGCGGCGTCGAAGACCTTGGAGCAGCCGTCGAAGATCAGCTCATCCTGGCCGCCGACCTGGTTGAGGTACACCAGCGGCAGCTGGGTGCGCTGGCAGTGGCCGGCCATCAGCGTTTTGCGGATATACGGTTTTTCGCGGTTATACGGCGAGGCGTTGATCGACAGGATAATCTCCGCGCCGGCGGCCTTGGCGGCGTCGATCGGCTCCGGGAACCACAGATCTTCGCAAATCAGCAGCCCAAGACGGTAGCCTTTCAGTTCCACCACGCAGGTGTCGTTGCCGGCGTGGAAATAGCGCTTCTCATCGAACACGCCGTAGTTCGGCAGCTGCTGTTTGAAGTAACGGGTCAGCAGGCGGCCTTCGGCAAACAGCGACAGCGCGTTGTACAGCTTGTCGCCTTCGCGCCACGGGTGGCCGACCAGGATCGCCGTCTCGGCGGAGGCCTGCTGCAGGCGCAGCAGCTGCGCGTCGCAGCGCTGATAGAAGTCATTGCGATACAGCAGATCTTCCGGCGGGTAGCCGGACAGCGCCAGTTCGCTGAACATGACCAGATCGGCTCCCGCCTTCTGCTGCTCCTGCACGATTTGCAACATGCGTTCGGTGTTGCCTTCAATGTCGCCGACCAGCAGGTTCAGCTGGGCCAGGGCGATGGAAAGTGATCTGCTCATTTGTGTACGATCCCGCTTAATACGTTCCATGGTGCTCTACGCCGGGGCGCGCCGCGGCAAAGAGAACGGAGTGTAAATCATTCCGCCGGATTTGTTGAGAACCTGCGTGGCAGGCGCCGGCGGGAATCTGTCATTCTTTGAAATCGTTGGCGTCCAGCTCGTGGCGCGACAGCAATTTGTAAAACTCGGTGCGGTTGCGGCCCGCCATGCGCGCGGCCTGGGTCACGTTGCCCTTGGTGATCTGCAGCAGTTTGCGCAGATAGTGCAACTCAAACTGGTTGCGCGCTTCGGCGAAAGTCGGCAGCGCGGTGTTTTCCCCTTCCAGCGCCTGTTCCACTAGCGCCTCGCTGATCACCGGCGCCGAAGTCAGCGCCACGCACTGCTCGATGACGTTGACCAACTGACGCACGTTGCCCGGCCAGCTGGCGGTCATCAGCCGCTTCATGGCGTCGGTCGAGAAGCTGCGCACGAACGGCTTGTGCCGCTGAGCCGCTTCGCGCAACAGGTGATTGGCCAGCAGCGGAATGTCTTCGGCGCGCTCGTTGAGCGCCGGGATCTTCAGATTCACCACGTTGAGACGATAGTAGAGATCCTCGCGGAACTCGTTCTTCGCCATCGCCTTTTGCAGATCGCGGTGGGTGGCGGAGATGATGCGCACGTCGATGTCCAGATCGCGGTTGCTGCCCAGCGGCCGCACCTTGCGCTCCTGCAGCACGCGCAGCAGTTTCACCTGCAGCGACAGCGGCATGTCGCCTATCTCGTCGAGGAACAGCGTGCCGCCCGCCGCCGCCTGGAACAGCCCTTCGCGGCTGCTGACCGCGCCGGTGAAGGCGCCCTTGGCGTGGCCGAACAGTTCGGACTCCAGCAGTTGCTCCGGCAGCGCCCCGCAGTTGATGGCGATGAACGCCTTGCCCGCGCGCGGGCTGGCGGCGTGGATCGCCTGCGCCAACACCTCTTTGCCGGTGCCGCTCTGGCCGTTGATCAACACGCTGACGTCGGACTGGGCCACCATTTTCACCTGCTCCAGCAGGCGCAGCATCAACGGGCTGCGGGTGACGATGTCTTCGCGCCAGGCGTCGTCACCCGCGGGGGAGGCCGACAGCGACAGCGCCTCGTCGATGGCCTTATAGAGCGCATCGCGATCCACCGGTTTGGTGAGGAAGCTGAACACCCCCTGCTGGGTGGCGGCCACCGCATCGGGAATCGAACCGTGCGCGGTAAGAATGATCACCGGCATGCCCGGCTGATGCTTTTGGATTTCGGCGAACAGCGCCATGCCGTCCATCTCATCCATGCGCAGATCGCTGATCACCAGATCGATCTGTTCGCGCGCCAACAGGCGCAGCGCTTCCTGGCCGCTTTCGGCGGTGGTGACGTGAAAACCTTCGCTGGTCAGGCGCATGCCCAGCAGCTTCAGCAGGCTGGGATCGTCGTCAACCAATAACAGGTTGGCCGGTTTGCGTGCGGTCATTGCGCGTGGGACTCCTTATTGGCGGGGTGCGGCGTATAGGTGTCTTCCGGTTCAACCGGCAGCGCGGTGCCTTTTTCCGGTTCGTCCTGCGTTTCAGCGCCTTTGGCGGCTGCGCCGCTTTTACCGGCGGCGTCGCCCTTCTGCTGGCCCGCGCCGTTTTCCGGGATTTCCCCTTGCAGCTGCTTGCGCGATGAGAGCTGGCGCTCGATATCGGTCAGGTTTTCCAGCTTGCGCGAGGTGTCCTGCAGCTGCGATTGCAAGCGCGCCTGGCTCTGGCGCAGCGAATCGATCTGGCTGTCGCTGCTCTCCTGCAGATGCTGATAGCGCGCTTTCTCATCGAACAACGTGATCTGCAGCATCTGCTGCTGGCGCCACAGCTGCGTCAACGGACGTAGCGAACCGGGGAACTCCATCCGGTAACTGTTGATCCTGTCGAGCATCTGGCGGCGTTCACCGGAGGTCGGCTGTGCGCTCCCCAGCAGGATGCTCTGTTTGAAAACGCCGGACCAGCTGTCACCCGGCACCGTTTTCGCCAGCGCACGCGCCTGGGTCGAGCCGATGCGATCGGCGCAGTCCATCGCGCGCAGCCAGTAGAGCGCGTTATCCAGCGCGTCCTTGTCGTCCAATTGCCACAGGGTATCGCAAGCCGCGGTGCGGTAATCGATCACCTTGGTATCCGGGATCGCCTCTTGCTGCTGAGCGCTCAATCCGCCGCTGACGGCGCGATCGACGCAGCCCGCCAGCAACAGCGGCATAAAGAAAACGGCGCCCAGCCAGGTGATCGGGCGTTTGCCGAGCGGCGCTCTGTGCGTGGCACGCGGTGAACGTTCGGTCTGTGAAAGACGAAGGCGTTTAGACCATGTGTACATTATTTATTCATTCTCGGCGGTTAACGGCAGTTCAATGCGGAAGCAGACGTCTGCACCGGCGACCGTCGCCAGTTGCAGCTCACCGCGCATGCGACGGATACAGTCCTGAGCGATGCTCAACCCCAGTCCGCTTCCTTTTACCGCCCCTTTTCGCTGGTGACTACCCTGGAAAAAAGGCTCGAAAATCATGGCTCTTTCAGCCTCGGGGATCGGCGTGCCGGTATTGGCGACGTCGATTTGCACCCGTTGTCCAACCTGACGGCTGCGGATCCAAATGTTACCGGATTCCTTGCCGTAGTGCACCGCATTGGAGTAGAGATTATCCAGCACGCGCATTAATAGCGTAGGCTCTGCCCAGCAGATTTCCGCTTCCAGCGCGATTTCGGTGGAAATCATCTTCGCCCGCGCCGGCAAACTGTGCGCGGCGACCACCAAATCGACCATCTCGCGCAGCTCGACGTTCTCGTGCTCCGCCGGGCCATCGGCCAGTTTGCGGTTGTAATCCAGCAGTTGTTCAATCAGCTGCTGCAGGTGGCGGCTGCTGTTGTCGAGGATCGTCACCACCTCTTTCTGGTCGGAAGTCAGCGGCCCCGCCACCTCGTCGGCCAGCAGTTCGGTGCCTTCGCGCATGCTGGCCAGCGGCGTTTTCAATTCGTGCGAGATATGGCGCAGGAACTCGTGGCGCTGCGACTCCAGCCACGCCAGCCGTTCGCTCAGCCAGATGATGCGCTGCGCCAGCGAACGCAGCTCGCGCGGCCCTTTGAACGATGCGGTGCTGCCCAACGCGCGCCCTTCCCCCAGGCGGTTGATCATCCGCTCCACGGCCTTGACCGGCCCGATGATCATGCGGGTGAACAGCACCACCAGCAGCACGCTGACCAGGAACAGCAGCAGCGCCTGCCAGCCGAAGAACTGGCCGCGCTCGGCGATGGCCTGCTGCAGCTGCTGGCCGCGCGAGAACACCACCGCGCGCGTGGCCTGCACCATTTCGGCATTGGAGCGCGAGAACGACTCGAGCAAGGCGGAGGCTTCTTGGTCCGGCCCGCTGTTATGGCACTTGATCGCCGCCAGCTGGGTCAGCAACTGACGCAACGTTTGGTAGTAGCGCTCGTCCGGCAGAATCGGCGCGTGGGCGTCCAGCATCTGCGAATACTGCTTGCGCTGATTTTGGTACAGCTTCTGCAGCGTGGGCTCAACCAGCACGCAGTACTGACGATAGCTGCGCTCCATCTCCAGCGCCACGCTGGTCATCGCCTCGCTGCGCCGCGCGTCCACCAGCGTGGTGCGGTTGATGTCCGCCGCCTGCGCGCTCAGGTGATCCAGACTCTGGTAGGCCTGATAGGCCAGCACCAACAGCGGCAGCAGCACCAACAGGAACGCCAGCAGCACCAATTGCCGCAGCGAACGGGGGAATAAACGCCATTTTTTCAACGAAATCATCTCATTCTCTCAGGCCTGTCACGATGCTAACTGACTCGCCGGAAAGAGAAAAGCCCGGCAAGGGAGAATCCTGAACGCACAAGGAAAAAGCCGCGGGATCGGTGAACCGCGTCGATAGGGTTGGCCTGCCGATGGCATACGGCCCCGGTAACAAAAACCGGTACGAAAGCGAGAGTGTGGGAATAGCGTCTGCGTTCGAGGGCATAGGCAACGAAACAGGAGTAAGCGCAGCGTTGAGAATTGACGCCGGGGCAATAAGCTTGCCCCGCCGCAAGGAAAGTGTGGATGCCCTTGAACCTCGTCCCCAGGGTGATGTAGCGCAGCGGCTGGCATCGAACAGGACGAATAGCATCCGTAAGTATCCAGGATTGATGAACCCTTCATCACAGTTGGATACAGGCGGTGCCTCACTCCACGTGTCGCCCGATGCTTGATAAAGCCGCTTGCGCGGTCTGTTATCGGTTTGGTTGGACGATAGGCACCATTTCTTTGGCATCATTCGGAGGCTTATGAGGCGATTTGCCGTTTATAATTACGGCGCCGTCATAAAAAGGTGAATGAGCAACCGCAGAGAATAATGCACGTTACGTGCCAACTTTGCAATTAAATTAATAACAAATTGATTTCACTAAAAAATAAATAAAACCCTGCCGTTTGATTCGCCGATTCCGCGCCGAGCAGTGATGAAATAAACGCCGCTCTGTCGCCAAACGCCGACAACTAAAGTCAAACCTGTTTACCGACAATAAAATCAATGGCTTAAATGTCTCCATTTAGCGACAAGCAAACCAGCGCTTGTCGCAAAATGCAGACACTGCCGCCAATCGCCGAGTGCCGGCCATAAAAAAGGGCGCAATTGCTTGCGCCCTCTGTACGGTGGTGGCCGTTTTTAGCCCAGTTGCTTACGGGCGTTGCGGAACATGCGCATCCACGGGCTATCCTCGTCCCACTCTTCCGGGTGCCAGGAGTTGCTGACGGTGCGGAACACGCGTTCCGGATGCGGCATCATCACCGTTGCGCGCCCGTTGGCGCTGGTCACGGCGGTGATGCCATTCGGCGAACCGTTCGGGTTAGCCGGGTAAGCTTCCGTGACCTGACCGGCGTTGTTGACGAAACGCAGCGCTACCAGGCCGTGGCTTTCCAACGCCGCCAGATGCGCCGCATCGCGCACTTCGACATGCCCTTCGCCATGGGAAACGGCGATCGGCATGCGCGAGCCGGTCATGCCCTGCATGAACAGCGACGGGCTGGCCGCCACTTCCACCAGGCTGAAGCGCGCCTCGAAGCGATCCGACAGGTTGCGCACGAAGCGCGGCCAGTGTTCGGCGCCCGGGATCAGCTCACGCAGGTTGGACATCATCTGGCAGCCGTTGCACACGCCCAGCGCCAGCGTCTGCGGACGGTGGAAGAACGCCTCGAACTCGTCGCGCACCCGCTCGTTGAACAGGATAGACTTCGCCCAGCCTTCGCCGGCGCCCAGAACGTCGCCGTAAGAGAAGCCGCCGCAGGCCACCAGCGTGTGGAAATCCTGCAGATCGCGGCGCCCGGCCAGCAGATCGCTCATGTGCACGTCCACGGCGTCAAAGCCGGCGCGGTGGAACGCCGCCGCCATTTCAACGTGGGAGTTCACCCCCTGCTCGCGCAGCACCGCCACTTTCGGGCGAGCGCCCTTGGCGATGTACGGTGCAGCGATGTCTTCCTCGGGTGCGAAGGTCAGCTTCACGTTCAGGCCGGGATCTTGTTCATCCTGCTTGGCCTGATGTTCCTGATCGGCGCACGCCGGGTTGTCGCGCAGACGCTGCATCTGCCAGGTCGTTTCCGCCCACCAGGTGCGCAGGGTATTGCGGCTTTCGCTGTACAACGCTTTGCCGTGCTGATTGATGACGAAACGATCGCCGGCCTGTACGCTGCCGATGTGATGCACGTTGTCGGTCAGACCGTGCTGCGCGAACGCCCGCTTCACGTCGTCGAGACGTTCGGCGCTCACCTGGATCACTGCGCCCAGCTCTTCGTTGAACAGCACCGCCAGCGCATCGTCGCCGAGGCCATCGAGGTTAACCTCTACGCCGCAGTGACCCGCGAAGGCCATCTCCGCCAGCGTCACCAGCAGGCCGCCGTCAGCGCGGTCGTGATAAGCCAGCAGCGCGCGATCGGCCACCAGCTGCTGCATGGCGTTGAAGAAGCCCGCCAGCTGCGCGACATCGCGCACATCGGCCGGTTTGTCGCCCAGTTGGCGATAAACCTGCGCCAGCGCGGTAGCGCCCAGCGCGTTATGGCCGTTGCCCAGGTCGATCAACAGCAGCGCGCTGTCGCCCTTATCGGTACGCAATTGCGGCGTCACGGTGTGGCGCACGTCTTCCACGCGGGCGAAGGCGGTGATGACCAGCGACAGCGGCGAGGTCATTTCACGCTGTTCATTGCCTTCCTGCCAGCGGGTTTTCATCGACATGGAGTCTTTGCCCACCGGAATGGTGATGCCCAGCGCCGGGCACAGCTCTTCGCCCACCGCTTTCACCGCTTCGTACAGGCCGGCGTCTTCACCCGGGTGGCCGGCGGCGGCCATCCAGTTGGCGGACAGCTTCACGCGCTTCAGGCTGCCGATTTCCGTGGCGGCCAGGTTGGTCAGCGCTTCCCCGACCGCCAGGCGGCCGGAGGCGGCGAAGTCCAGCAGCGCCACCGGCGCGCGTTCGCCGAGCGACATCGCTTCGCCGTAATAGCTGTCCAGACTGGCGGTAGTGACCGCGCAGTCGGCCACCGGGATCTGCCACGGGCCGACCATTTGGTCGCGCGCCACCATGCCGGTAACGGTGCGGTCGCCGATGGTGATCAGGAAGGTTTTCTCCGCGACGGCCGGCAGATGCAGCACGCGCTTCACCGCGTCGGCCAGCGTGATGTTCTCACGCTGTACCGCCTGGCCCTGCGCCTGCAGACGGGTCACGTCGCGGGTCATCTTCGGCGTCTTGCCGAGCAGCACGTCCAGCGGCATGTCGATCGGCTGATTGTCGAAGTGACGATCGTTCAGCGTCAGATGTTGCTCTTCGGTCGCTTCGCCGATCACCGCGTAAGGCGCGCGCTCGCGGCGGCAGATCTCGTCGAACTGCGCCATCTGCGCCGGGGCAATCGCCATCACGTAACGTTCCTGCGATTCGTTGCACCACACTTCCAGCGGGCTCATGCCCGGCTCGTCGTTGAGGATATCGCGCAGCTCGAAGCGGCCGCCGCGGCCGCCGTCGCTCACCAGCTCCGGCATGGCGTTGGACAGGCCGCCGGCGCCGACGTCATGAATAAACAGGATCGGGTTCTGGTCGCCCAGCTGCCAGCAGCGGTCGATCACTTCCTGACAGCGGCGCTCCATTTCCGGGTTGTCGCGCTGCACCGAAGCGAAGTCCAGATCGGCATCGGACTGGCCGGACGCCATCGACGAGGCCGCGCCGCCGCCCAGGCCGATATTCATCGCCGGGCCGCCCAGCACCACCAGCTTGGCGCCGACGGTGATTTCCCCTTTCTGCACGTGATCGGCGCGGATGTTGCCGATGCCGCCCGCCAGCATGATCGGTTTGTGGTAGCCGCGCAGCTCAACGCCGTTGTGGCTGTTGACGCGCTCTTCATAGGTACGGAAGTAGCCCAGCAGCGCCGGACGACCGAATTCGTTGTTGAACGCCGCGCCGCCCAGCGGGCCTTCGGTCATGATATCCAGCGCGGTGACAATGCGTTCCGGTTTGCCGAAATCCTGCTCCCACGGCTGTTCAAAACCGGGAATGCGCAGGTTGGACACCGAGAAGCCCACCAGGCCGGCCTTCGGCTTGGCGCCGCGGCCGGTAGCCCCCTCGTCGCGGATCTCGCCGCCGGAGCCGGTCGCGGCGCCCGGCCACGGCGAGATCGCCGTCGGGTGGTTGTGGGTTTCTACCTTCATCAGGATGTGCGCGTCTTCCTGATGGTAGTCGTACGTGCCGTTCTCCGGTGCGGCGAAGAAGCGGCCGACCTGCGAGCCTTCCATCACCGCGGCGTTGTCTTTATACGCCGACAGCACATAGTCCGGCGTCTGCTCATAGGTGTTCTTGATCATTTTGAACAGCGACTTGGGCTGCTGTTCGCCGTCGATGATCCAGTCGGCATTGAAAATCTTGTGGCGGCAGTGCTCAGAGTTGGCCTGCGCAAACATATAGAGTTCGATATCCGTCGGGTTGCGCCCCAAACCGGTAAAGGCATTCAGCAGGTAATCGATCTCGTCCTGCGCCAGCGCCAGGCCGAGCCGGACGTTGGCCTGCTCCAGCGCGGCGCGCCCTGCGCCCAGCACGTCGACCGACTGATACGGCGCCGGCTGATGGTGCGCGAACAGCTGTTCAGCCTGTTGCAGCTCGCTGAAGACGGTTTCCATCATGCGATCGTGCAGCAGCGCGGCGAGCTGGTGCCACTGGGCTTCCGTCAGCTCAGGCGCCTTGACGTAGAACGCCAGACCGCGCTCCAGCCGCAGCACCTGTTGCAAACCGCAGTTGTGGGCGATGTCGGTGGCTTTGGAAGACCAGGGGGAAATGGTGCCCGGGCGCGGCGTAACCAGCAGCAGCCGGCCTTCGGGGGCGTGTTCGGCGAGAGAAGGACCGTACTTGAGCAAGCGCTGAAGTTTGGCGTGTTCTTCGGCACTTAGCGGTGCGCTAACATCGGCAAAGTGGACGTACTCGGCGTAGATATCACTGACGGGCAGGTGGGCGTCCTGGCAGCGGGACAGCAGTTTGGTAATGCGAAAAGCCGATAAAGCGGGCGAACCACGCAGAATTTCCATAATCAAAGTTCTCTCGTCTTCGAAGCGACGGATAAGACGCTTCATTGGGCGCAACAGGGGAAAACGCGCGTCATTATAGAGAATCCTCGCCGCCGACGAAACCGTTTGCGTAGGGATTATTGATAAAAGCGCGCCGCACCGTCGAATTGTCATAACGTGTCAATAAAGTTGCACACTGGCGTTTTGTTGCGCAAAATGCCCCCCGCACTGGTGATTTAACCATGAGAAAAGTCGCGGTTGTCGTCGCCGGCGTACCTGTGCCACCACTGGATAACTATTTGAAACGTCTTAAAATAAACTACATCCTCATCGGCGTTGTCACCCTGCTTCTGGCTCTCGCGCTATGGCCCAATATCACCTGGCGCAGCGGCCAGGGCGGGCAACTCCAGGAGATCATTTCCCGCGGCGAGTTGCGTATCAGCACGCTGAATTCACCGCTGACCTATTTCAACACCAAGCAAGGGCCGGGTGGGCTCGACTACGAACTGGCCAAGCGCTTCGCCAACTACCTCGGGGTAAAACTGGTGGTGATCCCCCATCAGAACATCAATGACCTGTTCGACGATCTGGACGACGACGACGCCGACCTGCTGGCGGCGGGCCTTATCTATAACCAGGAGCGCCTCAGCCGCGCGCGCACCGGCCCCGCCTACTACTCCGTTTCCCAACAGCTGGTGTACCGGCTGGGCACCCCGCGGCCAAAAGGCTTCGCCGACATCAAAGGCAAGCTGGCGGTCGCCTCCGGTTCCGCGCACGTCAGCACGCTAAAGCAGCTCAAACAGGATAAATACCCGGATCTCGCCTGGGAGTCCTCCAGCGATCTCACCTCCAAAGAGCTGCTGGAGCGGGTTGCCGACGGCAAGCTGGACTATACCCTCGGCGATTCGGTGACCATCGCGTTGCTGCAGCGCATCCATCCGCAGCTGGCGGTGGCGTTCGACGTCACCGACGAAGAGCCGGTCACCTGGTACCTCAAACGCGACGGCGACGACAGCCTGTACGCGGCGATGCTGGATTTCTACAGCCAGATGGTGGACGACGGCACCCTGGCGCGGCTGGAAGAGAAATACCTCGGCCACGTCGGCAGCTTCGACTACGTGGATACCAAAACCTTCCTGTCGGCCATCGACTCGGTGCTGCCCAACTTCCGCCCGCTGTTCGAGAAACACGCCAACGAGATCGACTGGAAGCTGCTGGCGGCCATCGCCTACCAGGAATCGCACTGGAATCCGCAGGCCACCTCCCCCACCGGCGTGCGCGGCCTGATGATGCTGACCCGCGCCACCGCCGACGGCCTGGGGGTCAACGACCGCCTCGATCCGGAAGAGAGCATTCAGGGTGGCGCCCTTTACCTGCAGCGGCTGATGGCCAAGGTGCCGGACAGCGTGCCGGAAGATGAGCGCATCTGGTTCTCGCTGGCGGCCTACAACATGGGCTGGGGCCATATGCTGGACGCACGCAAGCTGACCAAAACGCAAAAAGGCAATCCGGACAGCTGGGTCGACGTCAAACAGCGCCTGCCGATGCTCAGCCAAAAGCGCTACTACCCGCAGCTGACCTATGGCTATGCGCGCGGGCGTGAAGCCTACAACTATGTAGAAAACATCCGCCGCTACCAGGTCAGCCTGGTGGGTTATCTGCAGGAAAAAGAGAGAAAGGCGGCGCAAGCGGCCGCCGAGCAGGAAGCGTTGGGAAAAGGCTATCCGACGGTGATGCCGGAACTGGCGCTCAACTACTGATTATTCCGGCTTATCCGCCGCCCGCTGCGCCAGTTTGAGCGCTTTTTTCTGTTCGCGGCGCAGGCGGAAGAAATTGCTCAGGGTGGCGGCGCATTCGTCCGCCAGCACGCCCGAGACGATCTCCACCTGATGATTCATGCCCGGATGGCGCAAAATATCCACCAGCGAACCGGCCGCGCCGGTTTTCTCGTCGGCGGCGCCGTACACCAACCGGCGGATGCGGCTGTGCACCATCGCGCCGGCGCACATCACGCAGGGTTCCAGCGTGACGTACAGCGTGGCGTTCAACAAGCGGTAGTTTTGCAGCACCGCGCCGCCCTGGCGCAGCGCCATGATCTCGGCGTGCGCGGTAGGATCGTGCCGGCCGATCGGCCGGTTCCAGCCCTCGCCGATCACCTGATTGTCCAGCACCAGCAGCGCCCCCACCGGCACCTCGCCCTCTTCCTGCGCGCGCAGGGCCAGCTGCAATGCCTGACGCATCCAGTACTCATCGTTATATTCAGTCATCGCATAATTCCTCGTGCGCTTTTGCGGCGGGCATTATACACACTAGCCTCCCTTTGTCGTAGCCGCCCGCCAATGGCTATACTGGCCACATCAGCGTGTGATTCAGGGACAAGAAACATGAAACTCAGTAAAAAGAACGCCGTCGTGGTGCGCAAGGCGCTGGACGGCTGGGTTGGGGAAGGCGCCTTGACCCCCGAGCAACAACAGCAACTGCTGCTGCATGTGGACGTGCAGCCTTTCGACTGGCGACGGCTGGCGCGCTATGCGTTTCTCGCCGCGCTGGCCTCGTTGCTGATCGCCGTCACCAGCCTGTTCGCCGACAGCGCACTGCTTGAATGGCTGAGCGAACTGTTCCGCTTCGACGCGCCGGTGCGCATGGCGATCGCCGGCGTACTGGCGGCGCTGGCCTACGTCTGGGCACTGCGTCGTCGTCAACGCCACCCGGAAAAACGCTACGGCAATGAGGCGGCGCTGTTTGTCGCCGTGTTGCTCACCGCCTGGGCCTTATGGCAACTGGGCGTCTGGCTGGATAACGGCAGCGGGCGGGTTTCCGTGCTGCTGCTGGTCGCCGCGCTGCTGTACGGCGCCATCGGCTGGTTCAGCCGCTCCGGGCTGGTGTGGTGGTTCGCCCTGCTGTCGCTCGGCAATGCCTTCGGCGCCGAGACCGGCTACCTGTCCGGCTGGGGCGCCTACTGGCTCGGCATGAGCTACCCGATTCGCTTTATCGCCTTCGGCGCGGTGCTGATCGCCGCCGCATTGCTGCTGCGGCCGCTATTGGCGCAGCGCGGCCTGCAGCGGGTGTCGCTGGCGATGGGCCTGCTGTACCTGTTCATCGCGCTGTGGCTGCTGTCCATCTTCGGCAACTACGGCGATCTCGACAGCTGGTACCGCGCGCGCCAGATTGAGCTGTTCCACTGGAGCCTGCTGTTCGGGCTGGCCGCCTTCGCCGCCATCTGGCTGGGGTTGAAGCATGACGACGCCATGCTGCGCGGTTTCGGGCTGACCTTCCTCGGCATCAACCTGTACACCCGCCTGTTCGAGTTTTTCTGGGACAGCATGCCGAAGACGATTTTCTTCGCGCTGCTCGGCCTGAGCCTGTGGGCGCTGGGGCATTATGCAGAGAAGATTTGGCAGCTCGGACGCAAACCGCACGACGTAACCGACGACTGATCGCGGCAGAACAGCAAAGGGCGGAATTCTCCGCCCTTTGTTTATTCCAGTTGCTGCAGCTCGCCCTGCTTGCTCACCCGCCAACGGTGCTCGCAAAAAAACAGCAGCGGGTTATCCTGCTTGCTGTCGCTGTAACCGCTGTACAGCTTCAGCGGCGCGCCGAGCCGTTGCTCCAGCTGCACCACTTTTTGTACGCCCAGACAGCGCAAGGTCAGCACCCAGCCGCCATAGCGGCGCGCGATGCGGCTGCCGACCAATCGCACCCGCGGCAGAAACGCCGAATCCCGATACACCTGCGCCACCAGTTGCTCCGGCGAGCCGGTAATCAGCCACACCTCGGCATCGTGCTCATCCAGATACTGCCGCAAGCGCATTTGCACCACCGGAAACGCAGTCACCCTCTGGCGGAAAACCTCGATGAACTGCCGCTCCAGCGCCTTCAGCGTCGCTTCGGTACGCCCGAAGGTGATAGCCCACAACAACAGGCTCATCGGCCAGCGCGCGGCGCGCCCCAGCAGCAACAGCGCCAGACCAATCAATGGCAACAGCGGTATCACCAGCAGCAAATTCAGCGGTAAACGGCGCAGCAGGAAACGCAAGAAACTGCCGAACATATCCTCCTGATGCAGAGTGCCGTCCAGATCGAAAAAGACCACGCGG
Source organism: Serratia sp. CY55921 (assembly GCF_052167655.1). Classification (NCBI taxonomy): domain Bacteria; kingdom Pseudomonadati; phylum Pseudomonadota; class Gammaproteobacteria; order Enterobacterales; family Yersiniaceae; genus Serratia; species Serratia sp. CY55921. Next base: position 89,140 of record NZ_JBJNMU010000004.1, on the reverse strand, counting down.
CGCCCTGCTGCGGCCGATGGTTGCTGCTTGTCGCTCAAACGCTACTCCTCGGGATCGTTGAACCCCATCATCCAGGTGAAGAGAAAACCGGCGATAATCGTAATCAGCATCCCCGCCAGATACAACATCACCTTACCTGAGACGATGGTCAACGCCAAAGGCAGCCCCGAAATGCCAAAGGTAATCACCGTCGCCACTTTCCAGTAGCTGATCAGCGCGCCGCCTACCGCACCGCCGAGGCAGGCGCCGATAAACGGCCGGCCCAGCGGCAGCGTCACCCCGAAGATCAGCGGCTCGCCGATGCCGAGAATGCCGACCGGCAACGCCCCTTTGATCACCTTCTTCAGCCGCGCGTTACGGGTTTTCAACAGCACCGCCAGCGCCGCCCCCACCTGACCGACGCCGGCCATCGCCAGGATCGGCAACAGCGGGTTGGAACCGTGCGCCTGCACCAGCTCGACGTGGATCGGCACCAGCCCCTGGTGCAAGCCAGACAGCACCAGCGGCAGGAACAGCCCGGAGAGCAGCGCCCCGACAAGCAGCCCGCCCTTGTCGATCGCCAGATTGGCGCCGTGGGCGATGGCATCGGAAATGGCGCCGCCGATCGGCTGCAGGATCAGGATCGCCAACGAGGCGGTCACCAGCGTGGTCAGCAGCGGATTGAGGATCAGTTCGACCGACTCCGGCAGCAGCGTGCGCAGGCGTTTCTCCACCCAGCACATCAACGCCACCACCAGCAGTACGGCGATCACCCCGCCGCGCCCCGGCTGCAGCGCCTCGCCGAACAGGGTGATCTGCGCCAGCGCCGGGCTGGAAAGGATCCCGGCCATCACGCCGCCCATCGCCTGTGAGCCGCCGAACACCCGCGCGGCGTTCACCCCAACCAGAATGTTCATGATGGCGAACACCGCGCTGCCGAAGATCGCCAGCAGCCCCAGCGCGTTCGGGTAGTCCAACGCCAACTGTCCGGCGATGTCGGGCCGTTTCAGCAGGTTGATGATGCCAGTGATCAGGCCCGAGGCGATAAACGCCGGGATCAGCGGAATAAAAACGTCGGCCAGCTTTTTCAGCGCGCCGCTCATCGGCGCCGCGTATTTCTGTTTGGCCTGCGCCTTGGTGCGGGCGGCGTCACCAACGGCGGGCTGCGCGCTGCCGCTCAGCAAAGCGCGCATGGCGTCCACCACCTTGGCGGCGGCGCCCGGGCCGACGATAAACTGATGCTGTTCACCCTGCTTGATATAGCCCTTCACGCCGGGCAACTGCTTGAGGGCCGCCAGATCCAGACGCTGTTCGTCGCTGACCTCGACGCGCACCCGCGTCATGCAGTTTTCCAGTTTGAGGATATTGCCCTCGCCCCCCACGCCCGCCAGGATCTGTGTCGCCAATGCCGTTGTCTTGTCCATCGCCGCCCCCACCGTGAATTAACGCGCCAACGCCGCGCGCAGGTAGCCGTCGTGCCGCTGCAGCCGCTGCTGCGCCTCATCGGCGCTGACGCCGGCTAAAATCATCAGGATCGCCGGTTTGACCTCAAAGCCGGTCTGCGCCAGCGCCGCCTCCGCCTGAGCGCGTTCGGCGCCGGTGGCCTCCACCACGATGCGGCAGGCGCGATCCACCAGTTTGACGTTGGTGGCCTTCACGTCCACCATCAGGTTCTGGTAGACCTTGCCCAGCTTGACCATCGCGCCGGTCGACAGCATGTTGAGCACCAGCTTCTGCGCGGTGCCGGATTTCAGGCGCGTCGAACCGGTCAGCGCCTCCGGCCCCACCACCGGCGAGATCGCCACCTGCGCTTCGTGCGCGATCGGCGAATCCGGGTTGCAGGAGATGGCCGCCGTCGGGCAACCCAGCCCGCGCGCATAGCGCAGCGCGCCGATCACGTAGGGCGTGCGCCCCGAGGCCGCCAACCCCACCACCATATCGACGGCGGTCAGGTTCAGCGCCCGGAGGTCGGCCTCGCCCAGGGCTGCGTCATCTTCCGCCCCTTCCACCGCTTTGAGCAGCGCGCCCGGCCCGCCGGCGATTAGCCCCACCACCACGCCGTGCGGCACGCCGAAGGTCGGCGGGCACTCGGAGGCATCCAATACGCCCAGGCGCCCGCTGGTGCCGGCGCCCAAATAAATCAGCCGCCCGCCGGCCTTCAGCGCCACCGCGGCCAAATCGACCGCCTGCGCGATCGCCGGCAGCACCTTTTCAATCGCCTCCGGCACCTTGCGATCTTCCTGGTTAAAGCAGCGGACCATGTCCAGCGTCGACATCTCATCCAGCCCCATGGTGGCCGGGTTGCGGGTTTCCGATACCAGTGCGCCTAAGTTCATCTGTTCACCTTTGAATTTTTAATTCACAAAATTAAATCAATATTTGAATATTTTATTCAACAAAGCGAGCGCTATTTGCTATTTTAACGACGAGCTCACAAAAATTTTCACCGCGCGTTTTCGCTGCCTGCGTGGCAAAATGGCCGCTGGTTTCCAGGGAAAGATCAATGAGTACCCTTCTGCGCATTCGCCAGATGTATCCGACACTGGCGCAAAACGACCGCAAGCTGGCGGATTTTTTGCTGAACAACGCCGAACAGGCGCGCCATCTCAGCTCGCAAAAGCTGGCCCAGCTGGCCGGCGTCAGCCAGTCGAGCGTGGTGAAGTTCGCCCAAAAGCTGGGCTATAAAGGTTTCCCGGCGCTGAAGCTGGCGCTGAGCGAGACGCTGGCCCAGCCGCAGGCCGAACCGGTAGTGACCGTTCATAACCACATTCTCAGCAGCGACACGCTGAAAACCGTCGGTGAAAAGCTGTTGGCGGAAAAGCAGGCGGCGCTGCGCGCGACGCTGGACATCAACAGCGAAGAACGGCTGCATCAGGCGCTGGACATGCTGCGCCAGGCGCGCCGGGTGATGCTGATCGGCATCGGCGCCTCCGGGCTGGTGGCCAAGGATTTTTCCTTCAAGCTGCTGAAAATCGGGGTGATGGCGGTGGCCGAAGCGGATATGCACGTTCAACTGGCGGCGGTGCAGGCGCTGGACAAACGCGATCTGCTGGTGGCGATCTCCTTCAGCGGCGAGCGGCGTGAAATCAATCTGGCGGCGGAAGAAGCGCGCCAGGCCGGCGCCAGGGTGCTGGCGCTGACCAGCTTCTCGCCCAACGGCCTGCAGCAACGCGCCGATCACTGTCTCTATACCATCGCCGAAGAGCCCCGCACCCGCAGCGCGGCCATCTCTTCCAGCACGGCCCAGTACGCTCTCACCGACCTGCTGTTTATGGCGCTGATCCAGCACGACCTCGATCATGCCCGCGACCGTATCAAGCACAGCGAACAGTTAATGAAAAAGTTGGTTTGAGGCGTATAATGGCGGCCGATAAAACGCCGCCAGCTCAATTATTTCCCTTCTCTGCATTCGAAAAATAATGTGCGGGCGGTGACTCGCTCAATTATCAATCAATAATTGAGCATGCATGGACAGCATTATTTAACGATACCATTATGAATACACACACTGTTATTTTAGATAAGTTGCGATATTCCGTGACGCATCCGATTCTGCGTACCTTTTTACTCTATGTCATTACTGCATTGATTCTAATCAAGGCGATGGGATACAGCGGTGGAAAAGGCATTGATATTCTTTTTATTGCACTTATCTTGCTATTATTATCTATCCATTCGCTTACCCGTTACGGCCTGATTATTCCGTTTATTCTGCTGTGTGCGCTTTATGCGCCGGTCGGGGCCATTTACGGTACCCCTTCCACTGCCGTGATATCCGCCCTGTTGCAAACCAACCTCATAGAAGCGACGGAGTTTTTGCAGACCCTGCCGGCCAGTTGTTATCTGCTGCCCGCTGCCATTCTGGTTATGTTGGCCATTCTCGGCCTATTTATTTGGCGGCAAGCTATTTCAAAACAAACCATACTTCCCTCGCTAGCCCTGCTGATGGTTATCATCATCGCCAGAGCCTTCAATGGCGGTGTGGCGAATCTTAAACTGCCTGACTTCTTTTTATCCCTCTACTCGGCTTACCAACAATACCAACAGCAGGTTGATGAATTAAGTGCCGGTGCTACGACACCGGATACTTGGGCAATAACCGCAGGCGCACCGACGAATGGAAACTATGTCATTATCGTCGGCGAAAGTATGCGTAAGGATCATATGTCATTATTTGGTTATCCGGTGTCCACTACGCCGTTTCTGGATAATGCCAATGGACGATTTTACAGCAATTATATTTCCACTGCGCCAAATACGTTCGAATCGCTTCCTCGCACGCTGGCTTTGAGCAACGGCCATAACATTGCCATCGGAGATAATATCATCACCCTGGCAAAAGCCGCCGGTCTCAAAACCCACTGGCTGTCCAATCAGGGCATGTTCGGACAATTCGATACGCCGGTATCAAAAATCGCCATGTTCAGCGATAGCCATTATTTCCTGAAGAAAGGCGACTTCCAATCGCGCAATACCGATGACGATGCGCTGCTGCCGATATTTGACCCATTATTGCGTCGCCAGGGACAAGGCAATCTGTATGTGCTGCATCTGATGGGCTCGCACGCCGACTTTTGCGAGCGGCTTAACGGCGAACCGCCGAGCGTCGAGTCGCCGAATAAGGAACTGGCCTGCTATCTCTCTACCTACCGCAAGACCGACCGTTTTATCGAGCAGGTTTATCACAGCCTGAAACAGAGTGGCACACCGTTTAAACTGTTCTATTTCTCCGATCACGGCCTTTCCCACAAGGATATCGGCGGTGGGCGTTCTTTACGCCACAGCGGCGATACCCGGCAGAATTACCAGGTGCCGTTGCTGGTGCTGAGCGATCGCGACCAACAGCACCAGATCATTGATGATCCCTTAAGCGCGTTCGATTTTATCGGGTTGTTTGCCCAAGAGGCGGGAATACGGATTGCCCATCCCGAAGTGATGCCTACGATACGTATCGCAGATGCAGATGCAGATGCAGATGCAGATAAACGCTGGGTGTTTGACGGGCAGAGAATGGTTGATTTCGATCAGTTGGCTGACGATCCGCCTGAGTTACCCTAAGCGGTAAGATGACGAAAAAGTGCCCGTTGCGCGGCGATTCTATGATAGATTGCGCGCCAGCCCGAGCACACCGATGGAAAGATAACTGACAATGGCACTGCTGATTACCAAGAAATGCATCAACTGCGATATGTGCGAGCCGGAATGCCCGAACCAGGCAATTTCGATGGGCGATGAAATTTATCAGATAGATACCGACCGCTGCACCGAGTGCGTCGGCCATTACGATACGCCGACCTGTCAGCAGGTCTGCCCGATCGACAACACCATCATTACCGATCCGCAGCACCGCGAGAGCAACGAACAGCTGTGGGACAAGTTCGTGGTGTTGCACCACGCCGATCGCATTTAATCGCCGCAGGACTGACAAGGGCGCCATAGGCGCCCTTTCTCTTTTCAGCTTTCGACGATCACCGTCGCGCAGGCGTAGCGCCGTTCATCGGCCAGCGAAACGTGGATCGCGGTGACCCCCATCTCCCCCGCCAGCTCGGCGGCGCGGCCATGCAAACGAATATTCGGTTTGCCCAACGCATCGTTGAACACCTCGAACTGGTTGAACGCCAGGCCGTTGCGAATGCCGGTGCCGAACGCCTTGGCGGCGGCCTCTTTCACGGCGAAACGCTTGGCCAGAAAGCGAATCGGCTGCTGGTGCTGCTGGTACAGCGCCCATTCGGCGTCGCTCAGCACGCGGCGCGCCAGACGATCGCCGCTGCGTTCCACCACCGCTTCGATACGCGCCATCTCGACGATGTCGGTACCCAGCCCGAGCACCGCCATTACCGGCGCGCTTCCCGCATCAGCACTTTCATGTCGGCAACCGCGGCCGGCAGCCCGCTCATCACCGCCTGGCCGATAATCGCATGGCCGATGTTCAGCTCGTGCATTTCCGGCAGCGCGGCGATCGGCTGCACGTTGTGATAGGTCAGGCCGTGGCCGGCGTTGACCTTCAGCCCCTTCTCGGCCGCGTAGGCGGCGGCGACCGCGATGCGGCGCAGCTCGGCCTGTACCGCCAGCTCGCCCTGCGCTTCGGCGTAGGCGCCGGTGTGGATTTCGATATAGGGGGCGCCCACCGCCACCGCCGCGTCGATTTGGCGATGATCGGGATCGATGAACAGCGAGACCAGAATGCCCACCTGCGCCAGGCGCTCGACCGCCACGCTCATTTTGTCCAGCTGGCCGGCAACGTCCAGGCCGCCTTCGGTAGTCACTTCTTCACGCTTTTCCGGCACCAGGCAGCAGAAGTGCGGCTTCAGCTCCACGGCGATGTCCAGCATCTCGTCGGTCACCGCCATCTCCAGATTCATGCGCGTCTGGATGGTCTGGCGCAGCAAACGCACGTCGCGGTCGGTGATGTGGCGGCGGTCTTCGCGCAGATGCACGGTAATGCCGTCGGCCCCCGCCTGTTCGGCAATGAATGCCGCCTGAACCGGATCCGGGTATTGGGTTCCGCGCGCGTTACGTAACGTGGCGATGTGATCGATATTGACGCCCAGCAGTAAATCAGCCATGACAACCTCTAAATACGATTTTCAGTGCCAGCAGTTTACACGCGGGTGCAGAACGGCAAAAGGAGAAAAGGTCAGGCGTCGTCGACCGGCGTATTCGGCTGCTTGCGCACGAATTGACGGAACAGTTCGCGGCTCTTCAACGGCTTGCCGCCGAGGTAGGGTTTCAGCGCCATGCGGGTGAAACGCTTGGCGGCGCGCAGCGTCTCGGCATCGGGAAACTGCCGCTCCGCCAGCGCGCGCAGTTCGCGCCCGGTGAAGCTGTAGTGATCCACCACCAGGCTGGCGATAAAGCCCTTCTCTTCGCGGTAGCGGTAGGTCATGGCGTCATCCACCGGCAGGCCGCTGCCGGCGCAGTGCAGGAAATCGAGGCCGTAACCCAGGTGCTGCAACAAGGCCAGTTCGAACTGGCGCAACGCCTGTTCCGGCGAGCTGTCTTCCGCTGCCAGCGCCTGCAGGCACTGCAGGTAGTCGAAGAACAGCACCGAGTAGTTGGTTTCCTGCTCCAGCACGCGCGCCAGCAGTTCGTTCACGTACAGGCCGCTGTAAAGCATCATGCCGCTGAGGGGTAAACCGAGAGAGACCGCTTCGGCGTTGCGCAGCGTTTTCACTTCGCCGCGGCCGCCCCAGCGCACTAACAGGGGGGTAAAGGGCTGCAGGCAACCCTTCAGATTGGAGCGGCGGCTGCGCGCGCCTTTTGCCAGCAAGCGCACCCGCCCATGACCTTCGGTAAACAAATCCAGCATCAGACTGGTTTCACTGTACGGCCGCCCATGCAGGACGAAAGCGCGCTCCCAGCCGTCCACGGATCGTTACTTCAGATCGTCAACATAGCCCAGGCTGCGCAGCGCACGTTCGTCGTCCGCCCAACCGGATTTCACTTTCACCCACAGCTCCAGATGCACTTTAGCGTCGAACATCTGTTCCATGTCCTGGCGCGCTTCGATGCCGATGGTTTTGATCTTGGCGCCCTTGTTGCCGATGACCATTTTCTTCTGGCCTTCGCGCTCGACCAGGATCAGGCCGTGCACATCGTAGCCGCCGCGATCGTTGGCCACGAACTGTTCGATTTCCACCGTCACCGAATACGGCAGCTCTTCACCCAGGAAACGCATCAGCTTCTCACGGATGATCTCGGACGCCATAAAGCGCTGGGAGCGATCGGTGATGTAGTCTTCCGGGAAGTGGTGTTCCGCTTCCGGCAGCAGCTTGCGCACGATGCCAGCGATGGTGTCGACGTTCATCCCTTTCTCGGCTGAGATAGGCACCACGTCGAGGAAATTCATCTGCTGGCTGAGGAACGCAATGTGTGGCAACAGCTTGGATTTGTCGGTGACGTTATCGACCTTGTTGATCGCCAGCAATACCGGGCAACGCAGGCTGCGCAGCTTGTTGACCACCATTTCGTCGTCGGCGGTCCAGTTGGTGCCTTCGACCACGAAGATAACCAGTTCGACGTCGCCGATCGAGCTACTGGCCGCGCGGTTCATCAAACGGTTGATGGCGCGTTTTTCTTCGATGTGCAGCCCTGGGGTATCGACGTAGATCGCCTGATAGGCGCCATCGGTGTCGATGCCCATGATGCGGTGACGGGTCGTCTGCGGCTTACGCGACGTAATGGAAACCTTCTGCCCCAGCAGTTGGTTCAGCAACGTCGATTTGCCCACGTTCGGGCGGCCGACGATGGCGATAAAACCGCAGTGTTGTTTTACTTCACTCATTCAAGCTCCAGCTTTTTCAGCGCTTGTTCCGCTGCCGCCTGCTCGGCTTTACGGCGGCTCGAGCCGGTGCCCACCACGGGCTCGCTCAAACCACTCACCTGGCAGTGGATGGTAAACTCTTGGTCGTGCGCTTCACCGCGAACCTGCACCACCAAATAAGAAGGCAACGGCAGATGACGCCCCTGCAAAAATTCCTGCAAACGGGTTTTCGGGTCCTTCTGCTTATCACCGGGGCTGATTTCGTCCAACCGGCTGCGATACCAGTCCAAAATCAGGCGCTCGACGGTCTGGATGTCGCTGTCCAGGAACACGCCGCCGATCAATGCCTCCACCGTATCCGCCAGGATTGACTCGCGGCGGAACCCACCACTTTTCAATTCGCCCGGCCCAAGCCGCAGACATTCGCCCAGGTCAAACTCGCGCGCCATCTCCGCCAGCGTGTTGCCGCGCACCAGCGTGGCGCGCATGCGGCTCATATCGCCCTCGTCTACGCGAGGAAAGCGGTGATAGAGCGCATTGGCGATGACAAAGCTAAGAATCGAGTCACCCAGAAACTCAAGACGTTCATTGTGTTTACTGCTGGCGCTGCGGTGAGTCAAAGCCTGCAGTAAAAGCTCCTGCTGTTGAAAAGTGTAGCCCAGCTTCCGCTGCAGCCTGTTTATTACGATGGGGTTCATGAGTTACCAATAGATCAAGAATGCGTCAAAAACTTGCAGCATACGGAACAGGCCTGCTTCGCCGAAAGCCGATCCAAAGCTGTTTCGTTTGCAGTGGCTCCCAGCAGGAGCCAACTTTTATCGCTCGAGAAAGTATTCTACAACGAGTGGAAACATAATGCTGTGTTTATATCCCCTTAATCTTTCACGCCGCAGCAGGCTGCGGCGTGAAATTGACAGGGAATAAATCAGCGATTAATGAATGCCGCCAATCCGGCTGAAACGCACGCCGGTAGGCCACTCGCCTTCCTGCTTTTCAAAGCTCATCCAGATGGCCGTGGCTTTACCCACCAGATTCTTCTCCGGCACAAAGCCCCAGTAACGGCTGTCCGCGCTGTTGTCGCGGTTGTCGCCCATCATGAAGTAATGCCCGGCCGGCACCACCCACTCCGCCAGCGGTTTGCCCGGCTGTTGGTAGTAAGCGCCCACCTGATCCTGCGTGCCCGGCACGGTCAGGATGCGGTGCGTCACGTTACCCAGACTCTCCTGACGTTCACGCAGACGAATGCCGCCCTGCGGCACGTTGTCATTCAGCGGGATCTGGTAGAAACCGTTGCTGGCCTCGCCCATGCCGCTGCGGCTGAACAGCTGTACGAAGTCGCTCGGCTGCGCGTCGGCGTAGGTGACCGCCAGCGCGGTATCGCAGGACTGCCCGCTGTTGCACGACGGCTGCACCGTAACGCGCTTATTCACCGGATCGTAAGTAATACGGTCGCCCGGCAGGCCAATCACGCGCTTGATATAATCCAGCTTCGGATCCAGCGGATATTTAAATACCGCAATATCGCCGCGCTTCGGATGACCGGTTTCAATTAGCGTGGTCTGGGTTATCGGATCTTTAATGCCGTAAGCATATTTCTCCACCAGAATGAAATCGCCAATCAACAGCGTCGGCATCATTGAGCCGGACGGGATTTGGAACGGTTCGTAAATAAACGAGCGCACCACAAAGACCAGCAGCAACACCGGGAAGACCGATGCCCCGGTCTCTACCCAGCCTGGCTGCTTAGCCACTTTCGCCAGCGTTTTATCGTCTACTGCGCCCGCGGTCTGCTCGTTGACCGCCGCAATCTTCGCGCGGCGGGCCGGCGCCCATTTAAAGCGCTCGAAGCACCAGATGATCCCGGTGACCAGGGTGGCCAACGCCAGGATCAGGGCAAACATATTCGCCATGCAAACTCCCTCGTTTCGCGAACTCGTCGCGGTTACTTGCCGTCTTTACCGACGTGCAGAATGGCCAGGAACGCTTCCTGCGGCAGCTCGACGTTGCCGACCTGCTTCATGCGCTTCTTACCGTCTTTCTGTTTCTGCAGCAGCTTTTTCTTACGGCTGACGTCACCGCCGTAGCATTTCGCCAGCACGTTTTTACGCAGCTGCTTCACGGTGGAGCGCGCGATGATGTGCGTGCCGATCGCCGCCTGAATCGCGATGTCGAACTGCTGACGCGGGATCAGATCTTTCATCTTTTCCACCAATTCACGGCCGCGATACTGCGAGTTGTCGCGGTGGGTGATCAGCGCCAGCGCATCCACGCGCTCGTTGTTGATCAGCACGTCCACGCGCACCATGTCGGAGGCCTGGAAGCGCTTGAAGTTGTAATCCAGCGACGCATAACCGCGCGACGTGGACTTCAGGCGGTCGAAGAAGTCGAGCACCACTTCCGCCATCGGGATTTCATAGGTCAACGCCACCTGGTTGCCGTGGTAGACCATGTTGGTCTGCACGCCGCGTTTCTCAACGCACAGGGTGATGACGTTGCCCAGGTATTCCTGCGGCATCAGCATGTGGCATTCGGCGATCGGCTCGCGCAGTTCCTGGATGTTGTTCAACGGCGGCAGCTTGGATGGGCTGTCGACGTAGATCACTTCTTTGCCGGTGGTTTCCACTTCGTAGACTACCGTCGGCGCGGTGGTGATCAGATCCAGATCGTATTCACGCTCCAGACGCTCCTGAATGATCTCCATGTGCAGCAGACCAAGGAAGCCGCAGCGGAAGCCGAAGCCCAACGCGGTGGAGCTTTCCGGTTCGTAGAACAGGGAGGCGTCGTTAAGGCTCAGCTTACCCAGCGCATCGCGGAAAGATTCATAGTCGTCGGAGCTGATCGGGAACAGGCCGGCGTACACCTGTGGCTTCACTTTTTTGAAGCCCGGCAACGCTTTATCCGCCGGCTGACGCGCCTGCGTCAGGGTATCGCCCACCGGCGCGCCGAGGATGTCTTTGATCGCACAGACCAGCCAGCCCACTTCGCCGCAGTTCAGCACGTCGCGATCGACCTGCTTCGGCGTGAAAATGCCCAAACGATCGGCGTTGTACACCTGGCCGGTGCTCATGACCTTGATCTTGTCGCCCTTGCGCAGCGTGCCGTTCTTGACGCGCACCAGCGACACGACGCCCAGGTAGTTATCGAACCAGGAGTCGATGATCAGCGCCTGCAGCGGCGCATCCGGATCGCCCTGCGGTGCAGGAATGTCGCGCACCAGACGCTCCAGCACGTCGGGCACGCCGACGCCGGTTTTGGCCGAGCAGCGCACGGCATCGGTGGCGTCGATGCCGACGATGTCTTCAATTTCCTGCGCGGCGCGATCCGGATCGGCGGCCGGCAGGTCGATTTTATTCAACACCGGCACCACTTCCAGATCCATTTCGATCGCGGTGTAGCAGTTGGCCAGCGTCTGGGCTTCTACGCCCTGGCCGGCGTCCACCACCAGCAGCGCGCCTTCGCAGGCCGCCAGCGAGCGGGACACTTCATAGGAGAAGTCAACGTGGCCTGGGGTGTCGATAAAGTTAAGCTGATAGGTCTGCCCATCCAGCGCCTTGTAATCCAGCGTGACGCTCTGCGCCTTGATGGTGATGCCGCGCTCGCGCTCCAGATCCATGGAATCGAGCACCTGCGCAGCCATTTCACGGTCGGACAGGCCACCGCAAATTTGGATAATGCGGTCAGACAGCGTCGACTTACCGTGGTCAATATGGGCAATAATGGAGAAATTTCGTATATGCTTCATTATAAAAGTTTTTCTGCCTTGGTATTTCTGAATTACTCGCCTATAGAAACCCGCATGGACCTAAAGCGACAGTGAATGGGTTAGGCCGTCTTGCACCTGAATCGCTGCATTCTACATGCCACACCACTGAAAACCTAGCGATCGGTGCAGTGAAGGCATTCTATTATGCGCAGCTAAATGTTACAGGGCGCCCCGGCTGATGAAAACAGATGTTAACACGGGTCATACGGCCTGAACCCAAGGCTTGCAGGTGCTCCGTGGCCGTCAAACTCCGGCGCTAATACATAACCGGCCGCAGCGCAATAAACCCCTTCTGAAATTATCGAAAAAGAATATTTGGATCAACCTCTTAGAATTCGATTTTGCCCCACATCCTTTAGGAAAAACCCCATATACGCCACCACCGTCCCTCGGATAGAAAGGGCGTGAACTCCGCGACAAAACATTATTCCGGGCACTACATCGGCAGCCCACCGGGGTTCACCAGCATATCTGCGTACGTTGATTGGAAGGTGCATTATGATCGATAAAGGGCAAATGCTGAGCCGGCACGATTTTTCGAAGGTCAACTGGGGCATTCTGGCGGCGGCGGCGCTGCTGTTCAGCGTGGGTGCGGCGCTGTTGGTGCTGCCGCTGCTGAGCAGCATTGATGAGAACGACGTCATCACGCTGTTGCAGGCCGGCGCGGGCACAATTTTACTCGGCTGTACGCTGCTGGCGCTGCGGCATTACCTGCGCCCGGTGTTGACATATCGGCTCTACGAGCACGGCGTGCGGGTCTTTGACGACCATCATCACAAAGAGCGTTTCATCCCGTTTGAGAAGATCGGCGATATCTATCGCTTTCGCGGCGGCAAGGCTTTTGGCGGGCTGTTTGACGTCACGGCGTTTCGCACCGGCGCGGATCAGCCCTGGTGCACGGTTTTCAGCAATATCGCCCATTCTTGGCGGTTGGCGGACGTGATCGTCGACCAACAGCTGCAACAGCGCGGGCCGCTGGCGTTGAATGCGCTCTATCAGGGGGAGCCGGTGTCGTTTCACACGGTTGAGGGCGACGCACGCTGGCTGTGGCAGTTGCTGCTCGGCAAGCGGCAAGGCACCCCGACGGAAACGCTGCGGCTGAGCGCCACCTTGCTGACCACTGAACGGGGAAACGTGCCCATCGAACAGATCCGCGCATTGGAAAATCATCCACAGCGCGGCATCCGCTTGCTCGACGGCCAGGGAAATGTGCTGTTCGCGATTAACTACGATTCGCTGCTCAGCGCCGATCTGTTCATCGCGCTGTTGGAGCATATGATCCACAACCGCATCCCCGCCTATCACAACCCGGCGATGACGCGACCGTCGGTTTAAATCAGCGGGGAGTTTTCCGTCTGCATGCGCATCGCGGTAGGCGGCAACCCAATCTGCAGCACCACCGGCTGATAGTCGGCCTGCTCGCCCAGACGCCGGGCCAACCGGCGCGCCAGCATAAAGGCCGCCCCGCCGCCCAGCACGGCGCCGACTGCCGCCGAGGCGTCGCTGCCGAAACAATATTGCAGCAACGTGCCGCCCAGCATCATGCCCAGCAGCGGCGTCAGGTAAACCAGCATGGCGGAGCGCAGCAGGCTGCCTTCCGCGATGCCGACCTCGACGCGCTGCCCCGGTTCGAGCGGCTGATCGATATGCACCTGCAGCTGATGCTCGGTTTCCGGCACCAGCTCGTTCAACGCACGTGCGCCGCAGCCGGAACGCGCGGTGCAGCTGCCGCAGCCGGCCTTGGGTTCACAGCGCAGCAGCGCTACGCCCTGTTGCCACGACACCACCGTGGCCCACTCTTTCATCATTACGGCGATACCTTGAAAGAAATGCTGTCGGCGATGCGCTTGGCCGTAGCCGGCGGCAATTCGCCCACAATCGTGATTTCGTTGCCCGCGCGCACTTCGGTCTGAATGGTGCGGCGCCCCTGACGGTAGTACTGCTGCCCGGCTCCGCTGCCCGCCGGGCTGACGTTGACCGAGAAGCTGAACAAGCCGTCGCTGTAAAGGCGGGATTCAACCGGCACGGCGACGTTAGGCAATTTGCGGCGGTTGCGCGCCACCTCGTCTACCCCCGCCGGCAGCCAGCCGGTGCTCCAGCTCAGCTGGACGTTTTCCACCGCCGGCAGCGACAGCAGCGGCGGCAGGTTGGCTTTGAGCAGCCCCTGCATCGCGCCCTGCACGTCGGCGCCGACCGCGAAGGAGATCACCCGATATTGCTCCAGCGTTTCGCCGTCGCGATCGAGCAAATCCACCCGCAGCGGCAGCTTGGTGTCCTCGTCCATCCAGACGATGTAGCTGTAGCGGGAACCGTCGCGCGCCACCACGCGCAGCACTTCACACGGCCGATCGGCGATGCGGGTGCTGCCCACGGAGATGAAGTCGTAGTACTTGGCCAGGCGGGTGAAATCGGCATAAACGATCGCCGGCAGCGCATCGACGATGTGATCGCCGGTGAGCGTGAACGGCTCCAGGCCGGGTTCGAAGTAGCTGATCCCGCCGCCGCGCTGCAGCACTTCGCGGCGCGGGCCGTCCATGTGCAACAGCTGGCCGAGCGGCACGTTGCCGATCACCGCATGGCGATAGCGCAACGACTCGATTCCCTGCTTGCTGATGCTGATGTAGGCGAGCTCGTAATTGAGAGAACGGCTGGCGCTGCTCATCTGTTGCAATAACGCCCCGGACGCAGTCGGCTGCGCCGGGGCGATGCTGGAATAGAGCAGGCTGCCCGTCAATAAACAAACGGAGAACCAGATTTGCTTCATTACTGCTGTTGCATTCCTAAAGACTGAGTTCCGGGAACCTGAATGGCAGCCTGTTGCGGATTGCTTTGCTCAAGCTGCAGCTGATCCGAATGCAGGCGACGTTGCAGTTCATAGTCCTGCAGCATGGCGTTGATACGCTTACGCTGTTCCTGCACCTGCTGCTGTTGGCCGCTGCCGGTGGAGAAACTGTCGGCAGGAACGCCCAGGCTGACCGGTGAGGCCTGGCCCATGATCGGCAGCGTGGTGAAGGCCGGCGATTCGGACGCGTTCGATGACGCAGAAGGCTGGTTGTAGTGCTGCACGCCGACGATGACCGCCAGCGACACGCAGGCCGCCATGCCGATTTGCGTAATCTGGCTCGCCCAAGGACGCACTTTGTCCCAGAACGGCATTTTCTGCCAGGTGTGAGGCTGCGGCTGAGATTCCTGGACGGCGGAAGGCACCAGCCGGGCAGGTTCTTTCTCAAGTGCAGCGGCGACGCGATCGGCGATATCGAAATGCATCACTTGTCCGATATCACCCCGCAGTGTGTCACGTATCAGGTGATAGCTCTGCCAGCTTTGCTGAAGCGTTCGATCTTGCGACAGAGAACTCAACAGCTCGCTGTCGAACGATTCACCATCCATCAGAGCGGAAAGCTTTTCTTTCTGCATGCCTAAGTACCCTTCCTGTGCCCGCCATTGCTAACGCTGGATCAGCGGTTGAACTTTATTATCGATAGCTTCCCGGGCGCGGAAAATACGCGAACGTACGGTTCCGACCGGGCAATCCATGATGGCGGCTATCTCTTCGTAGCTTAGACCATCCAACTCCCGCAGGGTAATCGCCATGCGAAGATCCTCAGGGAGAGACTCAATGGTACGGAAAACTATCTGTCTCAGCTCTTCTGACAACATTAAGTTCTCAGGGTTCGAAATTTCTTTCAGTGCGCCCGCACTTTCGTAATTTTCCGCATCGTTGGCGTCCACATCACTGGATGGCGGACGGCGCCCCTGAGCAACCAGATAATTCTTTGCCGTGTTCACGGCGATTCGATACAACCAGGTATAAAAAGCGCTGTCGCCACGGAACGATTCCAGTGCGCGATAGGCCTTGATAAACGACTCCTGCACCACATCGGGCACATCGCCCTGCGGCACATAGCGGGAAACGAGACTCGCCACCTTATGCTGATAGCGCACTACCAGCAGGTTAAACGATTTCTGGTCGCCCTTTTGGACCCGCTCAACCAGAACTTGATCCGTTAACTGCTCGCTCATCCGAGGTAAACTCTCCCCAAATCCGTCTCCACGCGTAAAATTGTACTGCCAGCCATACATTATTTTCCTGAGCAAGCACTCGCTTGGAGTTCATATAGAACACGAAGTTCCATATCGCCATTGTTTTTTCTGTTGATGTCACCCTATCCGTGGCTTTTGCCCGGACAGTTAGGCTAACATGAAATTCACTCTTCTTCTGCACACATCATACGTTATGCAACCATCATCTGAACATGTTAGCGATGTACTGATCGTCGGCAGCGGCGCTGCGGGCCTGTCACTGGCGCTGCGCCTGGCGCAGCATTGCAAGGTTACCGTTCTCAGCAAGGGGCCGCTCAGCGAGGGGGCCACCTTTTACGCCCAAGGCGGGATCGCCGCGGTGTTCGATGAGACGGACAGCATTGCCTCACACGTTGATGACACTTTGATTGCCGGCGCCGGCCTGTGCGACAAAGAGGCCGTCGAATTCATCGCCGGCAACGCGCGCCACTGCGTGCAGTGGCTGATCGATCAGGGTGTGCTGTTCGACACCGAGGTCAACGCGCAGGGCGAGGCGCATTATCACCTCACGCGCGAAGGCGGCCACAGCCATCGCCGCATCCTGCACGCTGCGGACGCTACCGGTAAGGAAGTAGAGACCACGCTGGTGGGGAAAGCAAGCGCTCACCCCAATATTTGCGTGATGGAACGCCGCAACGCGGTTGACCTTATTACCTCGAACAAAATCGGCCTGCCGGGCACCCGCCGAGTCGTGGGCGCTTACGTCTGGAACCGCGAGCTCGAGCGGGTGGAAACCTACCGCGCCAAAACGGTGGTGCTGGCCACCGGCGGCGCGGCCAAGGTATACCAATACACCACCAACCCGGACATCTCCTCCGGCGACGGCATCGCCATGGCCTGGCGCGCCGGCTGCCGGGTCGCCAACCTGGAGTTCAACCAGTTCCACCCGACCTGCCTGTTCCACCCGCAGGCGCGCAACTTCCTGCTGACCGAAGCGCTGCGCGGCGAAGGGGCTTACCTGAAGCGCCCGGACGGCAGCCGCTTTATGCCCGATTTCGACCCGCGCGGCGAACTGGCTCCGCGCGATATCGTCGCCCGCGCCATCGACCATGAAATGAAGCGCCTGGGCGCCGACTGCATGTACCTGGACATCAGCCACAAGCCGGCGGAGTTCATCACCCAGCACTTCCCGATGATCCACGAGAAGCTGCTGACGCTGGGCTTCGATCTAACTCGGCAACCGATCCCCATCGTCCCGGCGGCGCACTACACCTGCGGCGGCGTGATGGTCGATCAGCACGGCCGCACCGATCTCGACGGGCTGTACGCCATCGGCGAGGTCAGCTACACCGGCCTGCACGGCGCCAATCGCATGGCGTCGAATTCGCTGCTGGAGTGCCTGGTTTACGGTTGGTCGGCGGCGGAAGACATTCTGCAGCGCCTGCCGTTCATCCAGCAGGCCAAACAGGTGCCGCACTGGGATGAAAGCCGGGTGGACGATGCGGACGAACGGGTGGTGATTCAGCACAACTGGCACGAGCTGCGGCTGTTCATGTGGGATTACGTCGGCATCGTGCGCACCACCAAGCGCCTTGAGCGCGCCCTGCGCCGCATCAACACGCTGCAGGCGGAAATCGACGAGTACTACGCTCACTTCCGCATCTCCAACAACCTGCTGGAGCTGCGCAATCTGGTGCAGGTGGCCGAGCTTATCGTGCGCAGCGCCATGGCGCGCAAAGAGAGCCGCGGCCTGCACTACACGCTGGACTACCCGGATTTGCTGCCGGAAGCGCTGCCGACCATTTTGCAGCCTTAAACTCTGCGACAGGGCGCCTTATCGGCGCCCTTTTCTTTTCAGTAGAACAGGTAGAAGTCAGTGATCAACCGGCGGAAATCGTCGGTATAGCTGCCGTCGGCCTGTTTGATCGCCAGCGCCTGCTCCCGCAGCGGCGTTTCCCGCCGCGTCAGCGCCAGCAACACCCGGTGCAGCGGCGTATCGGCCCGATCGCTGACGTTCACTTTCGCCGCCGTGTGCCAACCGCTTTGCTGCGCCAGGCGTTCGAATTCGGCGCCGATGTCGTGCGGCAGCACCACGCAGAACGTGCCCTGCGCGGCCAGCAGCTGCGCGGCGCAGGTCAACAGCGCCTCGTGCGTTAAGGTTTCGGTGTAGCGCGCGTTGTGGCGCGCCTGATCGCGGCAGGCCACCGCCGGCTCAAAATAAGGCGGATTGCTGACGATCAGATCATACTCAGCGGCATGCTGCTGCGCATAATGGTGAATATCCTGCGCATGCACGCGGATGCGCTGCGGCCACGGCGATTCCGCCGCGTTTTCGCGCGCCTGGCCGGCGGCGGCTTCATCCAGCTCCACCGCATCGATGGTCACTTCGTCGCCGCTGCGCTGCGCCAGCATCAGCGCGATCAGCCCGCTGCCGCTGCCGATGTCCAGCACCCGGCGCGCCTGCCCCAGCGGCGCCCAGGCGCCGAGCAGCACCCCGTCGGTGCCCACTTTCATGGCGCAACGATCGTGGGCGACAAAGAATTGTTTAAAGGTAAAACCCCCGCGGCGCGGGGTAAAATCGGCTTTCGATCGCTTGCTCACACTCACCACCTGGCTATAAAACTGGCGTAGCATAAGGCAATCTGATCGGCGGGAAAAGAGCGGCTTTCCGCTTAAATAGGTGAAGATCGCGGCCAACCCGTCTATAATCGGCGCCCCAAGTAGAGGTAGACCATGACAGCAACCACTTTTTCCGAACTCGAACTCGATGATCGCCTGATCGACGCGCTGCGCGACAAAGGCTACGATCGCCCCACCGCCATTCAGGCCGCTGCGATCCCGCCGGCGATGGACGGGCGCGACGTCTTAGGTTCGGCTCCGACCGGCACCGGCAAAACCGCCGCCTTCCTGCTGCCCGTGTTGCAGCACCTGCTGGACTTTCCACGCAAGAAATCCGGCCCGCCGCGCGTGCTGATCCTGACGCCAACGCGTGAACTGGCGATGCAGGTCGCCGACCAGGCGCGTGAATTGGCTGCTCATACCTCGCTGGATATCGCCACCATCACCGGCGGCGTCGCTTACATGAACCACGCGGAAGTGTTCAGCGAAAACCAGGACGTGGTGGTCGCCACCACCGGCCGCTTGCTGCAATACATTAAAGAAGAGAACTTCGACTGCCGCGCGGTGGAAACCCTGATCCTCGACGAAGCCGACCGCATGCTCGACATGGGCTTCGCGCAGGACATCGAAACCATCTCCGCCGAAACCCGCTGGCGCAACCAGACGCTGCTGTTCTCCGCCACGCTGGAAGGCGAAGCGATCCGCGAATTCGCCGAGCGCATCCTGAAAGAGCCGGTGGAAGTGGAAGCCGATCCATCGCGCCGCGAACGCAAAAAGATCCTGCAATGGTACTATCGCGCCGATGACGTGCAGCACAAAACCGCGCTGCTGATCCACCTGCTGAAGCAGCCGGACGTGCAGAAATCGGTGATCTTCGTGCGCAAACGCGAGCGCGTGCATGAGCTGGCCACCTGGCTGCGCGAAGCGGGCATCAACACCTGCTATCTCGAAGGCGAAATGGTGCAGGCCAAACGCAACGAAGCGGTCAAACGCATGATGGATGGCCGGGTTAACGTGCTGGTGGCCACCGACGTTGCCGCGCGCGGCCTGGATATCCTCGATATCACCCACGTGTTCAACTTCGACATGCCGCGCACTGCGGATACCTACCTGCACCGCATCGGCCGTACCGGCCGCGCCGGGCGCAAAGGCACTGCCATTTCGCTGGTGGAAGCGCACGACCATCTGCTGCTGGGCAAAGTGGGCCGTTACCTGAACGAGCCGCTGAAAGCGCGCGTGATCGACGAACTGCGGCCGAAAACCAAGGTGCCGAACGAGAAGAGCAACGGTAAACCGTCGAAGAAAGTGCTGGCCAAGCGCGCGGAAGACAAGGCGAAGAACAAAGAAAAGGCCAAGGTGAAAGTGCGCCATCGCGACGCCAAAAACGTCGGCAAACGCCGTCAGGCGAAGGCCAAACCAACCGGCGACGCGCAATAACCGCCGCTGCCTAAGAAAAAACCGCCTGTACAGGCGGTTTTTTTATGGGTGTTTACTGCTGCGCGTAATGCGTGGCCAGGCGGCGCCCCTGCAGCCATTTATCCAGCTCGCGGAACTGCGCCTTCAGCTCGTCATTCTGCAAATGCGCCGGCGTTTGCGAGAAATAAAACTGGAACGCATAACCCTGCTGATTGCGCGCCCGGGCATCGGCACCGGCCTGCAACAGCAACAGCGCCAGGTGCGGCGCGTTGATCTTCGCCGCCAGATGCAGCGGAGTATCCCCCAACCGATCGCTCAACGTGGTGTCCGCCCCGGCCGCCAACAGCAGCCGCAGCTGCTCCTCACGCCCGGCCAGCACCGCCGCCGCGAGCGGCGTGGCGCCGGTAACGGCATTGCGCACGTTCACCTGCGCCCCTTCGGTCAGCAACAACCGCAGATACTGCGCGTCTTGCAACATCGCCGCGGTGTGCAGCGCGCTGTTGCCGTCCAGCCCCGTCGTCGCCGGGTCGGCACCGAGCGCCAGCAACGTCTGCACGCTGGCCGGCTGTTGCGAAAGCACCGCCCACTGCAACAGCGTGACCTGCCGATCGCCCCGTTCGCGCAAGCGCTCCTGTGTGGCCTGCGCGGCGATGCCCTGCGCATCGCCGCGCGCCACCGCCTGAGCCAGCGCCTGGTTGCTGCGGCCGTCAAACGGTGAAATCTCCTGCCCCATCTGTTGCTCCTTAGCCATCATCAGTAAACCGGTCACCGCGACCAGCGCCAGTAAGGCTATCGCCAGCGCCCGCCGCAAGCGACGCCCTTCAGGCATTGGCCTTCGCCTCCCACGGCTTTTGTTCCGCCATCGAGCTTATCACCTTGTCGATGCCGTGCGCCGTCAGGCTGCGATCCAGATGCTTGCTCGGCCGCCAGTCATCGATGCCGGTCAGGGTATCGTTGTTGGCCAGGGTAATGTTGTGGCCGATGGCGTCCGGGATCAGCGAAGTCGATTCCTGGGTGCTGGTCAGCATGTCATATTGCTCGCTGTAACGGCGAATGCCCCCGGCTTCGGCGTCTTTCTTCGCCGCCGCCGGATCGATCCCCAGGCGATTCAGGGTGTAATCCGACACCCCGGCCGCGTTGAAGGTGACCGCGACGGTGCCGGTCGCCAGCGCCGCCGTGGCCGCCAGACCGCCGCCGAGCGAATGACCGGCGATCACCAGCGCATCGCCGAAGGCCGCCTTGGCGCTTTTGGCGGCGGCAACCGCCTGATTGTACTGCACATCGTCATAGCCCGTCGCCTGCCGCACGTTGCTCAGCCAGTCGCGCCAGTCGTTGGTGCCGGCGAACGTCAACACATACTGCTTGTCGTTGCTGTAAATCCCGGCCTGGAAACCGCTGCCCGCGTCGTGCAGACTGGCGGGATCGATGCCGAACCCGAGCAACGCGCTGTCGCTCAGACGGTTGAACCCGGCGGCGCCCTGGCCGTTCAGCGAGTAAACGTCCTTGGCCAACAGCGCCAACGCATAATCGCCTTCCTGAGATTGTTGCCCCCGGGTCACGCCCGGCGCAACCGCCGTCGGCGCCGCCGCAGAGATATCGCCGACCAGCGTATTCAACAGGTTCTGCGCGTTCAGCGTATTCTGAGAAGGGGTGGCCACCGGCGCCGGATTTGCCGGCGCTGCCGCAGGCTGCGATACCGTCGCCGTTTCGGCAGCGGCGCGAGGTGTAGGGATCGCGGCCACCGGGGATACTGCAGAGGTAAAACTTAAAGGCATACTCATGCCGACTCCTTGTCGATAGACTTTTTTATTTAGCACCTGAATAGGTGCTGATTTAGCTATCGGCAGGTCGGATGAGTTCTGTATCAGGAATGCTTATCTTTGTGCAGAATGTGATCCGCCTTCAGTTTTCGGTCATCAAGTGCAAAAAAGGGAGCCGAAGCTCCCTGATTGACTGCGCCGCCGATTACAGGCTTTCGGTAAAGGTGCGGGCGATAACGTCGCGCTGCTGTTCTGGCGTCAGGGAATTGAAACGCACCGCATAGCCGGACACGCGGATGGTCAGCTGCGGGTATTTTTCCGGGTGCTTGACCGCGTCTTCCAGGGTTTCGCGACGCAGCACGTTGACGTTCAGGTGCTGGCCACCTTCCACGCGCACGGTCGGCTGCATTTCCAGCGGCACTTCACGGTATTCGATCTGGCCCAGATCGCTGACCGCGACAACCTGATCTTCCGCGTAGTTGGCCTTGGCGCACACGCAGCGAGCTTCCGCTTTTTCATCATCCAGCAGCCAGAAAGAATTCACCAGCGCCTGGTCGTTCGCTTTGGTAATTTGAATACCGGTAATCATTATGTTGCCTCCGTACAAGGGCGTAAAAATTCACATCGTGAGAAAACCCAATTCTGGTTTCGGCCATTTGGTAAAACCATTGTTGTCTTGTTGTTCTGTATACCAGCCTGACCGGGCCAGTTCCTTGATTAAAGTCAATTTTTACCGGGTAGGCACAAGGCGTGAAAGGGCAAATTTATGTTTTATATCAATTTTCCCACTGCGGCAAAAACCAATTATTTTTGTAAATTTTCAAAAATAATTGCATTACGCGTGACAGTGAGAAATGAAAAGCGGGTTTCGCTGCGCGGGCCGACACGGTAAGCTATAGCCCATGAATTGCTAAAGAAAACAAAGGAGAGCGTTTATGGCCACCTCCCTCACCTGGCATGACGTGATCGGCAAAGAGAAAGAGCAACCCTATTTTGTTGAAACGCTCGCCTTTGTTGCCGCTGAGCGCCAGGCCGGTAAGACCATTTATCCACCGCAGAAAGACGTGTTCAACGCGTTCCGCTTTACCGAGCTGGCGGACGTCAAAGTCGTCATCCTCGGCCAGGATCCCTACCACGGCCCCAATCAGGCGCACGGCCTCTCTTTCTCGGTGCGCCCCGGCGTGCCGGCGCCGCCGTCGCTGGTGAACATGTATAAAGAGCTGGCGACCGACATTCCCGGTTTCGAGCGCCCTGATCACGGCTACCTGCAAAGCTGGGCCGAACAGGGGGTGCTGCTGCTCAACACCGTGCTGACGGTGGAAGGCGGCCGCGCGCACTCGCACGCCAACCTGGGCTGGGAAACCTTTACCGATAAGGTGATTGCCGCCCTGAACGAGAACCGCGAAGGCGTGGTGTTCCTGCTGTGGGGCTCGCACGCGCAGAAGAAAGGCAACTTTATCGACCGCAACCGCCACCATGTGCTGAAAGCGCCGCACCCGTCGCCGCTCTCCGCGCACCGCGGTTTCCTCGGCTGCCGCCACTTCTCGCAGGCCAATCAGCTGCTGGAGCAGCAAGGGCTCACGCCGATCGACTGGATGCCGCGCCTGCCGCAGGCGTAGTCCAGAGACAAAAAAGGCACCCTCGGGTGCCTTTCTTTATGCCGTTGCCGGGGCGATTACGCCTTGGCTTTGGAGACCGCGACCATCGCAGGGCGCAGCAGGCGGCCGTTCAGCGTATAGCCTTTCTGCATCACCATCATCACGTGGTTCGGCTGGTGATCGGCGGATTCCATCATGCTCATCGCCTGATGCACTTCCGGGTTGAACGGCACGTTGACGTCGCCGACGATTTCGATGCCGTACTTGCGCACCACGTCCAGCAGCGATTTCAGCGTCAGCTCGATGCCTTCGATCATCGCGGCCAGTTCCGGATTGTTTTTATCCGCCAGATCCAGCGCGCGCTCCAGGTTGTCGATCACCGGCAGCAGATCGCCGGAGAATTTCTCCAGGGCGAACTTGTGCGCTTTCTCGACGTCCAGTTCGGCGCGGCGACGGATGTTCTCCGCTTCCGCTTTGGCGCGCAGCAGGCTGTCGCGCTCGTGCTGCTGAGCTTCCGCCAGTTGGGCTTCCAGTTCGGCGATACGCGCATCGCGCAGATCGACGCCTTCCGCCGCTTCCGGCAGCGTATCCTCGTGATGAGCGTGTTGTTCCATTTCTTCCGAGACTTGCTCGTTTGGCGTCTTCTGTTCTTTACTACTCATGAATATCTCCGCGTTTTAGCATTAATCTCGCAACTTGGCTTATTATGGGGATCAAAACCGGGGTTTCAAGTCAACCGGTCACAATGTGGGGCATAAACGGGTCCCGGTGAGGAAAATCACAACAAATGAATAAAAAATTCGCCTGTATTGGCATTGTTGGCCACCCGCGTCACCCTTCAGCGCTGGCAACCCACGAGATGCTGTTCCACTGGCTGGTCGCCCGCGGCTATTCGGTGATGGTCGAACGCCAAATCGCCCATGATTTGGGGCTGAAAGACGCCGTCACCGGCAGCCTGGCGGATATCGGCCAGCGCGCCGATCTGGCGGTGGTGGTCGGCGGCGACGGCAACATGCTCGGCGCCGCGCGCGTGCTGGCGCGCTACGACATCAAGGTAATCGGAGTCAACCGCGGCAACCTCGGTTTCCTCACCGATCTCGATCCCGACAACGCCCTGCAGCAGCTGGCGGACGTGCTGGAAGGCGAGTACATCGACGAACAGCGTTTCCTGCTGGAAACCATCGTGCATAAAGAGCACCAGCAGTGCCGCATCAGCACCGCCATCAACGAAGTGGTGCTGCACCCCGGCAAAGTGGCACACATGATCGAATTCGAGGTGTATATCGACGATCGCTTCGCCTTCTCGCAGCGCTCCGACGGCCTGATCATCGCCACGCCGACCGGCTCCACCGCCTACTCGCTCTCCGCCGGCGGGCCGATCCTCACCCCGTCGCTGGAGGCGATCGCGCTGGTGCCGATGTTCCCGCACACTCTCTCCGCCCGGCCGCTGGTGATCAACGGCGACAGCACCATCCGCCTGAAATTCTCGCAGATCGGCAGCGATCTGGAGATCAGCTGCGACAGCCAGATCGCACTGCCGATCCAGGAAGGCGAAGAAGTGCTGATCCGCCGCAGCAACTTCCATCTGAACCTGATTCACCCGAAGGACTACAGCTATTTCAACACGTTAAGCACCAAGTTGGGCTGGTCGAAAAAATTGTTCTAAAATCTGCATCGGCCACTTTACTGTATATAAAACCAGTTTATACTGTATGAAACTACAGTTATGTGTTTATACACAGGAAGGTTCCCATGCTGGCGCAATTAACCATCAGCAACTTTGCTATCGTTCATGAGTTGGAAATCGATTTTCAACCGGGCATGACGGCGATCACCGGTGAAACCGGCGCCGGCAAATCCATCGCCATCGATGCGCTGGGGCTGTGCCTCGGCAACCGCGCCGACGGCAACGTGGTGCGCCTGGGAGCCGCCCGTGCCGACATTTGCGCCCGCTTCTCGCTGGCGGACACCCCGTCCGCGCGCGCGTGGCTGGAGCAGAACCAGTTGGACGACAGCAACGAATGCCTGCTGCGCCGGGTGATCAACGCCGACGGCCGTTCGCGCGGCTTTATCAACGGCACCGCCGTGCCGCTGTCGCAGCTGCGTGAGCTGGGGCAACGCCTGATCCAAATCCACGGTCAACACGCCCATCAGCTGCTGCTCAAGCCGGAGCACCAAAAAGCGCTGCTCGACGCCTACGCCGACGAACCCGCCCTGCTGGCGGCGATGAGCCAGGCCTACCAACGTTGGCATCAGAGCTGCCGCGAGCTGGCGCACCATCAGCAGCAGTCCATCGAGCGCGAAGCGCGCAAGCAGCTGCTGCAATACCAATTGAAAGAGCTGAACGAATTCGCGCCGCAGGCCGGCGAGTTCGAACAGACCGACGCCGAGTACAAGCGCCTGGCCAACAGCGGCCAGCTGCTGACCCTCAGCCAGCAAACGCTGCAGCTGCTGGCCGACAGCGACGAGAACAACATGCTCAGCCAGCTTTACAGCGCCAAACACCTGCTGCTTGAGCTGGCCGGGCTGGACGATAAGCTCAGCGGTCTGCTGGACATGCTGGAAGAGGCCTCTATCCAGATCAGCGAAGCCAGCGACGAACTGCGCCATTACGCCGATCGCATGGATCTCGATCCCAATCGCCTGCACGAGCTGGAACAGCGCCTGTCGCGTCAAATCAGCCTGGCGCGCAAACACCAGGTCGCGCCGGAAGAGCTGCCGCAGCTGCATCAGCAGTTGCTGGATGAACAGCAGCTGCTGTCTCAGCAGGAAAGCGACCATGAGCACCTGAACGAGGCGGTTACCCTGCATCACCAGCAGGCGCTGGCGCTGGCGGAAGAGCTGCACCAGAAACGCCTGCACTACGCCGCCGAGCTGACCACGCTAATCACCGACAGCATGCAGGCGCTCTCCATGCCGCACGGCAAATTCAACATCGACGTGCGCTTCGAACCGCAGCACCTGAGCGCCGAAGGGGCCAGCCGCACCGAGTTCTGCGTCTCCACCAACCCGGGGCAGCCGCTGCAGCCGCTGGCGAAGGTCGCCTCCGGCGGTGAGCTGTCGCGCATCGCGCTGGCCATTCAGGTGATCACCGCCCGCAAGATGGAAACTCCGGCGCTGATCTTCGATGAGGTGGACGTGGGCATCAGCGGCCCGACCGCCGCCATCGTCGGCCGTCTGCTGCGCCAGCTCGGCGAATCCACCCAGGTGATGTGCGTCACCCACCTGCCGCAGGTGGCCGGATGCGGGCATCAGCACCTGTTCGTCAGCAAGCAGACCGACGGCACGGTCACCGAAACCCAGATGGCGCCGCTGGATAAACGCGCCCGGCTGCAGGAGCTGGCGCGCCTGCTCGGCGGCAGCGAAGTCACCCGCAATACGTTGGCGAACGCCAAAGAACTGCTGGCGGCATAAAAAAGCTCAACTTTTTCACTTTCCTGCGGTCTGACAGTGACGCTGTTGGCCCGAGAAATATCTAAAGTGCGGCGCGGCGGTGATCCAAAGCCATCTCAACAGCCTAAAAAAGGCCAAGCGCTTGAGGTGCTAAAGGAAAGCCAATGCGTCGCAACGTGAAAGATGAAGGGTATAAAGGTTTCCAACTGCCGCAAGGTCTATTATCATCGGCATCCTATGCCCTAAAGGAATGTGATTACTATGCGCTGTAAAACGCTGACTGCCGCCGCTGTAGTTCTTGTGATGCTGACTGCAGGCTGTTCTACTTTTGAAAAGGTGGTTTATCGTCCTGACATCAACCAGGGGAACTACCTGACGTCGACCGACGTGGCGAAAATTCAGAAAGGGATGACCCAACAACAGGTCGCTTACACATTGGGCACCCCAATGCTGCAAGACCCGTTCGGAACTCAGACGTGGTTCTATGTGTTCCGCCAGCAGCCTGGCCATGAAGATATCACCCAGCAGACGCTGACGCTGACCTTCGACAGCGCAGGCGTGTTGACCGACATCCAGAACAAACCGGCGCTGACCAAGTAATCGGCGCTTCCCGTTCTTCCGGCCCATGAGGGGGCATGGTGTTCCTCATGACAGTCGCAGGCTGCAACGCGGAAGAAAAAATCAGTTTCAGATAAAAAATAAGGCGCTTATAGCGCCTTATTTTTTTGCCTTTTCTGCCCGTTGCCGGCGCAGCTCTTTCGGATCGGCGATCAGCGGCCGGTAAATCTCCACCCGGTCGCCATCGTTCAGCGTATCGCCCAGCTTGGCCGGGCGGCTGTAAATGCCGATTTTGTTGCTTTTAAGATCGATATCCTGGCGCAGCTCCAGCAGGCCTGAAGCCTGAATCGCCTGCTCGACGCTGCTGCCCTCGGCCAGCTTCACCTTGCGCAGGTACTGCCGCTCCGGCAAGGCGTACACCACCTCGACCTGGATGTCAGACACTGTAGACCTCTTTCGCCCGCTGGGTGAATGCCTGCACCATGCTGCCCGCCAGCTCTTTGAACACCTTGCCGAACGCCAGCTCAATCAGTTTGTTGGTGAACTCGAAGTCCAGGTGCAGCTCCACCTTGCAGGCCTCTTCGCTCAGCGGCGTGAACTGCCAGCCGCCCATCAGCTTGCGGAACGGACCATCGACCAGTTGCATATTGATGCTCTGGTTATCCAGCAGCGTATTGCGGGTGGTGAAGGTCTTGCTGATACCGGCCTTGGCGACGTCCACCGCGGCGGTCATCTCGTTGGAGGTAGCGTTAAGCACCCGGCTGCCGGTGCAGCCTGGCAGAAAATCGGGATAAGAATGAACATCGTTAACCAACTGATACATCTGCTCGGCGCTGAACGGCACTAATGCAGACCGACTGATCTGGGGCATATCATTTCCTGTAAGACATAAAACGTACAGATAATACCATTTATCTGGCGGCAAACAAAAAATCTGCTAAGGGATGAGGGCACCAAAAATGCGAAAAATTGCGCAGGTGCTGAACGGGAAAGGATTTCTTTCGCTGAAGCATCCAGTATAATGAACGCACTATGACAAAGAAAAAAGCACACAAACCCGGTTCCGCCACCATTGCCCAAAACAAGCGCGCGCGTTTCGAATACTTCATTGAAGAAGAGTTCGAGGCGGGCCTGTCGCTGCAAGGGTGGGAAGTTAAATCGCTGCGTGCAGGCAAAGCCAACCTCAGCGACAGCTACGTGACGTTCCGTGACGGTGAAGCCTACCTGTTTGGCGCCACCATCACCCCGCTCAACGTGGCTTCGTCGCATGTGGTGTGCGATCCGACGCGTACCCGTAAACTGCTGCTGAACCGACGCGAGCTAGACACCCTGCTCGGCCGCGTCAACCGCGACGGTTACACCGTGGTGGCCTTGTCCCTGTATTGGAAAAATGCCTGGAGCAAGATCAAGATCGGCGTAGCCAAAGGCAAGAAAGAGCACGACAAACGCGATGACATCAAAGATCGCGAATGGCAGACGGCTAAAGCCCGTATCATGAAGCACGCCAATCGTTAAGCCGCTGGCTTATCGAGGTAAACTTCTGGTATACTGCACAAAGTTACTTGGGGCTGATTCTGGATTCGACGGGATTTGCGAAGCCCTAGGAGCATGCCGAGGGGCGGTTGGCCTCGTAAAAAGCCGCAAAAAAATAGTCGCAAACGACGAAAACTACGCTTTAGCAGCTTAATACCCTGCTTAGAGCCCTCTCTCCCTAGCCTCCGCTCTTAGGACGGGGATCAAGAGAGGTCAAACCCAAAAGAGATCGCGTGGATGTCCTGCCTGGGGCTGAAGCGTTAAACTCAATCAGGCTAGTCTGTCAGTAGCGTGTCCATCCGCAGCTGGCCGGCGAATGTAAAGATTGGACTAAGCATGTAGTGCCGACGGTGTAGTAATTTCGGACGGGGGTTCAAATCCCCCCAGCTCCACCAAATACGTCGCCAGTGAACCAGATAGACCCGGCGATAATAGCGAAAAAGCCCACAACTTCGGTTGCGGGCTTTTTTTGTTTTTGTATCTGTCCGAGGATACCCAGCTAAATTCGGGGGGCCTACACAACGGCGGCAGCGACGACCTATTCCTGTTAGTCAAAACCTCGGGAAAGAAATTGTGGCACTTCCGCTACCTTCACCCCGCCACCAGTTCACAAACAATGGTTAGCCTCGGTGCCTATCCAGCCCTGTCACTTGTAGATTCCCGGCAAATACGAGCCGAAAAGCTCACAATATGGGCAAGAGGTATTGACCCACAGGCCAAAGGAGCAGAATAACAACAGATAGCCCAAGAAAGCATTTTTCTGAATGTGGCAAAGCATTGGTTCGCGTTGAAGCAGGCCAGCGTTAGCGCTAAGCATGCGGAGGAAATCTGGCGTTCTCTTGAAAAAGACATACTGCCATCTATCGAGAATGTTCCTGTTCAAGACATCAAAGCGCGTTTGCTAATACAGGTGCTGGAACCTATCAAGGCCCGTGGTGCATTAGAAACCGTTCGCCGATTAGTGCAACGCATCAACGAAATCATGATCTACGCCGTCAACACCGGCTTGATTGATGCTAATCCGGCTTCTGGCATCGGTAATGCCTTTGAACGACCTAAGAAGCAGCACATGCCGACTATACGACCCGAAGAATTGCCCAAGCTGATGCGCACTATATCAATGAGCAATCTATCGATACCCACTCGTTGCTTGCTTGAATGGCAGTTGCTGACACTGATACGTCCGGCAGAATCCTCCGCAACCGTATGGGCTGAGATCGATATAGAAAACCGTGAGTGGCGTATCCCGGCAGAACGAATGAAGGCTAAGCGTGATCATATCGTCCCACTGTCAGACCAGGCATTAGAGGTTCTTAAAATCATGCGGTCTATCAGTGGCAGGCGTGAACATGTATTCCCTAGCCGCAATGATCCACGAAAACCGATGAACAGCCAAACAGCTAATGCGGCTTTAAAACGAATTGGTTATGGCGGTAAGCTCGTTGCTCATGGGTTACGTTCTATAGCTAGTACCGCCATGAATGAAGCAGAGTTTAATCCAGATGTGATCGAGGCAGCACTTGCCCACAGTGAAAAAAATGAAGTTAGACGGGCCTACAATCGGTCTATTTATTTGGATCAAAGACTCGCATTGATGTCATGATGGGGAAAATTTGTATATGAAAATATCCGCTAATCTTTTTTGGAGTCATAATTTATTTTTTTTGTTTTCAATAGTAATATAATCATTGAACCAACTAGACACTCTGAATATAGCCATAACGGCGGCAATGGCAGAAAACAATGAGTAAACAAAAATAAAATAAGCAATAAAACTCATGAGAAAAAGGAGGTGCTTGTAATATATCCCTAAGTAATAGTACATAAAGGCACTATTACTTAGAATGGAACTATATGATTTAGTTAGCAATGCAAAAATAATAGCTAACAATTGAAGAAGTATGAAATGAACGAAAGTTGAATTTACAGTCATGTAAGGAGAGTACTCCAACTCTCCATGCTCATTAATCTCGTCTCCAGATATAATTCTTTTAAACTTGTCATCTCCAATAGCAATCCACATCGCAAACCCACCAAGTGAAAACCCAAGTAAGTTTGGCATCAGTGATAAAATGTCATTCCACCACCCAGAATGAGTCCAAGATGGATAAAGAATCAAGGTCATTAAAAATGCACACCAAAAGTAGCGGCTTGTAAATACAGCCTGAAAGCCACCGTATACCTTCCAGTATCGTGCAAAAGCACTCATTGACTCTTTATCTTCTTTCATTATATTTTCAACAGCCTTTTGAACTCATCCCTAAGAGATTGAGCTTTCATTATTAGCAATTCGGTTACAGATGTTACATCGGCATCAAATGGTTCAACCCGTCTAAGCGGTAGTGTATTTGTTGAATGAACCTCTACATATCCATCATCATTAATTCGTCTTACACTCACTTCTCCATTTCTAGAAGCAATCAGAGCATCTTGCTTTAACTCTTTATCAGGTTTTATTTCTTCGCCCCTATCTGACTTATACGTTTTATCTTCCTCGATAACTCCCAACCGCCTAAATCTTTTTTGCATTACACTTTCTGCTGTAGCAAGATCATCCGGGTTAGGTCGTCGTGTAACCATATTAATGCATGTAATCCCCTTTAATGAAAGAATCTTCTCCACACTATCAGGTTCAGTTAACACCGTAACATTAACACGCCCAAATTTCTTAACTATTTTTTCATCAGAAAATATTTTATTTAGGAATAACTCAACCTGTTTTGATGAAAGGTTTTTATTTCCATCTTGCATTTCGTAAACAAGCAAATGACTAACCGGCAAGAATATAAAAGTAAACCTTCCAACATTCGGTTTCAAGTTATCAGGTATGCTGATTTTATTTTTTTCCTCGTCAGTAGCGATATCTTTTCTAGAAATATTGAACCAATCGCCATTTATATCAATATCAATAAACTTTAAAATTTCCCCTTCAAATGGCTCTTTGTCAGACTGGCCTCTTTTATATGCTGAAAAATATGATAAGGCTGCATATGAATCGCCTCTCAAATGTACATTCTCAGCAATTCTTCTAGCCATCTTGAATAGTTCAATATACTTTTTAGAAGAATGGGGATGTATAGTAATATTCACAGCTCCATACGTGAGTTTTTTTGTTCTTGCCATTTTTTATTCCATTTAAAGACCTACTGTTAAGTATACATACATCTAACTGAGTTAAATTTCAATAACCATAATTTCTAATGTGTGAAAAATAAAATAATCACCAAAAACTATTTCAATGCAAATGATTGCAGCTTTAATTATGTAAGTTACTTCATAAGAAGTGACTAACCTAAACACTTATCATTAAAAAAATAATTATATATTATACAATTGGTTATACAAAAACATTCATTATGGTACGAAACAAATATCAAACAAAATCAATTCGTTCAAGAGTAGTTCGATAAACTAGTTTTAGATACATTAGGAGAAGCGAAAGTCGCTCAAACCTCTGGGCGCGCAATACTCCCTCGCCTACGCGCTCTGACTTTATCATGCACATTTCATGCATGACATAGATACCCTGTAAGCCCTTGTGGCGCGGGGTTTTGGCTGTTTTGAAAGGCTGGGGATTCATGCAAAATCATGCACCCTATGCATGCACGCTCGATTTAAGGCAGGCTAGCCAGAAAAAGGCTGTTTTCGAGCTTGTGGAACGGTAAAGCCCCGCAGCAAAATCAGTATTGCAGCGGGGCCTGCTCAATCAATGAAGTGTTTGGTTTCGGCTATAACGGCGGTAACGGTTTAATGTCCTTTGTTCCGGCGGCGGTAAATCTTAGCTGGTCACAGTTTCCGCTTGAATCGGTTGACACAAAATCTTATCGACGCTCTCCACCGTTTTAAATGTGCAGGAACACACGATGTTCTGGCACTGGTAATAGACTTCTTTCGTCCGCTCCGTGATATAGCGACTGGTGCGAGTATAGGATGCATGGGTGCACAGCGGACAACACATCATGATTTGGCCCCCTTCTGCTGTAAGCGTTGACGTTTTTCCTTCAGTTCTGAGACAGCCTGCATTCGTTTGGCAGGACTGTTTTGCAGTTCCGGCAATGCGCCCGTTTCTTCCGGTATCGTCAGGCCAATCTCATTAAGCACCGGGTGGTCGATGTTTTGCTGTGCCATGGCAACGTGAATCCGGCCTTGTAGCTTTCCCAGTACCTGTTGCTCAATCATTTTCATCGGATTGTCCGCATAGACGCTGTAAGCCCGTGAAGCCAGTGCGGACTATCTCATTTTCCTTACAGCTACTGAAAACATAATTTATAATGTGTTGTGTTAATAAATAGAGGAAATTTTACGTACATAAACCAGAGAGCCAGCACGACCAAAAGAGCCATTTTATCTATCAATCCCTAGAAGACTCATATATTTTTGCCGCCGCTTTTATGAGATTTGTTTTTTGCCTCTTCAATTTTTCTCTCTATAATAGTTATTGTATTTTGAATGATTCGACGAGTCCCTTCCCTGGACGTGTACTTGAGGGTTTCTGGATACTGGTTAAGATCGATTAGCCTCTTAAAGTATTCATTTCTTTCGGTTTCAGGAATTTTTTCTTTATCGCATAACTCATCGAATGGACTTGATGCACCAGTAAGAGCAATAATCTCACTTCCCTTAAGCGGGGAACTCAATATAACCTCTCCCTGCGATGCTTTGAAATTAAAGATGGCATCCGCATTTTCACCACTTGCCTTTTTATATTGTTCAGCCGAACATATAAATGATTCCGATTTCCAAAGCTCACATATATTCAGGACTACTTCACTTGCAGTTGGAAAATGCTCAAATATTGCCGCTGATACAGCCCCAGGCTTATGTAAACCCTTAAAATTTTCAGCGTACTTTTGGCAAATAGTCCAGCTTGTCAGGTCATCATCTTTCCCATCAACCATTATGATTTCAAAGAGTTCACCTTTACGTAGAAAATGCTTTCGATAACAGGGTTGATCAACTTGTTTGAATTGACTTGGTAAGGCCAACGAGGCACTCCTCAATCTTTGAGCAAGCTCCAGTCGAACGGTTTGATCTTCTTTCCAACCCTTTTGCCATGCGCCTAATATTTTTAGAAAGTCATTACTAAATGTCATTTAGACCTCGATTTATTAGGTAGGTGGTTGTCATTGCTTGACACGCGTCAAGGTTGTTGTGTATATCACTTTCCGCAGCAACGCTACATGAGCGTATCTTGGAAGTTGTTTAGCAACGCTAGCGAAATGTTGATGCTCATCGTTATGTGTTTTCTGCATTATTAAAAGGTATAATGCCAGCCAATCCATCATCAATATCAATGCCATAGGAAACTGCTATTTTTGCTATAGAGACGCCACACTTTTCTCTTAATTTGAAAAGCTCTCGCTCCAGCATGGATACTTGCACAGGGCATTCAAATTGCGAAAATTTTGGATGTCCAAGTTTGTCACTAAATTCTTGGCAAGCTCTTCTAATACTCTTAATTGATCTCGCTAAAATAGAACTACTTGGCAAGTTTCGAAGAGCATTAGTTAATTCATTCCTAATTTGAATAACACTTTGAGCGCAATGATTTGCATCCTCCATATCGGCTGGATTGAATAAAACACGCTTATCTTCAAGAAATAATATAATATTTTTGGCTTCATCAGCCTCTATGATAGGCGCATTCCACTGAATTCCAAAAATGGGACAGCTAAGACCAGTAATATTTTTGTAGATTAGTTCAAATTTCACTATTTCCCCCTTGGTATTTACATCATATCTGCAGTTATGAAAAAAAACCTATCCGATAGCCTGAGATTATTCTATACTATTCTTACTAAAATAATTTTGTCAGCTCATTAAACGAGATCTTTTAAATTGTTTCTGGCTAAGACCGCCACAGGGACAGTGACGAAGCTTGCTATTATAATCACACTCAGTATAATTAAATATCACCATGGTTACTTTCTCGACTTAAAGAATCTTGTTCCGATATCATATAGTGAAACAATTGACGTTGATACAGGTAGACCTCCGAAAAGCAAGGTATCTGCCGCAATAGTGCCAACATATTTACTTGCTATTATGCCAATATCTTTTCCGCGACTTTCGAGATCTTTTGAAGCGGTAATGATTCCTGCAATAGAGTCAATGCGTTCTTTTTGATCCAAATAGAAAGCTACTTCTGCAAGCGTAAGTGACTCAGGGCTTTTTAAAAGATTCTTAGCCTCTATGATGGAGTTACCTATTTCAACATCGCCTCTTTCTTGACTCGCATGGGCCTGAGATAACTCGCCAATATACTTGTCGCGTTTATAATGTGTATAGTTATATCTAGATATTCCATCTCGAAAAAATGGATGACTGAAAAATGGCTCCACTGAGTATTCTTCCGCTGCAGCCAACATCAAACCAAGACCGTGGCCAATTCCATATGGTTCTAGCCTCCAGGCATATTCTGGCCCTAAGCTTTCTTTCCCTGCTTTTTTCAAATACTCTTTGGTTTGTTCTTCGCCAGCCCTTAAATCGTAAGCGGAAGGCGGACCAAGCATTATTGCCTCGGAAAGATTTGCTAATCCATTTTTCTCTTCAAGCTCTATAGCAAGTTCTTCAAGACTAAACAAATCCTTAGGTACAACTATACCTTTATCAAGAGCCCAGCGAAGTATCTGTGGCCCAGTATCGCAATGCTTTGGATTTAATTTCATATCAAGGGACGGAGTTTCTAAAGGTTTTGCTTTATAGCTTCCATCCAGCGCAGGAAGAAGCCCAATACGGGCATCTGTACCCCATCCAGTTAAGAAATCCTTTTCTTTGAAATGATCATATCGTTGGGAAACCCAAACTTCAGAGTATCTGATATCAACAGAGGCTAATACTGCAAGCAAGCGAGCAGGATCATATATAGTGGCTGCATCAATAATTATTGGATTCATGAATTTCTTCTAGTTTTAAAATGCCTAACGCTTACTAGAATGCAACATGACCGCAAGTCGGAAATCATCTTGCATTCTTTCTGTATTCTGACCCATGTAAAGTTAATACCAAAACACTTCTAAATCAATAGTTTTTTCTAAAATAGAGAATGCAGTTCCTTGGCAAAATCCGGACTATCAGTTCACCAGATACTAGGAGTTTAACTCATTGATTAACTAACAAATGTTTACCAGTGACTTTTGGTGTTTTATTGTAAAGACTAAAAGCAAAACCGATCGGAATTGGTCTGTTATTGATACATAGCAAACTGTCAACCCGGGGTATTATTTACCGGGGGTGTTAAATTCCCGTGAAATAGCGCTAATCCTGACCTCGGCGCTTATACGTGTAATCACAGAAAGTTATTTTTCTTCATTCAGTGCTGAAGGCCGACCAAATCGCTTTCCAGCTGTTTTTGCCCTTGCAATACTTGAGCGCGTGCGCTCAAGCAACAGATCCCGCATAAATTCCACCACAGCAGAAATCACCGACATCATCGTGAGAAGCAACTCAATAATCGGCTCGGGCCGGTATTTTGCATTTTTGGGCTGACGGTTCACAGTAAGTGAGCAGTCAGAGCAAAATCATCACTGACTATTCAGTGTTTAATCTATTGTTTTTAAACAACTAAAATTAAAAATGAACAGTGTGACCAGTTTTTCTATAAATCTTTTTTTCTGAACAACTCCCGATTTTGTTCTATTATGCACTCATAAAAACTAATGGTAGCCTGTCTGATTATCATGCAACAACTAAAGAATGATTAAAAATAGGCTATGCAACTTGTTCAACAATTCAAATATCACAGCATGATGAATATGGAGAGATAAGTGGATAATATTCTGGGACTACAGTTCAAAGATGCTATTATGACAGGTGCTGTCATTTTAGGTCCAATTTTTGCCGTACAAGTTCAAAAATACTTAGAACAATTCAGAGAAAAGAAACAAAGACGATTAAATATTTTCAGAAGTTTAATGTCAACACGCGCCGAACGCCTCAATCGTGAGCATGTTCAAGCTTTAAACATGATTGACATTGAGTTTTATGGCCGTATGTTACCTATTATTAGAATAAGGTATCAAAATAAGTTGGAACAAGCTGTAACTCATGCATGGAAAAGTTATAACAGCCATTTAAACAAGTCAAATGAATATAATGACACTAACATTTGGATAGCAAAAGGCGATGATTTATTTACCGAACTATTATATGCATTAGCTCAAGCGATGAACTATGATTTTGATAAGGTTCAGCTACAAAGGGACTGCTATCGCCCACTAGCTCATGGAAACCTTGAAAGTACACACATGAACATTTTGACCGGTATCGAGAAAATTTTAGCCGGAGATAGCTCACTACCAATGCGTTTTACGAACATCCCGAATACTTCTAGTAAATCGGATGATATTACAGCAGGTGACAATACAGAACCGGCTGATACACCAAGCCCCCGTTAAGATCGACAAACTCCCCGATAGATTGAAACAAACTATTGGCTGCCAGATACAACACATCATTACCAAATAGGGGTCGTTACCAAAATATGTCCAATCGCATGTGCTCACTATCCTGTATTGGTATACGTTTAGCTATACCCAACAACTCTGAGTTAGATTTTTATCAATTATTACAAAAAACTAATTAAGCTATTCAGACTCCGCCAGCCAAATACGTCGCCAGTGAACCAGATAGACCCGGCGATAATAGCGAAAAAGCCCACAACTTCGGTTGCGGGCTTTTTTGTTTTTGTCGTATTCCGAAGGCTCGCCCCACGGCCCGGGCTGTTCCGGGCCAATGCGGGCTAGTGATCCAAATAGAGGTAATGCAGCCAGCTGGTCATGCGCAGCAGCACTTTGCGCATCACGGAGACGTGCTCGAAGTGCCCGGTATAGACCGCCGCCTGAGCGCTCACGCCGTCGGGTAGATGATCCAGATCCGGATTGGCCGCCAGGTCAATCATCACGTACACCCCTTCCCGGCCCGGCGTGGCGCTCAGGCCCTGCAGTGCGCCGCTGGCCTGGTAGCTGCCGTCCGGTATCGCCGGCAATACCCGGCTCACGGTGCCGCCATAAACCTGTCCCGGCAAACCGTTAAACACCACTTCAGCCTGATCCCCCTGCGCCAAGCGCAGGATGGCGTTCTGGCGGAATACCGCCACCACCTGGCGCTTTTGCTGCGGGATAAAGATCATCACCGGTTTGAACGGCAAGCGCACCGCCGCCGTGCCCGGCCGCGCCAGCACCTGCGTGACATAGCCATCGCTCGGCGCACGCACCACCGTTTGTTCCAGGTTGTAACGCGCTTCGGCTATTTGCGATTTCAGGCTGGCTATCGTGGCGTCTTCGCCGTCATAGCGCCCGGACAACCGCGCCTGTTCCTGTTGGAACTGGGCTTTCGCCGCCTGCAGCGCGGCGGATTGCGCCTGATACTGCTGCTGCGCATGGCTGACGTCCTGCTCCGAAAACGGATTGACCGGCATGGCCGCCCCTTTCGCGTAGCGCTGGTAATCTTTACGGGCGCGCTCAAACTCCACGTTCGCCCGCTGCACGTTGGCGGCGGACTCGCTAAGCGCTGCCCGACGCGTTCTGATCTCCGCCTCCACCCCGGCCAGATCCGCTTCCAGCTTGGTGAGCCGCGCGCGGTAGCGACTGTCGTCGAGCCGGAACAGCACCTCGCCTTTGCGCAGCAGCACGTTGGTTTTCTCCGTCACCTCAACGATCATGCCCGAGACCTGCGGCACCATCGGCACCGACACGGCAATTTTCTGCGCCCGATCGCTGTACGGATGGTTGTAGTTCATCGTCAGAATCAAGGCGCCGACGATAAATATTCCGCCAAGCACCGCAGTCGGCACGGTCCATTTGTTGACCGGAATGCGGAACAGTTTAAATACGCCGTAGCTCAGCGCCACGTAGCTGAGAATAATGAGCAAATCCATAGGCTACGCTCAACTTACCGTGGGGCCGGGAACCGCCGTCGGCTTTTCCTGCAGGCGTTGTAATTCCGCTTCGAGCAGTGCGATGCGCGCCTGCAGATCCGTTGAGGGTTCCGAGCTTTCACTCATGCCCCAGCCGCGTTCCGGCCGATAGAGCGTTGCCCAGATCCACAGCAGCGGCCAAATGGCGTGCAGCGTAAACAGGCTGACCCAACCGGCGACGTGAATCGCATCCTGATGCGGATGGCGGCGCTTTTTCGCCAGTAAATAAGGAATGTCATGAATAATAATGACGCCGTAGAATAATATCAGGAATACCGCGATCAGTACGCCTAAAGCAAAATAGTTAAGAAACATGTAAAGTCCTGGTTGAGAATAATGAAAATAAATAATCTCTATAGCGTGTTATATTGTCTGATGTCGTTGGCGATAGTATCGATGGCGTTCTTCACGTCGGTGACTTTCAGCTGTGCTTTCTCATTATTAAGATTTTCTCCCGAAGCCTTACGCACCACTTTAATGACCGGCTGATTGGTCGCGGCATCGATAAACTCGCCTTCCATATAGACCGCGCTCTCCATAGTACGGTGCCCGGTGACGCTTTGCGTCGCGGCGATCAGCAGCGTGATTGGCAAGACTTCATAGACCTGCAGCCCTTTCTTCTGCGTGTCGATCGCCGTGATGGCGCCGCGGAAAATCAGGGTATGCTCGCGCGGCATGTCCACCAGCGTAAAATGGGTGCCCATCGCCTGCTTAAACTGTTGGTTGGTGTAATTCAGGATATTGTCGAGCGCGCGTTGGCTCACCATCTCGCTCGGTTTCGGCCGCGGGAAATAGATCATCGGTTGATACACCAGATATTGATAACGGGAAAAATCGACGTTCTTATTCTTCCAATATAAAACGTCTTTGCCGGACGCGGATTGACCTTTATTGATATCGTTATAATTGGTCAGAAAGGTCGAGTATTTTTCTTTTTCGGTCACGGCGGAAGAGCACGCGGCCAGTAATAACAGCGCAGGTAAAATAACCACTCTTGTCACTTTC
The DNA here is from genome assembly GCF_052167655.1 of Serratia sp. CY55921. Taxonomy (NCBI): domain Bacteria; kingdom Pseudomonadati; phylum Pseudomonadota; class Gammaproteobacteria; order Enterobacterales; family Yersiniaceae; genus Serratia; species Serratia sp. CY55921. Next base: position 49,314 of record NZ_JBJNMU010000004.1, on the reverse strand, counting down.
ATTGACGGGTTTCTCTTTATTTTTGTGGATAGCAAATAATCAAATCGAATGATACCCACCCACCCGTGATAAGTCATATGACAATGCCGCCAAAGGTGTATATCATTTTTGATATACAAACTCATACGAGCCGGCCAGTGAAAGAGAAAGACTTCCGCATTGAAGAACTCAGGATTGTCCGCGTCATTGCCGAAACGGCGAGCGTCAGCAAAGCGGCGCAGCTGTTGGATATGCCGCAGTCTAACGTGTCGCGCGCCCTCACCGCGCTGGAGCGGCGGCTCGGACTGGAGCTGTTCCTGCGCGGCCCGCGCACTCTGTCACTGACCGAGTTCGGCGAACAATTCTTGCGGCGCGCCTCGCAGTTGCTGAACGAGCATAGCGATCTGCTCGATATGGCCGGCACCTATAAGCGCAGCCTGAACGGCATGGTCACGCTCGGCGCGCCGATCGGCATCCACGCTTTCCTGGCCAGCTATTTGCTGCCGCCGCTGCTGCACGCTGCGCCGGCGCTGACTGTCGATCTGGTAACCCGCAACCCCAACGAACGCGAGAAAAAATATGGCGCAGTATTCGACAGCGACTGCGATTTGCTGATCAGCTTTTTCCAGCCGCAAAACGAAAGCCTGATTGCCAGGCCCTTTACCCGTTTTCGCGTCGGGCTGTTCGCCGCGCCGGATTACATCGTCCGCTCGCCGCTGAATGAGCTGGATGAACTGTCGCAGCATCGCTGCATTACCTTGCGCATGCTGGGCGGCATCCGCAATACCTGGAGCGGCTACAGTGCGCAGGGGGAGTTGGTGCAGGTCGAGATCAACGGCGCCAGCGTCTGCGATAACATTCTGCCGGCGATCGAGCTGGCCAAACAGGGCCTGGGCATCGTCTACGCCCCGTATTATTCCGTCGCCGCCGAGCTCGATGCCGGCACGCTGCTGCCCTGCCTGGCGCGCGAGCGCGGCATCGATATGCAGGCCTACCTGATCTACCGCCGGCGCGGCGTGTTGCCGCACCGCGTGCAGGTGACGATGGACAGCATCATGGAAAGCGTCAAACTGCACGCACACCGGCTGATATAGCCAAGAAAAACCCCGCCGCAGCGGGGTTTAACGCATCACATCAGCGCAAAATACCTCACCGCCCCTCTTTTTCCCCCAGGAAGAAATACCACAGCGGAATGGAAAGCAGCAGGGTGAACACCAGCGTATACAGCAGCACCATCAGGCTCTGCATGATCACCATCTGTGCGCTCCAGTCACCGATCGGCAGCTGAAACTGTTCGACGGTGCCACCGAGGATCGCCCGGCCCATCACGCAGCCGACCGCCACCGCCACTGTCGCCACCGCCGCGCGGAACTTGCGCACCTCGGCGCGGCGGGCGGCCGCTTCAGGCGTTTCGTCCCGAAGGCCTTGCCGCTGGCCGCGCCAGCGCCACACGTCCACCAGCAGCAACGCCGCGAGGCTCACGCCCATTACCGGCAGGCAATAACCCAGCACCACTGCTACCAGCAGCGTGACGGCGCGGGCAGGCAGGGAAAGCGCCAGCCAGGCGGCAAACAGGGTCTGCACCGGATGCTGCACCCCCGCCGCCGGGCGGCGCATCCACCACATGCGGTAACCCAGCACGATCGCCAGGCACAGCCCGAGGCCGAACGCCGCCAGCAGTAGCTGATTCGGCAAGCCGAACAGAATGCCCATGTGGGCGTCGATGCCCCAGCGGGTCAGCTTGGCGATGAGCGGGAAGGTGTCGAACCGCACCTGGTCGACGACGGCGAAGCTTTGCGGCGCGATGGCAACCGCGTCCACCTGCGTTGGCCAGCTGCGATCCACTTCGGTCACCGTCCAGGCTTTGCCCTCGCCTTTCGGCTGGCGAAGCTCGACCTTAGCGGCGTCTATTCCGGCGGCGCGCGCGGCATGCAGCGCCCGATCCCAATCGCCGTTCAGCGCATTGCTTTGCGCGGCAGGGCCCATCTTCATGCCCGGCATCATCCCGCGGTGCTCGGCGTGCGGATCGGCCGGCGTCTGCGGCGCATCGGCCTGCAGGCTGGTTTTGACCTGCGGCGTCAGCCAGCCCAGGTTGGCCCGCAGCGCGTCGATGTTGCCGCCGGCCCACTGCGACCAGGTCAACCCGGTAGCCGAGAAGAACAGCAGCCCGGCCAGCAGCGCCACGCCCAGCGTGATATGCCAATGGCGGTTAGCGGCGAAGCCCCCTTTCACCCTTTTCAGCTTGCGCTTCGGCCGCGTCGCCAGCCACAGCGCCACGCCGCCCAGCGCGGCCACCCACAGCCAGGAGGCCGCCAGCTCGCTGTAGTTGCGCCCCAGATCGCCAAGCAGCAGGCTGCTGTGCAGCTTGTCCAGCCAGGTGCGCAGCGGCAGTACGCCGGAGGTGCCGTACACCGTCATATCGCCCTTGATCGCCAGGGTATAGGGATCGACAAACAGCGCACGTGACTCGGAAGCGCCCAGATCGGCACTCGCGAACTGTACGCGCGTGGTGTCCATTGCTCCGGGTGCCGGACGCACGGCGTAAATGCGCGCCTCGTCACCCGCCGCACGGCGGGCGGCGGCGATCTGGTCAGCCAGCGATCTCGCCTGCCCGTGCGGCTCGGTGAAAAGCGCATCGCGATACAGCGCCTCTTCAAGCTGCGGGGTCAGCACATACAGCGTGCCGGTCAGTGCAGCGACCAGAATAAAAGGTGCGACCAGCAGGCCGATATAAAAATGCAGCCGTCTGATCAGGTTCAGCATCGCGCCACGCGGCGATGCGGCAGGTGGATTTTTGGTTATTGAAGACATGGCCTTTCTCGTTTTTCAAACTGTGCGCGCTGGCAAACCGTCCGCAGCGATACGGACGGCGTTACCCATGATCAAGCAATAGGGAAAAACGGCTGGCCGGGCGGCCCGCGCGGGCTCGGCCGCAGAGTAAGGCGCCGAAGGGGCGGAGAAACGATGCGCGGCGCGCAAGGCAGGCGCGCGATGCGCGCCATCAGCCACAGCAGCGGGACGAATGCCCACAGCAGCAGCGGCACGTGGATCAGCAACTCGCAATAGCCGCAGAAAATCATCTCCGCCGGATCCATGCCGTGGTGGCCGGCATGCTCGGCGGCGGGCATCGCCATCCCGTGCATGTCGTGCGGCATGGCGGCGTCCGTTTGCATCATGCCGCCCATCATCTGATGGTGCATCAGCGATTTCGACACCACCGGCGCCACAAACAGCAACAGCACCGCCATAATGGCGATGCAGGCGGTGAAGCGTTGCGGTAGCTGGCGTGGCACTCTCATCGCGGCGGCGAATTAACCCGGTCGGTGGCGAACAAGCGGCCAGTGTAACCCGCGATGCGCGATGAGGTGAAAGAAAAGTCAGATTTGTCTTGCTCGCCCCCGGCGGCGGTGATCACAGCACCCGCGAATAGACCCGCGAGGCCTCGCCCCAGGGGTGATAGCCGAGCCCGTTATAAACGAAGCCATTACGCTCGTAGTACCCTTCCAGATCGGTGCAAAGGTGCAGTTGCGGGAAACCCAGCCGGCGGGTTTCCGCCGCTACATGCTCAATCAGTTTGGCGCCGTAGCCCCTGCCGCGCTGCGTCTCTTCTACGTAGAGCGCGCACAGCCAGGGATACAACTCCCCACGGCTGATAAAGTCGTTGGTGATGAGCCCCGCGCAGCCGAGGATTAGGTTATTTTCCATCAGCAGGTACCACTGCGGCAGCGGGTTGGAAGCGCCGAGGCTGCGGTTGATGGCGTCTTCATACATCATCAGCGTCTCTGCCGTGGCCCAGTGCCGCTGAAAATACGCAATGGCGCGCGGCGCCAGCTCGGGCGCTTGCCGCACCGAAATCATGTCCATCGTCATTCCCGTTATTCATGTTGTCAGCGTAGAATTATGCAGCAATATGCATGGTATGGCAGCGGCATTCCGCCGCCGTCATTCACCCCAAGGAGTCATCATGACGCAAAATATCTATGACAATCAGGCTTTCTTCGACGGCTATGCGCAGCTCAGCCGCTCGCAGCACGGCCTGGACGGCGCGCCGGAATGGCCAGCCATCCGCCGCATCCTGCCGGATTTGCAGGGAAAAAGTGTGGTCGATCTCGGCTGCGGCTACGGCTGGTTCTGCCGCAGCGCGCGCGAACAGGGCGCAGCCAGCGTGCTGGGGCTGGACGTTTCGGAAAAAATGCTGGCCAAGGCGCGGGAGATGACCGCCGACGCGGGTATCGAGTACCGTCGGCAGGATTTGGCGCAGCTGCAGCTGCCGCCGGAAAGTTACGATCTGGTCTACAGCTCGCTGACGCTGCACTACCTCGAGGATCTGGCCGCGCTGTTCGCCACGGTGTACGCCGCGCTGAAACCTGGCGGGCAGTTCATCTTCACCGCCGAGCACCCGATCTACACCGCCCCGGCGCAGCAGGGCTGGCTGACCGACGGCAACGGGCAGAAATCCTGGCCGGTCAACGGTTACCAGCGAGAAGGCCAGCGCGTTTCCAACTGGCTGGCGGAAGGCGTCATCAAGCAGCACCGCACGCTCGGCAGCTATATCAACCCGCTGGCGCAGCAAGGGTTTATCATCCAGCATTTGAACGAATGGGGCCCCAGCGCGCAGCAAATCGCCGCTACCCCGGCGCTGGACGAAGAGCAGGAACGCCCGATGATCTTCATTCTCGCCGCCCGCAAACCCGCCTGATTTATCCGCAGTAAACCGTTCACACCACCACAGTTGGGGAGGCCGCCTCCCCCCAACGGCTATTGTACCGGCAGCGCCGCCCCGTGCGCCGCGAAGTGCGTCAGCGCCTCGCCCTCCATGCGATAACGCACCCACTCGCCCTGCGGCTGCGCGCCGATGCTGAGGTAGAAATCGATAGCCGGCTGATTCCAGTCCAGCACGCTCCACTCCAGGCGGCCGCACTGCCGCTCGCACGCCAGTTGGGCGATGTGCCGCAGCAGCGTTTTACCGGCGCCCGCGCCGCGATGCTTTGGCGCCACGTACAGGTCTTCCAGATAGATGCCGTTTTTACCCAGCCAGGTGGAGTAACTCATAAAGAACACCGCATAACCCGCCGGCTCGCCGTTCACCGTACAAATCAGCGCTTCGGAACAGGCGCCCGGCCCAAACAGGCTGCGTTCGATGTCCTCCTCGCTGGCCCGCACCTGCTCGCGCGCCTTTTCGTACACCGCCAGCTCGATAATCATATCCAGAATCAGTTTGGCGTCGCTTTTTTGCGCCGGGTAAATCTCAATGGTCATGGCAAGTCCCGTGTGAGTTGATGGCCGTGCTTGCCAGCATACAGCGCCTCTCATGCTGCATGAACGGCATTTTCATCAACAGGCAATGAATATCATGCATCTGGATTTGAAACGCCTCGATCTCAACCTGCCGCGGGTGTTCGAAGCGGCGTTATAACGCGGGTTCGCCGATCGGCAGATACCCTTGCCACAGCGGCCGGGCCGGTTCGCCGTGCGGGTTGGCGCGCAGATGAACGTGGTAGCCCTGCAACGCCTGCAGCAGCAGGCAGTCGTCCACCTCAGCCAGATCATCTTTGTGCTGCTGCGCGCTGTCCGTCAGCAGCGCCCGTTTGGCTTTGTCTTTCGCCTCGTCGGCGGAGCGCGCCACGAACAGGCCGAACTGGTGCAGTTCCGCCAGCTCATCGCTGCGGTAACCGCCCACGTTGACGAAAAACAGCCTCTCTTCACCGGCAAACGGCGCAGGCTCCAGACTCACGTCGTAACCGTCCGCCCAGTCGATGCGCGCATAGCCGTCGACATGCACCTTGTGCTTATCGCCGAACCACTTTTCACGTAGCAGCGGATACGCTTCTTCCGGCCGATCCGCCGCCGCGAACTGCACGTCGTGCAACTCAATATTGGCGCCCGGCGCCGTACCGCCCACATAAAACATCAATAATCCCGGCATGTTAGTCTGCTCTCCCTGGTGATAATCGCTGTATAATTTAATACATAACGAAACACCTGCCAACGGCGGCGCCATTCTGTGTTATCAATAGATGAGGTTTAATCTGTTGTGGAGGAACGCATGGCATTCAATATCGGTGATTTTGTACAACGCACCACCGGCGGCCCGAAGATGACCGTGGTGGCGATCGACGGCGAAACCCTGGTTTGCAGCTGGAATGAACTGGGTAAAGAGCAGCGCACGGAAGTGCAGGCCAACGAGGTGGCGCTGTACCACGAAGACGGCGATTTCGGCGTCTGCTGAATGACCGGGGCGCGCCGCGCCCCGTTATCGCCTCAGGCGCGAATGTCCTGATAGGCTGGGGTGGTATCGAACTCATGCTTGGCGAACGGGCACAGCGGAATGATTTTACGCTGCTCCGCGCGCATTTTCTCCACCACCAACGCCACCAGCTTTTTGCCGACGCCCTGCCCCTTCAATGACTCATCCACCCAGGTGTGATCGATAATGGTCAGCTTGTCGCCGCTCGGCACGAAAGAGATCTCGGCGATCAGCTTGCCGTGCTCGTCATTGATATAAAAACGCTTCTCGTCCGCCAGTATTTTATGATCCATATTATTTCTCCCTATATTTCAGTGCGCCGCTGGGGCAAGTATCGATAACGCGTTTCACTTCGGCCGCGTCGGCATTGTCCGGCATAATCCACGGCCGGCGATTCAGGGTAAAAATAGCCGCGTTGCCACGTACACAGTTGGCGGAATGGCGGCATATCGCGCTGTTAAAATAAACGTCAATCTTGTCGCCGGAATAACGGCGGTAACCGGCGGCGGTCAATTCTTCATCCATCATGGCCTCACATTGCCCGTTTTATTGTTTTTGCTCCAGGCTCAAGTATAGGCAATGCCGCTGGCTTCACCACGCCTCTCGTCCGCCGAAAAAAGTGGCGCAACCGCCCGCCGCAGCTAGAAAAAAACGTAAATTGTTCTAATCTTTAATCAGCAAGACAACATAATTCCGACAGTGGCTAAGGAGTTCGAAATGGGTGATAGCTCAAAAGACGGCGTAATTCTGCTGTCCCGCATTCTACTGATGGTTCTGTTTATCATTTTCGGCTGGATGAAACTGGTCAACTTCGGTGCGACCGTCACGGCGATGGAAGGCTATGGCACGCCGATGCCTTATTTGGCGGCGATTGTCGCCGTGGTGGTGGAGTTTATTTTCGGCATCGCGCTTATTCTCGGCCTGTTTACTCGCCCTATCGCGGTCATTTTTGCCCTGTATGTGTTGGGCACCGCGTTTATCGGCCATCCGTTCTGGAAAATGACCGGCATGGAAATGATGGGCAACGAAATCAACTTCTTTAAAAACATCAGCATCATTGGCGGTTTGCTGCTGCTGGCGGTGACTGGCGCCGGCCGTTATTCGCTGGACTATAAAATATTTAATAAATAATTCATCGATGGCCGGCGATATGCGCCGGCCATTTTATTTCGGCTATCCTTTCACCGGCTGCGCTTGGCGTGGCGCTCAAAGTTTTCCGCCCTGGCCTGCGCCGATTTACGCAGCGTGACATAGCAGGCGCCCTCGCCGCCGTCGCGCGGTAAGGCGCGGCAAAACGCCTGCACCTGTTCAAACTGCGCCAGCCATTTGGCGACGTAACTGCGCACGATATTCGGATGGCTTTCGTTCTGCCGCCCGCGGCCGTGCACGATAAGCAGCGAACGCAGGTTTTGCGCCTCCGCCTGCATAATGAAGCGGAACAGCGCCTGCCGGCTGGCTTCAACCGGCTGACGCAGCAAATTCAGCGACGCCTGCGGCGGGTAACGCCCATTGCGCAGCTTGTCCAGCACGCCCTGCTGAATGCCTTCCCCTTTGAACTCCAGCGGCCGATCGCAGGGGATCACCTCGAGGAAATCGGTGCTGAGGAAGTTTTCCTGCCGCAGCCGCTGCGCTTCGCGCCGCGCGCTTTTGTCCACCGCCTCCTGCGGCTTGAGGTACAGAGTCTGCCGCCTGCTCGCCAGCGGCACCACGTCTGCCATCGCCTGTTCAAAAAAGTCTTTTTCCTGCTCGCTCATGTTCCACCTCTCTTGAACGGCAGCCTTTACGGCCGGGGATGGGGACGATTGTAAGACGCCTTGGCGCGGTTGCAAGCCGGGAATTGTCAGCGGCATTTGTCTCAATTGTCGTCAACGGGTGAGCTTGCGAGCAGTTTTCGCTATACTGCTAAGCCATCATTGAGTGCCGCAAAGGATCGAGCCCATGACAATGCGCGAGCTGGAAATCCAGTTTCAAAATGCGATGAATGAGTTGCAGAGCAGCTTCGAACGGCAACACCGCGAATGGCAGCGGAGCTACCAGGCGCTGCAGCAACTGCTGGAAGAAGCCAAACAGCGCGAAGCCGCGCTGCGGGCGCAGAATGAACAACTGGCGCGCAAACTGAGCACCGCCAGTTCGGTGCCGGAGCAGCATGCGCTGGTCAAGCAGATCAAAATGCTCGGCGCCCATCTGGACGCGCTGGCCAAAGACGCGGCCACCTTCAATCACCACCTGCGCCAACAGAGCGCGGTCGGTAATTTCAGCGGCGAACAGCATTGATAGCGGGCGCTGTCGCACAGCGCCTCCCGCCCCTCTTCTGGCGTACTGAGAGTGTAATAAAGCCTAAATGACCTGGATCATCCTCGCCGCCCTGATCGTCGTATTCATCATCGGTTACCGCATTTTGACGTCCGACACCCGTAAAGCCATCGATTCGCTGGCCCATCTGCTAAGGGTCAAACCGATGCTGATCGAATCGATGATCCAGGAAATGGGCGGCCGCCAAAGCCAGACCTTTATCCGCATGCTGAACAACGGCTATACCGAAGAGATGCACCAGGCCGCTTACCTGCTGTTCATCTACCTGACGTTCATCAAACAGGCGGACGACGAGCAGATTGGCCATTGGCGCGACGTGCTGCTGCGCGCCGGGCTGTCGCCGGAGCTGCACGCCGAGCACACCGAAGCGGCGCTGTTTTACTTCGCCGAGTTGGATATCGATGCGTTTGAACTGGCGCAGTTCCGCCGCGCCTACAACGAGCGTTTCAACCGCGAAGCGTTGGCCCACGGCTGATAGCGTCCCCCTGGCGGGGGACCGTTTACAGGAACATGCTGTAGAGGTAACGCGACAGCGCTTCGCGCGAGCTGAAGCCGTGTGCGATGCCGTAACGCTGATTCGGCGCGTCGCTGCTTAAATCCAGGGGAAATTCCAGATATTGCTCGCTGGTGCGCACCGGCGAGGTCGGCGTGGCGAAATGCACGCTTTTCTCTTTCAACGCCGGGTGGATCACCAACGCGGTCCTGCCCATCCGCGCTTCGCGATTCACATACACGTAGTGTGCACCCTTGCGGTAACCATAGGCCTGATCGGTGACATAATCACGCTCAAAGCCGGTATTCTCCAACACTTTAGCCACTTCATCCGGCCGTAAATACATCGATTCCTCCTCTCATTCTGGACCGCTGAGCGACCTTACCGTAATCATTCACCGAAACAATGATTTTCTGGGGAGGAATCCGGGTTTCGGACTATTCCTGAATCAGACCCGGCTGCGCTGCAGCAGGCGCAGAGTGAGCAACACCCCGAGCGCCACCAGCAGCGCCGCCGCCAGATAAATCGACGGCACGCCCGCCTGCCCGATCAGCAGCCCGGCCAGCGGGCCGGTGATGCCCAACGCCAGGTCGAGGAACGCCGAATAAGTACCGAGCGCCGTGCCCTGATTCTGCGGCGGCACCTGTTTCACCGCCTCAACGCCCAGCGCCGGGAACACCAGCGAAAAACCGGCGCCGGCCAGCAATGCGCCGGTTTGCACCATCCAGGGCTCGCCGGCCTGCCAAATCAACAGCAGCCCGACGATCTCAACCAGAAACGACGCCAGCGTCACCTTCAACCCGCCATGGCGGTTGATGACATTGCTGAAGATCAGGCGAATGCCGACGAAGGCGCAGCTGAACAGCGTCAGCGAAAACGCCGCGCCGCTCCAGCCTTTGTCGGCGTAGTAAAGGGTGATGAACGTGGCGATCACGCCGAAGCCGACGGTGCCCATCGCCAGCCCGAGACCATAGGCCCAAATGCGGCCGAACACCGCGCGAAAGGCGATGCGTTGCCCGGCGGCGATCGAGACGTCCGGCTTGCCGCTCGCCAACAGCAGCGCCACTGCGACCGCCAGCACGATCAGCGCCGCCACCCCGGCCAAGCCCCACTGCTGATTCAGATACACGCCGAGCGGCGCGCCGGCCGCCATCGCGCCGTAGGTAGCAACTCCGTTCCAGGAGATCACCCGCGCGGTGTGCATCGCCCCAACCCGGCCGATGCCCCACAGCGTGGAACCGGTGCTGGCGAAGCTTTCGCCGACGCCGAGAAACACCCGCCCCACGCACAGCAGCAGCAGGCTGAGCCACGGCCAACCGTCAACGCCGAACGCCAGCGCGTAAAACAGGCCACTGGCGCCGCAGCAGGCCAGGCCGAACAGCACCACCTTCTTCGGCCCCAACTGATCGGCGTAACGCCCGGCATGCGGGCGGCTGAACAGCGTGGCGAAGTACTGCGCGCTGATGATAAGGCCCGCCAGCACCGAGTTGTAGCCCAGGTGGTCATGCACAAACCCCGGCAACACCGCCAGCGGCAGGCCGATGGTCAGGTAGCAGACGAAGGTGAACATCACCACGGACAAAATACGTCGGTTCAGCTGGCGGTTATTTTCTGCGGTCATCGAAAGTGGCTCGCATCGGACGGGGTAGACGAAGCCCTCCAGCATACCCCGACGAGATTTGATGATAAATGAGAGAGTGATAACGAATTATTATTTCGCTAACGGTTTGCCGCCACCCGCGCACGCAGAAAATCGATAAACGCCCGCACTTTCTCCGACACATGGCGGGTGTTCGGGTAGAGCGCATAGATGCTCTGCTCGGGGAAACGGTGATCCGGCAGCAACCGTTGCAGCCTGCCGGCGTCGATGTCGGGCTGCGCCAGCCACGCCGGCAGCAGCGCCACCCCGGCGCCATGCAGGGCGAACGCCAGCAATGCGGCGGCGCTGTCGCCGGTGAGCGTCGCCGCATCCGCGACCTTGAACAGCACCGCTTCGCGCTGCGGCGTGACCACCTGCCAGCTGAGGGGCGAACTGAGCCGGCTGTGGGCGATCCACTGCGCCTGCGCCAGATCCGTCAGCGAATGAATCGGCCGCTCGGCCAGATAATTCGGCGCCGCCACCGGAAAGATGGCGAAGCTGTCGATCAGCGCCGCGCGGTGGCTGGAATCCGCCAGCTGGCCCAGGCGGATCGCCACGTCGAAGCGCTCAGAAATCAGATCGGCATGATAAGAGGAAGACACATGCTGGATGCGCAGCCGCGGATGCTGCCGCGAAAACGCCGCCAGCGCCGGCACCACCACCTGCGCACCATACTCAGGCGTGCTGGTGATACGCAGCACGCCGCTCAGCCCGTGATGATCGCGTCGCACGTCGTCGAGCACGTTCTCGGCCTCCTGCAACAGCTGCAGGCTGCGCTGGTAGAAGCGTTCGCCGGCATCGGTCAGCGACAATCGGCGGGTGCTGCGCGCCAGCAGTGACACCCCCAGTTCGTTCTCCAGCTGCTTGACGTTAAAGCTCACCACCGCCTTGGTTTGCCCCAGCGCCGCCGCCGCCGCGGTAAAGCTGCCCGCTTCCACCACCGCCGCGAAGATCGCCAGACGCTGCAAATTCAGCATTTCATCGCCCTTATTGTCAAAATTATTTTGACAGTGTAATCGCCCGCCGCCGATTTATCCGCACTTTTCCCCCCGATACACTGCTCGCCTTCAACCGGAGGCACCATGTCTTATCGCAGCAAAGTGGCAATCGTCTATCTGCTCGGCTTTTTCGTCGATCTGATCAATATGTTTATCGCCAACGTCGCCTACCCCGCCATCGGCCAGGCGATGGGGGCATCGGTCAGCCAACTGGCGTGGGTCAGCAACGGCTATATTCTCGGCCTGACGCTGGTGATCCCGCTCAGCGCCTGGCTGGCGCAGCGCATCGGCGGGCGGCGGGTGTTTCTGCTCTCGCTGGCGCTGTTCATGCTGGCCACCCTCGGCGCGGGCAACGCCGACAGCATCGGCGCGCTGATCGGCTGGCGCACCCTGCAGGGCATGGGCGGCGGTTTGCTGATCCCCATCGGCCAGACGCTGACCTATCAGCTGTACCGCAGCCATGAACGCGCCGGGCTGTCGGCCGCCATCATGTTGGTGGGGCTGCTGGCGCCGGCGCTGTCACCGGCGCTGGGCGGCTGGCTCGTCGATAGCCTGGACTGGCGCTGGGTGTTTTTCGCCAACCTGCCGCTGGCGGCCCTGGCCCTGGCGCTGGCGGCGCTGTGGCTACGTGCGGAAACGCCGACGGCGGCGTGCAAACCGCTCGACGCGACAGGATTACTGAGCGCCTGCGCGGCGCTGACGCTGCTGCTGCTCGGCCTGACCCGGCTGAGCGAAGCCGGTCATCAGGTTTCCGGCGCGGCGCTGCTGGCCGCCGGGCTGCTGGTGCTGGCCTATTATCTGCGCCATAGCCTGCGCACCCCGCAGCCGCTGCTGAACCTGCGGCTGGTCGGCGATCCGCTGCTGCGCAACGCCATGGCGGTTTATTTGTGCATTCCCGGCCTGTTCATCGGCGTCAGCCTGGTGGCGATGCTGTATTTGCAAAACCAGCTGGGGATGCCCGCCGCGCAGGTCGGCGGCCTGATGCTGCCCTGGGCGCTGGCGTCGTTCCTGGCCATCACGTTGACCGGCAAAAGCTTTAATCGCCTCGGCCCGCGGCCGCTGCTGATCGCCGGCTGCCTGTTGCAAGGCGCCGGCATGCTGACGTTGGCCCAGATCGATCAGGCCGGGCAGCACGCGTTGCAGATCGCCGCCTTCGCCCTGATGGGGTTCGGCGGCAGTCTGTGCAGCAGCACCGCGCAGAGCAGCGCGTTTCTGCAGATCCCCGACGGCCAATTGGCGGACGCCAGCGCACTGTGGAATATCAACCGCCAGCTCAGTTTTTGCCTCGGCGTGGCGCTGCTCAGCCTGCTGCTGAATCTGCTGCTGACCGTGTTGCCGCCCGCGGCGGCTTACCGAACCTGCTTCATTCTGGCGGGCGCCAGCGCACTTATCCCGCTGTTGCTGTGTCTGCGCCTCGCCAACCGCGCCATCGTGCGCCAACTCAATGCTCAACAGGATGCTTTATGAACCCGTATTTTACCGAAGTGATCGACGCCCACATCGCCATTGAACGCTGGCTGGGCAAAGGCGCCGGAGAGGAGCAAGCGCTGCTGGCGCGCTTTACGCCGGATTTCAGCATGATCGCGCTGAACGGCGCCCCGCTGGATTTCACCGCGCTGTGCGCTTTTTTCCGCGCGCATCGCGCCGCCAAACCGGGACTGGAAATCGAGATAGAAGAGATGAAGCTGGTGGCCGAATGGCCGACTGGCGCGGTAGTCAGCTACCGGGAAAAACAGAGCCTGCCGGGGCAAAGCGCCACGCTGCGCTACTCCACGGTGGTGTTTGAACGCCTGCCCGACGCGCTCGGCTGGCGGCATTTGCACGAAACCGCCGCGGCGCAATAATTACAGGAAGCTGCCGGCCAGAAACAGTTCCCAACCGACGATCACCCCGCACAGGGTTACCGCGCTGAAAATGACTTCAAACAGATAGCGATGGATCATCGTGAGTAGCCTCAAAAGAAGACACCCGGAAAGACCGGGTGTCTGGAATACGGGCTGTAGAGTGCGGAACCTTGTCGGTTCCGCAAACATCACTTAATTAAGCTTTTTTACCGGCTTTTTTGTGGTGTTTTTTAGCGGCCTGAGCTTTCTGCACTGGCGCTTTTTTGTGGTGTTTTTTAGCAGCCTGGGCTTTCTGAGCTGGCGCTTTTTTGTGGTGCTTTTTAGCGGCCTGAGCTTTCTGGGCTGGCGCTTTTTTGTGGTGCTTGGCTTTCTTGTGGTGCGTTGCTTTAGCTGGCGCTTTTTCAGCAGCAGCCGCTGGCGCAGCGGTAGTGGTGGTCGCAGCTGGCGCGGTGGTGGTAGCCGGAGCAGTAGCTGCAGTATCAGCAGCGAAAGCAACAGAAGACAGACCCATAGTGGCAGCAACGATCAGCGCTAATACTTTTTTCATCTTTAAATCCTCAGAGTGTTGTTTCGGTAAGCTCCGGTGGAGCCGTTGAAACAGATACTAGTGGAATCAAACGGCCGTTTCCGTGAGTGATTGGTTTCGCCGAGTAACCAAATGTACAAAGCCCAGGTGCCGGCAAACACCTGCGTGACGGCGGTTTTTTTCCGTGATCGGCCACACAAATCTCGGCATGGTCTACACTTAAAAGACATGTGTCGAAATGGAGAGCTGAATGTTTAAGAAAGCGGAAAGAACAGAACGCGATATCGATCAGGATGTGACTCTGTTGGCCGATACGCTGGATGAAGTGTTGCGCGAGTCCGGTGACAAGACCAAAGAGGAACTGAAAGAGCTGCACAGCAAGGCGAAAGGCGTGCTGCGCGACGCGCGAGCGCGATTCAACGGCTCCACCAGTCTGACACAACATGCGCGCGACGCGGTCGATCAAGCCGACAGCTATGTGCGTGACAAACCTTGGCAGGGCGTAGGGATCGGTGCCGCCGTCGGCATCGTGCTCGGCGTGCTGCTAGCCCGGCGTTAACACCCCTGCAGTCATAAAGATAAAACAGATGTGCGTCTGGCCCGCGGAAATCGCGGGCCGTTTAATTTTAGCGAAACAGCTGCGCCAGCCCCTGTACCGCCCGCTCCGCCTCCTCTCGCCGGCTGAAATTGGCGAACCCCAGCAGTAACCCTTGCCCCGCCGGATGGTCGATTCGCCAGTCAGACAACGCCTGCACCGCCAGCCCCTGTCGCCAGGCTTGCGCCGCCAACGGCGCATCCGCCAAGCCGTCGCGCAGCCGGGCCAACAGCTGAATGCCGCCCTGTTGCGGCACCGTCGTCAGCCACGCCCCCAGCTGCCGCTCCAACGCCAGCGTCAGCCACTCGCGCCGCTGGCGGTACAACGGCCGCATGCGTTTCAGGTGGCGATAGAAATGCCCTTGCCGGATAAAATCCGCCACGCCGGCCTGCAGCAGCGGCGGGCAACCGCAGCCGCGCAGCCGACTGCTGCGCGCAAAGGCCTCCGTGAGGCCGACGGGCACCACTAAATAAGCCATGCGCAGCGCCGGGAACAGCGTTTTGCTGAAGGTGCCGGCGTACAGCACCCGCCCCTGAACATCGAGGCTCTTCAGCGGCGGCAGCGGCCGCCCGTGATAGCGAAACTCGCTGTCGTAGTCATCCTCGAGGATCCAGGCCCCGCGCTGCTGCGCCCAGTCGAGCAGCGCCACCCGCCGCGCCAGACTGAGCGAGACGCCGAGCGGGCTTTGATGGGTCGGCGTCACCACCGCCAGCCGCGCCTCAGGCTCCGTCAGCATACCGGCGGCCACGTCCATGCCCTGTTCATCCACCGGCACGGCGACCGGTCTGACGCCGGCGGCCCGCAGCAGCGGGCGCGTGACCGGATAGCCGGGATCTTCTATCCATACCGCGTCGCCGGCGTGCAACAGCGTCTCCGTCACCCAGTCCAGCAACGCCGGATAACCGGCGCAGAGGAAAATTTGCTCCGGCCGGCAGCTGATGCCGCGCGACAAATGCAGATAATGGGCGATCGCCTCACGCAGTTCAGGCAGGCCGCCGGCCGGCGGCAGCGCCAGGGAAGCCGCCGTGGAACCGCGCAGCTGGCGGGCGACAATGCGCTGCCACAGCGCGCGGGGAAACGCATCCAGCGCCGGCACGCCCAGTTGGAAAGGCTGCAGCATGCCCTGCGGCTGCAGCGGATCGGGCGCTATCGTCGCCAACGGCGGCATAGCGGGCATTGCGCCCGGCGGCATGTGCGGCAACTGCGGCGAGACATAGGTGCCCGCCTGCCCCCGGCTCTGCAAGAAACCTTCGGCAATAAGTTGCGCGTAGGCGCTTTCCACCGTGGCACGCGCCACGCCCAGATCGCTCGCCAACCCGCGCACCGAAGGCAGCCGGCTGCCCGCCGCCAGGCTGCCCTGGGCAATGGCGTCTTTAATCCGCTGGTAAATCTGCCGGTACAGCGGCTCGGCGAGCCGGCTGTCCAGCCGCAATGAAGTCAGGAACGGTGGCATCATGGCCCGGTTAAATAATCATTTTATGGCCCTATAGCATAGACCATAAGGCCGCTAAAGTAGCGCCATGATTTCGTTACTATCGATTGAGGTTGACCATGATTAAGCAACGTTTGAACTATGCCGAGCTGGCGCCCGCCCCGTACAAAAATATGGTGAGCGCGCTGATGGCGCTGGAGAAAGGCGCCCTGGACAAAGCGACCATCGAGTTGATGTTTATGCGCGTTTCGCAAATCAACGGCTGCGCCTACTGCCTGGACATGCACGGCAAAGCGCTGCGCGAAAGCGGCTTCAGCCATGCCAAGCTGGATACGTTGGCGGGCTGGCGCGTCAGCCATGAATTCAGCGAGCGTGAACGCGCGGCGCTGGAGTGGGCCGAGTCGGTTACGCTGATCGCCGCCACCGGCGCGCCGGACAGCGCTTTCGAGGCGCTGAAGGCGCACTTCAGCGACGCCGAGATCGCCGATCTGACCTTCGCCATCAGCATCATGAACGCCTTTAACCGGCTGGCCGTCAGCATGCGTCAGTAATGCGCTCGCCTCCCCCTCTTGACTCTGAGGGGGAATTTCACACCCGCAAAAATTTTTCCCCTCGCCTTTTCCAGCCCCGGCGCGGCCTGCGCGCAAAACCCGACAAAGCACCATATATAGCGTGGTTGATAAAACAAACATCAACATATAGTATTTCATGGGTCAGCCGCAGGGAATGTTGTTCGGCTGATAACGCCGTCAGAAACGCCAGGAACAATGCTCCGTTCTCTGACTTTTCCGCCTTTCCTTCAGCCTAAAGGTAAATGCGAATCATGAGCATTATTATTTACAGTAAGCCTGACTGTGTCCAGTGCAACGCCACCTATCGCGCATTTGATAAACAGGGGATTGATTATCAGGTGATCGACCTCACCCAGGATCCGCAGGCGCTGGACCACGTTAAATCCTTAGGTTATCAGCAAGTTCCGGTGATTATCGCCGGTGACGATCACTGGGCCGGTTTCCGGCCGGACAAAATCGGCGCGCTGGCGCTCACCTGCTGAGGCCCGACGATGAATCCGCTGGTCTATTTCTCCAGCAGCTCGGAGAACACCCACCGATTCGTTGAGAAACTGGGCCTGCCGGCGATCCGCATTCCGATCGCCGGCGCCCGCAGCAAATTGCTGATGGAACAGCCCTATATCTTGATCGTGCCCAGCTATGGCGGCGGCAGCGCCGTCGGCGCGGTGCCGATCCAGGTGATCCGCTTTCTCAACGTTCCGCAAAACCGTTCATACCTGCGCGGCGTCATCGCCGCCGGGAACACCAACTTCGGCGCAGCATACGGCATCGCCGGCGACATCATCGCCAAAAAATGCCAGGTGCCTTTCTTGTACCGCTTCGAGCTGCTCGGCACTACGCAAGACGTTGAAAACGTTAGACAGGGAGTAACCGCATTTTGGCAACGACAGAACTGACCAGGCCCGAGACGGGCGCGCTGGATTACCATTCGCTCAACGCGATGCTCAATCTTTACGATGCGGAAGGCCGGATCCAGTTCGATAAAGATCGGCTGGCGGCGCGGCACTACTTCCTGCAGCACGTCAACCAAAACACCGTGTTCTTCCATAACCTGGAGGAAAAGCTGCGCTATCTGGTGGAAGAAGGCTACTACGAGCCGCAGGTGCTGGCGCAGTACGAATTCCCGTTTATCAAGCAGCTGTTCCAGCAGGCCTACGCCAAAAAATTCCGCTTCGAGACTTTCCTCGGAGCCTTCAAGTACTACACCAGCTATACACTCAAAACCTTCGACGGCAAGCGCTATCTGGAGCGTTACGAAGATCGGGTGTGCATGGTGGCGCTGACGCTGGCGGCGGGCGACACCGCACTGGCGCAGGATCTGGTGGAAGAGATGATTTCGGGCCGCTTCCAGCCGGCCACGCCGACCTTCCTCAACTGCGGCAAACGCCAGCGCGGTGAGCTGGTCTCCTGCTTCCTGCTGCGCATCGAAGACAATATGGAATCGATCGGCCGGGCGGTGAACTCCGCGCTGCAGCTGTCGAAACGCGGCGGCGGCGTGGCCTTCATGCTGAGCAATATTCGTGAGGTGGGCGCGCCGATCAAGCGCATCGAGAACCAGTCCTCCGGCGTCATTCCGATCATGAAAATGCTCGAAGACGCCTTCTCCTACGCCAACCAGCTCGGCGCGCGCCAGGGGGCCGGCGCGGTGTATCTCAACGCCCACCACCCGGATATCCTGCGTTTTCTCGACACCAAGCGGGAAAACGCCGACGAGAAGATCCGCATCAAAACGCTGTCGCTGGGGGTAGTGATCCCGGACATCACCTTCGAGCTGGCGAAGAACAACGAAGAAATGTACCTGTTCTCGCCCTACGACGTCGAACGGGTGTATGGCACGCCGCTGTCTGAAATCAGCGTCAGTGAAAAATACCGCGAGATGGTGGACGACAAGCGCATTCGCAAGTCGCGCATCAACGCGCGCGAATTCTTCCAGGTGCTGGCGGAGATCCAGTTCGAATCCGGCTACCCCTACGTCATGTTCGAGGACACGGTCAACCGAGAGAATCCGATCGCCGGGCGCATCAACATGAGCAACCTGTGTTCGGAGATCCTGCAGGTCAACCGCGCCAGCACCTATCACGAGGATCTGAGCTACGATCGCATCGGCAAGGATATCTCCTGCAACCTCGGCTCGCTGAACATCGCCAAAACCATGGACGCGCCGGACTTCGGCAAGGCGATCGAGACCGCGATCCGCGCGCTGACCGCGGTGGCCGACATGAGCGATATCCGCTCGGTGCCGTCGATCGCCGAAGGCAACCGCAGCGCCCGCGCCATCGGTCTGGGCCAGATGAACCTGCACGGTTACCTGGCGCGCGAGCGCATCTTCTACGGCTCGGAAGAAGGCATCGACTTCACCAATCTCTATTTCTATACCGTGGCCTATCACGCCATCCGTGCCTCGAACCGGCTGGCGATCGAACGCGGCGGCACGTTCGACGGCTTTGAGCACTCGCGCTATGCCAGCGGCGAGTACTTCGACAAGTACACCGAACGCGACTGGCTGCCGCAAACCGAGCGGGTGCGCGAGCTGTTCGCCGCCGCCGGCATCGCTATTCCGGGCCGCGACGAGTGGCGCGCGCTGCGCCAGTCGGTGATGATGCACGGGCTGTACAATCAGAATCTGCAGGCGGTGCCGCCGACCGGCTCCATCTCGTACATCAACAACGCCACCTCCAGCATCCATCCGATCGTCTCGCGCATCGAGATCCGCAAGGAAGGCAAGATCGGCCGCGTTTACTACCCGGCACCGTACATGACCAACGACAACCTGGCGTATTACCAGGATGCCTACGAGATTGGCCCGGAAAAAATCATCGATACCTATGCCGCCGCGACGCAGCACGTCGATCAGGGGCTGTCGCTGACGTTGTTCTTCCGCGATACCGCCACCACCCGCGACATCAACCGCGCGCAGATCTACGCCTGGCGCAAAGGCATCAAGACCATTTACTACATCCGCCTGCGCCAGATGGCGCTGGAAGGCACCGAGGTGCAGGGCTGCGTGTCCTGCGCGCTGTGAGGCAACTTATGACGACCGTAACATCGGCGCCGCTGGTGCGCGCCATCAACTGGAACATCATCGAAGACGACAAGGATCTGGAGGTGTGGAACCGCCTGACCTCCAACTTCTGGCTACCGGAGAAGGTGCCGCTGTCCAACGATATCCCCTCCTGGGCCACGCTGACGCCGAAGGAGCAGCAGTTGACCATTCGGGTGTTCACCGGGCTGACGCTGCTGGACACCATCCAGAACACCGTCGGCGCGCCGGCCCTGATCGCCGATGCGCTGACGCCGCACGAAGAGGCGGTGTACTCCAACATCAGCTTTATGGAGGCGGTGCACGCCCGCTCTTACAGCTCAATCTTCTCTACCCTGTGCCAAACGCCGGACGTGGATGACGCCTATCGCTGGAGCGAGGAAAACCGCGCGCTGCAGAAGAAAGCCGGCATCATTCTGGCGCACTACCGCAGCGACGATCCGCTGCTGAAAAAGGTCGCCAGCGTGTTCCTCGAGTCGTTCCTGTTCTATTCGGGCTTTTACCTGCCGATGTACTGGTCCAGCCGCGCCAAGCTGACCAACACCGCCGATCTGATCCGCCTGATCATTCGCGACGAGGCGGTGCACGGCTACTATATCGGCTATAAGTTCCAGAAAGGGCTGGAGAAAGTGGACGCCGCACGGCGCCAACAGGTGAAAAATTTCGCCTTCGATCTGATGCAGGATCTGTACGACAACGAGGTACGCTACACCGAGGAGCTGTACGACGGCGTCGGCTGGACGGAAGACGTGAAGACCTTCCTGCACTACAACGCCAACAAGGCGCTGATGAACCTGGGATATGAAGCGCTGTTCCCACCGGCGATGGCGGAGGTCAACCCGGCGATCCTGTCGGCGCTGTCGCCGAACGCCGACGAAAACCACGACTTCTTCTCCGGTTCAGGGTCGTCCTACGTCATCGGCAAGGCGGTCAACACCGAGGATGAGGACTGGGACTTCTGAGGACATGACAGCGATACCGGTCTTTCAGGCCGGTATCGTGCATTCAATACCTTTGTTCTTTCTGACTGCGGATCGCCAGAACAAACGCCGTATCGATATCAGGAATGTATTTGTAGAGCGCCAAATAACCGCGAGCTTGCTGCCCAATAATCAATTCACGCAGCCCTGCACCAAGGGACCGTCCGATCAATGGATTATGTTCCAATACCGCAATTGCCTGGATGATTTCCTGAATGCGCCGCCCTGAATCCGCAGCGCCATACTGAGCCAAATGAGCGAGAATACGTTCGATATCATCCCTGACCTCTGGCGCCAACTCGACGTTTGCCATCAGCGCCCCAATTTTTTAACCGGGGGTTTAACAGCGTCAGTGTTACCCGCTGCGTAATTTTCCAAATAACCGCGCATCTCTTTCCAAGAGACCGTCTCTCCCGTCGCAATTATCTTGGCATAGCGTTTTTCCGCTTCATTCTCAAAGTCGCGGCGCAACTCTTCCTGCTGCGTTTTCTCCGCTATTGCCTGCAAAATAAAGCTGTGAGACGTTACGCCAACCTGCTCGGCGACGGCAGCGACTCGGGCTTTAAGCTCATCTGGAATACGAATGGTCGTCGTCGACATAATCGCTCCTAACGTCGGTCAATCACATGTAGCTCAATTGTGCTACATGCAGTCTGGCAGCGCAATAATGCAGAGGATTATTTCACCGATTGACGCGGCTCTAGCCGCCGCCAGATAGCGCGTTTCTCCGCATCGCTGGCGGTCGGCCAGGCGGCGATCTCCGCCCGCGTGCGCCGGCATCCGCGGCACTGCTGGGTTTCGTCGTCAATCCGGCACAGGCTGACGCAGGGCGACCTGACGCCGGGATGAAACTGCTGATTGTCGCCCGTCATACGCTGCCCTTGATGTGATGAGTTCCGCCACAGGATACCCGATCCTGCGGCGGCGCGTCGTCAATCAGATGATGCCGCCGTTGGCGCGCAGGGTTTGGCCGTTGATCCAACCGCCGTCGGCCCCCGCGAGGAAGGCCACCGCCGCAGCGATATCGTCCGGCGTGCCCAGGCGCTCCAGCGGCGCCATCTTCGCCAGCCGCTCGATAAGCTCCGGGGTTTTGCCGTCGAGGAACAAACCGGTGGCGGTCGGTCCCGGCGCGACGGCGTTCACCGTGATATTGCGGCCGCGCAGCTCTTTCGCCAGCACGCTGGTCAGCGCTTCGATCGCCGCCTTACTGGCGGCATACATGCCGTACCCCGGCTGCAGCAACCCCACCACGCTGGAGGAGAAGTTGATGATGCGGCCATTGTCGCGCAGGCGCTTCGCCGCCTCGCGCATCGCATTGAAGCTGCCTTTCAGATTGATGTCGAGCAGGCGATCCACGTCTTCGTCACGCATGTCCGCCACCGGCGCCAGCGCGATCACCCCGGCGTTATTGACCAGCACGTCGACGCCGCCAAACGCCTGTTCGGCGCTGTCGAACAGGCGGGCGACCGCAGATGCATCGCTGACGTCGGCTTTGACGCTCAAGGCGCGGCCGCCGCCCTGTTCAATCTTGCGCACCAGCTCATCGGCCGGCGCCGGGTTGCCCGAATAGTTGATGATGACGGTGAAGCCATCGGCGGCCAGACGCTCGGCGATGGCCGCGCCGATACCGCGCGATGCGCCGGTGACGATGGCGACGGAGGGAGTTTTCTGATTCATCGGGAGATCCTTAAAGAAAACGACGAGGGTAACGTTAATCATGCACTCTTTATCACGGCGAATAAGCCCCGATTCTCTGGCATCATCATCCCAAATTATCGAACAATGTCCCCAAGGCGCTTACGATGGCCGCCCGTTGGGCGGCCATCTCCATTACAGCGCGCCGTAGTTCAATGGCACCCAAGTGTAACCGTCGCCCTGGCGGTTCAAATACCCCAACCCCGGGAACGACAGGTGTGCGCCCCCCACCAGCTCGCTCTGCCGCGCGCTGTCACCAAATATCCGCAGCCGCTGAGCGACCGCCGCCTTGGCGTCATTATCAAAGCTGATAGCCACCTTCGGATGCGGCATCTGCACCGCCGCCACGTGGATCAGATCCCCCAGCAGCAACAGCTTCTGGCCCTGGCTGGTCACCTGATACACGCTATGCCCCGGCGTATGGCCGTGGGCGGCAAAGGCGGCAATGCCCGGGGAAAGCTCACCGTCGCCGCTGAACGGCTTAAAGTGGCCGGCCGCCTGATACGGCTTGATCACTGCCTGAGCCCTTTCGAAGTTGCTTTTACTGCCCGCGCTAGCCTGTTTCAGTTTGTCCGCGCTTAGCCAGAAGTCCGCGTCCTGGCTGGCGGCGCGCACCACCGCATTGGGGAATACCGCCTTGCCGTCGTGCGTCAGCCCGCCGAGGTGGTCCGGGTGCATGTGGGTCAGGTAGATCTCATCCACCTGCTCCGGCTGGTAGCCCGCCGCACGCAGGTTATCCACCAGCTTGCCCAGGCCGTCGCCCAGCAGTTGGCCGGCGCCGCTGTCGATCATCACCAGCTTGTCGCCGGTATTGATCAGATAAGCATTGACCGACGTGACCACCGGCAGGCTTTGATGCTGCTCGGCTACCCCGGCGGCGATCTGCTGCGGCGTACGGCCCAGTAACAGCTTATCCGCCGGCAGGCGAATAATGCCGTCGGACAACGCGGTCACTTCAAAGCTGCCCAGCATGATGCGGTAAAATCCCGGCGTCGGGGTTTTGGCCTGCGGCGCGGCGGCGCCGGCCTGTAACGACATAACGGCCAGCGCCGCGCCCAACAGACAACGTTTCCAGAACATGATGACTCCTTGTGAGAATTGAACAGCGCTAAGTATTGACGCAAAAAGTCCGATGCGCCTGTTTAATAAATGCCTTTGATAAATATATAAATAATATATTCATTATGAATAATTTTGTTTGCCAAGCCACACAACCCCAATCCATATTTTCTCGTGCGCCGCTTCGTTATTTTTCTTACTCCCTAAACCACGAGTAAGGAAATATGATGAGCTATCAATTCGAAAACCTGGTCTTTGAAGGCGGCGGCGTAAAAGGCATCGCCTATGGCGGCGCACTGGAATTGCTGGAGGCCAAAGGCATCATGCCGCAGATCAAGCAAACTTCCGGCGCCTCAGCGGGCGCCATCGCCGCGCTGCTGGTCGGGCTGGGCTGCAGCTCGGCCGACGTGACCAAGATTCTGTCGGCGATGGATTTTAAAAAATTCCTCGATTATAACGGCGGTTTTTTCGGCACGCTCCAGGACGCCTATCGCCTGTTCAATCAATACGGCATCGCGCCCGGCGATTATTTCTATCAATGGTCACGCGATATTATCAAACAATATACCGGCAACCCGGATATTACCTTCGAACAGTTCGAAGCGATGAAGGCGGCGAAAGGGTTCAAGTCGATTTACTTTATCGGCGCCAACCTCAACAGCGGCCAGCGCGAAGTCTATTCGCATCGCACCACGCCGCGCATGAAAGTGGCGGATGGCCTGCGCATTTCGATGTCGTTCCCGTTCGCCTTCGTGGCGAAGAAAAATGCCCTGGGCGACCTGTGCATCGACGGCGGCATGATCGACAACTACCCGGTGCGGCTGTTCGACTATGACTTCTCCGCCACGCCGCCTTACATCGACAGCACCAGCCAGCGCATCAACACCCGTACGCTGGGCATTCGCCTGGACTCCGCCAGTGAAATCGCTCAGGCCGCCGGTCAGGCCGGCCCGCGCACGCCGGTCAACAACCTGTTTGATTTCACCCTGGCGGTGGCCAACGTGATGCTGGACATCCAAACCAAGGTGCATCTGGACAGCGATGACTGGAAGCGCACCGTGTATGTCGACACGCTCGACGTCGGCACGCTGGAGTTCGGCATCAGCGAGGAGAAGAAACGCGCGCTGATCGAATCCGGCCGTCGCGGCGTAGAGCGCTACTTCGCGTGGTATGACGCCGCGATGAAGCAAGCGGCGTAACCGGCAGTTCCCCGCCCGCGCGTCAGGCCGGCGCGCGGGCAAAAAAAATCCCCGCGGGGGCGGGGAAAGGCAAAGTAACGCTAAGGATTTATAGGAGTTATACGAAGAACTTGGCCAACACCAGCAGCGACAGCGAAACGTTGATAGCGCCGCCGATACGGGTTGCGATCTGGGCGAATGGCATCAACGACATGCGGTTGCCGGCGGTGAGGATCGCGACGTCGCCGGTCCCGCCCTGCCCGCTCTGGCAGCAGGAGACGATCGCCACGTCGATAGGATGCATGCCGATTTTCTTGCCGACGAAGAAACCGGTCGCTACCAGCGCGCTGACGGTGGTGACGATCACGATCAGATTCTGTACGGTGAACGCGTCCACCAGTTCCTGCCACGGCGTGATGGCTACCCCGACGGCGAACAGGATGGGATAGGTCACGGCGGTGCGGAAGAATTTGTACACCACCTGCGAGCCTTCCTGAATGCGCGGCGACACCCCGTGCGCCAACTTCACCGCCACGGCGGCGAACAGCATGCCCACCGGCGCCGGCAGGCCGATCAGACGGTGCAGCAGCATGCCCACCATATACAGCAGAATGGCCAACAGCGCGCCGCAGGCGATGGTGCTGACGTCCACCTTGCCGCTGATTTTTTCCACCGCGCTCATGTCGCTTTCACCCTGCTTGCTCGGCATCAGGCTGCCTTCGCCGGTCAGGTGCGGATAACGCTTGCCCAGCTGGTTGAGCAGGCCGGCGATGACGATAGCGGTCAGGCTGCCGAGCATCACGATAGGCAGAATGCGCCCCAGCGCCACGCCCTGCTCCATGTGCAGGATCGCGGCATAGCCCATCGACAGCGGGATCGCCCCTTCACCTACGCCGCCGGCCATGATCGGCAGGATCAGGAAGAAGAAGATCTGGAACGGTTCCAGGCCCAGCGCCATGCCGACGCCCATCCCCACCAGCATGCCGACGATCTCGCCGCACAGCATGGGGATGAAGATGCGCAGGAAGCCCTGGATCAGCACCTGGCGGTTCATGCTCATGATGCTGCCGACGATGATGCAGCAGATGTAGAGGTAAAGAATGTTGGTCGATTTGTAGAACGTGGTGGTCGACTCCACCACCACGTCCGGCAGCAGGCCATAGTGCACCAGCGCGGAAGGAATGAAGGTGGCGCAGATCGCCGCCGCGCCCATTTTGCCGATCAGCGGCAGGCGCTTGCCGAATTCGCCGCAGGCGAAACCGAAGAACGCCAGGGTGGCGACCATCACCACGATATCGCTCGGCAATTTGCCTTCCAGGCAGTCGAGCAGAATCAACACGCCGGCCAGAATAAAGAACGGTAACGGAATAATCCCTACTTTATAATTATCCAGTATCCGCCACCATTTCTCACGCAGAGGAATATCAGCGGCCTTGTCTTTGGCTACGAGGTAAGAATCATCTGTTGTGCTCATAATCTGGCCTCTTATTAGTTTGTTCAGCCATCATAGAGAAGCGCACGGATTATCTGCTGTGATTATGTTCAAAATTAAAAAGGGTTTTTAATGGTGGTTATGGTTTCTATGGGGTTAATTAAGATTATGTAAAAATCAGCGTGGTTTTAATGGTGTTAATGCCGTTTTTATTTTAAAGCTTATCAACTTTATCGCAGACGAACAATTCTCGTCCGGTTCACTCTAATCCCGTGTGAGGGATCACAAGTTGATCGGGCGCAATATTACACACCCCGTATCTCGTGATAGGGTAAGGCTTCAGGATCTCTTTACGGTGAAGCTCCGCCATGCGCCTTAAACTCTCATTTCAAATCAAGCTGTTTCTGTGCCTGGTGGCCTTCTCCTGCCTGCTGCTGAGCTGCATCGGCGCCTACACCTATTACCAGCTGGATGCGCAGCTGCACCGCGATCTCGGCGCCCGCGCCCAGGTGCAGGCGCGTGAAATCGCCCTTATCCCTTCGTTGGTGGATGCCGTAGAAAAAAACGACGCCGCCAAGATCGCTGCGTTGATGAAAAAAATCCGCGCCAGCAGCGACGCCAGCTATATCGTCATCGGTGATAATCATGCCCGTCATCTCTATCATTCAGAATATGAGGGCCGCCTGGGCACGCCGATGATCGGCGGCGATAATAAAGAAGTATTGGAAGGAAAAAGCATTATTTCCATTCGCAAGGGCGGCATCGGCGTTTCATTACGCAGCAAGGCGCCGATTCTGGATGAAAATAATCACGTCATCGGCATCGTTTCCGTCGGCTATTTGAAATCGCATATCGATAATTTAAATGCCAGGACATTAACGCAAATTATCGGTTCCATCGTGCTGCTGCTGATCGCCCTGTTCGTTTTTTCCTGGCTGCTGTCGAAAAATCTCAAACGCCAAATGTTCTGGCTGGAGCCGAAAGAGATCGCGCTGCTGGTGCGCCAGCAAAAAGCGCTGCTGGAAGCCATCTATGAGGGCGTGATCGCCATCGATCCGCAGCTGCGGATCATCACCATCAACCATGCGGCGCGTGAGCTGTTGGATCTGCATCAGCCCGCCACCGGCCTGCTGGGCCGGCCGATCGGCGACGTGATCCAGGCCCAGCCGGACTTTTTCGCCGTCGCGCACTTGGAGCACGACACCCATGACGAGGTGTGCCGCTTCAACCACGTGCGGGTGATCGCCAGCCGGGTGCGCATCATGCAGGAGCAGGAGCTGCAAGGCTGGGTGATCAGCTTCCGCGACAAGAACGATATCAATACCCTGAGCAGCCAGCTCAGCCAGGTGAAACGCTATGCCGACAACCTGCGCATCATGCGCCACGAGCAGCTGAACTGGACCGCCACGCTGGCCGGGCTGCTGCATATGCAGCGCTACGACGAGGCCATCCGCTATGTGGAAGCCCAGTCGGAGGGGGCGCAGGAGATCCTCGATTTCATCTCGCAGCGCTTCAGTTCGGCGGCGCTGTGCGGGCTGTTGCTGGGCAAATACTCCAGCGCCAGAGAGAAAGGCATCGAACTGCGTTTCGATCCGGCCTGCCAGCTGCGGCAGATCCCGGCGGCGCTGAATGAGACCGAACTGATGTCGATCGTCGGCAACCTGCTGGATAATGCGGTGGAGGCGACGCTGCACTGCCCGGCTCCGCACGACGCGATCGAACTCTATATCAGCGACGGCAGCGACGAGCTGGTGATCGAGGTGGCGGATCGCGGCACCGGCATCGCCGAGGAGATTCGTGATACGCTGTTTGAACAGGGCGTGACCACCAAAGCGGATAAAAGCGACCACGGCATCGGCCTGCATCTGGTCGCCAGCCACGTGGCGCAGGCGCACGGCAGCATAGAAGTGTCGGACAACGAGCCGCACGGCGCGATATTCTCTATATTTATCCCTAAATAAAACCCATAACCCGATTTTTTTGAGCACCCGATTATGTCACACCAAACACTGGACGTTCTGATCGTGGAAGATGAGCCGCAACTGGCGACGCTGCACGCAGAGTTCATCGAGAAAAATTTCAACCTGCGGGTGGTGGCCTACGCCGCCACGCTGGCCGAAGCGCGGGCCAAAGCCAACGAGCATCAGCCGCGGCTGATCCTGCTGGACAACTTTCTGCCGGACGGCCAGGGCATTGAGCTGATGGAAGAACCGGCGGTAAAGAATCCCGCCTGTTCGGTGATTTTCATCACCGCCGCCAGCGACATGCATACCTGCAGCCAGGCGATCCGCAACGGCGCCTTCGACTACATCATCAAGCCGGTGTCTTACAAACGGCTGCGCAACTCGCTCGAGCGCTTCATGCAGTTCGTGCAGACCCAGCGCACCTTCAAAATCATCGATCAGGACAATGTCGATGCGCTGTACAACCTGCAGTCGAAGCAGTTCTCCAGCGAACCGAGCGCCAAAGGCATAGAAACCAACACGCTGGAGCTGGTGCAGGCGCTGTTTATCGCCCAGCCGGCGGTGGCGCATGCGGTGGAAGACGTGGTCGAACAGGTCGGCATCAGCAAAACCACCGCTCGCCGTTATCTGGAATATTGCGTCGCCACCCAGTTCGTGCGGGTGGAGATGCTGTACGGCAATATCGGCCATCCGCGCAGGCTGTATCGCAAGGCCTAAGGCTGCCATCTGGCTGTCATACTAAGGCGATAACATGACGCTCGACGATATCCCCCTCGATATCGGCACCTGTCGTTAAAACTGATGAAATACTGATGACTTTTGCCCGGCCTCTGGTCGGGTTTTTTATTATCCGAACGGCAGGCGCGGCGCCCAAATATTTCTCTGCGCCACACCGTATTATTTCCCCAAAAACCAAACCATTATGGCGAATAATGGCCGTCAATTTTGAGTCACGGGCCAAATTACCATAACTAATTAAAACCTTGATGTAAACCACTAATATCCCATTTAAATGACATTGAGGGTTGTTTCAGATATTCACTGTGTTAGGGTAAAAAGCTCTTTTATTTTGCTAAGGACAGCCCATAACGCTTTAATTAAACCAGAGGAAACAGCAAATTGCATGGCAATTAAACTCGAAGTAAAGAACCTGTATAAGATATTTGGCGAGCACCCGGAACGCGCATTCAAACTGCTGGATAAAGGTCTGACAAAAGATCGGCTGTTTGAAAAAACCGGCTTATCGCTCGGCGTAAAAGACGCCACTCTGGCCATTGAAGAAGGCGAGATATTTGTCATCATGGGGCTCTCCGGTTCCGGCAAGTCCACCCTGGTACGCCTTCTCAATCGTCTGATAGAACCCACCCGCGGTCAGGTGCTGATCGACGGTGAGGACATCGCCAAAATATCCGACACCGCGCTGCGCACCGTGCGGCGAAATAAGATCAGCATGGTATTTCAGTCATTCGCGCTAATGCCGCACATGAATGTTCTGAATAATACCGCCTTTGGCATGGAATTAGCCGGAATGCCGCTGCAGGAACGCCAGGAAAAAGCGCTAGACGCCCTGCGTCAGGTCGGGCTGGAAAATTATTCGCTGTCTTATCCGGATGAATTATCCGGCGGCATGCGTCAGCGCGTGGGATTAGCCCGCGCGATGGCCAATAACCCGGATATATTATTGATGGACGAAGCCTTCTCGGCGCTCGATCCGTTAATTCGCACCGAAATGCAGGATGAGCTGGTGAAATTACAGGCTCAGCATCAGCGCACCATCGTGTTTATTTCCCACGATTTGGACGAAGCGATGCGCATTGGCGATCGCATCGCCATCATGCAGGGCGGCGAGGTGATCCAGGTCGGCACGCCGGACGAGATCCTCAATAATCCGGCCAACGACTACGTGCGCACCTTCTTCCGCGGCGTGGACATCAGTCATGTGTTCAGCGCCAAGGATATCGCCCAGCGGCGTCCGGTGACGCTGATCCGCAAAACCCCCGGTTTTGGCCCCCGCTCGGCGCTGCAGCTGCTGCGCGATGAGGACCGTGATTATGGTTATGTTGTTGAACGCGGGAAGAAATTTATCGGCGTGGTGTCGATAGAGTCGCTGAAAAAGGCGCTGTCCGCCAATCAAACGCTGGACGATGCCCTGCTTGAGGCCCCCGCCGCCGTGCCGGCCGACACGCCGCTCAGCGATCTGATCTCCCTGGTCGCCCAGGCGCCGTGCGCGGTGCCGGTGGTGGGCGAAGAACATAACTATCTCGGCATCATCTCCAAGGCCATGCTGCTGCAGGCGTTGGACAAGGAGGGCTCAGCCAATGAGTGATACCACGCAAACCCAAGATCCCTGGGCTACCGCACCGGCCGATGCCGGCGCGGCCCCCGCTCACGATGCCGCCGCCAACGCCGGCGACGCCTGGTCCAGCGCGCCGCCACCGGCCGCTCATGACGCCGCCGGGCAAGGCGCCGATTGGCTCAGCAGCGCCCCGGCGCAGCCTGAGCACTTCAGCCTGCTTGATCCGTTCCACAAAGCCTGGGTGCCGTTTGATTCCTGGGTCACGCAAGGTATCGACTGGCTGGTGCTGCACTTCCGCCCGCTGTTCCAGGGCATCCGCGTGCCGGTAGACGTGATCCTGAGCGGCTTCCAGCAATTGCTGTTGGGCATGCCGGCGCCGATCGCCATTCTGGTGTTCTCGCTGGTCGCCTGGCAGATCGCGGGCCTCGGCATGGGCGCCGCGACGCTGCTCTCTCTGGTCGCCATCGGCGCCATCGGCGCCTGGTCGCAGGCGATGGTTACGCTGGCGCTGGTGCTGACCGCGCTGTTCTTCTGCATCCTTATCGGCCTGCCGCTCGGCATCTGGCTGGCGCGCAGCAAGCATGCCGCCAAAGTGATTAGGCCGCTGCTCGACGCCATGCAAACCACCCCGGCCTTCGTCTATCTGGTGCCGATCGTCATGCTGTTCGGCATCGGCAACGTGCCGGGCGTGGTGGTGACCATTATCTTCGCGCTGCCGCCGATCGTGCGTCTGACCATTCTTGGCATCAAGCAGGTGCCGGAGGATCTGATCGAGGCCGCCGAATCCTTCGGTGCCAGCCCGCGCCAGCTGCTGTTCAAGGTGCAGCTGCCGCTGGCGATGCCGACCATCATGGCCGGCGTGAACCAGACGCTGATGTTGGCGCTGTCGATGGTCGTCATCGCCTCGATGATCGCCGTCGGCGGTCTGGGCCAGATGGTGCTGCGCGGCATCGGCCGGCTGGATATGGGCCTGGCCGCCATCGGCGGGGTCGGCATCGTGATCCTGGCGATCATTCTCGATCGCCTCACCCAATCGCTGGGGCGCGATCGCCGCAGCAAGGGCATCGGCCGCTGGTACCGTCGCGGCCCCATCGGGCTGTTTACCCGTCCATTTATCAAACAAGCCTGACGCTTTTCCCGCCGGCGGCTGCGGCCCCGGCGGGCCAGGGCACCACCACATCAAAAGAGGGGAAACACTATGCGCACCACGGGCATCTGGGCTCTCGCCCTGACGACACTGATTGGCTCACAGAGCGCCATCGCGGCGGATTTACCCGGCAAGGGAATAGCGGTACAGCCGGTGCAAAGCACCATTTCCGAAGAGACGTTCCAGACGCTGCTGGTCAGCAAGGCGCTGGAAAAACTGGGTTACGACGTGAAGGAACCGCGCGAAGTGGATTACAACGTCGCCTACACCTCCATCGCCTCCGGCGACGCCACCTTTATCGCGGTCAATTGGGATCCGCTGCACGCCGATCAGTACAAGGCCGCCGGCGGCGACGCCAAGTTCTACCGCGAAGGCGTCTACGTCAACGGCGCCGCGCAGGGCTACCTGATCGACAAGAAAACCGCCGAGCAGTACCACATCACCAACGTCGAACAGCTCAAGGATCCCAAGATCGCCAAGCTGTTCGACACCAACGGCGACGGCAAGGCCGATCTGACCGGCTGCACCCCGGGCTGGGGCTGCGAGGCGGTGATCAACCACCACATCAAGGCCTATGGCCTGAGCAATACCGTCGAACACAACCAGGGCAACTACGCGGCGATGATCGCCGACACCATCACCCGCTACAAAGAGGGCAAACCGGTACTGTATTACACCTGGACGCCGTACTGGGTCAGCGATGTGATGGTGCCGGGCCGCGACGTGGTCTGGCTGCAGGTACCGTTCTCTTCCTTGCCGGGCGAGCAGAAGAACGTCGATACCAAGCTGCCTAACGGCGCCAACTACGGCTTCCCGGTCAACACCATGCGCATCGCCGCCAACAAGCAGTGGGCCGAAGCCAACCCGGCGGCCGCCAAGCTGTTCGCCATCATGAAGCTGCCGATCGCCGACATCAACGCGCAAAACCTGCGCATGCATGAAGGCCAGGCTTCGGAAGCCGATATCCAAAACCACGTCAACGGTTGGATCAAGGCGCATCAGGCGACCTTCGACGGCTGGGTGAAAACCGCCGCCGAGGCGGCGAAACCGTAACCGATCGGGGGCGCCTCTGCCGCGCCCCTACCCCGCCAGATCGATGCCGCTGAACTGTAAAAAACGGGCGGCGGCGTTCGACAAGGGCTGCGGCCAGATGCAATACACCTGGCGCCGCGGCCCGTCTTCAATCGGAATCGACACCAGCGCGCTTAAGCGTTGCGCGGTCGAGATCGGTACGATGCCCGCCGCCAACCCGCGCCGCACCAGATTCTCCAGCCATTCGATATGATCGATTTCAAAACTGACGTGCCGGCGGATGCCCGCCGCCTGAAAGGCGCGGTCGGTTTGGCGCCGCGCGCCGGTGCCGCTGTAGAAATCCACCAGCGGCACTTCCGCCAGCGCCTGCAGGTTCACCCGCTCGCGGTTGGCCAGCGGGTGCTGCGGCGCCACCAGCGCCACCAGCGGCTCATCGGTCAACTGCCGGTGCGACATCGGCAGCAGATCGACATCGCCGGGCCAGATGCCGACGAACGCCATATCGCACTTCTGCAGACGCACATCCTCCAGCAGGACTTCGCTCATGCCAACGTACAGGCGGATGTTCACCGCCGGATAGTGGCGATGAAACTTGTCGAGCTTTTCGGTCAGATCAATCGCGTTTATGGTTGAAATCGTGCCGATGGTCAGGGTGCCGGACACCGCATCGCCGGCGGCGGTCACCTCTTCCACCAGCGCCTGCTGCGCCGCCAACAGGCGCTGCGCCGACGGAATGAAAGCCTGGCCGGCAGGGGTCAACCGCACCCGGCGCGAAGTGCGCTCAAACAGCGTACAGCCCAGCTCTTCTTCCAGTTTGGCGATCTGGTGGCTGAGCGCGGACTGCACCGTATGGCAGCGCTGCGCCGCCCGGGTGAAACTCTGTTCTTCCGCCACCGCCAGCGCATAGCGGATCTGTTTCAGGTTCATGGCATCTATCTTGAAATGAGATAAATCAAATGAAAATTATACATTGGTTTCCTCAGACGCGTTGCCGGATACTGCGCGCTATCTTCTTCCCGTGATGAAAAAAACATGAACCAACAAAACGCCCATCCGGGCCTCAGTCCGGCGCTGACCGTGCTGATTGCCATCGCAACCGGTCTGGCGGTCGCCAGCAACTATTACGCGCAACCGCTGCTGGAAACCATCGCCACCGGTTTCAACCTGTCGGTCAACCAGGCCGGCTTTATCGTCACCGCCGCGCAGCTCGGTTACGCCACCGGCCTGCTGCTGCTGGTGCCGCTCGGCGACATGTTCGAACGCCGCGGCCTGATCGTGTTCATGACGCTGCTGGCCGCCGGGGGCATGCTGATCACCGCCACTTCAGCCACGCTGCCGATGATGATCCTCGGCACCGCGCTCACCGGGCTGTTCTCGGTGGTGGCGCAGATCCTGGTGCCGCTGGCCGCCACGCTGGCCCACCCGGAAAAGCGCGGCAAGACCGTCGGCATCATCATGAGCGGTCTGCTGCTCGGCATCCTGCTGGCGCGCACCGTCGCGGGCGCCTTGGCGTCGTTCGGCGGCTGGCGCACCATCTACTGGATCGCCAGCGTGCTGATGATCCTGATGGCGCTGATCCTGTGGCGCGCGCTGCCGCGCTATAAGCAACACTCCGGGCTGAACTACCCGCAGCTGCTGGCCTCGATCTTCAGCCTGTTCTGCCGCACGCCGCTGCTGCGCACCCGCGCCATCCTCGGTGCCCTGTCGTTCGCCAACTTCAGCGTGCTCTGGACCTCAATGGCCTTTCTGCTCGCCGCGCCGCCGTTCAACTATTCCGAAGGGGTGATCGGACTGTTCGGTCTGGTGGGCGCCGCCGGAGCGCTGGCCGCTTCGCGCGCCGGGCATCTGGCGGACAAAGGCAAGGCCGGGTTGACCACCACCGTCGGCCTGGTATTGCTGCTGCTGTCCTGGATACCTATCGCGCTGGCTAAACAATCGCTGTGGGCGCTGATCGCCGGCATCCTGATCCTCGATCTGGCGGTGCAGGCGGTACACGTCACCAACCAGAGCGTGATGTATCGCATCATGCCGGAGGCGCGCAACCGCCTGACCGCCGGCTACATGACCAGCTACTTTATCGGCGGCGCCCTCGGTTCGCTGCTCTCCGCGTCCGCCTATCAGCATGCCGGCTGGTACGGCGTGGCCGCCGTCGGAGGGGTGTTATGCCTGCTCAACCTGCTGACCTGGTGGCTCGGCAAGCATCACGATCCGCAGGGGCCGGCGGCAATCTGATTATCGTGCAAATAGTCACTAAAGAAATTTATTAGCGGTGCAGGGTATAAACATTACTTACTCTCTGGTAATGTTCTGGGCATAAACTATTGACGACCTATCTACCCTGCGACCCACAACCATGCAAAGCCAAGCTGCAGACAGCCTTACTCCGCCCGCCGTCAGCGCCACCTTCGCCAACGGCGTCGTCGACAGTTTGCCGATCGTCATCGGGTACGTGCCGGTGGCGTTCGCTTTCGGCCTCAGCGCCGTCAAACTGGGCTTTTCCCCGCTGGAAAGCATTTTCTTCTCCTGCATCATCTACGCCGGCGCCAGCCAGTTCGTGATCACCGCCCTGCTGAGCGCCGGCATGTCGCTGTGGGTCTCCGCATTGACGGTGATGGCGATGGACGTGCGCCACCTGTTGTATGGCCCGGCGCTGCGTCACCGCATCGTCTCGCGCCTGTCGCCCGGCAAAACGGCGCTGTGGGCCTTTGGCCTGACCGATGAGGTCTTCGCCGCCGCCACCGCCAGGCTGATGCGCAATAACCGCAGCTGGAGCGAAAACTGGATGCTGGGCATCGCGCTCTGTTCCTGGCTCTCCTGGGTGGCCGGCACCGCGCTCGGCGCGCTGTTCGGCAACGGCCCGCTGGAACAGTTCCCAGTGATCGAGGCCTCGCTCGCCTTCATGCTGCCGGCGCTGTTTCTCAGTTTCCTGCTGGCCGCCTTCCGGCGTCCGCAGAGCCTGACCATCGCCGCCGCGCTGGCCGGCGCGCTGCTCGGCGTGGTGCTGTTCTCCATTCCGGTCGCCATTTTGGCCGGCATCGGCGCCGGCTGCGCCGCCGCCCTGTTCCAACCCCCGCACGCGGAGGCCAGCCATGAACACTGATGTGCTGGTGATCGGCCTGGTGGTGGGCTGCGCCAACTACCTGTTCCGTTATCTACCGCTGCGGCTGGCGCCGGCGCGCGCTCAGCCCGGCATCAAACGCGGCAAAGCCGCCCTGCTGCTCGACAGCATCGGCATCGCCTCCATCTGCGCCCTGCTGGTGGTCTCCAGCACGCCGGTGGTGATGCGCGAACCGGACAAGCTGCTGCCGACGTTAGCGGGGTTCGCCGCGCTGGCGCTGTGCTTCTACCGCAGTAAAAGCATCATTCTGTCGACGCTGCTCGGCGCGACGGCCTTTGGCGTCACATTAAAATTGTTAATGTTTTTCGGCCCTGGCTGACGCCGCCTCCGACCGTTTGGCTTCACACTGGCGTTTTCAGGCGTCACATCTTTACAAACACTGACAAATGACACGAATTGCTAAATTATCCGCACGGCTGAACATTTACATTATTTGTCACCGTCGTTACTATCTCGAACGAAATTAATGAGGCCCTAAATTATGGAAAGCTCGTTTGCCCCCATAGAACAAATGCTGAATTTCCGCGCCACGCGGCAGAAAGATTTCCCTTATCAGGAAATCCTGCTGACCCGTCTGTGCATGCACATGCAAGGCAAACTGCTGGAAAATCGCAATAAGATGCTGAAAGCGCAGGGGATTAACGAAACACTGTTTATGGCGCTGATTACCCTGGATGCGCAGGAAAGCCACAGCATCCAACCTTCTGAGCTAAGCTCTGCCCTGGGCTCCTCGCGCACCAATGCGACCCGCATCGCCGACGAGCTGGAGAAGCGCGGCTGGATCGAGCGCCGGGAAAGCGACAACGATCGCCGCTGCCTGCATCTGCATCTGACGCCGCAGGGGGAAGAATTTCTCA
This sequence comes from Serratia sp. CY55921, assembly GCF_052167655.1. Classification (NCBI taxonomy): domain Bacteria; kingdom Pseudomonadati; phylum Pseudomonadota; class Gammaproteobacteria; order Enterobacterales; family Yersiniaceae; genus Serratia; species Serratia sp. CY55921. Next base: position 12,878 of record NZ_JBJNMU010000004.1, on the reverse strand, counting down.
GTCAACTGCTGCCGCCGCAGCACCAATGTCTGCATTTCCTGTGGTCCACGCTGACCGACGATGAGCAAAAACAGCTGGAACAGCTGACGCGCAAATTGCTGGCACGTCTGGATCAAATGGAAATCACAGAACAGTTACCCTAATTCACAATTTCTGTTCAGGTACCTACTTATGCGATCCCCATTTCACTGGAGATTCACCCCGCTGTTCGCCGTGTTGCTGCTGGCCGGGTGTGCTTCTACCGATAATATTGCCCCGCAATCCACGCTGATGGATCCGCAGAGCCTGCAGTTGGCTCAGCCGAAAGTCAGTTCGCTGGCCGTCAGCCCGCAGTGGTGGCGCGCCCTCAAGGATCCGCAGCTGGACGCCTTGATGACGCAAACACTGCAAAGTTCGCCGACCCTGCGTCAGGCCGCCGCCCGCGTGCGCGAAGCGCAGAGCGTGGTAGGCGAAGCCAACGCCGCCAACGGGCCGAACCTGGATCTGAACGCCAGCACCCAGCGTCAGCGCGTGCCGCAGAACGTCAATATGGGGCTGGGGTATCCGCATAAGCCGATCTATTCAAGCTCCAACTCGCTGGGGTTGAACCTGGCGTACGAGTTCGACTGGTGGGGCAAATACCGCAACCAGGTGAACGCCGCCAAGGCGCAAGTGAACGCAGCGCGCGCCGAGCAGGAACAGGCGGCTCTGACGCTGACCAGCTCGGTGGCGTCCGCCTACTATCAGCTGCAGAGCAATCTCGCGCTCGAGAAGCTGCTGCAGCAGGAAGTGAACAACAACGAGCGCCTGACCGCGCTGCGCCAACAGCGCTATCAGGCCGGCCTGACCGGCGTCGACGTGCCGCAACAAACCCAGGCGCAGTCCGACGTCGCCAAACAGCAGATTCTGCAGCTGCAGTCGCAAATCGAACAGCTCAGACACCAGCTCGCCGCGCTGGCGGGCCAGGGGCCGAACGCCATGCAGCACCTGCGTCAAGTGCCGCTGCCTGCAGACAACCTGATGGCGCCGCAGGGCGAACTGACGGCGGATCTGCTGGGCAAACGCCCGGACATCGCCGCGCAACGCCAGCTGGTGGAGTCTTACAGCCAGCGCGTCAGCGCCGCGCGTAAAGAGTTTTACCCCAGCCTGACCATTTCAGCCTTCGCCGGCCTGATGACCACCAATACCAGTGGCACCAGCCCGAATCTGTTTGAAGCGGCCAGCCAGGCCTGGAACGTGATGCCGGCGATCTCGCTGCCGATCTTCCACGCCGGGGCCCTGCGCAGCAAGCTGGGCGAGGAATCCGCGCTGTATGACGAAGCGGTGGAATCCTACAACCAAACCATCCTGAATGCGGTACAGGAAACCGCCGACGCCATCACCATCCAGCAGAGCTCTGCACAACAGCAGCTGCAGGCGGCGTCCGCGGCCCAGTCGATGCAACAGGTGTATCAGGTCGCCAACGCCCGTTACCAGGCAGGGATTATCGGGCGCGACGATCTGTTGACCAGCCAGACGCAGCTATTGCAGCAGCAACAGGCGGAGTTGAATGCCAGCAGCAATTTACTGCAGGCGAAGATAGGACTGATCCGCGCGTTGGGCGGTGGCTATCAGGCCCCGGCCGCAGCGGATTCGAAAGCATAATAATATAAGGCTTGGAGAACACCATGAGCGCAAGCGCGGAAACCCAAAACCCGCAGCAGCCGAGCGGCAAAAAGAAGCAGCGCAAATTTTGGCTGCTGTTGCTGACGGTTATTTTCATTGTTATAGGGGTGGCTTATTTAGTGTATTGGTTCCTGGTGCTGCGTCATCACCAGGAAACCGACGACGCCTACGTTTCCGGCAACCAGGTGCAGATCATGGCCCAGGTGTCCGGCAGCGTGAACAGCGTCAACTTCGACAACACCGACTACGTCAAGCAGGGCGACGTGCTGCTGACGCTCGATCCGACCGATGCCGAGCAGGCGTTTGAACGCGCCAAAACCGGCCTGGCCAACAGCGTGCGTCAGACCCACCAGCTGATCATCAACAGTAAGCAGTATCAGGCCAACATCGCCTTGCGCAAGACCGATCTGAGCAAGGCCGAGAACGATCTGAAACGTCGCGTGGTGCTGGGCAGCGTTGACGCCATCGGCCGCGAAGAGCTGCAACACGCTCGCGATGCGGTCGACAGCGCCAAAGCCGCGCTGGAAGTGGCGGTGCAGCAATACAACGCCAACCAGGCGATGGTGCTGAACACCCCGCTGGAACAGCAGCCGGCGATCCAGCAAGCCGCCGCGCAGATGCGCGACGCCTGGCTGGCGCTGCAGCGTACCAAAGTGATCAGCCCGATTACCGGCTATGTCTCGCGCCGCAGCGTGCAGGTCGGCGCGCAGATCGCCGCCGGTTCGCCGCTGATGGCGGTAGTGCCGGCCGATCACATCTGGGTTGACGCCAACTTCAAGGAAACGCAAATCGCCAATATGCGCATCGGCCAGCCGGCGACGGTGGTCAGCGACGTCTACGGCGACGACGTGGTGTATCAAGGCAAAGTGGTCGGTATCGACATGGGCACCGGCAGCGCCTTCTCGCTGCTGCCGGCCCAGAACGCCACCGGCAACTGGATCAAGGTGGTGCAACGTCTGCCGGTGCGTATTGAGCTCGACGCCAAGCAGGTGGCCGATCATCCGCTGCGCATCGGTCTTTCGACGCTGGTGACCGTCGACACCGCCAACCTGGACGGCCGCGTGCTGTCTGACGTGGTGCGCGACAAACCGCTGTATCAGAGCGACGCGCTGGCGTTGAATCTGGCGCCGGTTAACCAGCTGATCGCCGACGTGATCCATGCGAACGCCGGCTAAGCGCGCGGGAGGCCATCTTGCCACAGAAACCGCTTGAAGGCGCCCAGCTTGCCTGGATGACGGTCGCGCTCGCCATGGCGACCTTCATGCAGGTGCTGGACTCCACCATCGCCAACGTGGCGATCCCCACCATTGCCGGTAACCTCGGGTCTTCCAACTCGCAGGGCACCTGGGTGATCACCTCGTTCGGCGTGGCGAACGCCATCTCGATCCCGATCACCGGCTGGCTGGCGAAGCGCATCGGCGAAGTGCGGCTGTTCCTCTGGTCCACCGCGCTGTTCGTTCTCGCCTCCTGGCTGTGCGGCATCTCCAACAGCCTCGGCATGCTGATCTTCTTCCGCGTGATCCAGGGCGTGGTGGCCGGGCCGCTGATCCCGCTGTCGCAGAGCCTGTTGCTGAACAACTACCCGCCCGCCAAGCGAGCGATGGCCCTGGCGCTCTGGTCGATGACCGTGATCGTCGCGCCGATCTTCGGGCCAATTCTCGGCGGTTACATCAGCGACAACTACCACTGGGGTTGGATCTTCTTCATCAACATCCCGATCGGCGCCTTCGTTATCCTGGCGGCGATGGCGACGCTGAAGGGGCGAGAAACCAAAACCGAGATCAAGCCGATCGACACCGTCGGCCTGGTGCTGCTGATCGTCGGCATCGGTTCGCTGCAGGTGATGCTCGATCAGGGCAAGGAGCTGGACTGGTTCAACTCGACCGAGATCATCACCCTGACCGTCGTGGCGGTCGTGGCGCTGCTGTTCCTGGTAGTCTGGGAACTGACGGACGATCATCCGGTGGTGGATTTATCGCTGTTCAAGTCGCGCAACTTTACCATCGGCTGTCTGTGCATCAGCCTGGCGTACATGCTGTATTTCGGCGCCATCGTTCTGCTGCCGCAGCTGCTGCAAGAGGTGTACGGCTATACCGCTACCTGGGCGGGGCTGGCGTCGGCGCCGGTCGGGCTGATCCCGGTGCTGCTGTCGCCGATCATCGGTAAGTTCGGCAACCGGCTCGACATGCGCAAGCTGGTGACTTTCAGCTTCATCATGTATGCCGTGTGCTTCTACTGGCGCGCCTATACGTTTGAACCGGGCATGGACTTCGGCGCTTCGGCCTGGCCGCAGTTCGTTCAAGGTTTCGCCATCGCCTGCTTCTTCATGCCGTTGACCACCATCACGCTGTCCGGCCTGCCGCCGGAACGCATGGCGGCGGCATCGAGCCTGTCGAACTTTACGCGAACCCTGGCGGGGTCGATCGGCACCTCGATCACCACCACCCTGTGGACGCAGCGCGAATCGCAGCATCACGCGCAGCTGACGGAGTTCGTCAACCCGTACAATCCGCAGTCGCAGGAGATGTACCGGCAGCTCGAGCAGCTCGGCATGAGCAAGCAGCAGGCGTCGGCCTACATCGCCAACGAGATCACGGCACAGGGGCTGATCATCTCCGCCAACGAGATTTTCTGGCTGTCGGCCGGGGTATTCCTGGTGCTGCTGGCGCTGGTGTGGGTAGCGAAACCGCCATTCAGCTCCGGCGGCGGCGGGGGCGGCGGCGCTCACTAAGCTTCAATAAACGAAACGGGCGCCCTGAGGCGCCCGTTTTTTTATTCGACGTAATGAAAATCACGCCTGATTCTGACGCCACCAGTCCGCCAGCAGAATGCCGGTCGCCACGGAAACGTTCAGGCTTTCTACCTTGCCGGTGCCGCCGATAGACACGTTCATATCGCCCTGCTGCCAGGCGCTGTCGCTGAGGCCGTCGCGCTCCTGGCCCAGCACCAGCACCATCTTGGCCGGCAGCTTGGCCTGCGCCAGCGCGGTACCTTTGTGGCTGGAGGTGGTGACGATGGTGTAACCCGCCTTGCGGAAGGTATCCAGCACCGACAGGAAATCATCGGCGTTGATCGCCTTGATGTGCTCCGCGCCGCCTTCTGCGGTACGCACCGCCGCGCCGGATTCCAGCAACGCCGGATCCTGCAGCAACACGCCGTTGACGCCGAAGTGGGCGCACGAACGGACGATGGCGCCCAGGTTATGCGGGTTGCCGACTTCTTCCAGCGCCAATACGCAGTCGGTCGCCGGCGCAGTTTTCAGGTAGGTCTGCGCATCCAGGCCCTGACGCTTTTTGATCAGGAAGCAGACGCCGCCGTGGTGCTCGGTGCCGGAAGCCTTGGCCAGCTCTTCCTCATCCACCACGTGGTAGGCTTTGCGGTTAGCCGCCATCCAGCGCAGCGCTTCACGAAAGCGCGGCGTGACCGACTGCACGAACCAGGCGCGCACGATCGCTTCCGGGCGGCTGGCGAACAGCGCCTGACAGGCATTTTCACCGTAAACGCGGGTTTCTTCCGCGCGCTGGCGGCGCAGCTGTTCCGGATCGATGAAGCTTTTGCCGCTGATGCCGCCGTGATCGAACGCCGGCTCTTCACTCGGCGCGCGCGACACGGTTCTCCACGGCGACTCGTTGCCGCCGCGATCTTCAGAGCGCGCCGGACGGCGAGGACGATCGCTTTCACTGCGGCGGGAATCGGCTCCGCGACGGTCATTGCCGCCGCGCGCCTTGTCTTGACCGGTGCGGCCCGAGCGCGCACCGTCAGCCGGACGGCCTTTGCCGGCCGGACGTTTATTCTTGTTGCGGTCGTCGCCGTTGTCGTCGTCGCTGCGGACGTACATCACTTTGACCTTACCGTTCTTGCCACTAAATGAATCGTTCATTGTCTTCTCCACCAACGCGCAGGGCGCGAAGATTACCTGATGTTGGTGCATGAAGCCACCAACTTGCGCTAAAAGCTCCCAACTATCACATCCATTGAACAAACCTCATTGTTCATGCGCCGGGTTTTGCCGATAATCGTCAGCATTAAAGAAACATCTCCGCAACCGCGTTGCGGGGACCCGGCTTTCTCAGTACCCGAGGTCAACATGAATACAGTTTGTGCAGCTTGCAATGCCACCAACCGTGTGCCGGAAGAACGTCTGGCGGACAACGCGAAATGCGGCCGCTGCGGCCATGAGCTCTTCGACGGTGAAGTGATCAACGCCACCGCCGCCACGCTGGACCAGTTGCTGCAGGACGATCTGCCGGTCGTGGTCGATTTCTGGGCGCCGTGGTGCGGCCCGTGCCGCAGCTTTGCGCCGATCTTTGAAGACGTGGCCGAAGAGCGCGCCGGCAAAGTGCGCTTCGTGAAAGTGAACACCGAAGCCGAGCCGGAACTGAGCGCCCGTTTCCGCATCCGCAGCATCCCGACCATCATGGTGTTCCGTCAGGGCAAGATGGTCGACATGCTCAACGGCGCGATGCCGAAGGCGCCGTTTGACAACTGGCTCAACGAGTTAGTGTGATTCGGCAAGTATAGGCCGTATCCCGCCATCGCGCGCGAACGCGCCCCGATCGAGCCCGCCCCTCCCGGCGGGCTTTTTTCTGCGTTACAATAGCGGTTTTTCCCCAGGATCGTTATGACCGACAACGCCGTACTTCGCCTGCGCCAATTCCGTTTAGACCGCGCCACCCGCCCCTTTCTGGCGCGCGGTTGCCGGGTGGCGCGTTGTCAGGGGTGCCTGCTGCCGCATAAGAACTGCCTGTGCGACACCATTCGCCCGCAGCAGGCCGGCAGCCGTTTCTGCCTGATCATGTTCGGCGCCGAGCCGCTCAAGCCCAGCAACACCGGGCGCCTGATCGCCGATATCCTGCCGGACACCCAGGCGTTCCTCTGGTCGCGTACCGAGGTCGATCCCGCCCTGCTGGCGGCCATCAACGATCCGACACGGCAGCCTTACGTGGTGTTCCCCGCGTCCTACGCCGACGCCGAGCGGCCGGTGTTCAGCGAACTGCCCGTCGGCGGCAAACCGCCGCTGTTCATCATGCTGGACGGCACCTGGGCGGAAGCGCGCAAAATGTTCCGTAAAAGCCCGTATCTCAATCAATTCCCGGTGTTTTCACTCAACGTCGACGCCGCATCGGCCTACCAGCTGCGCGAAGCCAGCCGCGCCGAGCAACACTGCACGGCGGAAGTGGCCGCCGCCCTGCTGCAACAGGCGGGCGATATGCCGGCCGCCGACGGATTGAATCAGCATTTCCGCTATTTCCGTCAACAGTATCTGGCGGGAAAACCGACCCGACCGGAGGCACCGGTCACAGCAATGTAGCCATAAAGCGCCTAAAATCAGGCGTAACGTTGCCAAAAGGAGCCGTGCATGAGCCAGCGAGGGTTAGAAGCGCTACTACGTCCCAAATCGATCGCCGTGCTGGGCGCTTCGCAGCAGCCGGGCCGCGCCGGCAACCTGATGATGAGCAACCTGCTGGCCGGCGGTTTCGGCGGGCCCATCTTGCCGGTGACGCCGCGCTACAAGGCGGTATGCGGCGTCATGGCCTATCCCGACGTCGCCAGCCTGCCGCTGACGCCGGATCTGGCGATCATCTGCACCCACGCCAGCCGTAATCTGGCGCTGATTGAAGCGCTGGGCCAACGTGGCTGCAAAACCGCCATCGTGCTCTCTTCGCCGCCGGAACAGTTCGCCGAGCTCAAAGCCTGCGCGCAGCGTTACGCCATGCGGCTGCTGGGCCCCAACAGTCTGGGGCTGCTGGCGCCGTGGCAAGGCATCAACGCCAGCTTCTCGCCGGTGCCGATCCAAAAGGGCAAGCTGGCGTTTATCTCGCAGTCCGCCGCCGTCGCCAACACCATTCTCGACTGGGCGCAGCAGCGCGAAGTTGGCTTCTCCTATTTCATCGCGCTGGGCGACAGCCTGGATATCGACGTCGACGACCTGCTCGACTTTTTGGCGCGCGACAGCAAGACCAGCGCCATCCTGCTGTATCTGGAAAACATCAGCGACGCACGGCGCTTTCTCTCCGCCTCGCGCAGCGCCTCGCGCAACAAGCCTATTCTGGTGATCAAAAGCGGCCGCAGCCAACAGGCGCAATTACTGCTCAACAGCCAACTGGGGCTGGACGCCGCCTATGACGCCGCCATCCAACGCGCCGGCCTGCTGCGCGTCCAGGATACCCATGAGCTGTTCTCGGCGGTGGAAACCCTCAGCCATATGCATCCGCTGCGCGGCGAAAGGCTGATGATCGTCAGCAACGGGGCGGCGCCGGCGGCGATGGCCTTGGACGAACTGCTCGGCCGCAACGGCAAGCTGGCGACGCTGAGCGAGGAGAGCCTGGCGACGCTGAGCGACGCGCTGCCGGACTTCATTCGCGCCGGCAACCCGCTCGACCTGCGCGACGACGCCACGCCGCAGCGTTATCTGGCGGCTCTCGAAGCGCTGCTCGACAGCCACGACTATGACGCGCTGCTGCTGATCCACGCGCCGAGCGCCGCTGCGCCCGGCACCGCCACGGCGCAGCGGCTGATCGACGCGCTGCATCGCCATGCGCGCGGCAAGCGCATCACGCTGCTGACCAACTGGTGCGGCGAATACTCTTCGCAAGAGGCACGCCGGCTGTTTACCGAGGCCGCCATTCCGACTTACCGCACGCCGGAAGGCGCTGTGACCGCTTTTATGCATATGGTGGAATACCGCCGCAACCAGAAGCAGCTGAAGGAGACGCCGGCGCTGCCGGTCGGCCTGACCGCCAATACCGCCGACGCTCACCGCCTGATCCATCAGGCGCTGGCCGAAGGCGCCACCCAGTTGGATACCCACGAGGTGCAATCCATTCTGCAGGCTTATGACCTGAGCACCCTGCCGACCTGGATCGCCGAAGACAGCGCCGAAGCGGTGCACATCGCCGAGCAGATCGGCTACCCGGTAGCGCTGAAGCTGCGCTCGCCGGATATCCCGCACAAGTCGGAAGTTCAGGGCGTGATGCTCTACCTGCGCACCGCGACCGAAGTGCAGCGCGCGGCGGAGGCGATCCTCGACCGCGTGAAGCGTACCTATCCTCAGGCGCGCATCCACGGCCTGTTGGTGCAGAGCATGGCCAACCGCGCCGGCGCCCAGGAGCTGCGCATCGCCGTGGAGCAGGATGCCATTTTCGGCCCGTTGATCATGCTGGGTGAAGGCGGCGTAGAGTGGCGCCAGGAAAATCAGGTCGCGGTCGCGCTGCCGCCGTTGAATATGGCGCTGGCGCGTTATCTGGTGCTGCAGGCGGTGAAAGGCGGCAAGATCCGCGGGCGCAGCGCACTGCGGCCTTTAGATATCCCCGGGCTGAGCCGCTTGCTGGTGCAGGTTTCCAACCTGATCCTTGACTGCCCTGAGATCGCCCGGCTGGATATTCACCCGGTGCTGGCTTCCGGCAGCGAGTTCACCCTGCTGGACGTTTCGATGCAGCTCGCACCGTTCAGCGGCGATCCGCAGGCGCGGCTGGCGATTCGGCCTTATCCGCATGAGCTGGAAGAGACCATCGCGCTGAAAGACGGCAGCCAATGCCTGTTCCGCCCTATCCTGCCGGAAGACGAGCCGGCGCTGAAGCATTTCATCGACCGGGTGACCAAGGAAGACCTCTATTATCGCTACTTCAGCGAGATCAACGAGTTTACCCATGACGATTTGGCCAACATGACGCAGATCGACTACGATCGGGAAATGGCCTTTGTGGCGGTGCGGGCAGACGAGATTATCGGCGTGACCCGCGCGCTGTCCGATCCGGACAACACCGACGCCGAATTCGCCGTGCTGGTACGTTCCGACCTAAAAGGCGTGGGGCTCGGCCGCCAGCTGCTGGAGAAAATGATCGCCTATGCGCGCGCGCATGGCCTGACCCGCCTGAGCGGTATCACCATGCCGAATAACCGCGGCATGATCGCGCTGGCGCAGCGGTTGGGCTTTGGCATCGAGGTGCAGCTTGAGGACGGCATCGTCAATCTGACGCTGCCGCTGCAGGCCGACGACGCGCAGTGACCTGCGTCGCAATGCGCTACGAATCCACCACTTAACGCCAAAACATACGCACAATCGAGGCAACTAATGGTATTATCGCCCGATTATTCGGTTTATTGTTTTTAAGTCTGTGGCGTTCCGGCCATCAATCATGAGAGAAGAAGCGCACTGTGATGTTGTCAAAATTTAAACGTAGCAAACATCAACAACACCTTGCACAACTGCCCAAACTCCCCCAGACGGTTGCTGATGTTCGTACTCTGTACGCGCCGTCCGACTTTCGCGCCACGCTGCTGGATTCCATCGCCAACGCCACCCAACGTATCTATCTGGTGGCTCTGTATCTGGAGCATGACGACGCCGGGCGTGAGATCCTCAACGCGCTGTATCAAGCCAAACAGCGGCGGCCCGAGCTGGAAATCTGCGTGCTGGTCGACTGGCACCGCGCACAGCGCGGGCGCATCGGCGCCGCCGCCGCCAATACCAACGCCGACTGGTACTGCGCCATGGCCAGCCAGCATCCGGAACAATCGGTGCCGATCTACGGCGTACCGGTCAATACTCGCGAAGCGCTGGGCGTATTGCATTTAAAAGGTTTTGTGGTCGACGATACCGTTATCTACAGCGGCGCCAGCATCAACGACGTCTATCTGCATCAGCATGAGAAATACCGTTACGATCGCTACCAGTTGATCACCAACGGCGTGCTGGCCGATACTCTGATCGATTACATCAAGCAGCATCTGCTCACCGCCGGCGCCGTACAACGCCTGGATCGCAGCGATCGGCCGAAAAGCCCGGAGATCAAAAACGAAACCCGTCTGTTCCGTTTCGCCCTACGCCGCGCCGGTTACCACTTCCGCGGCAAAGCCGGCAACGATGAGCTGGCGGTGACGCCGATGGTTGGGCTAGGCAAACAAAGCGTGCTGAATAAAACCATTCATCACCTGATGTCATGCACCGACCAGAAACTGACGCTGTGCACCCCCTATTTCAACCTGCCGGCGCTGCTGGTGCGCAACATCATTTACCTGCTGCGACAAGGCAAGCAGGTGGAAATCATCGTCGGCGATAAAACCGCCAACGATTTCTATATTCCGGAAGACCAGCCGTTCAAAATCATCGGCGCGCTGCCCTACCTGTATGAGATCAACCTGCGCCGCTTCCTGAGCCGGTTGCAGCGTTACATCGACACCGGCCAACTGATCGTGCGTTTGTGGAAGGATGGCGATAACAGCTATCACCTGAAAGGCATGTGGGTAGACGAAGAGTGGCAGCTGATTACCGGCAATAACCTCAACCCGCGCGCCTGGCGGCTGGATCTGGAAAACGCCATTCTGATCCACGATCCCAAGCAAGAGCTGCGCGAGCAACGGCAGAAAGAGCTGGAATGCATCCGTACTCATACCACTGTAGTCGGCCATTATCAGGAACTGCAAAGCATCCAGCAGTATCCGATCAAGGTGCGTAAGCTGATTCGGCGTCTGCGCCGTATCCGCATCGATCGGCTGATCAGCCGTATCCTGTAAGCGGTATGCTGACCCCGGCCAAGGCCGGGGTTTTTATTACAGCTGTATCTCCTTGCCTTTGCGATGCAACCGGAGCGAGACCAGCAGCGCCAGCAGGCACATGCCGGAGACATACCAGAAGAAAGCGTTCTCCACGCCAAACGATTTAAGCGACAGCGCGACATATTCCGCCGAGCCGCCGAACATGGCGTTCGCCACCGCATAAGACAAACCCACCCCTAAAGCACGTACCTCCGGCGGGAACATTTCGGCTTTAAGCAGCCCGCTGATCGCGGTGTAAAAACTGATGATGAACAGCGCCAGCACGATCAGGCCAAACGCCATATAAGGATTACTCACCTCTTTCAGAGCGAACAGGATCGGCACCGTCAACACCGTGGCAAAGGCCGAGAAGATCAACATCGAGCTGCGACGGCCGATTTTGTCCGAAAACGCGCCTACCGCAGGCTGCAGCAGCATAAAGACGAACAGCGCGACGGTCATGATGGCGCTGGCCAGCTTGGCGTCCATACCGGCGGTATTCACCAGATATTTCTGCATGTAGGTGGTGAAGGTGTAGAAGGTCAGCGAACCGGCGGCGGTAAAGCCCAGCACCATCAGGAACGCCTTGCGATTTTTCCACAGCCCCGTCAGCGAACCGGCATCTTTGTGGTTACGCGTCTTCGCATCGGAGGTTTCATTCAGCGAGCGGCGCAGGTACAGCGCGACTACCGCCAACACGGCCCCCAGGGCAAACGGAATGCGCCATCCCCAGGCTTTCAGCTCTTCGGCGGGCAATATCTGCTGCAGGATCACCAGGACCAGCAACGCCAACAGTTGCCCGCCGATCAGCGTCACGTACTGGAACGAGGCGTAAAAGCCGCGTCGCCCCTTGATCGCCACCTCGCTCATATAGGTCGCGCTGGTGCCGTATTCCCCCCCTACCGACAGCCCCTGGAACAGGCGGGCGATCAGCAGCAACGCCGGCGCCCAGCTGCCGATCGATTCATACGTCGGCAGGCAGGCGATCACCAGCGATCCGGCGCACATCATACAGACCGAAAGCAGCATGGAATTTTTTCGACCATGCTTGTCGGCAATATAACCGAATAGCCAACCGCCAATCGGCCGCATAAAGAAGCCGGCGGCGAATACCCCGGCGGTTTGCAGCAGCTGCGTGGTGCTGTTGCCCGCAGGGAAGAACGAGGCGGCAAAGTAAATGGAACAAAAGGAGTAAACGTAAAAATCAAACCACTCCACTAGATTGCCTGATGAAGCCCCGACGATAGCGAAAATGCGTTTCTTGTTATCCAGCGCCCCCTGTTCGACGCCGTGCTCATCCCCAAGAGCCGATGTTGTTTCTGTCATGATGTATTCTCCGAGCCATAACAATGATGAAATTTGGCTTCCTGCCGCCCTGGTTGTTACTTTATTGTTATTTATAAGTTAACAGCCAAACTTAATAGCGGACGAAGAATATCTGACATTCAGAGAAACAATGCGTTGGTTTTGTGATGAATATTAAACAGTACGATGAAAGCTGAAGCGGATTACAACGGGGATTTTCCATTTTACGCATAGCAAAAAGCCCTGAACGTCAGTTCAGGGCTTTTTGCTTTGTTTGATGCCTGGCAGTGTCCTACTCTCGCATGGGGAGACCCCACACTACCATCGGCGCTACGGCGTTTCACTTCTGAGTTCGGCATGGGGTCAGGTGGGACCACCGCGCTATTGCCGCC